>CADBFZ010000005.1:0-160798 GCA_902794095.1 uncultured Lachnospiraceae bacterium | reverse complement strand
TAAACACCGTGTTTTAAGGTGCCACACATACATATAAATTCTACTATAAATACCCCCAAAAAACAACAAAATTGGGTTAAGTCCACCCACCGTCAAGGGTAATTACCTGACCTGTCATGTATAAGGGGGCTTTTAAGACCAGAGAAACCAGTTTTGCCACCTCTTCGGGGCTTCCGATGCGGTCCGCGGGGATCTCCTTCTTAAGTTCGTCCATGTCCTCCGGAGAAAAGCCGGAATTCATGTCCGTATCGATAACTCCGCAGGCAATGGCGTTAACCGCAATCTGGGAAGGGGCAAGTTCTTTGGAAAGAGCCCTGGTGAATGCGTTAAGTCCGCCCTTTGATGCAGAATATGCTACTTCAAGGGATGCTCCCACATTTCCCCATACGGATGAGATGTTGAGGATTCTTCCGTATTGTTTTTTAAGCATAAGAGGAATTGCGCACCTGGATGTATAGAAAGCGGAGGACAGATTGGTGCCGATAACGTCGTTCCACTCTTCGTCGGACATATCCTGAAGAAGACCTATGTAGGATATTCCCGCGTTATTTACAAGAACATCAAGATCGTGGATGCCTTCGAAAAGTTCCCTGACATCCGAAGCCGAGGACATATCTACTCTTTCCGTGCACACGCTGATGCCGTATTTATCGGCCAATGTGCCGGCGTAGGTCTCAAGGTCCCCTATGGAATGTTTGCATGTGAGGATCAGATCGTAGCCGTCTGCGGAGAGAGCTTCCGCGATGGCTCTTCCTATTCCTCTTGAAGCTCCCGTTATGAGAGCATTGGGTCTTTCGGAATCCACCAAAAATTTAGCAGGCATAAATATTTCTCCCCCGAAACATTTTTCTCTATTATATCAAATTTTTAAAGATCGGATGCGTCGATATCAAGAACGATCTTGGGAGTGTATCCCGGATAAGCCTCAGCGATATCCTCGATGATATGTGTGTACAGGCCTTCTCTGTCGGGAGCTGCAAAGTCGATGATGATATCCGCCATGATCAGCTTATTGTCAAAATCAACTCTGAAGCCGTGCATCTGAAGAACATTATCATGTGAAAAGACAATATCGGAAACCTTTCCTCTCATCTCCGAAACCTCGGGATGAATATCGTCTCTTGCATAAACACCTACCGCTTCTATAACAACTCCGTACTTGGCATAGATGGTGTGAGTGATCCTGCGGGAAAGGGTATCGATCTCGTCAGCGTTCTTGGATGCATCGATCTCAACATGTATGGAACCCATGTACTTATCGGGGCCGTAGTTATGAAGGATCATATCGTAGACACCGTAGACCCCCTCGAACTCACATACGGATTCTTTGATCTGCCTGGTAAGTTCAGAGTCGGGTCTGTGTCCGATGATGTCATCCATGGTATGCTTCAGCATTCCTACACCGGCCTTGATAATAAAGACACCGATCAGAACACCGACATAGCCTTCGATGGAAAAACCTTTGATGATATAGATGATTGCGGCAAGTATTGCGGCAGATGATATAAACACATCTCCGATGGCATCCTTGCCGGAATCTACAAGAGAATCCGAATTAACCTTTTTACCGATATGACTGAAATATGTACCGAGAAATACTTTTACAAAAACAGCGGCTATCAATATCACTATCTGAATATAGTCATAGGATATCTCACCGGGATTTATGATCTTCTTAACGGATTCGACAAGTGATGTAACACCTGCGTACAGAACAAGGACAGAGATCACGGCAGCACTGATATATTCGGCTCTTCCGTGTCCTAAGGGGTGTTCTTTATCAGGTTTTTTGCCCGCGTATTTGGCACCGATTATGGTAATAACACTGCTTAAGCCGTCCGTGATATTGTTGACAGCATCAGTGATGATTGCAACGGATCCGCTGGCAAAGCCTATGACAGCCTTAAATGCAGCAAGCAGAAGATTGGCTGCAATACCGATGATACTTGTGCGTACGATCGTCTTTTCTCTGTCCATATTTATTTCTCCGGATCAAACTGGTTTAAGCCTTATCCGCCATATTCCTTACTCCGGCTATTGCTTTCTTGACCGGAGGAAGCGATATTACTACAACTGTTAGGATCGCTTCGGGGATAAGGTAAGCAAAATTGTAACAAATGGGATAGATAGCCCTAAGTGATGCAGGGAAATTCTCAGGCATATAATCCATCCAATAGATATATCCGCCTATAACATGGAATATTCCTCTGGCAATCACCGCAACGATATATCCGGTCACAAGACCGTTCTTTTTTCCCTTGAAAAAGCCACTAACGCCAAGTGCGGTAAACGCCAGTATATAATCACAGCATACCTGGAAAAGAGTCAGCATGTAAGTACCGCCGTCCTGAATCAGTTCCAGGATACCGAATATAAATCCTGCGGCAAGTCCGACTTTGGGACCGTACAGGTATCCTACAAAAACAATAAAAAACATGGAAAGAAGTATAACCGATCCGCCCCAGGGCATCTGAATGATCTTGATATAAGAAAGAACAAAAGCAAGTGCGATCGATACACCCGCAAAAGTTATTGTAGAAACAGAGAATTTCGATGAGGTATTCTCAGAACCTTTTCTGCTCTTCATAAAGCCGATGAGCGCAAGTACAATAACTGCGATCAAGGCAAGGGCAATGTAGCCCGTCTTTGTCAGAGCATAGTATCCGTCTTCAGAACTCCAAAACATATAAGCCTCCTTACGCCGGTATTACCCGGATCAAGTTCGGATCCTTTACAGATCCATGGGTTCCGGTCCTTTGACCGATCTCAGCTATAGATAAGCACCCCAATATTTGATTCAATACATATTATCACATTTTGGCTTAAATGGTTAAATAATTATGTTCCTAAATGTTATCTCTTAAGAAGCTCCAGTTCCTCGGGTGTAAGCTTTCTGTACTCTCCGCCTTCAAGCCCCGGATCAAGTTCAAGATCACCCATTTTAAGACGTTTTAAGTAAGTAACTTTATTGCCTACTGCTTCCAGCATTCTCTTAACCTGATGGAATCTTCCTTCATATATAACAAGATGGAGTCCGTCATCTTCCATGCGGGCTTTCGCAGGAAGTGTTTTCTTATCATCTCCGATATCCACACCTTCTTCCAGTTTCTTAAGGTCATCCTCGGTTAAGGGATGTTCGGGGATTACCAGATACTCCTTACCCACATGTTTGGAAGGGGATATCAGATCATGGAGAAGTGCTCCGTCATCTGTTATAAGTAGAAGTCCTTCGGTGTCCTTATCAAGTCTTCCTACGGGTGAGAGGTTCTTAACATTTTCATCAGCAAGGAGTTCCACAACTGTTGTAGATGCACCTTCCCTTGTTGAGGATACAACTCCGGCAGGTTTATTTAACATGTAATAATGAAAGCGCTCATAAGTTATGACACTTCCGTCATAAGATATCTCATCCTTCTCCGGATTGACATGCATACCCGGATCACTAACCTGCGCTCCGTTAACCGTAACACGTCCTGCTTTGATGAGCCCCTTTATCTCCTTGCGCGTTCCTATTGAATTGTCTGCAAGAAATTTATCTATTCTCATCAGTAAATGTATTCTGCGATATCTCCTGCCATGAGTGCGTGCTCACACCTTCCTTCTGCTGCTCTGTCACCGGCAAGTGCATGGATACGGACGCCATATGATGCGGCAGTGTGCGCATCAAGTCCCTGCGCAAGAAGTCCGACTATGATCCCTGCAAGGACGTCTCCGCTTCCTGCGGTTGCCATGCCTGAATTTCCGCAATCATTGTTTTCGTAGATATCCTTACCCGGAGTAACTACGTATGTAACGGGTCCCTTGGCTGCAACGGTACATCCGAAATAGTCCGATATATCAATTGCAAGGCTGAGTCTGTCGCCATCCGAAGCAGCATCAGGTATAACCCTAAGCAATCTGTGCAGTTCGCCCTCATGAGGTGTTAAGATGATTTTTCTTCCGTCATTTGCCATTCTCATAATATCTTCGGATAAGTATCTTCCTGCATCCGAGGAAATTATAGTAAGTGCATCGGCATCGAGAACAAGTGGCTTGTTACCTGAACCGTTAATGAGTGCATCCAGGTTGTTAATGCTCTCTTCATCCGTTCCGATTCCGGGGCCTGCAAGGTACACATCCGGCCATTTATCCGTGATGTTCATCCTGCGAGCGAATTCATTCGTATCATAAAGTGCCTCGGGAAGTGCAGTCTGAATGATCACTCTGTTGCATTCGGGTGATGCAATCTTAACCATGCCGGCACCAATCCTGTATGCAGCTCTTCCCGCAAGAAGTGCACAGCCCGCACTTCCGAAACTTCCGGAATATATAAATGCTTTTCCGAAGGTTCCCTTGTGCCCGTCAGGCTTTCTCTCGGGGAGCATGTCACATATATCTTTATCTAAATGTACGATTTTTCTCTGCGCCATTTGATACTCCGTATTTTATTTCATACCTCTGACAACATCTGTGAGCTCGGCTATCAATTCGATATCCGTTGTGTTACTGTTTATCGCAACAACAAATTTCAGATCATTACTGTATATGAAATCAAGACATCTGTATCCCTGACACTCCGACGTAGGAGTTGTTGTCGTCTCATAAACCATCAGGTTGCCGTACTGACTGAGAGTTTCAACATACATATCATCGGTTACGGTCTCGGCTCTGTAAACCCGGATACTTACTCCATTGTAATCAGGAATCTCATACCACTCCTGATCTTCGTTTATCGAGTGCTCCTTGGTTATCTCATCCGTGATACCAAGTTCTGTAGCGAGCTCTTTAGCATATGCAAGACACTCATCATCCGTACTCGGTGCGGACTGTATGTGATACTCGAGAAGTCTGCATGCTTCGTAATTTCTTGCATACTTTCCAAGTTCATATGGCGAGTTAAAATACAAAGTCTCGTAATCTACAATATTGCAATGATCAAGCATCTCTGCAACGGTACCGCCTACAACATCATCATCCGTAATACCTGTAATCGCCGTGAAGTATTCGGGAGTTATTTCCTGAGCATTTCCGGTTGCAGGAAGATAAACTCTGTCATCACCGCAAACTCGATTTATCACTGCAGCAAATTCATCGAAGCCTTCGGGGTATTGCCCGTAAACGCTAAGTGACAGACCGGAGTGAACATTACCGTCGATCGTAGACACCTGAATATCACAAAGGAATGGTCCGTTTGCAGGTGACATATTGTCATGCTCCGACAGATACGTAAGGATAAAGTCCCTATCTTCTTCCGTAATCGCCTTAAATCCGTTTTTGAAGATATGGGACTGAGTGCCGGTATAGTAGCTCTTCGGCCATTCGATCTTCCACAGATAATCTTCGCTTACCTCAGCGGTTACGATTGAGATCTTATCAATCTTCAGAGTATCCGATGAAAGATTAATTCCCGCATTATCAAGTCTTTCATTGGAAACAGCTCCGCATCCTGTGATAAGCAAGCACAAAGCAAATATAATCAGAAATCCGATCTTTCTCATATCCGCCTCCTATAGGGTGTAATGAGGTGTCACATCATACAGTTCGTTCGATAATCTCTACGATCTTAGCAAGGTACTTTTCATCTTCTTCGGAGAATCTGTTCTTAACGGGACTGTCGATATCAAGAACTCCGATCACTTCTCCGTTCTTGTGAATGGGAAGAACAATCTCGGACTCCGATGCACTGTCGCACGCGATATGTCCGGGGAATAAATGAACATCCTGAACACGGATGATCGTATTCTTTTCAACGGAAGTTCCGCATACGCCCTTGCCAACCTGAATGCGAGTGCATGCGGTCTTACCCTGGAAGGGTCCCAGCTGAAGCTCGCCTTCACGCATGAGGTAAAATCCCGCCCAGTTGAGTCTGTCCATGCTTTCATATATAAGTGCAGAAAGATTTGCATAAAGGGTGATGTCCCATCTGTTTCCTTCCGCCAAACCCTCTGCCTGTTTTACAAGTAATTCATAATCCATAATTTCCTACTCCTATGTGACCTATTATACTTCAAAAAGCCTTGACTTTCGAGGCATGGGAAAATAGAATTAGGGCGGAACTTAAATGGTTCAAATCTATCGGAAGGGTGGTGATCATATGACAGGTGACAGTCGAAGTACTGATTCTGTTCCCCGAAGTATACATTATATGATCACGGCATTTTCCAGCCTCACCACCCGGAATCCCCTTTAACAGAGCATTCCCTTTCGTGGGGCGGGCTTTGCCGTCTCAAAAGGTGATGCAAAATGGAAGAAAAGAATGTATTTGATGAGCTTCTGACTCTGCTTGAAAACAAAGAGTACGCGAAGCTCCGTGAGATTTTGTCCGAGCATAACGATGCGGATATCGCAGCGTGGATCGAAGAGCTGGACGAAGAACACATGCCGAAACTTTTCCGTATCCTGACCAAGGATCAGGCTGCGGATGTTTTCGCATACCTTGATGTGGATCTGCAGCAGAAGATCATAAGTGTAATGTCCGATAAGGAAGCTGCGGGGATCATCGATAACCTGATGGCCGACGATGCTGCGGACCTGATGGAAGAAATGCCAGCCAATATCGTAACGAGAATTTTGGCTAAGGCCAGTCCCGATACCAGGCGTGAGATCAACCAGCTGCTCCGCTATCCCGAAGACAGTGCGGGTAGCATAATGACCGTGGAGTACGTGGACCTTAAGGAAAGCTCAACGGTTAAAGAAGCAATAGAGAGAATAAGACGTGTCGGTGTTGATTCCGAGACAATCAATGTCTGCTACGTTCTCGACAGCGGAAGACACCTGATCGGAACCGTTGCACTCAGATACCTCCTCCTTTCCAAAGATGATGAGATCATCGGGGATATCATGCATGAAAATGTCATTGCCCTGAACACTTTGATGGACCAGGAAGAGGTTGCATCCCAGTTCAAGAAATACGACTTCACCACAATGCCCGTTACAGATAATGAAAACCGTCTGGTCGGAATTATCACCGTCGACGATATCGTGGACATCATGGAAGAAGAGGCCACCGAGGACATGGAAAAGATGGCAGCTATTCTCCCTTCCGACAAGACATATATGAGGACCGGTGTTCTTGAGACTTATAAGAAAAGAATACCTTGGCTGCTGCTTCTCATGGTAAGTGCTACCTTTACAGGAGCAATCATCAAATCATTTGAAGATGCATTGAGCGTCTGTGCGGTTCTTGTAGCTTACATTCCCATGCTGATGGACACGGGAGGTAATGCCGGAGGACAAGCATCAGTTACAGTCATTCGTGGACTTTCACTCGGTGAGATAGAATACTCCGATGTACCGAAAGTCATGTGGAAAGAAATACGTGTTGCAGTCTTCTGCGGACTGACACTTGCCGCCGCAAATTTCGTAAAGCTTATGCTCTTCGACAAACTTGCCATAGCAGTAGCACTTACGATATGCCTGACACTTATCGCAGCGGTATTCATGGCAATGCTCATAGGATGTATGCTTCCCGTGGGAGCAAAGCGTCTGGGATTTGACCCCGCAGTCATGGCAAGTCCATTCATTACCACAATCGTTGATGCACTTTCACTTCTTGCATATTTCAGAATAGCAACGGCAATCTTAAAACTATAAATAAACCGACATTAAAAGCGGCAGAGATGGTATGGATCATCTCTGCCGCTTTTTTGGAGGAAAATACGAAAAGAAATTTATTTAATTACGGATAAGCTTTCTCTGTCCGCAAATATTGCAACGAAGATCAGGAATACTATGCCTTGGATCAGCTGCATCATCTGGGTTGAGAGGCCCATCATGATAAGACCGTTTGTAAGAACAACGTACAGAAGAGAACCTACGATAACATTCTCAAATCGCACCTTGGCGCCTCCCGATATAGGCATACCACCCAGTACAAGTGCTATGAGAATCTGTGTCTCCAGCTGACTTCCTACGTTAGCTGTTGCAGATCCGTTCTTAACTATGTTTACGAATGCCGCAAGCCCTGTGATTGCTCCCGACAAAACATAGATCAAAAACTTAACTCTGTCAGTTCTTACACCTGCGAATTTGGTTGCCTTTTCACCGGCACCAATCGCTTTTAATTTGATTCCGAATCCCGTGAAGCGAAATACCACAAAACTGATGATAAGCACTGCAGCGGTGATTCCGAGTTTGATTGCGGTAGTATCGTAATCATAGACCTTCATACTGGCTGCAACCGGTGAATTCGAGGCCATGTATTTGATAAAACCGCGGAAAAGAAACATCGTACATATCGTGACTATGAACGACTTGATCTTTCTTTTGACATAGAAAAATGCGTTAAACGCTCCAATCGCCGCGCCGGCAAGTATTCCTCCAAAGATTGCAACAATTATATTTACGCCGGAGAGCAAACAAACAACGATTGACGCTATGCCCAAAATAGAACCCTGTGAAAAGTCCAGACCACCCATCGACATGATAAAGAACACGCCCGTTGCCGAGATCATTACCACATAGATCTGGTTAAGTATAAGCTTACGACTGTTCCACATGCTTCCGTGAGTAAGTATGTTGAAAACAATACATACTGCGATTAGACCGATGATGGGAAGCGATGAACGGATCAGGTTATAAATAAATTGCTTTTTTAATTCTCCTGCTTTGGAATCTTTCATGATCATCCCTCCTTAAACCATCTTTGCTATGAGACTGTTTTCATCCATATCTCTGCTTCTTGGCAGCTCACCGCTTATAAGACCGTCTTTCATGATGATGATCCTGTCACACATTCCGATAAGTTCTGCAAGTTCCTCTGAGATCATGATGATCGATTTACCGGACTTGCGCATCTTATCCATAAGCTGATAAATATCCTGCTTAACTTTGATATCGATTCCTCTGGTAGGGCTGTCGAGGAGAAGTATATCCGAATCTTTTCCTATCCATCTTGCAAGAACTACCTTCTGCTTATTACCGCCGGAAAGGTTCGATACAAACTGATCCACGCTCTGCATCTTGGTAGACATCTGCTTAGCATATTCATCGGCAAATGTTTTTAACTTCTTATCGCTAAGCATATGTGCTTTATTGGAAAGTTTATCCAGTGATGGCAGGCAGATATTATCCCTGATGCTCTGGTTCATGATAAGGGATTCGTTATCTCTGTCCTTGGATGTATAAGCAATGCTGTGAGCGATTGCTGTGGGAATATCATTGATGTGAGTTCCGTCAGCAAGGGTTACACTTCCGGTTCTGTCAAAGGATGCTCCGAAGCATGCTTTACCGATCTCATGCATTCCGGATTCTGAAAGTCCACCAAAGCCCAGTATCTCTCCCTTATGAAGTTCAAAGTTTATATTCGAGATAAGTCCGGGAACCGACACATTCTCAACCTTCATTACGACTTCACTTGAAACTTCCTCGTCGTAATCTGCGCGATAATATGCACCGGTTACGTCACGGCCTACCATGAGTTTCTTAAGACCGTCTTCATCTATCTCACTGCTCTTAACGGTATCGATATAAACACCGTCTCTTAAAACAGTGATGGTATCAGACAGGGTGAGAACTTCGGGAAGGTCGTGGGAAATGAAGATGACGGTATTACCTTCTGCCTTAATTCTCTTCATGTGCTTGTAGAGCTCATCACGGCCTTCTCTTGAAAGAGCAGTGGTAGTCTCATCGATTACAACGATTTTCGGATCAAAGTATGTTGCCTTAACGATCTCAACAAGCTTTCTGTCTTCGAAGTTGTAATCATCGATCATATCGGATGCTTTGATGCGGTCGAATCCGTATTTTTTAAGAAGCTCGTTTGCTTTGCGGTTCATGGCGGATGTATTTTTAATCCCCATCTTCACAAACGAATCTTCGTGACCGAGGAATATATTTTCGGCAACGGTAAGTCCGTCCAGTGTACCAAGTTCCTGAACTATGATCGAGATACCTTCGTTATTTGCTTCAACCTGGTTTGAAGGATCGACTTCTTTTCCGTCCAATATAAATGAACCGTAGTCCTTGTGATAAATTCCGGAAAGAGAATTGGTAAGAGTTGATTTGCCGGATCCGTTCTCACCGATAAGAGCATGTATCTCGCCTTTGCTGA
This sequence comes from uncultured Lachnospiraceae bacterium, assembly GCA_902794095.1. GTDB lineage: Bacteria > Bacillota > Clostridia > Lachnospirales > Lachnospiraceae > AC2028. Next base: position 150,768 of record CADBFZ010000005.1, on the reverse strand, counting down.
TATTAAACGAAACATCATCAAGTGCTTTGGTGATTCCGAAACTCTTGCTGACATTTTTAACTTCTAATCGTATATCACTCATCACATTTCTCCTCCCTATTTAACTATCTCGCCCTTGGCAACATTTGTTGTCATCGTAACGATAATAAGAAGAGCAAGTCCCGTGATGACATCCTGGACTGCGGTGGGTGCACCGAGTGCGATGAAACCGAAGAAGATAATGTTAATGACAAACTCTCCGATGATGATCGCAGGGATGGGCATTCCGTACTTTTTAAATGCAAGGCCGAAGAAACATCCCATAGTGGGAATGAAGTTTCTGCTCATTGAAGCCATGCCTGTTACAGCAACCATGGATGAACCATAGCTGATGGTAAGAACTGCCATAACACCTAAGAACGCACCGCTGATGATAAAAGCAAGAACCTTATAGAGATTTACATTGATACCCATATTCTTAGCAACGAATTCGTTACTTCCTATGGCATATGTATATGTTCCGATCTTGGTGTAGTTAAGGATCAGATATGCAAGGATAAATGCCATCACTGCAAGGATAAGATTTCCGGGCATCTGTCCGAATGCTCTCAAGTTAGAGGGAAGTGTCTGCTCGACACCGCCTGCGATAAAGTTTGCAATTGATTCATAGATAAGTGCAAGACCCGTTGTTACGATCATTGAAGGAATTCTGAGTCTTACATAAAAAGCTCCGTTTAAGAGTCCGACGATGGCACCTGTCATTATCGCTCCGACTACAAGTCCGAAATAACCGAGTCCGAAACGATTGGCAAATACGCAACCGACTATTGCGGAGAGCATGATGTTTGCTCCGATGGAGAAGTCAAACATTCCCATTACCATTACAAAATAGAATCCTACTGCACCTACTGCAGCAAGAAGTGATGCTTCGAAATAGCTGAGAAGATTTTTGGGTGATCCGAAATTGTCCGGAGTTATAATCTTAAAAATACCCCAAGAGATTAAGACCAGAAGAAGCAGTAATATATAGCCCTTGACCTGACCGGACAGTTTTTTCCCCGTGCTTTCTTTTGATTTATACATAACGATGACCTCGTATATTTTCAGATAATAAGAGCCGGTACCGCCTGGCGATACCGGCTCTGAAAATAGGTATTAATTACCGGATCTGGCCGCCGCGTCTTCTATCGACAATGCTGCTGCTGCAGCTTTAAGTCCTGCCATGTCCAGGCTGGCCATCTGAACAAGCTCCTCCTGAGTATAAGGAAGCTGATCTACGAAATACTTCTCATAGTCCTTATAATCTTCAGGTGATGCAACGTAGAGATAAGGGAAGTTGATGTCTTCAAACTTGCCACCGAAATCCTTGTAGTTACCTTTGATTGCATTGTAAACTGCCATGAATGCGAAGAGAGGATCACAGTAATGTCCGCCGGACTCTCCTGCCATGGTTCCGTTTGCAAGTCTTTCACCGAGGTCGGGTAAGAAGTCGGTTGAAACGATATCGATCTGGTCGGTCTTGCCTGCTCTTTCAACTGCTGCGATTGCGCCCTGGAGAGGATCTCCGCCGCCGCCTGCAGGGATAAGTGCATCGAGGTCAGGGTTTGCACTCATGAGAGCTTCTGCTGCCTTTGATCCGCCTTCTGAAGAAGTTCCTGCATACTGAGGCTCGGAAAGAACTGCCTGATCATCGGGATGCTCAGCGTTCCACTTCTCAACGCCTGCCTTGTATCCTTCCCATCTGCCGAGCCATGTAGCATCGCCCTGCTCCCATCCGATGAGACCAATGTTTCTGTCTCCTCTTTCAAGAAGGATCTGAACAAGTCTCTCGCCGTTTTCGGGCTCGTTCTCATGAACTGCACCAACATAGTACTCGGAATCTACAGCTGCCTGATAAATGTCTGCGCTGTTTTCCTGAGAGATGATACGGAAGAACTGTGCAAGATAAACCTGATTGTCGTTACAGGTCTTGATTGCCGATGCCATTTCGGTATCGGATGAATTACAGATGATGATTCCCTGACATCCTGCTGCGCAAAGCTGCTCAACGGATGCGGTAACCTTCTCGGAAACATGTCCCTGGTCAACGTACATAACCTGAACGCCGAGTGCCTCTGCTGCCTCGTCGAGGATCAGTTTGCACTGTGATCCGAGAACGTCGGTTGAACTCCATATAGAAACACCGATTTTGATGGTATCGGTAGAACCTGCGTCCTGTGCACCTGCTGTATTCGCTGTCTGGTTGTTTGATCCTGCTGATGAAGTGTTGCCCGCTGCATTTGAGCATCCTGCAAGCGTCGTTCCAAGCAACATTAAACTGAGAGCGATACTTACCAGTTTCTTTTTCATAAACGCCATACCTCCTAAAAACTGAAAACACCTACACATTTTGTTTTGAGTACTCCCGGTGTCTTCATACTATAACCGCGCGTATAAAAGAAACATGTAATAATTTCGTCGTTTTGGTAATATTTTTCACTTAGATCTCTTTTCTGTATTTGCTGGGGGAAATACCTTCCACTTTCTTAAATACTTTCGTGAAGTAGAAGTAATCGTTGTAGCCTACTATCTCAGCAATCTCCTGTATGGACAGGCTTTCATCCCTGAGTAGTTCCTTAGCTCTTTGTATGCGAAGTGATGCGATATAATCCGAGAAATTTAACTGAAGATGTTCTTTGATCATCTCACTTAGGCGCGCCATACTGATGTTGTATTTTGCCGCAAGTGATGTAAGAGAAATATCCTCCATGTAATGTTCGCGAATGTCGGACACTACATTATCGATGGTTTTGTCATAAGAAGGAGATACCTTCTCCGTATCTTCAATCTCACCGCGCTCTTTTAAAATCGCGGTAAGAACTCTGGTAAGATCTTCTTCCTTGATGGGTTTGAGAAGATAGTCGAATGCATGATGCTGCACTGCTTCCTTGGCATAGGAAAACTCGGCGAATCCCGTTATGATAACAACCTTTGATTCAGGTGATATCTCAGGAATCGTCTGAAGAAGGTCAAGTCCCGAAAGTCCCGGCATTCTTATATCCGTGAAAATAACATCGGGCTTAAACATTCCGATTTCTTCTTTGGCCATAAGGCCGTTATTTGCTGTTCCGATTACTTCGAAGTCAATCCCCGTCTTCTCAAGTAACTTCTTTAGCCCCAGTGTGATCCAGACCTCATCGTCTGCAATATATATGCTCAGCATACCCCGTACTCCCCTTTACTATGACTCTCTGATGTGATCCGGAACCGAGATGTTTATTACGGTTCCGTCACCGACTCTGCTGCTTACTTCAAACGTGTATTCATCCCCATAGAATAAACGTAATCTTTGAATTATGTTCGGAAGACCTATACCGCCTTTTTCGTGCGGTGCGTTTATCAGCTCCTTGAGTTTATTCAGAGCATCATCATCCATTCCGCATCCGTCGTCCTTGATCGTTATCACAAGTCTGTCGTCTTTGCCTTCAATTCTGACATCAACAAATCCGTTATCCATCTTGCTCTCAAGTCCGTGGAATACCGCATTCTCAACAAGCGGCTGCAGGAAAAATCTTATAAGCGGTTTATCCAAAACAGTACTTTCGACGCTCGTTTCGATCGTAATCTTCCCCATGAATCTGTACTCAATGATACGAGCGTATTTTTCGATATAGGATACTTCATCTCTTACTGTAACTATGTTACTTGCCTTGACAGCATATCTGAAAATATCGGAAAGCGCCATGGCCATCTCTGCAATGTTGTCCTGATCGTTTATGAGAGCCATGTCCCTCATGCAGGAGAATGTGTTGTAGAGAAAGTGCGGATTGATCTGATTACGGTAGGCTAAGATCTCCATCTTCTGCTGAGTAAGCTTAGTCTCATACAAACGAATCTTGCCTTCTTTTATCTCCTCGATCATTCGCTGGTTTTCATCAAGCATATGGTTAAGACTTGATGCGACTGTTCCGATCTCATCGGTTCTCTTAAGCTTAAGTCTCTTCCCCGGATTCTCAATGGAATCATCAATGAATCTGTCTATCTCATGAATGGGCTTAGCCATGTGGAAGTATGAGAAGAATATAATTACCGCAAGGAAGAAAGAAGTCAAGATGGATGCCACGGTTATCATTGTTCTGATGGTACTGCTGCCTGAAGTATTTCCCGATACTGATACGGCAACCGCAATCCTTATTCCGTTTTGCCAATTACCTTCGCGGTAAATGTAATCATCATCTTTCTTAAGGTCTTCCATATTCACGTCCGCAGGAATATTTCCGAATGTGTGAAAAGAAAGATCCAGCTTATTCGAATCACTGAGTAATATCGCTGCGGTATTTTCATTCATGATGTTGTGGAGCGAACCTTCTATGCTCCAGGGCTCAAGTATCAAAACGCACATTCCCTGTTGTTTGATATTTGTTCTGGTACCGCTGTAAATCGGATAATAAAATCCGTAGTAGTAATTATCATCATTGGTAAAATACCAGTCGGCGTTCATGTCGGCTTCTTTTCTCAGATATGAATTCCTGTCGGAAAGCGTAAGCTGTCTTCCAAGGGATACGATCACATTCATATCGTTGTCGAAAATAATGGCAGATACAATCTCTTTATTTTTCAGAGCGATCTGAGTGTAATAAGATGAAAGTCTTGCTTCACCTGCATCATCGCTGACCATATCAAGTTCATCGGTGATCATAAATCTGCAAAGTGATTCCGCGTTGTATCTTAAATTTTCTTCATAGAAACTGAGTGCATCATCAGCCTGCCTGAGAAGGCTGTCTGCCAGTGTCTGTGCATAGTTAAGGGTGGTGTCTTTGACGTAGATAAAAGATGTATAGAGTGTTGCAGTTAAGACGGCAAGAATCGCAAGAACAATACAGATAAGCTGTAATAACAGGCTGTTTCGAATCTTCTGTACTATCACTGCGCACCTCGTCCGGTAAGTGAAACCATAAAACCACCATTATTGTAGACAAGGGTTTTTATACTGTCAATTATGCATGCAAAATAAAAAAGCGGATCTTCTCATAATCGAAGATCCGCTCTTACTTTTATAGAATTCGATATAAATTACAGATGAAGAACTCTCTCTTTGATCTCCTGAGTTCTGCCCTGATTCCAGAACTGTGTTCCGATGTATCCGCAGGTTCTTCGCGCTACGTTCATCTTGTTCTGATCACGGTTTCCGCAGTTGGGGCATTCCCAAATGAGCTTTCCGTCTTTGTCGTTAACAATCTTGATCTCACCATTGTATCCGCATACCTGGCAGTAGTCGCTCTTGGTATTAAGCTCTGCGTACATGATGTTCTCATAGATGTACTGCATTACGGAAATGACAGCATCGATGTTGTCCTGAAGATTAGGTACCTCAACGTAACTGATAGCGCCGCCGGGTGAAAGTGCCTGGAACTGTGATTCGAACTTAAGCTTCTCGAATGCATCGATCTTCTCGGTAACATGTACGTGATAAGAGTTGGTGATGTAGCTCTTATCGGTAACTCCGGGAATGATTCCGAAACGCTTCTGGAGACATTTCGAGAATTTGTAAGTGGTGGACTCGAGAGGAGTTCCGTAAAGTGAGAATGCGATGTTGGATTCGCCTCTCCACTTCTTACATGCATCGTTTAACTTCTGCATTACTTCGAGTGCGAAAGGAGTTGCGGTGGGATCGGTATGTGACTTGCCTGTCATATATCTCGTACACTCGCAAAGTCCCGCATAGCCGAGGGATATGGTTGAATATCCGTCGTAAAGGAGCTTGTCGATCTTCTCACCCTTCTGAAGTCTTGCAAGTGCGCCGTACTGCCAGAGGATGGGAGCAACATCCGAAAGAGTTCCCTTAAGTCTGTTGTGTCTTGCCATGAGTGCTCTGTGGCAGAGCTCAAGTCTCTCTTCGAAGATGTTCCAGAACTTATCCATGTCTCCGCCTGATGAGCAAGCGATATCAACAAGGTTAAGAGTTACGACACCCTGATTGAATCTTCCGTAGAACTTGGGAGTTCCGTCAACATTCTGAACACCGGGCTCGTAGGTAAGGAAGCTTCTGCAACCCATGCAGGTATATACGTTGCCGCCCTTAAGTTCCTTCATAACCTTAGCTGAGATATAATCGGGAACCATGCGCTTTGCGGTACATCTTGCAGCAAGCTCGGTAAGATAATAATATTTGCTGTCCTTGGTTATATTGTCTTCATCAAGAACATAGATGAGCTTAGGGAATGCGGGAGTGATGTAAACACCCTTCTCATTCTTTACGCCCTTGATACGCTGCTTGAGCATTTCCTCAATGACGATTGCAAGGTCATCCCTTGTCTGTCCTTCGGGAACTTCATCAAGGTACATGAATACGGTAATGAAAGGAGCCTGACCGTTGGTGGTCATGAGGGTGATGACCTGATACTGAATGGTCTGTACACCCGCCTTGATCTCATCAAGAACTCTCATCTCGGCAACCTTGTTGATCTCTTCCTCGGTTACCTTGATTCCGGCATCTTCCATTTCCTGTCTTACGGTTGCTCTGAACTTCTCACGGCTAATCTGTACGAAAGGAGCCAGGTGAGAAAGAGAGATGCTCTGTCCGCCGTACTGTGATGATGCAATCTGAGCGATAGCCTGGGTTGCAACATTACAAGCGGTAGAGAATGAATGAGGCTTCTCAATCATGGTCTCGCTGATAACGGTTCCGTTCTGGAGCATGTCCTGAAGGTTAACAAGACAGCAGTTGTGCATGTGCTGTGCAAAATAATCCGCATCGTGGAAATGAATGAGACCTGCTTCGTGAGCAGCAACGATATCCTCATCAAGAAGGAATCTCTTGGTGATATCCTTACTAACCTCACCTGCCATATAGTCACGCTGTACGCTATTGACAGTGGGATTCTTATTGGAATTCTCCTGCTTAACCTCTTCGTTGTTGCACTCGATGAGGGACAGGATCTGCTCGTCAGTGGAATTGGACTTACGAACGAGCTGTCTCTTGTATCTGTATGTAATATAAGAGCGGGCTACCGCAAAAGCCCTCTGATTCATGATCTCATTCTCAACCATATCCTGGATTTCCTCAACGGAAAGAGATCTGGGAATCCTGGAACACTGGGTAAGCATATTGTCTGAAATGACCTCCATCTGTTTGTCGGTCATCCTTTCAGTCTCGATTACGCTTTCATTGGCCTTTCTGACTGCGGCGGCGATCTTCTCTATGTCAAAAGGCACCTCTGTTCCGCTTCTCTTAATGATTTTCATTTAAACTCCCCTGATTTGAACGTTTTTTATATATTCCGGCCCGAATTTACGGTATATATGGTATAAAATCCCGTTGCCGTGCACTACATATTGTATTCCCAGATTTTATATTTCGTCAAGATATTGTGGACAATAATAATTTAAGAATGATTAACATAATTTTTGTGAAAATTGTTCAATAATGCCCGCAAACCCTTGAAAACACTGGGCTCTTACCTGGGAACGCAATAAAAGACACGGTCTGAGCCGTGTCTTTTATGATTATGTAAACCTCTATATATTGTGGTTCAAAGATTTAAATAACACATTTGACCTTTATAACGCCCGTTTCTACGGGCTTTTTTCCTCTCAGGTCAGGTGCCAAATATCATCATTGTACTGCTTGATGGTTCTGTCTGAAGAGAAGAATCCGGCCTTGGCAATGTTGACGAGACACATCTTAACCCATCTTTCCCTGTCTTCGTAAGCGGCAAATGCTTCGTCCTTAACCTTGATATAGTCCTCAAGATCGATCAGGGTCATGAACCAGTCTTTGTTAAGAAGTTCCTTGGAAAGTCTCTCGAGTCTCTCCTTGTCACCGATCTTAAGAAGCTGGGGACCTGTTATGAAGTCAACCGCTGCTTTGATGGTTTTACTCTTCTTGTAGTAATCCTTCGATACGTAATCGGCCTTCTCGTAATGAGCGATGACCTGATCGGATTTAAGTCCGAACTCGAAGATGTTTTCTTTTCCGACAAGGTCGGCGATTTCAACGTTTGCTCCGTCTGCGGTTCCGAGGGTTACTGCTCCGTTAAGCATGAACTTCATATTACCGGTTCCGGATGCTTCCTTGGAAGCAAGTGATATCTGCTCGGAGATATCGCAAGCGGGAATCATCTTCTCCGCATAGCTTACGTTGTAGTTCTCTACCATAAGAACCTTGATGTAAGGGCTGACGTCGGGATCATTGTTGATGAGTTCCTGCAGGCAGAGGATAAGGTGAATGATATCCTGAGCGATTACATATGCGGGAGCTGCCTTTGCACCGAACATAAAGGTAATGGGTCTTACAGGCTTCTTACCTGCTTTGATCTCCAGGTACTTATGGATGATGTAAAGAGCATTCATCTGCTGGCGCTTGTACTCGTGAAGTCTCTTGGACTGGATATCGAAGATGGAGTTAACGTCAAGCTCGATTCCTTCCTTAGCCTTTACATACTCTGCAAGCTGCTCTTTCTTAAGTCTCTTGATCTTGTCGATGGTATCAAGAACTTTATCGTTGTCTTTAAACTCGAGAAGCTTTTCGAGGTCTTCCGCGTTTTTGGTATATCCGTCACCGATGGTCTCGGAAAGGAAATGTGCAAGCTCCTTGTTACAGGAGATAAGCCATCTTCTGAAAGTAATACCGTTGGTCTTGTTGTTAAACTTCTCGGGATAGATCTTGTAGAAGTGGTTGAGTTCGGCCTTTTTAAGTATCTCGGTATGGATTGCGGCAACACCGTTGATGGAATGTCCGTAGTGGATGTCGATGTGTGCCATGTGTACCTTATCATCCTTATCGATGATGGCAACCTTGGGATCCTTGAACTGTGCCTTAACTCTCTTATCAAGTTCCTTGATGTAAGGAATGAGGTGAGGCACAACCTTCTTCAGATATTCAAGAGGCCACTTCTCAAGTGCCTCTGCAAGGATGGTGTGATTGGTGTATGCGCATGATGCGGATACTTCCTTGATTGCTTCGTCCATCGAGAAATGCTCTTCCTCAACGAGAAGTCTGATGAGTTCTGGAATAACGAGTGTAGGATGTGTATCGTTTATCTGAACTGCAGCATGCTTGTGAAGTTCATGGAGATCAAACTTCTTATCAGCCATATCCTTAAGGATTAGTCTTGCAGCATTAGCGCACATGAAATATTCCTGATAGATTCTGAGGAGATTTCCGTCCTTGTCGGAATCATCGGGATAGAGGAAAAGAGTAAGGTTCTTCTTGATAGCTTTCTTATCAAAGTCGATACCCTTTTTAACGATTGATTCATCAACGGTCTCAACGTCAAAGAGATGAAGCTTGTTTACTCCGTTCTCATAACCTATGACATCAATGTCATACATTTTGGATACAACTTCAAAATCGGCATACTTAACTTTGAAAGAAGTCTTGGTCTTTCTAAGCCAGCTCTGCTCTTCGATCCAATCGTTCTTCTCTGCGGTCTGCGCATTCTTTTTAAAGACCTGTTTGAAAAGACCGAAGTGATAGTTAAGTCCGATTCCGTCTCCGGGAAGTCCGAGAGTTGCAATGGAATCAAGGAAGCATGCAGCGAGTCTTCCGAGACCACCGTTTCCCAGTGAAGGTTCCGGCTCGATCTCTTCGATGGTTGCAAGGCTCTTTCCGTTCTTCTCGAGAATATCGGAAAGCTTTCCGTAGATTCCGAGATTGATGAGATTATTCGACAGCAGTTTTCCGATAAGGAACTCCATCGAAATGTAGTAAACCTTCTTCTCTCCGGAGATAGGCATTGATACATCCATCAATGTTTTAACGAGAGTAAGGATTGAGTAGTAAAGTTCTTTATCGGTGCAGTCACCGATAGTCTTACCATAGTCTTTCTGAGTTATCTGTCCAAGCTGTTCTTCGAGATTCATTATGATTACGTCTCTGCCCAGATTACGATTGCTCTCCATTTCCCTTTTCAGTCTCCTTCCCATATCCTGTTAAAAGGTTATACAAGTACGTCTTCGTATCTAACCTGCATGAGTGAATAAGGCATTCTTATGGATCTGCCCTTTTCGCCGCCCATGAGTCTGCAGCATTCTCTAAGAGCTTCTTCACCGATCTCTTTGAAATCCTGTCTTACGGTTACCATATTCTTGCCGGCATAACCCATAAGAGTAATTCCGTCGAATCCGCATACCGGATGGAATACGTTCATATCGGTAAGAGCCTTCATGGCACCGATTGCCATAAGGTCTGATCCGCAGGCGATGATGTCCTTGTCTCTTCCAAACTTCATGGTAAGCTCACGCGCATTCTTTTCGCTGAAAGCGCCGTTCTTAACAGTAAGGTCGAATCCGAGTTCCTCGGAAAGTTCTCTGGCTCCGCGAATTCTTTCTTCCGTAACATAGCTGTTCGTTCTTCCGGAAATATAAAGAACGCTGTCGCTGGGGCCGGTGTTTTCGGTAATAGTCTTACGAAGTATATCCTTCTGTGCCTGTGCGTGATCTACGCCGATGTTTGATATGTTGTCACTCTGAAGAGGCATATCTACAACGACGGCTTTGAACTTCTCACTTTCGATTACTTCGGTGAGTTCCTTCATATCACGGTCAAGACCGCATACGATGATACTTCTGATATTCTGGGCTTCAAGCCTGTGCTCGATCTCCGCAGCTTTCATTCCCGCAAACATGCTGAAGAACAAAGGCACGACATCGAGTCTTGCTTCATTGCCTGCTTTTACCGCACCCATGATGTACTGCATCATGATCTCAGACGAAGCAAGTGTCTGTCCGTCCGGATCGGTAAGCACCGCAACTCTGCCCGACTGTTTGGATGAAAGAGAAGCCGCAACCGAATTAGGGATAAAGTGAAGTTCTTCGATAGCTTCATTTACCCTTATGATCGTATCCTCCGATACACTTGGATAGTTGTTGATGACTTTAGATACGGTCGAGACGGCTACTCCCGCTCTCTTGGCAACATCTCTGATAGTAACCACCCTGATACCCCCTTCCGAGATAAATGCACAACGGAAACCGTTTTCTCAATCATACCCCACGAGGCAGTTTTTGTAAAGAAATAAAAATAAAACCGGCTTATAATTCATGCCTTCTCTTTGTGGAGAAAAACATGCATCATAAGCCGGACATTTTGTTACTCAGATATTCCGTACAACCCTGTTTTTACAAAAGCTCCATCTCGTCAAAGCTGTCCTTTGCCGCAACTTTTTCGGAAGCGATCTTTCTTTCGCGGCTCTTGATCTTATCCTTAAGTTTCGACGAGGAATGCTTTCTCCTGTTCTTTTCTGCAATGGCGATCAGTTTTTCCATAATATCGTCTGCGACCGCCTGACTGGAATATACGGACTCAAAATCCTTGACCCTGAAAAGACTTATTACAGGATTTGCAACCTCATAGGTAACCGGTATCTTGTGTTCACCGATAAGGAAGACAACATTTTTGCCGGGTTTTCCCGCTCTTGTTGAGAAGAACTGATAGTTAAAATCTTCTATGCTGACTTCACCCTTTTTACCGTCGATAAGAGCAGGGATCATTGAATTGATCCTGATTCTGGGATAGTGTCTCTTCATATACCTTCCTTCGGAAATTCTCTTCTCAAGGTTGGTGCTCAGATCATCATAGATACCGTTGTTTTTTCTGATCTCTGAAGGATTGGTAGGAACACGGTCATATAGTATGGCAAGAAGCTGGTCATAGTCTTCTTTTTCAAGGAATCCGTCAAATTTAAAAGTATACAGCCACTTAAGTTCAGCTCTTCCGGTATCCTCCTGTGAATATTTGACGACGGGAGTAAGTCTTGTATGCCATTTACGGTCACTGATCTCACAGTATATGTCCTCATCGGGGCGGGGCTCGATCAGTATGGGATCGTCCATATATATTGCCATACCGGTTTCCGAGATATCCTTTGTCATAAAAGGATATACTTTATCTCCGATGTGGAGATAACCGGGAAGGGATACATATACTCTCTCGGCTCCTCTCTGAATCTCTCTGCCGTCTACGAAGAAGAGGCACATGATCATATTGTAAAGGTTATAAATAAGCCAGAACAATACAACGACCGGTCCGAAAGATCCGCTGGAGAACATGATCATGATACATCTCGTAATACCTACTATCGAAAGGAAGATAAGTATAAGTACGGGAACCATGTAGACAAACTTATCGGACTGATTGGTCTGGACATTATCTTTTTTGGTAACCTTAAATTTCTTAAGCGATACGCCAAACGTCTCCAATATGACAGGAATGATCATATAGGGAAAGAGTGCATACTCATAAATGGATGTCCACTTGGTGTTACGTACATTATTACTGAGGTATCTGAGGCTTACGTTACTGGAGATATACATAGGAAGCCAGAACAAAAGCACCTGCCACAGATTACACTTAAAGAACATGAATCCGAATGCAGCATAGAGTATAGGTGAAATGATATAAATAAATCTTTTTACGGGAGCATACCAATACCAGATGGATGCCCAATAGTTGATCTTCTGCCCGAATGTAAGATCTCTTGAAGTATAGATGTGCATCTTACGTCCGGTGGAGATTACGCCGCGGGCCCAACGGATTCTCTGCTGAATAAGATCCTGGAGTGTTTTTGCAGACATTCCTGATGCAAGCTTTTTATCTATGCCGAGGGTTACATATCCCTTCTTCTGAATAAGGAGTCCTGTTGCAAAGTCTTCAGTGATAGCTTCGGTATAGAAGCCTCCGATATCATCAAGAGCTTCTCTGCTGATCACGGTATTTGATCCGCCGTAGATACAGCTGTTGGTACGAGTTCTTGCAACTTCGATATCACGGTAGAAGTAATCCTGCTCATTGGGAATCTTGTTTTCAGAGTGAAGATTAAACTGGAACAGATCCCTGTCATAGAATGCCTGAGGGCTCTGGAGAAATCCAAGCTTGATCCTGTCCTCGGGTTTTCTGTCCTTGTTCTTAAGTTCTGCATCGACGAAATAGGGAATGGTCTCAAGCAGGAAACATGACTGGGGAAGCATATCCGCATCGAATGTAACGATATAGGGTGATGACGAATGTGCCATCGCATTGTTAAGGTTTCCGGCCTTCTGACCCTTGTGATCTTCTCTGTCGAGATAGTTAACTCCGATTCTCTCGGCAAGTTCTCTCATCTCAGGTCTTCTTGCGTCATCGCAAAGATAGATATGAACCTTGGAAAGATCCGGATACTCCATTCTCTTACACGCAAGAAGAGTCTTCTCCATGAGATCTACAGGCTCATTATATGTAGCTATAAATACGTCAACGTCGGGGAACTGCTCCGGAGCGATCTCAGGTTTCTCATAAGCCCTCGCATTATACATATTTACATAGTGAACCATAGCTTCGACAAATCCGAGTGCCTCTACTATAAGGAGCGCTATTCCTGCGATCATCTCAAATATTCCATATCCTATAGGAAGAGTGAAGAATACTCTCCATAACAGATAGGTAATGGAACACATCATAGTGATCACAAACCATATTCTTGCTTTAGTATCGCTGTAGAAGTTTGACATCTTTTTTTTCATCATTCTGTCCCTTTAAAAAAGCTGAATCCACTGTCCTCTATGTTGTACGGATAATACTCTAAGATGATTACATCGTACGTATTCTCGCTGATTATCTCATCGATATCGACATGCTTGGATTTGTCCATATTCCAGACTGCATCTATCTCACTGCACATCGGGGCAAGAAATGTTATTACGGGAGAAAAGTAAGAGTCTCTTATGAATAAGATCTTAGGTCCATTCGGATTCTCCCTGTTAACTATATGCTCGTATATTTCAAGTTCATTCAGATATATTCCGTACTGTGATACTTCATAGATATCTTCAGATGAATAGAGCTGATCCAGCGAATAAAGTGTTTCTGTTATATCGCCCTCAAACTCGTATTTAATGTCATAGTCCTCAATGCAATATCTGTAAAAATTCATTCGGAAATTGGGATAATATGCAGTGAAATCATCAAGCCCCGAAAAACATATTCCGGTATCCCTTCCCATAGACCCGAGCATTCCGTCTTTATAGGTAACCCTGGTGTATGCATCATCCGACAGATACGTATCTGTATCCATATCCAGTCCGTAATCGGCTGTAAGTCTGTCTGCTAATATCTGCGATGAGTAATATGCGGCATCAACGCTCCAGTGATGGTCTGTTTTATAAAATGAATCTTCATAGGTAACAGTTCCATTCGGAATGTAATTATTCAGGTCAAGTGTATCGATATCCAAACGGTTTAAATAGAACAATAACTCATTAACATTTTCCTGAGGATTATTGATTGGAAGCCCCATCCTTAAGGCATCGCTGCTCAATAAGTATTTGGAGGGAGCAACAACAAACATTACATTCGTTCCGTTTTCGGAAACATAATCCCTAAGACGATTGATCCTCAGTGCATATTCAAATATCTCGGTATCATGCTCTTTATAGAACTGGGCATAATGCAAGCTGCCGTTCTCGTCTTTGATGTACTCGAAATTGTTGATCTCCCTTTTATCAAGCAGCACATTTGTATACGAAAAGACTTCGATAAGATTCATCTTCGCATACATATCGCTGTTTAGAGACTCTTCGAATTTCTCCACGGCTCTTGTCAACGTATTTCTGCCTTCTGCTACATTATTGTAAATACGTTCTATATCAGCCAGATATTCTTCTCCGTATGTGTACAGATTCATACCGGAAAAAGCAAATATCATTGTTGTCAGGATGACCGCAAGAAATTTCTTACGCCTGAAATATAATTTCTTTCTTTCCTTTTCTTCCATATTGTTTTAAACCTGCTCTTAACTGACAAAGGAATCAGAAGTTGAAATAAATAAACGGATTGTAACTTCCACTTACTATGTAACTGATGGATATAACAAATAAAAACAAGATCACGGGAGGATATGCGATCGACAAAAATCTCGATAATCCATTTTTGGGATTAGTGTATAGATAAGTGTTGATCTCCTTGGTGACCGGAAACATAAAGAATAATCCTGCAAGCAGAAATACCCAGTTCTCACGGACAAGCATCCATGCAACAGAACTCAGGAAGCCGTTACGGTTTGCTCCAAACATATTCTTATAGAACACTCCTGCCTGAAACAGATCATTGGCTCTAAATACTACCCAGGCAAAGTTAACTATTAATAATGTGTATATACGCCTTCCGATCTTCCCCATCTTCTCCGGGTAATCGAAGAATCTTTCTGCAAGCTGTATTACAAAATAAAGCAGTCCCCAGAAGAGAAATGTCCAGTTTGCACCGTGCCATATTCCGGTAAGAAGCCATACAACAAACAGATTTCTTACCATTACATCTCTGTTTGCTACTCTGCTTCCTCCAAGAGGAAAGTACACATATTTACGGAACCAATCGGTAAGTGATATATGCCATCTCTTCCAAAAATCGGATATTGATTCAGCCGCATACGGATAGTTGAAATTCTCCGGATATACAAAGCCAAAGCAAAGCGCAAGTCCGATAGCCATATCCGAATAAGCCGAAAAGTCGTAATATATCTGCAATGTATAAGCGATACTTCCGAGCCATGCAAGTGTTGCAGGTACGGTATACATATCGGTTCCGATAGCTGACCAGTTGAATATGCTGTCTGCAAGCGAGGCAAATGTATTGGCCAAAAGAACTTTCTTTATTACTCCGATTGCGAATCTGCTGATACCTACACTGAACTTCTCAAAAGAGCACTTTCTGTTCCTGATCTGTGCCTCGACAGTGTCATACCTGATAATAGGTCCCGCGATCAGCTGAGGGAAAAAGGAAATGTACAAACCTACGGTAAGAGGATTGGCAGGTTTTGATTCCCCGCGGTAGACATCAACAACGTAGGATATCGACTGGAATGTAAAAAATGATATACCGATCGGAAGCGCAATCGAAAAAGCAGGTATTCCGATAAGCTGTGCAAAAATACCGCTTACAAATCCCAGATACTTATACACGAACAAAATTCCGATATTTACGGCCACAGCAAATATCATGTAAGTCTTTCTTCGTTTCTCCGTCCCCCTTGATACGAGAAATCCCGCAAGGGTATTGATAAGGATAGACGCAAGAAGCAGAAGAATATTTACAGGCTCACCATAGGCATAGAAAATAAGGCTTACCAATAGCAGGATGATGTTCTGTAGCGTCCTGCTGAAAGAAAAGCAAAAGTACAGCAAAAAGACTGCGGGCAAAAAATAGAATATGAAAACAACGCTTGAAAATACCATCTACTTCTTTTCCTCGTCTTCCTTTTTGTTTTTTCTCTTGATATGGATATAAGCCACAACAAATATTACTGCAGCCAGTCCCAATGCTACCCTGATGATCAAAGTCGGAACCGGGTTGTTTATTGTTTCCAGAAAATAGTGCGCAGGCGGTATGTCCTGTGGCAACGGATAATTGTACATATATCTACTTCCTATTGATAAGTATTGACGGTACTGCAAACAATACACAGGTGATCAAAAACATCATAGTCATCTCGCCTTTAAGTCCGGTGGTGTATTCACATCCTTCTGCGAGTTTTGTCAGTTCGGACTGAATAGTTGCACCGTGAAGGCTCAAATATGTTTTGATGTTATACAACTCCTGATCGTAGTCATCATTAAAACGACTGATCGTAATTCCTTCTTTTTCGTAATCGCGAAGACTGTAAGTTCCGAATCGGCCGCTGTCGTCGAGGTAATCACCTGCCCAGCGATACCACTCCCTTGCTCTTGCGCTCCTTAAATAATCGCTGGTTTCATCTATTACTCCGCCGATATAATCGTCATTCAGATAAACCGAGCGCAAGTATGAATATCTTTCCTTCAACTGATTAACAAATGTAGAATCAAGAACAAGCTTTTCATAAAACTCTTTATCCTGCATTGCAAGCGTGTAAGGATCGGTTTCATCAACAACAGAATTGTTCATTGCCTGGTCAAAATCCCACACAGGTCCGATCTTCAGACGTCCCCATGTATTCTTATACATGTAAGTGGAATGTTCTCCGGCATCGTAGTTTCCGAAGTATTCATTTATCAGGAAATAATCTACAAATGAATCCGTATCCACATATCTGGGATAACTCTTATACATGGAAGGTTTGTCGGACAGCAATATCCTCTCTATCCTGGAAAAATCTTCTTCAATATAAACCAGATTATCCTCAGTCTGTCTTGATACTGCCGGATATTTAACTCCGATCCATTCATCGCTTAAGCCTTCGAGTCTTGCATAGGTATCAAGCATGGTATCGAAGTTTGTAAAACGGTCTCGTCTGACAAGATAGCTGGTATATACTTCATCCTTTTTGGATTCGTCGAGCTGTACCCTGCTCTCCGATCTTCTTATGGACTCCTCCATCAGATAAACGCCCTGATAGGTATATACACCGTCCGCCTCGGTAAACACTTCGCAGAATGCGCATCTTGGAGCATACTCCATTATCTGTGCTGATACTCTGTAGGCCAGATAATTTCTCATCATACTCTTATCAGCCATATTTCCGCCAAGTATCCACGAATCGTCAGTCCCCATTCCGAAGATATTCTGAGGATTATCAAGACCGCCGTCCATCGTAAGCTTTATATAGTACTGAGGCTTATCGAAGTCATAAGAAGTATGTCCTCTTTTCTTAATACGGATATCACTTATTATCACCGGCTGATCCGATAACGAATTTATACCTGAAGGATTGTCATAAACCGTTATCTTACCCGTAGTCCAGGGATCCACATCGGTAAGGACCATTTCATATCCTAATTTGAACGTTTTGTACTCAGGCAGTTCAGTGTCTATATTGAGTACTATCAGAGGAAGATTTCCGCTGAATACAGCCGGATCTGTTACGAAATCTTCACCGATTCCGGCAAGAGGATCTCCTTCATACGTATCCGCCGGAAGGTCCGTATAATATGCAGCGCTTATCTGTACTACCTTTGTATCCTTCCGGTCGATGTAATAGATCAAAACTGAAAAAAAGCATACAAGCACGGACGCTACCGCAAAAAACACTATGCATTCTCTTTTTGCATTCATGCTATTTATCACCCTGCAATCTCATCTTCCTGACACATAATGCTTACGCTTGAAGTTCCTTTGATCTGTCTGAGCTTATCTTCAAGCTTTCCGTTCTTCTTGGAAATCTTGTTAAGTAATTTAGCGGTTACTTCATAAATCACCTCACCGTTTCCGCTGGGCTCAACTGTATAAACTCTTCTGAGAGCCTTGTTGGAGAAGGATTCGTCGATCACCTTGGAAGCTTCCGACAATGCTTCATCCGCGCCTCTTACTACGATAAGCACACGATTTACATCCTTTACAAATCCGAACAGTACAAGGAAAAGGAAGATAAATACGGTTCCCATAAGTGCGATGATATAGTCACATACACCGCAGCATACACCTACTGCAACGGACCAGAAAATAAAGATAGTATCTCTGGGATCCTTGATAGCGGTACGGAAACGAACGATTGAAAGCGCACCTACCATACCGAGGGACAGTGAAATATTATTTCCGATAACACACATTACAGTTGTGGTTACAAGTGCGGTCATTACAAGAGACACATTGAATCGTGCACTGTATACAGTTCCGCTGTGTGTGCTTCTGTATGCTGCGAAGATCATTCCGCCGAGTATTCCCGCAACTACGAGATTCAATAATATATCGGGAAGTGTAAGGCTCCCTTCGCTCTGGCTCTGTAAAAGGTAATATAATTCTTCTTTCATTTCTTCTCCTCTTTTGGCTTAAAAACCCATATGTTCTCTGACTCTGCAGTATTTACTGCTTGATATGTTGATTGAAAGATTATCTCCAATCGCTGACTTTATACTGCTGTATAAAAAGCCGTCGTATTTTACTTCCAGTGTTATATCCGACGATTCAGCCACCGGTATCATTTTATTAACAGGATTGAACATGTCATTCGGATCCGCATCCATTCTCAGATTTTGATCGAATGTAACCCTGATATTATTATCCGGATGAATAAAGGCATATCGGTCATATTCGACTATACATTTCGGTCGGTATACCTCTTTGGTCATCAGATAATATAGTGCTTGTGCAAAGGCATCTTCTTTTTGGGCCAGGAACCCGTAATCTGCCCGAAGCATTTTCTCGGATTCTTCACGCGTTATGCTAAGCGATCTTTTTCTCTGCATGCCGTCTGCCTTTTCCTTTACCTCAAGCTTGGCATTCTTATCCTGTGAAGAGTAGATTCTCAGGCGTATCTTTTTCCTCACATCTACTCCTATTGCCTTAGCAAAATAATCTTTGTTGTATATCGAATCAAAATATAACGATCTTACTATGTATCCGTCCGGCCCGTTGTGAGGATCCGATGTCATAACCCTCGTAAGCCGTTCTTTCATATTTTCCATTCCGACCGGATCAATCTGGAACTTTTTCTCTACTCTGGTAACATCAAGCATTGTTCTTACAGCCTCTCATCATCTTCTTTATCCTTCAGCTGAATTCTGTACAGATCTTCATAAGTGTAGCCGCGAAGTTCTCTTCCCTTTGACACATACTGAACCAAGATACCTATAGCTCCGCATGCCGCCGCGATAACGATGCTTCTGTATAAATTGTTAAGGACCATTTTATAAAGTATGAAGAACACTCCTATAGCTCCGGTCACTGCGGTCAACCAAAACATGTTCTTTTTTACGATATCTGTGATCTTAAGCTTTCTGACTATTGCCGAAATGATCGAAGTAATAATCCAAACCACGCCTGTTCCTACAAAGGCAAATACTATGAACAGCACAAACAGCCATAAAAAGTTTGCTTCAATCTCAAGATATTTCGCACTGACGATCATTCCGTAATATCCGCATATCATAAATCCGGCTATTGCCAGGGCGAATTTGAGGATCTTATTTCCCAGGAGGCAGAAGATTGCAAGGCTTACAAGAGCAAAAATGATGACCATGGGATATACGATCTCATTTCTAAAGGTAAACCAAGCTTCTCTCTCCCACTTGGGGAAGTATCTGACATCATACATAAACTCAAGCGTTTCCTCATTCCATCCGGGCGTTTCTATGAAATATGCATTATCAAGAGTAGCATTACGATCAGCTCTGTTTTGCACGATCAGATACAATCCCGTTGTCAGGTCTTCTGCAACACCAACACCGTCTACTATGGAAACATCTGTCTTTTCAAACGAATCATCTTTTCGGACGATGGCTGCCAATGACTCTGCAGCAGCTATTATCTCCGACTCCCTGCTTAATTTGTAATAATCCTTATCGACAAGTTCCAGAATCTGAGCTGTATATGTAAATCTCTCCCCGTCATAATCTCCGATTCGATAAAGCGATACGCCCATGTACCTTGACTCATCCTCAAGATTGATAACTATATCAACCGGCTGCATAGGATCATAAACAGGTGTAGCTGCTTCAGCTTCTTCAGAAACTGTTTCAGCTTTTGCAGGTACGGAAAGCATGCAGATTCCCATACAAATAAGTAATGCAGTGGTAATTGCTGATCGTATCAACTTCTTAATCATTTGCTCATCTCCTTTATGTAATAAAAAACCCCAAAAAAAGCTGCCTCCGGTAGTAAAACCGAGGCAGGCGTAAGACTTAATCGCAGGCCCTATCGTGAACTCAATCACAATAGTAAGTTTATAAAAACTTCTCAACTTGTTTATAAAGATTTTATAATATGTTTATATTTATTTCATCGTTAAATTCCTCCAAAAATTTTATAAGTTTCATCTACAATTGATACATTTTGTACAAAACAAACAATTCAAATACAAAAAGCCCTCTGCAGAGTATATTCTGCAGAGGGCCTCTGATTTAATATAATAGTCTATTTAATTACTTCTCGTCAGGGGTGAAGTAAATCCAGAAATTGTCACCCTCGGTATTATCCTCATAGTATTCTGTGAATGCGATAGCAAAGTCGGTCATTCCGCCGGGAACTTCATATACATAATATCCGGTTCTGGTCTCACTTACACTAAGATCATACTCCTCGGGGAACTGATCGGAGATGATGCCTGATTCCTCTACAGGCCATGTGAAATCATTATCTCCTTCGCCCCAAATAAGCTGAAAATCATAGTTCCACATGGGAACTGACTCAGTGAAGGTATTCTTAACGGTAATTTCAACTACTACAAGCGCATTACCGTTATTTGCAGTATAGTTGCCAACTGAATCATGAGTTACATATGCATCCTCGATGGTGAAATCAAACCATGCAGTCTTCATGGTTGATCCGATTCTTCCTTCATAGTAATAAGAACCGTCCTCAAGCTTCTCAGCAGTTATGCTGTCGTCTGAAGCAACCCAGTCTGCTGCTCCTGCAATTCCGGTCTTTCCGCATCCTGCAAGTGACATTACCATCATGCTTGCAAGAATTGCTGCTACAAATTTTTTCAAAATTTAAACCCTCCCTGTAAAAAAATATGCCGGAGAACTTAATCCCCGGCATATATAGTTTAAACCACTGTTAGAAGATTGTGTCTTCGAATTACTCGATGACAGTTGCAACTCTTCCTGATCCAACGGTACGTCCACCTTCTCTGATAGCGAAGGTAAGTCCCTGCTCCATAGCGATGGGGTGGATGAGCTCGATGGTCATCTCAACGTTGTCTCCGGGCATGCACATCTCGGTTCCTTCGGGAAGAGAGATAACGCCGGTAACGTCAGTTGTTCTGAAATAGAACTGAGGTCTGTAGTTGTTGAAGAAAGGAGTGTGACGTCCACCCTCGTCCTTGGTAAGAACGTAAACCTGTGCGGTAAACTTCTTGTGGCAAGTAACGGTTCCGGGCTTAGCAACAACCTGTCCACGCTCGATGTCTTTTCTGTCTACACCACGAAGGAGTGCTCCGATGTTGTCTCCGGCCTGAGCCTCGTCAAGCATCTTACGGAACATCTCGATACCGGTGATAACTGACTTGCCCTTCTCCTCCTTGATTCCAAGGATTTCAACTTCGTCGTTGAGGTGAAGAGTTCCTCTCTCTACACGGCCGGTAGCAACAGTTCCACGTCCGGTGATGGTGAATACGTCCTCGACAGGCATAAGGAAAGGCTTGTCGGTGTCACGCTGAGGATCGGGAATGTAAGAGTCAACAGTGCTCATGAGCTCCATGATCTTGTCGCCCCACTCGCCCATGGGATCTTCAAGAGCCTTAAGAGCGGAACCCTTGATGATAGGGCAATCCTTGAATCCGTACTCTTCAAGCTGCTCGGTTACTTCCATCTCAACGAGCTCGATAAGCTCAGGATCGTCAACCATGTCGCACTTGTTAAGGAATACTACGATGTAAGGAACGCCAACCTGTCTGGAAAGGAGAATGTGCTCCTTGGTCTGAGCCATAACACCGTCGGTAGCAGCTACTACGAGGATAGCGCCGTCCATCTGTGCAGCACCGGTGATCATGTTCTTAACGTAGTCAGCGTGGCCGGGGCAGTCAACGTGTGCATAGTGTCTGTTCTCGGTCTGATACTCAACGTGAGCGGTAGAGATGGTGATTCCTCTCTCTCTCTCTTCGGGAGCCTTATCGATGTTGCTGAAATCGGTAGCAGTATTTCCTGCAACTCTTGCTGCAAGAACCTTGGTGATAGCAGCAGTAAGAGTGGTCTTACCATGGTCAACGTGGCCGATGGTACCAATGTTACAATGGGGTTTTGTTCTTTCAAACTTTTCTTTAGCCATTTCAACTTTCCTCCTGAAATGAAGTGTTTATACTGCGCCGTACGCTTGCGCCTACGGCGCCTGATTTTCGTTACACGGCTAACCACTATTATATTAAATGATTATCCGTAATTCAAGCATTTTAGGGCTTTATTTGTCCTTGCCTGCGAGAACCTTCTCCTGAACATTCTTGGGAACGGGCTCGTACTTTTCGAAGAACATTGAGTAGTTACCACGGCCCTGGGTTCTGGAACGAAGGTCTGTTGAATATCCGAACATCTCTGCAAGAGGAACGTAAGCTTTAACCATCTTACCTCCGCCGATGTCTTCCATACCTTCAACGCGTCCACGTCTTGAGTTAAGATCGCCGATAACGTCTCCCATGTACTCCTCAGGCATAGTTACCTCAACCTTCATGATGGGCTCGAGGAGAACAGGAGCAGCCTTGCTCATTGCTTCCTTGAATGCCATTGATCCGGCAATGTGGAATGCCATTTCGGAAGAGTCAACCTCGTGGTATGATCCGTCGTAAACGTTCGCATGAACGCCGAGTACGGGGAATCCGCCGAGGGTACCTGCCTGCATTGCTTCCTTGATACCGTCTCCGACTGCAGGTACGTACTCCTTAGGAATAGCACCGCCGACGATGGTGGACTCGAAGAGAAGCTGAGGGGGCTCGTTGAGAAGGATGTTAGCCTTGGGATCAAATTCGAAGTGGTCGCAGTTAGCTTCCATGGGCTCGAACTTAACCTTACAATGTCCGTACTGACCACGTCCGCCGGACTGCTTAGCATACTTCATATCTACGTCGCAAGGCTTGGTGATAGCTTCCTTGTATGCAACCTGAGGTGCACCAACGTTAGCCTCTACCTTGTACTCACGAAGAAGTCTGTCAACGATGATCTCGAGGTGAAGCTCACCCATACCTGCGATGATGGTCTGGCCGGTCTCAGTGTTGGTATGAGCTCTGAAAGTAGGATCTTCCTCAGCAAGCTTTGCAAGAGCGTCTGCCATCTTGTCCTGACCTGCTTTGGTCTTGGGCTCGATAGCAAGCTCGATAACGGGCTCGGGGAACTCCATGGACTCAAGGATGATAGGATGCTGCTCGTCGCAGATGGTATCACCGGTAGAGGTGGACTTGAAGCCTACTGCTGCAGCGATATCGCCGGAGAAAACTTCATCGAGCTCGGATCTCTTGTTAGCATGCATCTGAAGGATACGTCCGACTCTCTCTTTCTTACCCTTAGATGAGTTGTAAACATATGAACCGGATTTAAGAGTTCCGGAATAAACTCTGAAGAACGCAAGTCTTCCTACGAAGGGATCGGAAATGATCTTGAATGCAAGAGCTGAGAAAGGCTCATCATCGGATGACTTTCTGGTAAGCTCATTTCCTTCCTCATCGGTACCTGTTGCATCAGCAATGTCGGTAGGAGCGGGCATGAAGTCGATGACTGCGTCAAGGAGCTTCTGAATACCCTTGTTCTGGTGAGCGGATCCGCAGCATACGGGAACGCCTGCGCTCTCGATGGTAGCCTTACGAAGTGCAGCCTTCATCTCAGGGATGGTGGGCTCTTCGCCGTCAAGGTACTTCATCATGAGATCATCATCAAACTCACAGATCTGCTCTACGAGCTTGGTGTGCCACTCATCAGCCTCAGCCTGCATATCCTCGGGGATATCGGTGATGGAGATGTCCTCACCCTTGCTGTCGTTATAGATATAAGCCTTCATCTCGAAGAGGTCGATGATTCCCTTGAAGTAATCTTCCTTACCGATGGGGAGCTCGATAACAACGGGGTTCTTGCCCAGCTTGGTACGGATCTCCTTAACGGTATTCATGAAGTTTGCTCCGAGGATGTCCATCTTGTTGACAAAAGCCATTCTCGGTACGTGATAGGTGTCAGCCTGTCTCCAAACGTTCTCGGACTGGGGCTCAACACCACCCTTAGCGTCAAATACACCGACTGCTCCGTCGAGGACTCTGAGTGATCTCTCAACCTCTACGGTGAAGTCAACGTGACCCGGGGTATCAATGATGTTGATACGATGCTCAAGAGCACCGGGCTGGGTCTTGCAGTTCTCCTGGTGAGTCCAGTGACAGGTGGTAGCTGCGGAGGTAATGGTAATACCTCTCTCCTGCTCCTGCTCCATGTAGTCCATGGTAGCGGTTCCTTCGTAAGTCTCACCGATCTTGTAGTTGACACCGGTATAATAAAGAATTCTCTCGGTAAGAGTGGTCTTACCTGCATCGATATGCGCCATGATACCGATGTTTCTCGTTCTCTCGAGGGGATATTGTCTCTCTGCCATTTATATTCCCTCCTTAGAAACGATAATGTGCAAACGCCTTGTTTGCCTCTGCCATCTTGTGCATATCTTCCTTACGCTTTACAGCACCTCCGGTGTTGTTTGAAGCATCAAGGATCTCGTTAGCGAGTCTCTCGACCATGGTCTTCTCTCCACGCTTGCGAGCAAACATGGTGAGCCATCTTAAGCCGAGGGTCTGTCTTCTCTCAGGCTTAACCTCAAGAGGAACCTGATAAGTTGCTCCGCCGACTCTTCTAGCCTTACACTCCAAAGTAGGCATGATGTTGTTCATAGCTGCCTGGAATACTTCAAGTGCGGGCTTGCCGGACTTCTCTTCAACTTCTGCAAATGCTCCGTAAACGATCTTCTGGGCTACACCCTTCTTACCGTCGATCATGACATTGTTTACAAGCTTGGTAACAATCTTGTCATTGTACAAAGGATCTGCAAGAACGTCTCTTTTTGCAATATGTCCTTTTCTTGGCACGTTACTTCCCTCCTTAACAAATTTACGTTAATTCATCGGTACTCACATGTGTTTCCCCAAGTGTTCGTGCGGAAAGGTTAGAATCTTTATTTCAAAGATGAACTAATTACATTCCAACACTTATTCTCAGTTACGTTTTTGTAATTACCTTACCCTTGCCTCATAAGAAATTATTTCTTATCAGCCTTAGGTCTCTTGGCACCGTACTTGGAACGGGCCTGTCTACGGTTTGCTACGCCTGCGGTATCAAGGGTTCCACGGATGATGTGATATCTGGTACCGGGAAGATCCTTAACACGTCCGCCACGGATAAGCACTACAGAGTGCTCCTGGAGATTATGTCCTTCACCGGGAATGTAGCTGGTAACTTCAATTCCGTTGGAGAGACGTACTCTCGCGATCTTACGAAGTGCGGAGTTAGGCTTCTTAGGGGTCGCAGTCTTAACAGCGGTGCAAACGCCACGCTTCTGAGGTGAGGAGTTCTCAACAGCCTTCTTGTGAAGAGAGTTGAAGCTTCTCTGAAGAGCGGGAGCGGTTGACTTCTTAACGCTGGTCTGACGGCCCTTTCTTACTAACTGGTTAAATGTGGGCATTTCGTTCACCTTTCCTTTCTTAATATTTACGTTTATCAAAGGTTACTGCGCCGTAAGGGCATAGTAAGTCCTTTGTACGCACGCTAAAATAGTATATGTGCTTGTAAAGCCTTTGTCAAACATTATTTTGCCGATTTGATAACAAGTACTATATATGGTATAATCTGCCCTGTCGAATATGATATTTAGATCCTGAAAGGAGATCATTTATGAACTTGATAGGCGGCTTGGTAAATCTGATTGTTTCCCTTGTAGTTGGCGGTTTATGCGGATTCCTTGCAGGAGTCATCATGAAGAGCAAAAACGGGATCATCGTTAATATCCTTCTCGGTATCGTAGGCGGTGCCGTTGCCGGAGCACTCTTCGGAGTTATCGGAATCAGCTTCGCAGGTCCCATCGGATCCATCATCTGCGGTGTTGTCGGAGCTTGTCTCCTCATCTTCATCTTCAGACTGATCAAGAAATAATTAACTTACGTAAAAGAAAACCGCTTCGCCAAGTTTAAGGTGAAGCGGTTTTTTATATGCCTGTTTTATTTTTCAATCTCTTTCAGATATCTTCTGAGAGCATCTCTCCAATCGGGGAGAGGAGTAAATCCGTTCTTAACAAGCTTTGATTTATCAAGTCTTGAATTAAAGGGTCTTGCCGCTTTGCTGAGTCCGTACTCTGCGGTTGTAACTCTCTTGATAACCGTCTTCTTGCCGGCTTCCTGCATGATGGCTTCGGCAAAATCTGCCCATGAGATATATCCGCCTTCATTGGTCGCGTGATAGGTTCCGTATTTATCTGTAAGGATCATGTCGACGAGAAGTCTTGAAAGATCGTAAGTGTAGGTCGGTGTTCCAATCTGGTCGCATACGACGGAAAGCTCGTCATGTGTTTCCGAAAGTCTGAGCATTGTCGCAATGAAGTTTTTACCGTTAAGTCCGAATACCCATGCGATACGAACGATAAAATACTTCTCAAGTTTTTCTCTTACCGCAAGCTCTCCTCCGAGCTTTGACTTGCCGTAAACAGAAAGAGGTGCATAGTCGGTGCAATCGGGATCCCAGGGAGTTTCGCCCTGTCCGTCAAATACGTAGTCTGTGCTGAGGTATAACATCTTTGCACCGGTCTTGGCACAAGCATCTGCGATATTTGCGGTTCCCTTTACATTTACCGCTTCTACGATGTCTTTCTTATCATCATCTTCTGCAGCATCTACCGCAGTCCACGCAGCGCAGTGCACAACAGCATCCGGAGCATAGTCTGAAACAGCCTTCATTACGGCATCAGCGTCCGTAATATCAACGGATACATAAGGAGCGGTTGTTGCCGCGCTTCCGTCCTGTACGCCACTGTATGAGGGCGCAAGATCGGATCCCATGCATTCTATATTTCTCTTTGAAAGTTCATTTATCAGATCGTGTCCGAGCTGTCCGCAGGCACCCGTTACAAAAACCTTCATAGTAATCTCCTGAATAATTATTTGTCTGAGACTTATTTATTATATAAAAAAACTTCCCTAAATGCACGTTCCCGGCAGTGGTATTTTTACCTCTGCCGGGAACAGTTTTGTAATTAATTATTCAGATCATTCTGCGTCGTTATTCTGGGCAGCTTCTGCCTCTGCTGCAGCGCTTTCGAATACTTCTTCAGCGTTCTCTGCTTCGTTAACAGAATTCTTGTTGTTGAGGTCGGTCGAAAGAGTGATGGTTCTGTATCTCTTAAGACCTGTTCCTGCAGGAATGAGCTTACCGATGATGACGTTCTCCTTAAGTCCGATAAGGGGATCGGTCTTTCCTTTGATTGCTGCATCGGTGAGAACCTTTGTGGTCTCCTGGAATGATGCTGCAGACATGAAGGAATCGGTTGCAAGTGCTGCCTTGGTAATACCGAGGATAATGGGAGTTGCTTCGATAAGTTTCTTACCCTCTGCTGCAAGCTGCTCATTGATATCATCAAGATCAAGCTTGTCGATCTGGGTTCCGGCAAGGAGCTGGGTATCGCCGGGATCATCGATGCGAACCTTGCGGAGCATCTGACGAACAAGAACTTCGATATGCTTATCTGCAATGTCTACACCCTGCAGACGGTAAACTCTCTGTACCTCTTTGAGGAGGTAATCCTGTACGGATCTGATTCCCTTGATCTTGAGAAGATCGTGGGGATCGATACTACCTTCGGTAAGGTAATCACCGGCCTCTACATGCTGGCCTTCCTCTACCTTAAGGCTGGAACCGAACTTAGCAAGATAATCTCTCTTCTCGCCGGTCTCGGTATTTTCAACATAGATCTTTCTGGATCTCTTAATATCTTCGATCTTGGTGATAACACCGTCGATCTCGGAAATGATTGCAAGTCCCTTGGGCTTTCTTGCTTCGAAGAGCTCTTCGACTCTGGGAAGACCCTGGGTAATATCGCTACCTGCAACACCACCGGTGTGGAATGTTCTCATGGTAAGCTGTGTACCGGGCTCACCGATGGACTGTGCAGCGATGATACCTACTGCTTCACCGATCTGAACCTTCTCACCTGTTGCCATGTTAGCGCCGTAGCACTTAGCACAGATACCGTTCTTGCAACGGCAGGTAAGGATGGTACGGATTCTGACCTTATCGAGAGGCTTTCCGTCTCCGCCTACGCCGCTCTCCATGATGCGCTCTGCTCTTGCAGGGGTGATCATGTGATTAGCCTTAACGATTACATTGCCGTCCTTATCCTTGATATCAACACAAGTGGTACGTCCGACAAGTCTGTCCTTAAGCTTCTCGATGGTTTCTTTTCCATCCATGAATGCCTTAACACTCATTCCGGGGATTTCGTCTCTGCCTACAGAGCAATCCTCTTCCTGAATGACAAGCTGCTGTGATACGTCAACCATTCGTCTGGTGAGGTATCCGGAGTCAGCGGTACGAAGTGCGGTATCAGAGAGACCTTTACGAGCACCGTGTGCTGACATGAAGTATTCCAGAACATCAAGTCCTTCACGGAAGTTTGACTTAATGGGGAGCTCGATGGTGTGTCCTGATGTATCAGCCATGAGTCCACGCATTCCGGCAAGCTGCTTGATCTGCTGATTGGAACCACGGGCTCCGGAGTCAGCCATCATGAAGATGTTATTGTACTTATCAAGTCCCTTGAGAAGTGCATTGGTAAGTTCCTTATCGGTCTTGTTCCAGACTTCGATAACGGATCTGTATCTCTCGGGCTCGGTAATAAGTCCGCGGTGATAGTTAAGTGCGAGCTTATCTACGGTCTCCTGTGCCTTGGAAAGAAGCTCCTGCTTCTCAGCGGGAACGGTCATATCCGAAATGGATACGGTCATTGCCGCTCTGGTGGAGAACTTGTAACCGATTGACTTAACATCGTCAAGAACCTCAGCGGTCTTGAAGATTCCGTGCGTATTAATAACCTTCTCAAGGATCTGCTTAAGCTGCTTCTTTCCTACAAGGAAATCAATCTCAGGCTTAAGGAAATCTTCGGGGTTGGTTCTGTCTACATAACCGAGGTCCTGAGGAAGGATCTCATTGAAGAAGAGTCTTCCGAGAGTGGTTTAAACCATTCCGCTGACTTCTTCACCCTTTGAATTCTTCTTGGTTACTCTGACCTTGATCCTGCTGTGGAGAGTGATGATTCCGTTCTCGTAAGCAAGGATTGCTTCGTTCATATCCTTATAGGCATTTCCTTCACCCTTCTCACCGGGACGCTCCTGAGTCAGGTAGTAGATACCAAGGACCATATCCTGTGAGGGAACGGCAACGGGACCGCCGTCCGAAGGCTTAAGAAGATTGTTGGGAGAGAGCAGAAGGAATCTGCACTCTGCCTGAGCCTCTGCTGAAAGAGGAAGGTGTACTGCCATCTGGTCTCCATCGAAGTCTGCGTTGAACGCGGTACATACGAGGGGATGAAGCTTAATTGCCTTACCTTCTACAAGGATGGGCTCAAATGCCTGAATTCCGAGTCTGTGAAGGGTAGGAGCACGGTTGAGCATAACGGGATGCTCTCTGATGACGTCCTCAAGAACGTCCCATACCTTGTCGTCCCAACGCTCGACAAGCTTCTTAGCATTCTTAATGTTCTGGCTGATTCCGCGGCCTACAAGCTCTTTCATAACGAAGGGCTTGAAGAGCTCGAGTGCCATCTCCTTGGGAAGACCGCACTGATAGATCTTAAGCTCGGGACCAACGACGATAACGGAACGTCCGGAATAGTCAACACGCTTTCCGAGAAGGTTCTGGCGGAAACGTCCTGCCTTACCTTTGAGCATGTCGGAAAGAGACTTAAGAGGTCTATTTCCGGGGCCGGTTACGGGACGTCCTCTTCTACCGTTATCAATAAGGGCATCAACTGCCTCCTGGAGCATTCTCTTCTCGTTTCTGACAATGATGTCAGGTGCGCCGAGCTCGATGAGTCTCTTGAGACGGTTGTTTCTGTTGATGATACGACGATACAGATCGTTGAGATCTGAAGTTGCAAATCTTCCTCCGTCGAGCTGTACCATCGCACGAAGCTCAGGGGGAATAACAGGAAGTGCATCCATGATCATCCACTCGGGCTTGTTGCCGGACTCGCAGAAAGCTTCGACAACTTCGAGTCTCTTGATGATATGAGCACGCTTCTGTCCGCTTGACTCAGCAAGATCTGCTCTTAAGGTGCTTCTCTCCTCTTCGAGGTTAACCTCTGCAAGGAGCTCCTTAACTGCCTCTGCACCCATTCCGACGCGGAAGCTCTGACCGAACTCTTCTCTGGCGTCCTGGTACTCCTTCTCGGAAAGAAGCTGCTTCTTCTCGAGGGTGGTCTCACCGGGATCGAGGACTATGTATGATGCAAAATAGATAACTTTCTCAAGCTGTCTGGGGGACATGTCAAGGATAAGTCCCATACGGCTGGGAATACCCTTGAAGTACCAGATATGTGATACGGGAGCTGCAAGTTCGATATGACCCATGCGCTCACGTCTTACGCTTGACTTTGTAACTTCGACTCCACACTTATCGCAGACGATTCCCTTGAAACGAATCTTCTTGTACTTACCACAGTGGCACTCCCAGTCCTTGCTGGGTCCGAAGATTCTTTCGCAGAAGAGACCGTCTCTTTCGGGCTTGAGGGTTCTGTAGTTGATGGTCTCGGGTTTGGTAACCTCACCATGAGACCACTCCCTGATCTTCTCGGGAGAAGCAAGTCCGATCTTAATCGAATCAAATGTTACAGGCTGATATGACTCATTTATTGATTCAGGCATCTGATGATACTCCTTTTTTAAGCATTGACAGATTTACGGTAACAGCCGTTTAAACGGATCAGATCTCATCGTCCGAAAAATCATCTTCGTCGAATGAATCGTCTAAGTCATCAACGGTTTCGAGCTCTTCGTTTTCGTTGAATTCCTGTGTCTGATATCCGTTAGCAGCGAACTTATCGCCTTCCCTGTCGGAAGTCGAAGTTCTGTCGCCTTCCATTACCGAGCGATAATCGGTCTCGCCGTAGTCAACGTTCTCTTTGAGTTCAACCTCACTTCCGTTCTCATCAAGCACCTTCATATCAAGGCCAAGTGACTGGAGCTCCTTGAGAAGGACTTTGAATGATTCGGGAATACCTGCTGCAGGTACGTTCTGGCCTTTGATGATTGCTTCGTAGGTCTTAACACGTCCGAGAATATCATCGGACTTAACGGTCAGGATCTCCTGGAGAGTATAGGATGCACCATATGCCTCCAGAGCCCAAACTTCCATTTCTCCGAAACGCTGTCCGCCGAACTGTGCCTTACCGCCGAGAGGCTGCTGAGTAACAAGGCTGTACGGGCCGGTTGAACGAGCGTGGATCTTATCATCTACCAGATGGTGGAGCTTGAGGTAATGCATGTGTCCGATGGTTACAGGGCCGTCGAAGTACTCACCGGTACGTCCGTCACGGAGACGAACCTTACCGTCTGCATTGATGGGAACTCCTTCCCAAAGCTTACGATGATCTCTGTGCTCTGAGAGATACTCATATACTGACTTCTCGAGATCTGCCTTGTGGAGGGATGAGAAATCACCCTTTCCGTTTTCAGCCCAGGTCTCGTACTTCTTGCCGTACTTATCGGGATCTTCGCTCTTCTTCTCCCAATCCTTAACTTCTTTCTCATCGAAAGGAAGATTTACGTAATCGTTAGCAAGCGCCAAAGTAGCGGTGATATCTGACTCGGTAGCTCCGTCGAAAATAGGAGTTGCTACGTTGAATCCGAGTGCTTTCGCTGCAAGGGACAGATGAATCTCAAGGACCTGTCCGATGTTCATACGGGAAGGAACGCCCAGAGGATTGAGTACGATATCAAGAGGTCTACCGTTGGGAAGGAAAGGCATATCCTCTACGGGAAGAACGCGGGAAACGACACCCTTGTTTCCGTGACGACCTGCCATCTTATCACCGACGGAGATCTTTCTCTTCTGTGCAATATAAACTCTTACCGACATATTTACTCCGGGTGAAAGCTCATCGCTGTTCTCCTTGGTAAATACCTTGGTATCAATAACTGTTCCGTATTCTCCGTGAGGAACCTTAAGGGAAGTATCTCTTACTTCTCTAGCCTTCTCACCGAAGATTGCGCGGAGGAGTCTCTCCTCTGCGGTAAGCTCGGTCTCTCCCTTGGGAGTTACACGTCCTACAAGGATGTCACCTGCTCTAACCTGTGCGCCGATACGGATGATTCCGCGCTCATCAAGATCCTTGAGTGCTTCTTCACCGACACCGTGAACGTCACGAGTGATCTCTTCGGGTCCGAGCTTGGTATCACGAGCTTCTGCTTCATACTCCTCGATATGGATGGAAGTATATACATCCTCACGAACAAGACGCTCTGAAATAAGTACAGCGTCCTCGTAGTTGTATCCTTCCCAGGTCATGAATCCGATAAGAGGATTCTTACCGAGTCCGAGCTCTCCGTGATAAGTGGAAGGACCGTCGGCGATAACTTCGCCCTTGAAGATCTTCTCACCCTTATCAACGATGGGTCTCTGGTTGTAGCAGTTGCCCTGGTTGGAACGTGCAAACTTGCTTACTTTATAGTCAACGTCGGTTCCGTCATCGTTCTTAACCTTGATGACAGTCGAATCAACGTATGTAACGGTACCGTTCTCTTTAGCGACTACGCAGACACCTGAGTCTACTGCAGTCTTAACTTCCATTCCGGTTCCTACAGCGGGTGCATCGGTGGTCATGAGAGGAACTGCCTGTCTCTGCATGTTTGATCCCATCAGTGCACGGTTAGCGTCGTCGTTCTGAAGGAAAGGAATGAGTGCGGTTGCAACGGAGAAGACCATCTTAGGCGAAACGTCCATGTAATCGAAACGTGCCTTGGGATATTCCTGGGTCTCATCTCTGTGACGACCGGAAACGTACTTCTTAACGAAGTGACCTTCCTCATCGAGCTGCTCGTTAGCCTGGGCAACATAGTAGTTGTCCTCTTCGTCTGCAGTCATGTAAACAACAGTATCGGTAACCTTGGGATTCTCGGGATCGCTCTTGTCTACTTTTCTGTAGGGAGCTTCTACGAATCCGTACTCATTGATGCGAGCATAGCTTGCAAGTGAGTTGATAAGACCGATGTTGGGACCTTCGGGAGTCTCGATGGGACACATTCTTCCGTAGTGAGAATAGTGAACGTCTCGAACTTCGAATCCTGCTCTGTCTCTTGAAAGACCGCCGGGTCCGAGTGCAGAAAGACGTCTCTTGTGAGTAAGCTCACCGAGAGGGTTGTTCTGATCCATGAACTGTGACAGCTGTGAAGATCCGAAGAACTCCTTAACTGCTGCAGTTACGGGCTTGATATTGATAAGGCTCTGAGGAGTTACATCCTCAGCGTCATGTGTGCTCATTCTCTCTCTTACAACACGCTCAAGTCTGGAAAGACCGATACGATACTGGTTCTGGAGAAGCTCACCAACGGCTCTGATACGACGGTTTCCGAGATGGTCGATATCATCATCGTGTCCGATGCCGTACTCAAGGTGCATGTTGTAGTTGATTGATGCGAAGATGTCATCCTTGGTGATGTGCTTGGGAACAAGTCTCTGAACATTACCCTTGATGGCACGTGAAAGCTCTTCGGGATCGTCTCCGTAAGTGTCGAGGATCTCTCTGAGTACAGGATAGTAAACTCTCTCTTTGATTCCGAAATCCTTGGGATCGCAATCAACAAAGTGAGACAGATCAACCATCATGTTGGAAAGAACTCTCTCGTTCTTCTCTTCGGTCTGGATTACAACATACTCAACAGCGGAATCCTGAATGGTATCTGCAAGTTCTGCAGTTACAGTGGTTCCTGCGGTTGCGATAACTTCACCGGTAAGAGGATCGATAACATCCTCAGCGAGGATATGATCTCTGATACGGTTCTTGAGAGCCATCTTCTTATTGAACTTGTAACGACCTACTCTTGCAAGGTCGTATCTCTTGGGCTCAAAGAAGAGTCTTCTAAGATCGTTCTCGGCGTTCTCTTTATTAATGATGTCGCCGGGGCTTATCTTCTTATATAATTCGTGAAGTCCGCCTTCATAGCTTCCCTCGGGGTTCTCGGGAGTGATGGATGCGTCCTTCTTAAAGGTCTCTTCAAGTTTGATCTCTTCGCCGAATTTCTCGATGATCTCGGTGTTGGTTCCGAGTCCGAGAGCACGCAAAAGAATGGTCACAGGAACCTTACGGGTCCTGTCGACACGAACATAGAATACATCATTGGCATCGGTCTCATACTCAAGCCATGCACCACGGTTAGGGATAACCTGGCATGAGAAGAGTTCCTTACCTACTTTATCATTTGAAATCCCGTAATACATTCCGGGAGAACGTACAAGCTGAGAAACGATGACACGCTCCGCACCGTTTATAACAAACGTGCCGGTATCAGTCATAATGGGAAGATCTCCCATGAATATCTCATACTCCTGAATGTTCTTGTCTTCATTACTGTGAAGACGTACGGTCACGAACAAAGGAGCCGAATAAGTCGTATCCCTCTCCTTGCACTCTTCTATTGTGTACTTTGCTTCCTTGGTCTTGAGTTCATGCTTAACAAACTCAAGGCTGAGTGCACCCGAGAAGTCCTCGATGGGAGATATATCATCGAAAGCTTCCTTGAGGCCTTCCTCAAGAAACCATTTATAGGAGTTCGTCTGAACTTCTATAAGATTGGGCATTTCGAGTACCTCGCCGCGTCTTGCGAAACTCATACGCATCGCTTTGGCACTCTGCTCCGGGCGGATCCTGTTCTTACTCATTGACACTTTCACCCCGTTCTTTCTGTTGACTTTTTCCGGTTTATGCGCGAACCGTTTTTTGCCGTGCAAAAAAAGAGCTCGTCGCAGAAACGTGCATCATCCATAATATCATTATAAATTCAAGCGGTCAAGTGGATTTTTAAAAGATTTCACAAAATTTTTTAAGCCCCCTTTCGGGGGCCAAAAGAAAACGCGTTATTACTCTGCTCTGATGGCGGCAAGAGGCGACAGCTTCATAGCTCTCAAAGAGGGAAGGAAGCCCGCAATCATAGCTATAAGAGCAGCAAAGGTAATCGCAAGAAGGGCAAGCCAGGGCGGAATGACCGAAAGCTTAGCGCCGTCTTCGAACATCATCGCACCCAGTCCCAGAACTTTATTCATGACATAGGATATGGTATAGGACAGCAGCATTCCGATTCCGCCTCCTATAAATCCGATATATCCCGCTTCTATAAGAAAGAGGAGCTGTATATCCCTGATGCGGCATCCGATAACCTTCATGATACCGATCTCCTTGGTCCTCTCATAGATGGACATCATCATTGTATTGGTGATTCCGATCGCAGCAACGAACAAAGAGATTCCGCCGATACCTCCGAGTACCGCCTGGATAATGTTCATGATCTGCATGTCAGACTCGATCCATTCCGCATTGGAATATGCCTGGTATCCCATGTCGGATATGATCTGTTGGACGCCTGTTACATTTTCCATTTCATCGACATTTACAACAAGTGATGAATAAAACAGATCCTTATAAGGCTTTCCGTTTTTTCTGGTCGGCTGTCCCGGGATAACTCTGCCCTTGAATTCTCTCTGAAGGACCTCCTTAAGGGCATCTATATCACAATAAATATTGTAAGAATCCTGGCTCCATTCGCCGGGTTCGCCCGCGAAAACTCCCGCAGTTTCAACTATATACTTCTTGGCTGCAGGCAAAGGATTGCCGTTATCATCATATGCATTGGGATATCTGCTTGTATCGAAGATCACATACACCTGATCGTTCATCAGATCAATATTAGGAAGTTCGCCGGTGTCCCAGTATTCATAGCTGTTGGTCTTGGTATTACAAAAATCCGCAGGGATCATATTTCCGTAAATAAGCTGCAGTTCGCCGCCTTCTGCCGGAATACTTCCCTGTCCGAGCAATTCTGCTTTTTCCTCAAGCACCTTCCTGCTTACACCCTGAAGCGTAAACCAGCCCTCGTAAATCCCGCATTTGATAACGACCTGCGCAGTAAGGCAGGGATCAACGGAATCAACATGTTCCATCGCCTCAAACTCCTGAACCCTTGCATCGGTCAGAAGTGTTTCCTCGGGATCTTTGTCCTTATCGGTATCGTCATATCTTCCGGGGCTGCTAACCTCAACACTCTTAAGCCCACCGTAAGATTCATACTCTGAAAGAAGGGCTTCCTTCATTCCGATACCAAGCGAAATCATGACAACTATGGAAGTTGTTCCTATAACAACTCCCATGATTGTCAGAATGGTACGCACTTTTCTCTTGAACAGGCTCTCCAGACTCATCCGGAGAAGATCGATAATACTCATTTATTCTTTAGCCTTTTCGGATCATTCAAAATCGTCATCATCGAATGATTCAAGCAACTTCTTTTCTTTACGCTTCTTTGCAACTACACGCCATACGATTATTCCGACAGCCGCAAGCACTACAACAGTAATGATAATCGGCTTCCAGAAAATTCCGCCACCCTGTTCTTCACCGTCTCCGAACTCATCGTCGGTATAGAATCCGTCATCGTATCCGAAATCATCTTCGGGATAGTAAGGCTCCATGACGAAGAGAGTGATTTCTTTTTCAATATAGGATACATTGCCGGCCTCGTCTTCATATGAAACCCTTGCAATGATTATACCGTCATCCATGGTGGGTGCGATACCGGTTACCATGGCATCTACATTACCGGTTGCACCGGGCTCAAGCTTTCCGAGATATGTGGAACCTCCTTCAACGGAATCACCGATGAAATCAACCTGAACATTGTAAAGAGTGGTCTTTCCCTTGTTATAAACAGGGAACATGATATTTGTCTGATTGCCTACATCGATTGCATCAGGAAGAATCTCATACTCTCCGGTATCGATTCTCGCTTCCTGCTTAACAGGAATGGATATGTTTGAAGACATGGTGTAAGGATTTCTGTCACTGTCTTCATATGATGCATTCAAGGTGATTACATAGGGCTTCTGCATCAGGTCGCTTCTTGCAGTCATCTCGATGGAAATGTTTGCAGTTGCACCTGGTGTTATGGACGGGACAAATATCGTAGCGGATCCCGATGTGGGAAGGAATGCTTCATATGTTGTCTCGTTATTGTTACCTTCACTTGCAGCCTTGAGGTCGAACTGGATATTTGAAACCGCAGTTGAAGCGGAAGTGTTCTGCACTGAAATGGTGAGGTTGAATGTATCACCTGCATATACTACTTCGGGATCAGTTCTGAATCCGGTTACGATAATTCTGGGAGTGGATACTTTATCATCCTTATTTGCTTCGCTGGGAGTTAGTTCTCCTGCACCGGGTGCACCAATGATGTTGATGTATGTTGTAATCTCTGTTGAAGAGAACTTTCCGTTTCTGTAGTACTGAACATTGAAAGTAAGAGGATAGGTTCCGGTCTTTGCATTATTTGATACAAGGAATATCCATGTTGCTTCCTGAGCATAAGTATGTGCAAGACCGATATCGCTTGATGCTTTGATCTTGGGAATAATAAGTACGTTTGATGCGGTGGTAATCTCGAAGGGCCACTTGTTGATATCGGTGCTCTCCTGAGGAGTAAGTACGACATCGGTAACATCAACCTTACCTACATTGATAAGTGAAAGAGTAAGGTAAGTATACTGTCCGTAAGTTGCGGTAGTAACAAGTGAATTGTTATTGATGAAAAGGAAATCCTCAGTGTTGGAGACATTGATCTGATCTCCGATAACCGCATCAAAATTTGAAATAGTCTCGCCGACATAGGAAATAAGTCCTGCAGCAGTCATCTGAGAGTCGTTGGCTATTGCGGTATTGGCTGCGTTCCAAACCGTTTCAAGTCTGTCCCTGATATCCTGAGAAGGATTATTAACATTAATTATATTGTTCTTATACTGGATCAGGTAATTGTATGCCGCCTGTCTGTCGGAATCATCTATTACGTCGGTTCCGCTATGTCCCGAGGATAAGAACGATGCATCAAATCCCGCAGCGCTGACGTGCAACGCATTTACAGGAATCATCATCACTGCGATTGCGACGAATAATAAAATAAAAAATTTCTCTAATGATCTGTTAAGCATTTTCATAAGGTGTGATCTCCTCTCCGGGTACCGCAAGCGTTCCGCCCGGATACATGTCCGTAATCTCGTTTTCGTTTAATTCCGTCCGGCCACCCGGATGTTCATCGATTCCGATAATCTTACCGTCTCGTATGTGTATTACTTTATCTCCGAATGATGCAAGGTAATTATCGTGAGTAACCATTACCATTGTCTGGTTTTTCTCGTGTACGATTTTCTGCATCAGTTTGAGGACTTCAAGTGTCGTGTTCGAGTCGAGGTTTCCCGTGGGCTCATCCGCAAATACAATCTCCGGATCAACTACCAGCGCTCTTGCGATACCAACTCTTTGCTGCTGTCCTCCGGACATCTGTCCCGGTCTGTGCGTCAGGAACTTTCCCAGTCCTACGAGCTTAAGCATTCGTATCGCTTTCTTTTCCCTGATAGCTTTGGGAACTCCCTGGAAAGTAAGCGGCAGCGCCACATTCTCGATTGCCGTCAGATTGGGCATCAGGTTATATGACTGAAAAATAAAACCGACATGCTCCTGCCTGAAAACAACAAGCTTTGATTCGTTCTTTTTCTCGATGTGCTCACCGGCAATGATTATCTCTCCTCTGGTGGGAGGTTCAAGACCGGCCATCATATTTAAAAGAGTGGATTTACCCGAACCGGAAGTACCGACGATACAACAGAACTCACCTTTTGAGATGGAAAAGTCCACACCATTCAGTGCTTTGACTTTGTTATCTCCGATGCGATAGATCTTGTATAGATTTTTAACCTGAATAACAGGTTTTTCCATAAAACTGTCTCCGAACTATTAAAAAACTAAGAGTTATAAAAACGTTTTTTATTACACCTTGTTTATGATAACACACCGATTGCAAAAGACAACGATGTTAAAGAAATCATAAAGAGTTTACTGAAATTCTTAATTATTTTAATCATCGTTATATCAGGTGCTTATGTTTTCTCCCCAATATGTCGACGGAAGTCAGATCACTCAGGTCACACTTTTCCGAAAAAAGAAAACAAAAAAACAGGGGCGCGTAATGCGTCCCTGTTTGATATTAAAGATACCTGATTACTTAAGGGTAACCTTAGCTCCAACTTCCTCGAGCTTCTTCTTGATATCCTCAGCCTCTGCCTTAGCAGCTGCCTCTTTGATAACCTTGGGAGCAGCCTCAACTGCGTCCTTAGCTTCCTTAAGTCCAAGTCCGGTGATCTCACGAACAACCTTGATAACCTTAACCTTCTCAGCGCCAGCCTCAGTAAGCTCAACGTCGAACTCGGTCTTCTCCTCTGCAGGGCCTGCTGCGGGGCCTGCTGCTACAACAACACCAGCTGCTGCAGATACGCCGAACTCATCCTCAACAGCCTTTACAAGATCATTAAGCTCAAGAACGCTGAGCTCCTTAATTGCATCAAGAATTTCCTGTGCAGATAATTTAGCCATTTTATTTTCCTCCATAAAAGATTTAGATATTTACAAAATTTGGAATGCCGAAACTATTATGCTTCAGCGGGTGCTTCTGCAGCTGCCTCTTCAGCAGGTGCTTCTGCGGGAGCCTCAGCAGCGGGAGCTGCTTCGCCACCTTTTTCTGCAATCTGCTTTACGCAGCGAGCAAAATTGGTGATAGGGCTCTGGATGCTTCCAAGGAACTTGGAAAGGAGCTCTTCCCTTGAAGGGATGTTGGAAATGCTCTGCATTCCGTTAGCATCATAGAATGTTCCCTCGACAACGCCTGCCTTGATCTCAAGTGCGGGAGCGGTCTTAGCGAACTTTGCAAGTACTCTTGCGGGAGCGGTTGCATCATCCTTAGAGATAGCAACTGCGGTGGGTCCTTCGAGAACTTTGTCGAGCTGTGCGAAATCGGTTCCTTCGAATGCTCTTGTAAGGAAAGTATTCTTGTAAACCTTGTAAACAACTCCAGCCTCACGAAGGCTCTTACGAAGCTCGGTATCCTGGGCAACGGTAAGTCCGCGATAATCTACCGCAACAACTGACTGTGCACCATCGATGTACTCGCTGATCTCAGCGACTATGGGCTTCTTCTCTTCGATCTTTGCCATTTTCTTACCTCCTGTTAGATTTTTAATACGAGGCCGAAAAAAATCTCCCGTATCTGAAGACACGGGAGATGAAGATGATCATATATTCATCACCTCGGCTGGGCTTACACGGTTTCCCGATGCCTGCTGTCTTCGGCTTATTTAGACCTTGCACAGAATATCACATTACTGTTTATCCCGTCAAGGACAAATACTTATTGATCTTATTATGAGTACTTAGCGGTGGTTACGTGGATGCCGGGGCCCATGGTAGTAGCAAGAGTTACGCTCTTGAGATACTGTCCCTTGATGGTGCTGGGCTTAGCCTTAAGGATGGCATCGATAACTGCATCGTAGTTAGCCTGAAGCTGATCCTCAGTGAAAGAAACCTTTCCTACGGGAACATGTACGATGTTTGCCTTGTCGAGTCTGTACTCAATCTTACCTGCTTTGATGTCTGCAATTGCTTTTGCAACATCCATGGTAACGGTTCCTGCCTTAGGGTTAGGCATGAGACCCTTAGGTCCGAGAACCTTACCGAGACGTCCTACAACACCCATCATGTCGGGAGTTGCAACTACAACGTCGAATTCAAACCATCCCTCGTTCTGGATCTTGGGGATGAGCTCTTCTCCACCTACGAAGTCAGCTCCAGCGTTCTGAGCCTCGGTCAGCTTATCGCCCTTTGCGAATACCAGTACTCTTACGTCCTTACCGGTACCACTGGGGAGAACTACTGCACCACGGATCTGCTGGTCAGCGTGTCTTCCGTCACATCCTGTACGAATGTGAAGTTCTACAGTTTCATCAAACTTAGCGGAAGCGGTCTTCTTAACAAGTGCTACTGCATCAGCGGGATCGTAGAAAGTTCCGCGCTCGACGAGCTTAGCAGCTTCCGAATATTTCTTGCCATGCTTCATTATTTTATCCTCCTACGAAAGTTTACTCGCTGATAGTGATACCCATGCTACGTGCGGTTCCCTCGATCATGCTCATTGCTGCCTCGATGGATGCTGCGTTAAGGTCGGGCATCTTAGTCTCTGCGATCTCTTTGACCTGAGCCTTGGTGATGCTTCCTACCTTGTTCTTGTTGGGTACACCAGAAGCCTTCTGAACCTTAGCTGCCTTCTTGATAAGAACAGCTGCAGGGGGAGTCTTGGTGATGAAGCTGAAAGATCTGTCTGCATAAACTGTGATGACAACGGGGATAATGGTATCTCCCTTGTCAGCGGTTCTTGCGTTGAACTGCTTGGTGAACTCAACGATGTTAACACCATGCTGTCCAAGTGCAGGACCTACCGGGGGCGCAGGTGTAGCCTTGCCGGCCGGAATCTGTAACTTGATATAGCCTTCTACTTTTTTTGCCATAACGGCACCTCCTGTTATTATTCCGTAATTCTACGGATCCGTGGTGATCGTGCCGGAGCACACTCCCACTGTTTAAATTACTATATATCAACGGGGTTTCCCCCGGTAATATCTTATCAACCCATTCTTCTGACGTTATCGAGAGGAACTTCGAGAGGAGTCTCTCTTCCGAACATCTCAACGTTGATGGTAACGGTCTGCTTGTTATCGTCAATCTTAAGAGCCTTGCCCTCGGTATCTTTCCAGGTACCGTCAACAACTGCGATAAGATCTCCGACCTTGATACCGTAATCTCTCTTAGGAGCCTTCTCTTCAACTCCTGCACCGGGTGCGGGCTTACCTATCTTAAGATTTACAAGCTCCTGCTCGGTAAGAGGAACGGGGCTGCTTCCGGGTCCTACGAATCCGGTAACGCCTCTGGTATTTCTGACCACATACCAAGTCTTGTCATTGAGTTCCATGTGAACAATGACATAACCGGGACACATCTTGCGGTCTACGACCTTCTTCTTGCCATCCTTAACTTCCATAACACTCTCGGTAGGTACTTCAACACCGAGAATCTTTTCAGCTAATTCTTTATTGTTGGCAATGGTCTTCTCAAGATCCAGCTTAACCTTATTCTCATAGCCGGAATAGGTGTGGACCACGTACCATTTTGCTTCTGCTTCTGCCACGAGCGGTCCTCCTTATAATGAAGTAAGCCAGTTAACGCCGTTCTGAGCAACATAGTCGATCAGAGCGATGATAAGACCTGCAACAACCGAAATGATGATAACAGCAACAGACTGTCTGAAAGCACTCTTTCCGTTCGGCCAAACAATCTTTCCGAACTCTGCTTTCACACCGTCAAAGAAGCTGATCTTGTTTTCCTTATTAGAATCTGCCATCAGCCGATCTCCTTCTATAGGATATGATTACTTTGTTTCCTTATGAAGTGTATGCTTCTTGCAAAATCTGCAATACTTCTTGATCTCCATGCGGTCAGGCATGGTCTTCTTATCCTTGGTAGTGTTGTAGTTGCGCTGTTTGCACTCGGTGCAAGCAAGTGTAATCTTTGTACGCATAATCTTTCCTTCCTGCCCGTTAAAAACTTAGAGCGAAAAAAATAGGCCTCTAATCAGCCGCTAAAGTAATGTATCATAGTCGCGCTTTATTCGTCAAGCACTTTTTTTGAGGCTTGCAGTTACGGCCGTCATGCACTTCAAGTATTTACCGCGAACACGCCTCTCGGCTCCGCATTTTCACGTAGCAGTACTAAATTCGAACTTCGCAAAGCTCGTTCTCATTAAGTACTGACGCGAAAATAAGGGTTCGCTTATAAATACTTGAAGCACATACCGGCCTGTTTAAAGCAGGGCCGAAAATCCGCTGACGCCGGTTCTTACTTTTAATGGTTCAAAAGCGCACCCTTGTTTTGTCGTCGGTTCTTAACGAGCACGAATGAAGTGAAGTGCGAGTTTAGAACCGCTACGGCAAAACGCGGAGCCGCGAGTGCGTGTGCGCGTTGAACATTAAAAGGGAGAGCCGGCATCTGTAGAATATAATTACAATTCGTTCTCCTTACCTACAAGGCCTTCAACACTATAGCGCTTGCGGAGAAGGGGCTTTTCGATCTTGCCGGTAGGATTGCGGGGTACATCATCGAAAATGATCTTACGAGGACGCTTGTAGCGGGGAAGTCCGTTGCAGAACTCCTCGATTTCCTCCTCGGTGCAGGTCATTCCTTCTTTAATAGAAATGATTGCTCCTGCGATCTCGCCGAGTCTGGGATCAGGAAGTCCGATAACAGCTACGTCCTTGATCTTGTCGTGCTTTCTCAGATAATCCTCAATCTGTACAGGATAAAGGTTCTCGCCGCCGGATACGATGACGTCCTTCTTACGGTCTACAAGATAGATGAAGCCGTCTTCATCCCTCATTGCAACATCTCCGGTGTAGAGCCAGCCATCCTTAAGAACCTCTGCGGTTGCTTCGGGATTTCTGTAGTAGCAGGTCATCACGCCGTCGCCCTTAACGCAAAGCTCTCCGGCTTCACCCTGCTTAACTTCGTTATCATCTGCATCAACGATCTTGCACTCCCATCCGTAACCGGGAACTCCGATTGCTCCGACCTTGTGGATGTTCTCCATTCCGAGATGTACACAGCCGGGTCCGATGGATTCGCTGAGACCGTAGTTGGTGTCGTACTTGTGATTGGGGAAGTATGCCATCCATCTGCGGATAAGTGAAGGGGGCACAGGCTGAGCGCCGATATGCATGAGTCTCCACTGTGAGAGCTCGTAATCTTCAATCTTAAGATTTCCGCTGTCGAGGGAATCAAGGATGTCCTGAGCCCAGGGCACAAGTAGCCATACGATGGTGCACTTCTCTCTTGATACGGCATCGAATATATAAGAAGGTTTTGTTCCCTTTAAAAGTACTGCACGTGAACAGCTTACAAGACTTCCCATCCAGTGCATCTTAGCTCCGGTGTGATAAAGAGGAGGGATGCAGAGGAAGCAGTCATCGCGGCCTGTCTGATGATGGTTCTGCTCTACCTTGGCTGCGGTCATAAGACTTAAGTGCTTATGAAGGATAGCCTTGGGGAATCCTGTGGTTCCGGATGAGAAGTAGATGGCAGCATCATCCTCATCTTTTAATTCGATTCCGGGATTTACGCTGGAGCAATCGGCAACAAGTTCGCGGTAGCTCTCTGCGAATGTAGGACATGTCTCTCCTACGAAGATAAGCACTTTATTGGAAAGCTTATCCAGTGAAGATTCGATTCTTCCGATAAACTCAGGTCCGAATAAGAGGACATCAACTTCTGCAAGATCCGCGCAATATACGATCTCATCTGCGGAATAACGGAAGTTGAAAGGAACTGCAAGCGCACCGCTCTTTAAAATACCCATGTAGATGGGAAG
This sequence comes from uncultured Lachnospiraceae bacterium, assembly GCA_902794095.1. Classification (GTDB taxonomy): domain Bacteria; phylum Bacillota; class Clostridia; order Lachnospirales; family Lachnospiraceae; genus AC2028. The sequence continues at coordinate 105,931 of CADBFZ010000005.1, read as the reverse complement.
CCACTCAAGGCAGTTCATCATAAGGATCGCTACCTTATCTCCTCTTCCCACGCCTCTTCCGAGGAGCATGTTGGCAACACGGTTTGCCTTCTCGTCAAATACGTGCCAGGTAATCTCTCTTCTATAAGGCTGAGCCTCGGTCTGCTCGATGAGTGAATACTCTTTCCAGCTGACCCTTCTGGTCTCCTTCTGCTCAGGATTGAGCTCGATAAGAGCAACTTCGTCCCCGTGCTCTCTTGCATTCTTCTCCAGATAGCTTGTAATAGGCATTTTATTGTACTCCCTTGTTTTGTCCGGCTAAGTAATATAGTTCAGCGGATTAACCGGCGATCCGCCCATTATGATCTCAAAGTGCAAATGTGGTCCGGTGGATCTTCCGGAGTTACCGCTTCGGCCGATTACCTGTCCCTGAGTTACCGTCTGTCCCACAGATACTCCGATGCTTGAAAGGTGTGCGTATCTGGTCTGGGTTCCGCCGGGATGTGTGATAAGGATCATATATCCGTAGCTTCCTGACCAACCTGCCTGTGTTACGGTACCGCCGCAGGATGCCATGACGGATGTTCCGGTAGGTGTTGCCCAGTCGATACCTCTGTGGTATGTTGTCGCACCTGCAGTAGGCGCGTTTCTGTATCCGAAGTAGGAACTGATTCGTCCGCCGTAGATGGGCTTAATATAAGTAGGAGGAATCTTGGTTCCGCGTTCCATGATCTTGGGAACTGCTTCGATATCAACTTCCTCTATAAGAACTTCTCTTTCGGATTCGGTATCATTAATGAAGTGCTGGTCTACGATTGCTCTGTGGTGACCTGCAGAAGGCTGCTGGATTACATTGGTCTCCGTCGTATACCAGTCATCTCTGGGAATAATTATGACTTCCGCGTCATAATCTTCATCAACGTAGTTTCTCTCGACGTGCTCGATGGAAAGCTCGGGCTGTGTCTGAGTAATGATAAGGGTATCATTCAAATGAAGAGTTGCATTCGCATTGGGAAGTTTGTCCGGATTATTTTCCAGAATGTCATCAATGGGAATGTCATACATCAGTGAGATTCCGCTGAGGGTATCTCCGGCAGCAATGACGTGCTCAAAAGGCTTGTCGTTTTCTGCGGTAACCTGCTCGATTGCATCCTCAAGAGGAGTAAGCTGGGAGGCAGGTACATAACCTTCCGCGATCACTATATTTTCTACAAAAGAAATCGAGATGAGTCCGGTTTCGTAATCCTGGAAGTTGATCTCTTCACCGGTTTCTACTTCGATGTCGCACTGTTCGTCAAGATAGGACTGAAGATCACTTTCGGGAAGTGCAGGTCCTTTGTCGGATTCGCTTTCGTTGTAAGTATCAACAACTTCTGCGGTAAGGACTCCGAAATTTCTCTCGGTATCTCTTACAAGTCTTACTTCAAATCTTCCGCCGGGATTGTATCTGTCGATTGCTTCATTAAGAAGAGTTACAACCTCTGTCTCTCCCGCAAGGGTAACCATGTAGTCGCCCATCTTAACCGTATAGGAAGGTGAAAGCGTCTCTTTAAGAGATGCGATCATCAGATCCTCGGCCGCGGCAAGTGCTTCGCTTCTGGGAGTGATGTCACCGGTCAGAACGTTTTCGGATTCGATGCGATAATCAAAATCCATGAACGCGGTTCCCGCATATCTGGAAGCAACATTTCTGCGTGCTTCAAGAAGGAGGTCTAAAGCCTCCTGCTCATCGGAAAAATCTCCGACCTTCACATCATTGATATACATGTGGAAATAGTCATCGGTTCCTTCGGAAAAAGGAGAATATCCGCGTACGAAAATAAAACACGCAAATATGGTGATGGCTGTAGAGATGATAAAGATCAGTTCTCTTTTTTTGGAATTAAATAAATTCTTCACTGCAAATAACTATTAAAGCAAGAATGACGCAACAAAAGGTGCCGCAACCGCAAGTACGGAAACGATGACTGCAAGTACGGCTATCTTCTTGACACTCTTAACTTCTTCTTCGAGCTTGGATGTTTCGGTTTTAATTCCGACCAGAACTTTAGCATTCTCCTCGCGGATGTTCTCAACCTGCTTACTGTTATCATTTCTGAGGCTGCCAAGGAGTTTTGCGCTCTCTTCTCTGATAGCGGTGAGGTTTCTGCTGCCTTCATGCTTAATGCTCTCAAGCTGGGTTGCATTCTCCTGCTTGATGCTTTCGAGCTGCTTAGCATTTTCGTCCTGAACGGATGCCTGCACGTTACGATATACGCGCACGCACTCTTTGTGGATATCGGTATTTCCGAGAGTCTGTGACAAAGCGTTCTGGCTTTGGATCATCTGTTCCTGGCCACGTCTTAAGTTGCTCTGCATAGTCTGGAGATACTGATCGTTGCTTGTTCTGATATTCTCCGTCTGTATCTTCATTGCGGATACTTCGTCACGGAGAACCTCGATAAGCTCAATGACCTGTGAATTGTCGGAGCCCTTTGAAAGAGCGCCTTCCATTCTGTTTAAAAGTTCTTCGTTGGATGACTTAACGGCGCCCATCTGAAGATCAACGCCCTGCTGCATGTCACCGAACTTAGCTCCGATGCCGGATTCAAGCTGACCGAATCTGCCTTCGATTCCGTTTTCAATATCACCGAGCTTAGCGCCGATTTCGGATTCGAGTGTATCTATTTTGGAAGAAAGTTCGGTATTCTTGCTCTCGGCAATTTCCATGCGAACTCTCTCAATCTGCTCATTGTAATATACCTTGATCTCTTCGATCTTAGCTTCGATCTGAAGAGCAAGATTATCAAATCTGGTGGCAAGTTCATCTCCGCCGTTACCGTTTCCTTCGATATCGCTACGGAGTCTCTCAAGGTGCTCCTCGTTGGAAACCTTGATGGATTCGATCTGCTCTCTGAGCTCGTTGCTGCGGCTCTCGAACATCTCACTCTGTCTGGTCATAAGGTCATTCTGACTCTGAGCAAGATCCTGCTGGCGGGAAATGAAATCATTCTGGCTGGCAAGGAGGTCACCCTGCATCTTCTGCAGATACTCCTCGTTAACCTTGTTCATGTTCTCCATCTGAGCCTTGAGGTCATCAAGTGCACTGTCATCGATTCCGATGCCGCTACTCAGATCGGGAAGTGCGGCTATAGTCTGCTGAAGTCCGCCGAGTTCGTCGGCAACATTCTTCATGCGATCAAGGCAGTCCTGATACTCGCGTACCTGTGCCCTCATCACTCCCATGGCCTCGGATTCGGCCTCGCCGTTTGCTCTGATGATCTGCTGTGCATTCAGCTTCTGTGATAACTGATCCATGAATGTATCCATAAATTGCCTCCGAAAAAACTGCTAATCCCGCATCCCTATGATTATACTTCATAAGACCCCTTTTTGAAAGTTCAGGCCGTACAAAGTTGATCATTTTTTGTGTGATTTGTATATATGTCCGTCTGATAATTGCCGATAACTGTAAACATTTACCGATTCTTTACAGCACGTTCATATTTTATTCATAAAACATTACTATAATTACCTTGTAAGCAGACGAAAGAAGAAATCGATCATTTTTTCATAATAGCCCGGGAGCCGAAAGGTTTCCGGGCACTCCTCATTTTATGGGGAGTTTTTTTATTCTCAGAACAAGTCTTCCGGATGACCGGTTATGCCGCTGAGCTTAATGATCTCATCATTGAGGCTGAGCATCTTCTCATCAAGATCCGAAACAAGATGTGCGCACTCAACAAGCTCATCTTTGATGTGCTGAGGAGCATCGCCTTCGAACTTGTAGTGAATCTTGTGCTCCAGACTTGCCCAGAAGTCCATGGCAACAGTACGAATCTGAATCTCAACCTTGGTATCAACAACCCTGTTGGAGAGGTATACGGGAACGGTTACTATCATGTGATAGCTCTTGTATCCGCTGGCCTTGGGGAAGGTGATATAGTCCTTAACCGTCAGTATCTTAATATCCTGCTGGTGCTCAATCATATCCGCAATACGATAAATGTCGGATGAGAATGAACAGATGATTCTTACTCCTGCAATATCGTTAACATTATTGACCATGTTCTCAATGGTCGAATCAAGATTATGGCGCTTTAGCTTCTTTACGATGCTCTCGGGCGTCTTCATCCTGCACTTAATATGCTCAATGGGGTTATACTGATGTATATGCTGGAACTCCTCATTGAGAATCTCTATCTTGGTCTGAACCTGTCTCATGGCGGCATTATAAACGAGCATGACTTCCTGCCATGTCTCAATACCGTCTCCCTGTGCTATTTCATTGATATCATTATCCATTGCTTATTTCCGGTCTTTCAAATATAATCACCAGTGTATAGTTTCTTCAATGCGCATACGTAGTTATTTTAACACACTAAAGCGCGTATGTGTAGTTAATTACCATTTCGGTCATTTACGGTGAAAAGAATGTTCAGACTCTGGGTCAGAGAATTTAAAGAAACCCATATGCTTAGAGACATCGTCATTGAAGACGATACAGCGGATACCAGAACCCACAAGGTCTTTAATTCGCTCGAAAAAGCCTGTACCGCCCTGGACCTTGCCGTGCCCATATGGCTGGACAATAATATCAAGGATTTCAAGAGAACCGCCAAGACAAGGTTTCGCAGCGGATCTTTCATAGAAGAGGTTCCCTTCGACTATCTGGAGATCCAGGTCATCGAAGAAGATTCCACATATTAAACAAAGCCGGATGATAATCATCCGGCTGTTTTTGTATATATGAAAAATAAAACGATTACTTCGGCAATAAGTATAAGCGGAACCCCTATGTAAAACTTGGGTTTTCTTATCTTATGTCTGAATGCAAACATTGCAAGCAGTGCACCGGGTGCTCCGAGCACCGCAAGTCCTATCAGGGTTTTCTCAGGTATTCTCCATTCGTTTCTGACCGCCTTGGCCTTATCGATCCCGTACATGGCAAATACTATGAGATTAACCGGCAGATAAGCTATTAAAGCAGCTTTGATACCCGGCATCATTCGTCGTACCCGTTAGGATTGTTCTTCTGCCATCTCCAGGAATCTTCGCACATCTCACGGATTCCGTACTGAGCTGTCCATCCGAGTTCTTTCTTGGCAAGTGAAGCATCCGCATAGCACTCTGCGATATCTCCGGGTCTTCTTTCCTTGATCGAATAGGGGATCTTGACTCCGTTAGCTTCCTCGAAATTTTTAACGATATCAAGAACGCTGTATCCCTGTCCGGTTCCGAGATTGTAGATCTTAAGTCCGCACTTTTCTTCGATCTTATCTATTGCCTTAACATGTCCGATTGCAAGGTCTACGACGTGGATATAATCTCTTACTCCGGTTCCGTCGTGAGTATCATAGTCATTACCGAATACACCGAGTTCCTTAAGCTTGCCTACGGCAACCTGGGTGATATAAGGCATCAGGTTGTTGGGGATACCATTGGGATTCTCGCCCATGGTTCCCGACTTATGAGCTCCGATGGGATTGAAATATCTGAGAAGAATTACATTCCACTCCTTATCCGCATTCTGAATGTCGGAAAGGATCTGCTCCAGCATGGACTTGGTCCAGCCGTAGGGATTGGTGCACTGTCCCTTGGGACACTCTTCGGTGATGGGAACGAATGCGGGATTTCCGTATACGGTGGCACTGGATGAGAAAATGATATTCTTGCATCCGTGCTTTCTCATAACATCAACAAGGGTAAGAGTACCGGTGATGTTATTGTCATAATATTCCCAGGGCTTTGCAACGGATTCTCCGACTGCCTTAAGTCCGGCAAAATGAATCACACAGCTGATGTCTTCTTTTGAAAAGATATCGTCAAGCGCCTCTCTGTCTCTGATATCAGCCTTATAAAAAACAGGCTTCTTACCGGTTATAGCTTCGATCCTTCCGAGAACCTTCTCGCTTGCGTTAGACAGGTTATCAAGAATGACAACTTCCCTTCCGCTGTTTTGAAGCTCTACAACAGTGTGGCTTCCGATAAATCCGGCACCGCCGGTAACAAGTATCTTGCTCATAAAAACCTCCTTTTAATAATCTGCAATCTCATCCTACAGTCTTCCCCAGGGGCAGAGAGGGCAGATTATTAAAGTACAACCCCGTTCTTCTCAAGAAGTGCCTGTGCACTCTCAACGGAGTCAACACCGGTCTTGTTTTTAATGGGAGCAAACTCTCTTTCTCTTTCAACTTCGAAAGGAAGACAGCTGTCGCACTGATGGATCATATCGAGAACAAGGTTCTCATACTTATATCCGTTAGGTGATTCGGGCTTGAAAAGATTTCCGTTCTCATCAAGGCAGGGAATCTTCTTCTCAACGATGTGAAGAGGAAGTTCTCCGTTTAAGATTCTCTCAAGCTGCTCGGTGCTGAAGAGGTAATTAAGGATAACTCCGAAATTGTATGCGGGATCACCCTTATCATTCTTGGCATTCATAAGATCTTCGGTAAGATCGTAGTACTCTACGATGGAAGGTCTTCCGTCTTCAAGGCAGATAACTCCTACCTTCTCATCGGGAGCGGCCTTTCTTACAACCTTTGCACCTACGGTGCACTTCTTGGCGATGGTAGCTCCTACGAATACGGGATCTGCAATTCTCTGAAGAACATTATCAACAGCAAATACGTTGAACCACTCGATTCCGTTTGCATGTACATGATCGAGGAGTCCTGCATTTACAAGGCTTACGAACCATCCGCCGTTACCGTTGGGAGATGTTGCCATGCGTCCCTTTTCCTCAAGATAGATCTTGCCTTCGTAATCGGTAGCTGCAGCCATTGCCTGCATGAAGAAGTGAATATGATCTTCGGGATATCCGAAATAATTCTTTTCTTTAAAGAAAGCGATGGTGGTATCGTTGTTTTTCTCGGAAGTCATTACATAGATATGTACGAAAGCACCGGCTTTGTCTGTAACTTCCTTAAGATTATTGATAAGACATTCGAAAATATAAAGCTCTCTGGTCTTTCCGACATTGTACATTCCCTTGGGATTGTCACTGCCGAGTCTGGTTCCCATTCCGCCTGCAAGAAGGAGTGCGGCAACCTTGCCCTGCTTGATTGCATCAAGACCGATAGCCTCGTACTCTTTTTCATGCTCTTTGATCTCGGGAAGTTCCATGCAGTCAAGGGGAGAGATAACTCCTCTCTTGGCAAGTTCTTCCTGATTCTTACAATTAGCCTGAATGCTCATATCTGTTGCATCTATCTGAGCAAGCAGCGCTTTTTTCTGCGCATCGTCAAGCTCATCGTAATACTTAAGAACCTGCATCTGTCCGTATTTTTCAAGTTTAGCTTTTGCTTCTTCGATATTCATGATTTTTCTCCTATTATTCTTCTAACGTCCACTTACAAGATGATAACACATTTATTACTTAATGAACTTAATATCTTAAAATTCATGAAAACACCCGGGTATTTCTACCCGGGTATCTTCATATAGGGTTTTCTTCCAAGATATTAAGCCGCTTTGTAAGCGGATATACCTGCTTCGGTTGTCAGATCAAATGTGGTACCCGTCGGGCATACCTGAACCGTGTTGGTTGCAGCGTCATAAGTAACTGTAAAGGTATTGCCGGGTGTACCGGGTTTGCCTTGAATATAGGGAATGTCATTCAGAGCACTGGGAAGTTTGGGCTCTGCGTTCATAACGACTACAGTATCCGCATCGGTAATCTTGCCTTCAGCAATGTCTGCTAAAAATGTTTCTCTGAGCTGGTCCGCATTTTGAATATCTCTCGAACGCCTGGACTGTTCAACATACTTGATGAACTGAGGTGCAAGAATAGCAATCAAAGCAGCCATTATGGCTATGACTATTATCAGTTCTACCATTGAAAAGCCTTTGTTGTCCTCCATAATTATTCCCTCTCCTCATAATCCTCATAAATTTATGTAATTCATGACCCCTCAATATTGATTCTATGACTAAAAATGCAAAAGAACAATAGTTATTTTAAAAAATATTAATCAAATCTTAAGAATTAGTTTTGTGCAATTCTTAAGAAATTATTAATATTTTTATCTTTTGAAGGATATTTTTGTTCTCGAAAGGAGATTGAGGACCTCGCAGAAGGCTATGGGAACACACCAAACAAGGCAAATGAAGAAAGGAAGTATATATCTGCTCTTGTTTTCCCAGACAAGGAAGAACAGAAAGCCTCCGATCAGGTAGATAAGGGACATGACGGAAACAGGGGACTTATCTTTTCTTCTGCCAAGCAGATATATAAGCACCAAGGCTGCACACATCACATAAACCAGGGACTGATAATAATTCATCGCCTGAATCGCTTTAATGCATAATGCACCGGAATAAAGGCTTGCAAGCCATGCCGGCGTCTCACACTCAAGAGTTCCGGATTTATAATCCCAGAATCCGCCGGTTTCGAAATACCCGGAGAAATCAGGCTCGGTCCATTCCTGCCTGAGCTTTAATGCAAAAAACGAAACCGTATAATCACGGCTCGCCTTCATCTCGGCAATCGAATTCCTGATGTCTTCCTTGGCGATAAGCGCTGTCTTATCAGGATCAAAGCCGTTGCTTTCAAAGGTTCCCTGATTGTATCTGTTATAAACGCCGGGATTATTTCCGGACATCTGAAGTCCCATGGCAACCCAGCAAAGCGAGGGCACACCTTCGACATGTCCGTAACCCGAAACCGAATCATAATATTTCTGAACGGAGGACGTAGCTAAAAGCACGCTCACAACCACGCATACCGAAGCAAGGATCATCCTTACCTTCTTACGTCTTATCGCTTCAAGGCAAAGAGTGATGACCATTGCGATGATAAAGATCCATATCTGCATCCTAACAAGCACCGCAAGCGCAGCAAAGATGCAAAGCGGAAATACGTAGCGAATCTGCCCTCTTTCAAGGAACGCTGCCGTAAAGTACATACAGCAAAAAGAAAACGAGGTGGAGGGAAGATCTCCGTACATATACGGAATATAGAGATAAAGCGGAATGCATGTTAAAACAAGCACGCAGAAGATAACTCTTGCAAATGCAGGCATCTTCTCTTTACGCAAAGCACCAAAGCCCACAAAAAGAATCACCTGCGGATAGACAAGATGAAGAAGTCTCATGACAGCAAGAAGGTCATTTCCGAATACCTTGTAAAGGATCATGTAAAAGAAAGCCAGACCTTTTTGCTGAGGATAGATTCCGAAGTATCCGCCCGGTTTAAACATCAGATACTGCTGCGAATATCCTTCCCTTGCGGCATACACTCCGCCGAAGAATGTATTTACCTGATCTCCTATGGGATAATAGGGATGGTGCATGAGAAACTTTGTGCCCGCAAGAAGCATTGCGGCGGATGTTAAGATCAGCACCGCAAATGCCGCTTTATTTTCACATTTGGAAAATAGCTTCTTCCATATAAAATTTCCTATGAGCGCTGCAATTACAAGTGCAGCTACCATAAGGATTTGCTTTGCGGGACCGTCCTGCATAAAGACGGATTCAAGTCCCATGTATCCTCTTTCGAGCCATGTTCCGGTCACGGAATAATAACTTAACAAAAGCAAAATAAGAGCGGCAAGTACACACACCGCTCCGGTCAAGAATCCATATATTCTTATGTGATCTGCTTTTTTGAAAAGTTTCATTAATGCTAAATTTCCAGTGACGAGAAAAATCGGTCGGAAGCTTCTTCTCCCGAGCTTTTAACAAGCAGACTCTTAAGTTCCTGCTTATCGTCACCCAATTCTCTGATCATCATATCCCTGTTTGTATCGTCTACGCAACCCAGCTTGGACAAAAGATCGAAATGCCTCTTGTCGGGATAAACGTCCCTTACCGCGATCCAGCTCTCGCTTCCCGCATCCGCACCTTTCCTGTGTTCATAGATGTAATCCGTAAATATCTTCGATGCTTTATCGGTCAGACTCTCGGGATATAAAAGTCTCAGCATGGAAAGTGATGCCTTAAGCACGCGTCTGGAACTTTCATACGCCCCCTTGTCCGAACTTCCGTAATCTTCCTCACCGCACAGGATCTGGTTTAGGAATCCCTCATCATCAGGAGCATCCAAAACAGAGATTGCCCACGCATCCCACTTTGCAAGAAAGTCATCGCTTATCTTCTCGATATCGGTCAGATGCTGTGGCGCTCCGTTTCTCACCGCACCTGCAATAAGCACCGTCATATCCTCGCTCATTCCCGGAAGTGTAATCTTCTGAAGCGCTTTGCATCCCGTAAAGATTCCCTCACCGCAACTGCACGCAGGCATAACCACTTCCGTTAAATTCACGCAGTGGGCAAAGCAAAAATCACCCACGGACTTTACCGAATCGGGAAGTATTATTTTTCTGACAGTGCGCTTTCCCAGAAAAGCCTTCTTCAGCACTGATGTAACAGCCTGTCCGTCTTCTGTTTTATCGGGAACGGTAAGCACGGAGAAATTGCCGAGAACTCTGCTAAGTGCCAACTCTCCGCCTTTCTCATCAAACACCAGACTTCCTTCGGGATAAACTACTTCTTTCTCCAAATCATTCACCTACGCATTAGAAATCATTACAGATCAAGTTTTAGGATCTGCTCTTTAAGATCGTTACCTCTCTCCGAAAGTTCCATGTCCTTGGAAAGAGATTCGTAATCGCTGCTTCCGAAGGTTCCGATAAATCTCGAAGACCAGGGATCGGAAGTAAGTCTTGCTGCGAGGATTACAGGTTCGTTTCCTCCGTCATATGCTTCCCTGACAAATGCGATCATGTTGGAAAGCTTTGCACCCGTGTTATCGGACTCAGTCTTAAGGGTGTGAACCTTCTTCTCATATATTCCGGACGCAACGGTAAATACCGCATTTCCGTCTGCACATGCTGCAGCATTACATGCACGGATCATATCATCATACAAAGCAGCACTGCCTTTAAGTTTCTTCCTGTCCTGATCACTGAGTGCTCCCGCAGCCTTAAGATCATGAAGTCTCTTAGCCGCAGCATCCGCAGCCGCTTTAAGCACGGATATGGCATCTTCAAATCCTGCGCCTTCGCCCGCTTTATTTTTCACAGCGCGAAGAACGGGAGTTACGGAAGAGATCATGTCCGCCTTTTCCATTACACTTCTCATGTCGGCATTAACCGCATCAAGAAGCATCCCCAGTACGGATAACTTCTCATCAAATCCCGCTTCCGAAGCTCTTGCGAAAACCTGTGGAGGAGGATTTCCTGCGAGAATATCAGCTATGCGGTAATCCTTCTTATACTTCTTATACATATCAAGGTATGCGGCAAAATCCTTCGCAACCCTGTCGCATCTTAAATACTGACTGATAAGGGATTCGTCAGTTTCAATCTCTTCCTCATCGCATAAAAGCAGCATATCGGACAGGTCTTCCCAGCCTCTTGCGGTGACATAGGCTCTTCCTTCGGGAGACATTTCCATTACATAGAAGTCATCCTTCTTAACCTCAAGATATCCCATGACTGCACCGTGGATGTTTCTGCCGGATGCATATTCGCGCCATACTTTAAGGTCCGGTTCAACGGATATAACTTTGAGTCTGTCCAAAGTTGCAACGTCGAATTCCCTTACGGATCTGTTGTACTCGGGAGGGTTTCCTGCGGTTACGATTATCCATCCTTCGGGAACTGCGTGACGCCCGAAGGTCTTATACTGCAAGAACTGAAGCATGGAAGGTCCCAGCGTCTCGGATACGCAATTTATCTCGTCCAGGAAAAGAATACCTTCGCTGATCCCGCTCTCTTCTATCGCGTCATAAACGGAAGCGATGATCTCACTCATGGTATACTCCGTTACGGAATATTCCTTACCGCCGAATTCCTTCTTGGTGATATAGGGAAGTCCCAGGGCGGACTGTCTTGTATGATGAGTCATGGAGTAGGACACCAGAGCAATCCCCAGCTCGGATGCAATCTGCTCCATTATGGCAGTCTTACCGATACCCGGTGCACCCACCATGAAAATAGGGCGCTGCCTGGATATGGGAATATGATAATCTCCGTCATCATCTTTCTTGAGATATAAGGATACAGTGTCTTTAATGACCTGTTTTGCGCGGGATATATTCATCCGAGTTCATCCTCCTCTATTATTACTTTGGTACTCCACGCCGGCGGATCCGGCCTTGCGGTATCATTATTCAAAAATGCAAATATGACATCTTCGTCAGGTTTCTTCTCCGGATATATACCGTATCCGTCGGTAAAATAAATTATACCTTTCAGATCGTCGAATTCGTGGTTTTCTTTCAATTCCTCCACGTATGAAAATACCGGTCTGAAATCCGTCGCACCGCCTCCGACTATCTGCATATCTTTCAGGTACGAATCAAGCGCTTCCGAATCCGTTATCTTATCATCCGTCTTAACATCACTGTCGCACTGAATGATATGAACGTTGATCTTCCTGAAGAAGCTTTCGGAATTTTTAAGAAGATCGAATGTCTGTCTTATAAACTTCCTTACTATCTCACCGCTGGTTGAAGCAGATGTATCTATTGCGATGACAAAGTCCCTTATCCTTTTTTCATCCCTGTATTCAAGCGGTTCGATAAAGGGCATTCCGTCATATTCTTCAAGACCGTAGACGTAATAGATATAATCGAATTCTTCATCGCTTAACCTGTTGGTTTCGCCCGATACCAGGAAATGTTCAAGCACTTTCGAATAATCGAATTTTACTGCAGCACCCTCGGCAAGGTTTCTTTCAAGTGCTTCGCCGGTTGTTTTACTTTCCGAGAAGTTCTTGATCTCTGCAAGAACCTGTCTTGAAATCTTCTTCCACTCTTCCTCGGAAATGACCATCTCAGTTTCGGAGTTCTCCGCATGCCAAAGGTCATGTGAGTCCTTCTTAAATGCTCTTTCGTATTCCAGCACTCTGGAAGTGGTCATGGGATTTTTCCTAAAGTACTTATATATCTTCTCCGCAGAAAGGGGTCCTATGTCTTCCCTTAAAACTTTCAGCATACCTGCCGTGGACAGATCAGAATCCAGAGTTATGCACGGCTCGGACAGTTCTGCTATGACGTTTTCCACAGCGATGTCACATGCAAGATCCCAGAGCACCATGTCCGTCTTCTTACCCGCAAAGGGATGGGAGAATATATGATGCAAGAGCACATGAAAAAGTATCCTGGCAGGATATTTGAAATCATGTGATGTTGCCTTAAGTATAAATACGGGATCGTAATACATACGTCCCATATCACTCATTACACCTTCTATCCCGAAGCGGGGTTCGCACTTAAGTTCCATCATGCTTCTCGACAGGAACCTGAAGGACATAAGTATCTCATCCCTGGCAAGTGCAAGAACGCGCTCCGCCAGAGTTTTGATCTTCTCCGTATTTTCTTTATCAGATAATCTCTCTTCCATATGCAAAAAGGGAGTGCCCCCGGCACTCCCTAAATTATATCATGTAAACACATCAAAAATCCTGCCCTCGGCCTCATATCCGAAAGCTTCACCCTTCGGTCCGTATAACACCGTCTCACCGTAATGATCGCTGGCAATCTTGTTAAACGCCTGCTCTATCTCACGGGCTTTCATTGACCCTTTCTGAGGACCCGAGCTTACAACCTCCGAATCCGCATACATTACGGGGCGTGTTGCTCCAACTGCATACTTATCGGCATTTCTCTTTACACTCTCGGAATATCCCGCGGATGAATCGGATGTATTATCCACGGAATAGCTAAGGGGCTTTATATATGATTGGAATCCGGAATAACCGGAAACAGGACCTATTCTCATTCTTTTCCACCCATAAACTTATCTTCAAACTCTTCAACAGGAACCGGCTTGGAGAAGTAATAACCCTGGAAATTTCGGCAACCGCAGTCTTCCAAGAACTCTTTTTGTTCTTCGTTTTCGACACCTTCCGTAATTACTCCCAGGCCCATCTCAAGTCCCATATTGATTACGTTGGACAGTATGATCTTGGACTTAAGATATGTGTCCGCATCGGTTATGTTTCTCAGGAAGAGCATATCAACCTTAATGGCATCAACCGGAAGATTCTTCAGCGTATTAAGCGATGAGTATCCGCTTCCGAAGTCATCCATCTCAACTATGAAACCGTCTCTTCTCAGTGCCTTGATGGTATCAAGAACCGAGTCCTCGTTATTAAGCATGGCAGTCTCGGTTATCTCAAGCCTTAACTGCTCGGGCCTGATACCGTATTTTCCGACGTACCCGGTAATATCCCCATACACATCGGTAAAATAGAAATCCTTAGGCGATATGTTAACGGACAGATACATATCGTCATGGCCTTCATTATCCCATCTTCCCAGTATCTTACATGCGCTTTCCCACATATACCTGTCAACATCGACTATAAGTCCCGTCTTCTCCAGTATATTCAGGAATCTTCCGGGAGGAAGGAGTCCGTGCTTTTTATGATTCCATCTGACAAGAGCCTCTCCGCCCTTAACCTCGTCATTAACGACCTGCGCCTGTATGTATGGAATGATGTCGCCGTCCTTAATGGCATCATGGATGTTTCCAGTTATCATCTGTTCCCAGACAATTGATTCACGAACGGATTCATCATAATATGCCATAACGCGCTGCATATCATTTTTGATTCCGTCTATCGCAAAAAATGCCCTGTCATAAACAGTCTGTGATGTGATCTCTCCGCTTCCCGAACGGCATACACCGATGTGCATGGTTACGGGATACTTGTAATCACCCTTGTCCATATAAAGGGATTTGCACAGGCTTGTAAAACGTGCAGGATCGAAATCCTCCTGTTTGATAAATACACCGAATCTGTCTGCGGTGATTCGTCCGACCAGATCCTCAGATCCCGTGATCTCGGTCAGTTTAACGGCTATCTGTTTCAGAAGTTCATCAGCCTGTTCCGTTCCGAATACGTCATTAATGGCCTTGAATCCGCTGATATTGGATACTACGGCAATATACTCCGTATCGCCTCTTTCGGCCAGCTTCTCATCAGTAAGTCTGTAAAGTGCCGATGTATTGTAAAGTCCCGTAAGCGAATCATGGCTTGCGAGGAATCTTTCTTTTTCGAGTTCTACTTCCTCATCCGTCCTGTCATTAACCTTGACATAGAACCCGCAGTATTCATGTCTGATGTCGTAAACGTCGGATACCTCGACCTCGTAGATGATATCAATTCCTGTTTTCTCCTGAGTGATTCTGCGAACGAATCTGTATGAACCACCTGAAAACTCAGCTTTACCCACAAGCTCTTTAAATATCTCACCCGCAGCTTTGCTGTCATCGACAGATATATTAAACATCTCGGCAAAACTCTGGTTTAAGAATACCACCTTCTTAGTGTTGTCAAAAAGAACGATCCCGTTATCGGAAGATCTTATCGATGCGGATAACAGATTATTGATAAGAGTCGCCGGTTTGTAATAGAAAGTGAAAAATATGATCAGCAGTCCCGTTATAGCATAACCGATAAGGGATACATCCACGGGTGATTCGGATATCATTACACTTACTGTCCAAAGGGCAGATACCATCAAAGATACTGCAATCAGGAAATACCTTATCCAGTAGATAGCAGCATTTCTGCTTGCTTTCCATAAAAGGATAGACACACCGATAAGTACCGCAAGTATTACCAGCACCCCGTGTACATAGTAATATGAACCGCCGCGCACTCCGTAGTAAATTCTGTCGGAAAACCAGGTCGTTCCGGAAGTGATCGCATCAAACTCGCTTGTCGCTTTAGGTTCAGGAATTATGGTGATAACGGTATATACGTGATGGAATCTGAAATTGCACAGTATCGAAACAATATCAAGGGTCGTCACAATGCGGAATACCCATACATACCACATGAATCTGTGCCTAAGCTCGCAATAGACCAAAACAAACCTGAGGAGGAAAAAAAGCATTATGTCCATTCCGATGTAAAAGAAGGCATATCCGACTTCAGCAACCTCTTCATGCCTTGTCATTGTAACGGTACCGTCAGCTATAAAAGGAACGAAACTGCTCACAAGAAGGCACAGGATAAATCCCTTATAAGGATTATCCTTGCGTCTGATCGAATATATACTTACCACATACAGCATCATAAAGATGCTGAGAAGAATCATAAAAGTATATGAGATCATAGTGCCTTACTGCTCTTAATCCAACACGAATTTCTTAATAACTTCTTCAAGTCTGTCTACACAATCGTGACACTGGGAGACCATGATTTCCGTATCGCTCATACCTTGAACGATATCGGTCGTCTTACCTGCAATATCCTGTACGCCGTTTGCGGATTCTCCGATCGCTGTATTAATGGATCCGATCGCACCTACGATATCTCCGATTATCTCGGTCAGTTCATCCACGCTGTTTTTAATGCTGGACATGCTGTCCTTGAAAACATCTGCATCGTCCTGATACTGGTCTCCGACCTTGCTGAAATTCTCATAATCTTTAAGAACGGTGTTTTCTATGAATTCACCCATCTCGGTCAGGCATTCCTGCATCTGGCTGATAGCGGAGTTAACCTCGTCAACTATTCCGTTGATATTGGAAACAGCTGATGAAGTTTGTCCTGCGAGATTTCCTATTTCGGTAGCAACAACTGCAAATCCTCTTCCGGCTTCACCCGCTCTTGCAGCTTCGATGGATGCATTAAGCGCAAGGAGTGAGGTCTGGGAGGAAATTGCCATAATGGTATTGGTCAGTTCGTTTATCTTCTCTGCCGCTTTTGAATTCTCTATAGCTGCATCCGCCATAACCTTAACATCACCGTATTTTTCCTTGGTGGTACGGGATGCTCTCTCTGTCGTCCTCTTAAGATTCGTTGCTCTCTCCATGATCTCATCGGATACAGTGCTTCCGTCATTTGCCTGCATCTCGATCTGGTGAGCTGAATTCTGGATTCCCATGATATCGTTGTTGATGCTCTCGGAAGAAGCAGAGCACTCCTGCATTGATGCTGCAAGCTGCTCTGTGGTAGCCGAGTTGTCGGTACACATGGTATTTACGACATTTGCAGTCTCATTAAGATCGTTTACATTGGCCTCGATTTCTTCGGAATTATGCTCGATCTTGCTTACGATATCCCTGAGGCTGTTTCTCATTTCCCTTACGGAATTACCGATAAGTCCGAACTCGTCTTGTCTCTTGCATACGGCATTTGACTTGGGATTATGTCTGAGATCGAATCGTGCTGTATCATCGATTATCTCAACAAGCGTTCCTACCGGCTTCAGCATCATGGAGATAATGATATAGAACGCAACTATGGTAACGATAAGAAGGATCGTAGCAGTTACGGTAAGAAGAATCCTTAGCGCCCTCATGGGTGCCATTACAAGATCGTAATCACCGGTTACCACAACAATATTTCCGCCGTTTGTGAAAGCGTATCCTGCGAACTTATCAGATCCTTTATATTCGTAAACAACAGATCCGTCACCGATTGCAGAGGGCTTTTCGCCTGCTGCCAATCTGTCTGTAATACCCTTTACAGCTGCATTTTCAACCGGATTTCCTATTTTGTCCGCGCTTGAGTGGTAGACCATCATTCCGTCCGCACTGACAAAATATGCATACGAACCTTCAACGCCGGTAAGCTCGATATCTCCGAGAACTCCGCCGAAATATTCATTAAGAACCTGTCTGTTACCTTCGGGATCGCTTTTTAGGAAATCCACCATGGCATTTTCTATCTCAATGCCCGCCTGTACATCTCCCGTACCCTCCTGGCAAAGAGCGTCTATACCACTGGCAGCCGCCTGTGCGACATTTTGGGTGTACTTTTTGTAAGCATCAACCATGGTATCTTCCGCATTTTCAATGGCCATGGCAGAAATGATAAGACCGGATATTGCAAATGTAAGTGCAACCGCAGCTACGGTCTTGGTGATGCTTGAGCGTAAAAACGTAACTTTATTTGTTTTCTTCTCCACTTAAAGCACCTCTCTTTTTGAGATAAAAGAAGGGTAAGAAATAAAACCGATTTATTCTTACCCTTACTTATAACGCTATGTATACAGTATAAATTTAAAGAAATGAATACACAAGTGCCGAATTCGTCAATTTTCCGATGCCTTCTCGAAATCTTCGATAATTTTGCCCTCGGGAGCGGGGGTCATGAGGCTGACAACCACGATAAAGATGAGGGATACGATAAATCCGGGGAAAAGCTCGTATATTCCGAATACTCCGCCAATGGGCTTAACCAGGAACTTCCATACGAAGATCATGACGCCTCCGCTGATCATTCCGGCAAGTGCACCGTACTTATTGGTTCTCTTCCAAAACAGAGCGAGAATCATAAGAGGTCCGAAAGCAGCTCCGAAGCCTGCCCATGCGAAGGATACGATCTGGAAAACAGAACTGTCGGGGTCCGCTGCAATGAAAAGAGCGATTACCGACATAACAACAACGGCGATTCTTGCGATAAGCATGTTCTTCTTGTTATCCTGACCCTTTGCAAAGAACTTACCGTAAATGTCATCCGAAGCACTGGATGCTGCCGCAAGAAGCTGTGAATCTGCTGTGGACATGGTAGCTGCCAGGATTCCCGCAAGGATAAGTCCGGCAACGCATGCGGTGAATACTCCGTGGGATGAAAGAAGTTCTGAAATCTTGATAATTGCGGTCTCGGGATCGTCAAGGACTTCGATAGCGCCGTTAGCACTCATTGCTCTTGCGATAAATCCGATGATGATCGCGGTAAACATTGCGATTACAACCCAGATGCTTGCAATCCTTCTGGAAAGTGAAAGCTTCTCTTCCTTCTCGATTGCCATGAATCTGAGGAGAATATGGGGCATTCCGAAATATCCGAGTCCCCAAGCCATTGTGGAGATCTTGGTAAGAAGGTTGTAAGGAGCTACCCCATCACCTGAAACCATATGGTTGAAATCAAGGTATCCGGCAAAGCTCTTTGCATTATCGAAAACAGCGCCCCATCCGCCTGCCTGCGAAGCTCCGTAGAAAAGGATCGTAGCAAGTGCGATGGTCATGATGATGCTCTGAATAAGGTCTGTGGTGGATGCCGCAAGGAATCCGCCGAGAGTGGTGTATGCAATGATTACAAGTGCGAAGATGATCATTGCAACCATGTAATCAACTCCGAAGAGTGAGTTGAAGAGCTTTCCGCAAGCTGAGAAGCCGCTGGCGGTATAAGGTACGAAGAAGATGATGATAACAAGTGCCGAGATCAGTGACAGGATATTCTTATCATCACCGAATCTGTTGGAAAAGAAAGCGGGGATTGTCGCCGAGTTGTTGATCTGGCTGTATCTTCTAAGCTTCTTTGCAACAATGAGCCAGTTAAAATATGTTCCGATTGCAAGTCCCAGTGAAGTCCAGAAAGGATCCGCAAGACCGGAAGCATATGCAAGTCCGGGAATTCCAAGAAGAAGCCAGGAACTCATGTCGGACGCTTCCGCACTCATCGCTGTTACAAGGGGCCCGAGTTTTCTTCCACCGAGATAATAATCCTCGGTTGTCTTATTCGTCTTGGAAAACTTGATTCCCACGAACAGTACAAAAAGAAGATAAAGAATGATTACCGCCAAAATACAGATCTGTGACAATGCCATGTAAAACTACCCTCCGCTCAAAGATTCTCGTCCAAAATTGCCTTAAGTGTCTCTCCCGATTTTCTGAGTGCTGCAAGTTCCTCATCGGAAAGTTTGGCGGGAACGGGAGCCTCAACGCCGCCTCTTCCGACTATAGCGGGAAGTGAAAGAGCCATTCCGTCCAAACCGTACTCTCCGTGGAGCATACGCGAAACGGGAAGGATCGATTTCTCATCCCTTATAACGGCTTCGCAGATTCTTCTGACGCTCATGGCGATGCCGTAATATGTAGCCTGTTTCTTCTGAATGATCTCATAAGCCGCATTCTTAACGTTGTCTGCGATTTCTTTCATAGCCTTTTCATGATCGTAATGACCCTTAAGCTCACAGAATTCGTTTACGGGAATACCGGAGATATTGGCACTGGACCAAACAGCAATCTCACTGTCTCCGTGCTCACCGAGGATGAATGCGTGTACGTTTCTTGCATCTACATCGAGATGCTCACCGAGGAGATATTTAAATCTTGCGGTATCAAGAACGGTACCGGATCCGAATACTCTGTTCTCGGGAAGACCCGAAAGTTTCTGAGCCGCAGCAGTTAAGATATCAACGGGATTTGCAACGATAAGAAGGATACCCTCAACCTTTACGCGATTAAGTTCTCCCATGATCGATCTGAAAATAGAAATATTCTTTTTGACAAGATCGAGTCTTGTCTCTCCGGGCTTCTGATTAGCGCCTGCGGAGATAACTATGATCGCAGCATCTGCGATGTCTTCGTATTTGCCGGCATAGATCTGCATGGGCTTTGCATATGAAAGTCCGTGTGCTATGTCGAGTGCTTCACCTTCTGCCTTGTCGGTATTTGCATCGATAAGAACCATCTCGGAAAACAGACCGCTCTGCATAATCGCAAACGCCGAAGCACTTCCTACAAAACCACAACCTATAAGAGCTACTTTTCTGGTATCAACTGCCATTTGATTTCCTCCTTTTTTTCTCATAGATTTTGTAGAACCTTGTAGTAAAAGGATATGCATACTTCGAATAATCGACCATATCCTTAAGCTTGATGCAATAGATATCTCCCCAGGAAGCGACTTTGAGCCATATGTCATCGCCATCTTCTATAACCGCAAGCACGGTCATGTAATGAGATTTAACCGTCTTAATAGCTTTCGACCTGTCTGCGGTGTAAAGGGGGATCGTTTTATTTTTGAAAATAAAAGGATAACGGGGGCCTGCTGCGAAGATAACGGGATAATCGTCTTCAAGAAGTTTTTTGATATCCGCCGCCTTCTTTCGAAGCTGGTTTCTTGCCGTATGTCCCCAGCCGACTCTTAACCCCACTTTGTGTCTGATCAGGTATTGATTACACAAAAGGGGATAATAATAAGGAGCAATGCCGAGACGCGGGACGACATACATGCCGCCCTTTCGCATCTTACGGATCTGCTCCTTATATTCGTCACGCCCTTTGGGCGTCTTAATATATCCTTTGTACTGGGCAAGGTCATGCAAGGCAATTACTCCGCAACTGCATTTGCGGATATTATTGTCCAGTTTGGTTTCCGTGGAAAACCACATCTGGGATCCTGCACTGTACTCTTTTTTCAAAGAATATGTTTTGCCCTGCAATGATTTGCTCCTGAAATTATCTTACTCTCTCATCGCCCCAGAAGAACAATGCAACTGTTCCGGGACCGGTATGGCTTCCGATGGTGGCACCGATATCATAGATCTGTACCTTGCCGTCCATCTTGGTGAACTTCTCTTCGATAAGATCCGCAACGGCTCTTGCATCCTCATAGCAATCGGAATTGCTGATGAATACTTTGCCCGAATAATCGAGTCCGTCCTGAGCGTGAGCTTCCATCATCTCTACGATACGCTTGGTAACTTTCTTCTTGCCTCTGATCTTCTCTCTGGGAATGAGCTTTCCTTCATCATTAACATTAAGAAGGGGGCAAATGCCGAGTACGGTACCGATGGCACCTGCGGTCTTGCTGACTCTTCCGCCTCTGATATAGAAGGTAAGGTCGGTTGAGAAGAACCAGTGATGAGCCTTGTTCTTGTTGGCTTCCACCCAGTCCCTTACTTCATCGATGCTCTTTCCTTCATCACGAAGGTCTGCTGCCTTATCGACCACAAGTCCGTGTCCGGTTGAAGCAGCAAGTGAATCGACTACATAAATCTTTCTGTCGGGATACTTGGGAGCAAGCTCCTCCATGGCAAGTCTTGCGGAATTAAATGATCCCGAAAGACCGCTTGAGAATGCAATGTGAAGGATGTCCTTTCCTTCTTTTAAAATGGGCTCGAAAAACTCGATGTACTCGCCCATGGTTACCTGGCTGGTCTTGGTCTCTTCACCGTCGATCATCCTCTTAAAAAGTTCCTTGGGAGGTACGGTTTTTCCCATATCATCGGGATAATCGTTTCCGCCGAGCTCGAAATGGAAATAGATTACTCCGATGTTTCTTTTTTCAAAATATTCATGCGAAAGATCGCTTGTGGAACAACAGGTTAATTGAAAAGCACTCACCTTAATTAATCCTCCGTTATGAGTTGTACAGTACTAAAAAATTTTAACATACTTTATCGCGCTAAACAAGGAAAGCAAAACTTCCTGTCATCAGTCTTCGGGCACTACCTCAGTCCAGTATTCGCCGCCGTAGATATCGGTGAATTTGTACATTGCAAGATAGTCACCGTCCACATATGTGTAGCTGAGTTTTATATCATCGGGGTCCTTAACGATAAGCTGCTCTCCGAGATAATAGCTGTCTATATACTCGCCGTCATATGTATAGTAGTCGCAGATAAAATCAATCTTATCGCCGGCCTGAAGCTCGATAAGTCTTGCTTCGGTCTCGTTGTCCGTATCCTTGTAATCGATGCGTGCACCTGCGATATATCCGTCGGGGTGCTGTCCGTCAAAAATTATCTCCAATTTAACCTGCTCTCCGTTTAAGAAAGCGGGTACGTAGGCTACGGTTATCTGCTCTTCACCTACCATATAAGAATCGGTTACATAGAAGGCAACGGGCTGATCGTCAATCGAGAACCACGATCCGTCTACGTCAGCAACCAGGTATCCGAGAGGATCTATCTGGAAGATGTTATCGAGTCCGAGATCGATATATCCCTCTCCGTCATCGTAATACATTGCAAGCGCAAGGGAATTAACATACTCCCACTGATCTGTGGTGATGGGGATATAAGTTCTGGTAGTGTCATTCATCCAGTGAAGAACCGACGGATTGAAGTGATTTGCGGCAATGTAATCCGCAGTCTCCTGATCTGACATAGCTCTTCCGCTTCCAAGATCCGAAGAAGCAAGTGATGAGATCAGTGTAAGCATATCGGATGCCGAAGACAGTGAAGGCAGTGAACCGTATACCGATGATGCGGATCCTCCCGTCAAAAGTGAAAGAGGATTTGCAGGTGCGCTTCCCTGATTTACGACTGCCTGTCCGGAAGCCTCAAGTGAAGCAAACTCCCTGATACAATCCGAATACTCGTCTCCGATTCCCAAACGATCGAAGGTGTTGATCGCCTGAGTTACTTTGGCCGACTTACTGTTATACGGAAAATAAATCGAAATGCCATATGCATTGGTCATGGATGATGAAGTACGGTTATACTTGACCGCGGAAAGTACCGCCTTAGCCAGCGCGTTACCTTCATCGCTTCCTATACCCTGTGCGAAATCCACAAGGTCGATCTGGTCGATTCTTGAAGATGTGGCAAATTCTCTTGAACCGGTTCTTGCATCGGCAACGGCTTTGTATTCACCGTCTGCGATCATCTCCTGAGTGCCCACGCAAAATGCCTTGAACTCATCGGGGATGGTCTCCTGAAGTTCTGCCAGGTCAACGATGGAAAGAGTGGTCTTCTGTCCTCTGCACTGCTTGGTACAAGTATCAACGAAATCATCGATGATCAGCTTTCCGATTTCAATGGTCTCCATTGAAGGATTCTTAGAAAGCTCATTGAGCCAGTTTGTGTAATACCAGCCGATACCGGGTTCGGTCTCTTCGGAACCGATCAGGTAATCGGCATACTCACATGCCATAAGGTCGGTCTCAACGGTTGCCATGAGGCATGCATCAAAACCGATGAAGTCATACTTAAGTCCTGCCTTGGAAAGAGCGGAATCGATTTCCGCAAGATCCATTGAACCCGCGGTGGGATTCTTCTCATCATATCCGTATCCGGAAACAGATCCGCCGCCGTGATCCCAGAAGATAAGCATGTTTCTGTTGGCGGGATAATTCTTGGCAGCATAATCGATGAAGCTTGTAAGGGTTGCGGGATCGGTCATTGCTCCGGTGCCCATATCAGCCTCAAGGCACTCGATCTTACCGCCACCGATTACTCTGTAGATCTGATTTACGGATGAAGATATGGTACTGTTCTTCCAGTTCTTGCATCCGCCGGTATATACGATGACATTAACGTTATCAGAAAGATTTGCTTTAGCCATCTCCGCAAGATCGTTTGATGCCATTCCCGCCTTTGATTCAAGGTCGGTTCCGCACATATATACCATTATGGTAATTACATCCTGCCCGTCACCGAGGATGGTGGTATATTTCTCTCTTGCCTCGGGAGAAACAGATCTGTCCAAAACTCCGGTATTCTTATCCGGGCCCCAGTCACTTGAAGTGTTGGTTAAAGCCGCCGCATAAGGAGAAGACCATCCGCTGAGCAGATCCGAGATAGGATTGGTGGGCTGAAGGTTTCCCGCATTCTGCAATATTTCCGAAGAAGTGGGATTAGTTGATTGATGGCTGTACGCGGAAGCTATCTTGAATAGTACGAGTAAAACAAAACAGATGGCAGCTATGAATCTGCTGTTTCCGCCAAATCCGCCTCCACCGGATCTTCCGGGGGCTCCGTAATGACCGCTCGGGCGTCCCTGACCGGGTCTTGGCTCCGTTCCCAGGCCCGATCCGCTTGAATGATTGGAACCTCCTCCGAAACTTCCGGAACCTACGGGACCTGTTCCCAGGCCGGATCCTCTTCTGGCAACTCCCTTTCCGGGACCGGTTACATTTCTTGATCTACCGTTTGGTGTGGGCATAACAGTAATCTCCTTCTTAAGAAATCAGATGTCTTCGATATCCTCAAAGACCGTCTCATTAATCACTTTGTTCATAACATCCTCGGCGGCATCATCTACCACCTGTTCAAATCCCGTAAGTGCCGCAAAGGGAGCAAACTGCGCTGCCCTTGCCTGCCTGCTCATCCTGGGATGTTTAACAGGGTCAGGCTCGTGGACCGGAAGATTAATAATGTCACTGTAATCCTTACTCACGCTTTGTGCCCTCCTACCTGACCGTTCCTCTCTGCAGTCATTGCGCCTTCCTCGAGATTCATGCCCTTTAGTATAGCATTTTTACCGTATTTTTGCTGAATATTAAGCACCGCTTCCTGAAGCCTTCTGTCCTTCTCCTCTTCCTCTTTGTTCTCCTCCCTGATCCTGGTTTCTTCCTCATAATCGGTAAAAAGATCGAGCTGGACGTACTCCACCGCCTTGTCGTTTTCTTTTTTACCTTCTTCCTCGGGAAGAGTGTGGTTTGCAACTATATTGACGCGTCTTATGAGAAGTTTCATGTCTATGATCTCTTCATAAAGCTGCGCCGCAGTCTGAACCAGTGTTCTGGTGGATGAGGTGTAATGACCGAGATTCATACTTCCGCCTGCCGGTGCGGGTACAAGTCTTCCGTAGTAATCCCTTACGATCTCGCCCTTGTAATCCTTCATCCTTTCTTTGTCCGCAAAGTTATCGATGTCATATCCCACATAGATAACCAGCTGGTCCGTAACAAGGCCTTTTTTAACAAGGTCAAGCGAAAGAAGTTCTGTCATCTCCTTAACTATAAGAAGTCCCTTCTCGGCAGTGTAGGGACATTTAAGAACCTGGCCTGTGGAGATAGAAGTGCTCTTAGGAACATAGTCTTTAACATCCGCAATTTCGCAGGGCTCATATCCCCAGGCATGATCTATAAGAAGCTCCGCATTAATTCCGAAAAGTTTATACAGAAGATCTTCACTGTAGTGATTACCCTTGGCCCCGACGGAGCATCTTGCCACATCACCCAGGGTGTACATTCCGTTCTTCTCAAGCTTTCTTGCTGTTCCGTGTCCTATCCTCCAAAAGTCCGTAAGGGGTCTATGATCCCAGAGGATCTGACGGAACTTCCTCTCATCAAGCTCCGCAACTCTTACGCCGTCCTTATCCGCAGGCATGTGCTTGGCAACTATATCCATTGCGATCTTGCACAGGAACATATTGGTGCCGATTCCTGCGGTTGCGGTGATACCTGTTTCAGATAAAACTTCTCGAACCATCTTCATGGCAAGTTCATGGGCTGTCATCTTATATGTCTTCAGATAATGTGTTACATCCATGAAGACTTCATCGATGGAGTAAACATGCATATCTTCGGGAGCAACGTATCTTAAATATATGCTGACGATTCTGGCGCTGTATTCCATGTAATAACGCATGCGGGGAGGTGCAACTTCATAACCCAGTTCCAGCGTCGGGTCATTTTTGATATCGGGGTCATAGGAACTTTTTCCCGAGAATTCTTTGCCGCCGATTGCTCTCTTCCTTGCGGAGTTGATCTCCCTGACTCTTTGCACAACTTCAAAAAGCCTTGCTCTTCCGGATACACCGTAGGATTTGAGAGAAGGCGATACTGCAAGGCATATTGTTTTCTCGGTACGTGTGGGATCTGCTACAACAAGATTTGTTTTAAGAGGATCAAATCCTCTTTCGACACATTCGACTGATGCATAGAAGGATTTTAAGTCTATGGCAATAAAGGTCCTTCTGTCAGGACCCTCGTCTGAGCATATTCTCTTTTCCCCATACTCTTCAGCCATGGGAATATTCTAACATAAAAGGTCCGGGGACTATCCCCGAACCTTTTCTTAAGATTCATGCAAATATAGGTTTTATTTAATCTCAAAGGGATTATCAATTCCCTCATCCATCTCGAGAATTCCTTCGACACAGTGCTCAACCATCTCTCTTACGGCAACGTCAGTGTAGAATGCCATATGGGATGTGAGGAGCACATTGGGATAGGATTTAAGAATAGCCATGTCATGGTTATCCAGAATATCACCTTTTCTGTCCAGATAATAAAGACCTGCTTCATGCTCTATGGTATCAAGTCCCGCAAAGCCGATCTTACCGGATTCGATTCCCTCGATCATAGCCTGGGTATCGATGAGCATTCCTCTTGCGCAGTTGATGATCATGACACCGTCTTTCATCATTGCGATCTGATCCTTGCCGATCATGTGATAGTTCTCTTCAAGGCCGGGAACATGAAGTGAGATGATGTCACAATTTTTATAGATGTTTTTAAGATCCGTATACTCGGCATACTTTGCAGCAGCATCATTTTGTCTAATGTCATAGCAAAGCATCTTGCATCCGAATCCCGAAAGATGCTCTATAACCTTGGTTCCGATCCTTCCTGTTCCTACGATACCTACGGTACAGTCCTGGATATGTCTTCCGAGTTTTCCCTTTAATGAATAATCCTGGATATTTCCTCTTTCGATGATGGGCATGATCTTGCGAAGTCCCATGAGCATCATCATGATAGAGTAATCAGCAACACCTGTGGGATCGTATGAAATGGATGCGGTACGGATTCCGATCTTATGCGCATATGCATTGTCGATGTGGTCGTAACCTATGGTACGTGTGGAGATATATCTGATTCCCAGACTCTTAAACTTATCGAGAAGTTCGGGATTCATGGTGTTGGTAAGAATGCTCAGTGCATCATATCCTTCGCACAGATGGGCATTTTCAAGAGAAGGATACTCGGATGTGAATCCGTACTCGATTCCTTTCTTCTTACAGATGTCCTCGAAAAATCCCTGCTCGTCATAAGGTCTTAATGAATATGCAAATATCTTCACGTCCGTAAATCTCCTTTATTCATCCGTAGGATCTTTGTATCATCCTTCGGTTATGATTGCAATATCGTATGCAGGAAGAGTTATCTTACCGGAACTTAGTTTTATCTTATCCTTCGAAGTGTTAAGAACTCCTCCGAGAACGGAATAGGATGAATATGCATCCGGTATTTCCATAGTTACTTTCTCAGATGAGAAATTGATTGCTATCAGCACGGGCTCGCACCCTTCAGCCTCTTTCAGATACAGTGCGTAATCATCCGATACGGCAACAACTTCCGTGATCTGTCCTCTTGAAATAACAGGGAAGATTCTCCTAAGCCTTACCGCCTGCCTATAGTAATTGTAGATTGAAAGTTCATCCTTAACCTGCTCTTCGTACGTACCGTACTTCATCGCAAAAGAATCCATTCCTGCAGGTCCCGAGCACATTCCTGAAGCTGCAGGATCTGCTGACCACTGCATGGGCGCACGCTTATTCTCATCCTTACCCGAGCCCTTCATTCCCAGTTCTTCACCGTAATACACGAAGGCACTTCCACTCATAAGAAGGTTAAGTGCTCCTGCGAATTTCACAAGGCTCTGAGCATCTTCTCCTGTATAATAACCCGCACTTCTACCCATATCATGATTGGTATAAAAAGGTGCATTGATGTAATCCGGATTGTAGGACAAGTAAAGTTCATTCTCCGCAATCTGAGAAGTGACAAACCTGTCAGGTGAAACAGTTCCTCTTACAGCTCCTGCGATCAGTCCGTCCGAATCCGCATACGCAAAATCAAACATGCTGTCTACGCCGCTCTCATAATACCTTGCATAGTCATTCTGAGCAGACCATCCTTCACATACTATGTATGCATTCGGATCAATACCCTTTACATCTTCCGCAAATCTTGCAAGAGCCAGGGTGCTGCCCGCCGTATCATTGGTGAAATAACTTGTTACGGCATCCATTCTGAATCCGTCGCAGCCCTCGCTGAGCCAAAACGCAGCAATGTCCATGAACTCCTGTCTTACAGCTTCGGATTCCAGATTAAAGTCGGGCATTCCGCTCCAGAATCTTGCCTCATAGAACCAATCGGTTCCCGGAACCCTGCTGTATCCGCCGGATTCTTTATCCGTGAAATTGTAGTAGTTAAGATATTTGCACTCCGATGCATCGGGCTCTTCACCCGGTGCCAGGGCCTGCAGATAATCACAGGCTTCCACAAACCAAGGGTGCTCGGACGATGAGTGATTCATGACCATGTCATTATAGACGTGAATATTTCTGGCATGGCATGCTTCTATCAAAGCTTCGTAATCCGCAAGTGTTCCGTACTCGGGATCTATATCCGTATAATCCGTAACATCATATTTATGATACGTGGGAGAAGGACATACGGGGCTGAGCCATATCGCATCAAATCCCATATCCTCTATATAATCCAGCTTAGAGATTATACCCTGAAGATCACCTACACCGTCTCCGTTACTGTCACAGAAAGAATATACGAAGATCTCGTAAACCGTTCTGTAATTATCATCCGATACCGCAAGGTCATGTGCGTCATTAACCTTGCTCATCTGAAGCGCGCAGCCGGACATGGATAGTGCCATCGCGGATGCGGTAATCAGAGATACTAATTTAGTTGTTAGTTTATTCTTGAATTTGCATTTAAACATGCAATTATTTTATCACAAATGATTCACTCAAAATACTGATTATAAAAATGGACCGAGGTCTGCAGACCCCGGCCCGAAACTTGTCTTGTTTACGTTATCAATTGAGTGCCTTTTTAAGAACCTCAAGGTTATCGGTCATGATGGATAAATATGTAACCCCATTTTTGACGTCGTCCGAAGTCACTGCCTGCATTGAATCAAGAACATATATTTCCTGATTCTTATCTTCGGTATTGTCACGGATGGTCTGTGCGATCTTCTGGTCATTATTTTCAATGGTCAGGATTGACTTAAGACCAAGTTCATCTGTCTTACCTGCAAGGAAAACAATGGTCTCAAAGCTTGCTTCCGATTCAGCTGAACAGCCTACAAAAGCAGCATAATAATTCAAGTTATAATCATCGGTCAGATATCTGAAGGGGAATCTGTCTCCGAATAAAAGAGTATCGAATGCGGCACTCTCCACAACTTCTTTGTACTGAGCATCAAGTGCTGACAGCTGAGCCTTGTATGCATCATTGTTAGCCTGGTATACGGCTGCATTTTCTGCATCTGCTTTTGAAAGAGCGTCGGTGATTGCATCGCAAAGAACGGAAGCATTTCTGAGTGAGAGCCATACATGCTCATCATACTCTACTTCCTCTTCTTCCTCATGATCGTGGTCGTGATCCTCGTCGGCATCGTGATCACCGTCCTCATCGTCATGATGATGGTCATGATCGTGCTCATCTTCTTCCTGCATGCCTTCTACAACTTCTTCCTCCTTAACGGAATCTCCGAGTACTTCGAGAAGATTGATAACTATCATGTCCTTATTAACTGCCTCGGCAAGAGCATCATCCACCCATCCGTCGGACTCGCCGCCTACATAGATGAATACATCGCATCCTGCAATCTTAAGAATATCCTCTGCAGTAGGCTGATAGCTGTGAAGGTCAACGCCGTTATCAAGAAGCATGGTAACGTCGGCATCAGCTGCCTTATCACCGAGAATCTGCATAACCCAGTCATACTCGGGGAAAATAGTTGTAACAATCTGAAGCTTGTCACTTGATCCGGCTAGGGCATTTCCGCTTCCCTGACCTGCGCAAGCGGTAAGCATAAAAGCAGACATAAGAACTGCTGCGATCTTAGTAAGCATTTTTTTCATAATTGGTAATTCCTCCATGGACTAATAAAACTTATGGCAAATCCGAAAGCGTATTCAATCGTTCATTCGGACCTTTTCTTCTACAAGTGAACGTTCCGGCATTTCGGAAGTAATTCCTTCGGCCCGGATAACCGTAAGATATGTAATTACCGCTATGCCCATTATCGGCATGGCGCTTCCTATGCGGTTCAGTACTGCCTCACATATCTCCAAGGCGGCACATACGGGGCAATCCTCCTCGTGACATTCATGACCGCTTTCCGCGGCGATGTAATATCCCGATAAAACAGTGAGGATAAGTAGCAGTGCACAAACCGGGAGGGAAAAAAGCGCTGTGAACTTTTTATATGTTGTGTTCGGCACTGTTACTTCCTCCTTGGTTAGTGATGCAAAACTGAAAACCATTCCCAATTTTAACCGCGAGTCCCTATTATGTCAATAGAAATGAAAATCATTTTCAAATCTTTGGGCATAAAAATCCCCCCGGCCGTCCGACCGAGGGGCTGTCCTTATTCTTTTTCCATAAAATAGATCCTGGATGCGAAATCGGGGAAGTGTCTAACCTCGGCATTAAATCCCGTACCGCCGAATGCGGCCTTTAAATGAACTCCGGAATACATCAATGCGGAACCCGATGCGGTAAGGTCTTCGTTCTCCGTATCCATTTTCACAAACTTCGCAACGATGTCGATCAAAACCCCGTCCTGTTTTAAATGGATGGGTGATGCGGTGTTTACAAGATCTCCGAACTCCCTGACATCTATCTTAAGGGACCTGTTGTAGAAGTGATACATCTCGTCTTCGCAAAGGCCCTTTGCAAAATAGGTATGGAACTGGGAGTTTGGAACCACTAGCTTTTGCATTAAGAAGCCCACTGCCTTTTCCTTATCATCGGAAACAACCGTCCACTCGGTAAGATTGCCCTCGGCACCCGGATCCGGGGATACGCCGTTTACGGGAAGGAAGCCTGCATTTCTGCCACGATGGAATTCTCCGAACTGCAATACCGGTCTCCACTTTTTGTAAAGCTCAATCTGTGCCTTGATCGCGGCAAGGTCTTCTTTTTTCATATCGCAGAGATTGCACTCGTAACCGAACACGCCGAATGCTGCCACGTTAAATCTTGTCTCAAGTGAAGTCTCGCGAAGGGTCTGATGGTTGGGGCTTGCGGATACGTGCGCCGAAAGTGTCGACATGGGATATCCGTAGCTGTATCCCGTCTGGATTGCGGCTCTGCACACGGGATCTGTATCATCACTTGCCCAGATCTGTGGGAAGTAACTTAAGATGCCAAGGTCGAACCTGTTTCCTCCGGATGCACATCCTTCAAAAAGAATACGGGGAAACTCTTTCGTAAGTCTCTTCATAACAGAGTACAGACCGCAGATATATCTGTGGAATACCTCGCCCTGCTTCTCAGCGGGAAGGTGCTGTGAGTAAACATCTGTGTATGTCCTGTTCATATCCCACTTTACATATGAGATATCAGCGGATGAGAAAACTTTACTTAATTTATCAACGATGTAATCGCAAACTTCGGGATTGGTAAGATCCAGGATCCTCTGCCATCTTCCCTCGGAATGATCTCTTCCGGGAATCTGAATTGCCCAGTCGGGATGTGCTTCGTAAAGTTTTGATTTTTCGGAAATCATCTCGGGCTCAACCCAGATTCCTAATCCCATTCCAAGAGCGGTGATCTTATCAGCAAGTGATTTAAGACCTCCGGGCAACTTCTTGGGATTAACATCCCAATCACCGAGACTTGAGTGATCGTCATTTCTTTCTCCGAACCATCCGTCATCCATGACAAGAAGTTCGATTCCCACATCGCGTCCTGCCTTGGCAAGCTTAACAAGCTTCTTTTCATCAATATCAAAATAAGCTGCTTCCCAGCTGTTTAAGAGAACGGGACGTTCTTTTTTCTTCCACTCGCCTCTTACGATATGCTCGCGTACAAAGCGGTGCATATGATGGCTGAGTCCGTTAAAACCATCCGATGAATATGACATTACTGCTTCGGGAGATTCAAACTTTTCTCCGGAAGCTATTCTGAATTCAAAGCCATCAGGATTGATACCTGATATAAATCTGGTCTTTCCGAAAGGTGATACCTCTGCAGCTTCATAATGGTTTCCGCTGTAGATAAGGTTAAATCCGTAAACATCACCTGCATCTTCTGATGTCGCCGAAGGATGAAGCATTACAAAAGGATTTGCTCTGTGTGATGATTCACCGCTTCTGGATGAATTTACAAACTTACCTCTTACGAGAGGCACGGATGACTTCTGCATCTCCCTTGCCCACGCTCCGCCGAAGGTTGTATATACATATCCTGCGCGGTCGAAGTCTATCTGGTTACTCATAAGTCTCTTAAGAACAATCTCTGATCCTGATGTATTCTCAAGCACGGACATTCTGCAGATGCAGTCACAATCTTCATATACATAATAGTGAAGATGCAGTTTAACACCCTTTACCTTCTCAGATAAAGTAATGCAAAGGTGTTCACACTTTCCGCTCTCATCGTATGAAACGGGAAGTGTATCCGATGCAGGTTCTTTATCATCTATGGTAAAGCTTTCAAATTGAAAATCATTTGTGGAGGATCCGTCATCGTATTTTATATCAATGAAAGGGTCTCTTAAGTCTCCCTTTCCATAGGAGCTCATCTCGAGTCTTACATCCTCGAGAGAATACTGACAATGATCATTGTCATATACGCAGGTGTTACCGGGAGCAAAGGCATGCTTTTCAATAAGGGCATCAAGTGCTCCCTCTCCTTCTCCTATCTTAATCTTTCTTCCGTAATACACATGCTCGATCTGTCCCGTAGGAAGCAGAGCCATTGCATATGTGGTATGAGGAGTATCAAGAACCCATGCATTTTCATATATATGACGGATCATAAGTTTCTCCTTTGGCGGATACTATTTATTCTTCAATCCCATGGCAACCTCTACAACCTTATACGCGCCGTCGTAGATTCCGGATTTCTTATTTGCAATTATCTGTCTGCTCATATCATCAAGAAGGGATGTTCCGAGGAATCTGTCCAGCATCTGAAGAGTATGAGGAATGTCTCTGCACTCAAGTGTGCCGTCTCCGATCTCTGCAGAGTGGATTGCGCCCCACATCTCATGCTTTCCTACTCTTCTGATGAAGAGTTTGGGAATGGGATAGAATGCAAGCTCGGAAGGTTTTGTGACAAGCACGTCACTTCCTCTCATGAGAAGGTTTGTGCAATAAACAGCTTCGAAGATGTTCTTGTGCCAGAATCCATGAATACCTGCGATGTCCTTATCGGGATCAAGGATCTTCTCGGCAAACTTCTCCGTATCTTCCCAGTTGTTCATGTGCTCGGTGCAAAGAGCTTCCATTCCGGGAATTTCCTTCTTAAGCTCATCCCAGACATTCTTGTAATCACCGACATTTACAAAAAGCGTAGCCTTGCCGGTTCTGATCTGAGGAAGGAGATATTCGATGATTGCAGCAAAGATTTCCTTCTGCGCACCTGCTCCGCCGATGGTAAGGAGGAAGCGCATGGGCTTTCCGTTTGCTCTTCTTGCGATTCTCGCTTCGCAATCTGCATCGATATTGCTTACAAGTTCATGGTCGATATAGTGACCGGTGTATTCGAGGGATCCTTCGGGCATGGGCTCGCATACTTTATCTTTATTCATTCCGTTTAAGATGCTGTAACCCATATATGCGTTGTGGCACTGAATGGTATGAACCGCACCTTCCGCAAAATGAAGAGCCATGGGCCAGTTATCGGGAATCGCATTTACAACATACTTCATTCCCGCATGAAGCGCTGCCTGAGCAGGCCATACATGAGTTCCGACAACGGGAATATCCTTGGGAACATTTTTATATACGGGTGCCATAAGCTCCGCATTCTTCTGGTCGGATGCATTGTATGTGATTGCTCTGAAGCCTTCGTAGTTAACAGGCTCCCAGACAAGCTTATTAAATATGGGGTTCTTGGACATTCTTGAACCCAGCGAATACAGATCGTTCTGTGCTCCGATAACCTTGGTGCAGGTAGTCTCACCGTATGAATTAAGATCCATCCAGTAAGGAACGTATCCCATGGATTTTGCAGCAGAGGCAATAGCCATGGATATACGGTAGTGTCCGAATCCCATACGGATATTTCCGACAATGATACCCTTCTGAAGGTCCCAGTCGAGAGCTTCGGCATTTCTTTCAGGATCATAATGTGCGTTCTTGGAAAGGTCGCCCACCAGAACGTTATTAACTCCGAGACTGTCACCGATATATTTATTCTTCTCGATCCTTACAGGATAATCCTTATCAGAATCGTCTCCGAACTTCTTGATGAATTTCTTTTTTGATTTAAGTGCTTTTTTATAATCACGGGAACTTATCTTATTCCCGAATATAACTTTTGATCTGTCGATCATATCATCCTCCTTAACCATTATCCGATCTGAGCATCCCAGGGATCCTTGGTCTTCTTAGCCTCAAGTTCCTTGGAAATCTCTGAAATCTTGGCATCGGTAAGAATGTACTTTTTGTAGAAAATAATGAGAGCAATAATAAGTCCGACTACGGGAATAACCGCCATGGTCATTCTGAGACCAAACTTTGATGAAGATGCAACAGAAAGTGAATAGTCGATCTTCTCAGCGGTATCCTCCACATCCTTCTGAAGGTGATTGATCTGGAGGCAAAGGGATGCCGCAAATGCCGCAATACCGCTTGCAAGTTTAACTACAAATGTCTGCATTGAGAAAATGACACTCTCGTCACGTCTGTTATTCTTCAGTTCGCCGTAGTCAACGGTATTTGCGAGGAATACTGTTGTGATAACCTGAAGCACTCCGTTTGCTGCGAAGATGAAGAATCCGGGTATAAAGAGGATATATACGGAAGTCATATTCGTAAATGCGATTGCAAAGAGTGTTACATAACCGGTTACCGCACTGATGATACATACATAGAAGATCTTAACGTTACTTAAGAACTTTCTGAGCAGAGGATAGAATGCCATCATGGAGATGATCTGAACTCCGCCGCCGAACATATTAAAGAGTGTGTAGCTGTCGCCCCAGGTTACTCCGCCGAAATCATATTTAAAGAAATAGATTACGAGGTTTGAAGTAAGATAGATTGAAGTGTTGATAAGAACAATTGCGACAACAACGGTCATTGCCTGATCGTTTGTAACGAGTGCTTTGAACATGTCACCAACCGATGCGGTCTTCATATCAACAAGGCTCTGCTCTTTAACCGCTACGCAGGTGATGATGATAAAGACAACGAAAAGAATCGCGATGATAAGCGTGAAATACTTAAAACCGAGAATCTCTCTTGCCACATCCGATGCTCCGCTTCCGGCAAACATATCACCGAGAGTCTTTACGAGCTTAACGGTAAAGATGGTAACAAGGGCACTTCCCACACCGGCACAGCTTCTTGCAAGAGTCGTAAGTCCTTCTCTTTCTTTTCCACCCTTGGTGAAAGCAGGGATCATTGACCAGTAAGGAATATCCATCATGGTATATGTAACACCCCAGAGGATATAAGTTACCGCAGCGTATGCAACAAGTCCCTTGGCATCAAGGCCGGGAGGGCATGCAAACATCGCAAAGAGAACAACTGCATTGGTAAGTGTTCCGATAAGAAGCCAGGGGCGGAATCTTCCCCACCTTGTATGAGTCTTAGCTACTACAACGCCCATGATGGGATCGTTGAATGCATCAAATACTCTCGCAATGAGAAGGATAAGTCCCATCGCTACAGAATTTACTCCGAGCAAGTCCTGGAAATAATACAGAACATAACTTGCAGAGAGCATATATACCATGTCTTTTCCGACGGCACCTAAGCCGTATGCCGCCTTCTCACGACCTGAAAGTTTCTTGTTGTCCATAATGTGCCTCCTTTGATCAAATCTGCGGTGCTCTGTCCACCTTGATATTAAATGTAATTTTGATCTCCCCGGCCTGCATATTGACTATATGAAGCACTGCTTCCCCTTCTTCCCCGACGGTTTTGATATAGGTTCCTCCCATTCCGCCCTTGAGCGAAACAGCGGAAGGTCCGATTATCTTCACGGGACCGTCAGCCCGCAGTAAAACAGGTTCATTGAAATACGGAATATGATTTCCGTTCTGATCTTCGGCTTTAATCCTTACGGCAGCTACGTCATATGTTTCTTCTTCGACCAGTTCGGTCTTGTAGCATTCAGCCGTGATCCTGATCTCTCTGGCAACTTCCTTGGTAATGCTCTTTACGACTTCTCCGTCTTTTAGAGCGTCGAATCTGTAAGTTATCGCATCACCGCCCCAGTTACCGACATATTTTCCGTAGAGTGCATTAGCCTGATCCATGGTCATTCTGTATACGGTCAGGCACTTGGCAGCTATTGCCTTAGCCTTGGTTCCGAGATCATCCATTCCGTAGAGAGCATACTGATTCAGAAGGAATTTAACATCCTCAGCCTGTGCGGGTGTAAAATCTTCTCCCTTTCTGATGGCATCTCCCACATAGTCATCTACGAGGATGGGACCGTGCGACAGAAATTTATAAGGCGAATCCGAAGGGAAGTATTCCTTGATAAGGATGTCGTTCTTATACATCTTCACGCTGTCTGCATTGGTGTATATCCACGCTTCACCTATCCTGCTCTCAGGATGTTCTCCGATGTCCATTGATGACGAAAGCTTGAGAACGGGTTCATGTGATCCGAGCGCTGCATAGACATATGCGGCAAGCTTAGGATTTCTGAACATATCGGTAACGCCGTGATAGCATATACGGTCTCCGCTTCCGAAATCCTTATGAGTGTTGTAATCAAAGAAGCACCATCCGAAGGATCCTGCGATATCTCCCTCGGAAGCCACACCGTCGAGAACTTTGGCATGTCTTAAAGAGTGCTCTTTTCTATGCTCCTCATCATCGAAACTCTTGGTGGGATATATATGTCCGCCGTATTCGGTTACGATATAAGGCTTGGTAACATCCGAGGTAACCGCCTTCTTGGGATTACATCCGTCAGTCTTACCGCCCGTATGTGAGAAATCGTTAAAGGTATATACATCCTCCAGAAGTTCACTCTTCTTAAGGAACCTTACTCCTCCTGTCTGTCTGGAAGGATCAAGGCTTCTTGCGCAGGAATTGGTCTCCACATAGAAATCATGATCATCTGCCGACTCATTGATCCTGACACCCCAGAGGATTATGGAAGGATGGTTTCTGTATTGAAGGACCATCTCCTTAACATTTTCTACCGCCTGCTTCTTCCACTCTTCACCGCCGATATGCTGCCATCCGGGAATCTCGGTAAAAACAAGAAGTCCGATCTTATCACACTCGGAAATAAATGCCTGTGACTGAGGGTAATGTGAAGTTCTGACTGCGTTGACGCCCAGTTCTTCCTTGAGGATCCTTGCATCCTCTCTCTGAACGGAGTCGGGCATTGCATATCCGACGTAAGGGTAGCTCTGATGACGGTTAAGTCCCCTAATCAGATACTTCTCGCCGTTTAAATAGAATCCGTCGGTCTTCCAAACAGCGCTTCTGATACCGGTTGTAACAACCTGCTCATCCAAAACCTTTCCCGATTTGTCGATGAGCTTAACGATCACATCATAGAGAACAGGTGCCTCGGGATACCACTTCTCCACTTCTCCGGGATCGCAGTCCAAAGAAATCGCCGATGTTCCATCGGGAAGTTCCCATGATGCTATTTCTCTTTCAGTTTCATCGGATTCATGCTTTTTGATGAACTCTTTAACCAAAGTTCCGGCTTCAGTCTCGCCTTCTGCGTATGCGGTCGTAACGAGTTTGACACCAGTGTCACTTATATCGGAATATACGAAAAGTCTCTCCATATGAGCCGCATCGTATACATCGAGATAAACGTTTCTGTAAAGTCCTCCGTATGTCATGTAGTCGATTACATGGCCGAAAGGAGGCTGGTCAAGATCTTCCCTGCTGTCGAGTTTGACGGATATGAGATTTTCGCATCCGTACTTAAGAAGGGAAGATACATCTATGGTAAATGCGGTGTATCCGCAATAATGTCTTCCGGCTCTGTCACCGTTTACGTAGACATCGGCATAATGTGCGGCACCGTCGAAAGTAAGCTTGATACATTTTCCTTCCCACTCTGCAGGAACATCGATGTGTTTTCTGTAAAGTGTAAGGAGCTGATATTCCGATTCATCGAAATAGTTAAATGCAGTTTCTTTGACGGTGTGAGGAATCCTTACCGTCTCAAATGCAGAATCGTCATATTCCGGAAAGAGCATTCGGTCTTCATAGCTTGAAGTAAATTTCCAATTCTCGCTTAAATAAAATCTTTCCTTCATCTCGTTCCTCCGTTATCTGACTCTGATACCGTCTACAATAATGTCTACGACTTCGTTAAGAGCTTCAACGTAACTGATCTCATTTCTGACCAAAATATCGCGGGAGAAGAACTGCTCGAGAGATGCTTCAAACATCATCTTTACGAGAGGGATGTTAACGGGTCTGATAACACCTTCCCTGACTCCCTGCTCGATAAGGGAAATGGTAAGATCCCATCCGGTCTCGAGTCTTTCCTCTACCTTTACGTAGATGTCGGGATATTTCTCACGGAGAATGTAGAGCTGATTAAGATCCACATTCTTATAGCTGTCAGGAAGAACGCCGAGGATCTTTCTGATCTTCTCTACGGTAGAAAGATTAGGATCGTCCACAACAGATCTTTCGCTTTCCTTGATGGAATCGAATACGTAATCGACCATGGCCATGAAGAGTGTTTTCTTTTCACGGTAGACCGTGTAGATAGTCTTCTTACTCATGCCGAGGTGCTTGGCGAGATCGTCCATGGTGAACTTGATTCCCTTTTCACCGTAAACTTCAATACAGCCTTCCAATATTGTTTTTCTGAGTTTTGCGAGATCCTGCATATTAACCTGCCTTTCTGAACAGAAAGAAGAACGAATTAATTAGAAACTTGAGGAAACGATTTTTAGTTTTCACGTTTCCATTATAAAATAAGGGCTTCGGGATAACAAGAAAACCTATTGCTAAAAATAGTTTCCATCTTTTGTGCAAATCAGCCAACAAAAAAACTCTGTACCAACTGCCTTAGCAATCAGTACAGAGTCTTTAATTATCAGTTAGGTTTCAGTCTTGGATTACAGCCAGAGGGCATATATACCCATACCCGAAACGTTGGCGTACGCGCTGTCCCAGTCGAAAGGTCCGAGACCTACGATGGTTCCTCTTACAGTGATGTTACTGGAGGTGCACCATCCTCCGGGAGCGGAGCCTGAATATGCGGTAGCGATACCTGCATTGGTGTTCTGGGTCTGCCAGAAGTATACTCTGTCGCCGTTAGTGTTGCTGGTTCCTGCCTTCTTGAATCTTACATTGGTGAAGTTAGCAAATACGGTATCACCGTCGATTCTTGCAGCACCTTCAACTACTGCGCTGAGGTTACCCTGAAGGAGGTTGGTGTTTGCAACCTGTCCTACAAGAGTTCCGTTTACATACAGATAAACCATTCCGGTCTGAGTATCAAGAGCAATCATGATGTTGGTGGGAACACCAAGCTGAGCATAACCGTGTCTGGTGTAAACCTGTCCGCCGGGAAGGTTATTTACAACGTTCTCAGAGAGGAATACGGTCTTTCCGTTGTAAGGCTTCTGTCCGAAGAGGTCATACTGGATACCGAAGCTGATAGCACTTCCGATTCCGTTCTGGAGGGAAATCTTAGCGTGATATCCGGTACCGGTTCCGTCGAGCATAACGTCAGCAGAAACTGCTGCGTATCTTGAGCCGAGTGAGGAAATGGTAACTCCTGCTGCAGGAGCTGCTCCGCCTGCTACGGGTGTAGTAACTGCTGCTGCAGTTGCTGCGTTCTCTGCTGCGGCGTTGGGGAATCTTCCCTCAGCCTTTCCGTAGAGATCGTAGTGAAGCTTTAAGAGCGCGGGATCGTATCCGAGAATGGATGCTACATCGGGATACTTGGTTGCATAGTAAGTTGCATCGAAGTCTCCGGTAGCTGCTCCTGTGGTAAGTGCAGGTGCTGCTGCAGAAGGAGCAACAGGTAATCTTCCCTCTGCCTTTCCGCAAAGCTGGTAATGCATGTAGAGCAGATCTGCATTGGTACCGAATACTGCAACTACATCGGGATATGCTGAAGCATAATACTGAGCGTCAAACATAGTTCCATCGGCCATCTTGACAGGTGCAGCCTGTGCGTCGGGACCTGCAAATGCGATTGCAAGGAACAGGACGGAGGCTACGGTCATAAGAATAGTTCTAATTGATTTCATAGAACCCCCTTTCTCTTCATCAAAAGATTTATATTTTATGTAAACGAAATTATAACAAAATAAAATAACAGTTTCAATCATACATATATGACAAATCGGTATTACTTGCCAAACACGGTAAAATCAAGCATTTTGCTCGACTTTCATGATCTGCATGTCCGCAAGAAGGGTCTCCGTAAGGGCCATAAGGTTCTGCTCTTCCTTCTCCACCAGGGTTTCCGGGGTGTAGAGATAGGTAAACATGGGAACCTTGCCGTTTGCCGAAAAGCTCAGGCGCCTCTTGTGCTTTGCCAGGATTTCGGGGATCTTATTGGGATCCACCAAGGCATCCGCCTTAAAAGAGAACGTGATCGTGCCCTTTCCGCCCTTGATCTCGGTCATGTAGATATTGTGGCCAAGCCTTCTCATATATGCGACCCTGAGGAGATTCTCCGCTGACAGGGGGATCTTACCGAACCTGTCTAAGAGTTCGTCCTTCATATCGCCCAGATCCGATTCAGTCTCGATCGAAGCGATCCTCTTATACATGTCCAGCTTCTGCTCTTCATTAAAGATATATTCCTGAGGGATATATGCGTCGATGTCCAGGTTGATAACGGTGGAGAAGTCATCATATACCTCTTCACCCTTAAGTCTTCCTACGGCTTCTCCGAGCATCTTGCAGTAAAGGTCGTATCCTACAGCCTCCATATGTCCGTGCTGGGTCTTTCCGAGAAGGTTTCCGGCGCCTCTTATCTCCAGGTCTCTTAAAGCAATCCTGTATCCGCTTCCCAGGTCCGTAAACTCTCTTACGGCTCCCAGTCTCTTCTCAGCAATCTCCGTCAGGATCTTATTCTTCCTATACATAAGGAATGCAAATGCAACTCTGGAAGATCTGCCTACACGTCCTCTCAACTGATAAAGCTGGGACAGACCGAAATTATCGGCGTCATAGATTATCAGGGTGTTTACGTTAGGGATGTCCATTCCGGTTTCGATAATGGTGGTACTTACAAGAACATCGATGTCGCCGTTTACGAAATCGTACATGACATCCTCGAGTTCTTTTTCCTTCATCTGACCGTGGGCAAACTCAATCCTTGCATTGGGAAGCATCTCTCGAAGTGCATCCGTATGCTCGGGAATTGTTCTTACATTATTGTAGAGATAGTAAACCTGTCCGCCTCTTGCAAGCTCTCTGCTGATCGCTTCCCTTACCATCTCTTCGTTGTATTCGCATACGAAGGTCTGTACGGGCTGTCTGTCCGTGGGAGGCTCTTCCAGAAGGCTCATATCCCTGATTCCCGCAAGGCTCATCTCCAGTGTTCTGGGAATGGGGGTTGCTGAGAGAGTAAGTACATCAACATTTTCGCGAAGCTTTTTGATCTTCTCTTTATGTGTTACTCCGAATCTCTGTTCCTCATCTATTATCAGAAGTCCCAGATCTTTGAACATGACATCGTTGGATAAAAGTCTGTGGGTTCCGATTACAATATCGCAAAGACCCTTTCTCAGATCGTCCACTGTCTTCTTGATCTCTTTGGTGGATCTGAATCTGGACAGCAGTCCTATGCTGACAGGGAAATCCTTCATTCTCTGAGTAAAGGTGGAGAAATGCTGCTGGGCAAGTATGGTTGTGGGAACAAGGCACGCAACCTGCTTTCCTTCCTGAACCGCTTTGAACGCAGCACGGATCGCAATCTCTGTTTTTCCGAAACCTACGTCTCCGCAGATAAGTCTGTCCATTACCTTGCCGCTTTCCATGTCGGCCTTGGTATCCCTTATGGCATCCAGCTGGTCCTCTGTCTCATCGAAGGGAAATGTCTCTTCGAATTCTCTCTGCCAAACAGTATCGGGTCCGTAGATAAATCCGGGCGCAGCCTGTCTCTTCGCATAGAGTTCCACAAGGTCTCTTGCAATGCCTTCAGCTGACTCCCTGGCTTTGGTCTTGGTCTTCTCCCACTCCTTGCCTCCGAGTCTGTTGATCTTGGGCTTCTTATCGATATCCGCGGAAGCATACTTCTGAACCATATCAAGCTCTGTGGCAAGAACGTATAAAACTCCGCCACCCGAATATTCAAGCTTGATGTAATCCTTAACGGAATCTCCTGATGAGATCTTTTCGATTCCTTTATATACTCCGAGACCGTATGTCTCGTGAACTACGTAATCTCCCGGATGCAGATCTTCCAGTGCTGCGATCCTGCTTCCGGTGTAGGTGGACGATCTCTTTTTCTTCTTTTTACGAATGCGTCCGCCGAATATATCATTCTCTGCGATCACCGCAAAAGAAAGCATCGGATATTCGAAGCCTCTCTCG
Source organism: uncultured Lachnospiraceae bacterium (assembly GCA_902794095.1). Classification (GTDB taxonomy): domain Bacteria; phylum Bacillota; class Clostridia; order Lachnospirales; family Lachnospiraceae; genus AC2028. Next base: position 63,107 of record CADBFZ010000005.1, on the reverse strand, counting down.
ACGTATCCGTGCATGATGGTAATGCTGCCTTCGGCAAAAGAATCCCCGGGCTCTTCGGTATATGCGCAGGGAATTCCGTCCTTCTCAAGTTCCTGACGCATACGGTCGGCTCTGGTTCTGGACTGGGAGAAGATAACGACTTTGTATCCTCTCTTCCTGAATGACATGAGATCTTTTTCAAGAAGCTCCGCATTGCCGTTATATGACTGAACGTTTCTTCCGCCTATGTCATATTTGTACGCAGGCGAAAATCCCTCTTTGGATGAATCAAATACGGAAAGTCCTACAAGTCCGGCACTCTCCATCTCTTCCATGATAAGTCCGGTTCCGAAGATAAGATCCGCCTGTCCGGGAAGTGCATAGCCCTTCTCAAGTCTGGAAGTTACGCTCTCCCTAAATTCCATCTCAACGGCCTTGCCCTGTCCGATACATCTGACGGGCTCATCAGCAAAGTATCTTACGTCGTCACCGAAAAGAGTTTTTATCCATGCAGGAAAAGAAAGAGTCTCTTCCGGATAAAAATATAGCAGATAGCTTTCAAGATTCAGCTTTCTTCCAATCTCGGTAAGGTCTTCTTTTAACCTCTTTGCATCGGCTAATACCCTTGCTCCCTCTTCGGTTCTGAATTCCTTCTTAAGCTTTGCAGACCTTCCTTCCGCATCTTTCATAATGCGATCAAGTCCTGCATTTAATCTCTCATCATCCATGAGCATCTCGGACGCAGGATAAATGCTGATGCTTTCCAGCTGTTCGATTGATCTTTGGGAATAAGGATCGAAGGTTCTTATGGATTCGATGTCATCGCCCCATACCTCGATACGGTACGGGTTGTCCTCCGTAAGATCGTAAATGTCGATAATATCTCCGCGGATTGCAAACTGACCCGGGCTCTGTGCCTGGGCGCATCTTTCATATCCGAGGAAAGTGAGTTTCTTGGAGAGCTTTGCGGAATCAACGGTTCCGCCCGCCTTGAGATTTATGACAGCCATGTCATTCATGACAGGTATCTGTCTTGTCATAAGAGCTGCGAAAGTTGTAACTACGGTTACGTCTTCCTGCTCCAGAAGTCCTCTGTAAGTTCTGATCCTGTCTCTTACAAGGTCGTTACTGTTAATATCAGACTGGAAAAAAATAAGGTCCTTCGCGGGGAAATAATAAGTATTCTCATCATAGAGTCTGAACTCGTCCGCGACTGCCCTTGCCCTCAAGTCATCATATGTCAGGATAATACGGCACTTAACTCCCTCGGATATGCCTGCTATCATGTGGAGCTTTTGAGAATCTCCGCATCCTGCGATAGAGACTGTACCCTTGGGGAGTCTTACGCTTTTTCCCGAAATGACCGTTTTTATATTGTCGATATCCGCCAGGCCCTTTATGGGCTCCAGCAATGCATTATTTTGCTTCATCTTTCTTGGTATTAAATCTTGTCATTGCAAGTTCCGGTCCGTCCGTAACAAGGCACTTTACCGCATCCGCAGCCTTGCTTATGGCTTCGTCCATGGTCTTTGCATCTTCACTTGAAAATCTTCCCAGCACATGTCCCACCATATCTCCGCCGGATTCACCGACGCCTACTCTTACTCTTGTAAAAGCTTCGCTTCCCATGTGCTGAATAATATTCTTAAGTCCGTTATGTCCGCCTGCGCTTCCCTTAACACGGATCCTTATGTGTCCCGTGGGAAGTGCCACGTCATCGGATATTACGATTAGATCGCTTACACCTTCAAGCTTGTAGTAATCATTCAGTGCCCTTACCGCTTCACCTGAGAGGTTCATAAATGTCTGGGGCTTTACGAGAATAACCTTCTCGGTTCCTATCATGGCCCTTGCGGTGTGAGCCCTGTGCTCTGCTTTCCATGCACCTGCACCGATATCAAGGTCCTTGGCAAGTTTCGTGATCACATCAAAGCCCACGTTATGTCTTGTATGTTCATAATCCTTACCCGGATTTCCGAGTCCGACTATCATCTTCATTTTCAATCTCCATATCCTTGGAAAATAGTACGCTTTTACATCGGGTTATTATTATAGAGTATTTTAGCGCATAAAAAAAGCCTTTGGCACGGGCGCGCTGCCCTGCCAAAGACTTTTTTCTTCCCCCTCATCCAGCTTCTTTACCAGTCCCTGAATGTTACATAACAAACCGTTCTCTTTGTTCCACCACGACTTTGATCTGTCCCCCCTCGCCTCTGTGGACTTCTCCGCCGTTTATTGTGCTGTGACTTTCAACGATGCAGTTTTCTATGACGGCATTGTCACCAATATAAACATCGTTGAGGATAATGGAATTTCGGATCACGGTATTGTTTCCGATGTAGCTCGATTTGAAGAGTATCGAGTTCTCTACGCTTCCGTTTACTATACAACCGCTCGATACAAGTGAATTCCTGAGGCTTGCGCCCGGATTGTATTTTGCGGGAGGAAGGTCATCAACCTTGGAGTATATATTCGGATACTGATTGAAGAAATAATCTCTTATGTCGGGATTGAGGAAATCCATATTCGTATCGAAATAGTCCTCTACCGATGCGATGTTCTTCCAATAGGATGTGATCTTATATCCGAACATTCTCTTAACATCTTTATATCTTATGATTACGTCTCTTACGAAATCATATCTGTCTTCTTCGGCACACTTCTCGATAACATCGATGAGAAGTCTTCTGCGGATGATGTAAATGCCGCATGAGATGGTTCTTGTCTTGGGCTGAAGAGGTTTCTCCTCAAATCCCACAACTCTCATCTCTTCGTTCATCATGATCGTACCGTATCTGGACATATCATAGCCTTCGGGAAGATCCTTGCAGACTACGGTGATGTCGGCTTTCTTATCGACATGATACTCAAGAAGAGTATTGAAATCCATCTTGTATACGCAATCGCCGGGTGCGATTATGACGTAAGGCTCATGGCTCTCTTTAAGGAATCCCAGGTTCTGATAAATAGCATCCGCAGTTCCTCTGTACCAGCTGCTGTTGTCGCATGTCATCGCAGGAGTAAGTACATAGAGTCCGCCCTGTTTACGTCCGAAGTCCCACCACTTGGATGAGTTCATATGACTGTTAAGGCTTCCGGCATTGTACTGTGTAAAGACCGCAACTTTCTGAACATGTGAATTGGACATGTTACTGAGAGTAAAATCAATAGCGCGATAGCTGCCCGCAATAGGCATTGCGCAGACCGCTCTCTTTTGCGAAAGCTCAGCCATTCTGTGATTGTTGCCGCCGGCAAGAATTATTCCGATAGCTCTCATATCCTACTCCTTACTCTTCAGCAGTGATAAGTGTTTTACCGCATCCGAGATAATCATCCTGATAATCGTCCTTCGTAGTCACTCCATATACAACGGAATTCTTGCCTATTCTCACTCCGTCGGGAATAACACTCTTTTCTCCGATGGTTACGAGTCCGTCGGTGTAGATCTGAGGTGCGGTGTCGTTGGGTACTTCTTCTCCGAATCCCATTACCACATTGTTTCCGACCTTAACGCGTTCTGCGATGATACCCTTTGTAATATCGCAACCTTCACCGATGACGGTCTCGTTCATTATTATCGAGTCACGGATTACCGTGTTCTTGCCTATCCTTACGCCACATCCGATAACGGAATTGAAGACCTTACCGCATATCTCACTTCCGACACCGATGATACATTTGGATACTTCCGATTCGGGACCGAAATACTGAGGCGGCTGGATATCGCTCTTGGTATAGATCTTCCAATACTCCTCATAGAGATTGAACTCGGGAACTATATCAATGAGCTCCATATTGGCCTGCCAGTAAGAATGAAGAGTTCCTACATCCTTCCAATAAGAATTGAATTCATATGCGTATAAGCCTGCGCCCTTATCTCTGCAATAAGGGATAATGTGCTTACCGAAATCAAGACCGGGAATATCTTTGAGAGCAATCATTCCTTCACGGAGTGTCTCCCAGTTGAAAATATAGATACCCATGGAAGCCAGATTAGATCTGGGATTCTTGGGCTTTTCTTCGAAGTCGACGATTCTCTTATCTTCGTCGGTTATCATAACTCCGAATCTGCTTGCTTCCTCGAGAGGAACGGGCATAACGGCAATGGTAAGATCCGCTCCCTTTGCCTTGTGGAAATCAAGCATAACTTCGTAGTCCATCTTGTAAATATGGTCACCCGAAAGGATCAGAACATAATCGGGATTGTAATTCTCGATATATTCCATGTTCTGATAGATTGCATTTGCGGTACCCGAATACCACTCACTTCCCTGAACGCTTTCGTAGGGAGGAAGTACGCTTACACCGCCTATGTTTCTGTCCAGATCCCAGGGAATACCGATACCGATGTGGGAGTTCAGCCTGAGGGGCTGATACTGGGTAAGCACACCGACAGTATCAACACCGGAGTTGATACAGTTAGACAAAGGGAAATCGATTATTCTGTATTTTCCTCCGAATGATACGGCGGGCTTAGCGACTTTGGAAGTGAGAACGCCAAGTCTGGAACCCTGTCCGCCTGCCAGCAGCATGGCTATCATTTCTTTTTTGACCATGTATAAGGACCTCCCGCTTCAGTACTTAGATGCGCAATTTTCGAAATAATCAGTGCTTTTGGAGAATACGTTTTCTTATAGTCCCCATCGAACGTTTTGACTTTCTATATAATGTACTATAACACTATAATCTGAAAAATTGAATAGTTTTCGCTTAAATTATCAAACAATTTGTGAAAATTCAAATAATTTACAATATTTTGTGGCTTATACTCGAAATAAACACAATTCGAAACGTTTCTTATAACGAGCGTTTCCCAGACCTATACAGCTCCGGATTATCGGTAAATCACGCATGAATACCGGGCTTTTAGGATTTTGACTTGCCGTTAATGTGTATTGTTAACCATTTTAAAATGGTGGTTGACAATGGATGTTTTAAATGTTAACATCATCAACGTTTGAGTTAACAATTCGGAGGCATTACAGAAATGAAAAACAGTAAACTTACACAGACAGTATTCATCGGATTATTCGCAGCGCTTATCGCTGTCTGTTCCCAGATACAGATCCCCGGTGCGGTACCCTTCACTCTTCAGACCTTTGCCATCTTCCTGGCAGCAGGACTCCTGGGCGGAAAAAGAGGAACCGTATCTGTTCTCATCTACATTCTCCTCGGTGCCATCGGCCTTCCCGTGTTTGCAGGATTCAAAGGCGGAATCGGAGCACTTCTTGGAACAACCGGAGGATACATCATCGGATTTATCTTCTCCACGCTGGCCATGTGGCTCTTTGAGCATCTCTTCATCAAGGGTAAGAGTAAGAAAACAATCCTTCTCGGAATCTCCATGGTGATTGGCCTGATCATTTGCTATACCTTCGGTACCGCATGGTTCATCACCGTTTACACCAATACAAAAGAGCCTATCGGCATTGCGACGGCTCTTTCCTGGTGCGTATTACCTTTTATCATTCCCGATGTTATCAAGATTGCACTTGCACTTACTCTTACATCAAGACTTAAAAGATTTATTCCTTTCGAATAATTCAAATGGGACACGGGGTCCTGCTCCGTGTCCCATTTATCTTAGAATTTTATCTTAACTGTGGTTCCTTCGCCCTCTTTGGACTCGATCTCTATTTCGTGCTCAAGCCTCTGACAAAGCTTCTTGCACAGATACAGTCCTATACCGGTTGAAGCTCTTCCTATTCTGCCGTTCGTCCCGGTGAATCCTTTTTCGAAAGCCCTGGGAATCTCTGCAGACTTCATGCCCACACCGTTATCACTAAGATTAAGTACAGCTCTTCCGTCTTCTTCAGTGAGGTTAAAAGAAAGCTTTAGGTTTCTGACAGGTGATGCGTACTTGATGCTGTTATCAACTATCTGACCGATGATGAATGTCAGCCACTTTCCGTCACTTAAGATCTTCCTATCCCTGTGCAGTTCACCGATATCAATGGATGCATGCATGGGAATAAGAGTTTTTCTTCTCTTGGAAATAATTCCTTTAACTATTTCTTCAAGATTTACTTCCTTGACGAAAAAGTCTTTCTCAACATAGGAGCTTCTGGCATAGAAAAGTGCCTGCTCCACATATCCTTCGATCCTTTCCATTTCATCAGAGATTCCGCTTTCGGATACAGTATCATCACCGTGGTTTTCGATTATCATCCTCGATGCGGATATCGGGATCTTAACTTCGTGAACCCAGGTCTCTATATAATCTCTGTACTCTTCGCTTCCTCTTCTGTACTGCGCCACATTATCGCTCATGGATACTTCCGCTTTCTTCAAAACGGAAAGAAGCATTTCGCTTTCCTGGGATCCGGTTTTATCCATCACTTCGGACACAAGATATTTTTTCTCCAGCGCATCCGTTTTATTTTGAACATCATCAAAAAGATTTTTCAGTTTCCTGTAATCTGCATACATGCATATGAAAAAAGAAACCGCACATGCGCATGCCACGTAGATCATAAGAGGCGTTGAACCTCCGATGGTCATCAGGAATATATCTATGGTCACAATGAGAAACAAACATGCGATTACATGAATGCAATGTTCTTTTATATATCTGGGAAAGTTCAATTCAGCAGATACCCCATTCCTCTTTTGGTAGTTATCGCATCGCTGATGCCGATCTGTTCAAGTTTTGCTTTAAGACGGGTCATGTTAACGGTAAGAGTATTGTCATCAACAAATGCTTCGTTGTCCCAGAGCTCTTCCATTATCTTATCCCTTGATACGATCTTGCCTTGCTCTGCAATAAGGAGCTTTAAGATATGGAATTCATTCTTGGTAAGCTCCGTCTCTTCAGAGCCTTCGGAACTGATCCTGCCTTTGGACAGATCAATCTTGAATTCTAAGCCGCCAACGGTTTTGATCTCTTTAACATCCGATGCATTTGCGGAAGATGCATATACTCTTCTGAGTACGCTTTCGATTCTGGCAAGAAGGATTCTTGTATTAAACGGCTTCGGAACAAAATCATCCGCACCGTTTTGAATACTCATAAGCTCCGTAAGTTCACTGTTGTCACTTGTGATCATGATAACGGGAACTCCCGTGCGCTCTCTGAAGGCTTTGCAGATCCTTATTCCGTCGAATCCGGGAAGAGATATATCAAGCAGCAAAAGTGACAGATCCGCTTCAAGCAGCAGATCTGTCATCTTATCTTCTTTAATGCCGGTGTACTTATCCGGGGTGATAAACTCCGCTTCGTATCCGTTCTTTTCAAGAAATAGTTTTAATTCGGAACCGATCTTAAGATCGTCTTCCAATATTCCGATGCGGTACATTTAGAACTCTCCTGACTTTTTATATACCGATTATTTTTCTACATCCCTCGTATGTTGTCAAGAAATAGCCGCCGTAAATTACCAGCATGATAAAGCAGGACAGCGCTATTCCCGAACCCATGCTTATCATTCCGATGGATTCCAGAAATTCCTGAATGAATCTTGCTCCGAACATGCAGTCGATCACTGCAAGTACCAAAGGGAAGAGGAAGTTCATAAGTACCTGTACAAAAAGCGCTCTCATTCTGGAACTCCTTCCCGCACCAATTCCTTCAATGACTTTATATCTCGATGCCGAATCGATTGAATCTGAAAGCATCTTTAACGCGAGGATTGCGGCACATGCCACCACGAAAACAACACCGATATAGAGAACTACGAAAACTATTATTACGGTAATGCTGATGCTCTGCTTTCTGATCTCTCTGCTGGTTGTGAAGAACACTCTGTCAGCGTATGAAGGATCACTTCCCAGAACCGTCTCAACCGCAAGTCCCGTATTATCATCGATATAATTTGCTATTACGAGATTGCTGTGCACAGCCTGAATACTGTCTCCGCTATCTATCACAACATCAGGAAGAACCACCGCTCCCAAGTTTGTTTCCATTCCGGACATTACGATAAACTCTTCCACCACTGCATCGTATCCGGGCTTAAGTTCGCATCCCGATACATTTATGGTATTGCCTTCTTTTATCGCTCCATTGAAAAACTGATTAAGAAGATCGAAGCTGCAGATGATCGCATACTCATCGTCCTTAAGCTCAAGAGGCTTTCTTCCGTACATATCCTGAATACGATTATAGTCCGATAAACGAATAGTTCCTATGACTACATCCCAATCCGCAAGCTGGAATCTTTCACTTGCAGCACCGATCTGATCACCGAGAAGATTTGCAACCGTAAGGTCATCCCCCATAAACACGGGAACTTCCAGATAATCCTTACTCCAGGAATCAACGGGAATTCCTATCTCATTTAAGAATGCATCTTTGTCGCTCTCAAAAATTTCGACGGTAATATCAACGGGAGTTGAATTATATAATCTTGCATTTACGTAACTTCTGATTGAAAAGCCCGTTGAGAAAAAGAGCAGCGCAAGGAAGAGTAAAAGGGATATCAGCGCCATTGAAAAAGAAGACGTATTGATATTGTTCGTAAACTGCCTTACCACAAATGCATTAAGCCCCTTGCGGTACATACCCTTCATTCCCGAGCAGAGCTTTTGTACAAATCCGCCCGCGGACCAAAAGAGTGTAAAGGTACATACGATGCCGACAATGATACATCCCAAAAAGATGTTTCTCGTCATGGTCTTTCCAAAGAACCCTACATTAACCCATGCCCAAATAAGTGCAGCCAGAGAAAGAACAAACAAAACGATGCATACTGCGGGATTTTTAAGAACTACTTTCTCTGCCTTCCTGTCAGCCATCATCAGATCGATCAATCTGTTTTTTCTGACGGATGCGGTATTAAAGATAAGCACCACAATGTATATGCACACAAAGCAGATCACAGTCATAAGAAGTGCTTTGGGAGAAATATCAAATTCAAATCCGGACAGATCCATTACGAACATCTTCGCAACCACAACCGACAGACACTGTGATCCGATGATGCCTATTAGTATTCCTGCGATAAGTGAGATGAATCCGACGATGCATGTTTCGATGAAAAGTATCTTCGAAACCTTGCTCGCACTCATTCCCAGAAGCATATAGATACCGAACTCTTTCTTACGTCTTCTGATGAGGAAGTTATTCGCATATATGATCAGGAGTCCCAGCACAAACGCAACACCCACAGATACTCCGCCGATGATCCTTACAAACATCTCAACGGTTTCATTGGATGAGAGCATTGCTTTCTTCATGATTCCCTGCGTTCCTACGGCATTGAACATGTAGAAGATTGCAACGCCCAGGATCAGGGTAAAGAAATAAACGGAGTAATCGCCCCTGCTCTTTTTAATATTTTTAAGCGCTATATCAAACGATCTCATCGAGCTCACCTCCCAGAACGGTCGTCACATCAACGATCCTTCTGAAGAAATCCTTTCTCGTCTCATTCTCATCTTTAACTATCTCTGTAAATATCTTACCGTCCTTGATGAACAGAATCCTACCGGCATAACTTGCGGAGAATGTATCATGGGTAACCATAAGAATGGTTGAATGTCTCTCGGTGTTTAATTTGCCGAGACTTTCCATAAGTGCCTTGGAAGACTTTGAATCAAGTGCACCGGTGGGCTCATCCGCTAGAACCAGCTCGGGATCCGTTACAACGGCTCTTGCCGCAGCTACTCTCTGCTTCTGTCCGCCGCTCATCTCATAAGGGAATTTATCCAGCACATCCTCAATTCCGAGTAGCTTTGCGATATCCGCAATCTTTTCATCCGCTTTCTTAACATCCTCTCCTCTTACGGAAAGTGCCAAGGCGATGTTTTCACGCGCAGTCATAGTATCAAGAAGATTAAAATCCTGGAAAATAAAACCGAGGCACTCCGCGCGGAATCTGTCCAGTTCTTTTCCCTTCAGGATTGCGACATTTTTATCCCTGATAAGAACTCTTCCCGCAGAAAGTGTATCTATTGTGGAAATGCAATTTAAAAGCGTGGTCTTACCGCTTCCGCTAGCACCCATGATTCCTACGAATTCTCCTTCGCTTACGGTAAAACTGAGGTCGTTAAGTGCCGCGGAAATGTTTCCTTTATTTCCGTAATATTTCTCTGCGTTTTGTACATCCAGAATTACTGACATATATCCTCCAAATACCGGCCTGCAGAGATTAACCCTGCAGGCCTACATTTACTTACCTATTAGTGGGAAGAGCTTGCTGCTGCAGATGTCGCAACAACTATGAGCATAACTTCCATTGCGATGATCGTCTGAAGAGTCTCGACAATGATGGGATCCTTGATTCCTGCTCCTGCGTATCCTTCGCTGTCTGCTACAAGAAGAGCTGCAAACATAAGTCTGTCGGATTTGCCCATGATGGACATTCCCATGCCCTTCTGACTAGCGAGATATCTTTCTACCTCACAGATTTCTTTTACGAGAGTATCGGAATCCTTATCGCTTCCGATGAGAGCACCGAGAGATGCAAGTCCGTACTCTCTGCTGTACTTTCTGTGATTTGCTTTGAAAGCATTGTAGATATCGATAACTTTTCCGGCCTTATCTGCGGGAGCACCTTCCTGAAGAGTAAGAACTTCAGCAAGTCCCTGGACGGAATCGGAATTTCCCTTGAAGACTGTCTTTAAGATCTTATAGTTCTCTTCAAGCTCTGCTGCGATATCATCAACGCTTCTGTCAGTCATTGCGAGGCTGATAGCAAGAGGCATATCCTCTCTGCCGGTAAGAACGGGATGTTCTTTTTTCATAGCCTTCATGATCTCATTAAACTTAACAATGATCTTATCGGCATCAGCCTGACGTCCGGCATCTACGATATTTACCGCAGTTACGATCATGAAACCATCGTCCATGATGCGACCTTTTTTAATCTTACCATAAAGAGCCACAACATCCTTGATGTACTTCTCGGGATCTGCGGAAAGCGCCATCTTGCTTACAAGGAAAAGTCTTTCGCTGCTTCTGAAGGGAGAAAATACTCCGGTGTTCTTCTTCAGAACTTTAAGGCTGTTCTTCATAGCATCGATATCTGCTTCCTTGTTTTCCATGGTATAAACCATGCTGGAAAGGACGCTCATGAGATGATAATCCCATACGAATTTCTTATGGATAAGATTTTTATTGGAAGCAAACAGTTCTACTTTTCTCATTACATTTTCAGTCATGGTAATTTCTCCTCTTTAAAAAAATGTCAGTTAATAGGGAATGCGGGCATTAACCAGATCATGCGGTATTCTTAATGTCTTTTTCTTAATGCTCATCATCTTGTCTCCTATTTCCTGTCTGTGATCATAGAATACCAAGAGGTGAGTTTTCGTCACATCGAATTGCCTTACAGTTACCTTACAATCTTGTAAGGTTGTGACACGGTGGCCTACCCTCTGTCACAAAAAAGATGGCAGGGGAATTTCCCTCTGCCATCTTCAATATTTAACTTGTAATTATTCCATCTCGAGCTCGCCTGCGTTGTATCTGCGAACGATGCTCTGGATTCTCTCATTAGGATTGAGAAGATCGGAAATGGATGAATCGTGATTGAGAGTATCGATGATATATGCGATGTACTTGCTCAGATCACAGCTGATATACCACTCCTTCTCAAGAAGCTCGGGAGTCTGATAGATCAGGTTGGTGGTAAGGACTCTTGAGATAAGTCCCTTCTCGTAAGCTTCGTCGAATCTTGCAAGACCGCCGGTGAAAAGACCGAAGGTAGCAAATACGAAGATATTGCCTGCATTTCTCTTCTTAAGCTCTGCAGCAACTTCGAGAACTGAATCTCCGGATGAGATCATATCGTCGATGATGATCATATCCTTGCCGGCAACATCACTTCCGAGGAACTCATGGGAGATGATGGGATTTCTGCCGTTTACGATTCTTCTGTAGTCACGTCTCTTATAGAACATACCCATATCAAGTCCGAGAACGTTTGCGATATAGATAGCTCTTCTCATTCCGCCTTCATCAGGGGAAATAACCATCATGTGGTCTGCGTCAATCTTGAGACCCTTAACATGCTTTAAAAGTCCCTTGATGAACTGGTAAGGAGTCTGAACGGTCTCAAATCCGCTAAGGGGAATTGCGTTCTGAACTCTGGGCTCGTGTGCATCGAAGGTGATGATATTATCAACGCCCATTCTTACAAGCTCCTGAAGAGCGATTGCACAGTCGAGTGATTCTCTGGAAGTACGTCTGTCCTGACGGCTCTCATAGAGGAAAGGCATGATTACGGTGATTCTTCTTGCCTTACCGCCGACAGCTGCGATGATTCTCTTAAGATCCTGATAGTGATCATCGGGGGACATATGATTCTGATGTCCGCAAAGTGAATAAGTCTCTGAATAGTTAAGAACATCAACGAGGATGTAAAGATCGGCTCCTCTTACGGATTCAAGGATTTCTCCCTTTCCTTCACCGGATCCGAATCTGGGTACTCTTGCTTTAAGAAGATACGAGTCTCTCTGATATCCGGAAAAAGCAAGTGAACCTTTGTGCTCACTCTCTCTTTCGAAACGCCACTTGACCAGGTAGGAATCAACCTTCTGGGCAAGATTCCTGCATCCGTCGAGGGAAATGATCCCCAAACTTCCTACGGGAATGCTTTCAAGATTTCTTTTCTCTTCACGCTTGGGCATATTAATATTCTCCTGTTATAAAACGTTCCGAAGATCCGGACCGCATAATTTCAATATTTCATATGATCCCGTTATCCTCGAGAAAATTCTGTCCGAATAACGGTCCCTCAAGTCTACCAGTTCCAGATTAGTCGAAATGATCGTGGACTTTCTGGAATTATATCTTTCGTTCAAAATCGTGAAAAGTTCCGTTCCGACAAAAGAATTCGTCATTTCGGAACCAAGATCATCCATAATAAACAGGTCACAATCGTATATCCTGTCCTTAACATCTACAGCCTCAGACGCTTTATCCCTTGAAAACTGAGCCTTGGCAAGGGTATCAAACAGCGTATTGGCACTCATATATACCACACTGTGATATGAGGCAAGAAGTTCCGAAGCAATACAACAGCTCAGGAAAGATTTGCCGGTACCTACTGTACCACAAAACAGTATATTTCGGTAGTCCGTATCAAAAGAATCGATAAATCCCCTGCAATACTCTACCGCTTTATCGAAATGATCCTTGATATCATCATCGAATATATCGGTGCGCATGGCAAGAAAGTTGTTTCTCTTAAGGAGTTCGGCCATTCCGGACTGCTCCAGAAGGATCTCGGATTCCCTTTTTCTGAAACATTTACACTTTTCAGCGGGCCCGTCAGATTTTACGATAAATCCTGTATCTTTGCAATAAGGACAGGTATAAATCCTGTCTGCATATGCCGGGTCCACGCCTGCTGCCTTGACCAAAGTTTCCTTTTCAGCCTTTGCAGTGGCAATCTTGGCCTCTATAGCAGCTTCATCGTTTCCCTTAAGGGCAGCAAAAGCTTTTTCGGTCAAAAGATCCATTATCCTCATGTCAGCTTCCCTGATCTCGGGATGCTCGGAATAGACCTTATTAAGCCTTTCGTCGCGAATTCGCTCGTTTTCTATCCTAATGCTGCTATATTCTTCCTGCAGCTTTTCTATTGCCCCGTTCTGAAGTGCCACCTTTATGCTCCGTTTCAGTTCTTGATGAGTTTTTTCTCAAGTGCTTCGAAATCGTAGTCGGTTCTCTGTGTGAATCTGTTGAACATATTGGAAGAATTGTTGCCCGCCTTCTGGGCATTGCTCTTACCGTAACCGTTTCCGGTTCTGTTTTTCTCGGAATTCTCTTCGTGGGCTTTATCGAGATTATCGATATCTCTGATGGTTCCGACTCCCTTGTCCTTCCAATTCTTAAGGATCTTATCTGCGTACTGGAAGCGGTTCTTCTCCGTAGCCATAACGGTTCTTTCGCATGCTTCCAGGATAATATCGTCGGTAAATCCGTACTCTCCGGTCCATTTGGTGATATAGGAGACTTCCTTATCGGTAGGAGTATTGCCCGTCTTACCGAGCTGTCTCATTATCTCATAGACCTTTCTGTCATACCTTCCGGGTGCGTTTTCAGCCTCCCGGGGAGTGGTTATGCCGCTCTCTTTCCAGGATATGGCAACCTTTTCGATATATCTGAAATCGGACTTGTCTTTAGAAGCACAGTATTGGAGGAGGTGATCGAAAAGTTCGTCCGAGAAACCAAGTTCTTCACAGATATAAATGATGGTGCCGATATCCGAGGGTGAAAGAGGCTTCTTCCTATATTCTTCGGCAAGATAGAATATATCTATTCCGCTTTCCGAAGATGTATGGGATGTTTTAAAATCCCTTACCTTGGAAGGTGTATAAGAAGGCTTTGCGGGAATTGCTACAGCCTTATCTTCGGCCTCTGCAAGTGTGTCCGCAGCCTTACGTTCCTGTTTTACCGTCTGTACTGAATGGGTGGATTCAACGGAGGGTTCCGTAAAATCACTCTTGCACAGATTCTTAAGATGTACTCCCACAAGGGCTCCGGACTCGTCAAAATCGAGTTCAAGCAGTCCCTTGCACTGCCAATATTTGAATGCTCTGAGAACATCTTTCTCGGTATAGTTAAATCTGTCAGCTATGTCGGTGATCGATGTCTCAAGATGTGCGCTCATCATGCGTACGGTATAGAGATATACTTTAAGCTGTGCATCGTTTGCATCGGTCATGTATTCGTCGATGAACCTGTTTGAAAGGATCGTCGCGTTTATGTAGCTGTCCTGATAAATAGTTAACTGTGACAAAAGGTGACCCCCGTTCTTACCGCCTGATCCAAATCCGCGGTAATACCACTTATAACACATAAGGTTCACCGTTAAAATGGACAAAATGACGATTTCTCAGAAACCATGCGGGTTTGAGAGTTAGTCACATCTTCGGTGGATTAAGTGGATTAAGTGGATAACGGGTGTAAGGTGTGCATGAACACTGGATTTAGATATCCACAATAAAATTAAATAATCCACGGTATTTTCAATCTTTACAAATTGAAACACCGTGGATATGTGGACAGTTTAGCTCTGAAGGAGCGAATCGCCTATTTTATATACATCTCCGGCCCCCATAGTTATCAACATGTCTCCCTCTTGGCAATTTTTTCGGAGGTGGTCCTCAATTTCTTCAAAAGAGGGGAAATAATAACTATCGGTTCCTTTCTTTCTGACAGCTTCGGCCAAAAGTTCCGAACTCATTCCCAGGGTATCGGTCTCTCTTGCCGCATAGATATCTGCAAGAACAACCTTATCTGCCATGCTTAAGACTTCCGCGAAATCATCGAAGAACGCCTTGGTTCTTGAATATGTGTGAGGCTGGAAAACAACCCAAAGGTCCTTGTGCTTAACGGAGAGTGCGGCTTTCATGGTAGCTCTGATCTCTGTGGGATGATGCGCATAGTCATCAACGAGCATTACACCGTTAAGAATGGTTCCCTTTTTCTGGAATCTTCTGTCGGTTCCTTCGAAGCTGTTAAGCGCCTTGGATACCGCTGTTTCCTCCGCTCCCACAGCATCCGCAAAAGCACAGGCTGCAAGTGCGTTCAGTATGTTATGCTCACCGGGAACGCCAAGGTGGATGTGCATTCTGTCCTTGCCGCGTACTTTAAGATCAAACTCGGGACATCCCATTTCATCGTAGAAAATATTCTCTGCGGTATAATCGGGTTCTTTGTCCCCTGAGGCAAGTCCGAATGTAACCACGTTGCATTCAAGGCCTTCGGTGATATAATCTGTATTCTCGATGGCGGAATTGATGATAAGTGTTCCGTCCTCTGATACAAGTGATGCAAATTTCTTAAATGAAGCCCTGATATCATCCAGATCTTTGAAGAAATCCAAATGGTCTTCTTCTATATTAAGAATAAGTGCGATATCCGGGAAAAAGTCCAGGAAGCTGTTGGTATATTCACAGGCCTCCGTTACAAAATAGTCCCTGCCGCCAACTCTGATATTACCGCCGATTGAAGGAAGCATTCCTCCTACGGTAATGGTAGGATCCGTCTCCTGGGCCATGAGGATCTCACTTACCATGGATGTGGTGGTGGTTTTTCCGTGAGTTCCGCTGATAGCGATGGAAGTCTTGTAATTCTTCATCAGCTGTCCCACAAGCTGCGCACGGGTAAGTGAAGGGATTCCGAGCCTCTTTATCTCGATGTATTCGGGATTGTCGGGGTGGATTGCTGCGGTAAATACCGCAACAGCTATGTCGTCCGTAATATTTTCGGCCTTCTGGCCGTAGAAAACCTTGATTCCTTCTTTTTCCAGGAGCTCGGTGACCTCCGAAGGAGCTCTGTCAGAGCCCGATACGTCGAAGCCTTCGCGCTTAAGTATAGTGGCCAGTCCGCTCATACTTATGCCGCCGATTCCCACAAAATAAACCTTTACAGGCTTGGAAAAATCGATATTGTACATTTCATGCCTCCTAATTGCTTAAAAAGCAGTAGACATAAATAGGATAATAAGATATTATCTCCTTTGTGTCCAAATAGACATTATAGCATTTATCACAAAAGTCTGCATCTTTGGACGCGAACGCAACTCGGTCAGTTCGAAACCTTCCTGACCTAAAACAAAACTAGAGGAAAAAGAAAATGAAAAAAAATGTACTGTTCTTGACTTACGGTGCTGTAATCGCAGCACTCTACACCGTGCTGACTTTGCTCGCCGGTTCACTCAACCTCGCAAACGGGGTTATCCAGGTAAGATTCTCAGAAGCACTTACCATTCTCGCAGCATTTACTCCCGCAGCTATTCCCGGACTTTGGGTCGGATGCATCCTCAGTAATATCCTTACAGGATGCCACTACCTCGATATAGTCTTCGGTTCACTTGCAACCCTTATCGGTGCTGTAGGAACTTATCTTCTCACTCATTCGAGAAAAGAAGGAAAGTGGGTATTTAAGCCCGGCAAAAAGAGCATGTTCCTTGCTCCCCTGCCTCCCGTACTTGCAAACACCATTATCGTTCCTTTTATTCTGGCATATGTTTATCAGTTTGAAGGATCGATTCCTTTCTTCATGGTAACCGTCGGAGCCGGCGAGATTCTCAGCTGCTATGTACTGGGCCTTGTTCTTTACAATGCGCTTATGCCCAGTAAAGACCAGATCTTCAAGGCTTAATAAACCTTTAAACAAGTCTTAAACGCACTCCTCTATAACCCTATGTTATGATTTTCAAGGGGTTACAGAGGAGATTTTTTATATGAAAAAAAGACTTTTGGCAGCAGTCCTCTTAACTGCAATTTCACTCTCCGCATGCGGAAAATCAACCGGTAACGCTCTCGAAGAGATAATCGATTCTTCGGAGAAATTACTGGGTGCTCCTATATCTGAAATAGCTTTTGAAGATGATACGGATTTGGTTTCTGACGAAATCGAAAAAGTTATCACCGAGGAAGAGCCCGTCGTAAAAGAAGAATTTAATTTTAATCCCCACGTATTTTCCGACAGAGATGTCATAGTTTGGGGCGAAGACGCACGGGATGCGTTCTTTAACATGGTCGATGCCATGAGAAAAGGTGAGGACACCTTCGAATGTGCCAGTGAAGAAGCCTACTACACCGCAACCGGCGGAAGACTTATAGATTATTATTTTCCCGTAGCGGACATGCTCGTTAACGATGAATACTACGATAACCTTTCTTATGAAAACGGTGTGGGAGTAATCCCCTATCTTGATAAGAAGGAAGAATTCCTTGAAAAAGAAAAAGAATTCGAAACCTTAGTCACAGACATTCTTAACGAGAATGTAAGGACATCATATTCCGAATTCGAAATTGCTCTTTCTCTATATGTATATATAAGTCAGAACTACACTTACGATTTTGATATGCGTGATGCAATGTACACCACCCGTGGGGACGAGATTGCAACCTACAGGGCATTTACCGAAGGTCAGGGAATCTGTCAGGAGCTTTCAGGCGTATATAATTACCTTCTTCTCCAGTGCGGTGTTGAGTCCGATGTAATGACAGGTCCCGATCATCAGTGGAACTTCGTTAACATCAGAGGTAAGGATTATCACATAGATCCCACATTCGGACTTGTAATCCGGGGAGTTGCGGATAACCGCACACCTCTTGATTACTTCATGATGACCGATGAAGACCGTGAATACTACGGTGGCTTCCCCATTGACGAATTCGGCATCTGCGGACTCGGTGATGAAAGCAGGGACAGATTTGATTTCCACGCAACTGACGAAAGTTTCTCACCTTTCAGATTCGCCTACTTCATCGAAATGGACACCGACAAAAACATCGTAACCTACTTCGATTTCGCGTCGGAAGAAACCAGACAATTCCAATACGTAGACTAATAAAAATGTGACAAGGGGTCTGACCCCTTGTCACTTATTTTTTACCTGTGAATTTAAGCGATCCCGCAGGACACTTACTTATACACTTCCCGCATCTGATGCAGTCTGCATGATTGCATTCGGTGACGGGATTTAATTTCATGGGGCAGGCCTTTTCACATACGCCGCAATTCGTGCATGTTGTTTTATCGTGCTTGATCCTGATAAGTGCGATCTTATTGAACAGGCCGTAAATTGCACCCAGCGGACAGATAAATCTGCAAAAGGGTCTGAATATGCTCATGGAACAAATAAGTATTCCCACGAGGATAATAGTCTTAATTATGAATGTAAGTCCGGCCTGGGCTCTGAGGGTTTCATTAAAACCGATCAGGAACATTCCGCCTATGGTTCCCTGGGGACAGATGTACTTACAAAATGCAGGATAACCCATTCCCTTTTCGATTGATATAACGATGGGAAGTGCAATGACCAGAACCACCAGCATCACATACTTAAGCCATCCAAGGTATTTAAATCTCTTTACGCATTTCGGAAAAGGAATCTTATAAAGGAGCTCCTGCAGAAGTCCGAATGGACACAGCCATCCGCATACAAATCTTCCGAACAGTGCGGCAAAGAAAAGTATGGATCCCACCACATAGGTATTCACACCTTTTTTCAGATTACCCAGGTTCTGCTGAAGAGATCCCAGAGGACATGAACCTGCAGCGGCCGGGCATGAATAACAGTTAAGCCCGGGAACGCATACTCCCTTTGTACTTCCCGTATGCAATCTGCCTTTGAACAGATTGGTCACAAAGGGATTATACAAAAGCGTCGTAATAAATTGTGTTATCTTCCTGCGTTTATCCAAGTCCGATACACTCCAGACAGATTGTGTTTCCTTTTCTCTCGGTTTCTTTGACCTTGCCGGTATATGCTCCGATTGTTATAAGAACCACCGAAAGGATAAGCAGGATTATTCCGATCAGATTTATTTTCTTCATAAATACACCGTTTTTACTTCGATGAATTGATCGCATCATAAACGGTATCATCCATCCAGTCATATGAAGCCTGACCGAGTTGGTTTCCGTATACGACTCCGTTTCCGTCTATAACAATGCTGAGAGGAACCGCATCAATACTGAGTCCTTCAATTCCCCAATCATCAACATAGTAAATGGGAATGGTGACATCGTAATCATCCGCATACTGCAGTCCGAGTTCGGGACCTTCTGCAAGATCTATCATGATAAACACAACATCGTCGGAATACTTATCATACACATCTTCCATGTCGGGAAGTTCATAGAAGCAATAGGTGCACCATGTGGTAAAGAAATTGATGTATACCGCTTTTCCTCTGAATTCGGAGATAGTGTGACGATTTCCTTTAGCATCATAGAATTCAAAATCGGGAACCTGTTCTCCTACCTCATATCCAACGGGAAGAGGCTTTTCGGGCTTTTCGGGCTTCTCAGACTCCTCGGGCTCTTCGTCTTCATCTGCGTCTGCTTCTTTTTTGTCGTCCTCGTCCTCGGCATCTTCATCCTCGGCATCTTCATCTTCGGCGTCTTCATCGTCCTCATCATCCGAATCATCGCCGCAATCATTTTCTTCCTCTTCGATCTCGGTATTATTTCCGATATTAAACGCACAACCGTTTAATGAAATGAGCACAGAAACAGTGAGCATCATAGCAATTAAAATCTTTCTTTTCATTATTAAATCCTTTCAAATCAAACTGTTTTATCTGCCCACACTTCGGAACCCGCGTAGGCATAGGTTATAAACTGATTTCCGTTGTTTTCAAACAGTTCCGTCATCTTGGTGATGTCTTTCTTATAAAGCTCTCCGGTGGCAGGATCCATGATAACCAGTTCCTTATCATTATGTCCCGTAATAAGAACCGCTCCACCGCCCTGCATAAGAGCCATAACGGGAATATCCCTGTCCATATAGTAGTAGAGCTGGTCCAGCGTACATCCGGTAAGGTCAAGGACGGTAACGTTGTCCATGTTTTCCTGTAAGATATCGCTTATGGAGCTGCCGCCTCCGAGAAGAAGCTCGGAATTTCTGATGACACCCTCATGAGCCATCATCACATCCATGCAGACGCTGAGTGCGCTTTCACCCTCACCGATCTCATTGGCAGTTATTTCAAGTATCTGATTAACGGCTTTTCTGGAAGAGTATTTCCAGATCACATTTCCGTTTTCTTCAATCGCGGTTCCGCCGCATTCAAAGGCTGCTTCAACAGCCGCGCTCTCCGACAGATAGATCCTGCATCCGCCCTTTGCATCAAATACAAAGAATCTCTTCAGATCTTCGGAAAGATCCGGATTAAGGATTGCCACATCTTCGGAAAGGATCTCTCCGGGAGTGGTTACCTTGAGGTTATTGATCTTGATGGGGTTTCTGGTCTGGATCTGAACGTATCTTTCGTACTTATCGATAACCGCAACGGACAGATAGTTTCTTCCGGTCTGGTCCTCACTCTTAGCGGTGATGCTGTCTTCGGACGCAGGCATATACGATCCGGGTTCGCCGGAAAGTCTCGAAAGTCTTATAATGCTTCCTTCAACATCCGCTTCGGTAACATAGAATCCTTCTTTTTCATAATATGCCAGGAGCTTACCGGTTCCATCGCAGATACATATCCTGTACATGGGGAAAAGCAGATTTCCGCTGGTCTCGGTCTGAAGATCCTGCTGACGCGCAACACCGTAGATCATGTCTTCTCCGATGAATCCGAGGAATCTGATATATTCTCCTCCGCCTGCAGATACCGTAACCGAGGTTTCGGTATTAAGATCCGTTACCGCAAGATCTCTTGAAAGGGCATTGGTATCTTCTCCGATAGTAACGATGTATCTCTGGTCTTCACTTGTCTGAAGAACGTCTCCCGACCAGTACATTCCGGTAGTCCTGATGGTCTTTTCGTTAACATCAATTCTGAATACGGAATTTTCCATCGTAAAATACAGATGGGAATTGTCATTCATATACAGAAGTCTTCCCACTTCCTCCAGGAGAATATCGGGGGATTTTTCATAAGGGATATAAAGGAGTTCTTTTATGGAATTGATCTTATCCTCGTAAGAATATACGCATATTCCCACATCGCCTTCATGATTTCCGCGGTTCATGTAGCCGTAAACCGCAAATACCATGTTGCCGTCGTCCTCTACTCTGAGGATTCTGATATTGTGTCTTGAATTGATATTTCTTACATCGAATACGCCGTAATCGTAGAAGCTGTATACCGAAGCAAGTTTTCCGGATCCTTCGTTGTACAGGAAAAGTCTGTCTCCTGATACAAAGGCAACGCATCCGCCTTCATTACTTTCCATCATCTCGGGATTTTCACCTGCGATTCCGAGAAGGATCTTGTCATTTGCACACATATCAGTGGGATCGGTTATCTCTTCCATGGTCCTTACATAGGACATGATGTAGATTCCCTTATCCGTGTATCTGACTGTAATGGCTTCGTGTGCCTTATATGCGGTAAGGGTCATTCCGTAACCGCTTCTGAGCATGTAATCTATGCAGATGGTTGCATTGGGACCGCAATCTTCACGCAGGTAAATAAGAGGATCTCCGTAAGGTGTAACTTCCAGGTCGCCGTATGTTACCTGTGAAAATGACGAATGGATATCAACATATGCAAATGTTGAGTTATCTGAAAGAGACGAATTGGTCTCGAGATGTTTTTTGATATTCTGTGCTTCCTTCTTATCGAAGAGACAATCATGGAAGTATCTTGCGTAGGCGACCTTGTTGTAAGCCAGTTCATCATCACCGGATATAACGCGGGTATAGTAATAGATCTCCCTTCCATCTTCCATGGATAGTTTAATTTCCATGGAATACTCGGCGCCTGCCTTGTACAGATCCTTAAGGCTGATCTTGGAAGTCACATTACCGATATTGTTAAGAAGAAGCTCTGCTTCACCTTCTTCGATGAGTCTGTTATCTTCGATATTTCTCATCTCATAGGAAGCGGATGCTACCTTTTCGCCCAAAGTGGTTATGACAAGCGAAACTCTTCTGTTGTCATCCATGTAGGTAAGAGTATCTCTGTCATAGGAAATATCCCTCCTGTTCGAATAACCGAAGAGAGGGTTATATGTAATGTCACCCATGGACATGTAAATAACCGGCTGCGATGCCGGATCCATATCCACGGTCATATTCACCTGTTTGCGGCTGAATATATGTCCGAATATCAATACCGATGATACGAAGACAAGTATATACACCACTGCTTTTATCAGGATTTTCTTCATAACAGATCTATTATAGAATAAAAAGATCCTGCGGTCTATCAGTGGCCGCAGGATGCTTTGTTATACGAATTATTTAAGAGCATTGATTCTGGTAATAGCCCTCTGGAGTGCTACTTCGGCGCGGCTCATGTCGATATCATCGGTCTTGCTGTCGAGTCTTGCCTTAGCTCTTTCCAAAGCTGCCTTTGCTCTCTCTTCATCAATCTCGTCGGGCCACTCAACGGCCTCTGCGAGAATATTGAATGAATCGGGAAGGATCTCTGCAAATCCCGAGTGAAGAGCGGCTGTCTTTATCTCATCACCTTCATGGATGGTAAGGATACCCGGTTTGCAGATGACCGTAAGGGGAATATGTCCGGGATAGCACCCGATCTCACCCTCTGTCGTATTCATTTCTACCATGTCCGCCTCGCCCTCGTAGAAGACTCTTTCGGGTGTGACGATCCTGAGTTTGAATTTTTCCATGAGATAGATGATCTCCTAATTACTTAGCGTTGTATGCTGCAACTACGTCATCGATTGAACCCTTGCTGAGGAAGTAGCTCTCGGGGATATCGTCATGCTTTCCTTCGAGAATCTCTCTGAATCCTCTGATGGTCTCTTCGATGGGTACGTATTTTCCTTCGAGTCCGGTGAACTGTCCTGCTACGAAGAAAGGCTGTGACAGGAAACGCTGTACTTTACGTGCTCTTGATACGACGATCTTATCTTCTTCGGAAAGCTCGTCCATACCGAGAATTGCGATGATGTCCTGAAGTTCCTTATATCTCTGAAGGATCTCCTGAACTCCACGTGCGGTCTTGTAATGCTCGTCTCCTACGATTCTGGGATCGAGGATACGTGATGTTGACTCGAGGGGATCTACTGCAGGGTAAATACCAAGCTCAACGATGCTTCTTGAAAGAACGGTGGTAGCATCGAGATGTGCGAATGTTGTTGCGGGAGCGGGGTCGGTAAGGTCATCCGCAGGTACGTATACAGCCTGAACGGAAGTAATTGAACCGTTCTTGGTTGAAGTAATTCTCTCCTGAAGTGCACCCATCTCAGTCTGGAGTGTAGGCTGATAACCTACGGCCGAAGGTACACGTCCGAGAAGTGCGGAAACCTCGGAACCTGCCTGAGTAAAACGGAAGATGTTATCGATGAAGAGGAGCACGTCCTTTCCACCCTTGTCTCTGAAGTACTCAGCCATGGTAAGTCCGGTAAGACCTACTCTCATTCTAGCCCCGGGAGGCTCGTTCATCTGACCGAAGACCATGGTGGTCTTGTCGATAACTCCCGATTCTGTCATTTCGTGATAAAGGTCATTTCCTTCACGGGTTCTCTCACCTACACCGGTGAATACTGAGTATCCGCCGTGCTCGGTAGCGATGTTTCTGATAAGCTCCTGAATAAGGACTGTCTTACCTACACCTGCGCCTCCGAAAAGTCCGATCTTACCACCCTTCTGATAAGGGCAAAGGAGATCGACGACCTTGATACCGGTCTCGAGAAGCTCTGATTCGGTGGACTGCTCTTCGAATGAAGGAGCAGGTCTGTGAATAGGCTCATAGTCTACGCCTTCGGGAGCGGGCTTGTTATCGATGGGTTCACCGAGAACGTTGAATATTCTTCCGAGGGTATTTTCTCCTACGGGAACGGATATGGGAGCTCCGGTAGCGATAGCATCCATGCCTCTTACAAGACCGTCAGTGGATCCCATTGCTATACATCTGACCGTATCGTCTCCGAGGTGCTGTGCAACCTCTACAACGAGTTTGGATCCGTCGTTAAGAGGAACCCTGATAGCCTCGTTAATTTCAGGAAGCGAACCTTCATCAAATCTGACATCAAGGACAGCTCCGATGATCTGTGTGATCTTTCCTTTATTCTCTGCCATTTTGTTTCCTTTCCTTATCCGTTCAAAGCCTGGGAACCTGCGATGATTTCGGTAAGTTCCTGAGTGATGGAACCCTGACGGGCTCTGTTGTATTTAAGCGTCAGGTCATCGATCATATCCTCGGCATTACTGGTCGCATTGTCCATGGCCTGCATTCTTGCACCGTTCTCACTGGCAAGTGCCTCGATAAGTGCTCCGTGAACCTGACCTGCGATATATTTGGGAATGATCATATCCAGTGCTTCTTCGTCGCCCGGCTCGAAGTTCATTACAGCTTCGATCTTGTCGGGTTCTCCGTCCTGATCCTCATCAATACTCTCGACAGGGAGAAGCTTGGTGAGTGTGGGAACGTGAGTCACTGTATTCTTGAAAAATGTATAAGCAAGATAAATCTCGCCTATCTCACCTTCCGAATATGACTTAAGGAGTATATCCGTAAGTCCCATCGCATCCGCATAAGTCGGAGCTTCGATGATGTCCGGAAGATTTCTCACCACATTGTACTCATGTCTGTGTAAAGCTTCATAGCCTTTGTTTCCGATTGTGTAGATATCAAGATCTTCTTTCTTGAAATCGGAATTTGCGGTAATGAGCTTAACCACATTGGAGTTGTATCCGCCTGCAAGGCCTCTGTTGGAGGTGATGACTACGATCGCTTTTCTCTTGGAATCATTACCCTTGAGATATCTGTGATCCGATTCACCAACCCTTGCCAGGATGCTGCATACAGTCCTGTACATGGTATCGAAATAGCTATGTGATTTTTCTGCATTGCTCCTGGCACGCTGAAGCTTAACCGTGGACACAAGCTTCATCGCTTTCGTAATCTGCTGTGTGCCCTGTATACTGGTTCTGCGCCTCTTTATGTCACGCATTGAAGCCATTGCACTTACCTCATATTATTCTTCGGTTTTAAGGAATGTCTCCTTGAACTGCTCGATAGCCTTCTTCAGACTCTCTTCGTTCTCTTCGCTGAGCACCTTATCCTGCTTGATACCTGAAAGGATCTCGGGATATTTCTTGGAAAGGAATTCGATGAACTCCTTCTCAAATCTGGTGATCTCACTTACGGGAACATCAAGCAGATACTTCCTCGTAACGACGTAGATCATAATTACCTGGTTCTCGACAGGCATGGGTGAATACTGAGGCTGCTTGAGAACCTCTCTGATTCTTTCGCCCTGTGCCAGCTTTTCCTTGGTATCATCATCAAGTTCTGATCCGAACTGTGCAAATGATGCAAGCTCTCTGTACTGAGCAAGCTCGGTTCTGATGGGAGCCGAGATCTTCTTCATTGCTTTGATCTGTGCCGCACCACCGACTCGGGATACGGAGAGACCTGCGTTAATAGCGGGTCTGAAACCGGAATTGAACATCTCGGTCTCGAGATAGATCTGTCCGTCGGTAATGGAGATGACGTTGGTAGGAATATATGCCGAAACGTCGCCTGCCTGAGTCTCAATGATGGGAAGTGCGGTAAGTGAACCTCCGCCGTACTCTTCGCTCATTCTTGCAGCTCTCTCGAGAAGTCTTGAGTGGAGATAGAATACGTCTCCGGGGTAAGCTTCTCTCCCGGGAGGTCTGTGGAGGAGCAAGGAGAGTGTTCTGTATGCGGCAGCATGTTTACTCAAGTCATCATAAATGACAAGAACGTCACCGCCGTTCTCCATCCATTCCTCACCGATAGCACATCCCGAATAAGGAGCGATGTACTGAAGGGGAGCAAGATCGGATGCTGTTGATACAACAACCGTGGTATAAGCCATTGCTCCGTACTCTTCAAGAGTCTTAACGATATTTGCAACAGTCGATGCCTTCTGGCCGATTGCTACATAGATACAGTTAACACCCTGCCCCTTCTGGTTAATGATGGTATCGATTGCAATAGCGGTCTTACCGGTCTGACGGTCACCGATGATAAGCTCACGCTGACCTCTTCCGATAGGGATCATGGAGTCGATAGCCTTGATACCGGTCTGAAGAGGGGTATCTACGCTCTTACGGGTAATAACGCCGCTTGCGACTCTCTCAATACGACGATACTTAGTTGTCTGAATGGGTCCTTTGCCGTCGATAGGCTGTCCGAGTGAATTAACGACTCTTCCGAGAAGTGCATCACCAACGGGCACCTCAACAACTCGTCCGGTTGTCTTGACGGTGTCACCTTCACTTATATTCTTGGCAGATCCGAGCAGAACGGCACCTACGTTGTCTTCCTCGAGATTGAGGACCATGCCGTATACTTCTCCGGGGAACTCGAGCAGCTCGCCCTGCATTGCCTTTTCAAGGCCGTGCACTCTGGCGATACCGTCGGCAACCTGGATAACCGTGCCAACGTCAGCAACCTCTAAGGTAGAAGCGTAACGTTTAATCTGCTCCTTTATAACGGAACTGATTTCTTCAGGTTTCAAATTCATGCCTTCGTTTTTCCTCTCTTCCGGTCGGGTCAGCCCAACTGGATATCTAAAAGCTTGGAAGTAAGATCATCGAGTCTGGTCTTGACGGACGCATCAGCTACACGGTCTCCGATGCGGATAACTATTCCTCCAATTATCGAAGGATCCACCTTGTAATGTGTCTCCAGCGACTGATAGGAAGTAGTCTCGCGTATCTTAGACTCAACGGCCAGTCTCGTATTTATGTCAAGATCCATGGGTGAGGTTATATACACAACCCCGATCCCGCGGTCTGCTTTGATACGGTCGGTAAAATATTCAAATATGGAATCCAGTTCTTTAAAGCGCTCTTTATCGACAACAGTCAGCAAAAAGCCCGTAAGTTCGTCCATCACTCTTCCGCGGAAAGTCTCTTCGACTATCTTTTTCTTCTCCTCTTTGGAGACGGAAGGATGAAGCATGAGTTTGGTGAAATCCGGATTATCATTCAATAATTTTCTGATAACCGTTATCTCCTGCATCATGTCATCGGAACAATTCGAGCTGACGGCAGTCTCATATAACGCTTCTCCGTAAACACCGGATATTAATTTTGCCATGTGCTCTCACCTATTTCCTTCAGTGCTTCGTCAACAAGCTGGTCCTGCACCTTAGTATCGATGGATGCCGAAACGACCTTGCCTGCGATCATTGATGCAAGCACGACCATTTCCTTCTTAACATCATCAGCCACTTTCTGTTTCTCGAGCTCAGCCTCTCTGGATGCATGTTCTACAATCCTGTCGGCTTCCTCATGAGCACGCTTAACAATCTGCTTTTCATTTTCGATTCCGCGCTTATGAGCATCGGACAGGATGGCTTCGGCCTCTGTATCGGCCTCCTTCATCTTAGCCTCATACTGCTCCTTAAGCTCCTCAGCCTTCTTCTCGTTGTCGGCTGCAGCCTTGATGGAATCTTCAATGGCTTTCTTTCTGGCCTCCAAGTATTTCTTGGCAGGATTCCAGAGAAAATAGCTCATGAACAGAAAGAGAACAAATATGGCGATGATCATCAGGCAAGAATCGGCAATGAGCTGGAAGTCCAGACCAAAAAGTCTCGGCTCCATTGTCTCAGTCATCAGCAGCATTCTCTTGCCTCCTTTCTCTTAATATGATGATTATCACTATACCTGTTTATTTAACGAAAGGCTTAACGAACATAAGAAGCATTGCAACAAGGAGACCGTAAAGACCGGTGGTCTCTGCAACTGCCTGTCCGAGAAGCATGGTAGACATGATGTCGCCCTTAGCTCCGGGATTACGTCCTACTGCTGCAGCACCATGTCCTGCTGCGATACCCTGGCCGACACCGGGTCCGATACCTGCGATAACGGCAAGTCCGGCACCTATTGCTGAACATCCGAATACAAAGTTCTGATTGAATTCCATATTATTTTCCTCCGTTAAAACCTTTTGTATATGTTCAGGACATTTGTCCCAAATACCTTAGTTGTCGCCTCTTGCACTTGAGATGTAAGTCATCGTCAGCATGCAGAAAACGTATGTCTGGATCGCACCGGAAAAGAGATCGAAGTAAACGTGGAGTGCTGCGGGCCAGCCGGTAGCTATCCAGCCGAGCAGTCCGTAGATCAGAGCCATCATAACGGTTCCCGAAAGGACGTTTGCGAAAAGACGCAGTGAAAGCGAAATGGGTACCGCAATATCCGAAATGATGTTGATGGGAAGCCAGATGGGAAGCCAGGGAGGAAGGGGTGAACATTTATCCTTCCACAGCTGTGAAGGCTTGGAGAATCTGACCTCGCTGTAATGAATGATCGTGAATGTGATGAGGGCCAGGGGAAGAGTTACGCCGTAATCTGCCGTTGGCGGTCTAAGTCCCAGAAGACCCGAGATGTTTGATAACAAAATAAAACAGAAAAGAGTTGCGATATAATTGAAAAATACCGGAGCTCCTTTTCCCATTCCGCCTTTAACGGTGTTCATGAGAAACTCTACAAGGAGTTCGACTCCGTTCATAAATCCGCTCTTTGGAGCGAAATTTTCTTCAGCAAGTGCTTTCTTAAATCCATGACCTGCAATTACCGAAAATACCATCAGTATAAGCATTACAATCAAAATACTCACATGAGTATTGGTAATGTATACCGTGTGGCCAAAGAACGAGTAATCAAACAGTCCGTGGACCATGAAATCGATATTATCTGCTGACAGCAGTAATCCGTATCCCAAATCCTTCACCCTCCATGTTCTTTATCTTTCGGCTTTTCATCATCCGGGACAAGTTCCGGATGAAGTGCGTCATATTCTTCCTGACTCAAAGGAACCGGGTCCTTCTCGCCAAAATATGCATTATAGATCTTATGTGTGAGTGGCTGCATATACGCTCCAAACTTAAGACACATATACGCCACAAAAAATACAATGGGATTAAGTCTGTCGGACATACAGAAGATCGCAATCAGTATTCCGAGAATCACATATCTCTTCAAATATCCGAAGTAAATCTTCTTTCGTGCATCACCCTCGGGTAAGTCCAATGCCTTATCGAGAGTCCTATACATATCGAGCGCCGAGACGATTGCGGTCAGTATTCCGAAGATCCAGGAAAACACCGGGGGGAATACTTTGAACTTCCCGCATAGAACTATTATAAGTACTACTGCAATTCCTGTAAGACCTAAGAACACGATCCCCGTGATAAGTTCCAAAAGCGTCCTATTTCTTTTTTTCAGAACCGCCTTCAGATTCATTACTATCGGGATCCTTTTTGTCATCCGAAATGCTCATGGCAAAACGGTATATATTCCTAAAACCTGCCAACGCGCCGATAAAAAAGAACAATATGGCTATCCATTTTGTCCCCAACTTGCTGTCCAGGAAGTACCCCAGAGCACCCATGCCCAGTATGGGAACAAGCAGAAACAGGGTAAACTGAAACATCATGGACAGGGCCCGGATCACTTGGCGGTTATTATCCCTTCTCACAACAGTGCAATTATACCGCGAATTTGCCGAAAAGTCTATCAATTCAACTTGATTTTATGCTATAGTCAATGCAACTTGGAACTGTTTCCGAAAGTGGCATAACAAATTTCCGATAATTGCAAAAAAGAAGGAGGACCCATGGGCATTGAAAAACTATTCCGTAAACGGATCATCCCCGCAGAGTGCAGACTGCTCGAAGATGACGAGATTGTCTATTCCGACGAATCAATCCTCGTAACCAAATGGAAGACACTCAATCCCAAGACGGAATTCTCCCACGGATCCAGCGTTTATGACTTCGAAAAGGGCATTAAGGTAAGTAAGTTTTACAGAGATGACAACTCCCTCCTCTACTGGTACATCGACATCGTGGAGTTTTCCACCGGAGCGGATAAAAGCGAACTGATCGTAACAGACCTTCTGGCAGACGTTATCATCTCCCCTTCAGGCAAGATGAAGGTGGTTGACCTGGACGAACTTGCAGAGGCTCTGGAAAAAGGCCTCATCACCCAGGAGCAGACCATTAACTGCATGAAGCAGCTTAACGATCTCCTCACCCTCATATACAGAGACAAATTCGATACATTAACAGAGCCCCTCGATTCAAGAGGATTATAAAATAAATGACCGTCAGTTAAACTGACGGTCATTTTTATATAGCATGTAGAGTTTTTAGAACTTTCTTGCCTGCTGGCAGGTGAAGTAAACAACCTGATACTCGTTTGAAAGAGTCTTGATGAACTCTGCAGCACCTTTGAGCTTCGTATCATCGAGATTTACGAAAGGATCGTCGAGTACGAGGAAAGGCTTCTCTGCGCTGTACATCGCATCAGCCATTGCAACTCTTCTGCAGAGTCCCACAAGATCCTTATAACCTTCGGAAAGGGTATCGGGAACTCTGGGCTGTCCCTGCTCGAGATAGGTTACATTCAGGTTTGCATCGATGGTGTACTTCTTCTCATCGCTTCCGGTAAGCATTGCATAATACTTATCAAATGCAGCCTGGATATCCTTGATGTATCTGGTGTTGAAATTATCTCTTGCGGTTGCAAGATACTCTCTTGTCTTACTTACGGTCTCATATCTTATCTTGAGAGCGTTAAGAGCTTCGTTTCTGGTCTCATACTCTTCACGAGCATTGTCCATTGCGGTGAAGATCTCTTCTGCCTCTGCAAGTTCCTTCTTACAAGCATCCATGAGCTTCTCGTCATCCTTAACGGCCTGCTCGCTCTTGGCAAGTGCATCCTCGAGGTCGTCGATGGTGATAACTGATTCCTCGGGGCACTCAAGATGATCGTACTTGGAAACATCGTGATCTGCCTCGAATACGCTTACTCTCTTGGCAGCATCCTTAAGGTCATTTTCTCTTCCCTCGATCTGTTCAACCCTTGTTGCAATCTCGCTTACGGGAATTGAAATCTCTGCGGCATCGGATTCGGGAATTGAAGATCTGGTGCCCATAACGTTGCACTTCTTAACGTACTCTTTGATCTCGGAGAGTCTTGCTTCGTAGTTGATCTCCTTGACCATCTCTTCGTACTTCTTTTTCTTCTCTCCGAGGGCCTCATACTCCCTAACCTGATTTCTAAGGTTCATGAGGTCTCCGGTTGCAGATCTTCCTACGAGTCTGATTCCAACGGTTCCGAGAAGGTCCTGGGCATCCATTTCGGTTCCCTCAACCAGTTCCTCATCTTCCGCGATCTTGGTCATCAGTTCGTTATACTTACGTGCAACACCTTCACCGCTGGTTCTGGTCTCATCGTTGTGCTTCTTGTTAAGGATAGCTCCGTATACGATAAGTGCTACGCCGAGAACCGCAGCTGCTGCGATAAAGTAGATCTTGGTAATAACTGCCGCTACGACTGCTGCCAGGATGATGATGATTCCTCCGATCAGCATTGCGATAAAGGGCTTGTACTTTTCTCTCTGTGCTTCGAGAGCCTGGTTCTTAATGAGTTCAGCCTCATCTCTTCTGTCGGGAAGTTCATCCTTGAGTTCCTGGATCATGTTCCACTGATGGATCAGCTTATCGATCTCTTTGGAATCGGGAATCTTCTTGCTGAATCTCTTGGTATCTTCCTCGAGTCTCTCAACCTCAGCGGGAGTAAGATCGTGAGCTCTGAGCTCTTTCTCATCCTCTCTGAGCTTGGTTGCATCTTCAACCCACTTCTTAGCGGTAGCTTCGTCAGGAATCTCTCCTTCGAATACGCTCTTTACCGCTCTGAGGTCATCTTCTGCCTTAACCTTCGCTTCTTTGAGATTCTCGTAATTATTCTTCTGCTCTTTAAGATCGAGATACTTTCTGAGTGCATCAAGACGCGCCCTGAGTTCGGCAGATCTCTTGGTATCTGCCTTTGCTTTCACGGAAGCCTGCTCGTTCTTAAAGCTGAGTTCCTCGCAGAGACCTTTCTGTGAATCAACATTTCTGAACAGATCCTTTAACTTGGAAAGTTCTGCCTCTTCCTTGTTGATAAGACCGGTTGCTCTGTTAGGATTGAGTCTGTCGCATTCTTTCTTAAGTGCTTCGTCGGCAGATGCGAAGTTTCTCATATCGTCATCCTTCTCGGAGACACCGCCGATACGCGCGCTGATGTCGCTGGTTACGCTGGTTGCGCAATCCTGCTGTGACACGAATGCCGTTTTTTCAAAAGAGTCCGCATCGATTCCGAAAAGTGCAATACCGGGAACAGGCTCGAAATCATGTGAAGCCATTCCGGTCTCAGTGTTCATGACCTTCGCAACATCTTCGGATTCCTTGGTACCGAATGTTCTGTAGATGCAGTACTTAACTCCGTCTTTTTCGAATGTGAGATTTCCGCCGTAGGTTCCGCCCTGCCAGGGTTTGAAGAACTTTCTCTCGTTTTCGATCTCAGATCTGGACTTCTCGCCCATGAAACCGTAGAACATTACTCTGATGAATGATGCAAGAGTGGATTTACCGCTTCCGTTATCATTGATAAATGTGTTGAGTCCGTCGGTAAAATCCTTATCGACATTGCTCAGCAAACCGAAATTCTCTATATGGCAAGAAACGAGCTTCATAAACTGATCTCCTCCCCCTTAAGCACCTGAACGGCGCATCTGACTATACGGCCTTTCTCCTCCTCGCTTAATCCTTCTTCGGATTTAAGGAGTCTGACGAGTTCTCCCTTAAGAGATGCCTCATGGAGATATTCATCATAATCAATGGCGATCTTGCTCTCGTCCTTGACTTCGGCATAGAAGAATCTGCCCTCCGCATTTCTCTTAATGTGCTCGAAATCTTTCTCGATATTAACATCTGTCTCGCCGGTGAGGATGATCCTTACAAGGTCGTCGGAGGTGGCATCGGATGCCTTGATGGTATCACTGATACACTTATCAATCTCGGGAGTAGTCATGCACTCCGAGATATCCGCTTTAACCTCATAGATATTTCTTTTTGCAAAAGGAACAAATTTAGAATCGTAGGAAAGGTCGTCCTCATTGATATCGATAAGGACAAAACCGTGCTCGCCGCACTCATCGAAACCGCGTCCCTCAACGCATCCGGGATAGCAGTATTTTCCTCTTGAAGGAAGCTCGCCTTCGACAAAAGAATGATAATGGCCGAGTGCGAGGTAATCGATATTTCTGTTCTTGAGTCTTCCAAGGTCAATGCTGTCAGCTTTGTCCTTGCCCTGATACTTATCCGCACAGCCATGCATGATTACGATATTCATGGAATCGTACTCAAGGTTAAGCTCAGTATATGCTTTATCAAAACCATCTTCTCCGGGAATGATTCCGGTGATGGTAATCTTCTTTCCGCCGGGAATGGTGAGAGAATAATTCTGAACTCCCTCTTTGTCGAAGATCTTCAGATTGGAGGGTATATTACCGTCTTCGAAATATCCTGTTTCGTCGTGGTTACCCTTAAGATAGTAAAAGAGAACACCGGGGTGCTTCTCGAACGCATCTCTTACTCTGTTAACCGCACCTACTCTCGCACGGCTTGTATCAAAGAGATCCCCTGCTATAATTACGGCTCTGACTCCGTTTTCATCCGCGTAATCTGCGATGTTACAGAACGTTTCCAGGATTTCGTCCCTTCTTATCGCAGCTTTTGACTTGTCCAGCTTGGATTCCATTTTGGAATCAAGATGGGCATCTGCCAGGTGAATAATTTTCATACCCCTCTTCCTTTCCTATATATCCGAGCTTTTCGCCTCCCGCAAAAAGCTGTCGTATCAGTAAAAGATGTGACCGCCTATTCTAATACCGGTAAGCCCTTCTATCGGCGTTCTGAAATACACACAAGTTCCGACGTTTGTTACACCCCTCATGGCTTCATCCGCAGCCTGATAGCAGCTTGATGTGGCTTTGTTCTGAGCAAGTGCAATGGCCAGTCTACCGCTCCCCGCAGGTGAGAACTGGCTTCTCTGATAGATTACTCCCGTGATTGTATCGGGATACTTGGCGCTGAGGACTCTGTTAATAACAACAGCTCCTACGGCAACCTGTCCTTCATATGGTTCTCCTCCCGCCTCACAATAGATAAGGTTGGCGAGAAGGTATCTATCGTTTTCTTCAAATGTTACCTGAGATATATCTCTCCATACTCCGTTTGCGGCAGCCTGTGAAAGAGCCATCTCCTCTGCAAGCTTTGCTCTCAGATATGCAAGGTCCTGTTCCTTGGCTTTGATAGCCGCTTCATATGCAAGTGCTGCGGCTTCCCCGTCTTCAATCTGTCCGGAGTAAACTGTTATCGTATCCCTTGTCTGGGAAATGATATCGGTAACTTTATCCTGTTCGGCCTGAGTCTGTTCGATGAGAGCTTCAAGCTCCGCCTCTTCAAGTTCAAGCCTTTCTTTCTGTTCTGCGATGTAAGCTCTGTTGTCCTTAAACTCCTGAAGCTTACGCTGGTCGTACTGTTCTATTTTCTCAAAAAAGTCCGCAGCGGTAAGCATCTCGGAAATCGACCTTGCTCCGAGAAGTGCGGAGATGAAATCCTGATCTCCTCTTTCGTACATGTCGCGAACTCTGATGACCATGCATTCGTACTGCCACTCTTCCGTAGCGATTGCTTCATCAAGTGCAATCCTGGTGGCTTCGATCTCAGCCTGCTTGGCAACCATGGCCGCTTCAAGTTCGGTGAGATTATCACTGATGGTTTCAAGTTCACCGCTCAGTTCACCCACTCTTGTCATCAGTTCGCCGTGCTGAGTTCTGAGGTCGTTGAGTGCCGCCTCGTTTTCTCTCTGCTGTGCTTCGAGAAGCTCCTTCTCAGCCTGGGCCTGATCTATCTGCTGCTGCGTTGTGGCAGCATGGGTTTCACCCTTGGGAACAAAGACAAGCGCAGCTACCAAAGCTACGGTCGTAAAGGTGCTGACAATGAAATGTCCGATGTCCCCGTGCCTGTGCAGTTTAAATATTCTATTTTTGCTGCACTTTTTTCTCATCATAATGAAATGGTTATATCCCTGCCTGTTTCCTTATACCGGGTATATTTGACGCCTGCTGCATCAAACATTCTCTTAGCAGCCAGATTGGTATCGGTTCCGTTGTATTTATCACTGTGATAAACAACTTCCTTGATACCCGCCTGGATTATAGCCTTTGCGCATTCGTTGCAAGGGAACAGCGATACATAGAGGATCGTATCTTCCAGCGATCCCCCTCTGTAATTCAGTATCGCGTTAAGTTCACTGTGGGTTACGTATGCGTATTTGTTGGTTCCGGGATTACCTTCCCTGCTCCAAGGGAATTCGTCATCGCTGCATCCCTTGGGCAGTCCGTTATATCCCATGGAAAGAATCTTATGATCACGGCTTACTATACAGCAGCCTACCTGGGTATTGGGGTCCTTGCTCCTAAAACCGGAGAGGTGTGCGACTCCCATGAAATATTCATCCCAGCTGATATAATCTTCTCTTTTCTTATCTTCCATTATTTGGTACCGAAAATTCTGTCGCCGGCATCACCGAGACCGGGAACGATGTAATTGTGGTCGTTAAGTTTCTCATCAACTGCACCGATGAAGATATCTACATCGGGATGTGCTTCCTTAAGAACTTCGATTCCCTTGGGAGCTGCGATGATGCAAAGGAAGTGAATGTTCTTGCATCCTCTGAGCTTGAGCATTGAAATAGCCTCAACTGCAGATCCGCCGGTTGCAAGCATGGGATCCACTACGAAGATCTCGCGCTCTGCACAGTCTGCAGGTATCTTGCAATAATACTCAACGGGCTTGGAAGTATCGGGGTCTCTGTAAAGTCCGATATGTCCTACCTTTGCGGTGGGAATCATTGAAAGCATTCCGTCTACCATTCCGAGTCCTGCTCTTAAAATAGGAATAACGGCAAGCTTCTTTCCGGCAAGCTGCTTAACGGTGGTCTTGCAGATGGGAGTCTCAATCTCGACATCCTCAAGCTTAAGATCACGTGTTGCCTCATAACAGATGAGCATTGCAATCTCGCTGATTGTCTCGCGGAATTCCTTGGTTCCGGTTTCCTTTCTTCTGATAAATCCGATCTTGTGTCCGATCAAAGGATGATCCATTACCACTATTTTTCCCATACTGCTTCTCCTTGTTTGTAAAACTGATTTCTATACGTTTTCGATCTGTCTGATTCTTCTCTCGTGACGCTGAGCACCCGAGAATTCT
This sequence comes from uncultured Lachnospiraceae bacterium, assembly GCA_902794095.1. Lineage (GTDB taxonomy): Bacteria > Bacillota > Clostridia > Lachnospirales > Lachnospiraceae > AC2028. The sequence continues at coordinate 26,716 of CADBFZ010000005.1, read as the reverse complement.
GTATCTACGAATGCATCGGTAATTGCTTCGGCAAGATTGGGGCCTACGATACCTGCACCAAGTGCGAGCATGTTGGCATCATTGTGAAGTCTTGTCATCTTAGCGCTCAAAGGATCGGAGCAAAGTGCACATCTGATTCCTTTTTCCTTGTTCGCACAGATGCTTACGCCGATTCCGGTGGTACATACTACGATACCCTTTTCGCAAGTGCCGTCAGCAACAAGTCTGGCAGCCGCATGAGCGTACTTGGGATAGTCGCAGGAATCGTTGGAATAAGTTCCGACGTCCTCCACAGTGTGTCCCTTTTCCTCAAGGTAAGCCTTAAGATGCTCCTTGAGATCGTATCCGCCGTGATCACAACCGATTGCAATTTTCATTTATGCATCCTCCCACTCGGAACCTGCGGACTTAAGAAGTCTGTTCCAGAAAGCTTCACCGAATCCGCGTTCCGTAAAATTTTCTACAAAGATGATATCAACGTTTTCATCATCCATATCCCTGAGTGCGGAATAGAAATGATGTGCCGCCGTCTCAGCATCATCCAAAGAACCTGCACATCTTATGACGTCTGCGTCATATTTGCCGGCATTATCCTTACTGCAGAAAACACCGGTCTTTTTATTATCACCCTTGGCTTTCGTAAGCTCTTCGCGGATGTGTTCAAAAACCTTATCCGCATCTCCCTTAACGGGATGAACCTCACCCTTGGGTGCATAATGTCTGTATCTCATGCCGGGAGCTTTGGGTCTTTCCTTGCGGGTGGGATCCAGCAAAGCGGGATCCGTTTCGATATCCCTGCCCAGCGCTTCACTGAGCATCTCGTTGGTTATATATCCCGGTCTTAATACCTGCATCGAATCTTCGGTAAGATCGATGATCGTCGATTCAAGTCCTATTGCATTATCTCCGCCGTCGATTACGGCATCGATTCTTCCGTCCATATCTTCGAGAACGTAACATGCCTTCGTGGGTGAAGGCCTTCCCGAAATATTTGCACTGGGTGCGGCTACATATCCGCCCGATGCTTTTATGAATTCAAGTGCCACCTTATCGGAAGGCATCCTTATTGCTACTGTATCAAGTCCGCCGGTGGTCTTAAGAGGAACAACTCCGGATGACTTAAGTATCATCGTAAGAGGACCCGGCCAAAACTTTCTTGCCAGAATATATGCTTCTTCGGGAATGTCCCTTGCTATCTTCTCGATAGCACTTAGCTCGCATATATGTACTATCAGCGGATTATCGGAAGGTCTTCCCTTGGCCGCATAAATCTTACCCGAAGAATCTTCGTTAAGTGCATCCCCTCCGAGCCCGTATACGGTCTCTGTTGGAAAAGCGACCAGTCCGCCTCTTTTAATAATCTCACCGCATTCAGCGATCATCTTAAGATCTTCACCTTGGGGCGATGAGGGATCTTTAATTGTATATACTTTAGTATTCAAATCTCGGCCCCCGGATCACGCTCCGTAAGCATACAGGCGGAGAAGGTTCCAGGCATCGTTTGTTCCGTATCCGATTCTCCAGACACCGACTCCTCCGAGATCCATCGCATTCATAACATTGAGCTTGGCAGTAAGCGATGCGGTGTCTTCAAGCCAAACCTGATAAAGGGTCGTGCCCTCTCTCCACTCAATATAGTTCTGGCCGGTTGCATCATCCCAAACGGGAGTCTGTCCGATAGATGCAACGTAATCAGCCTGATTAACAAGTGTCAGATACTTACCGGATGTTACTCCGTCCTGTGTGGTCCAAACTACGGTGTAGAAAGGAACCGCATTGATCACCTTCTGTGAAGGAACCTTTTCGATAGTTGCATTAAGTCCGTTCTGAACATATCCGAGGCTGGCTACGCTTCCCGCAACTCCGCCCGAAGGGTAATGCTCGTCATAACCCATGATCAGAACATAGTCAACAAACTGTCCCTGAAGGTCGAGTCTGTAATGATTGTTGTAATCGTAAGGAACATAGTTATCGGTAGAAAGGCAGATGTTGTTAAGTCTGCAAAGAACCGATACTTCCCTGAGGAACTGAATGTAATAATCACTGCACTCTGTAGGAAGTCCCTCGAAGTCGAAGTTAAGTCCGTCCGCGCCAACAGCCAAAACCGCATTTACAAGGTCCTCGGCAAGCTTTCTTCTGCGGGGTGTGTCTGACCAAAGAAGGGTCTCGTCTATATCAATGCCGTTTTCATTACCATAATTAAAGTTATCCGCAACGACCCATACCTTAATGCCCTTGTTGTGAGCCTTAGTTACGTAATCGGCAGATGCAAAGCTTCTGAAGTTTCCGCTCTCGTCGGTAAGTGAGATCCAGCTGGGAGCGATGACATTCATTCCGACTGCTTCGTTAAAAGCTTCGTTAATGGTATCATTTCCGCCCAGTCCGTAGATCGCATGGAATCCCAGATCAACCTTACCCTCGAGTCTTACTGTGGTGTACTCGGGAAGTGCGGGTGCCATGGGCTCGATATCGGTGTAATTCTCGGCAGAGGTCATTCTCTTATTCTCGATATAACCGATGAATCCGTCCGAAGTCTTAACCTTGCTCCAGTCCTCCATGGCCTCGATGAGCTCAACGGTCTCGTCCTCTTTTACCTCGCGTAAAATAGGACTCTTGATGCCGCCTTTTTCACGGATCCAGGTATCCTTGGTGATCCTTCTCATCTCATGGGTGGTGCCCCACTGGGTATAGAGCTGGATGTGTCTGTCATAAATATCCACGGTAAAAGTTGCAAACATCCTCAGATAGTCTGCCGCAACATACAATGTATCGTTTTCTTTAAAAGAAAGTGAATATCCGAGATCCGTGGAAACTCCGGAAACGGAATAGGAGGTTGCTCCGTCCGTTACCTCGTAGGTCTCCCTTGCAGTGGTATACATCAGGGTTCCGCCGTTATATGCGGGATCGTAAAAGAAACCGCTGGTCAGGTAGGTCTCAACCGTTGAAAGAGCGAAGTAGCATCTTCCGTTGCGGATAAGTGCCTGATCCGGGATCTGGGTGTTTTGAAGGATAATTGCGGACATTTCGCCGGATACGCCGTAATGCTCGCTGAGATCGGCCATTTCCTTGCCGTACGAATATTTCTTATATAAAGGAATACCTACAGAAACAGCTGCAACAATGATAATAAGTATCAGTGGAATAAGTACCACAAGAATACGTTTTTTTCTTCTTTTCATAAATATATAAGTTCCGATCTAAAAAAATAGTATGCATAAATAACATACAAAGTTATTTTACCATACCATCCAAATTCCGTCATAAATTTTTTCCCCCATACAGAGACAGCGGGACCCTCATTTCAAGCGGGTCCCGTCTCTGAATTCGCATATACCTTTTCCCTCGCCAACTTAATCAATTAAGTAAACTTTAGGGTTCGAACCCCCTCCAAAAGGAAAATAATACCCGTGACATAAATTCCGGGGGTTTCGACATCTTTCGCCTATGGCTTTGATCGATGAGATCTGATATTTTTTACGCATTTTGCCTTTCCCATACGAAAGGCGGCGCCCCATCAGTTTGGGCGCATGTTATTTTTGATTTATAAATGGAATTTTAGGTTGACTCATATCAGGAAGTGAACACTTCAGCAAAAGAAAAGCCCGATTTGCAATGTGATAAACTAATCGGTTCTTTCTACCCGCAGGTCTGATGCTGCGGATAAATGATAAGTGAATCTCCGGCCTTTTACCGGACAATAGTGTACTCATCTCCTTTCCGCCACAAATTGTGCGGAAGATGCATATTTATTATCCGAAATCGGGAAAATACCCCTCAATGGTAAAAATTACCGATTTTTCAATGACATTCCCGTCATAACCCTTTACAAACCGGCCCAAAAGAACGATATATATGGAAACTTAACAGTTTGGTAATTATTTTTTATTGACTGCCAAATAAAATAAAGCTATTATATGGAAAATTTTAAATAAGGGGAGGAAAACCTATGGAAATTGAAGTTATAGGCAATCTTCGCATCAAATGCACCCTTACAAAAGAATACCTTGAGTCCCGCTGGATCAGTTTAAAAGACCTGGCATATGGAAACTATGCTGCCACGGAGCTGTTCAGAGATATAATCGAAGAGACCAAAGCGCGCTTCGGAATCGATTTTCAGGCAAAGGAGAATCACCCCGTCATGATCGAGGCCGTTCCCATGGGAGAAGATTCCCTGGTGGTCTTTATCAGCAAGGCAGAAGATGTTGACGAACTCGACACCAGATTCTCCAGATTCCTGCCCAAGCCCATGTCCGGAGGAATTACCCCCGATGAGGGCGAAGACGATGATTTCTTTGACGACGAAGAGGATGAGGACGCACTTTCAGGCTTCAGGCCTTTCTCCAAGCCCGATAAGCCCGTTGTCAAAAAGTCCGCTCCTGCCTACGGAAAGTCCTTTTTTGACCTGCTTGAGCAGGAAAAAGAAAACATCCGTGCAAGAGGCTGTATCCTAACCGTAAGCTTTGACAGGCTCAGCGACCTTATCGAGCTCGCATCCTCGAGCCTTAAATACGCAGGCGAAACCTCCGTATATAAGAACAGAGAAACCGGCAAATACCTCCTCGTTATCTCCGCATCCGGCGAAGATTACGCGAAAGTAATGAATTTTGCCGAGCAGGCAACCGAGTTTGGTACCACCAGACTTATACCCAAAGCGGACGCAGGATTCCTCGATAGCGGATATGATGTGATCATTGCAACAGAAGCCCTTAAAAAGCTGTCAGTATAAGCATTTTGAGCTAAGTACGGCAGGTCGGAACACTATTTCCGGCCTGCTGTTTTTATATACCTATTTATGCTATAATGAGTAGGATCTTTTTCTATTGTCAGAAAGGTAAAAGCCATGATGAAAACCCGTCTGAAAGTTAAGGGGCACTTAAGATCGTATATGCGCTTCAGCATATACATGGGCTTCTTGCTCCTTGCCTTAAATGCAGCAATATTCCTAGTAAGTATTCAGGCCGGCGCGCTTATGAGTGCTTTTACTATTTTCTATTTTGCGGTCACGCTCACGCTCTACTACAACAACAAGCCCATGATCATGAACGAGCTTGTAAGCTTTGCGACAGAGTATGGCCAGATTCAGAGAAAACTCTTAAGAGAACTCGACATCCCCTACGCTCTCCTGGACGAAGACGGCAAAGTAATGTGGACCAACTACGCATTCGAGCAGGTCACCGAGATTGAGGGCAAGTACAACAAGTCGATCACCTCTCTTTTCCCCGTAATCACAGGCGACAAGCTTCCCAGGGACGAAGAATCCGTGGAAGCCGAGTTCGATATCGAGCACTCCGGTAAGGACTACACCATTAAGCTCAAGCGTATTCCTTTGAGGGAAATGGCGGAAAACAGCGACCTAATCGAGGCTGAAGGCTACAACGGCTACCTCATCGCCATGTTCATGTTCGATAAGACCGCATTAAACATCGCCCTCCAGGAATTGGATGACCAGTCACTGTGCGTCGGAATGATCTACCTGGACAACTTCGACGAAGCAATGGAAAGCGTTGAGGAAGTTAAGCAGAGCCTTCTTGCAGCACTCATAGACCGTAAGGTTAACAAGTACATCGCAAGCGTCGACGGTATCTGCCGTAAGATGGAGAAGGATAAATACCTCATCATCCTCAGAAAGAAAGCCATCGCCGAGATGCAGGACAAGCACTTCGAACTCCTCAGCGATATCAAAACAGTTAAGATCGGCGAAAACAGCATGTCCGTAACGGTAAGTATCGGTCTCGGAACGGACGGCCTCACATATGCACAGAACTTTGAATACGCACGTAACGCCATCGACCTCGCCCTCGGACGTGGCGGTGACCAGGCGGTTATCAAGACCAAGGATCAGGTAACCTACTACGGCGGCAAGTCACAAACGGTTGAAAAGAATACGAGAGTCAAGGCCAGGGTTAAGGCTCAGGCCCTCAGAGAGATCATCACGGCCAAAGAAAACGTCCTCATCATGGGACACAGAAATCCCGATGCCGATGCTTTCGGCGCAGCCGTTGGTATCTACTGTATCTCCAAGGTCCTCGGCAAGAACGCTTATATCGTAATGGATAATCCCAACTCCGATATACAGCCCATCGTCGATACCTTCGTAAACGGAAGTGAGGAATTCGAAGACGTACTCATCACTTCACAGCAGGCAATTGATTTTGCATCAACAGGTTCCGTACTCGTAGTCGTAGACGTTAATAAGCCTTCGATCACCGAGTGTCCCGACCTTATCAAGTATTGTAAGACCATCGTGGTACTCGATCACCACAGAGCAGGTAACGAAGTAATCGAGAACGCTACCCTCTCCTACATCGAGCCCTACGCATCCAGCGCATGTGAGATGATCTCCGAGATTCTCCAGTATGCTGCGGATAACGTTAAGATCCGTCCCGAAGAAGCCGACTGCATGTACTCAGGAATCATGGTTGACTCCAACAACTTCCAGAGCAAGGCCGGCGTTAGAACATTCGAAGCAGCCGCATTCCTCAGAAGATGCGGTGCCGATGTTACAAGAGTCCGCAAGATGTTCAGAGCGGACGCATCCGAATACAAAGCAAAGGCTGATGCCGTATCACAGGCAGAGATATATCGCGGCGTTTATGCAATAAGCATCTGTACCGCAGACGATTGTCCCAGCCCTACGGTTATCGGTGCGCAGGCTGCCAACGAGCTTCTCAATATCAGAGGCATCAAGGCAAGCTTCGTACTTACGGAGTTTGGCAGCAAGATCCATATAAGTGCAAGATCCATAGACGAAGTCAACGTACAGCTCATTATGGAGCGTATGGGCGGAGGAGGCCACCTCTCCGTTGCGGCATGTCAGCTTGAAGGTACACAGATAGAAGAAGCTATCGGTGAACTTAAGAACACAATAGATTCAATGATGGAAAGCGGTGAGATCTGATGAAGATTATTTTACTCAAAGATGAAAAGAAATTAGGCAAGAAAGGCGATATCATCGAAGCAAGCGACGGATACGCAAGAAACTATATCCTCCCCAAGGGAGTAGGCGTCGAGGCAACTCCCGCCAATATGAACACACTTAAGCTCCAGAAAGCAAATGCTCAGAAGGTAGCTGAGGAGAAGCTCGAAGATGCCAAGGCACTTGCAGAGAAGCTCTCCAAGATCACAGTTAAGACCACTATCAAGACCGGTGCGGGCGGAAGAGCATTCGGATCAATCTCCTCCAAGGAAATCGCAGAGGAATGCAAGGCTCAGCACGGAATAGAACTCGATAAGAAAAAGATTGTCCTCGATGATGCCATTAAGGCTCCCGGAACCTACAATGTTTCGGTTAAGATTCATCCCGAGGTTACCGGTACTTTAAGCGTCAAAGTCGAAGAGGCTTAATAATGGACGGATACAGCGAAAATGTCATCAAGAAAATAATGCCCCATGACGACGACGCGGAAAGAGCGGTTCTTACCAGTATGCTCATGTCCTCCAAGGCTATTGCGGAGGCTCAGGAGATCATCAAGACCGGCGACGAATTCTTTAACCGTGTGTACGGAATCATCTACGATACCATCGTCGAAATGGAAAATAACGGGCTTAAAGTAGATCCTGTAACTCTCAAGGATAAGCTCGGCGAGAAGGAACTTCCTCCCGAAGTTGCAAACCTCTCCTATCTCATGGAGATCATGAAGGATTCCTCCTCCAGTACCAGTGCCAACGTTACCTACTACGCACAGATCGTACACAGAAAAGCCGAATCCAGAAGCCTTATCAAAGCTGCAGAGTCAATCGCAGAAGAAGGCTACCGTGACGATACAGATGTTTCGGATCTTTTCAACGTAGCCGAGAAGAAGATCTACGAGGCAACCCAGTCCAGAATCGTAAGAGATATAAGACCCATCGATGAAGTCTTCTTCGATGCACTGACCAATGTTTCCAACGCATACAGAATGCAGGGTAACATCACAGGTCTTGCAACCGGCTTCTCGGATCTTGATTACTTCACATCGGGATTCCAGAGATCCGACTTCATTCTTATAGCGGCAAGACCTTCAATGGGTAAGACCGCATTTGCACTTAACATCGCAGAACACATGGCCCTTAAGAACGGCAACGGTGTCGGCATCTTCTCACTGGAAATGAGCTCGACCCAGCTTGCAAACAGACTTATGGCCATGAACTCCAGAGTAAGCGTTTCGCTCCTCAGAAACGGTAAGATCTCCGGAGACGATTATCAGAAGATCACTGAGAGCGGTACTCTTTTCGGACGAAGCGGACTCTTCATAGACGATACCCCCGGAATCAGCGTAGCGGAACTCAGATCCAAGTGCCGCAGACTTAAGAGCGCAGGAAAGCTCGATATCATCTTCATCGACTACCTCCAGCTGATGACAGGCTCAGGCAAGGCAGAGAGCAGACAGCAGGAAGTCTCCCAGATATCGAGAGAATTAAAGGGACTTGCCAGGGAGCTCGACATCCCCGTCGTAGCACTCTCCCAGCTCTCCCGTACCGTAGAGAGCAGAAAACCTCCCAAGCCCATGCTCTCAGACCTTCGTGAATCCGGAGCTATCGAGCAGGATGCCGACGTTGTAATGTTCATCTACCGTGAGGACTACTACAACAAAGATACCAAGCGTAAGAACGTATCCGACATCATCATTGCTAAACAGAGAAACGGCCCGGTCGACGAATTCCCTCTCGTATGGCTGCCTGAATATACCAAGTTCGCCAACATGAGCAAGGACGAAAAAGAAAGACTCAAGTCCCATTCGGGCGACGAATAAAAACAATAAAAAAACGCAGGTCCAAGGACCTGCGTTTCTCTTTGCTATTTTAATTAAGCCTGCTCGATACAAGCAACGGGGCACTGACCTGCGCATGCGCCACAGTCGATGCACTTTTCCTTGTCGATCTCGAACTTGCCGTCACCCATGCTGATAGCTCCAACAGGGCACTGTGCTTCACATCCGCCACAGCAGATGCATCCTTCGCCAATCTGATATGCCATAATACATTTCCTCCTTACAAAACTTCTAACCCTACACCGCTATTTTAAACTAATAGTCTGACAATTACAAGAAAATCGCGAGTTAGTCAGAACTAATTCTTTTTAGTTATTTGTGACTAAAATCTTCACCCGCTTCTGTAAGTTCTGCACGTCTCTTCTTGATTCCGTCGATGATGACTTTCTTCTTCTCAAGAAGGATCTTGGGATCCATGGGCTTAACATCCTTGAGGGGATATTCTATTCCAAGCTTCTCATACTTAACCTTACCCATGTCATGATAAGGAAGCGCATCAAGTGCCCTGAGATTGTGGAACTGCCCGAGGAAATATCCGAGGTCGTAGAGATATTTATCGTCATCGGTAATACCGGGCACGACCACGTGACGGATCCACATATCAACACCCTTCTCCTGAAGATAGAATGCAAATTTCAGGATGTTGGTATTGGGCTGGGATGTCAGCTTCTTATGATGCTCATTATCGATATGTTTAATATCGAGCATAACAAGATCGGTGACCTTCATGAGTCTGTCATGCTTCGCCATCATCTCGGCATTATCGGGATTAAACATGATGCCCGATGTATCGAGGCAGGTGTGGATACCCTCTTTCTTACATGCTTCGAAAAGCTCTGTAACGAAATCAATCTGAACAAGAGGCTCACCTCCGGTTACGGTAATGCCGCCGCCGTTCATGTAGAAACTCTCGTTTCTGTGATACTGCTCCAATATATACTTGGTGTCCATCTCCGTAGCGCCTACCTGATCCCAGGTATCCGGGTTATGACAGTAAAGGCATCTCATGGGACAGCCCTTTGTAAATACTACGAATCTTGTTCCGGGACCGTCGACGGTTCCGAAGCTTTCAAGAGAATGGATTTTTCCTACCATATTCTCACCTCCGTTACCCGTTTATCATACCACATTTCCGCCTTCTTAAGACATAAAAAAAGGACTGCCGCATATGCGACAGTCCTTTGAATCGTTACATCCTTCGATGATCAAATGGACTCATGGAATGTTCTGGAGATAACGTCTGCCTGCTGCTCGGGAGTAAGCTTAATAAAGTTTACTGCATATCCGGATACGCGGATAGTGAGCTGAGGATAATTCTCGGGATGCTGCTGAGCATCGAGAAGAGTGTCTCTGTTGAGAACGTTAACATTAAGATGATGGCCACCCTTGGTAGCATAACCATCGAGAAGATTCACAAGGTTACCAACCTGTGCGGTAGATGCTTCTGCCATGATTTTTTTCCTCCTGGTAAGATTTGTTTACTGATAATCGTCGATACCCTGATGGAGCGTAGGAACGCTGCAAGCCAAAGGAGTTCTGGAACAGTCCGTACATCCCATGGTTGTAACATCCTTAACATCCGTCTGATCTTCCGACGTGTCTACATTGACATGTCCGGTGCCGCTTGCGAATCCATCATCGAGCATCTTTACAAGATCATCTATCATGTCTTTCTGATCCATAGTGGTATCCTTTCCGTTTATTTATTTTTATCCGGCCCTTCCGGCCAAGGTACCGGGAACCCGGTACGTGGCCTTCGGAGCTTCGCTACTTTTAATTACTTGCTGAGGTCAAGATCGATGTCGCCTGCAAATACCTTGTCATCCTTGCCGAGTGCTCCGGGGATGATGGTGAAGGTATTGGAGATTCCGTCCTGAGCATCGTTGAAAGGAAGCTTGGAAACGGAAGAAAGGGAAGCGACAGCACCGTGGGTGTCACGACCATGCATAGGGTTAGCTCCGGGAGCGAAAGGCATGCCCTTCTTACGTCCGTCGGGAGTGTTACCGGTTGCCTTACCATAGGTAACGTTTGAAGTGATGGTAAGGATTGAGGTGGTAGGAACACCATCTCTGTAGGTGTGGTGACGACGTACAGCGGTCATGAACTTGTGAACGATCATCTGAGCGATATCGTCTACGCGGTCATCATCGTTACCATACTTAGGGAACTCGCCGGTGGTCTTGAAGTCGGTGATGATACCGTCCTCATCGCGGATAACTTCAACCTTAGCATACTTGATAGCTGAAAGTGAGTCAGCAACGATTGAAAGACCTGCAATACCGGTTGCGAAATATCTCTTAACGTTCTTGTCATGAAGAGCCATCTCTGCTCTCTCATAGCAATACTTGTCGTGCATGTAGTGGATGATGTTGAGGGTGTTAACGTAAACCTCAGCCTGCCACTCCATCATGTCGATGAACTTGTCCATAACATCATCGTAGTCAAGGACGTCACCGGTTACAGGGCGGTACTTAGGTCCAACCTGCTTCTTGGTAACTTCATCGATACCACCGTTAAGAGCATAAAGGAGACACTTAGCAAGGTTAGCACGTGCTCCGAAGAACTGCATCTCTTTACCGATAACCATGGAGGATACGCAGCATGCGATACCGTAGTCATCGCCGTGAACAACTCTCATGAGATCGTCGTTCTCGTACTGGATTGAAGAAGTGGTGATAGAGATCTTAGCGCAGTACTTCTTCCAGTTCTGAGGAAGTCTGGTTGACCAGAGAACGGTAAGGTTAGGCTCGGGAGCTGCACCAAGGTTCTCAAGAGTGTGGAGATAACGGAAAGAGGTCTTGGTAACCATGTGTCTTCCGTCAACGCCTACACCACCGAGAGACTCGGTAACCCAAACGGGATCGCCTGCGAAGATCTGGTTGTACTCGGGAGTTCTTGCGAACTTTACGCAACGAAGCTTCATGATGAAGTGATCTATGAACTCCTGGATCTGCTCCTCAGTGAAGGTTCCGTTTGCAAGGTCACGCTCTGCATAAATATCAATGAAAGTGGAGGTACGGCCAAGGCTCATTGCTGCACCGTTCTGCTCCTTAACGGATGAAAGATATCCGAAGTAGGTCCACTGGATAGCTTCCTGAACGTTTGCTGCGGGCTTGGAGATATCGCATCCGTAAGATGCAGCCATCTCTTTCATCATCTTAAGAGCCTTGATCTGCTCGCTGAGCTCTTCACGAAGACGGATAACGTCATCAGTCATAACGTAATCGGTGGAAAGCTTCTGCTCTTCCTTGTCCTCGATAAGTCTGTCGATACCATAGAGAGCAACTCTACGATAGTCACCGATGATACGTCCTCTTCCGTATGCATCAGGAAGACCGGTAATGATGTGTGAAGAACGGCAATTTCTCATCTCGGGGGTGTAAGCATCGAAACATCCCTCGTTGTGAGTCTTACGGTTTACTGCGAAGAAAGCGGAAACCTCGGGATCAACTTCATATCCGTTGTCCTGGCAAGCTTTCTCTGCCATTCTGAGTCCGCCCCAAGGCTGAAGTGAACGCTTGAAAGGCTTGTCGGTCTGGAATCCGACGATCTTCTCCTTGCTCTTGTCAAGGTATCCGGGTCCATGAGAAACGATGGTTGAAACAACCTTGGTGTCCATATCAAGAACGCCGCCTGCTTCTCTCTCCTTCTTCTGAAGATCGAGAACCTGTGCCCAAAGATCCTTGGTAGCCTGTGTAGGTCCTGCAAGGAAGCTCTCATCTCCGTCATAGGGATGATAGTTTCTCTGGATGAAGTCACGGACATTTACTTCTCTGTCCCACTTACCTGTTTTGAAATCCTGCCATTCAGGTCTTTCCATTTAGTAGTTCCTCCTATTGAAATATAGAATTAAAATGTTACGAAGTTCTGTGTTCACGGAGTATTTTCGGCATTACATACTGACTCCTAAACCGCTTCGTGAGTGATTCAATTATAGTGAAGATTGTATACAGAAGTCAAGGTGATGCCGTGTACTTTTTTACGTACAAGTCCCATGAAACCTGACTTTTTCGTGTATACAAGGTTTCACGGAAACTAAATTTTTCATTAAAATCAAAAACATATTAGCCAAATTGGTTTTAATGAGATATACTGTCTTTTCGTAACGAGATATTTAAACATAACAATCACTGTATGGAGCAGATTATGGATACCGAATTAAAAGAAAACCTTGATATGGAAGAAGAAGTTTCCATGGACGGAGAGCCCGTCAGAGAAGTTTGCGGAATCAGATCCAACATGACCCTGGGCGAGATCATGACCCAGAAGCCCGAGATCATCCCCATTCTCATGGAAGCAGGCATGCATTGTGTAAGCTGTCCCGCAGCTATGATGGAGACCCTCGAGGAGGCAGCGATCGTACACGGAATCATCATCGACGAACTCATGGATTACATCAAAGAGTGCCTCGAAAGAGATGCAAAGCCCGAGGAAGCGTGATTCATATCGCATTATAAAGCCCGACCGGATCTTTCCGGTCGGGCTTTTATTATGCATAAATGCTTTAGATTAAAGCTTGAACTTGGCAATGAGATCGTTAAGATCCGCAACAACCTGTTTACAGCCGTTAACCTTCTCTATGCTGTCTGCGGTTTCTGTAGTCATCTCAGTGGTCTTCTCTGCGATATCAACAACACCGTGTGAAGACTCGGTAACGGTTGTATCGATGCCTTCGATTGCAGATACGATAAGATCGATTTCTTCCGCAAGATCCTGGATGCTCTTTCTGATATCGTTCATACTGCTTCCGAAGGTATCCGCATCATCCTTGTACTGCTCACTGACTTTACCGAATTCCTGATAATCCGCAAGAACGTTGGTCTCAAGGAAGTCAGTTGTCTGAGTGAGACATTCGGACATCTTACCGACTGCGCTGTTAACTTCATCTACGATGCTTCCGATGTTCTTAACCGCTTCGGAAGTCTGTGTTGCAAGATTTGAAATCTCGGTAGCAACAACCGCGAATCCTCTTCCTGCCTCACCCGCTCTTGCTGCCTCAATTGAAGCATTAAGCGCAAGGAGTCCGGTCTGTGAAGAGATCGCCATGATGGTTCCGGTAAGTTCGTTGATCTTGTTAACAGCCTGGGAAGCAACGATTGCTTCTTCGGACTTAACCTTAACGGATTCATAGATCTCGATGGTCTTCTTACTTGCCTTCTCGGTAGTGGATGCCAATTCGCCGGCACGGTTGAGAACTTCGTCGGAAAGTTTGGTTCCTTCACCTGCAAGTTCATCTATGCCGCGTGCACTCTCACGAACATTGGATACATTCGAAGCAATGGTAGTGGTAGAAGCTGCGGTCTCCTGCATTCCGGCTGCAAGCTCCTCGGTAGTAGCCGAGTTGTCCTCGCACATTGTTCCGACCTTGTCCATGGTAGTCTTCAGATCATCAACATTGGAATTGATGTTGGCACCTGCATTCTGTATGGACTCGACCATCTCTCTGAGGTTATCTCTTGTCTTGGCAAGAGCATTTGCGATAAGTCCGACCTCATCCTTTCTCTTCTCAAGCTTGTCGGAATCCGAGTCAGCGGTGAAGTCGTAATTAGCTGTCTTGTTAATAATGGGAACAAGAGCTTCAAGAGCCTTGAGCATGATCATCGTGAAGATGATTACAAATGCTACCGCGAAGATTACACAGAGAACACCGATAGAGATCAGGCTGAGTCTCATGGCATCAACGCTTGCCATCATCTTATCTCTGTCAGCGGTAACGATTACGATATTACCGTCTCTGGTAAATGCATAACCCGCTGCCTTATAAGAACCCTTGAACTCATAGAATACCGCACCATTGGGAACATCCTTGCCCGCCTGAAGGTCTGCTACGATTCCCTTTACAGCGTCATTCTCAACGGGCTGTCCGATCTTCTCTGCATTGGTGTGATACAGCATGGTTCCGTCGGAAGATACCATGTATGCGTAAGAGCCTTCAATACCCGACATCTGAATCTTTCCGATGAGAGTATCATAGTCGATTCTGATGAGCTTATCATAGTCAGCTGTTACAAGAACTATATTACCGGTATCGGTAAATGAATATCCTGCAAGCTTAAGCGCATCTTTGTATTCATAAATTACATAACCGTCTTCAACAGTTTTACCTGCCTGAAGATCTGCTACAATTCCCTTTACTGCTGCATTTTCTACGGGCTGTCCGATCTTGTCGGGATTGGTGTGCCAAAGCATTGTTCCGTCGGGAGCTACCATGTATGCATAAGATCCCTCAACGCCGTCTATCTCAATGTTTCCGAGAAGAGTATCATAATCGATCTTCATGAACTCATCATAGTCAGCGGTTACGATAAGGATGTTACCTGCATTGGTAAATGCATAGCCTGCAAGCTTAAGAGCATCTTTATACTCATACAGTACGGAACCGTTCTCGACAGTCTTACCTGCCTGAAGATCTGCTACGATTCCCTTAACTGCTGCATTTTCTACGGGATTACCGATCTTCTCCGGATTGGGATGCCAGAGCATCTCTCCATCGGGAGAAACCATGTACGCATAAGAACCTGCCACATCCTTGATTGCAACGTTCTTAAGAACTGCGTCGAGCTGTGCGGTATTAAGTCCTGCTCCACCTGCAAGATCAACCGCCTTTGCTGCTTCCTCAGCGAGGTTCTGGGCATAAGACTTATAAACCGTCTCACCGAACTCCCTTGAGAAATTAATTGAAATAGCTGCTTCCTGAGCAAGATTCATGGCATATCCGCCATAGGCCTGCTCGCCGAACTCTGTAGCGAAGTCAACTCCTATTGCTGCTTCCTCTGCAAGATTCTGAGCATAATTCAGATAGGTGTCTTCCATGGCACTCGTTGCCCTGCTGGATGCCACAATGACCTGTGCAACTACTGCCACCAGCACGATCACACTAACTACCAGTGCTATCTTAGTGCTCATCTTGTTGAAAAACGTAAGCTTACCCTCGCTCCTTAGCGACTTAGAACTGTTTGCCGCCATAACACTTCACCTCCGTTAGAAAAATAAAACCGCCAATCGGTTCCTTCCGAAAGGCTTACAACTGATGGGGTTAAAACTAAGAACTAAGAACCAAAAACTAAAGAACTGACGAACCAATACATTTGCTGAAGAACTATAAATACAGAAAATTAAATAAAAGAAGAACCGCCCAAATTGTCAGACAATTCTTTTGAATTATTATAATACTTTGTGCAATTTGTTGCAAATTAAAAGACTATGAATTTCCTAAAAATCAAAAAAGACCGAATTTGTCAATTCGGTCTTTTCAAAGTTCACTATTTGATCAAAGGGATCAATCCTGTGTGTAAGGAAGGATTGCCATCTGACGAGCACGCTTGATAGCGGTGGTAAGCTCTCTCTGATGCTCAGCGCAGTTGCCGGTGATACGGCGGGGAAGGATCTTTCCTCCCTCAGAGATATACTTACGAAGCTTGTTAGCATCCTTGTAATCGATTACGTTGTCCTTACCGCAGAAAACGCACACCTTTCTACGTCTTGCGTGCATTCCGCCCCTTCTTCTGGCCGGTCCTTCCGGTCTCTCAGATTTGGTATATGCCATGATTGCCTCCTGCAAACTAAAAACGTGTTAGCTGAATGGGAGCTCTTCTACAAGTCCGTCAGGGATGTTCAGGAAATCATTTCCGCCTGCTGCGGAACCCTGGGACTGAGAACCTGAGTTATAAGAACCTTCGGATGAAGAATTCTTGCTCTCGGCGAATTCAACGTCTTCAACCATGATACGGACGTCGTATACCTTCTGTCCATCCTTATTCGTATAGTTGTTATTCTGAAGTCTTCCGGACACAACAACTTTGGTGCCCTTCTTAAGATATCTCTCTACGAACTCGGCCTGCTTGCCGAAGGATGTACAATTGAAGAAATCCGCATCAGGCTCGCCTTCACGCTTAAACCTGCGGTCCACCGCGATACTGTACCTGGCAAAAGTCGTGCCTGAAGTTGAACTGCTTACCTCGGGATCTCTGGTGAGTCTTCCCATTAAAATAACTTTATTCATAAGTTTATCTCCTTATGCTTCGTCCTGTCTTACGCATAAGTATCTGATGACGCCGTCCATAATTCTCATGCGGCTCTCGATCTCTGAATTCTGATCGCCTTCTGCTTCAAAGTGAATGAAGTAGTAGTAGCCTTCGGTCATCTTCTGGATTTCGTAAGCGAGCTTTTTCTTGCCCCACTCTTCTACATCCGCGATTTTTCCGCCGAATCTCTCAACAAGTGCCTTGCACTTATCAACTACAGCGGTGCGTGCGTCGTCTTCGATCATAGCGCTGACAACGACAGCTAATTCATACTTTTTCATGCTGTTACCTCCTTTTGGTCTCTGGCTCGCACTCATAGTGCGAACAAGGAAAATATATCACGGAGTTTCAATATATCATCCCGTGAAATGTAAATCAAGCGTTTTTTAATTCAAAAAAACATTTATTAAGAAGAATCCCCATTTTTATACCTGTTTTTACAAAATAATTCAACAAAGTTTGTAAGATTTTCACGATATATTCTTCTCGTGATTTAATATAGATTTATCGTGTCACAATAAATTTGTGTTGACATCCGATAATTTTGGGTTTATATTGACCGAGGAAAGGCGATAGGCCTTCAAGGGAGGTAATTATGAGTCAGAAAAGTTTAGCCAGATGGATCAAGGGAATCCTTCTCGGGTTCGGGATCTTCGGGATGATCTTCTGTATATGCATCATATACTTCGGCATCATCCCTCTTTTCGGCACGGACATCCGTACAGATATCGATGACATGGCATATATGTTCACCCCCTGGATGGTATTCCTGCTGATAACCGCAATCCCTTGCTATATCTTTCTGGTAATGGGATGGAAAATAGCCAATAACATCGAGGGCGACAGATCCTTCTGCGAAGATAATGCAAACTATCTTACAAAGATGGCTTACCTCGCACTGGGTGATACGTTATTTTTCTTCCTCGGCAACATCGTACTTTTATTCCTTAAAATGAGTCACCCCGGAATGCTGCTGGGATCATTAGTAATCGATTTCCTCGGCATCTCAGTCTCTGTCGGATGTGCGGCCCTGTCCCATCTGGTACATAAAGCATCCGAGATTCAGGCCGAGAACGAACTGACAATCTAGGAGGGCATGCTATGGACGAAGACAAGATCATATTCAACATAGACGTAATGCTCGCCCGGAGGAAAATGAGCGTAAGCGAACTTGCGGATAAAGTAGGAATTACGCTCGCCAACATGTCGATCCTGAAAACGGGAAAGGCTAAAGCCATCAAAGTAGACACACTCTGTAAACTGTGCAAGGCTCTGGACTGTCAGCCGGGAGACCTTCTCGAATATCAAAAGGGAAAATAAGACTTAGGAGAATTATTATGGAACTTTTCAGATATAAACGATCATTTAAAAAAGCCCTTATATGGGCAGCCGTTGCAATAATAACCTTATATAGAAACCGTGCTTCCATCGCATATCCCATCTTTATGATCTCAACACTTGCAATCCTTGCATGGGATGCCAAGAGCATGGGCAAGAGCCTTATTAAAAGCATTGAAGGCAAGTTTGACATAAAGCTCTTCTACTGCATCGCACTTGTACTCCTGTCTGTCAACAAATGTCTTACCATGTCGAGCGGAGTTCTAATAGGAAACGGAATCGGAATCCTTCTCCTCTTCTCATGTCTGCTTCTTAAGCTGTACAGCAATCAGGAAGACAAAGAGATCACTGCAATGCTTATCAAGCTCGGTGAGTTCTTCATCGTTCCTCTCGCAAACCTCACCAAGCCTTTCATCGATGCCGCAGCAGCTAAGCGGGCTAGGGCCATGGCAGCCGTAGGAATAGGAGATGCGGCTCCCGAAGAATCCGCAGGCAAGAAGACTTTTAAGAGCGTTATGATCGGTCTTCTCATCGCGGTTCCTCTCCTCTGGATCATCATCGCACTTCTTGCATCTGCAGATATGGTCTTCGGAGATATTGTCGGAGACATCCTTGACAGCATCAAGCTCCCCAAGTTTGATGAAGACTGGTTCGGTGTACCCTTTAAGTTCTTCCTCTCCTTCCTTGCTTTCTATACCTGGACCGCTTGCCTTCCCGCAGAGAATTTCTATCAGAAAAAAGAAGGAACCAAGTTCGATGCTGTTGTTGCAATTACCTTTAACAGCCTTATCGCACTCGTATACATCCTCTTCAGCGGAATCCAGTTTGCATACCTTGTAGGCCGCATGGATCTTCCCGGAGGATACACCTACGCAGAGTACGCTCACGAAGGTTTCTATCAGCTCCTTGCAGTTACCATTTTGAATCTTGCACTTGTTTCATTTTGTAAGAAGCACTTTGCAAACAATAAGATCCTTCAGGTTCTCCTTGTTGTAATAAGCCTTTGCACTTATGTAATGATCGCATCATCCGCACTCAGAATGTATCTCTACGTCGGAGTATACGGTCTCTCACATTTAAGAGTATATGTTCTCTGGCTCCTTGTTGTACTTACCGTTTGGACCACTCTCCTTATCGCAGGAATCTTCAAGGACGGAATACACTACTTCAGAATCATCACCGTATTCGTAACCGTATGGTACCTTGTCCTTGCATTCTCCTTCCCTGACAAGTGGATCGTATCCTATGACCTCGGCCTTGCAACTCCTCCCAATGATATCTACTACGAGGATTACCCCGACGCAGTAAGCATCGTCCTCGAAAAAGGTGACGAAGATGCATGGGAAACCTACACCCGCCACCTCTATGACACTGTAGGTGATTACAAAGATAAGAGCATCCTTGAAAAGGCTCGTGAATTTAACTTCTCTGAAGACGCAGGCATCAAACTCCTGGATAAGAATCTCTGATAAAACAAAACGAAAAGGGGACGGAACCGTCCCCTTTTTATTTTACTCAACTATTCCAAATCCTAAGAAAGTAAATCTCTTGCTCGGATCGGTTACCCTGATCTCTACATCTCTTTCTTTAACCGGTCCGCCTCTGTATGCGATGAGCACGTTGCAATGCTGCCATCCGATTATGTGAGGATCGATGGTGATTGCTTTCTCACCGTCTACGTATACCTCGGCAATTCCTACACCGGGATCTGCGGAATCCATATAACCCACTAAGATAACCGAAGACTTGATGCGCGCTTTAAATACTGCTTCGCCGCTTTCCACTCCGGGATAGAACCAGTCACCTTCGAACTCGGGAGTAGCTTTAAGATCCAGATCTCTTTCTACGAACTGAAGCTCTTTGCTGTGTCCGTCGAACTTACCGCAGTCATAACTGATAACCGCAGGGCATGAATCAATATTGAATCTGTTTACGAGATAAACATTCTCAAACTCTCCGCCCTTGGGAGGTGTGATTCCGGATATGTCTGCATCCCCCGGATCTTCAGTCTCATCCGCTACCTTAAACAGATTGATGAGTCCGTCCGCCATGATGCGATGTCCTACGTTTGTAGGATGATACATGTCATAGAAGTATCTGTTCTTACTTACGACTCCGCCTTCATCGGAACTTAAATAGAACTGATCGTAAACCGCATCCTTGATGCTTACCATGGGAATGTTGTAAGCTTCACCGACGCACTTAAGTCTGTCCTGAAGATTGTATCCGTCTACGAATACGGAATACAGTATGATAACCGCAGGCTTCTGAGGTGAGTTGTAAATCTTTCTTACAAGTGAATCAAAGAATTCACCCTTGGTCTCATCACCTTCATCGTTAACCGCAAACTCTACGATTACAACATCGGGGCTCTTCTTACCGTCATCAAGCACGTCGTGAGCATAGCGAAGAATACCAACCTCGGAAGGAGTTCCTCCCACACCGGCCTTTGTATATCCGATATTGTCTTCGTATCCCTTACCTGCAAGATCGCAGAAACCTTTGAACGCATTATATGCATAGCAATTAACATTAATAGGAATCGCACCCGCGCCCTGTGTGATGGAACCTCCGATAAATGCAACTTCCGTTCTTTCACCGCTGCGCGCTTTCGCAAGAGCCTTCTTGATGCGGTGTACGTTACCCAGCTGCATCAAAGACTTTCCGATCATCTTCTTATAATCTTCGCTTGAGGTATTGACTTCCTTATCGTCCTTCTGCTCAGGTGCGGTATATCCGTCATTTAAGTAGAAGCATACGGAAGCCTTAGCAGTGATTCCGCCTTCGGGGAATTCGAATCTGATCTGTCCGGGAACATTGTCATCATCGGACCATTCATACTGTGACAGATCCATGACAAGTTCCATTCCGTCGGAATCAAGATCCATTGTAAGAGTGGTTCCCGAATTGTAAGGATCCTTATGTCCGTACATCTGAAAACAGAACTTTACTTTAACGGGCTCTCCGGACTTTTGAACCGATACACCGATGCTGTGAATCTGCTTGCGGAATCCGGCTACGGTATCAAGTTCTTTAAGCATCTCCTCATCTTCTACGCTTCCCACAAGCTTTGCACTTGCTTTCAGTCTTCCGTCACTTTCAAAGATATGCTGTATTCCTTTGCCGTCAGGCATGGGTGATGCACAGATATCCTTATCCCTCATGACATAATAAAACGGTCTTTTGGCTGTGGGGTCCTTAGGTGCCACAGGTCCGCGTGATTCAGACATTTAATACTTCCTCCAAAACATTTATTCAGATCATACTTTGATCTGTGAGAATACTTTTCCGATGGGTGCGGGTATTACAAGATCCGCTCCCGAATCTCTGGCAGTGGGTGCCATGTTGATGACAACCAGTTTGTCACCCTTGAAATAATCTATAAGTCCCGCTGCAGGATAAACCGCAAGAGATGTTCCGCCGATTATCAGAACCTGCGCATTGGAAATGTAGTGAACCGCAGATTGAAGAGTGTCCATATTAAGACCTTCTTCATAGAGTACCACATCGGGTTTGATATCTCCTCCGCACTTGGAACACTTAGGTACATCATCGGGTGAATCCGCAATGTAGTCTATATCATAGAACTCACCGCACTTAATGCAATAATTCCTGAGAGTCGATCCGTGAAGTTCAAGAACCGTCTTGGAACCTGCAGCCTGATGAAGTCCGTCGATGTTCTGTGTGATAACCGCTCTGACCTTTCCTGCCTTTTCAAGCTCAGCAAGTTTAAGGTGTGCGGCATTGGGCTGTACTCCTTTTACTATCAGCTTATCTCTATAGAATTTATAAAACTCCGCAGTGTGTCTTACATAGAATGTGTGCGACAGAATGGTCTCGGGAGGATAATCATATTTCTGATTATACAGACCGTCAACGCTTCTGAAATCGGGAATGCCGCTTTCCGTAGAAACACCGGCTCCGCCAAAAAAGACAATGTTGTCATATTTTGCAACTATCTCATTTAATTCAGCTATCTCTTTGGTGCAGTCTCTCTCAGCCATGTTTACCTCCTTCACACCTTGTCTAAAAAACGGGCCTTCCCGGGAGGAAGACCCGTGTAAATCTTATTTACTTATCAAAGGATCTTCTTGTACGCAGGTACGAATACAGGGAATGTCTTATCTCCCTTAATGGACTTGCCCGTAGCCAGTGTTACTTCCTTGTCCATTATACAATACTCGATGTCGCAATTTCCTGCGATATCCGTATCCTGCATTACGATGCTGTTCTTGATACGCGTTCCCTTTCCGACATGAACGCCTCTGAAGAGTACGCAGTTATCAACTTCACCTTCGATAACGCAGCCGTCCGCAATAAGTGAATTGGATACCTTAGATCCCGAGCAGTATCTTGCAGGGTTATCGTCTCTTACGGTTGTGTAAACACTGAAGCCGTCAAAGAGAGCATTCAAGTTCTCAGGGTTGAGAAGCTTCATGTTCTCATCGAAGTAACTTACCATGTCGGTGATTCTTGCGGAGTATCCCTTGAACTCATAACCGCAGATCTTATCTGTTCCCAGCATGGGTGCAAGAACATCTCTCTCGTAGAATACATGTCCCTGAGCATACGCTCTTTCAATCTGAGCGATGAGCTTTTCTCTTTCAATAAGATAGAGGTTCATCGAAAGATTCTGAGGTCCGTACTCTTTGGAATTCGTATTGATCTGAGTGATCTTATTGCCATCAAGATCGAATGTGTAATACAGATCCGTTGTCTGAGTGGTCTGCAGATTCATGAATCCGTAAGGGATGGGCTCGTTCTTATATGCGATGGTTACATCCGCACCGCTCTCCTGATGAGCACGGATCATATCCGCAAAATCAAAATGATAAGCAAGATTCGAGTCGCACATGAAAACGTACTGCTCTTTGCTGACCTTCAGGAATTCAACGATACTTGCAACAGCCTCAACACGTCCGTTGTAAACCTTGATACCCTTTTCCGCATAAGGAGGAACGATGTTAAGTCCGCCGTTTTTCCTTACAAGGTCCCAGGGTCTTCCGCTTCCCAGATGTCTCATGAGAGATCTGTAGTTCTTTTTTACAATGATTGATACGTTGTCGATACCGCATTCAACCATTGATGAAAGTGTAAAGTCGATGAGTCTGTATCTTCCCGCAAATGGGATGGATGCCATCAGACGTTCGTTTACAAGAGAGGGAACCTCGTTATCGTAGCTGTTGGCAAAAATTATTGCCAGTGCATCATGTTTATTCTTCAGCATTTTCCGCCCTCCTCGACATCTTCCTTAACCATGGCGGTTCCGCCTACACATGCGTTCTTTCCGATCTTGACGCCGGGGCCTACCGTTGCAACATTCTTCTCGTTACCGGGTTCGGGATGTTCACCAATTACGGCGCCTTCACCGATCACGGCATCCTCACCGACTATGCAGTGATATACCTTAGCACCCGCACCGATCTTAACGTTGCCCATAACAACGGCATCTTCAACAACCGCACCTTCTTCTACTTCAACGCCTGCAAACAGGATCGAATGCTTAACGTTACCGAAGATACGGCAGCCGTTTGTGATCATTGCATTATCTACAACGGCACCCTCTGCGATATACTGAGCTGCTTTACCTGAAGATCTTGAATAAATCTTCCAGTCATCATCGAAGAGATTGATACCGCTGCTCTCGGGATTAAGAACCTCCATGTTAGCTTCCCAAAGAGAAGAGATGGTTCCTACATCCTTCCAATATCCGTTGAAGCGATATGCAAACATCTTCTTGCCGTCGCGAAGAAGCGCAGGAAGAATGTCATTTCCGAAGTCATTGGATGATTCGGGATTTGCTTCATCAGCTTCAAGATATTTCTCAAGAACATCAAAGTTAAAAATATAGATACCCATGGAAGCCAGATTACTCTTGGGCTCCTTGGGTTTTTCCTGGAATTCGCTTATACGTCCGTCGGAGTCTGTAACCATAAGGCCGAAGCGACTTGCTTCATCCCAGGGCACTTCCATAACGGCTACGGAGAAATCAGCTCCCTTTGCTTTGTGGAACTCAAGGAAGTCATTGTAATCCTGCTTACAGATCTGGTCACCGGAAAGAATAATTACATACTCGGGATCATATCTGCGAAGGAAAGAAAGATTCTGATAGATAGCATTTGCGGTTCCCTTGTACCAGTCGGAACCCTGTGCCTTCTGATATGGAGGAAGAACATGAACACCACCATGGAGTCTGTCCAGATCCCAGGGCTGTCCGTGTCCGATATATTCATTAAGAACGAGGGGCTGGTACTGTGTGAGAATACCGACGGTATCAATGCCGGAATTTACACAGTTAGAAAGCGGGAAATCAATGATTCGATACTTTCCGCCGAAAGGAACAGCCGGTTTAGCCAGCTTATCAGTCAGCGCATAAAGTCTTGATCCCTGCCCGCCGGCGAGGATCATAGCTACCATTTCCTTAGCCATTGTGTATCTCCTTTAAAAGATTTTGTCCCTAAAAGACGTAAATATTTTATCACAAATGAGTAATCTTTCACAATAAAAGACGAGTATTCGTCAAGTTTTTGGCAATTTTGTATCATTTTGGCAATAATATCATACAATTCGACATAGCAAGGAATATCCAGCTACTTTTAAGATTTTTATAGGAATTTCTATAATGTCATGATAAAATATCCAAGGGAAAAAATCAGCGAATTATCGCTAGCATAATGGAGGATTTATTAAATGGTTTTAGCAATTGCAATTCTTGGTATCGTCATGGCAATCATCCCTCAGTACTGTGTTAAAAAGGAATTCCGTGATGATCCCGCACAGATCAAGAAAATGAGAATTTCCGGTATCATCCTGGCAGTACTGGGAATCGCCGTTTTCGTCCTGGTTCAATTCATTTAATAAAACAAAACCCCTGAGTAGCTCAGGGGTTTTCTATTTATTTAAACCGGAATTTCCTTATGGCAGTAAATGCATCCATATTTATTGCGTTCCTGCTCTCTTCCGCAGAACGGGCATTTGATCCTGTTTCTCACAAACAGCTCTGCATCGTTCATGATCATGGCACCGGCCACGATAAAAGGCTTTTTACACTGAGGGCAGATGGCAGCTTCTTTAGAAGGATCCAAGGGAATTACCTTATAGCAATTCGGGCATACTGCTGAAACAACCTCTTTATTTTCACCTTTTATCTTAAGCACATAATCCCTGATGTTCTCAGCCATGTTCTCTACGGCATCAGGCTCCGAAAGGAGCTGCGCTTGCTTTTGTCTAAACACAGGAGGAAGATCCTCTATATCATTGCATGCAAAGAACATAAGCTTACGATCATTTGACTCTCTTAGCTTATAAAATCTTGCCCATTCGTTTCTGACCCATACAGCACTGAAATAATCAGCCTTTGTACCTATAACTGCCATGACAGTGGCACTCTTTAATGCAGCGAATATATAAGGCTCATAATTTACTCCCAGCTTATCCTGGAGAGTAACTCTGGAAAAGAAAACCTTTAATCCAAAGCGCCCAAGCTGCTCGTAAAGGTTATATGCGATATCGCTGTCCCGGGTACGTTCGCCTGTTTCATCATCTGTTTCTTTGTAGCAAATGAAAACATCATAAGGCTTTTCACCTGCAGCAATGTTGAGATAATCTTCCTGAATCTTTGCAATCTCCATTGCCGCACTTTTTAATTCAGCCTTTTGTGCATCATCTGCCATTCCTACAGCTTCAATAAATGATTCGGAGTTTAAAATACTTTCATCCTTAATTCTGTGAAGCGTTGGCATGTACTTCCCGGATGTGGGATCCTGAACATATTCTATTCCATACTCGCAAAGAGTCTGTGCCCAGAGTACATCCACGTACGATCCGTTCTCTGCAAGAATCTCATCATACACCCTGAAAGCTCTGTCGAACTCACACTGCTGCCTGAGCTTATTTGCTCTGTTAAGCAGATCAATATACTTACCGGTACTTCCGCTTACGATATTGGTAGTACCGCAATACTCACATGTACACACGGAATTACCTAATTTAAGAGGTGCTCCGCAGCACTGACAACTTAATGCTTCTACGTTCATCTGATACTCCTGTAAAACTTACAATAATTCATATATTAATCTCCGAAAATAAAGCTTATTAACTATACCATATTAACTATTTCCATCGCAAAAAAATACATCCCAATCGGGATGTATTTAAGAGGTGCCAGACGGATTTGAACCGCCGATCAGGGAGTTGCAGTCCCATGCCTTACCACTTGGCTATGGCACCATATTTATTTGAAACTCCCCGAGTAGGACTCGAACCTACGACACTTCGGTTAACAGCCGAATGCTCTACCGACTGAGCTATCGAGGAATATCAAGTTTGAACCATTCCTCACCGACGTCAAACTTGGGAACCCGCCGCAATGCTCTACCGACTGAGCTATCGAGGAATAATTTCGTAAACCAGCAACAAAACTAGTTTATTATAAAACAAAATCCCTGTAAACAGGGAATTTTTGCTTCTTCAAAACCGAATCCGAACTAATCAAATCATCCAACATCTTGGCAACAACAGGATAAGCCTTCGACCTATTAGTAAATGTCAGCTGAGAGCATTACTGCTCTTACACACCATTCCTATCTACCTCATACTCTCTAA
>CADBFZ010000004.1 GCA_902794095.1 uncultured Lachnospiraceae bacterium | reverse complement strand
GGCAGCAACAAGCTGATTCATGATGCAGTAGATCTCGTATTTAGCACCGACATCAATACCTCTTGTGGGCTCATCCAGGATCAGAACATCGGGATCGGTGTACATCCACTTTGCAAGAAGAACCTTCTGCTGGTTACCGCCCGAAAGATTGCCTACATTCTGTTCAACGGTAGGACACTTGATATTTAACTTTTCTCTGTAATCGGTAGCTACGTTATACTCTTCGTATTTATCGATAACTCCGGCTTTGTTGGAGACTCCATCAAGATTTGCAAGTGTTGTATTGATCTTAATGGGATTTGAAAGGATCAGTCCGTTTCCTTTTCTGTCCTCGGTTACGTAAGCAAGACCATGTTCGATGGCACTCTTTACGGTATCGAGTTTTACTTCTTTTCCGTCAAGGATGATCTTACCGCTTATTCTGTCTCCGTAGCTTTTTCCGAAAAGACTCATTGCAAGCTCTGTACGTCCTGCGCCCATCAGTCCGGAGATTCCTACGATCTCACCCTTTCTTACGTTGATGTTGACATTATCGACAACCTTTCTATCAGTGTAAAGGGGATGATATACGGTCCAATCCCTGACCTCCATCTTGATATCACCGATCTGTGATTCTCTCTTGGGAAATCTGTCGGAGATTTCTCTTCCTACCATTCCCTTGATGATTCTGCCTTCGGAGAAATCATCAACCTTCTTATCAAGGCTTTCGATGGAACAGCCGTCACGAATGACTGTGATCTTGTCTGCAACATAGGATACTTCGTTAAGCTTATGAGAAATGATTATGGAAGTCATTCCGTTAGCTTTGAATTTGAGAAGCAGTTCAAGAAGTGCTTTGGAATCCTCTTCGTTAAGTGAGGATGTGGGCTCGTCCAAAATAAGAAGTTTTGCGTTCTTGGCAAGTGCCTTTGCGATTTCTACAAGCTGCTGCTTACCTACGCCTATATCTTTGATAAGAGTCTGCGGAGATTCTTTGAGGCCCACCATGTCGAGGTACTTCTTCGCAAGCTCGTTAGTTTCATTCCAATTGATAACCTGTCTGCCGCCGCGCTCGTTTCCGAGGAACATATTCTCGGCGATGGTCATATAAGGGACAAGGGCAAGTTCCTGATGAATTATTACTATACCCTTATGTTCACTGTCTTTAATAGTATGGAACTGGCAAATTTCGCCGTTATAAACGATGTCGCCCTCATAACTTCCGTAAGGATATATTCCGCTGAGGACATTCATAAGTGTTGATTTTCCGGCACCATTCTCTCCGACAAGAGCATGTATCTCACCTCTGGCTACCTCAAGGCAAACATTGTCGAGAGCCTTGACACCGGGGAAGGTTTTGGTTATTTGCCTCATTTCAAGTATATTGTCAGCCAATTTTACTCCTCCTTGCACATATAATGCATATGCTTTACCCCGACAACAGGCGGGGGATAAACCCCGCCTGAGTCTGTATTGGGCAATTCTTATTACTTAAGCTGATCAGCTGTATAGTAACCTGATTCGATAAGAAGCTCTTCGTAGTTGTTGATGTCAGCAAATACGGGCTCGCAGAGATATGAAGGGATGATTCCGGTTCCGTTGTCATAAGTTTCCTTATCGTTAACGGGAGCCTCACTTCCGCTCATGATTGCGTCAACCATCTCTACGGTCTTAGCTGCAAGAGTACGGGTATCCTTGAAGATGGACATTGCCTGCTTGCCTGCGATCATGTTCTTAACGTTTGCGATGTCGCAGTCCTGACCGGTGATGATGGGCCAATTGTCGTGATTTGCTACATAGTTAGCTTCAAGAGAGTTGGTAACACCCATAGCGGTTGAGTCGTTGGATGCAAGAACAGCGTCAAGCTGGGTTCCGTCAGCATAGTTAGCGGAGATGATAGCATCGAATCTGTTCTGAGCATTCTCAGTTGACCATCCCTGAGTAGCTACGGTTGCGAAATCGGTCTGTCCGGACTTAACAACGAGCTGGCCGTTGTCGATGTAGGGCTGAAGAACGTCCATAGCGCCGCCGAAGAAGAATCTAGCGTTGTTGTCTCCGGGGTCACCGGTGATGAGCTCGATGTTGAAGGGGCCGTCGCCGTTAGCGAGGTTGAGCTGCTGCTCAATGTACTGTCCCTGCTTGGTTCCTACCATGTAGTTATCGAAAGTAGCATAGTAGGTAACTGCATCGGAGTTCATGATAAGACGGTCATAAGCGATAACGGGGATGTTGTTCTCTTTAGCCTGCTCAAGAACGGTTCCGAGTGAATCGCCCTCGATAGCTGCGATAACGAGTACCTGGCATCCTGAGCTGATCATGTTCTCAATCTGAGAAACCTGAGTAGCGATGTCATTGGAAGCGTACTGAAGGTCAACTTCGTATCCTGCCTCCTCAAGAAGTCTCTTCATGTTGTCGCCGTCCTGGTTCCATCTCTGGAGATCCTTGGTAGGCATTGCAACGCCGATTCTTCCTGTTCCGGCTACGGTAGTAGTATCGGGGGTGTCGACATCAGTATTTCCTGCATCAACAGTAGCGGTGTCATTGCTTGCAGCGGGTGAAGCGGGGGTGTTTCCGTTGGTGCCGCTAGTGCATCCGGCGAGAACAGTTGTAAGCATCGAAGCTGCAAGTAACAAACTAAATAACTTTTTCTTCATTTTTTCTTTCTCCTTCATAGGATATTTATTTGTTACACATATATTATTAACATGTTCCGAATGGAATTAATTTTTAGCCATCTTGAAATTTTTTCCTTTGTGAAACAGTTTTCCGAAAGGGTACGGGCAAATTATTGCACTTAAAAGGGATAATTTCGCAATATATTACCCTGCAAAATTATCCCCGAAATGGAGAAAAGCCCGAAAACTCGGGCTTTTCTGACAGTCTGTATTCTTTTTACCTGTTACAAATTTATCAAGGCATCTGTTCAGGCTTGTACAGATATACATCTTCCTTAAGGTGGAAACCGCTGCCGATTATGACCTCATCCATGTTATCTGCGGTTACCGCAATGGGCTCAAGTCCTATGTAGGGAATGGTGTACGTTCCGTCATCTATCGTGGATATATCTGTTCCGGTAAGTTCCTCACCCCTTGCAAGTGCAATGGCGCATTCCGCAGCGCGCTTTGCAAGTTTCTCCACGGGCTTGTAAACAGTCATGGTCTGGGTGCCTTCAACTATTCTCTGGCAGGCTTCAAGATCCGCATCCTGTCCGACTACCATTACATCACCTGCAAGTCTCATTACGGAAAGGGCCTGTATTACCTGACCTGCAAGGTTATCGTTACCGCACATGATGGCATCTGCCTGAGATACCAGGTCCATGTGGGTATATACGTAATCAGCCGCAAGTTCCGCTCTCCATCCGTCGCAGTGCATGGTATCCAGAACTTCGATCCTGTACTTATCGCATACATCCTTAAAGCCGTTTTCTACGAGGGGTACATTATTGTCGGTGGGCGAACCTCCGAGCATCAGTACATTGCCCCCGGAGATACCGTTACTGAGAAGTGCTTCCGCCATCAGCTTCCCTACCTTATAGTTATCGAATGTAATATACAGGTCCGCATTCGAATTGGTAACCAGTCTGTCGTAAGCGATTATCTTAATGCCCGCATTCTTAGCTTTCTCAACCGTTTCCCTGAGGGATTCGGAATCGATACAAATAATGACGATGACATCCACGCCTTTATTTATGAAATACTCGATCTGTTCTTTCTGCTTCTCGACGTCACCGTTTGCATTCTGAACGTTTACCGTTGCACCGAGTTCCTTGGCAGTGGACACAAATACATCCCTGTCCCTTTGCCATCTCTCGATTACGAAAGAGTCAAAGCTCATTCCGATCTCAATGGTGTCTTTGCCTTCCCCGCTTTCGGCTTCTGCAGTTCCGGCAGGTGTTTCGCACCCTGTCAGAATTAGTAGAAATGCTGCAAGAAGCGCAGTTAACTTCCTTTTCACTTACTTACCCTCTCTGTACTCCGTGGGAGTTACACCCACATTCTTTTTAAATGTCTTACTGAAATAATTGGGATCGGAGTATCCGACCTTTGCACAGATTTCCTTCATGGAATACTGAGTGGTTGCAAGGAGTTCTTTCGCCTTATCCATTCTGAGACCCGTAAGGTAATCTATGAAATTCTCTCCGGTGCCTTCCTTAAAGATCCTGCTCAGATAGTAGGAGCTGATGTTGACCTCTCTGGAAACATCCTCAAGAGTTATGTTATCGGTATAGTTGCTTTCAATATATTTCTTCGCAGCTTCGATTGCGTCGTTGGAACTTTCCTCACGCTTGGTGGAAATGTTTCTGCATGAGAATATAAGTCTGTCGGAGAACCAGTTCCAAAGGCTGTCGGTATCTTCGATAGCCATAAGCGTAGGAAGATAATCCCTGCGGTTTGAAATGCTGTATACCATACCGCCGCTGCTGTATGAGATGTGCTCTGCGCGAAGTGCAAACTCGAGGATCTTGAGTCTGATGTCCATGAGGTCACCGCCTCGGATATATTCGAAGTACTCTTTTGCCGCAGAGATTGCTGCATCGGTTCTTCCCTTTTCAACCTCGGCAAATATCTTTCTCTCGATATCGACGGGGTAGTTCTCGGAATACTCGCATCCGATGGGAAGATCGTCCGCATGTGCTACGGTATTGGTGGTAAGAAGAAGTGCGTTAACCGCATCTCTGTAGGAACTTTCCATGTCCCTTATCTTCTCTACTCTTCCGACACCTATTCTGAATGCGATATCGGTGCGTTCTCTTAATTTATGTGCAAGGTCCCTGGCTCTTCCGATGACCTCGACTCTTTCGTTATAATCCATGGATGCTTTTTCAAAAGGAATAAGCACCGCGATCTTATTACCCATGACGGATCCTACGATACCGCCGAAGTAATCTTTGATATAACTTCTTATGTCCTGATAATGCTTTTGGAGTTTGACACCGCTTCCCACCGCATTGGTCATGTGGTTGCCCTCGGCAGCATCACCGGATACGATGACCATCATGTAACCGTAGTCGGCACTTATCTCGAGCATGGATCTGTAGTTCTCGATGTCCTCATCAAAATATTCATGGAACAATATATTATAGATAAGACCGTTTTCGAGAATGGGTACAACGGTTTCAAGCTTCTCTCTTATGAAGAGATCGTTGGATCTTCTCTTCTTCTCCTGATCCACCATGGACATAGCATTCTTAAGTGCAGAGATCATACGGATTCTGTCCATGGGTTTGGTCATGTATTCGATGGCACCAAGTTTGATTGCTTCCTGTGCGTAATCGAATTTATCGTATGCGGACATAACAATGAAGATGATATTATCATTGCTCTTTCTGATCTCACGCATCGCATCGAGACCGTTGATGCCGGGCATCTGTATATCCATTACCGCGATATCGGGATGGAAGGTCTCCGCAAGTTCGATGACCTTTCTTCCGGTCTTTGCGTGTTCAATTATGCAACTGCTTCCGAATTCTTTTTCAATGATGAAGGTGAGCGAATCGATGACTATTCCTTCATCATCCGCAAGTAATATTTTATACATCTGCGGTCTCCCTGCTGTCCGTACTCAGATACATGATAAATTTGGAACCTTTGCCTTCGCCTTCGCTTTCGATGTGAATGACATCATCGTCTCCGACGAAAAGTTTGAGTCTTGCAATAACGTTGTCCATTCCGATGCCGTTGGATTCTTTCTTGGTTCCCGCAATGGGGGTACCGTTAAGAAGTCCGTCGATCATCTCCTGACTCATTCCGATTCCGTTGTCTTCAATACTTATGCAGGCTTTATCATCCTGCCTGTAAACTTTCATCTTGATGCGGCCTTCACCCATCATATCCCTTATGCCGTGGTTAACACAGTTTTCGACAATGGGCTGAAGGATCATGCTGGGCATCTTAACGTTCATGAGAGAACTGTCGATTTCTTTTTCGTATAAGATGTCACCGGAGAAACGAACATTAAGTATGTAGATGTAGTTGTCTACAAGTTCGATCTCTTCTCCGATGGTAACTGTCTTGGAACCTTTCTTGACATTATATCTGAAAAATTCCGCCATAACCTGGACATACTCATAGGTTCTGTCAGCACCTTCCATCATTGCAAGCTGTGCGCCGGCGTTCAAAGTGTTGAACAGGAAGTGAGGATTGATCTGTGCCTGAAGGTATTTAAGCTGCGCATCTTTCAGATGGGCTTCCATCATGAGCTCTTTTTCTTTGAGTTTTCTTTCGGTCTCTGCGCTCTCCCTCACCTGTCTGATGTAGTCCTGAATACTGATAACCATCTGATTAAATGCACCGGTAACGACACCGACTTCATCGCGGGACATCTCGGGAAGGGGCTCAAGATCGAAGTTACCTTTACCCACTTCATCAGCTCTTCCCGCAAGAGTCTTAAGAGGGCTGATAAGGTTAGCGGTGAGTCTTAAGATCAAAAGTGCGTTTACTATGATGACCGCGATTAGGATCAGGTTACCGCCCTGCTCGAAGGTCTTGAAGGCAGATACCATCTCACGGTAGTTCTCTGAGTTTTCCTTGAACTGCTCATTGTTCAGACTGTAGATATATGTGCTGATATATCCGTAGAGCTTAGTCGCTTCTTCGTAGTGGCTTCTGTATTTTTCGACGTTACGTCCGCGCTTTGCTTCGATGGTCTGTGCAACTTCGTTAAGATATGCTTCCGACATATTCCTAATGGAATATTCCATTCTGTCCAGAAGTCTTCCTGTCACAACCTGCGACAATTCCTCGGCCTGTTCCGAATAAACCTGAGTTGATCTGTAATAGTTCTCAAGTGAATCACTGGTCTTGGCGTTCAGATATTCGGTCATGGAATCCTGAACCTGATTTAGTGATACGGAAAGTTCATTCAGCTGCAGGTTTGCCTGATAAACCGTATCGATCCTTCGCGACATTATATTAATACCGGCAAGCAGCACAATATTAATGAAGAAGACAAAGAGGTTTGCAACCAGTGATATCGAAGTCAGTTTTATTTGGAGGGACATGTTGCGGAATCTAGTTCTCATCCGTATCCTCCCCCATGTACTGAGCGACATTATCCTTGGTTATGACGGAAATGTCCGAAGTAAAATACTGGCTGGTATAACCGTAGCGGAAATACTCATCAAGTGCATTAACGCTGTAGCGTCCCATCTGCTCGGTATCCGCAGAAATAGTTGCATAGATAACGTTTCTGTCGATTCCGTTTAAGATAACTTCCGAATCATAATATCCGAGTATGTTAACAAGACCTACCTCGTTGTAATCGACAACGGTCTGGTAAGCAGCAATGGTATCCATTTCATTAAGGCATACAACTATCTCGGGAAGGGATTCTCTGTCTTTAAGAAGAAATGTCTTGATAGATTCTTCTACTGAAAATTCATTGGTGGTATCAACACCATAGATCGTAATATCGAAGGGAGGATGCGTCTCTCTCATCTCATCAGGTTCCGCATCCACAGTCTCCTGCACAGCGGTAAACATCAGGTTTTGACCCGCGTCTCCGGGTTTTGTATCCGCAAAGATTACAACCTCGATAGTATCGGTAGTGAAATTCTTCTCCTGTGCAAGCTTTAAGATAAGCTCTCCGTACTGTTTTCCCAGATTATAGTTACTCATGCCGACATAGCTGAGTCTTTCGGATGAAGAGTTATCATTATATATGGTAACGACCTGGATCCCATTAGCCGTTGCCCTGTCGATAAGTTCTGTCATTTCCTCCGAATAATCCGCATTTACAATAATTCCGTCAACTCCGGATATGCTTGCGATCTCCATGAGTTCGTATACGGAATAATCTCTCGAAAGATTGTCCGAGATCATTTCAAGGCAGTCATTATTTGATTCGGCCGTCTCGAGAGCGGACCTGTAAACCGACTGCCAGAAAGAGGAATTCGAATTATCGGTTATCATCACATAATATCTGTCATATGCGGTGTCATCATTGCTGATTCCGAATCTTCTGGAATAGCGGATAAAATTGATCACCAAAACAATGGTCAGCGCTACGATGACCAGAGTAATAAGTCCTATGAATATGGAATTATATTTTCGGTTTTTGGGTGTCAAAAGAAAGCTCCCTTTGGTAAATACTCGTACGGATAATAAAATATCACATTCTGGCTTATAAAAACAATGTGCGGTATGCAATGCACACCGCACAATAATGTCAGTTTAGGGTCCGATTCGTAATTATTCTTCCTCGGAAGTTTCTACAGTTTCGGTATTTCTGTTCCTTACAAGGTCTGCTTCGATTCCGGCTCCCTTAAGAACGGGGCTGATCCTCTTATATACAAGAAGAGTAAGGAGTGAATCCACGGCACCCTTGATGAAGTTAAGAGGTGCTACGCAGGCAATTACAAAGGTATAGATAGTGTCACCTGCAAGGGAATTTACATCCCTGCCCAGAGCAAGGATTGCATCAAGAGGCATTCCGTAGAGTTTCGCAAATGCGGGAAGCAGGTAAAGGGCATTGAATGTGGTTCCAAAAAGGGTGATGCAGATGGTTCCGAGAACGCAGGACTTGATAGCCGTTGTCTTAGTCTTATTGGCATAGTAAAGGGTGGCTGCAGGGATTACGAAGGATGAACCTACCGCAAAGTTTGCAAGTTCTCCTACAAATGCAGTGGATGTTCCCTTCATGAAAAGCTTAAGAACGATCTTGATAAACTCGATAAGTACGCCGGCGGAGGGTCCGAAAGCGTAAGCACCGATCATTACGGGAATCTCGGAAAGGTCGAGCTTGTAAAAAGAGGGTGCAAAGGGCATGGGAATCTCAAAAAGCATAAGAACCGCGGAGATTGCGGCAAGAACTCCAACGCATGCCGCACGTCTTGCGGCGGATGTCTTATCGGTGATGCCCTCTTTCCAGCGGATGATCCTCTCCGCTATAACAGAGCAAACAAAAAGCCCTACTATGATAACCAAAAAGCCTACCACATATAGAGCATTAGATGCGATCTGATCTGCCAGATCCTTAAAATTCATATTCTTTTCCTCCTTCTTTCATCCGGACTGTACCGTTGGTATCGGATTTGCACCGATTCGGCCACGAAAGGCTCGCGGACTTGGAGTTTACGGGCTCCTTCACCGCCAGTAGGGATTTTCACCCTGCCCTGAAGTCAACGAAAGCATTATATTACAAGGCCCCTTATATTGCAATAGAACCCAAATAATGATAAATTCTAGGTATAACAAGGTCGACATAAGATGAACACAGGTGATTCCGCATACAATAATTATAATTCCGCCAAAGGAAGACAGGCATTTTCTACAGCCTCTTTGGTAATGGGAATAGTATCTTTGGTACTGCTCTGCACGGGCGTATTAAGCATCCCCACCGGAGCTCTCGGAATTCTGTTTTCATCACTTAGTAAAAAGCCCGGTGAAAACCGTTCATCGCAGTCCAAATGCGGACTGATACTTTCGATAATCGGATTGACCGCGGGAATTATGGTAATCGCTGTAGCTTTGTACTGGTTCTATACGGATCCTACAGCTCTGGAGCAGGTTCAGAGTATGTATGAAGCTTACGGAATGGAAATGCCGGAGTTTCCCATGCCGGGAGGAGGCAGCAGGTGAGTTTATCGGTTGGTTCAATTGAAAACCAAATACCGGGATACAGCTCCGCTCAGATAAGGAGAATTGCGGGACCTACCGTTTCTCCCATGGAGGAGTCTGCACTCAGAAGCGGTCGCCCCGGTAAGGTTAACAAAGCCGAATGCGAAACCTGCAAGGCAAGAAAATACCAGGACGGATCTGATGAGAACGTATCATTTAAGTCCGCCCAGCACATATCTCCCACCGCTGCGGGAACAAGGGTAAGAGCCCACGAGCAGGAGCATGTTTCCAACGCTTATACCAAGGCAGCTCAGGAAGGCGGTAAAGTATTACAGGCATCCGTTGCCATTCACACCGCCGTATGCCCCGAATGCGGAAGAACTTATATCTCAGGCGGAACAACATCCACCAAGATTTCATATAAGAATGAAAATAATCCTTATCAGAAAGGTCTTAAGCAGCTTCACGGCCTTGCTACGGAAGGAATGAATTTTGATAAACAAATCTGAATACCGCACGCCCGCGGAGCTGAAGACCCGTGCGCAATCAGCGCTAACAGGCAGATTCGGCCACGTCGTGATGGTAACTCTCTCCTATTTTATATGGCTCTATCTGATCTCTTATTCGGGAAGCATAATATCTGCGGTAATCTCCCGAATGCCCGTTTTCTCAGGATTAAATGTCGGCATAGAAGTACAGATAACATTTACGGTCATTTCAACTCTGATTGCTGCTTCACTCAGCATCATCGGAGAGATGTTCGTGTGCGGACTGGATCTTTATTATCTGAATATCTCTACGGGAAGGGATGCAACCAACGGCGATCTGTTCGCAGGATTCAGGGATAACCCTTCGGAAACATTTAAGATAGCGTCATTCCTCCTGCTCCCTTCGATAATACTGTCGCTTCCGTACAATATTCTCGCAGATCTCTACGTATTGACAGGAAACAAGGAATGCCTGTACGTATCGCTTGGATTCATGGGACTTGCTCTTCTTGCTTCGCTTTATATGCATCTTACTTACGGAATCGCATTTTTCCTAAAGCTCGACTTCCCCACCTATTCGGCAGGAAAGATCATTAAACTGTCCAGGCAGAAAATGCAAGGACACAGAGCAAGGCTTTTCATGCTGGATGTCAGATTCATTCCAATGTTCATTCTTTGCATCTTGTCATTCGGAATCGGAATGACCTGGGTATATCCCATATTAACGGAAGCTCACGCTCTCTTTTTCTTAAATCTTATGAATCCGGGACATTACATCCCAATCGATGAAAGAATCTAGATAAAATAAGATCCGGACCGATTTGGTCCGGATCTTTTATATTGCTTATTTGAATTTAGTGAAGATCCTCGATCCTGAGTTCCTTGTGCTTGTTAAGATCGATGAACTCATTTCCACATTTAACCACAGGTCTTGAATACTCGCCGGGATTGAGCATGATGATCGTTCCCTCGCGGCCGTCTGAAAGCCTGCATGCGTTTTGGATATATGTATAGGTAACATTCTTGAGGAATGTCATGATAATATCGGGATCGTACTTCTCAAGCCCTTCGTCCTCAAATATCTCTACGACTCTGAAAGGACAGATGGGACCTCTGTAAACTCTTGCGCTGGTCATGGCATCATAAACATCGCTTACCGCGGTAAGTCTTGCGAAGAGATCGATCCTGTCTCCGTGAAGCTTAAGTGGATATCCGCTTCCGTCGAATCTCTCGTG
This sequence comes from uncultured Lachnospiraceae bacterium, assembly GCA_902794095.1. Lineage (GTDB taxonomy): Bacteria > Bacillota > Clostridia > Lachnospirales > Lachnospiraceae > AC2028. Next base: position 247,798 of record CADBFZ010000004.1, on the reverse strand, counting down.
ATGCATGATTGCAGTACTCTTGATATGATCCGGAAGATCTCTGTCTTTGAGGATCTGATATCCGTACTCGGCATGGCGCTTGATTTCTTTTCTCTCATCATCGGTGAGAGGAGTTTTCTTATTCAGAATGTCTCTGGATACTTTGAGCTTACCGATATCAAAGAGGATTCCGGCCATCATGGCCATTTCCTGATCGGCTTTGCTCCATCTGAGCCATCCGGATACGACATAGTTCAAAAGCGCTACGTTCATACAGTGAGCAAATGTGGAATCATCGAATCCTCTCATTGCATGAAGCATATCGATTACTGATACTCTGGAACCCGCCTTAGCGATCATATCGAGAGGCTTCTCAAGCAGAAGGATGGGATCGACTTCTACGTTCTTGTCGACCATCTCACTGACATGGAATTCAAGAGACTTTCTGCCTTCTTCGTAATCGGCCTGGAACTCTTTGAAAAGCTCGGTGTCTCTTAACTTCTCGAAATGGGAAGGCTCGCGGCCGTCATCTTCGGGCGCCGCCTGCTCCTGTGCTGTTTCTTTAACCTCATCCTCTACATAAATACTGAGGATGCCATAAAGCTCAAGTCTGGTAATAAGAGTCTGTGAAAGCTTGGTACCTTTGGCAATGACGGTTTTGTTGTCATAGTTGAGTACGTCGCTTCCGACGATCATACCGGGTTTAAGTTTTGATGTTGAAATTTTAGTCATATGCGATAACCCCCATGCATATGGATCGTCGTCAGACGTCTTCGTCGTCTCCTCCGACCTCTTCTCCGCCGGTGCTCTTCCACTTAAGGAAGCTTACAATGAACTGGTCAAGCTTTCCATCCAGCACTCCGAGCGCATCCGAAGTCTTGTATCCGGTTCGTTTATCGGTAACCATGGTATAAGGCTGTAAGAAGTAGCTTCTTATCTGGTTGCCCCAGGCAATGTCTTTGATATCGCCTGCGATACCTTTGCTCTTGGCTTCTTCCTCTTCCTGTCTGAGTTCGAAGAGCTTTGCACGAAGCATTTCGAAAGCCTTATCCTTATTCTGGAACTGGCTTCGCTCGTTCTGACAGGTAACAACGATTCCCGTAGGGATATGTGTTATACGAATTGCGGAGGAGGTCTTGTTGATGTGCTGACCGCCGGCACCGCTGCTTCGATAAGTATCTATACGTAAATCCTTGTCCTCAATAACAATGTCATTATTCTGAGGAATAACCGGCATTACCATGCATGATACAAATGAGGTCTGACGTTTTGCCTGAGCGTTGAAGGGAGAGATTCTTACGAGTCTGTGTACACCCTTTTCACTCTTAAGGTATCCGTACGCATTTTCTCCGCTTACCTGGAATGAAACAGACTTGATACCTGCTTCGTCTCCGTCGAGCATATCGAGAACCTCAAGGGTAAGTCCCTTTTTATCGGCCCACTTGGAGTACATACGGAAAAGCATTCCGCACCAGTCGCAGCTCTCGGTACCGCCGGCACCTGCATTGAGTTCCACGATGGCATCGGAATTGTCATACTCACCGCTGAGAAGAGTTGAAAGTCTCAGCTCTTCGAATTTCTCTACAAAGTTATCGAGCTCTTCTCTGGCTTCGGGGATGAGGGATTCGTCTTCCTCTTCATTTCCCATCTCTACAAGAGTAAGAATATCATCGATACCGGTCTCGAGACTCTTAACCAGGTCTCTGGTATCCTTCATATTCTTAAGGGATTTCATCTTGGCATTTGCCTTATCGGGATCGTCCCAGAATCCGGGCGCTTCCATCTCCCTTTCGAGCTCTTCTATTTTCTTAGACTTATCTTCAAGGTTAAGAGATTCTTTTACCTCTGCAAGAGGTGCCTTGTAAGTAAGTATTTCCTGTTTGATCTGATCAAGTTCTACCATTTAAACCACACTTTCCGAAAAATCATCCATAGTTACGATTTCGAAAAGTTTGTCAGAGCTTCATGCCGGGTCTTCCGTGGCAGGCCTTGAACTTCTTACCGCTTCCGCAAGGGCAGGGATCGTTGGGATAAACCTTCTGTGCTGCTCTTGTCTTGGGAGCTCTGGGGCCGGAATCGTCCTTGTTGGTTCCGGTAACCTGTGCAACCTGTTCACGCTCAACCTTCTGCTCAACCTTGATATGCATGAGCATCTTGACAGTATCTTCCTGAATGTTCTGGATGAGCTCGTCAAACATTGCATAGCTCTGGTTTCTGTATTCGATGAGGGGATCCTTCTGTCCGTAGGAAGCAAGACCTGCGCCCTGTTCCATTATTGCCATATCGTCAATATGTGCCATCCACTTACGATCGATGGTACGGAGGAGAAGAACTCTCTCTACTTCACGGATCTGTTCGGGCTCGGGGAACTCAGCTTCCTTGGTCTCATAGAACTTAACAGCCTCTTCCTTGAGAGTCTGCTTGATAGCATTCTTTTTGAGCTTGCTCATTCTCTCGCCGGTAACGGGCTCAAGAGGAATGATGGGAAGAAGGAGTTCGTTAAGCTCATTGAAATCCCAGTTCTCGGGATTAACATCATCATTGATACATGTCTCGACGCATCTCTCGACGATATCGGTGATCATCTTGTAGATGTAATCACGCATGCTCTCGCCGTCAAGAACCTTACGTCTCTCTTCGTAGATAATCTCTCTCTGCTCGCTCATTACGCGGTCGTACTCGAGGAGATTCTTACGAATACCGAAGTTATTGGACTCGATCTTCTTCTGGGCGGACTCGATGGCACCGGTAAGAGCCTTGTGCTCGATCTCCTGTCCCTCAGGTATACCGAGAGCATTGAACATGGTAATAAGTCTCTCTGAACCAAAGAGTCTCATAAGATCATCTTCGAGAGAGATGTAGAACTTTGATTCACCGGGGTCTCCCTGACGTCCTGAACGTCCGCGGAGCTGGTTATCGATACGTCTGGATTCGTGACGCTCGGTACCGATAATCTTAAGACCGCCGGCTGCAAGTGCTTCCTCATCAAGCTTAATATCGGTACCACGTCCTGCCATGTTGGTGGCGATGGTAACGTTGCCGTGGATACCTGCCTGTGCTACTATCTCAGCTTCTCTTTCATGGAACTTCGCATTGAGAACTTCATGCTTGATTCCTGCTTTGGTGAACATTCTGCTGAGTTCCTCGGATGCATCGATATTGATGGTACCGATCAGAACGGGCTGTCCCTTTGCATGAGCTTCCTTGGTAGCCTCGAGAATAGCATTGAGCTTCTCTTTTTTGGTCTTGTAAACGGCATCCTGAAGGTCTTTTCTGATGACGGGCTTATTGGTAGGAATGGTAATAACATCCATTCCGTAGATTTCTCTGAACTCGGCTTCCTCGGTGAGAGCGGTACCGGTCATACCGGACTTTTTCTCGAAGAGGTTGAAGAAGTTCTGGAAAGTAATGGTAGCAAGAGTCTTGGACTCGCGCTTAACCTTAACATGCTCTTTAGCTTCGATGGCCTGGTGGAGACCGTCGGAGAATCTTCTGCCGGGCATGATACGTCCGGTGAACTCGTCTACGATAAGGATCTGATCATCCTTAACAACGTAATCCTGGTCCCTGTGCATAAGGTTATGAGCACGAAGGGCAAGGATGATATTATGGTTGATCTCGGTGTTCTCAGGATCTGAAAGGTTCTCGATATGGAAGAACTGCTCTACTCTTGCGGTTCCTGCCTCAGTGAGGTTAACGATCTTATCCTTCTCGTTGACTACGAAATCTCCGGTCTCTTCCTGAGTGATACCCATGATGGCATCCATCTTGGAAAGCTCTTTGACATCGTCGCCGCGCTTGAGCTGTCTTGCAAGGAGATCGCACATCTCATAGAGTGCGGTGGACTTGCCGCTCTGTCCGGAAATAATAAGAGGTGTTCTTGCTTCGTCGATAAGAACGGAGTCAACCTCGTCGATGATACAGAAGTTAAGGTCTCTTAAAACGAGCTGCTTCTTATATATAGCCATGTTATCTCTGAGATAATCAAAGCCGAGCTCGTTGTTGGTTACATATGTAATGTCACAATTGTAAGCCTGCTGTCTCTCCTCGGAATTCATGGAGTTAAGGACTACGCCTACGGTGAGGCCGAGGAATCTGTGAACCTCGCCCATCCAGCTTGCGTCACGGTTTGCCAGATAGTCGTTAACCGTTACGATATGAACTCCCTTGCCGGTAAGCGCGTTGAGATATGCGGGACAGGTGGAAACAAGGGTCTTACCTTCACCGGTTCTCATCTCGGCAATTCTGCCCTGATGAAGTACGATACCACCGATAAGCTGTACCCTGAAGTGCTCCAGACCTATTGCTCTCTTAGCTGCTTCTCTTACAACCGCAAATGCTTCGGGAAGGATGTCGTCAAGTGTCTCACCCTTCTCAAGACGCTCTTTAAACTCGGGGGTCTTAGCTCTGAGCTGTTCGTCTGAAAGAGCCTGCATTTCAGGTCTTAAACTCTCGATCTTGTCTACGATCGGATAGATTCTTTTAAGTTCACGATCGGAATGAGTTCCGAATATTTTATCTGTCAGTTTCATAATATGCCTTTTACCTCACATCAGCATATTTTAACAGATACGTGGGGCGGTTTCAATGAAAAAGGGGGTTTTTACCAAACGCTTGAATTCATAACAATGTTTATCTATAATCAGCTTTGTAACCGCTTTCAGTAAACATACGTAAAAGAGTACGGAGGAACCGTGAAAGAACGTACAGTAACCATATACGACATATCGGAAAAAGCAGGTGTTTCCATCGCCACAGTTTCCAGAGTTCTTAACAATTCCAGCAATGTAAGCGACAATACACGCAAAAAGGTTATGGCTGCCATCAAAGAGACAGGCTATACCCCCAATGCCTTCGCAAGAGGTCTCGGACTTAATACCATGAAAACCATCGGTATTCTTACAGCCGATTCATCCGACCTTTATCTTGCCAAGGCCATCTACTATTTTGAGGAAGAACTCCGTGCAAACGGCTACGATTCCCTTCTGTGCTGCACAGGTTATGAGCTCAAGGACAAGAAAGCGGCCATTGACCTTCTTATCAGTAAGAAAGTGGACGGCATAATCTTCGTCGGTTCCCACTTCGTATATCCCGATGCAGCTGACAACAAGTACATAATTAACGCATCCGAGAAAGTTCCCGTAATGCTCCTCAATGCGGAGGTCGAGGGTGACAATATCTACTGCGTAAGCTCGGACGATCACGACAGTGTATACAGAGCTACAAGGAAGCTGGTGGAGTCCGGATTTAAGGATATCCTGTATGTCTACAACTCAACCTCCTATTCCGCACGCCGAAAAGAGAGCGGATTCAGGGACGCCATGAAGGACGCAGGTGTGGACATATCGAATACACAGTTAAGATATTTCAACGGATCCAACGAGGATGTTCACGGAATGTCAGCCATGCTGGAGGATGTGGAAGCTTCCGGATTCAAATTCAATGCTGTTGTGGCATCGGACGATACACTTGCGCTGAGTGCAGTAAAGTATGCACAGTCTAAAGGTTATAACATTCCCGATGATTTCTCCGTAATCGGATACAATAACTCAATGCTCACAGCCTGCTGTGACCCTGAGATCACTTCAATAGACAATAAGGTCGAAACCCTGTGCAAGCACCTGACCTCCATACTCATGGGAGTTCTCTCAGGTGAAGAAATGCCCAGAAAGACCGTATTTAAGGGTGAGATCGTAGAAAAAGGTACCACCAGTCTCAAAAAAGATTAATTTAAGGAGGCATTAAGCCGTGAAAGCATTTATGGACGAGGAGTTTTTGCTTGAGACCAAGGTCGCATCCAAGCTCTATCACGAATATGCGGAAAAAACTCCCATTCTTGATTACCATTGCCACATCTCTCCTCAGGAGATTGCAGAAGACAGAAGATTCGACAACATCTCTCAGGTCTGGCTCGGAGGAGATCACTACAAATGGCGCTACATGAGAAGCTGCGGTGTGGAGGAAAAGTACTGCACCGGCGATGCTTCAGATCATGATAAATTCATCAAATGGGCCGAGGTGCTGGGAAAAGCAATCGGAAACCCTCTTTACCACTGGAGCCATCTCGAGCTTCAGAGATACTTCGATTTCCACGGACATCTCTGCGTGGACAATGCCGAGGAAGTATGGGAACTTTGCAACAAAAAGCTTGCCGAGCCTTCCATGAGCGCCCGCGGAATTATCAAAAAGAGCGGTGTTACTCTCATCTGCACAACCGACGATCCCATTGACGATCTTCACTGGCACAAGCAGATTGCGGAAGATCCTACCTTCGACGTAAAGGTACTTCCCGCATGGCGTCCCGACAGGGCAATGTCCATCGAAAAGCCCGATTACAAGGACTATCTCAAAAAGCTTGCGGAAGTTTCCGGATTAAAAGAGATCAAGACCTGGGCCGCACTTAAGACAGCTCTTCAGACCAGAATGAAATTCTTCAGCGAGCACGGATGCGTTGTTTCCGACCACGGTCTTTCTTACGTAGCAAACTTCCACGCAACCGAGGACGAACTTGAAGAGATCTTCCTTAAGAGGATGAACAACATACCTCTTAACAAAGTCGAAGAGACTCAGTTCAAGACCGCATTTGTGCTCTTCATGGGAAAAGAGTACGCAAGATACGACTGGACCATGCAGCTTCACTACGGTGTTAAGAGAAATAACAACACCCGCATGTTCGAAGCAACAGGCCCCGATACCGGATACGACTGCATCGACAACTACACTCCCGCTGCCCAGCTTGCGGATTTCCTCGATTCCCTGGATAAAGAAGACGCACTTCCCAGAACCATTCTTTATTCACTAAATCCAATCGACAACGCCTACATCGGAACGATCATCGGATGCTTCCAGAATTCATCCGCAGTAGGTAAGATCCAGCACGGCAGTGCATGGTGGTTCAACGACCACATAAAGGGAATGACAGAGCAGATCACAAGCCTTGCAAGCCTCGGAAACCTCTCCGGATTTGTAGGAATGCTCACCGATTCAAGATCGTTCTTAAGTTATACACGTCATGAGTACTTTAGAAGAATACTCTGCAACATAATCGGAAACTGGGTTGAGAACGGAGAATTCCCCGAAGACTATAAGATCCTTGGAGAGATCGTAGAAAACATCTCCTACTACAATGCGGTAAGATACTTTAAATTCCCGCTGTAATTTTCCATTCAGGGACATTTCTGCTGTTTCGCGGGGTGACGCGAATGCATGAGCTGTCGAGACTTCGGTGGTCTGCGGCATGAGCAATAACAGTCATGCGTTCTATGGCCGCCTGATCCCGAAAAGCGAGACAGTCATGCGTCGCGGCAGGACCCCAGAAACAGCATAACAACCATATATTATAAAAATGACAGGAGAATTATCTCCTGTCATTTATTTATTCAGGTATTTTATTGGGAGCTTTCTTGCCCTTTGCAACCATGACTTCATTGATCTTCTTCATGATCTGCAGCTTTACGTAATCGGATATCTCTTTGGACTTCATGTCCTTGTAATCTTCATAATACAGCGGCTCGAGGTAATGAACCTGGGTTGTGATCCTGGCAAGGATGTTAACTCCGAAAGCTCTGTATGAATCGATAATGGCTACGGGAACGATGGGACACTTAGCCTTCATTGCCGCTTTGAACGCACCGGGCATGAATTCCTGAACCATGTTTCTGTTGTGGTAATAACCGCCTTCAGGGAAGATGATATAGATCTTACCGTCCCTTACCTGCTCGGATACGGAGTGAATACTCTTAACCTGGGATCTCATGTCCGCTTTGTTCAGGCGGGTTCCTTCCAGGACATCCACCATCTCATCGGCAAGAGGAAGTCTCGATCTTACCGCATCCATAACCACCGTACACGGTCTTTCGTGTGAGTATACAATTCCCAGTACGTCATATTTTCCCTGATGGTTCGGAAACATTACGTATCCGCCCTCTTTAGGGAGATTCTCCATTCCGAATGCCTTGGTCCTGATGCGTCCGTTTCTCATGCACTGAATGACCATGCGCTTAACGAATGCATAACGCTCTTCAAGCGGGTACGAATCGAAATGGCTCATGATATACCTGGACTTGATCATGAAATAGATGATCCAGGGAATCGATACGATTATTGTCACATAAAATCTAAGCATTCTTCAAACCGTCACAAATTCCTGAAAAGTTGACGTTATATACTGTAAATATTAAAATAAATCGATATGATTTTATCATAGCGAAAGGCTTATATACAATGATTAAAGCAGTTATTTTCGATCTCGACGGTACAATACTCGATACCGAAAAATACTACCGCATATGCTGGCCGAAAGCCTGCGAACACTTTGGTTTTAACATGACCGAGGAAATGTATCTTCAGCTTCGCAGCTTCGGAAGACCCTTTGTATATGACCGGTTCAGAGAATGGTTCGGTGATTCGTTTAATTACGATGAAGTCCGTGCTTACAGAAAAGACATCTACGAAGAGATTGTCAAAGAGCACGGCATTCAGTTAAAACCCGGCGCCATCAATGCATTAAACAAGTTAAAAGAAAACGGAATTCTAAGAGCCGTGGCTACAGCAACGGATCTGGAAAGAACGGGAAGATATCTTAAGAGCGTCGGACTGGAAGGATATTTCGATAAGATATGTTCTGCAGCGGATTGCGAGTTCGGAAAACCCGCGCCCGACGTATACTTAAAAGCAGTAGAACAATTGGGACTGGATCCTTCGGAATGCATAGCGGTTGAGGATGCACCCAACGGTATTCTTTCGGCAAGCAGAGCAGGGTTAAAAGTTGTGTTTGTCCCCGATCAGACCGAAAGCGAACCCGAGGTCGAGCATCTGTGCATGACCAAGATTAAAACACTTGATGATCTTCCGAAGGTGATTGAAGATGAACAAAGATAAGTTTACGACCTGGGCAGGTCTGGACAGATTTAAGAATAATAAAAAAGAATTCGCAGCTAACGTCTTAATGGTAGTGATTGCTGTTTTATGTATGGGTATTTCCTTGGGATTTCTCTTGGAAACCGATCTTGGAACAGACCCCTACACTTTCATGAACGTAAGCATCGCCGGAAAGATCGGATGGACCCTGGGTAACTGGCAGCTTACATTAAATGCCGTCATGCTCGGTATCGTAATCCTCGTAACCGGCATCAAGCTCATAGGTCCCGGTTCCGTTGCAAACATGGTACTTGTAGGATATACGGTAGATTTTACAAGATGGGTGATCGGCAAAACTTTTGCTGAAGGCTTCTTTATGGGACCCGTTGCAAGACCCGTTACCTTCATCCTCGGTCTTATCGGATTCCTCATAAGCGCTGCGGTATATATGAACTCACGCCTGGGTCTTTCCCCCTATGACGGACTGGGCAAGATCATATGCGATGCATTTAAGAGGATTCCTTTTTTCATTACAAGAATTGTTTTTGATTCATGTGCGGTTTTGATAGGTGTTTTATTCGGAGCACGCCCCCGCATAGGCACCATACTTATGGCAGTATTCCTCGGACCCGCCATAACAACGGTTGGTTCATTCATGGACAGACATATATTTAAAAAGTCGGAGAAATAATATGAAACTTTGGGAAATGAGATACGGTGACGAACCTGTAAACGGAAGATTATTCCTCTTAAGGTTTATCAAGAAGCTTCCTCTTATCATAGGCTGTGCATTTATCGGTGCGGCTTTTGTTTGCGCTTGTCACCTTACATATAGGCTTTCTTCCGAATATAAGTTCCAGGCAAAAACAGATCTTTATCTGGAATACATTCCCGAAGCAGGCTCGAACGAACTTATCTATTTTAACAAATATACATGGGAGCAGATGTCAGGTGATGCTGCCATCATTGATGAGATCTTAAAAGCTGATCCTACTCTCGATGAGAAAACAGTACGCGAGTCATTCCTTGCAACACTTAACTCCGATGTAAAAGTCCTTACTCTTCAGGTTACCAATCCCGATCCCGACATGTGTACCAAGATCATTAATGCCGGAGTCATCGGAGTTTCAGCATTTGCAAAATCTCTCCCCGAGATTCTTTCAGTAAGAGAGATTGGCGGTTCCGAGCCCACTCTTCTTCCTCCCGATGTGAGAGCCATCAGAGCAATCATTCTCGGAGCATTTATCGGACTCTTTGTTTCAACACTTTTCGTATGGATCAGGATCGTATCGGATGATCGCATCATCCTTCCGGAAACCATCGAAAAAAGATTCCACCTTCCTTCCGCCGGAACCATCACTGCCGCAAATCTCAAAGAGACGCTTGAAGATCTTGCGGGTGATGACGGATTTATCACTGCATCAACTCTTCCTTCCGACAAGTTTAATGCTGTCATAGACAAACTCATCGCAGCAGGTGCCAGGGTTGAAGGAAAGACACTGGATCTTTCCGATACAGAAAAGCCCGGACTTCTCGGTGAAGTTAAAAATGCGGAACACCCCATCGTATATATCTTCTCTTCCAAGAACCACACAGGCGGAGACGAAAGAGCTCTTTCATTCTTAAGTAAGTACGGCAAAGAACCTATGTGTGCAATCCTTACCGATACCGATGACGCTCTTATAAGAGCATATTACATCGGCAAAGATTCAAGATTTGCAGAGGAAAGCAAAAACACTAAATGATAACCTACGGTTTATTCTTATATATCGCACTTACTGCTGCGGTTGTCTTCATCTCCTTAGGAGTTGAGACCGCAGACTTTTCCGTGCGTACAAAAGACGGATATCTTACTAAGAGATATCTGAGAAACCGTATACTCGTCGCAGGAATATTCATACTCTTATCAGCTGTTTCAGCATGCAGAATCGCAGTAGGAAATGACTACTGGGTTTACAGGGACAACTTCAATCTCATAGCACAGGACAGATATGTAAGCTACGAACCCGGATTCAAATATGTTGTTAAGTTCCTTCAGTATTTCCTGGAGTATGACAACTATCTTCCAATCTTCGCTTTCTTTTCACTGATCACAGTTTTTCTGATGGTAAAAGCAATCTATGATCAGAGTGATTGGTTCGTATATTCCATCTTCATCTTCATGACTGCGGGATATTATTTTGTAAGCCTCAACAATGTCAGATACTATCTGGCACTTTCTGCAGCTATGTTTTCTATGAAGTATGTTCTTAAGAAGGATTACATCAAATTCTTCGCAGTGATCGGAGCCGCTGCGCTCTTCCATAAATCCGTTCTCATCGTAATTCCACTTTATCTTCTTGCAACGGTTAACTGGAATTGGATCGGACATTTTATCATCAGCGTCTTCTGTGCATCACTTATCTTCCTTCCCGGACTCTACAGAAAGATAATCTTTATCTTCTATCCTTTTTATGAAGGATCCATGTTTGATACCGGTGAAACCAGTCTTATCAATATCGCAAAAGCAGCAGCAATATTTGTCTTTGCACTTATATACCGCAAAAAGATTGCAGAAGACCGCAAGCTCAAATTTGGATTCTATCTCAATCTCTTTGCTCTCCTTTTATATGTTTTCTGCTCATTCGTTCCCGAGATTTCAAGAATCGGATTTTATATGAATGTGAGCAATGTATTCTTCATACCCTCTCTTCTTAAGAAGATCGAAAATAAAAAGGCAAGGACGATCTGGACCGTTCTTATCAGTCTTGCATTTCTTATGCTGTTTGCGCTGTTTTTAAGAAGCGCATACAACACCGATATCAGAGTTCTGCCCTACTACAATTGGATATTCCAGTAATCAATTCTTTAACCCTTTATTAAGTTTCTTTAATGCTTTATTATATTTGCCTTTATCCGCTTTTTAAGCGGATTTTTTGTGCTATGATTTACACGAATTAAATCCGCGCGGGGTTGTGCGGAAGAAATGAGAGGTATAGATGAAGAAAAGAACACTAAGATTAATGCTTATCGGCATTACCGCTCTGGCCCTTGCCGGATGCAGTATTATGCCTAATGATATATCAAACATTGAAGAAGGAATTCAGGTTCACGATGAAGAAGATGAAGAGCCTGAAGATAAGCCGGAAGAAGAAACAGCGTTCGAAGAAGTAAAGCTTGATAACGGAGGAACGGTTCTTGTAAGGGATCCGATGTCAGATACAATCTTCGTGTATTATCCGGAAGACAACGAGATCAAGCAGTTCAACCGCGAAGACCTTGCTAAGAATGTATCCTCAAATGAGCTTTCTATATATCGCCTTACAGGTGAAGAGTCATACAATAAAAGCATCCTGGTCGGTGAAGGCGACGGCTTTTTATTTTTCAGGGATTGTGTATTATTCCCCGGAGATGCCGATGCGAAGTATTTCGTATATGCGGTAAGGGAAGAGGATTTCAAGATCTATGATATATGGAAAGGCACCGGAAACTGTTACCTGAGTGCATGCGAGTTCTTTAACGGACGTCTGTATGTCGATTATGTGATCGGATATGACGAATCATATAATTCACTCGGCGATGCCACCACTTCTTTTGAGTATGACGGCAGCGAAGATAAATTCGTAGAAAAAGAAACAAACGAAGATATCAGCATAATTTATAATGTCATCTCGGAAGCTGACGGGCATCTTCTCAAAACCGATTGCAGCGCACATGTTTATTATGACTGCGGATATCTGCCGTCATATATGGACGGCAATCTTGTTTTAGTCAATTCCAAAGGCATCAAGAAAAAGATCGATGGATTTGAGAATGTTTATAGTGCTCTGTTTGATGAAAAGCATATCTTCGCAGTAGTTATGGACTATGATTCCGGAGTAGGAAAAGCCTGTGTTTATGATCTGGAGACCGATGAGCTTACCGAAGTCTCGGATGAAAGAGGTGCGAATAATCTGCTCGGCCGGGTCGGAACAAAATATTACTACAGCGTATCCGAGAGCGAAGAATACGGAATCACACATAATTCTGTTTACGAATACGACGCTTCATCCGGGGAACTCAGATTTATATACGATGCCCAAACAGTACCCGGATCGAATATCATTCCCGGAATCGAAGGATTTGCCGTAAACGAAAACTGCGTTCATTACGTAGGCGCGGAAGACGGGGATATTTATTGGAGAACCGTAAGCTTAAGCGATCCTTCCAATGAGTATGAGTATCTGTATTTTGATCATGACAGGATCTTTGATTACGGAACGGTCTCCTATATATCATCGAGCCGTGAATGTCCCGATTGCGGAACAGCGCTTCTTTGCGATTATATAGAGTATTTCATCCTTGACGGTTCATATTCCAGTCATGCGGATATGATCAATGAATACCTTAAGAACCGGGCTGAACTGTTTATTCAAGACGAAGCTACCGTCTCCATCGATGAGGTACCCTGTGAAGATCATGAGGCACATCCTTCATGGTACAGGGTCACCAATGATTACTATGTATCCGCAGTCGATGAGATCGGCAATAACTATCTCGCAATTGAGATGACAGGATACTGGTACGGAGGAGGAGCTCACGGATATCCCTACAGAGTTCAGTACCTCTTTGACATTGCTACCGGTGAAGCAAAGAGCATTACCGACTTCTATACCGGAAGCGAAAAAGATTTCAAGACTCTCATAGCAGAGAAAACCAAAGAGGATTTCTTAAGCTACGAAGATGATGATCTTTACGGCCCGCCTTATTTTGCGGCGGATGCGGAAACGGTATATTCGGACGCATACGATCTGGTATCACTGACATCGGATACCATCGAATTTACGGAAGACGGAATCATCTACTACTACTCTCCCTATGAAATGGGACCCTATGCAGCAGGATTTATCGAGATCTTTGTATCCTATGATGAGCTGCTGGGACGATCATCGCTTTAAGAGTATCCTGTTCTAACCCCCTCGCGAATCGGATACTTCTTAAGTCTTCCGGCCCCCCGGAAGACCCATATACAAAAAGGACTGCCCCTCCGGCAGTCCTTTTATCTTGCTTTATCCCTCTCGGATAACACTCTCCATTATGTCGTAATGAAGCTTGCTGTATCCGCAATTTTTGTAAGTCTCTATTGCTCTCTCATTCTCGGGTTCAACCTCGAGTTTGAAACGGACAATCTCGGGATACATCGAAGGAAGCTTTTCAAAAAACTGTTTTGAAATGCCACGCCTTCTGTATTCTTCTTTTATATACAGATCCTCTATCCATGCGCATATTCCGCCGTATTCGGTGGTAAAACTCTTGGATACCATTGAATAGCCTGCAATCTGACCGTCTACAACGAACACATATCCGTCGAGATAGGGACAATCGCCTATACAGGCCTCGATATCGTTCTTAAGAACACGGTCCGATGAAGTATGAAGTACAGCGGGAGAATCATAGAAGACTCTCATCATTGCATATACTTCGGAGGAGCTGGATCTGTCCATCCTGACTATTTCCATAAAAGCTCCGATCTTAAAACGCTGATTATGCGTAAACCTTAGCTTCCTCTTCTCCGTTCATAACTCTTAAGCCCCCCTGAGCAAGAGCAAGAAGCTCATCCTCTCCGGGATATACGGTTACGGGAGCGATCTTTCCTACTCTCTCGATCATAGCCTTGGTAACTCTCTCGTTATAAGCGATACCGCCGGTGATGATGATCTGGTCTACATCTCCCTTAAGAACGGTTGACTCTGCTCCGATGTCCTTGCAAACCTGGAAGATAAATGCTTCCATAACAAGCTTAGCCTGAGCATCGCCCTCGTCCATTCTCTTCATTACTTCTCTTGCATCGTTGGTTCCGAGATATGCGTTGAATCCGCCCTGGCCGGTAGCCTTCTTGAGCATCTCCTTCTCGGAGTACTTGCCTGAGTAGCAAAGTCTGATGAGCTTTCCGGTAGGAAGTCCGCCGCATCTTTCGGGTGAAAGAGCACCGTCTCCTTCGAATGCGCTGTATACGTCAACGATCTTGCCGTACTCGTGAGCGCCTACGGAAACACCGCCGCCAAGGTGAGCAACGACAAGTCTGAGATCCTCGTACTTCTTACCAACGGACTTAGCATAACGACGTGCTACTGCCTTCTGGTTAAGGGGATGGAAAATAGAGGTTCTGGGGCACTCGGGCATACCTGAGATTCTTGCAACGTCGCTGAGCTCGTCTACAACAACGGGGTCAACGATGAATGCCTTCTTACCGATCTGATCTGCGATCTCACGTGCAAGGATTCCGCCGAGGTTAGATGCATGCTGTCCCTGAACACCGATCTCAAGATCCTTGATAACGGCATCGGTAACTTCGTAGGTACCGCCGGGGATGGGCTTAAGAAGTCCGCCACGTCCTACGATGAAATCAAATGAATTAACATCGATGCCCGCGTTCTTAAGGAAATCAAGAATGATGTTCTTTCTGAAATCCTTCTGAGCGATGATTGAATCATACTGAGAGATCTCCTCGGTTGAGTGACGGAGGGTCTCGTCCATTACACAGGTCTCATCCTCAAAGATACCTACCTTGGTGGAGGTTGATCCGGGATTGATGATAAGAGATTTAAGTGCCATAACTGTTCTCCTTATTATTTATTCATTTTCTTCATCTGATCGGAAACGACTGCTGCCAGAGCGATGGAGTTAACCTTAACATCCTTAGTGTCGGATCTGGAGGTAAGGATAACGGGAGCCTGGGTTCCGGTAAGGATGTTTCCGTTCTTTACTCCGGGTACCATGTGAACGATTGACTTGTAAACAAGGTTTCCTGCGTGGATGTCGGGGAAAAGAAGGATGTCAGCGGATGCTGCGCAAGGTCTGTCAGTCGCTTTCTTTTCCTCAGCTGCTTCCTTATAAAGAGCAATGTCGAGTGAAAGAGGTCCGTCTACGATACATCCCTTGATCTTGCCTTCCTCGTTCATCTTGCGAAGCTCGTCAGCCTCAACGGTAACGGGCATCTTAGGGTTAACAACCTCAACAGCTGCAAGAGGTGCAACCTTGGGATTGGTAACTCCGCAGGCATTTGCTACTTCTACGGTGTAATCGATGATGGCAACCTTGTCCTCAAGAGTGGGATAAGGCATGAATGCTACGTCGGTAAGGAAAAGAAGTCTGTCGATTCCGGGAAGCTCGAATACACATACGTGAGAGAGGGGCTTTCCGGTACGAAGTCCAACTTCTTTATCAAGAACGCTCTTAAGGAAGGTCTTGGTATCAACAAGTCCCTTCATGTACATGTCAGCCTTACCCTCATGTACAAAGCTTACAGCCTTGAGAGCAGCTTCCATGGGATCCTTGACATCAACGATCTCATATTCATCAAGTCTCATATCAAGCTCGGCTCCGATTGCACGGATCTGATCCTCGTCACCTACAAGAATGGCGTCGATAATTCCCATTCTGTGTGCTTCTCTTACAGCTTCAAGCACGGGCTTGTCCTGTGCTACGGCAACTGCCAGTTTTTGCTTGTCGAGGCCCTTGACCTTAGCAAGCAGATCAGCGAAATTCTTACTCATGATATGTCTCCTTGTTATATAAATGTGTTTAAAACCGCGTCAATTCTATAAAACGCACCAACAAAAATAATAGCACCCGCGGCAGTACTTTACAACTCTATAACCGTTTCCGTCACTTTGTTACCCGCCTTAACCATTTTTTAATTAGACAACGGACTTTTTCCGTAATAATATGTCTTCTATGACTAACAAGGCATTAACAAAAGAAAACACAGCAATAAACCCCATAACTGAGGGCAAAATCGGGAAGGAAATGATCCTCTTCTTCCTCCCCCTTATGTTCGGTACTTTTTTCCAGCTTCTGTATAATACCGCGGACTCCGTGATCGTAGGACAGTTTGTGGGAAAAGAAGCCCTTGCGGCGGTAGGAGGCTCTGCAGCCATCCTGGTTAACGTATTCGTAGGCGGCCTCACATCCCTTTCATCCGGCGCAACCATCATCGTTGGCCAGTATTACGGTGCGGGTAGAAAAGAAGACGTTTCCAAGGCTGCCCATACCGGAATGGCTTTTGCAATAATCCTGGGCATCATTATTACAATTGTGGGCATCCCCACAACAAGGCTCATGCTGGAAGCCATGAACACGACCCCCGAATCACTGGACGGATCCACCATCTACCTCAGAGTATACATGGCGGGAATGATTCCCAACCTCGTATATAACATGGGTGCCGGAATCCTTAGAGCAATCGGCGACTCAAAGCGCCCTCTCATATTCCTGATCATTTCTTCCATAGTAAATATCATCCTCGACCTGATCCTTGTGTTGGGACTGGACCTTGGTGTATTCGGCGTTGCCTTGGCAACCATCTTTTCACAAACCATCAGTGCGATCATGACCATATATGTCCTGGTCAGAACCGATGACTGCTACAGGCTTTATCTAAAGAAGATACGGATTCATTCTTTTTATTTAAAGAAGATACTCATGATCGGTATCCCCTCAACCGTTCATTCCCTTACCTATACCGCTTCAAACCTTATCATTCAGATCGCGGTAAACGGCTTCGGAACGGATACGGTAGCTGCATGGGTTGCTACGGGAAAAGCAGACCAGATCTTCTGGATGGTCAGCAACTCCCTGGGAATATCCATATCCACCTTTGTTGCTCAAAACTACGGCAAGGGAAATATGGAGAGAGTCAAGAAGAGCATGGTATACGGCTTCTTCTATCATCTGCTTGTTACCACGATCATAGTCGGCGGCCTTTTGACCATCGGACCCTTCGTACTTAAATTCTTTACCAAGGACCCCGTGGTACTTGAAATCGCAACCTACATGCTCAAGTTCTTCGTTGTCTTCTATTTCTCATTCATACTTATAGAAGTGTGTCACGGAGCCTTGAGAGGAATGGGCAATGCAACAGGCCCCATGATCATCAGCGTCTTTGGCGTATGCGGTATCAGAATCCTCTGGATCTTCACTGCTTTCAGATCCTTCAGAACCATGAAAGTCCTTATGACCTCATATCCCATGTCCTGGGGTATCAGTTCCGCCATTTCACTCGTATATCTGCTCATATGCTTAAAGCGTATGAATAAAGCAAAAACAGAAAACGCGGGTAAGAAGAAAATGATTATCCTTCCTGTAATCCTAATCCTTACCGGAATCCTGTGCGTTCTCTACGGTATTACCATAATGCTCGCCAATTCCGGTTCCAAATTCTTCTGCGTATGGTATGCGGGAGGCGCCTGCCTCATGATACTGGCATTCCTGTTCAGAAGCGGAATCATAGCAAAGCTTCCCATGGCTATTAAGATCATCGCAGGAGGTCTGGTTTCTCTGGGAGTTATATTCGTGATCGTAACCCAGTGCATGGTCATAACGGGATTTCGCAATAACCCTGCTGCAAACCTTGATTACATCATAGTTCTGGGATCCCAGGTTAAGCCTTCCGGCCCTGCGGTCGTTACCAGAATGAGACTGGACAGAGCATATGAATATGCTGTTGAAAATCCCGAAACCGTAATAATCGTATCCGGCGGTCAGGGCAGCAACGAACCTGCAAGCGAAGCATCCGTCATGAAGGACTACCTCATAGGCCGCGGAATAGATGAAAGCAGGATCCTTATGGAGGATCAGTCCACCAACACTTCCGAGAACCTGCAGTTTTCATCGCAGCTTTACGAAGATCTGTCTGGCAGCAGAGTCGGCATAGTATCCAGCAACTTCCACATCTTCAGGGCTCTCGCCATTGCAAAAAAATGCGGATACACCGATGTTACCGGTATACCCGCAGATTCTGTGATGTTGTACCTTCCCAACAATATGATTCGTGAAACCGTAGGACTTCTCAAAGATTTCCTGATGGGCAATCTTTAAATAAGTAAGTGAGGCCTGCTCCTGATTTCCGCGGGTGGCGCGGAAATCAGGAGCAGGCCTCGTGCCATTATTTTACAGCTTCTATGATCTCCATCACGGCTGCTTTGATCTTGGCATTAACCGCAAGTGCTTCTTCGCGTGAAGACTGCCTTGTGTAGAAATAAAACTTAATCTTAGGCTCGGTTCCCGAAGGTCTTATCGCAAACCAGGTGTCTTCCCCTTCAAGGAAGAATCTGAGAGCGTTGGTCTTCGGGATTTTGTTATAAGGGAAGTTGATATCTTCAGAGCCGTCCTTATAATCGATGACCTTCTTAACCTTAATTCCCGCAAATTCTGCGGGAGGGCAATTTCTGATGTGCTCCATCATTCTGCCAATCCTTGCGGAACCCTCGATTCCTTCAAGAACAAGATTCGGCTCATCCTCTGCATAGAATCCGAACTTCTGATACAGATCCTGAAGTACCTGCCAGAGGGATTTTCCCTCTTTCTTCTGATAATAAGCGGCAGCTTCCGCAACCAGCATTCCCGCGCTGATTCCGTCCTTATCCCTGATATCGGGACATGCCGCATATCCTACGGACTCTTCATATCCGAAGAGGTATTTTTCACCACGGCTTTCAAGGAAAGGAATAAGGCCGCAGATATTCTTAAAGCCCGTGAGGGACTCGTACATCTTGACTCCGTACTCTTTTGCCATGACGGCGGACATGGTGGATGTGACTATGGATTTGACCATGGCGCCGTTTTCGGGGAGGGTTCCCGCGTCCTTCATTCCGTCAAGAATGTAGCCTGCTAGGATGTAACCGGTCTGATTTCCGTTTAAGGGAAGGTACTCGCCGTTGTCCATAAGAAGCTCGATGGCGAATCTGTCCGCATCGGGGTCCGTGGCCATAAGGAGCTTTGCACCGATCTTCTTGCCCAGTTCCTCGCTCATCTTAAACGCCTTGGGATCCTCGGGATTGGGGTAACCCACGGTGGTAAAGTCGGGATCCGGGTCCTTCTGCTCTTCCACTATGGAGACGTTGGTAAAGCCGCGGTCCTTCATTACTGTCATAAAAGGAATACTGCCCGCACCGTTAAGGGGTGTGTATACAATGGGAATTGTAAGGTCAAGCTCGTCACCTTCGTGGATTGCAAGGCCCTCTACTTTATCCAAGTATTCCCTGTCATATTCTGCGGAAAGAACGGTGATCAGCCCTTCCGTGACATATTTATCAAAAGAGCCCTCGGGATCTGCATCGAAATCATCAAGGCCCTTGATTCCCGTAAAATAATCCACTGCGTTAATGCACTCTGTCATTGCATCCGCAACCTTGGAGCTTACCTGGCAGCCGTCCTCCCAGTAAGCCTTAAAACCGTTGTATTCCCTGGGATTATGGGATGCGGTGATGTTGATTCCGCTGATGTTTCCCAGGCGTCTTATCATAAAAGCGAGCTCGGGAGTTGGGCGAAGTGAAGGGAAGGTGTATGCCTTAACTCCGTTCCTGGCCAGAATCACTGCGGTCATCCTGGAAAACTCCGCAGAGAAATGCCTGGGGTCGTGTGCTATGACAACTCCCCTTTTGCAGGCATACTCGCCGGTCTTTACGATATGGTCTGCGATTCCCTGTGCGGCGCGTCCTACGGTAAAGCGGTTCATGCGGTTGGTTCCCACACCTACTTTGCCGCGAAGTCCGGCAGTTCCGAAGGAGAGGTCCTGATAAAATCTGTCCTCTAACTCCTTGTCATCCGTAACGGATAAAAGTTCCTTATAAAGAGGGTCATTTTCGTTCAGAGAATTCTTCCAAAGTCCGGCAGTTTCCTTATATCCCATAACAGTCTCCTTTTAAGGGGTGCAATTTCTTTTATTTTATCATATTATTCACAATCTCTTTATTTGAATAAAAAAACCTCAAGTTTTATAATATTACAGTCGGGTTTTAGCACCGACAGATAGGAGAATTATGCTTAGTAGATTACTTTCAGAGGTAAAAGAGTACACTTTGCCCTCCGTTTTAACACCCGTTTGCATGGTAGTCGAAGTAGCCATGGAAATGCTTGTTCCATATTTAATGGCTTCCATAATAGATAACGGCGTATATGCCGGCAACATGAATCACATTTATAAAATAGGACTGATGATGGTTCTTGCCGCGCTTATCGGTTTTATCGCGGGAATCCTGGGCGGAAGGTTTGCAGCTGTAGCAGCAGCGGGACTTGCCAAGAACTTAAGGAAGTCCATGTACGACAACATTCAGACGTTTTCTTTTTCAAATATCGACAGATTTTCAACATCTTCTCTTGTAACAAGACTCACAACAGACGTAACAAACATCCAGAATTCATACCAGATGGCACTGAGAATGGCCATGAGAGCACCTGCGAGCCTTATCGTGGCAATGTTCATGGCTTTCTACATCAATGCAAGGATCGCAAGAGTATATCTCATCGCAGTTATTCTCCTCGGCTGCGTTCTTGCGCTGATCATCGCAAGTGCCACCAAGACTTTCAGGGAAGCATTCCCCAAGTATGATGCACTTAACGAATCGGTTCAGGAGAACGTTTCCGCCATCAGAGTCGTCAAGGCTTACGTTCGTGAAAACGAGCAGATCGGACGTTTCCAGAAGGCATCCAGGGCAATCTACGACATCTTCGTAAAGGCCGAGGGCAAAGTAGTCCTTAACAGCCCTATCATGATGCTTACCGTTTATACCTGTATCCTGACCATCAGCTGGCTGGGTGCAAGAATGATCAGCGTCGGAGACCTTTCTACCGGCGAACTCATGAGCCTTCTTGCTTACTGCATGAACATTCTCATGAGCCTTATGATGCTCTCGATGATCTTCGTAATGCTCACCATGAGTGCCGCAAGTGCAGAGAGAATCGTAGAAGTCCTCGATGAAGTTACCGATCTTAGAAATCCTGAACATCCTGTTTGGGAGGTTAAGGACGGATCGGTCAGCTTCCAAGATGTTTCTTTTGCATACAATTATGAAAAAGGCGGAAAACCCGTACTTGAGCATATCAATCTCGACATAAAATCAGGCGAAGTTATCGGAATCATGGGTGCTACGGGTTCGTCCAAGTCCACCCTGGTAAGCCTGATCAGCAGACTCTATGACGTTAATGAAGGAAGTGTCAGCGTAGGCGGCGTAGATGTTCGCGACTACGACCTGGAGGTTCTCAGAAACTCCGTATCCGTGGTTCTTCAGAAAAACCAGCTCTTCTCGGGCTCCATCCTTGATAACCTCCGTTGGGGCAAAGAGGACGCTACCGAAGAGGAGTGCAAGAAAGCCTGTGAAATGGCATGCGCGGATGAGTTCATCAGCAGAATGCCCGACGGCTACAATACCCATATCGAGCAGGGCGGAACCAACGTATCCGGCGGACAGAAGCAGCGTCTGTGCATAGCAAGGGCGCTCCTTAAGAATCCCAAGATCCTTATCCTCGACGATTCCACCAGTGCGGTGGATACCGCTACCGATGCCAAGATCCGTGAAGCATTCAGAACTCAGATCCCCGGCGTCACCAAGTTCATCATCGCACAGAGAATATCCAGTATTTCCGATGCAGACCGTATCATAGTCCTTGATAACGGTAAGGTTAACGGCATCGGAACCCACGAAGAGCTCCTTAAGACCAACGAGATCTATCGTGAAGTTTATGAATCACAGACCGGCGGTGCCGGAGACTTTGACGAAACGGAGGTGGACTAAATGCCCGGACCCGGAAGCAGAAATACACTCGGTAGACCTGGGCCCAAAGCCCAGAACCCCGGAAAAAGTTTTAAACGCATAATGGGTTATATTTTCAAAGATTACGGAACCCACTATGCATGGGTAATCGTATGTATCATCACATCGGTTCTCTGCAACCTGCAGGGTACCCTGTTTATGAAAGAGCTGATAGACAAATACATAACTCCCTATCTGCTCGATCCAAATACCCTTCCCAACTTTGAACCTCTTGCCAAGGCAATATTCAGGGTTGCCTGCATCTACGCAGTCGGAATAGTCGCAAGTTTCGTACAGGCAAGGCTCCTTATCAAGATCACCCAGGGAACCATGCAGTCCATGAGAAACGATCTGTTCCAGAAGATGGAGAAGCTTCCCATTAAATACTTCGATACCCACACTCACGGTGACATCATGTCGATCTATACCAACGACATCGACACCATGAGACAGATGATCTCCATGAGTATCCCCCAGTGCTTTAACTCGGCGATCACCATCGTATCCGTATTTATCTCCATGATCTTCTTAAGCTGGCAGATGACTATCGTAACAGTTGTTATGGTAGGCGTTATGCTCTTCTGCACAGGCTTTGCTGCCAAGAACAGCGGTAAGCATTTCGTAAGACAGCAGAAACAGCTGGGTACCGTTAACGGATTCATCGAGGAGATGATTACCGGTCAGAAGGTCGTCAAGGTCTTCTGTCACGAAGAAGCCGGCAAGAAAGCTTTCGATGAATTAAACAATGAACTCTATGATGCGGCATCAAAGGCTAATACCTATGCCAACGCATTGGGCCCCATCAACGCACAGCTCGGAAACTTAAGCTACGTTCTCTGTGCCATCACCGGCGGTGCCCTCGCACTCACCGGAAACGTCAGTGTAGGCTCCGTTGCATCATTCCTCAGCCTTAACAAGAGCTTTAACATGCCCATCTCCCAGGTAGCCCAGCAGTTCAACTCCATCATCATGGCTATGGCGGGTGCTGAGAGAATCTTCGGTCTTATGGATGAAGAGCCCGAGACCGATGAAGGATATGTAACCCTTGTAAATGCCAAGAAGGGTGCTGACGGAAAGCTGGAAGAGACTCTCGAACATACCGGAATGTGGGCTTGGAAACATTTCCACAAGGCAGACGGTACCACCGACTATAAGCCCCTGGAAGGAAATGTTGTCTTCGACGGAGTCGATTTCGGATATACCGATGAGAAGATGGTCCTTCACGATATCGTGCTTGAAGCTAAGCCCGGTCAGAAGATTGCATTCGTAGGATCCACCGGCGCAGGTAAGACCACCATCACCAACCTGATCAACCGCTTCTATGATATCCAGGACGGTAAGATCAGATACGACGGCATCAATGTTAATAAGATCGTCAAGGCGGATCTTAGAAGATCCCTGGGTATGGTGCTTCAGGAAACCTGTCTTTTCACAGGAACCATTTCAGATAACATACGTTTCGGAAAGCTTTCCGCTACCGATGAAGAGGTTATCGCAGCTGCCAAACTGGCTAATGCGGACGAGTTCATCTCCAAGCTTCCCGACGGATATAACACCATGCTCACCGGTAACGGTGCAAACCTCTCCCAGGGTCAGAGACAGCTTCTTGCAATCGCCAGAGCTGCCATTGCAGATCCTCCCGTTCTCATTCTCGACGAAGCAACCAGCTCCATCGATACCAGAACCGAGAGAATCGTTCAGGAAGGTATGGATAAGCTGATGAACGGAAGAACTTCATTCGTCATCGCACACAGACTTTCCACTGTCAGAAATGCCGACTGCATCATGGTAATGGAACAGGGACGAATCGTCGAAAGAGGAACCCACGACGAGCTGATAAACCTCAAGGGAAGGTACTACACCCTCTATACAGGCAATTCAATAGCGTAAGGTATTTTATTAGAAATAGTTCTACAATTGCTGTAATTACGCGCTTTGTAGCGCATGTTATTAAATATGAGGAGGACAGTAAATGTACGACAAAGAGTCCGGAACTATTTTTCTCGGGAAGAGCGGAGATAAGAAAATCTGCATATATCCCAAGATGGCAAACCGCCACGGAATGATCTGCGGTGCTACCGGTACCGGTAAGACCATTACCCTCAAAGTTCTTGCCGAGAGTTTCTCGGATATGGGAGTACCCGTATTCTTAGCTGACGTAAAAGGAGACCTTGCGGGATTCTGTCAGCCCGGAAAAGATTCCGAGGACATGCAGGCCAGAATCGAAAGATTCGGATTAAAGGATGAAGGATTTGCCTTCGACTCCTATCCCACCAATTTCTGGGACGTATATGCCGAGAAAGGAATGCCCTTAAGAACAACAGTATCTGAAATGGGCCCTCTTCTCCTGTCCAGAATCCTCGGATTAAACGATACTCAGACAAATGTCCTGGCTATGGTCTTCAAGATTGCCGATGACAACAATATGCTCCTCATCGACACCAAGGACCTTAAATCCATGCTTAATTATGTAGCTGACCACGCCAAGGAATTCGCTGCAGACTACGGCTCCATCGCAAGACAGAGCGTAAATGCCATAATCAGATCCCTGGTAACCCTGGAAGGTGAAGGCGCGGAGTACTTCTTCGGAGAACCCGCACTGGACATCAACGACTGGTTACGCAGAGATTCCGATAAAGGTACCATTCAGGTTCTGGACTGCCAAAGACTGATCCATCACCCGGATATGTATGCCACCTTCCTCCTCTGGATGATGACCGAGCTTTTCGAGTCACTTCCCGAAGTCGGAGACTTGGACAAGCCCAAGATGGTATTCTTTTTCGATGAAGCACATATGTTATTTAATGATGCACCCAAGGCTCTCATGACCAAGATCGAGCAGGTCATCAAGCTCATCAGATCCAAGGGCGTGGGCATCTTCTTCGTAACACAGAACCCCAGGGACATCCCCGAGGCAATCCTCGCCCAACTCGGCAACAAGATCGAGCACGCTCTTCACGCATACACTCCTGCGGAGCAAAAGAGAGCGAAAGCGGCTGCCATGAGCTTCGTGGAAAATCCCGAATTCGACACCTATGAGACTCTTCTCTCCCTCGGAACCGGAGAAGCTCTCGTATCGGTACTTGATGAAAAAGGTGTTCCGACCATGGTCGAAAATACCAAGATACTTCCTCCCTGCTCACTCATGGGTACCATCGATGATCAGACCAGGGACAGCGTAATCAGATCAGGAAGCCTCTTTAACAGATACAGCGATTACTTCGACAGGGATTCTGCTTATGAGTTCCTTCAGAGGAATCAGACACTTGTTGAGGGTGAGGTTCCCGCTACTCAGGCTCCCGCACAGCAACCTGCGACCCAGGGAGCAAAGCCCAAAGTCGATAAATCCTCCATGAGCTACAAGACCCAAAAGGCAGCACAGAGCGTAGCCAAAACCGGTGCAGGAACCGTAGGCAGAGAGGTAGGAAAAACCGTCGGAGGTGCTATCGGAGGTAAGTTCGGAAAGACACTCGGAGGCAACATCGGATCCAGCATAGGAAGAAACTTCCTCGGAGTATTCTTTAAGACCTGACAGGATAAAACATAATAAATCACACGACTCCCCACGTTAAATCGTGGGGAGTTTTTTTATGTAATATTCGTAGCGATTTTAACATTTTTGTGATCCGGAAGTCAGATTTTGGGGCTAAAATGACACTTATGTCTGCTGACATAATACCGTATAAAGTATTCACATTTTTCTTGCAACCATCTATTATTGAAGCAAATTATGAAAGTTATCGTTTCTTGCTTGTCCACTATATGACACAGACGTCTGTGGAAAAATGCGAGTTTTGTCTGAAAATTCAGAGGATAGTTATCCACAATCAATGACATCAAAAAAAGTAACGTCTCTGTCGTCATAAAATTTTTGTATACAGAACATATGATATACACCCTTTTCGTCAGATTTTAGCCTCGCGCCCCTCCCTTTTTAGGTTCAGGTGTTATTTTAAGCACCCCTGCGTAGTTATCACATTCCTTACTTTGCAAAATCTTCCCCTTCTCCCTCCTTTTTCCGGGCCTGCTTTTGATATCATTTGAACTGATCCGGGTCTGTAATCGTATCTCAGATGGCGACTTAAACCGGAATACCGGGATCGAATTTTAGGTAACCCGGGCAGACGAATTTGGGACCCTGATGACCTCATATATGGGGTTAAAATCCACCTGTAATATGGAAACTCGTGCAACACAAATCAGTTTCCAAAAACTCAAAAAAAAGAGGAAGGTTTCCGGAAACTTTAAGGGCGATTTCAGTACTCAAAAAGTTTGAGGGTTTATATGATTTTTTCCTTTAAAATGAGGGGGTAATGTATTAAAATGGTCTTACGCATCCAATGCGATTCCCATCCCGAAAGGAGAAGGTCATGAGTAAAAAATTTGGTAAATTCCTCTTTGGAACCGCTGTTCTCGGAACAGCCGCTGCAGCTGCAGCATACTATTATTATCAGAAAAAGAACGAGGAGACCGTTATTTTAAATGAGGGTGACGAACCCGTAGAGGCTCCGAAGCGTACTTATACATCTCTGGATGATATATCCGAAGTAGCAAAGAAGTTCACCGAGTCCGCTAAGGAAACAGCAGGTAAGGTATCCAAGAGTGCCAAGGAAGCATATACCAAGGTTAAGGACAGATTCCAGACAGCCGATGATCTTGATGACCTTTTTGAAGAGCTTGAGGATGAAGATGAGGACGAAAATGATGATTTCACTCCCCTCTCAGAGACAGCCAAGGATGTAACCAAGACTTCAGACGATAAGACTGTAGAAGAATTCTTCGATGATTCCGATGCTGCGGAAGGAACATCCGAAGAAGTTAAGAAATAACGAAACAAACAACTACTACTCCGATTTTGGCAGCAAAAAAACCTCATCTCCGTGTGGAGATGAGGTTTTTGCTATGTTTTAAGTATTAATCTTCTTTAACCTTGGCAAGCTCTTCCTTGAGTTCTCTTACCTTATCCTTGATTCTGGCGTTTGCGGAAGGAGAAGTAAGGATTCCGGAGATCATTCTGCTGCAGTTTGAATAGTCCTTAAGCTTAAATGCGATCTGAGCAAGGAGATAATCCAGGGTAACCGCGTCCATTCCGGCAATGGGAACATCTTCCGAGCTTCTGGCCTCTATAAAGCCGTTATAAGCATTGGTTTCGTACTCGTCTTCCTGAGCCTGAAGTTCCTTCATAAGCTCCGTAAAATCGCCTTCCTGGCCTTCCAGGAACTCTCTGTAGCTTCTGAGGAGCCATGCAAGTCTGAGACATACATAAGCCTTCTCACTGGCCTTGGCACGCTTTACAACCGCACATGCAAGAGCTATCTTGTAACGCTCCATAGCCTGTTCAAAGCTGTAGGTATCGTCATCATACTTGGTAAGAACGATATTTGAGGTAATATTCTCCTTGATAAGACGTGTCTGTGTGGGAAGAAGGGTGGTAAAGTATCTTCCGAGTGCGGCATATCCGCAGGTAGGGCACAGAAGAACGTCATATTTCTCGGCTACAAATCCCTCATAGATGGGACGAAGGTCGAAATCCGTCTTCTTGAGCTTAGCTCTTCCGGTTTTCATGATCTTAGCCGAAAAAGTCTTATCGCAGACAGGACACTTAAAGTTCTTGTCATAGATAAAGTCGGTTTCGGTAAACTCGGGAGCCTTTGCGGCTTCCTTAGCCTTCTCAGCTTCTTTCTTCTTATCCTTATCAAAGATTTTTACATTTTCAAGATTGCCTAAGCCCAGGCTTTCAAGACCCGATAAAAGACCTGCCATTTGTTTCCTCCAATGTTTAAAACAGGAACCCCCCTAAAACAATATGTCCTATTTCGCAGGAAGTGTAAATGAACTCTTAAGTCCTACGATTCGGTTGAAAACAAGATAATCCTCGGAAGAATCCTTGTAATCCACCGTGAAAAAGCCGTTTCTTACAAACTGGAATCTGTCGAAAGCCTTAGCGCCCTTAAATGCGGGCTCAAGCTTACAATCCTTGCAAACTTTAAGTGAGTTGGGATTGAGGTTGATGTTACCCTCCTCATCATAAACTCCCTTTTCCTCGTCGACAAGGTTTTCGTACAATCTTACATCTGCGGAGATCGCACTTGATGCGGGTACCCAGTGAATAGTTCCCTTGACCTTACGTCCGTCGGGTGAATTTCCTCCCTTGGTCTCAGGGTCGTAGGTACAGTGTACCACAGTAACGTTACCATTCTCATCTTTTTCACAAGAAACAGCTGTTACGTAATACGCATTCATGAGTCTGACTTCATTTCCGGGGAAAAGTCTGAAGTACTTCTTGGGAGGCTCTTCCATAAAGTCATCTCTTTCGATGTAAAGTTCTCTTTCAAAAGGAACCGTTCTGGTTCCGAGAGATTCGTTCTCGGGGTTGTTGGAAGCGGTAACTTCCTCAACCTGACCTTCGGGATAATTGTCGATGACCAGCTTAATGGGATCAAGGATCGCCATATATCTGGGTGCATCGGTCTTAAGGTCTTCTCTTATACAATACTCAAGTGCGGCATAGTCCGCTGAAGCCTGGGATTTGGAGATTCCACACATCTCAACAAACTTTCTGATGGATGAGGGAGTAAAACCTCTTCTTCTGAGAGCTGCGATGGAGACAAGTCTGGGATCGTCCCATCCGTCTACGGTTCCGTTCTCAACAAGCTTTTTAATATATCTCTTACCGGTTACCACATTGGTAAGATACATCTTGGCAAACTCTATCTGTCTGGGAGGATTGGTATATTCAAGTTCCTTAACAACCCAGTCATAAAGAGGTCTGTGATCCTCGAACTCAAGGGTACAGAGTGAATGGGTGATTCCTTCCTCGGCATCCTCGATGGGATGAGCGAAGTCGTACATAGGGTAGATACACCATTTATCACCGGTTCTGTGGTGTGCCATATGGGCAACACGGTAGATAACCGGATCTCTCATATTGATATTGGGAGAAGCCATGTCGATTCTTGCTCTTAAGGTCTTCTCTCCGTCGGCATACTTGCCTTCCTTCATCTCTTCAAAGAGCTTCAGGTTCTCCTCAACGGATCTTTCTCTTCCGGGATCGTCCTTACCGGGAACCTCGAAAGTTCCTCTGTATTCTCTGACCTCATCTGCGGTAAGATCCGAAACGTATGCCTTACCCTTCTTGATGAGCTTGACCGCACCTTCATACATCTTGTCGAAATAATCGGACGCGAAGAAAAGTCTGTCTTCCCAATCTGCACCGAGCCATGCGACATCGGCTTTGATGGACTCGACAAATTCGGTCTTCTCCTTGGTAGGGTTGGTATCATCGAATCTGAGATTGAATTTTCCGCCGTACTCGGCTGCCATACCGGAATTGAGGATTATACTCTTAGCATGTCCGATATGAAGATAACCGTTGGGCTCGGGAGGGAATCTGGTCTGTACGTGATCGAACCTTCCGGTAGCCAGATCGTTATCGATCTCATTTTCTATGAAATGTTTTGAACGAGTTTCAATATCTGCCATTTTAATAACTCCAGTTATTATTAATGATGGAAAAGTCTGATTCCGGTGAAGCACATAACCATATCGTACTTGTCACATGCCTCGATGACGATGTCATCTCTCTTGGATCCGCCGGGCTGAGCGATGTATTTTACGCCGCTCTTGCGTGCTCTCTCAACGTTGTCAGCGAAGGGGAAGAATGCATCGGAGCCACAAATAACATCTGTATTTTTAGCAAGCCATGCCTTTTTCTCTTCTCTGGTAAATACAGGAGGCTTCTCTGCAAAGATGGTCTGCCAGGTTCCCTCTGCAAGAACATCCTCGTACTCATCGCCGATGTAAAGATCGATGGCATTGTCACGGTCCGCTCTCTTAATGGTATCAAGGAACTTAAGTCCGAGAACCTGAGGGCTCTGACGAAGGAACCAGTTGTCTGCCTTGCTTCCCGCAAGTCTGGTGCAGTGAATTCTTGACTGCTGTCCGGCACCGATACCGATTGCCTGTCCGTCCTTTACATAACATACGGAATTTGACTGAGTATACTTAAGAACGATGAGGGAAACCTTCATATCTGCAAGGACATCATCGGGAATGTTCTTATTCTTGGTTACAACATTTCCGGGAAGAACCTCATCGGCATTAAGTTCGTTTCTGCCCTGCTCGAAAGTAATTCCATACACCTGTTTTCTTTCGAGTTCGGCGGGCTTATAGTTCTCGTCGATCTGAATGATGTTGTAATTGCCGCTCTTCTTTCCCTTGAGGATCTCAAGAGCTTCGGGCTCATAGCCGGGAGCGATAACGCCGTCGGATACCTCGGGCTTAATGAGCATTGCGGTGCTTACGTCACAAATATCGGAAAGAGCAATGAAATCACCGAAAGAGCTCATTCTGTCCGCACCTCTTGCTCTTGCGTATGCACATGCAAGGGGGCTGAGCTCAGCCTTCTCATCTACCCAGTAAATCTTCTTAAGAGTATCGGAAAGAGGACGACCGATAGCTGCACCTGCGGGAGATACGTGCTTGAAAGAGGTTGCTGCGGGAAGACCGGTAGCCTCCTTAAGCTCCTTTACAAGCTGCCATCCGTTAAATGCATCAAGGAAGTTGATGTATCCGGGCTTTCCGTTTAAAACGGTAACAGGGAGGTCGCTTCCGTCCTCCATGAAAATTCTTGAAGGCTTCTGGTTGGGGTTGCATCCGTACTTAAGCTGAATCTCGCTCATTTCACATCTTCGTCCCGTGGGGACGTCCTTTCTGTTAAAACTTTTTATTATTCGTTGGCATTGATGATTCTGGACTCGGTAGCTCCGGTCTCAACATCAATGAATCTTACAAAGAGTGATACTCTGTTCTCGCGATTGAGTGAATCCCAGATAAGAAGGGAGAAATCGTCAATATCACCTGTTATCTTAACTAACTTGGGCTCACCATCGAAGCTGGGAAGGGGATTTCCGTCATGCTTGTAGGTGTGGATGAAGTGACCTTCTCCTGCTACGGGCTTTCCGTATGAGTAAGTGCAGTGGATGGGTCTGTCCTCAGTTCCGTCCTCACTCTTAATGATGGACATCTGATAATCGTACTTTCCTGCGTGAACATTAAGTACTGCAGAGATCCTGGGTGTGAAGTTGGGAGCATCGGGCTCGAAAGTACGGCTTCTTAAGGACTGCTCGAAAGTAAATCCCTTATCAAGGCCGTTTCTTACGGTGTCGGTCTGATCTCCGTTGGTTACGATGGTGGTGTTACCGTCTACTCTTACGGGATGGTAAATGATCAGGCTGGGATCGCTGAGCTTGCTCATATCGAAAGGTCTGGTCTCGATACCGTTATCTTCGGGTACTTCGACAAATACACGGTTTCTGCTGTTAACGCTTCTACCCATTATGAAATATGCGCATACGGCGTATTTTCCGTCAGCGCTGAGTCCCGCTACGATTCCTCTGCCGGGATATGAATTTTCTCTCAAACTTGATTCCAGTGACATAAAACCCTCCTACCTATCAATTGCCTTTTGATTTCAAAACGTACTTTTTTTCAAATTCCTGTCTGACAAGCGGCTTATCGAAATAATATCCCTGGATGTATTTGATCTTCATTCCGTCTAGCTTATCAAGCTGGTCTTTGTTCTCAATACCTTCAACACATATCTTGACTCCGATGGTCTCGGCAAGCTCGGCAACCATCCTTACGAATGACTGAGCGTATGCGTCCTTATCAAGATCTTTTACAAAACTCTGATCGACTTTGATTATGTCGAAAGGTATCTCTCTGATGTGATTGAGCGATGAATAACCGGTTCCGAAGTCATCCAGCGCTATGGTGCAGCCAAGTGCCTTGATCCTGGTTAAGATCTCGATCATCCTGGGCATGTCATTGATCGCAAGGGACTCGGTAACCTCAAGGCACAGATGTCTGGGCTCAATGCCGGTTTTCTTAATAGTCTCTTCGACCGATTCAACTATATCGTTCTGAAGCAGCTGGACTACGGAGAGGTTAACGTTAACCTTGTAATCCGTGCCGTATTTCTCGTTCCATTCCTTACAGTTCTCACATGCCTTCTCAAGCACATGACCGCCGATAGGATTGATGAGTCCCAGGTATTCCGCAAGGGGTATGAAATCCGAAGGTGAGATGAATCCCATCTTGTTGCTGTTCCATCTGACAAGTGCCTCGGCACCTGCACAGAAAGGCTCACCGTTTTCTACGTCTATGATGGGCTGGTAATAAACCTCGAATTCCTTGTATCCGGTTGAAGAAGCATCTCTCATGTTCTTCTCCATGTCGAGACGTCTTCCGGAATAGGTCTCCTGATCGTCGGTATATTCGGTTACGCGGTTCTTGCCGGACTTCTTGGAAGAATACATGGCGATGTCCGCCTTCTTAAGAAGATCCAGGACGCTGTCGCCGTAATCCGGGAAAGTAACCGTTCCGATGCTGGCCGTGCAGTAGTACTCGATCTCCTTGATGATCCAGGGAGATGAGAAGATTCCCACGATGCACTCGGTAACTTCTTTGAAATGATCGTATGCAGCGGGAGGTACGAGAACAACGAATTCGTCTCCGCCCATACGATAGCAGAAATTCTCGACTCCGGTAATCTTCTGAAGGGAACCCGATATCTCCTTGAGAAGAACGTCACCATACTGGTGTCCGAGTCCGTCGTTGATATGCTTGAAATCATCCAGGTCGATGAAAATAACCGCACCGCTCTTGCCGGTGAGTCTGGCCTCGTCCACAAGTCTTGCCAGGTCTTTCTCACAACACATACGGTTGTAAAGTCCGGTAAGGAAGTCGGTAAACGCCTGCTGTTCTATTTTACGCTGATATAACCTTCTGTCGGTTACATCGTAAAGCGAATGGAGCATGGCGGTGGAGCCGTCCACCCACTCGACCCTCTTATACATAAGGTCGAACCATCTTCTGGATTCAGGATAATAAATCTCGAAGGAACCGTTTACGGGATTGGTGAAATCACCCTTGGAAATGATATCCCTGAGGTCACCCTCCTGCCAGTCGGCTCCGAATGTATCGATGTGCATTCTGTTGGCAAATAAAACCTTGCCTGTTGATTCCTGGGTCAGATAAACACAGCATCCGACGTTATCAAGAATCTCCGTAACAGATCCGGAATATCTGGAAATGGTGCTGTACATAAGTCTGGACTGAATGATGCTCTGCATGATCCTGACGGCATCACCGGCAAATCTTATCTCGTCCATGTCCCAGTTATGTCTGTGGGATCTGTATGCAAAGGCGGATACGAAGGTACCCTCTCCGTTCTCACGTACGAGAAGAGGGAAGAACATAAACGCCTTAATATCGTATTTTCTGGTGTTATATAATCCGGGCTGCTTATCGAGAGCATCCGAAGAAATGATCAAAGGACTGTCGCTTTGAGGAAGATCTGCTACCGAGAACTCAAATACGGAGCTGAAGCCTGTCTGAGACACAGGTGCATCGTATCTGGCTACGGTATCGATTCCTCTCTCGCTTAATCTGAAAACGCCGGCAAAATCAACTCCGAGAAATGTCGCCGTAAGAGATAACCATTTACGGAAAACTGCTTCTATTCCGTCGTCCGAATCAAGAAGCTCGAGGATGTTCTTGGTGGTTTCAAGGATCCTGACAGAAAGCTCGTCCCCGTCACCGCTGTAGAACTGGTCGGTATCCATCTCACCTTCGGGTGTGGTTCTTAAGTAACTCTCGGTAGTTGCCTTCATGAAATCAAGGAACTGAGAGAATTTGTCGCTTCTGTAAGCACCGGGTGCAGCAACCAGAGCAGTCATGAACATCCTGCCCGCAGGTTTGATGCTTACTACACCGACACGGACCATGCCGTCTTCGCTGTCTTCTATGTTCTGAATACAGATGTCCTCGGGTGAATCATCGCGGACATTGTCGATCATCTGGTCTAAATATTCACTTCCGATGAGCTGGGAGATTGCGCTTCCGGAGATGTTATCGTTACTTATCTGGGATAAAGGAGTACGGTTAAGATCCAGAATTACACCGCTGACTCCGACAAAGGAGCATATCAGATCCTGTATCATCTGAAGTTTTTCCCTGTCTATAACCCTGACTCCGACCATAATTACCTCAAAAAACGTTTTTTAACTGCCTGAAAAAGCATAGTTATAATCCCATAAAATATACCATATTTCGCAGACAATTAAAAGGAATTGCCATGGTGCAAAACATAGAAAAAGCGACGGATTTTTATCCGTCGCTTATATAATCACACTAAAAACTTTATCACGCTAAATCGCATCAGCCGTCTACGGAATAGTTGGGAGCTTCCTTGGTGATGTGGATGTCGTGAGGATGGCTCTCCTTGAGTGATGCCGCAGAGATCTTGACGAACTTTCCGTTCTCGGTGAGAGTGGGAAGGTTGGCTGCTCCGCAATAGCCCATACCTGCTCTGAGTCCGCCCAGGAGCTGGAATACAGTGTCCTCAACAAGTCCCTTGTAAGCAACTCTTCCTTCAACGCCTTCGGGAACGAGCTTCTTGGCATTTTCCTGGAAGTATCTGTCCTTGGAACCGTTCTCCATAGCTGCGATGGATCCCATTCCGCGGTAAACCTTGTACTTTCTTCCCTGATAAAGCTCGAACTCTCCGGGGCTCTCCTCGCATCCTGCGAAAATAGAACCCATCATACATACGCTTCCGCCTGCTGCAAGAGCCTTGGTTACGTCTCCTGAGTACTTGATACCGCCGTCAGCGATGATGGGAATACCGTACTCTTTTGCAACAGCATAGCAGTTCATGATAGCGGTGATCTGAGGAACACCGATACCTGCTACGACTCTGGTGGTGCAGATGGATCCGGGTCCGATACCTACCTTGATGGCATCAGCGCCTGCTTCGATAAGAGCTTTGGTTGCTTCTCCTGTAGCTACGTTACCTGCAACAACCTGAAGATCGGGATATTTCTCTTTGATCATCTTAACGCAGTTGATTACGTTAAGGGAATGTCCGTGAGCGGAGTCAAGAACAATGACGTCTACCTTGGCATCAACAAGTGCTGCTACTCTGTCGAGAACATTGGCGGTGATTCCTACGCCTGCTCCGCAGAGAAGTCTGCCCTGCTCATCCTTGGCAGCATTGGGATATTTGATGGTCTTCTCGATATCTTTGATGGTGATAAGACCCTTGAGATTGTAATCATCGTCTACGATGGGGAGCTTTTCTTTTCTGGCTTTGCCGAGGATCTCTTTAGCTTCCTCGAGAGTAACTCCCTCTTTGGCAGTGACAAGGTTCTCGCTTGTCATGCACTCTTTTATCTTCTTGGAATAGTCAGTTTCGAATTTAAGATCACGGTTGGTGATAATGCCTACGAGCTTACGTCCCTCGGTGATGGGAACGCCTGAAATACGGAACTTGCCCATAAGGTCGTCAGCATCGGCAAGAGTATGCTCGGGGCTGAGGAAGAAAGGATCGCTTATAACTCCGTTCTCCGATCTCTTAACCTTATCAACCTCATCCGCCTGCGCCTCAATGGACATATTCTTATGGATGATACCGATACCTCCCTGTCTTGCCATTGCGATGGCCATGCGGTGCTCGGTAACGGTGTCCATACCTGCGCTCATTAAGGGAATATTGAGTCTGATCTTCTTGGTGAGGTTTGTGTGAAGGTCTACCTGATTGGGAATGACCTCAGAATAAGAGGGGACCAGGAGCACATCGTCAAATGTGATACCGTCTTCAACTATCTTTGCCATGATCTTCCTTTCTGCAGTGAAACTGCTAATGATAATTAGTGATGTAAAAAAGAAAAATTTTTAAGATATTATCATCACCCAAAATAAATGTCAAGGAAGTTTTTTATCCCTTTTCAGGTAAAAAACTTCCTTGACCGATTTAATCAATATTCACTGAAAATCCTGGGGCATTTATTCTTCAAAAGCTTGATCATTTCCTCGTCCAGCGAGAACAGAATCTTTCGGTTTCCCTCGTAGAACATA
Organism: uncultured Lachnospiraceae bacterium; assembly: GCA_902794095.1. Classification (GTDB taxonomy): domain Bacteria; phylum Bacillota; class Clostridia; order Lachnospirales; family Lachnospiraceae; genus AC2028. The sequence continues at coordinate 211,490 of CADBFZ010000004.1, read as the reverse complement.
ACGAACTTTTTCAATCCGTTGTTCTCTTCTGCACAGCTGTAATCGGTGACCTTGCCTTCTGCCTTACCGTAGTTGTCGAGTTTGGAACTCTTCTCCGGTGCAAATACCAAAGCTTTGTCCAGGCTCAAAGTCTCAACATGCTTTCTGCGCTCCTTGTTGAAGACCTTGTCTATGGAGAGCTCTTTTTCCAGATACAGGTATTCGAATTCGACATCAGTATAAAGCGATGCAAAATAGGTTCCTGCTCCGAAGATAATAACCAGAATAAACAGTATCGTGTTACCCAGAAGGAGGGCACCGGCAAGAGACAGTATCGCAAGGATAACAAATACCACTTTCAAAAGCTTAGCAGTGGTATTGGGCTTACCCTTTACCAGAAATTCATAATATCCCTTATCCATAAATGCCTGTCCTCCAAAAGTAACCTGTACGGATTAATAACTGTAATAATAGGTGGAAAGAGTTGTGCCTGAGGTGCTGACAAATCTTACATAATCAACACGGGTAGCAATCTTAACGGTCTCTTTTCCGTTGTAGAAGCAAAGCTTTCCGTCTGCAAGGAAGATAACCTTCTTGTCATTGATGTAGTTAACATCATGCCACAGGGTGTCTACAACACCGAGCTTAACGATCTCATCTCCCGCTGCGCTGTAAAGAACTGCCTTTCCGTCATCATCGTAGCAAACAATGCTTCCGGTATCGAAAATATAGCCTGAGTTGTAGAGGCTGATATTCTTAAGAACCTTAGCGGTTTCCTTACCGTCATAGATGTAAAGGTCACCGGTCTCGCCGTAATCGGATACGTTCTTAATGAAGTAAACCTTGCCGTCCTTGAATGCGGAAACAACTTCAGCTTCATCGTCGAACTTCTCATCCTGGGTAAGAGTGGTTCCCTTAAGGGTGTAGAGAATGTACTCGCTGTCATCGTCCTCGGTTACACGGATGCATACACGGTTCTCAGATGAAGATCCGCCTATGGTTCCGATTGCTCCGCTCTGTCCGAGCTCGAGGTCAGCATCCTTGCCGATTGCATAGAAGATATCGCCGAAATCGCTCTGAGCGCTATATCCGAAGAGCTGGTCATAAGCATCCCATGCATAGTCGATCTCATCGATGCTGAGTTTCTCGATGGAATCGGTACTAGCTTCATGATAGAAAGCCATGGGAGTATCAAGTCCGATATAAGCAAAGCTTACATCCTTACACTCGCTTACGATCTCCTCGCTTGCTCCGTCATGATAGTAGTAAAGAGTTACGTATCCGGGATTTACTTCGTACTCCTTAAGTGATTCTCTGAGATAGATTCTGTTCTGGATCTCATACCACTTGTCGGAATCCTCATAATACTTATCTCTGGCATCCTGCATTACATCGCTGTCGTAGCGATAGTAAACGCCTGCTTCGATATCATAATAATAATCTTCGTAGGTATCAGTGTTGTAGATGTAATAGTACTCTCTGTCGCCGTAAGTATATGACCAGCAGTTGTCTTCCATATACGCTACGGGATCGCCATTAAACTTCTTGGTGATTCTTCCGAGCTTGTACTCATCGAATACGTCTTCTACATTAGCTGCAACAAATCCTGCCTCGGTTCCGGGATAAACGGGCTCTTCAGCCTGTGCGTCGGAAGCTGCATAAGGATCGTCAATGAAATCGTAAAGGGTTTCGCTGTCATCGATTACTTCGGTATAGTAGAAACCTGCATCGGTGATAGGTCCTACTGAATCGACAAGTTCGGAAATCTCGGTAACATTTCCGTCAAAATCACTTACAAAAAGTGACTCTTCATAGGTATAGTTCTCGCTGTCATAAGTTGTCTTCTTATAGAAAACGCTGTCATTCTCGTAATGATAGATGGAATCTACCTCGTCATCGATTTCTACAGCATCTCCGCCTGAAATAGGCATGTAGTAAAGAGTTGATCCCTCTTCCTCGGGATCTGCGAGATAAAGGATTCCCTTGGAGTCATCTGTCTTGTAGAAATTATCTACATCCTTGGCAAGCTCTTCGGGCTCTTTGCCGCCATAGATGCAAACCTTATCCTTGGCAGTAAGATAGAGAAGCTTTCCGTTATCAAGAATGGTAAGGCTTGAGATGTAAACGTTGTCATCGATAACAACAACCTTGGACTCGTTCTTAGCCTTATCTTTGCCGAGCTTTGCAATCTGTACGCAGCAAAGATCACCTACTCTATCCTCATCTACATCATCAAAGAAATAGATGGTCTTCTGATCTGATGACCAAGTGATGAAATTATAAGGAAGATAATATACGTCAATATCAATATCGAGGTCCATTACCTCAATGACCTTGGGATCCTTGGCACTTGCATCCTTAATAATGCAAAGGGTTCCCTTTGATACATATGCAACAGCAGTTGAATTACCCTTGCTTGAGTGGCTTCCGATAAACTTGATGCCAAGCACTACAAGTAAAACAACTACAAGTGCTCCTACGATTCCGAGAATAATGGGAAGGATGGGCTTCTTCTTACCCTGAGCCTGCTGAGCCTGAGCTTCGGGCTGGGGCTGTACGGGAGCCTGTGCCTGAACTTCGGGCTGAGGCTGAGGCTGTGCCTGTGCCTCGGGCTGAGGTGCACTTTCCTCTTTCTTTTCTTCTACGGGCTTTTCTTCGGTCTTTGCAGTTTCTTCAGTCTTGGTCTCTTCCTGCTTAACTTCGGCAGGCTCGTCCTGCTTGGTTCCGCAAGCCTGGCAGAATACTGCGCCGTCCATGAGCTCGTTTCCGCAATTCTTACACTTCATGTTTTTCTCCTTTTCTTTCGAACTATAAAACATATGTATTTTCCGCTTTTAGTGGGAAAAAGTCAAATAAAAAGCGTCCCATACATAGTTACAACATATACAGATAGAAGGCCGGCGGCAGAAAAGACGTAATATATCTGATCACCGGAAAATACCCCGCAATGTCGAAAAACACGGGACAAATGGCGAAACATACGAACATAAGTACCGAAACTGCAGGCAGATAATGTTCTGTTTTCCTAAAAAAATGAACGAAAATTCCGCTCCAGATGCAGCTGAATGCGATATATATTATGTAAACTACCGCGTCCTTGAGAACGGATACCTCCGCGGGATGCAGGATCCTGATCATTACAAATCCGCACACCGCCGGTATGAGAACCGAGGACAATTCATATAAGAACAGACTGACCGCCTTCTCCTTCCTGCCAAGCGCTTTGAAGAACCGTCCTGCTTTTCCGAAATACGAACTTGCGCTGTACAGGCACAGGATAAATATCAAGACGGCCGCACATCCCCTGATGGGATCTGAGCTGTCCTTCAGAAAGTCCGTTGATGCATCGGGCGCTGTTTCCACAACCTCGTACTCAAGTCCGAACACCTCATCGCTGTTTACCAGGTAGTCGTATTTTTCCCTGATATGATCCCTTACCAGTTCGGGATCTTCAAACAGATCGGGCTCAGTTCTTTCAATGATATCCGCATTCATCACGCGGTAAAGCGCAGCAAACACAGTCTCTCTTACGGCAGGTCCCTTGGCGGAAAAAGTCGAAGTGACCATAACTATCATTCGCTTCGTATCTTCGGATGCGATTCTTTCTTCCATCCCTTCCGGGAAAATAAAACCGCAGGCGACCTGTCCTTTTCTGACTAAAGTTCGAAGGCTTTCCTCGTCCTCAGCTTCTTTAAATACATATGCTCCGCCGTACTCGGGGTTTACTTCCAAAAGTTCCATCACCCTCTCGCCGTACTCCCCGGCTTCATTGAGGATGAGCACCTCTGAAGGTTCGGATAAAGGGATCACGGACTGCGAGATCAGGAAAAGGGAAAACGCGATCAAAACTATCCATATATAAGTGAAAGGATTTTTAAGTCTCGCTTTGAGGAACAGGAGAAATCTGCTTACGTATACAGACATGTGACTGCCTCCCCTCCGGCGAAAAATAAAACGCCCATGATAAGTTCCCTTGCAAGGCCGCCTGTGAAAATATCATTTCTCCACAAGGCCGCAGGAAGGTATGCCCCGAGACTTTCGATTGAATCGGGAAGGAATACGGAAGGAACGATGCACCCTCCGACAATAAGCATGATCATAAATACAATAAGAAGAATGAGACCGGAATCTTCGCGGCTTCCGAGAAGTGAATATACAAAGTGGGTAAAGCCGCACATTGCCAGAAGAACCGGAATAATATTTCCGAATGACGTAAGTACATCAAGTGCATCCTTAAGTGATTTACCCGTAAGGACGATTGCCTCGTTATCGGACGCGACCATAAAACGTGATGCGATGTAAACAATAAGAGTAAAGAACAGATATATAACCATGAGCTGAAGCATCATAGCAAACAACCTTACAAATCCTTTTTTGACAGGGCCGATCCCGTTTCTCTTAAGAAGATACTCGACAGCTCTTGTTCTCTTCGAATAGAGATATGCAAATCCCGTACAGGTGACCATAAGGATCAAGAGGCATGCAGAGACAACAGCATAGGAGATCAGATTGTCCACATCAAGAGATGTTTCCAGTTCTTCATCAAAAAACTTGGTTCGGTTAAGAAGTGTATCAAAAGAGATATTTGTAAGATAGTTCTCCATGTCGGTCTTGCTGACAGTCATACCGTATACATAGTATGCATCGGTTACCGCATAGATACCGCCTTCAACTGTATCGACCAGAGAGACCGAAGCTTCGAGAAGATCTCCGAAATTCTTCAGACTGCCTGTCATATCTTCGGGAACGAGGATGAGTGCAGGAGGATTAACACCGGTATTTACTCCCTCATAGAAGTTCTCGGGAAGAACTATCGCTGCACCGTATTTTCCGGTGTACACGCCTTCCCTTGCTTCTTCTTCATCAGTAAGTTCGAATTCACATACAACCTTGATTGAATCCATTCCCTGCAATAGTCTCAGTGCCATCTTCGACATAGATCCGTCGCCGGGTGTTGCTACTGCTATCTTAACAGGTTCTGAAATACCAAGGCTCTGCAGCAGCGTATATAACGCTGCCGCAGAGCCCAGTGTAATTGCAGATATGATAATAAGTGTAACCATACCGCTCATTAAAGCATGAGCGGCTCTTTTAAGCTCTATTCTTATGTACTGTAAAGAATAGTTCATCCATTAAATCAGTACAACATGTACATTAAGTATCCGAGGTCAAGTTCCTCAATGAGATCCTGAAGATCATCATTATCCTCAATCTCATCCTGGATATCCTCTACAAGATCCGCGAAATCATCCTCATCGGCATCTCCGAGATCGAACTCTTCTCCCTTAGGCTTAACGATCTCAGCCTTGTTTGAAATGGTAATGACAAGTTTATCGATATCAAGCTCATCTCCGTCAAAGGTGAGCTCATCAATAGCCAATGAGTAGGAATTCTTATCAACGGTAAGAGTAGCTTCGCAAGCATAAATCTCACGGCCATATGCTTCCATGCTCATCTCAAGCTCGCCGGTCTTTCTGTTGAAGGAATACTCGAAGGTCATATCATACCCTTCCATCTCGATGGTGGTTGTCTGAACATCACCCTTGGTTTTTCCTTCGATGGAAATAACAGTTTCTTCGTCGTCATCATCAACAGAGATGATCTCCACGTTCTGAGCTAAATAATCGCCGCCCTTAAGCTGGATCTCATAATACATATCGTCATCGTAAACAACACGTACTGCAGCGGTGATCTTACCCTTGGTGAAAACAGAAATGTTAAGATCCTCAAGCTCATCTATTTCATCAAGAATCTCATCAAATAATTCGTCGAAATCTGCTTCAACTCCGTTTACTGCATAATAAGTATCAATAGCATCTGAATGAGCGTCAACAAACTCTTCTACGAGATCCTGATAACCGTTGATCCACTCTTCAAGGGTATCTGTTTCGAGAACAGTAGCATACTCTTTGCACTCAACCTTCTCGCCGTTAACGGTGAAAGTCTCTTTGTTTCCGGTCTTCTTAAAATCAAGGCTTGCAATGCGCTCGGTGAAATAAGCAACTGACTGCTCACGGAACTTCTGTACATCACCGGAATTATCGTTAAGGAATGCAAGCATTTCGTTGAATTCGGAAATCTCAATATCCTGATCATCGAGAAGATCAACGAACATTCCGCTGTAATCATCGTTGGTATAATCGTAGGTGAAGAGATAATCTCCGACAATGGGGCAAGAAGCGAGAACCTGCTTCTGATCCATATATCCGGTAGCATCAATGGTAAATCCGTCATAAGTAACTTCAGCATAAACAGATCTGGTGTGAGATGATACCTCATTCGCACAGCTGAAAAGAACTTCAACATCTTCTACCTCAGCCTCAACTTTGATAGTCATGTCACTGTTGGGCTTAATATCAAGGCCTCTGGTCGCTTCGGTAAGATACTCACCGTCATAAGCATGGGTAATGGTATTCAGGAGAGAAACCTTCGCTCCGAATCCCTTGGTAGCAACAACTGCAAGAACGACAATTATCGCAACGACAGCTAAGATAATGCCGATGATTGCTCCGATGGGCATTCCTTTCTTAGCGGGCTTGTCTTCAGGAATCTGATTGAACTGGGGCGCCTGCTGGAACTGAGGTGCCTGCTGAAACTGTGCAGCATTCTGTGCTGCCTGCTGAGCTGCAACGTTGTTAACCTGTGCTGCATCAGCCTGTGCCTGATTAGCGGCATTTTCGGCGGTAGCCTGAACCTCGTCGCCGGGATCCATGATCTTCTCACCTGTAATGGGATCAAAATGCATTTTTCTTTTCCTCCTCGTATGCTTTGATGATGCCATCTTCTATAAGAAGGCACCTCGTCGAATCCGACATTTCATCGGAGTCGTGTGTAACGGTGATAATGGTACCGTTCATTTCCCTGTACTGCTTCATCCACTTGCGTACTTCAAGCCTGTAGTAGATATCCAGTGCGGCAGTGGGTTCGTCCATGAGCATGACCGGAGGCATGTGCACACATGCACAGGCTATGGCCACTCTCCTCTTCATTCCGCCCGAGAGCTTATAAACCGGATCCTTAAGCATTTCCTTCAGATGAAACATCTTAACAACTTCATCATCGGATTTTACTCTTTTGCCGGACCAAAGCGAAATGTTATCCGCAACCGATAATTCCTCGATAAGCGGATTCTCCTGAGGCAGATAACCGACGGTATGAGAAAAACTGCGTCCCGTACGGATACCCTGACCGAAGTAGGATACCGTTCCGGAGTCAGCTTTTATCAGACCGGCCATTATCTGCATGAGTGTGCTCTTGCCGCAGCCGTTTCGGCCGACAAGTGCGATCTGCTCACCGGGCTGTGCCGAAAACCCAACTCCGTCAAGAACGAGCTTTCTTCCATATGATTTGCGGATATCTCTGACTTCAACCATATCACCACCCATATACATTCAAAATTATATTTGCTTTATGGGCTTATTGCAATAATAACATCTCGTATATATAATTGATTAAGTACATTAATTATGTACAAACTGTCGCATTTTCAATATGGAATACGTTTTATTGCCATATTGGTAATCGGCTATCTATAAGTAGGATAAAAGGGAGAATTTAAAATATGAAATGTCCTAATTGTCAGACCGAACTTACAGGTGAAGAAAAGTTCTGTATCAAGTGCGGAACTAAAATAGAGGCTAAGACCGAAACCGAAGCTAAGCCCGAGGAGAAGAAACCTGCCGAGGAAGCACCCAAGGTGGAAACTGCTCCCCAGGACAAGCCCGAAGTAAAGGCCGAGGAGAAGCCCGCAGATAAACCTGCCCAGCCTGTGATCGTAACCCCCAAGCCAATGAACTCGGAGGCTGCAGAGGAGAAGAAAGAACAGCCCGTTAAGATCGAGCCCGTAAAGCCCGAACTTAAAGCAGAGCCCGACATCAAAGATCCCGAATCAATGATCGTCAAGGCAGCAGTTTCAGCTCCTCCCGTTTTCTGTATCAAGTGCGGAGCCAAGATGCAGCCCACCGCTAAATTCTGTACCAAGTGCGGAACTCCCGTAGACAGCAATCAGAAGCCTGCAGGAGCATCTGCTGCATTGGCATCCACCGCACCCAAGGCACCCGAAGCACCTGTTGCACCCGTCGCACCCGCTCCCCAGGCACCCGTACAGAGCGCGCCCGCAGAAAAGCCTGCCGGAAAAAAGAATTCCAAGGGTCTTATCATTCTTATAATCCTTGCAATCTGTGCAATCATCGTAGCTATCCTTCTTGCACTTAAGTCCGCAGGAGTATTTGCAAACATCGGATCCGGCAATTCCCAGAATACCGAAGAAGACGCAGCAGGTAACAACGGATCAGGTGATGAGGACGGTGAAGAAGGCGAAGAAGGTGAAGAGGGTGAAGAGGAAGATCCCGAAGCCGCCGAGGCTAGACGTCAGGAGATCAACGACCTCATGGATCAGATCGATGCAGCCGTAGCCGAAGGCGATCAGTCCGACATCCTTAACGGATCTTACGAAATCGCTCTCGACGGATTCATTACTCTTGCAAGCAAGTATGAACTTGCGGATGACGTATCCAAGGAAGCAGCCGAAGTATTCGAAAAGTATGCTCAGCAGACCAGAAACTCCATCGCACTTCTCGATGGTCAGAAGGTAAGCTCCGGACTCTATACTCAGTCCAGAATGTATTATGATGACATCCTTTCATATGCCAACGCCATGTCAAATGCGGGAATCAAGTTTGACGATTGCGGAATCCAGGCTGAAAGCGATGCACTCATCGAAACCTACAGAGCTAAATACATCTATGCTATTAACGAGATCACCAATCTTGAAAGCTGGTCCAGAGACGAAGCATGGGCTCTCATGGAAGATGCCGCTTCACTGGTAGACGAAGACGGAAACAGAATCCTCTTCGACGAAGACAATCTCGACGATCCCATGAGACTTCGTTACATCTATGCTCTTGCATGGAAGACCAGAAAAGATATCGAGACCGGAATTGCAAACGGCTCCATGACCTATGAAGATGCTCTCGATAAGATCGATGAAGTTCTTCGCGACACCGACTACAACCTCATGCTCCTTCATGACGGAATTTACTACTGCGATAAGGCAGGAATCGATTCCGCTCCTTACAAGGTAGCTTTCGACAATGAGATCGAGAAGATCCAGGAATTCGATAAGATCATCATCGTACTTGATCCCGCCAAGGCTGACGAGACTCATATCCTTATGAACCGTTATTGGGCATTCAACGATATCAGCGGTGGTGCAGAAGCCGCATATCAGGTAAGCTACAACAACGGAACAAGCAGCACCACCAGAGCTTGGATCAGAGAGAACATAAGGGTTAACAGATAATGGCCGAAGATAAAAAGAAGGATAAAAAGCCTGCTGCCCCCAAGAAGAAACTTGACCGTGACAGCAGGATCACGTTGATCCTCTCGGCCATACTGCTGGTTCTTACAATAACGGGACTCATATTGTTCTTTGTACTTCCGAATCCCGAAATCACGCCTCAGGTTCCCGATGTGTCGGATATACCCGAGCCCGAACCTGAGCCTGAACCGGAACCTGAACCCGAGCCCGAACCAACAGTTTATCCCGCACCCGGATATGATTTCACCGAGGAACATGTTTATATCGAAATCCCCGGCTTGGAACATGAATATACCATCGCCTGGGTTTCCGATCTTCATATGATCACAGACTGCGAAGCAGGTGATGTATCCGAGGGAAGCCTTGAAACCGTCATGACCAGATATGAGACCTTGTCCATATCACCTGACGGATACCACGGCAAAGAGCTATGGCCCGAGATAGTCAACTATCTTAACTACAATGATTTTGACGCTGTTATATTCGGAGGAGATATTCTCGATTACTGCAGCACTTCCAATATGGAAGTACTCAAGGCAGAATATGACAGACTTAAGTACCCGCAGGAAAGTATCCTGTACCTGAGAGCGGATCACGATTACGGAACCTGGTACAGTGACGGAAGCACCGGATTTGACGATTATGTAGCTCACGATCTCCATGCGGAACTTGACGGAGATGACAATACCCGTAAGTATCTGGATTTCGGAGAGTTCATAATAGCCGGGGTCAACAACTCGATCAAAACTCCCGGTGCAGAACAAATGGAAGTCCTCACCGATCTGTATTCCCGCGGAGTACCGGTAATTGCCGCAACTCATGTACCCTACTACTCACAGGTAGATCCGACACTGGAAGAATTATCGATGCTTGTCAGAAACAAGATCTACTACTGGGGACTCGGAAGTGAATCTTATACTCCCGATCCTACCATGTGGGAATATCTGAACATGCTCTACGATGAAGATTCAACATGCACCTATGTTCTTGCAGGTCACCTGCATGCGGCATGGGAAGGCGAGATAAGAGAAGGCCTCACACAGCATATCTTCTCTCCCGCATTCATCGGAGTAATCGGAGTCGTACACATAGTACCCGAAGGATATGTTCAGGGATAAATAAGCATAAGAAAAAGCTGCCATCGGCAGCTTTTTTTATGCACTAAATAACTTAAGGCCATACGGAGTATACTACGATATTTCCGTAAGCATCCTCTGTGAAGATGCATCCCTTGTCGGGATATCCGGAAGCAAGACCGGTAAATCTTACGTAATATAATCCGCCGCAGTTTGTGATGTAATAAGGAACCTGCATTCCCGTCACACCGCCGAGTCTTGCGGTTACATCCTCACAGGTGGTAAGACTCATGAATCCTGCAAGAGAAGTGCTTCTGTATGTTGCAGCCATATTCATGTTACCTGCTCTGTCGGATGAAGTGGTCAGATAATAGTGACCGCCTACATGTGCTACCTGAACAACTCCGCCCATCTGATCGGGCACGGGATAAGCACCAACAAGTTTGAAAGTTCTCTTATTGACGACTACGATTCCACCTGCACCCTGGCTGGTAAGAATGATGTTGTTACCGTCTATGGTAAAAGATCTGGTGTAAAGACCAAAGAGTGCATCAACCTTCTTAACCGCAGAGAGGGTAACCATGTAGGTTCCCTGAGTTCTCTTATAGATATACATCTCTCCGGTGTATGAACTCCATACATAGAAGGACTGAGTCGAAGCATCGTATTCGCAGTAGTGAGGTCTGATTCCCACATTTGCAAAACTCTGAAGCTCGATAAACTCTCCGCTTGGAAGTCTGGTATAAGTCGCTACTCTGTTGTTATCCGTATCGGTAACAAGATAGATCATTCCATCGGAAGTAATGGAGTGGGGCTTGTTGAAATCACTTGCCATAACCTTCCAAGAGAAAAGGTTGCTTCCGATATTTGCAGAATCGTTGTAAAGGATTCTGTCGTGATAAGTATCAACTATGAAATTGATACCGTTAAGGCAAACCTGCTGAGTCGATACATAGCTCTGTGCATACTCACTTGTCCTTACCGGGAAAACAGTACCGGGTGCACTTCCGGGCGCAGCCTGTACCTTAACCGAGCAAAGCATTATAAGAACTGCAGCATATATAATAATACGTGATAATTTGTATGATCTTTTCAAAACTCTAACCTCTCATATATATTCATCGCGAAACTTACGCGTCACATATTATTATAATTCATCTGAGCACAGTCATCAATTCATCAAGTACACTTCCGGAAGAAATCACCATACACTGCGCTTCCCAGGTTATGCACTCATCCCCTTTATATGCGGTTATGGTAACTTTTATCTCATCTGAAGGGTAATCCAAGGGAAGTGTAAATTCCGTCTCCTCTTCCAGATAATACTCGGGCTTATCCGTATATATTACCGTGCCCGCATAATCTGAAAGCGAATCCGGAAGAGTATCGCCCATAACATAAAGCACGTCATATTCTCTTAAACTCTCATCCGCAAAAGAAACCAGTACGGCGTCCGGATAACCCCACACTTTGGAAAGAACGTATCCGCTCTCTCCTTTCTTGATATAAACATTTCCGTCTTCATCCGTAAGAGGACCTGCTATCTCATCGAGTATTCTTACAATCTCCCCGTTTACATCAAGTTCCGTAAGACCCGCACTTTCTTCTGTTCCTGAATTCCCCACATTATCTTCGGAAGCAACTCTTATGATGAATCTTCCGTTAAAGAGCATGTTTTCAAAACACGCTTCTTCCGAATCCTCATCTATCTTAAGTTCCAGACTATAATGATCCCCGGTGCTTTGATAAAAGGCTTCAAGTCCGTTATCGAGATTCTTAACACAAATCTCAAAACCTCCCTTAAGTCCCGCTCCCGTATCCGTTACATACAGATCGATATTTACGGCACCTTCTCTTCTGTCCACAACATATCCCGTACTTACATTGGATATATCACATACGCGAAGCCTCTCATATTCCGATCCGTTAACGGAAACATAACACTCGGGAATGCTGCCGTCTCCTATGATCGTAATCCCGTTTAACTTATCCGCATCGATATCACTTGATACAAGACCACCTGATAATCCATAATGCTCACTGCCCGATTCGATGTAGGCATGAGCTGTGGGATATACAAAAGATTCTTCTTCCGAAAGGGTTGTAAAGTCTGCAGTAAAAGAAAGCCTTGTCGATGCACCGGATCTTATTGCATCTCGTACTCCGATAGTTTGATATCTGAAAGGTCCGAAAACCGACATATCATTTAACACTGCATCAACATCTGTTGCTACATTAGGATTCTTATCAAAAGAAAACTGTGAGTACTCGCTTCCGCTCATATGAATGCGTGCGATATCGGGCTGGTATGTAGTCCGTGCAAATCCGGAAATATATGCTTCGTATTCCAAACTAAAAACCGCTCTTCCGTCAGCTCTTACATAATATGTATTTTCTCTGCTCGCGTCCGCATATACATTAGGTGCATCAACGATTCCGATTTCTTCCGTGATAAGAGGATATGGAATATGTGCCCCGTCTCCGTCAACTGCAGTATCAAATACTTCACTGATATTCCCTGCTCTGTCTATTGCAATGATATGAATATACTTATCGGTGCCGTCCGGGGATAGGGTTACGCCCGTACATCTCTTATCGTCTGCGGAAGCTTTTTCAAACCATTTCGTAAACTCTGCATCAGGTGCACTTCCCGATATCGATGACCATGCAGTCATCATCTCGGCACCGTTATCATAAACATAGGACTTATCTCTTGTTTTAACCGTATCGATTAGGAATCTGTATGCATATACTCCGGTTTCTATATCAAGACTCTTTATTCCCGTATGTGCACAGAATGTTCGTCCCGCCATGATATCCGACGATCTGTAGGCACCGGCTTTGTAATAATATCTCGTGCCGTTATCATCCGGCATATCCCAATATACAGTGACTGCTTTCAAATCAGGATCGTAAGTAAAAAAGATACCTGAGATCATATCCGGAGAGGAAAGATCCGGTGAAAGAATCTTGGCATCGGAATCGTTGTAATAATTCTCCGAAGGTTCTGTTATGATGCAATATCCATTTCTGCATTCATCCCCTTCGGGATAAATGCAAGTATCATGATCTGCGACCGAGTGATCCGCATACAGAAAATCTCCCGGATCAAATCCCGTAACTTCACCGGTAGCAGCGCTTCCGTGTATGTTGACAGACACTGATATAACTGCATAACCGTTTCCGTTCCTTACCCCGCTCGACATACTTCCGTTATTTACGCCGCCGATATATCCGCTTCCGCCCGCACCTCCGCAGCCGTATGACTTATCTTTTACGGACCCTCCGGTGCCTCCGTACCATCCGCCTCCGCCGCCACCGTTATTTATCATGGCTGAAACATTACTGCCCTGAGAATATGAAAAACCTCTTCCGCCGTATCCGAAGCCCGCACAGCATTCGGGAATATAACTTTCTCCGCCTACGGAATTTTGTTTACCGCCCGCAGAACTCGTTTCTCCGCCGGGCCAATACGATCTTCCGTTACCTCCGGAGGGACCTCCTCCGTATCCGCCCGAGCCGCCGTCTCCCGCTGAGCCACCTCCGCCTCCTGCAACCAGACATACTTTGTCTTTATTATTCCAAAGACTTCGAAGCTGACCGCTCATAAATGCAATGTGAGTTGCACCGCCTCCGCTTCCGCCATGTCCGCCGAATCCGTCACTCCCTCCGGATCCGCCACCGTTATATCCGCCGCTTCCACCGACACAGATATACAGAACCGTTCCGGATTTGAGTTCCAGTTCTCCTTTTGCATATCCTCCGCGCCCGTAGTCACGTACCCCGCTGACTGTAGGGCTACCCGAAGCGCCCCATACTTCAAGGGTATAAGTTCCATCAGCTTCAACTTTAAACGACTTAATGGAACCCGTATATCCATACTCTTCGCGAACATTCAATACAAAATCCGCACCGTCACCACCGGCAGAAGACATTATCATTTTTCCGTTTACGGTGATATAGGATCCTTCGCCTCCGTAACAGTCAATCACTCCGTCGTTATTAACAGCCTTGCCGGAAGCGCCTGTATATATGCCAACAACATCACCTTTATTCAGGAATATTTTGCAGGAAGAATATTCTCCGTTTTCACCGGGATACCCCGCATAGGATGCACCCGCACCTCCCCACAGATCAAATGTATAGATGCCTGCAACGGGAGCTGTATACTCCGAATAGATTCCGTCACCGTCAAACGCTCTTTGCTCATCGGCTGTATATACTTCATTTATATCCGATGAACTTTCCACCCAGTTGTATTCGGGATATTCAGAGGAGATGTAGTATTTGAAAACATCATAGTTTGAAAGCTTCGGAAATTTCAGATCGGTAAGTCCGCTGTATCTCAGATCACCGAAAGAATCATTACCCATATAATCGGGAGATACCTCAAGATCAAACTCCGTAAATGCTGCATACAGAACCGTATCCGATTTGGGACAGTATATATCCCCTCTTCCTCCCACATATGATTCGGGAGATAAACCCGGATTGGAGTACCATCCATCAAATATATATCCCGGAAGATATCCTTCCGGAAGAACAAGTGATGTACTCTTCCATATTGCAATCGCTTCATCGATTATATTATCTGCGGATGATGAATGGATATATGTAAAGTTTCCCGATGATGACACGCCTGTCACTTCTCCCGATACTCTGCCGTAATAAGATATGGTTCCCGCCGCATCAGTTAGTATATGCGCATCGGGGTCATCACTTTCAAATCTCCATCCGATAAGTTCCGCTCCCGCATATACATCGCCAAGGGATACTCCGCAGGGGCCTTCGAGACTTACTTTATATCCGCAAGGTGGTGTAAGATTATCGCTCTTAACATATGTCTCATACATATAACCTTTGGTAATAGAATTCTCACCCGCATAAGAGCCTGATGATTCTCCGAAAGATCCGCCGGAAATAATTAATGTGCTTGAACTCTCCGCCCAAACTGCATAGAGTTTTATCTCCCTGTCATTGCTTTCATCTCCCGTATCTGCCAGATATGTAAAGTAGTTTTCAATAGATGCTGTTGATGCACCGTCTGTGAATAATACCTGTCCCTCGGGTGAGTCACTCCAACCCATGAATTTATATCCGGGGTTTACGTATTCGTTTTCTTTTAACGAAGTTGCACCGGAGACAGGCTCGCCTTCGTATTCGTCCGCACCACCGTAATAACATACGGATGAAGGCATGCTTCCTTTGGTCGCACCGTTACCGTCGTAGACAACAGTGTATCTGTTTGCGGATACGAAGCTTTTGCAATCGTGTGAAGTCATGCACAGATCGTTTTCAAGATTATCGCCACATATGGGACATATGAAGAGATACTCTGCAGGGTACTGTTTACGGAACGAAGAATCTCCCACGAAGATATATCCGATCCTCTTTACGCAGTCATCGGAAGCGTAAACAAGTCCTGTGATTTCCTCGCCGCAATCCGCGCAATACGCTTTCCAGCCCGAGTCATAAGGCCTTCCGCATTTAACATTTGATAACCCCTTCAGGCCGTAATACTCATAATCCCTGCACGCGGAAAATGGTCCGTGTACGCAGCGTGAATCAACATGATCGATCACCCATTTTCCCACAGGGATTACGGTGTTGTTTAAAGGTGCAGAATAATAGTGATGTCCCGCAGGAAGAGGGCCCTGTAATTCTTTTCTGGAAACAGTGCCTTCGGGAATAACTGTTTTACCGTACTCACCTCTATAGATGCTCACACCACCGCCGTAGATATATGCGCCGTGTGACGTGATAGAATATCCGCCCGGGTGGATCGTAGTCCATGCAATCCCCCTGCTTCCCTCATAAAATCTCAGATACGGATTATTCTTATAACTCTCATAAACCGTATCCGGCGTCGGAAGTTCTGCGGCAGAGACTCTCTCACCCGCATATGATGACAGCAGTATCAAGGCCGACAGAACCGTGACCAGAAAAAACAAAGCTATCATCTCTTCCAGATTTTCCAAATTGTTTTTCTTCAAAGTGCATTCCTCCTTAAACGCAAAAAAAGAGACCCACGTCTCCCTTTGGGAAACATAAGTCTCTTATTGAATAATTGTAATAGAATCGGTCTAAGCCGTGGTCAGAACTATATCACAGTTTTTTGATTCTTTCAATAGCCTCGAGAGTATTCTCGTAAGTTCCGAATGCTGTGAGTCTGAAGAAATGCTCTCCGCTGGGTCCAAAGCCCGATCCGGGAGTTCCTACGACATGAGCCTTGTCGAGAAGGAAATCGAAGAATTCCCAGCTGGTCATGTTATTAGGAGCCTTGAGCCAAATGTAAGGAGCATTTACACCGCCTGATACGCTGTAGCCTGCGCTCTTAAGTCCTTCGTAGATTACCTTTGCATTGTTCATGTAATAAGCAACCTGCTCTTTTAACTGCTTCTTTCCTTCTTCGGAATAAACAGCTTCGCCCGCTCTCTGAATGATGTAGGGAGCTCCGTTGTACTTGGTTCCGTGACGTCTTGCCCAAAGAGGATGAAGAGGAGTATCTCCTGCTTTAAGATCCTTGGGGATTACGGTGAAGCCGAGTCTTACGCCGGTAAAGCCTGCATTCTTAGAGAATGATCTGAACTCGATTGCACAGGTTCTTGCTCCTTCACACTCATAGATTGAGTGAGGGATGTTGTCCTCTGAGATATATGCTTCGTAAGCTGCATCATAGAGAATGACAGCGCCTACTTTATTAGCATAGTCAACCCACTTCTGAAGTTCGTCCTTGGTGATTGCGGAACCGGTAGGGTTGTTGGGAAAGCAGAGGTAGATAAGATCGGGAGTTTCGGTGGGAAGCTCGGGAGCAAATCCGTTCTCTTCAAGGCAGGGCATGTAGATCACATCGGACCAGTTCTCAGCCTTGGGATCATAGGTGCCGGTTCTTCCTGCCATTACGTTTGAATCTACGTAAACGGGATAAACGGGATCGCATACCGCAATCTTGTTATCTACGGAGAAGATCTCCTGAATGTTTGCGCAGTCGGATTTAGCGCCGTCTGAAACAAAGATCTCGTCTGCGGAAATGTCGCATCCTCTCTGTTTGTAATCGGTATCTGCGATTACATTTCTGAGGAATTCGTATCCGAGATCGGGAGCGTAACCTTTGAAGGTGTCCTTGTTACCCATCTCATCAACCGCACCGTGAAGAGCTGTGATGATGGCGGGAGCAAGGGGCTGTGTTACATCGCCGATTCCGAGTCTGATGATCTTAGCCTCGGGATGAGCCTCGCTGTACTCTTTTACCTTCTTTCCGATGGTGGAAAAGAGATAACTTCCGGGAAGCTTTAAATAGTTATCATTTACTTTGACCATTTTTTCGTCTCCTTTATTTCTTAAGAGCCCTGCTTTTCTTCAGGATCTCTGTTAATTCATCGGGGTTAAATACATAGTCGGTGTCGCAGAAGTCGCAGTGGATCTCGACATCCTTACCGGCTTTGATAAAATCGGTGATTTCTTTTTCTCCAAGGCTGACAAGAACCGCCTCAACTCTGTCTCTGGAGCAGTCGCACTTATATGCGGTATCGTACTTATCATTGAATCTGATGTCGAGGCCTTTGAGAACTTCCTCGATCATATCCTCGGGAGTCATTCCCGCATCAAGCATCTCGGTTACGCTCTTTAAGCTCTTGAGATTTTCTTCAATGACTGAGATAACATCGTCTCCCGCATCGGGCATAAGCTGAATGATAAATCCGCCGGAGCATCTTACGGTGTTGTCCTTATTCATCAAAACGCCAAGCCCTACGGATGAGGGAGTCTGCTCTGATGCTGCAAAATAATACGTAATGTCCTCGGCAATCTCACCTGTCTGAAGTGCGATTCTTCCCACATAGGGCTCTTTAAGTCCGAGATCTTTAACTACGATAAGGTCGCCGTTTCCGATTGCGGTCGATACTCCGAGATGTCCGTTGCTGTGTGCAGGAACTATACAATCGGGAACAGGAGTATATCCCTTTACATTTCCGTGTGAATCCGCACATACGGTTAATCCTCCGGAAGGTCCGTCGGACTTGATCTGGATTGTGAGCTTATCTCCGTCGCCTTTCATCATGATACTCATCATCGCAGCTGCGGTGAGAGTTCTTCCGAGTGCCGCACTCATAACGGGACTCGTATTGTGAAGGCGTCTTGATTCCTCACATATATTACGGGTTGTGCAGGCAAAAGCCCTGATGTGATAATCCGCAGCAGTTGCGGTAACGATATAATCTTTTGAAGCTGTATCTGCCATTAACTTTTCTTTCTAAGGACCGCATAAATTCTCTCGGTCTTGTCGTTTACTTTTTCTTCGGTATCCGAATCAAGTATGCATACCGTTTCAAATCCGTGCTCTTCGGACAATCTCTCGATGTCGCTTATCTCAATTCCTCTCTGGAAATGAGTCTCCTCGGCACGTTCATATAATCCGTCTTCCCTTTTGATAAAAAGAGTAAGATCGTATTCATTAACATTTTCTTCTTCGTCGTAATAATTCTCCCAGATAAAAGAAACATCTTCTCCGGCTTCCGCGATAGTGGATTCACCGATTGATTCTCTGTACTTGTAAGAAGTATTACAGTCGAAGATAAATACTCCGCCGGGATAAAGAAATTTCGAAATGCCGCTAAAAGCTTCATCAAGGTCTTCATCCGCTACAAGGTAGTTTAAGCTGTCACATATACAGATTGCACTTCCGATGGTGGAATAAAGGTCGAGTTCTCTCATGTCCTGATTCAGATACATGATTCCTCTGTCTTCATCCGAATCAAATGCTCTCGTAAGCATCTCGGGGGATGAATCTATTCCGAAGACATCATATCCCATGTCATGAAGCTTTCTGGTAACGATGCCTGTTCCGCATCCGAGATCCATAACAAGATTTCTCTCGCTTTCAAGAAGTGCTTCTTCGCTTTCGAGGTCTCTCGTGCATTCAGTTTTGGTCTTGCTTATGCCGTACCTTTTGATATCGCGGTCGATTCTCTCGGTCCACGCATCGTAAGGTACATCGCACATCAGCTCGTCATATACCGAAGCAAATGCCTGATATGAATTTGTTATGTGCTTTTCATCAGAGTTCATAAATCCATCCGACTGCAAGAAAAATCAATGCTTTAGAATATCGCACTGGAGACAAGTGTAGAAGCAACTCCCATTATCACGCCTGCAAGAGCAACTCCGAGCATGACGGCTGTAATGCTCTCCTTAAACTTCATATCGAGAAGTGAAGCTGCAAGTGTACCGGTCCATGCTCCCGTGCCGGGAAGAGGGATACCTACAAAAAGGAGAAGTGCAACAAAAAGTCCGCGTCCTGCTTTGGCCTGTAACTTCTCCCCACCCTTATGTCCTTTTTCCAGGCAGAAGGTGAAAAACTTGCCGATCACCGGCTTATCCTTTCCCCATTCAAGAACCTTTCTTGCGAAGAAAAAGATGATCGGAACGGGAATCATATTTCCGATCGCAATAATCACATATCCGATAACGATATTGAACTCGGGATTCATTCCCCTGAACCAGTATGCTATCGGGATAGCTCCCCTGAGTTCGATAAGAGGTATCATCGAAATAATGAAGCATCCGAAATACTGTGTCATCGTATTCTGCGCAAATTGCTGCGCAATAGCTTTTGCTAAAGAACCCATTTTTTATTTCTCTCCTTGAGCAATTATTTCCTTGAGATTTACGACAAGCGTGTCACATTCTTCATCCGTTCCGACGGTTATTCTGAGATACTCGCTTATACGGGGCTTATTCCAATATCTGACATAGATATTTCTCTTCTTAAGCTCCGTAAAAATATACTCTGCCGAAACAGATTTGTGCTTTGCAAATATGAAATTGGTCTTGGAATCCTGGAAATCAAAACCGAGCTCGCGAAGCTGCACTTTCAGATTCTCACGAGTCTTGATAATCTTCTCGCAGGTTGCCTTGAAATACTCATCATCTCTTACAGCCTCTGCTCCCAGTTCAAGAGTAAGGGCGGTCATGGTGTATGAGTTGAATGAGTACTTAACGTCGTTCAGATACTTGATCATGGTCTCAGAACCGATGGCATATCCGATTCGAAGACCTGCCATTGATCTTGACTTACTGAATGTCTGGATCACAAGAAGATTGTCGTATTCGGGAAGAAGGCTGAGTGCACTTTCCGCACCGAAATCAACATATGCTTCATCAACGATACATACGACGTCGCGGTTTGCATCAAGAATTTCTCTGATACCGTCAAGTCCCATGAACACTCCGGTGGGAGCATTGGGATTGGCAATTACGACTCCACCGTTTTCTGCTTTGTAATCACTTGTGACAATCTTGAAATCATCATCAAGCGGAATCTGCTTATAAGGAATCTTAAAAAGCGAAGCCCAGACATCATAGAATGAATAAGTAATATCCGGGAAAAGAATACTTTTATCAGAATTGAAAAAAGTAAGAAAAGCCATCGCAAGAACATCATCGGAACCTACACCGACAAAAACCTGCGAGGGCTTTACGTTATATTTTGCCGCAAGAGCTTCTACAAGTGTGCGGCAATCGGGCTGAGGGTACTTCCTCAGAACGGATACATCATAGTTTTTAAGAAGTGCCTCCACACCGGGAGCGGGAGGATAAGGATTCTCATTGGTATTGAGCTTGATTACTTTTCCGGAAGGCTGCTCGCCCGGAACATAAGGTACTACTTTTCTGACGTTTGATTCCCAGTTCATGATTTTGCCTCTATATCTTCCGCAAACTGCAGGCCCACCTCGGGCATGCCCATTTGCTCATATACTCTCTTAAGTCCTTCGGCAGCATCTTTGCCGGCGGATTTTATGTAGATTGAAGGAAGTGTCTCGAACGCTGCATTGTAATACCAGATCGCAGCTTCTTCGAAATCCTGGATCCTCTCATAGAAAAGGCCCAGTTCCATACATACCTCTGACGAAGGATCGGTTGCCATTGTCTTGGTGATGTATTTGAAAAATAAAACGATGTCGCCATGGATTCTTGCTATATGCGCGATCACAAGGCAAGCCTTGTTAACGCTGTCGGGATCCAGGTTCGTATCACCCGCACATGCAACAAAGTAAGGAAGTGCATTTCTGAAATCATCTTCGGTGCCGGCCATGAAAAGTTCTCTGACATACATATCAAAGAGTCTCTTGCTAAGCTGTCCGCCGCCCGTGGTAGATTTGGAGAAGATCTCAAGATCTCTGCTTCCGTGATTTGCTTCGGGTTTATGAGTGATGACGATATCACTGTCATAGATGACGGGATCGAGTCTGATCATCTCATGAACGGGATCCTGCCATACAAACTGTCTTAAGCGTTTGAACATCTTGGGTCTTAATTCCTCATCGAAATTATAGACCGTCGAATGCTCAAGCTGATTGCCGTAGCGCATCTGTACTATCTCGACTTCCTCGGGAAGGATTGCTTTCATATTCGCAAACTTCTCGTGGTTAGCTTCGTCGAGTATCTCATCCGCATCTGCGGAATAAATGTAATCACATGTAGCTTTGGAGAATGCAAAATTTCTCGCATCCGAGAAATCACCCGTCCATGCAAAGTCATATATCTTATCCGTATACTTACGCGCAATGTCCTTGGTCTTATCGATAGAGCCGGTATCAACAATGACAATCTCATCCATAAGATCCTTGATACTGTCAAGGCATCTTGCAAGGATGTTCTCTTCATTTTTGACTATCATTACGCAAGATATCGTCATAAGAAATGTCCTCCCGGAAGACGCAGCAAAAAGCCGTTTATGTGATACGAGCATACATAGAATATTTTATCACAAAAACGGCTTATTTAACAATATTAGAGGCGGTTTGAACAAGGGTAAAAGAGACGGAAATATACGGAATAAACGCGATTGGGATTTTTAGTTTCCACGCAGGACCGATATTATGCCGGGCAAATTGCACCGCTGTTAATAGGACAAGAGACACTGTCATGTGAAGAACATGCATCTCAAGGCACTTTCCGGATACCGCCCAAAACAGAGCACAGCAGGAAAAGGCATGGCTGTCAGCCCTGCCGTAATACCTGCTCATGATCTTCTGTTGTATAAAAATAATCAAAAGGCTCTCGAATAAAGGCCATGCTTTTAAAGACTCTTGAGATAACAATTCATATACTATGATATCCGCAAGTGCTATCCACCAGACTATATCCGAAACCTCTTTTGTACGAATGTCCGAAATGCTTGCAGTTATAAGGCATGTCAGAAATACAGCCGTGCATATGATCACAGACATTTTCTGACCACGTAAAGAGTCCCCGTCCTGAGTCCTTCATAAAAAGCAAGTGCATCCTTGCTTTCCAGATAGATGTTAAACAGAACTGCAGTGGAATTACCGCTTGCCACGCCTCCGGAAGAATCATATCCGCATTCAACATACACATTCGAGCATAGAAGTCTGCCCTCCCCCGTTTCAGGATCGGAGGAATAAATATCTATACGGTCCCCTGCTCTGAGCACGCCGCTGACTGCCTTGGACATATCGTCCGTTTTAAATCCCGCAAGAACAGGTGATTCCATCTCGGATAAAACATCATCCGCATCTGTAAACATACCTGTCGTAAGAAGTGTTCCTTCGCTTATATCAAATGCAGGTGACAATCCGTTTATCATCCCCACATCGGATAAAGCGGACTCAGGAATGCATCCGGCATCAACGCTCTTAACGGTCATATACACCGATGCATTCTCCTCGGTTATTACCGTTCCGCGAGGTATATCAGATAGTGCCACGTATATATCTTTCTTCTCAAAGTCAGACAATGCCTGTCTCTGAAAATAAGTCATTATCGCAAAAGTTGCAGCCGCAGTAAGAAGTGCGGCAATTACAAGTCCGTACTTTGTCTGCGTTTTATTTTTGTTTTTCATTACTGTAAGTTCCTCTCAATTATTCACGTATTCTCGAAGGATCGGCTATCATCTCCGCATAAGCGTCTTTATACGCATGGGCTTTTATCCCGAGAAAACCATCCGTATCATAAGAGATTGCTGCATAACATCCGGCAGACTTTACCGTCTGTCCGCCGGGTGTTTTCATCTCTCCGTATATCCCTATTGTTTGCACAGATCCGAAATCGGTAATCCTATATTCCGTTACGGTATCCGCATCCACCAGATATATCCTGAAATCCTCTATGGTAACCACGCCCGAAATATAAGACGTATTCCCATCCGCAGGCCTGTAGAGATTATCAAGATTCATGTTCCCCTTAAGTGCATCCTTGAATATTTCAAGGCAGCCTGCGGGATCGTTTATTACAAGCTTATGATCTGCTCCGTATCTGTACGGATCTATATCAAGTGCCGCAAGTGCGGATGCAGCCAGGGCATCTTCCGTGATGTCGGAATCTGCTTTGTATTGCATTATCTGAAGAGAAGCAAGTGCAAGGACCATCACAAAGATAAGTGCATACATTCCGAGAACATATTCCGCCTGACCTTTTTCTCGGTTAATACTTCGCGGTTGATGTTCTGAATTCATTGATCTCATAACCCGCCTCCGTAGTTCCGTGTATATAAAGACTTATCTTATTTCCGTATCCGACTTCAGACATGTCCGTACCCGCAAGCGATATGTTTTCAAGCCCCGCACCCGACAGGGCGCTCACAAGATCATCCCTGTCTTCACCTGTAAGATATCCGTATGTCTCCATCTTAAGAATGTACTGTCTCGATATCTGGGACACGGAGGATTTCACATTGATCACTCTTACGCAGTCTGCAAAAGAGATCATCACAAAAGCGATACAGATTACAAAGATGCACATGGGCATCACGTCACCCACAGAGCCGGGACTCTTAAGTCCGGGAAGTTTTTTATCACATTGTTCATTCATAAAGCTTTCCCTCAGAAGTACATGGGGCTGAATGAAAATGCACTGGGAGTGCTGAGGATTCCCTTAGCCGAATTGGTCATCTCCGCAACAATCGTTTGAATAAATTCGGTAAGCGAATCCCTCATAACAACGCACAGTAAAAGTGCGATGATACAAAGCCCGATGGTAACAAGAATTCCGTCGAGTCCCTTTTCCTTATGCATTGCTGCCTTTACAACTTTCTCAAAATCTTTCATTTCAAATACTCCTTTCAAAACAATTATTCAGATACAATCCCCTCATCTGAACCCCACCGCTCTTTGCATCATGTACATGACACATGTATAAAGAGCTGTGGCAAGAACCGCGCCAAGAACCAGAAGCTGGCTGAGTGTCAGCAATCTGTCCAGGGATGCTTTCCTTGATTCAAAAACTTCCTCCTCCATATCCTTTACCTGCTCTGCGATATCTTCGAGGAGTTCCACCGCCTGCCCGGACTCAAGTGCCTGGACCACGGTGATACATAGTGAATCTATATATCTGTCATCAAAAGAAGACCTGAATCTTTCAAGTGATGAATAGATATCCGATTTCATGATCACGTCGGCATAAAACTCCGACAGTGCACCTTTAAGCCTTTTGTTTCTGACAGATGTGGAACATTCCGCTAGTGCGTCCGTCACATACACTCCGCTTTTTATCTGCACTCCCAGGCTGTGATATATAAGCCTGATATCGGAAAGCATTGCCTTGGAATCCGCTCTGTTAAGTGCAGGAATCGCAAGGGGAAGTGCCATGGCAAGCATCGCTCCAAGCAAAAGTCCCATTGGTCCCGACACGCTCATGCCTGCCAAGAATCCTGCGCAACCCATTACAATGCAAAGACCTGCAAGTCTTCCCGGATCTATACTTTTCCCGATGTGATAGGATGCGCCGTTTTTTCTGAGCCAGCTTTCCACCTTCTCATACACAGAGCCCTCTTTTCGCGCCCTGATCATTCCCGCAAACTCCGTGCCCTTCCTGTAAACAAATCCCTTACCCGGATACAGAAGTCTGTATACGACGGAAGATGCCAGGGCGCTTGTCATAAATGCCAGAACCATCGATATGGTCTGATAATGCATCAGTAAATTCATAAAAACCTCACTTGTATAATTTCGTGGCCTGACCGAAATACATCAGAAAGACTCCGGCCATAACGCCGATCGTAACTCTCCCCGGAATGCTACCGAGTATCACATCCTTAACCGTCGTCTCCGAAAGCGATGCGGTTATTGCAAGAACGGCAAGGCTCATAACCAGAAGCAGGATCATGTTTATCGCAGATTCCCTAAGCATGGTTTTCCGTAGCGAAGCTTCTCTTATGTAATCCCTAAGGCTCCTTCTGGTGGAATTAACAAGTCCGGTGATGTCTTCTCCGTGCCTTGATGTGATCTCCATATTTCTGATCAGCTGTTTGAACTGGGGATGCTCGATCTTATCCGCCATGGATAAAAGTGCCATGGATATGTCACCGCTCATTCTTCCTTCAGCTTCGCACTCATCAAATACGCTTCTTAAAGGTTCATTCATGTATATGCTTATCTGCCCGAAGATATTCGAATATACCGCACCGGATACGGCAAAGGACCCGAGCAGATCAAGAAGTCTCGGAAGATCGTCGCCCGTTTTCTTAAGAGCTGAGATTTCAAGACATCTGATGCATATATAAACAAGCGAAAGGAAGACTCCGCACGTAATAAGTGATGCAGCAAAACCGGCAGTTATCCCTGTGACAATCAAGACAAGAGCGGATGCCACACTAAGGCCTGCGATAAACTTCTCAGCTGTCATACGCGGGTATCTCATTTTGATGCAGCTGTATGTAAGAGCTCTGTCCAGCCTTGCAACCAAGCCTTCTTCCTCAGTTCTTTCCTTCAGCCTCTTTCTTCTTTCGACCGCGCTTTTGGCTTCGTTTTTATCTATCCTGTCAGCCATGAGAATCGCAGCTTTTCTTATGTTTTCAGAAGCTCTGGATTTTTCCATCAAAGTGTAGAATCCGGCTGCCAGCATGATAAATACGCACACGCTACAAAATACGTTCATAATCAAGTTCTCTCCTTTCTTCATTCCAACCCTTGCATGCATAGACATTTGCAACTTTGTAATCTTTCATGAAGATCAGAGTTTTGAAAGTATCCATCATTCTCATAAGTTCATTCCTCGAATACCTGCTTTCATACATGGCATAATCAACCAGCTTATCCGGTGCTCTCATAGCCGATGTGGAATGAATAGTTCCCGCACATATCTGCCCCGTACAAGCTGCGTTTAAGATATACAAAGCTTCGGAACCTTTGATCTCGCCCACTATGAAGAAATCAACATCCATGGTCAGTCCCGCGATGCTAAGGTGTGCAAGATCATATGAAGCCATGCTTTCAGCACTTGGAGGCACCGAATGAAGGAACATCATATCCGGGTGATACATGGTGGTAAGTTCATCAGCCTGTTGCACAACCATCACCGCGGTGTCATCCGGAATGGTTTCTTTTAACGCATTAAGAAGTGTGGTCTTCCCCGAGGAATTTCCTCCGCAGATAAGAGTCGAACCCATCCTGAACCTGAGTGTCAGTATCCTCGCACTCTTTTCATCAAGCACTCCTTTATCCACAAGATCCTTTAAAAGAGGGAAAGACCTGGGGACTTTTCTGATGCACAGATATGGCTCGTCGTAAGTGTTGACTATGGGCATGCACACCGTAAACCTCAGGATAAAATCCGGGTGTGATGCACTGTCGGTAAATCTCTGTATCGCTGACAGATTGGATACGCTGACCTGATTTCTGGCCGCGATATGGTCGATGAAGCGAAGGTATTCTTTTTCGGATGCAAAAGAAACCGGGGCGCCGACCCTCTTTCCTGCTCTTTTAATGCGAATGGAGTTGTGGGCCGTAACCCTGATATCCGAGATTTCGGGGTCATCTATAAGAGGCGTAAGGATGGAATATCCGAAGATATACTCCTCGAATTCTTTGATCAGCGTATCCTTAAGCGAGACATCCCCTCCGAATCTGGACAGGATATAATCCCCGGCATCCGCCATGAATTTTTCTTTGGTAATAACTCCGCGTCTGAGTAAGATTAGTTCATTCCCTTTGCGCGATATGTATTCATCGGTCAGGGATTCAAGGAGATCGCGGGCGTTTTCAGTAGTATTAGTCATTTGATCACCTGTAATACTGCCCGCATTTTTAGACATGATAAAAGGGCAGTTTTTTTAACTGCCCAAACTGATGGTGAGCACAACTTTACATCAGCGTGCTCGGGAAGGTCAACTTAAAATTGTCTAAAGCGGCAATTTCGTCACCCTGCATAAAAAAAGCTCTCCGGGAATACCCCGAAGAGCTTTGAATCACTGTATTTTACTGACTTTACGCCATTGGCAAAAATGCCTTTATTGTACTTTTCCGTCCCCCATGTTAAAATATTCCTTGTCAAAGAAACTCGCGTAAGAAACGCAAAAAGGAGTATCTTATGGAATCAGGAATCTTTTTGGTACTTGCAGGCGGACTGCTCGTTGTTATTATCGCAGCTGTTGTCGTTTCCGCAGTTACTTCAGTCGTAAGCGGTGTTATTGGTGCTGAAGAGGACGACGATTAACTTTCGCTTTCTTGTCTCCAAGCTTCATTATCACTATACCTGCTACAGCCAATATAGCCAGTAGTATTATAGCTGCCCAACCGGCAGCTTTTATTTTGCCGATATTAAAGCATCTGACGTTGATCCACATCTGATTGATACGGGCATTTGCCTCGGTATCAAAATATCTCATGACCGCACTTCTGTCCGTAACTTCCTTGGGAGGATACTGTGCAAAGAGCTGTCGGTATGTCTGATCTTCGGGAACAGTGAGTACGTAATCTCCGCCTTCGCTTCCGTCGAAGAAATATCCGAAATCATACTCTGCGGTTTCTTCTTCATCTTCATCAGCAGAATAATTCCAGTCGATATACTCGAAGATCTGGTCTCCGTCGGTTCCTCCGGCAATTGATGAGGTGTAACCGATGTAGTACATATTTCTGACAGCATTGTCAGGCCTTGAAAGAAAGTTTACGAAAGCTTCGCAAACCTGCTGTCTCTGAGCATCACCGTCAATTCCGTCCTTAAGCATTACCCATCCGTCGAACCAAAGGTTTGTGCACTCTTCGGGAACGGCATATGCAAGGTACACATCCTCTTCCTCTGCAAGATCCATGGAGTAAACCGCATCACCGGACCACTGAAGATTGGAGTAGATCTTACCGGTTACCATGTCTGCTTTTCCGGAATCGGTTTCAAAAGAATACACGATATCCTTAACTCTCTGAAGGTACTCAAGAGCGGCTTCCACGGTTTCCTCGGAAGTATCGTTCATCTCTTCTCCGAGTCTTTCGTGATAATCGGGATTGTTTAAAAATTCTTCGCTAAGGAACAGATCGCCCTTAAGTGCGCCCAGAGCCGCAAAGTAGCTGTCACGCACATTGTCCTTGGTAGTGATCTGACGGGTGTAGTTATCATTTACGAGAAGTTTCCATGTGGAAACCTCTTCGGCAGTGAGATATTCGGGATTGTAGAGGAATCCGAGAACTCCCCACATATAGCATGCTGCATACTCGCTCCAGTACTCGCCGTTAATCTCATTGGTCTCAAAAGTCTCTCTGATAAAAGGAGAAACGTTTCTGATGTAGTAGTTGTATTCGTTGTCCTCGTTGAAAAACTCTTCGCTGTAAGGAACAAGTCTATCCTCGGACATCAGTTTCATGATCATGTACTCGGAAGGAGCAACAAGATCAAACTCATCACCTAAAGTAAGCATGTTGTAGAGCTCTTCGTTGGTTCCGAAGCAGCTGTACTCTACCTTTACCCTCTGTCCGTAGGTTTCGTAATACCACTCCTCGAAATCTTCGTAGAGTGCATTTTCTCCGAATATATCTCCGGACTCAAGGTCGATGACTTCATCTTCATCCCATCCGCCTTCGTCGATATACTCTTCCCAGTTGCATACCCTGATGGTGATGACATTCTCCGCAGCCTCTGCAGGAATGGGGGTTACGATTCCTGCCAAAAGAGAACCGGCAAGAAACGCAGCAAAAATCTTAGAGGAGATCTTCTTAAACATCTTCATGCGTTTGCCCTCCTCATCTTATTTACTTTCTTCTTATCCTTGCTTACGCTGCTTCTGTTCATTCCTACGCAGATGATCAAAACGATTGCAAAGATAACAGTGGAAAGCGCCCAGAGAGCTGTCTTGATGTCGGTCTGTGAGCCTCTGGTTGCATTAACTACATAAGTTGAAATGGTATCAAATGAAGCGGGCTTGGTGTAGGTTGCTACGAAATAATCATCGAGGGAAAGTGTTACCGCCATTACAAATCCGGATACGATTCCGGGCATGATCTGAGGGATAACAACCTTTCTAACAGCAACGGAAGGTGATGCACCAAGATCGAGTGCTGCTTCATAAATGGAAGGATCCATCTGGCCCAGCTTGGGGTATACCGAGAGATATACGAAAGGAGCACAGATAACTGTCTGTCCCGCAACAAGAGGGAAGAAGGTATCCTTGTTAATTCCGAATACGATTACCAGAAGTATGCATACGGAAAAGCCGGTAACTACATCCGCATTGACAACGGGCACCTGATTAACAAGGCGGTATACGGAAGTGGTGGCAGGCTTGGAATAGAAAGAGCCGAGCGCACCTAAAGTTCCCAGCACTGTTGAAATGACAGCAACTCCTACCGCAAGGAAAAGAGTACCTCTGATCATCTCGGAAAGTTCGGGCGTCGTGAAAAGTGTTACGTAGTTTTGAAGCGAGAAGCTTGCCTTCTGTCCTATGGTCGATGCATCGGTAAAGCTGTAGAATGCAAGGATCAAAATGGGAGCATAGATAAGAAGAAGGACTATGAGGAGTATGAGCGGAGTCAATACCTGTTTCTTTTTCATAATACAGATCCTCCTCTCACAGTCTTTCCTTCATCCTCACCGCCGACTACGATGGTGAAGATGCAGATGATAGCAAGCAGGATCAATGAAATGGTGGATCCGCCGTGCCAGTCATATGCTGAGAAGTAGCTTCCGATAAGGCTGCCCATGATGTAGGTGCTGTTGTAGAGCATATCGAGAACGACATAGTTGGTCATGGCAGGTAAGAATACCATTGAGATACCGCTGATAACGCCGGGCATTGAAAGAGGAAGAAGCACTCTTAAAAATGCCTGAACGGGATCTGCGCCGAGGTCCGATGCCGCTTCAAGAAGGCTCTTGTCAATCCTTGAAATCTGATTGTAGATGGGAAGGATCATAAAGGGCAGGAAGTCATAAGTCATACCTATGACAGAATTGATAAATGGGTAAAGAGCAAGATTACCTTCGATCATAGTAAGAAGCTCTTTGAGAGCGGTGATACGAAGGGTAAAGTTGATCCACATGGGCATGATCATCAGCATAAGGATTGCACCCTTTGAAGAGATCTTGCTCATGGCGAGGGCATAAGCCGCGGGATATGCGATAAGCAGGCATATCAAAGTCGTGGCAAATGCAAGGAAGAGCGAATACATGAGAGTTCCCAGTGTATTCGGATCCGTGAAAAAGTTTATGAAATTGCCGATTCCTGGTTTTCCGCTTGCATCGGTAAATGCATACTTAACGATGACGATAAGCGGCATGACCACAAATACCAGGAGATACAGCGCATAAGGAATACCTAAGTATTTCCTCTGAAATGTTCCCTTCATTGTTTTCTCCTGTTATTTAGCAAGTGTAAAGGTCATCTTATCCGCGGGCATGATAAGACCGACTATGTCTCCGAGGTTCCAAAGGTACTCATCATCTACGAT
The DNA here is from genome assembly GCA_902794095.1 of uncultured Lachnospiraceae bacterium. Taxonomy (GTDB): domain Bacteria; phylum Bacillota; class Clostridia; order Lachnospirales; family Lachnospiraceae; genus AC2028. Next base: position 180,447 of record CADBFZ010000004.1, on the reverse strand, counting down.
CAGATCATGGCCTCTTGCGGTACGGATGACATAGCTGTAATGGTCTCCTTTATATATAAGGTTGATGATCTCGCCGGAGGTAAGTCCCTTCTCGGCATCATCGGTAAGTTCGATATCCGCAGGTTCGATGGAGATATGAATCTTGATGTTCTCGGGTCTTACGGTTTCTCCTGAAGAATCCTTGAGAATGCCGTCCTTAAGAGACGAACCCTTGATTATCTGAGTGATATCGGCTTCGATTTCTTTTCCGTTATATTCAAGACCGTACTCGTCAGTGATATCCGCATCGAATCTTGTGGTGTGATCTTCTGCAATCATGATGTGGATTCCGTCGGGTTCAAGGCACATTCCGACCTCTTCTCCTACCTTGGGAGTTTTGGTGGACTGGATCACCATCTCATTCTTGCCGCTTTCAACGGTTATCTCATAATGGATTCCCTTGAATACGACATTGGTAACAACACCCTTAACGGTTCCTTTATCGGGCGCGGTTAAGATAACATCCTCGGGACGAACAACGGCATCGACCTGGGTTCCCTCGGGAACATCGTCCATACAATCGAATTCTCCGCCGCAGAATCTAACCTTTAATTTACCGGTCATGATTCCTTTGAAAATATTACTCTCGCCGATGAAGTCCGCTACGAAAGCGTTCTTGGGCTCGTTGTAGATATCCTCGGGAGTTCCGATCTGCTGGATCTGTCCGCCGTTCATGACGATGATCTTATCGGACATGGTCAGAGCTTCTTCCTGATCATGAGTTACATATATGAAAGTAATGCCGAGCTTATCATGCATGGACTTAAGCTCTATCTGCATCTCTTTTCTCATCTTGAGATCGAGTGCGCCAAGAGGCTCATCCAGGAGAAGTATCTCGGGCTCATTGACAAGTGCACGGGCTATAGCGATACGCTGCTGCTGACCGCCGGAAAGAGTTGCAACGCTTCTTTCCTCAAAGCCTTCAAGGTCGACCATTTCAAGAACATGTTTGACCTTCTTGTCTATCTCCTCACGGTCCATCTTCTTAAGCTTAAGACCGAAGGCGATATTATCGTAGATATTCATGTGAGTGAAAAGTGCATAGCGCTGGAAAACCGTATTAACGGGGCGCTTGTTGGGCGGAAGCTTAGAGATATCCTTGCCTCCGAGTAAGATCTGACCGCTTGTAGGCCTGTCGAAACCGGCGATCATTCTGAGAGTCGTGGTCTTACCACAACCGGATGGTCCGAGGAATGTGACGAACTCGCCTCTTTCAATCGAGAGATTGAAGTTATCAACGGCGATGAACCCGTTGTCATCAAACCTCCTAGTGACATTCCGAAGCTCGATTATAGGCTCCGGGGCAGTTAACGATGAACTCATTTCTTTTCTCCGTGGTGTAGGTTTGCCCGAATCCCGCACATTTTACCATTTTTTAGAGGGGTATACAATAGGTGGCAAAAGGGTCGGACCCTCTGATACACCGCAGGGTGTGTCAGAGGGTCCGACCCCTTATCACATCATTTTAATTCGCCTTTTATACTTTGTATTTTCCGACCATATTTCCCAGGTCATCGGACTGATTCTTAATGTTGTCAGCCCTCTCGGAAACGTTGTTAATGATATCGGTGATTTCGGTGCATGCATTTGCGGTGATCTCGGCCGAGGATGCATTCTCTTCCGAGATTGCTGACAAGCTGCTTATCGAATCATTAAGAATGTTGCATACATTATTGATATCATCAACGTTCTCTTTAATGGTTTCGAAATTCTCCCTGGTACTGCTAATGTCGTCAAACAGGGTCGTAAGGGATTCTTTGGAGTTCATACTGGTAGTTTCCTGTTTTGACATAACGTCATTAAGCTTTGTAACCAGCCCAATGGTCTTATCTGTCTGGGTTTTGAGCTCATCCATGATCGTCTTAATGGAAGCTGATGACTCGTTGGATTGAACTGCGAGTTTCCCGATTTCCTCTGCGACAACCGCAAATCCGCGTCCTGCTTCCCCTGCTCTTGCAGCCTCAATGGACGCATTCAGTGACAGGAGATTTGTCTGATTTGCGATCGAGTTGATGACATCTGCTGCGTTGGTAACTTCCTCTACGAAGTTTCCGACATTGGCCATTCCGTCCGTAACCTGAGCAAGCTCTCTCATGGATTCCTGGATCGAAGCAATCAATTCCTCAAAGGTCTTGGACACATAATTGGAATTGTCCGCCATGCTCTTGGTGCACTCTTCTGCAGTCTCAACGGTTTCGGACATCTCGGACAGACGCTCGACTATGGTCTTTACATTATCGGATGCGCTGTTAACATCCTCTGCCTGCTGAAGCGCTCCGCTGGAAACTCCCGAAATGGCATTAGAGAGCTCGTTCATTGTCTCGGATGCTCTTTCGGTAATATCCGTAAGTTCTCTGGAACCTTCCACGGATACGTCGACGTTATTTTTTACACCGGATACGATATCCCTTATTTGATCGATGAAGGTATTCATATTGCCGGCAATAACTTCAAACTCATCACCTGATGAGATCTCGATCTTCTTGGTAAGGTCTCCGGATCCGTCTGCAATATCACTGAGTTTATTGTTAAGAGTCTTGAATCCCTTATTGATTCTGGAGCTGAGGAAAAGGATTGCCAGAATACTTACCGCTAAAATGATCAGACTGGTAAATACAACCGTACGGATATTTGAAGCAATCTGTTCATCGTACCAGTCTGCGCTGAAGTCGACACCTACGACACCGGCTACCTTTCCGGATGAAGTAAATACAGGGCTGTAAGCACTGTAGTGATTGCCCCACTCATCTGCGTAAGGTTCATCGTCAACCGCTCCCTTTCCGTTTCCGGCAGTCACAAGAGCATCCGTAATTTCTACCTCATCGCCCCAGTCCGCAGGTTCCTCGGGGTCAGCATCCACGGTGAAAATAAAACCGTTGCCGCTCTTTTCCATACAATAGATATACTCAAGATCTGTATTATCCCTGTATGCGGCAAGGTCTTCAAGAACCGATGCATACTCGGCAGTTTCCTGATCTCCGTCTTCAAGTGCATCAAGAACATCACCGTCAATTTCCGCAGCAGCGGTATTGGCGATGTCCATCATTCTCTGCTTTATAAGATGATCCATTGCGGAGGCTGATTGATTGACCGATATGGTTCCGAGAACGGCAGTAGCAACAACAAGAATGACAACATTGATCAACAAGATCTGCAAGGTAAGACTGATTCTTCGTACCTTCATATTGCTCCCCCTGTTGCAGGTTGATTATCCGCCCGAGGTGCCTGCATCACTCGCGGGCAGTGAACTATGGATATATGTTACCATAACAGCCTTATCTTACGCTATAAAAAAGTGACAAGGGGCCTGACCCCTTGTCACATTACATTACTGATTCGATTGCTTTGGAGAACTGGTCGGCGCAGGATGTTCCTCTGACTCCGCAGATGTTTCCCTTAAGGATCGTTGCGATCTCAGAAGCGTCTTTGCCTTCGACCAATCTTCCGATTGCTTTAAGATTGCCGTTGCAGCCTCCGGTGAAAACTACATTGTGAAGCTTGTTCTCTTCGTCGATGTCGAAATCGATCTTCTGGGAACAAACACCGGAAGGTTTATAAGAAAAATGATTCATGTTATCTCCTAAAAAAACTGCCCGAGTCGTTTGGCTCGGGCAGTTCAAATTAATCATTAAAGATTACTTGAAAGGATTCTCGGTGGGATAAGGAAGTGATGCGGGCTGATTATATCCGAGAGCCTCAACTCCGAGATACTTGAATACCTCGTAGAGAGCCTTTCCGTTGTGTGCGAATGTAACAGCTCCGTGATGAGGGAAGTTGTTCTCGATAAGCACGTGGCGATAGAAACGTCCCATCTCCTTGATAGCGAATACACCGATTCCGCCGAAGGACTTGGTAGCAACGGGAAGAACTTCTCCCTCTGCAACGTAAGCCTTAAGCTTGCCGTCAGAAGTGGACTGAAGTCTGTAGAAGGTGATGTCGCCGGGAGCGATGTCTCCTTCGAGAGTTCCGTTGGTAACCTCAACAGGAAGTGCTCTGGCCATGATCTTCTGATACTTCATCTCATAGTTGCTGCAAAGCTTCTTGGTGCAGGTATTTCCGCAGTGGAAGCCCATGAAGGTATCGGTAAGCGAATAATCGAACTTGCCCTTGATGGACTCGTTGTACATATCCTTGGGAACGGAATTGTTGATATCGAGAAGGGTAACGATATCGCCGCTGACGATCTGTCCGATGAACTCGGAGAGACATCCGTAGATATCAACCTCACAAGATACGGGAATTCCCATTCCGGTAAGACGGCTGTTTACATAGCAGGGAACGAACTTGAACATGGTCTGGAATGCAGGCCAGCACTTTCCTGCGATGGCAACATACTTTCTGTATCCTCTGTTAGCCTCGATCCAGTCAAGGAGAGTAAGCTCATACTGAGCAAGCTTCTCGAGAATCTCGGGCTTCTTGTTACCTGCGCCGAGCTCGTCAGCCATTTCCTTAACCTTAGCAGGGATTCTCTCGTCTCCCTCGTGCTTTACGAAGCTCTCGAAAAGGTCAAGCTCTGAATTCTCCTGGATCTCTACGCCCATGTTGTAAAGCTGCTGGATAGGAGCGTTACAAGCAAGGAAGTTGTGAGGTCTGGGACCGAAAGAAATGATCTTAAGGTTATTAAGAGCATAAACTGCATTTGCGATGGGAAGGAAATCGTGGATCATGTCAGCGCAATCTTCAGCGTCGCCGACAGGATACTCGGGAATATAAGCCTTAACGTTTCTAAGGTGGAGGTTATAGCTTGCATTGAGCATTCCGCAGTAAGCATCTCCTCTGCCGTCCTGAAGGTCGCCCTGGCTCTCTTCAGCTGCAGCGCAGAACATCTTAGGTCCGTCGAAGTGCTTAGCAAGGAGAGTCTCAGAAATCTCGGGACCGAAGTTTCCGAGGTATACGCAAAGAGCCTCACATCCTGCCTTCTTAACGTCTTCAAGAGCGTTAACCATGTCGATCTCGCTCTCAACGATGCAGATAGGGCATTCGTAAATGTCTGCTGCATCATATTTCTTGGTATATGCCTCTACAAGCGCCTTGCGACGGTTAACTGCAAGTGACTCGGGGAAGCAGTCGCGGCTTACAGCCACAATTCCTACTCGAACTTTGGGAACATTAATCATATTGTACCTCCTGTACACTTTCTTCCCCTTACAAAATGGGGACCTACGAAAACGATTTTATCACATTCCTTTCGGAAAAAGATAACCAAATTGTGCCACTCAAATTGCACAAATTGCGATATAGGAAACTCTATTAAAATTCAATGCCCAGGACCTTCCATTCACCGTTCTGTTTTACAAAATAAAACTTACCGTCGGTGGTGATAACTTCCGGCTCTCTGGGTCCCCATTCCATGGTCAGATACTGCTCGACAATAACCTCGCAATAGCAGACATCATCGGAGTATGCGATGAAATCCTTGACCTCCGCGCTGTGAATCTCGGATGCAAGGTGCCTGGTAAACCACTTGAGTTCCGCATGTGACATGTAATAAAGGAAGATGTTATCCTCCGTAAAATACTTCTTAAGCTCAGCCTGGGACAGATCGCCGGATACAAAATTTGCGTACGCTCCCACGGCTTCTTTGGCGATAGCTTCAACTTCCTCGCGGTACTCGCAGTCCCTGGGGTAATCCACAAAATATGTATAGGCATTCATATCACAAAGAACGGGAACAGCCGTCCCATCTTCGGAAACCGCTGCCACATCGGGAAGATAATAGAAGCCATCGATGTCATATTCCTTCATGTCGGGAAGATCTTCGTATTCACCGACAATCCTCTGGGCGGCGGGTTCTCCGCCATCCGCACCGGTTCCGGAATATTCGATCCCGTTTATGACCAGCTTTACATTCTCGGGTGCGGATATATGAATAGACCCGGGTTCATCGGCGTACAAAGATAGCGAAGTAAGGTCCCACTTTGGGATATCGAGAACGTCCGCCACGGGCTCCCTTACATACTCGGCCCTGGCAACGGTGACATCACCTGAATTGATGAGGAATACGTTATGGTCCGCAGTGCTCTCGTTTCTAACGGGTTCAAGCACTATCTCTCCGTTTTGAAGATTGGTCCTCAGATATATAAGAACATCTTCCCTGGTTTCAAACTCGCCGTGCATAGGCTTTTCCGTTGCGATGTCATACAAAGAACCCGTATCCTGAGTTCTGAACATATCGAGAAGTTCGGCCGCAACGCTCTCCGGAAGTGATGCTCTGTATGCAGTTTCGTATCCTTCGAGAAAATCATAGAACCTGCTTAAACCGGCAGAAAGCACAACAAGAAGGCACAGGATCCATGATAAAAGAAAGATCCTGTAGAGCCTTGCACCCTTGCTACGCTTAGGCTTTGCGTCTTCTTTTAATTCTTCGACAGGTTCACTGCTCATTAATTATCCTGCTCCAAAGGAAGCACTACAAAAGCGGTGGGGATACGTCTGGTATCGCGCACCGTACAGTTATCAACTATCTGTTCTCCGTTATAAAACATGGAAGACGACATTCCGCCGTCGAGATTGGCTGCGTTAACCGCGCCGTATTCAACAAATATATCTATTAGATCTGCCATCGAAGCTCCGAGTGAAGAAGTCTTTCTTCCTTCGATGACAAGTAAAAGAACCGCTCCGTCCGCACGCTGACCGATCGCCGTTCTGGGATTGAGTCCGCCGCCGGCACCGGCAAGTGTTGCGGGATTTCCGTTTACTATTAAAGCAGGACCGAAAGTAAGAGCATCCCTTATCCCCATGTCCATAGCCCTTGCGGCTGTCATCTTACCGACTATCAGGACATTGTTTTCATCAAATCCGTAGACGCCGTAGGTTCCGCCGTCATTTCCGCATCTGAGTTCTCCGCCCGATATTACGATCCCCTCAGGCCATGCTCCTGCACCAAGTCCGTTATTGTCTTCGTACTTGCCGCCGTTTATTCCGGCAACCGCACCGTTATTTTCGATGTGCTGCTCGAGGGTCCATCCGTGGTATCCGTGAGAGAACTGAGGAATGGCAGAAACGACTACTCTGGAGGGGTCATAAACGATCATCATCATGCCCGAATAGGTCGTTCCGTGAACCTCATGAAGCTCGATTCCGTCTCCGTCCGGATCGTCGTAAAAGAATTCGGGCTGCTCTTCGCCTGTGCCCTGAACCCCTGATAAATCCGCGGTTTCTGCACTTGTTGACGATATGTCATTAGAATTTTGAGGTATATTTATGAGGGATGCGTCGGTAATTTCTGCGGTTTCTTCGACACGATTTTGGGACATGATCTTAGCAATCTCTTCGTCACTCAGAAACATCTCGGCGAGTATTCCTCCGGCACTGGATTCCATCACGGAAACTACAAAGAGGTCCCTGACATGTTCCGAGGGACCTCTATTGATTAAAAACAGCATCGAATACAGGCCAAAGATTCCTATGAGCAGGGTGACAAAAACCCACAGAAAAAACCTGCCTGCGAATACCAAAAATTTGTTTCTTTTCCTTCTATAGCTCATATGTAATGATATTGCTTACTCTTACATAAGCTCCGTTCTGATACGCCTGGAGATATATCGTATGAACTCCTTCTTTTCCCTTGAACCACTGAAGGTCGGGATCCAGAGTAAGTTCGGGTGCTCCGGTAAAAGGATCATCGGCACCTCTTTCGAGAATCTGCACTCCGTCAAGTTCAATATGCCACTGCAAACTACTGAAACCTTCGAAATCATCTCGAGAGATCGAATAATCATCATTTAATGTGAGGGTAAATGTCTCGACAACCTTCATGGTTGATTTGAGCATTTCATCGTAAGTGAAATAGTTGTATCTCTCTCCGTCCTTTTTGACATCAGCACTGCAATCTATGAATGATTCTCCGGATGCCATTGCTATGATGGCTCCGCATTCATCGTTTCTTGAATCTACTTCTCCTTGAACATTAACGCCTATCCAAGTGGTTGTCCCATATATCTCACCGCCGGCAATTCCGGCACTTCTTTCGGAGTAAACTAAAGCATCGGTGAAGCTGATATCCTTCATTTCAACGAATAATCCGTATCCGATAAAACCGGCCTGAGCTTTTTGTTCTACGATACGCATTCCGTTTATGGTATGACCTTTTCCGTCCACAAGTCCTCTGAAGCAATGATTATTTCCCATATCGGTCCAACCGATAGGCTTCCAGTCATAGCCTTCAAGGTCTATATCATCTTCTATGTATATGGAATAAGTCTCGCTTCCGTCGCTGAACGCATTTACATAATAGACAACGGACGCAAGTTCCTCGGCATTAGATACATGGAATTCCGGAGCGTTATCATAAGCCCACTGTTTGTCGGCCAGTTCCATAATGCTTCCGGTATCGGTGCTTCTCTCCCAGTCGGATTCCGAATTTGACATATCGATATCATACGCATATTCGGACGCATCGACGCCCCATGCTGTAAACCACTGATACACATCTACAAGAAGGTATATTCCATCTTTCTTGGCAGGAATCGTAACTGTATGATTTACTGAATCCACTTCAACGTCATCAATAGGCTGAAAAGGAAAAGTGGTATTGTTTGAGGAATGATACATCGGCAGGAAGTTGGTTTCCGGCATTCCTCTGAGCTCATCGGGATCGTAAACAAAACTCAGTTGAGCATCCTTTACATTATCAAAGGTAACCTCTATCGGAGATCCGACAAGCCCGACCACACTGCTGCTGAAATAATCAAAATCGTAGATATCTTCCATATCTACGCGTTTAGCTATGTCACCTTCGCAATAACCGGAAAAGATAACTTCAACAGTTTCGGGTTTTGATGAATTATACAATTTAAGGCTGCAGCTCTTGAGAACATCCTCATCATCTTCAGATTCATCGTCTTCATCATCGCGGGAATCATCGGATTCAGATTCCGTCACCTCGGTGTCCGTGTCATCTGCAGCAGGCTCACGCGCAGTACTGCATCCTGTGAAAATAAGAAGAAATACCAGGGTAAGAATTGCATAGAAACTCTTTTTCATAAGATCCTCCTAATAAAAGAAACGCTATTCTTCCCCCCCTTTTGAATTTTACCCAAATCGGATGATTAACGCAATCAACAAGTTCCGAGTTTAAAAGAATACAGGAATCTTTCGGCAACCTGAAGATGCTCCAGAGACTCCAGCGCCTCTTTGTAATAATCCATCTGAGTCTCGTATCTCTTCCAGAGTTCATCCATGGCAGTAACGGCATCGGTCTTGTAATCCAGAAGCATGATCTTACCGTCCTCTATAAAATATGCGTCGATGATACCCTGGATCATAAGTATCTCTTTATCGAGCACTTCGGAGCCTGTGTTTCTATGCTCCGGATCAAGAAGTCTTGATGCGGGAATTCCGTATACGAAAGGCTGCTCTCTCTTAAGAAGTCCTGAGGTTTCCGCTCTCCACATTCTGTATGAAAGCTCCGATCTTAAGAACGTAAGGATCTTATAGGGAGCAACTGCTGCATGGGTCTTCTCGGAGATATGTCCCGCGGTGAGTTCTTCTGACCAAAAGCTTTCGATGGATTTTTTAACCTCGGATTCTTTACCCGATAATGCTTTCGTATACTCTGCGTAAGATGCAGGAACTGTTCCGATGACAGGTCCGAGTATTCGGTCCCATGAAAGAAGCTGCATGCATCTGTGATATGCATTACCGCGTTCGGTACCTGTGATGATGAACTTGGGTGATACGCCTGCTGCCTTATCAGGTGATTCTGCCGGCGCCGGCGTTTCTGTTTCATCTGCGTCATCGTAAATGCTACCGGTATTTCCGCCTGCAAAAACCGGAACCGCGGTTTCATCCTCACCGTGCTCCATCAGGTTATATGCACCTTCATCTCTTTCTGCCATGGCAGCCATCTTAAGTTCGCTGACAGTGGTCTTCGTATAAAGGTTCTCGAAATATCCGTAAGGATATACATATGAGAATTTCTTCTCCAACAGACCGAGATACTCTTTATCTGCAAGACTTAAGTCTCCTACTTCTGCGGAAGTAAATTCTGAAAATCCGGCTGCTTCTTCTTCCAGCGCATTCTTTTCCGCAAGGTAAATATCATCCGCAGCGGGAAGCTCTATATCAATCACATCTCTTACTTCCTTGCATCCGATAACCGGAAGCACCAGATCAAAATAAGATTTCGCAGTTTGGAACGAACCCGCGGATAATGATTCCGAAGGATACTCCAGATATTCGGGAAGCTTCTTCTCCACATCCGCCATGCCGCCGATCATGATGAGTTTTTCACGTGCTCTTGTCATCGCAACATATAAAAGCCTCATCTCTTCCGCAACAATGTCGCACTTTTTCTTATCGGCTACCGCATTGTATCTTAGGGTATTTACGCTGACCCTCGCAGCGGTGTCAACATATTTGCATCCTATACCGAGTTTATTATCGATAAGGAGTGTCTTGTTTAGATCCATGAAATTAAATTCCTTGCCCATTCCTGCAAGGAACACAACAGGAAATTCAAGTCCCTTTGATTTATGGATCGTCATAAGCCTGACTACATCAGCTTCTTCCGATGCAGATCCCACTTCTCCGGCATCCACCTCGAACTTTTCCATGTTGTCGATATATCTGATGAAATCATTTAATCCCAGATAACTGGATTTCTCATAACCGGATGCCATGACAAGTAGCATCTGCACATTTCCGATTCTGCTCTGACCTGCCGGAAGTGCGGACACCATTTCCATATAGTGATGATCAAGGGTTACTTTCTCAAGAAGTTCTCTTACCGTCAGGTAGCCGCTCATATTGCGGTATCTGTCGATACTATCCAGGAAGGAATTAATCTTCTCTCGTAAATCTTCTTTTAGTTCGCAGGGATCTTCTCCCTTTCTTTCGGATACAAGAAGGAGGTTTTCATAGAGAGGCATTTCTTTATGGCCCGCTCTTATCAGTGCAATCTCATTCTCATCGAATCCTCCGAAAACAGAATGCATCACGGCATACAGAGGGATGTCATCCAATGGATTACTGAGCACTCTAAGGTACTGCAGAAGGAGGCTTACTTCGGATGCTTTGAAATATCCGTTCTTACCCTCGGCGTAAAGAGGTATACCCATTCTGGCAAAAACCTTGCGATAGGTTTCGGTAGTCTTGTTCAAGCTTCTTCTCAGAATAACTATGTCTTTATAGGAAAGAGTCCTAAGTTCGGGATTATCCATATTTCCGTTAAAGACTTTCTGAGACTTCATCAGCTCGCGAATCTTTGAAGCTATGATCATCGCTTCAAGTTCACACTTATCCGATGCATCGTCCATGAAATCCGCAGCACTGCCCGAGCCGGATTCATCCGAATCTGCATCATCATTATCTGTAGAAGCTGCAGACGATCCTTCCATCATTTTGTTGTCGTAGATAAGAAGTTCAGTCTTACAATTATCTGCTTCGGGATATTTTGCTTTGGCGATAAGCTTATGGGTTTCGTCATATTCAACACCGCCGTTTTTCTCATGCATGATGCGTTCAAAGACTCGGTTTACGGAATCAATGACTTCACTGCGGCTTCTGAAGTTACCAGACAGATCCACTTCCATGTGAGGCGGTTCTTTATCGTATTCTTTTTGCTTATCAATAAACAGATCGGGGCGTGCCTGTCTGAAGCTGTAAATACTCTGTTTGACATCGCCTACCATAAAGCGGTCGTATCTTTCAATACTCTCCGCAGAGACTACTGAAAGGATTATCTCCTGAACGAGGTTGGAATCCTGATACTCATCGGTCATTACCTCAACAAATCTGTCACGGTATTCTATGGCAGCATCCGTGGGCTCATAAACGATCTCTCCGTCCTTCGCTTCATGAGTGGTCAGTATATTAAGTGCAAGATGGGACATGTCGGAGAAATCGATGGTGTGTCTTTTCTTCTTCTCCTTTGCATATTCTTCGAAAAAAGAAATCGCAAGATCGATAAGTACGTTTACGTCCTTACCGCTTTCGGATATCATACGCACCTGCTCTTCGAGAGGAAATGCAAAATACCTCTTGGTCATATTACCGATCATAGCCCAGGCTGCATCTCTGAGTTTTCTTGCAGGGCCTCCGATGCTTTCTCTTATCTCTTTTTCTTCATCATTTTTTGCTTTAAATGACTTGATTGTCAGTTTTGTATTTTCTTCGTTAGCAACTTCATAGAGAAGATCAAGATCATTGGAATCTATGGCATCAAGAAGTCTGCCAAAATACTCCTTGTCTATTTCAAAACTCTCCACGTAAGGAGCAAGAAGTTCCACATCCTCACACATTCTTATGGCAGAGTCGATGGAGGATATAGCATTTTGGACATATCCGTAAGAAGCATCGAAGATTACATCTTTAAGTTTGGAAGACATAAGGTCATCTGCGGAAGATATGGCATGATCGTTTTTCCTATCCATAAGATATTCGATAGGCCAGGGATAAGAATCCGCATTACGGCAGATACTCATGATAAGATCTTCCAGCTGCATATCATCATTACCGGGGCAAAAGGCTTCAACGCATCTGATGAACGCAGGATTTTTTTCAGAGTATGCTTTCTCAAGAATCTTACCGAGAACGTCCTGCTTAATGAGCTTGGTCTCTCCTTCATCTGCAACTCTGAAATCAGGTTCTATTCCCACTTCCTGGAAATGATTTCTTACAACATCAAGACAGAATGAATCTATGGTTGTGATAGGTGCCTGATGTACGAGAGTTACCTGTCTCTGGAGATGTTCATTCTCGGGATCTTCTTCGAGTTTTTCATTGATCCTTTTTAATACTCTTTCTTTCATCTCGGCAGCTGCTGCCTGAGTGAAAGTAACGACGAGAATGCGATCGATATCAACCGGATTCTTCTCATCACATACGATGGATGCAATCCTTTCTACAAGAACCGCAGTCTTACCGCTTCCTGCGGCAGCACTTACAAGGAGGCTTGTGTTTCTGGCATTTATGATTGTTTCCTGTTCCTTGGTGGGTTTAAACGCCATCTTCATTTCCTCCTTTCTCTTTCTTCTCGTATTTACTGCAAAGCGCAGCTATAACTTCCTTGCGGTCGGTTTTACTTTCGCTCTTTGTTTTGTATCCCGGAATTTTCTTATCCATTCCGCATGCTGACTTGTATGCGCAATATGTGCATGCGGACACAAAAGGATCAACGGATATTTTGCCACCGAGTATTTCCAAAGCTTCGCGTTTGGCAACGCTTGCAGCTTCGTTTACGACCATATCCATCACTTCCCTGCTTAGGACCTTACTGTAGCGGTCGAATGTTCCGTCCTTTTTCAACGTAACACTAAGGTACTTTGAAGAAGCTGAAGGAGGCATTCCGTCAAACACTTTATCCAAAAGTTTTAAGGCTTCCTCCTCACCGAGAACTTCGCCTTTTAACTTCATCTTCTTAAGAAGATTGTCTGCGACCTTACTGCGGTCTTCTTCCTTATCAAGAGACACAACAGGATCCTGAATATGGAAATAAAGCATTGACGCAGGAACCCCGCCGGTTTTTTCTTTTTCGCGGAACATATAAAGTGGAAGCTGGATCTGTCTTCCGTCCATGAGCATGGAAAGGTCGATATCCTTGGCCCCGGATTTATAATCCACTATCTGGATGTATGTGCCGTCCGTGCCGGGTGCATTATCAACGCGGTCAATAATGCCGCTCATATGAAGTTTTCTCCCCTCTCCCAGATCCATATCCATGGAGAAAGTCTTCTCAAATTCAACAGGTCTGAAAGAACCGTTAGAAAGATGATCTCTTATTACACGCACGGAGTTAACGACAAGCCTTGACAGCCTTAAGATGTTATATTCATTTCTCGAGCTGTCACCATAGATACCGCTGACATATTCGGAAGCGGATTCTGCGGCAATCTTCGGGATCACTTCGGATGCATACTCGTCCGTAAAAGAAACCCAGTCGAGACCGTCTACTTTTAGCCTGTCCGAAAATTTCTTCAATATATCGTGAGAAAGATTACCTCTGTCTGACGCTGCAATCTCAGGGCTGTCGACAGTTCTGATACCAAGGCCGTATGTAAGGAAATATTTATATGGACATCCCGCATAAGTCTCAAGTGAACTTACGCTTCCTCTGATATCTCCGGGGTATAGTTTGTCGGCCGCTTCTTTGGAAAGAGGCAGATCCACATATTTCTTATAAACGCTGTCTTTGAGAAGTTTTCTGCTTCCGCCCGCTTCACCCACTGCGGAAAAGAGAGCGAAGGTCTCCCCTGTCTTTTCATATTCTTTGCCGGTATCGGCATAATCCCTCATGAGCACGGAGAGGATTTGAAGTGCATCTTCTCTTGTTGCAACTCTCCTGTTTACCCCATCTTCCTCGGGAAGATATACATCTGCAGTGTAAGGAAGAAGGCGCTTTATAAGAGGGATGAGATAGGAAGGTCTCGCTGCCTTTCCGTCCATCTTAACTCTGCTGTAGGAAATATAAAGAGCATCCGAAGGCTTACAGATATTCATGTAGAGATACTGTCTCTGGGTGTACATCTGCTGCCTGGGAGTGGGTGCAAGTTCGATTCCCTTCTCGCAGAGGAATTCTCTGTCGAGATCCGAGATGATTCCTTTGCCTGAAACGGCTGCAGGGATATTGCCGTCATTAACACCTGCAAGGAAAAGAACCTTAACATTCTCAAGTCTCGTTCTTCCGATGTCACCGATCATAACCCTGTCCACATTCTGGGGAAGGCCTGGAACCTTCATCTCACCGATTCCCGAATCGATCATCTCTGCAAAAGCATCAAGGGATACTTCCTCATCCCCTGTCAGAAGATAGATCTTATCAAAGAGGTCAACAAACATCTTCCAAACAGATCCGAATTCCCTGCTTCTTTCCATATCTCCCTTTTCCTCAAACTCTCTCTTAAGGAGTCTGAGTTTCTCGGGAGCATCCACTTTAATAAGTGCAGAGTAAAGACGCTTTACGAATTCACCTGCTGTAAGTTTGGATGGTGCTTTGGAATCAGTATTTTCAAACACTGCGGTCAAAGCAATTATCTTCTCTCTGATGCGGTTGATATGTTCGAGATATGATGCGTCGTTTTTCCTGCTGCGGATAACTCTGGTGAATTGTCTGTGCCATGAGTTGTATCCTCTGATGCCGGTCTGTCTGAGGTAGTTGTCTATAAGATCGGTATCTTCCACGGATATGCCTGATAATCCGCCCTTTAAAAATCTTGTGATCGAAGCTGCGGAATAATCGGTTGTGAAGATTTCAAGATATGCCTGAACTGTCTCAGTAAGAGGATCGAGTCTGAGGGAATTTACACAGTCGAGATAATAAGGAATCTTCATAAGAGAAAATTCCCTTTCAAAATAAGGAGCATAGCCTGCCACGTCACCGCAGACGATTGCTATGTCACGGTATGCGTATGCATTCTTTGCAAGAAGATCACGAAGTTTTACGCCGATGTAATGAGCCTCTCTTGCAGGATCTGTCATCTCTAAGATGTGAACGCTTCCTGAATGTGAGGGAGTGGGGGATGTTTTCTTTTTACGGAAGAGATTCTTCTCAAGATATGCTAAGTCTGCGTCCGGGAGTTTGTGTGAGCACATTTCGGGCGCAGTAAATTCCATGCCGTTTTCGGAGGCAAGTTTAAGAAGGCCTGCTGCCGCTTTGTGGCTCAGGTAAAAGAGTTCTTCCTCTCCTGCGGGTGCAGTTACATCCTCATCATCGGAACACTCAAGCGTTACGATCATCTCAGAGCACCTGCTCATGAGCGCACCGATAACTCTGTTCTGAACCGGAGTAAAACCGGTAAAGCCGTCAAATACGATAACGGAATCGGGAAGAAGTGAAGAACCCGGAATCGCTTCACAGAGGATATCCAGCTTCTCTTCTCTTGTGATGTAATGGCCGGAAATATATTCTTCGAACAGTTCGTAGATGGTCTTAAGGTCCCTAAGTTTACCCTTAAGCACTCCTCTTGATATCGAGCAGTCGATAAGGCTGTCCATTCCTGCAGGGGAGATTCCGTACTGCATGAATTCAGAAAGAGCACTCTTAACCTCTGCGATATAGCCTGCGGACAGAAGACGCGAGCCCAGAACCGGAAGATCCTTTTCATGAGCTGCAGCGATTTTCTGAAGGATCAGGCTCATGCCCATGTCATCGAGAACGGGGATTTCTTCCTGACCTGTCTCTTCAAGGATCCTGTGTGACAGACGCCCGAAGCCGAGCACATCAATGTTGAGGATCCCTTTGTCGGGACTCAGTTCAACCAGCGCTTTCTGCGCAGTCATGGCGGCCTGATCGGGAACTATGAAAAAGAAATTACGGTTTCTTTCCTCCCCGGCACGCCTTATCACCTCTTCATATACAGTTCTGCTCTTCCCGGAGCCCGAAGGTCCGGTTATCAGTCTGAGTAATCCCATTTGTACATCTCCGTTTACTTTTTTGAACCTGTATCCCCATTATATCAAAAGGCAGGGAAAAATTTTTCCCTGCCTTAAAATAAAATAGGTCGCATATAAAATTTTTTATTTAATCCAGGATACTGTTAAGTTCCCCGGCAAATTTATCCCGAAAATCTTCCTGTTCTTTCTTTAACTGAACAGGATCTATTCTCTGTATTTTCTCGGACTTGATAAAACAGAGTTTGGAAACCGCCTTTTCGGTTTTGATCGCAACCTGCGTATATTGCGGTCCGATCATCAAAAGCCTGAGTGCATCCTTATCGTTAAGATATCCGCTGGTTATTATCCCGTAGGTATCAAACAACGTATCATTTGCAATCGGTCCGATGATCACATCCGAAGCAAGGGTGTCTTTAACTCTTCTGTTACCGAATATATAACGGAACCACTCCGTATCTCTCTTAAAGGTGTGTATATCCAGATCTTCTTCATCAAGTTCATAGACATTTACGACCGCATTCTCCCTCGCCCATCTGTAGGTAAAATCCTTATCGGGCGTAAGATAAAATCCCCATCCGAAATCGTCATTTTTCCTGCCATAGTGAATATCGGGATTTACGATCTCTCTGTCACTTGTATGATATAAGATCATCTCGCCACCTTTAATGAAGATTAAAGCTCTGATTGGTTATGTACGATCTTGGCATCAACCGATACCGCATTTTTAAGCGATGGAGATAATTTCTCTGCAGTCTTACCGATCCCGCTTCCGCCCGATGTTGCGAATGCATGGACGGTCTTTCCTGTCCAGTCATATCCTTTAGCAAATGTATGAACCACTCTGGGTGCCTGTCCGTACCAGATTGGGAATCCTATATATACGGTATCATATTTATCAAATTTTTCAATTTTTCCTTCTACGGGGACATCTTTTCCGCCGATCTGCTCACGGTTACATCTGGATACGGGATTAAGATAGTTGATATCCGCCTTTGTATAAGGCTCTTTGGGAACTATCTCGAAAACATCCGCTCCGATCCTTGCGGCAAATTCTTTGGCGAGCTTTGCGGTATTACCTTCAGCACTGAAATAAGTTACTAATGTTGCCATACTAACCTCCTTATTACAAAACAATCTGTACTCTCCTTTACATTGTGCTTGGATATTTACTTGTGCACAAGTATATGTCGTCAAATATAAAATGTCAATAAAAAACCTCAAAATGAGGATTAAGAGATTTTTAATGACTATCCATGGTATAATTACTGCAGTTTTAAATAATCGGAGATCAGTATTTTGAAGTTAAAACGATTAAAACCGGTACATTATATTCCCGTCAGTTTCCTCGCCGCGATAATCGCAGGCACCATCCTGTTGATGCTTCCGATATCAAGTGCTTCAGGGAAAGGGACGGATATTCTTACGGCTCTTTTTACCGCTACAACATCCGTGTGTGTTACGGGGCTGGTGGTTGTAGACACATACGCCCACTGGAGCTTTTTCGGGCAGCTCGTAATCCTCATCCTTATCCAGATCGGAGGCCTCGGAGTTGTTGCAGTCGGTTCGATGATCATGGTCATGACAAAGCGTAAGCTTTTTCTCTCAAACCGCATGCTCCTGGGAGATTCACTTAATGTGGACGGAAAAAAAGGACTTATTCACTTCCTTAAAAGAATGTTCCGGGGCGTTGCCATCATTGAAGTCACCGGAATAATCATATATTCGATCAAATTCATACCGATGCTCGGATTCTTCAAAGGTCTCTGGGCATCCGTCTTCCAGTCCATATCCGCATTCTGTAATGCCGGCATGGATATAGTCGGTCCAAACAGCATGATTGACCTTCGCGATTCAAACCTTCTTATGATCACGACAATGACCCTTATCATAATCGGCGGTATCGGATTTGTCGTATGGTTTGATGTTATCGAAGGAATCAAAAATGCGATCACTTACCGCTATAATCTAAAGCAGGGGTTATCGCACCTTCCCGAACATACCAAGATTGTCCTCATAATGACAGCGTTTCTGATACTGTCAGGCTCTGTCATAGTCTTTGCCGCAGAATACAACAACCCCGATACCATAGGCCAGATGAGCCTGAGCGGTAAAATAATGAACAGCGTATTCCAGTCAGTCACCTACAGAACCGCCGGTTTTGCATCCATCCCTCAGGATAAACTGACTGAAATATCATGTACTGCAGGATACATCCTTATGTTCATAGGAGGTTCCCCTGTAGGAACAGCAGGCGGAATTAAGACCATGACTGCGTTTCTCTTTTTTATCAATGCTTATTCATATATAAACGGAAAATCCGAAAATGTCGTCTTCCACAAAAGAGTACCCGAAGATCTTATGAAAAAAGCCTCCGCAATCATCCTCTTTAGTCTCACTGCCATTTTCATAATGAACATGCTTCTCATGTCCCGCGGAGGTATCTCGCATACGGACTCACTTTATGAAGTCATCAGCGCTCTGGGCACCGTAGGACTGTCCAGAGGATTGACACCGAATCTGGACAGTATTGGAAGAATAATAATCATAGTATCCATGTATCTGGGAAGGATCGGCCCGATCTCGATGGCCATATTCCTGGCAAAAGGAAACCATACGGAAAATTCTATCACTCACGCAAACGGCAAATTCTATGTCGGTTAGGAGGAATATATGAAAAAATCGGTTGCAGTTTTAGGACTGGGAAAATACGGAAAAAGTCTTTCGGAACAATTGTATCGTATGGGAGCAGATGTACTTGCCGTTGACCGTAACATGAAGATCATTGAGGAATTCTCGGATAAATGCACCTCAGCGGTCTGTGCCAATCTTGAAAACGAAGATGAGGTGAATGCTCTCGGACTTAAGAATATGGATATAGTCGTCACCGCAATGGGAGGCGATCTTGCAGCATCGATACTTTGTGTTACCGTTGCCAAGGAGCAGGGAGTTCCGATAGTAATATCCAAGGCCTCCTCGGACAGAATGGCTTCGATCCTTAAGAAAGTCGGTGCAGATAAAGTAATAGACCCCGAGGGAGAAGGCGGCGTGCGTTCTGCCAGGATAATGGTCTCATCGATATTCAAAGATTTCTATGAGCTCGATGAGAACATGTACATGATCGAAATGGCTCCGAGACCGGAATGGATCGGCAAAGACCTTGTCGAGTTAAACCTCCGAGGAAATATGGGACTGAATATCGTAGCCGTGCGATCCAAAGGCAAGCATTTTCATTTCGTCAATCCTAAATCCAAATTTAACAAAGATGACATAGTGCTGATAGTAACGGAAAAAGGCAATAAAAAACTGAAGCTGTAAAATATATCATTCGCGGTTTTTAAGAACTTCCGCAGGTGTCATGCGGCCTAGCTTACCTGTTAGGAGCAGGCTGACCAGATTGTAGAATACTATGATTGCAACATAGATTGCTATGTAGTAATACCATTCGAACTTAAGAGGCAGTCCGCAGGCAACATTTGCAACAAACATGGGGAACATCTTATCTGTAATTACCTTGGCAAGAGGGATTGCCACAAGTGCTCCCACTGCGATGACCGCTTTGTTTCCGTCCAGGTAGAGTTTTCTGACTTCTTTTTTATTAAAGCCGAAGATCTTCATAAGGGAGATTCCGAAGGATGCTTTATCGATCATCACGGAAGTCATCAGGAACATTACCAGGCAAAAGATCACACTGCTCATTACTATCAAAAGAGTAAAGACGGGAGCCATGAGTTCCACGAATACTCCGGATGCTTTGTCGATATCCGCTTTGGTGGTAACGGAGTAAAGCCTTCCCTCTTCAATATCAAGCTCATGATCTGCCATTACCACATTGTAGTAATCGTCGGATTCTCCGAAGAGTTCTCTCATGCTGTCGATATCCATGAACACCGTAAGTCCTACAGAATAAGGAACAATGTCCTCAACAGTGAATGCATAATCCATGTCATTTGCATTATCGGTAAGGATGAGTTTGTCTCCTACAGATACACCGTACTTGCTTGCTACAGCATCGGAAATGACTACTCTGTTTTTACCGGTGACGGTCTCTACATTTATAAATGGATTGTCATCATCGATACCCATGACCGTTACATCAATGGTATATCCGAGACTTTCTTTCTGAAGCGAGGTAACAAAGCATGCCTCACCACCTTCGGGAACTTCTTTCGTCGGATATTTATATGTGTACATGTACGAATAATGCGTATCCCTGCTCGAGTATTCCCCGATGTGTTTACACAGCACGTAACAGTTAAGTCCCATCATAAAGATCATGAGAGAGATCGCCATTCCGAGGATTACGGTAAGAACCGCTCTCCTTTCACGAAGCATCTGTCTGATCTTGAACTTTCTGATGAAGGGCATGTTGGGAAGTGCAACATCCTTGCTCTTGGAAACTTTTTGTTCGTTCTTGATAAGAGAAAGTGCGGTTCTCGACAGGCTCTTATTGATAACAAGGAAGTTAACGATAGCACTGACAACGGGAGGCATCACCACGGCATATACGATCAGATATGCGGGAACGACTTTGTCGAATACAGGGATCGAATAATAGTTGTAAGAATCGGACATCTGCCAACTGCTTCCGAAACCGCTAAGCCCTACAGCTGCCCCACATATTCCGCCGAAAAGTGAGATGATCGTCGGCATGAAAATGTAATGCTTAAGAAGATCTTTTTTCTTTACTCCCAGTGCATAAAGTGCACCGATCGTGGAGCTTTCTTCCCTGATCTGGTTAATTACAAATACGGAAAGCACATATGTGAAAAGAATGATGACGACAATTCCGTCTACCAGTCCGACGGTCTTATTGATCTCGATATCTCCGGCAGCTCCGCCTATTCGAAGATTGTCTTCTTTTAACAGGAATACGGTTAAATTGTCAGGTGAAGAACTGAAGATCTCATCAAGGAGTTCATCGGACTTATCCTGCAGTTCCTTCACGCCGTCATATAGTTCCGTTGTTCCGTCGTAGAGTTCACCTGCTCCGTCATATAATTCCTCCGCACCTTCCCTCAGTTCTCCGGATCCTTCATATGCTTCATGCACGGCATCATTAAGATCCGACATTCCATCAACAAGAGGTTTTAAACTGTCGGAAGCTCCGGGAATAACGGATAATGATTTCTTAAGTTTCTTTACTCCGTCGTATATCTTTTCGCTTCCATCTCCAATCTGTCCGAGGCCGTCCTCAAGTTCCTTAGCACCGTCAGCAAGTTCACCGGCTCCATCGTAAAGTTCACCCGCGCCTTCATTAAGCTCGCGTGCTCCGTCTACCAGTTCACTTATTCCGTCACGTATCTCATCTTTCTTACCGTATGAATCTTCAAGCAGTTCCTGATAATATGGATCGTCAACAGATTCATAATCGAATTCAAAATCCCCTATCATCTGTTTAAGATCGTTTGAAGTCATTGCATCATTTAATATAAATGCATAAGTAAGATCTTCCGTTCCGGTCTTTGCGATTTCCTTAAGATGATCGTAACCTTCCGCAGACACAAATCCCGTTCCGAAAATAGTACTGTCAACTGCGGTATCCGAGAACTTCTTTAAGGGTGCATCGTAATCAACTGAGCTTCCGATTCCGGTGACCGTAATTTCTTCGCCGCCGATCACGAGAATGCTTCCGACACTAATGTCATGTTCTTCACAGTATCTTTTCTCAAGAACAATTTCATTAGCTGCGGTCGCTTCTCTTCCGCTGTCGAGAATTACGGTATCGATAAGCGTTCTGTTTTTAAAGACTCTGATAACGGAACCGTCATCAAGGGTCATGTCATAGCTGATGTGGGGTTCGATGGTAACACCCGCATTTTCAATCTCAGAAATCTGTGACTCAGTAAGCGCATTAAACACTGTAAACTGACCGTCTTCGATATGGCTCTCTTCCTGATTGTTCTCAGTTCCGGTTATGATGATCTCGGCAGCATCAACCAGAGCTATGACTATATACATGCAAAGGGCGATCATAAGAAACAGAGAACCGAGTCTGAAAAAATCCGCCCTTATCTGTCTGGGAAATCTTTTCCTCAAAACCCTGTTCATTACAGATCCTCCAATTCACATGCGGGAATTCTTGTTTCGTTCATGTACTCATTCTTAACAACTCCATCCTTCAGGAAGATTACCTTATGGACCATGTTCTTGATCGAATTGTTATGGGTTACGATCAGCATCGTTGTTCCGTACTTTGCATTGATCTCTTCCAGAAGAATCAGGATGTCCCTTGATGTATTTGAATCAAGTGCACCGGTGGGCTCGTCACAGAGAAGGAGCTTGGGGTTCTTGATCAATGCCCTTGCTATGGCGCATCTTTGCTGCTGTCCGCCTGAGAGCTGCGCGGGGAATTTATTCTGATGTTCGGTAAGCCCAAGCACATCGAGAAGCTCATCCATGTTCAGCGGGTCCTTGGTGAGATACTCGCAGACCTGAATGTTTTCTTTTACCGTAAGGTTGGGGACGAGATTATAAAACTGGAAAATAAAACCCAGGTTGTCCCTTCTGTAATCGGAAAGGGCGCCGTTTTTCATTCCGAAGATTTCGGTGCCATCCACCTTAATGGAACCGGAATCCATATAATCAAGACCGCCTATGCAGTTCAAAAGCGTGGACTTACCGGAGCCGGATGTTCCCTGAATAACGCACATCTGCCCCTTCTCCACGCCGGTGTTTACGCCTTTAAGAACCTGCACGTATCCCCCGCCTTCGCCGTAGCTTTTTTTGACATCTTTGATCTCCAGATACATTTTTTCATTTCCTCCCTTTAACATAACATTGTTATGTAATTGTTATTTTTTTCCGCTTCAGCAAAAAGAAAACATTCAATTTGCGAAGCGGTTAATTGTGTGACTTATTTCTTTTCCATTGCCAGCTGGATCCAGCCCAAAACAAGATAGTTCAGGATCTTAGCGAGCCTTTCTTTGGCCTTGTTCACATCCTTCTCATGGCGGATGACATGGATGAATGCGTCGATTGAGATGTGTGCCATCCAGTGGGACATGTGCTCATCGTAGGTGTAGCCTTTGATATTGGCCATCATCGGAGGTATGGTTCTGTCCAGCATATCAACGAACTCATCAACGACGTTTTCGTATACCGTGTTCTCCGATGCGTTCAGAAGAAGCATGAAGCTGTCGTAATTTTCGTAGATGTGTCCGACGATCTTGTCGCTTATCTCGGTGTGATCAAGATCAGCATCCTCTATCGATGCAAGCCTTTTAGCTTCCTCCACATCCTCTGTGAAATGCTTGATGAGGATTCTCTTCAGTTCCTTAAGCGGAGGATCTACGATTGCAGCGAAAAGGTCCGCTTTATTTTCAAAGAAAAAATACAACGCCCCGGTAGTCACCCCCGCATTTGCGCAGATGGTTCTGAGGGATGCTTTGTTATAACCTTTTTCAAGAAACTCCTTCTTCGCAGCTTCGATGAGAGCTTCTTTGGTTCCCTGATCTCCTGTCTTTTTCATAAAATGCTCCGGTTGATAACAACGTTACGTAACATCGTTATCTTATATTAATATTGTTGATTCGTCAATGGTAGGCCAATTTGGTTAGCTTTGCCTAACTACAGATGATAATCTTTTATAGGTTGGGAGTCAAGATTGGGATTACCTGTTTAAGAATACCTCGAATTCCATCTCGCTCTTATCAGCATCTGCCCGGGCGTAGATTTCGCCGTCGAGTCTGCGAGCGATTTCGAAACTTTCGAAAAGCCCAATACCGCTGCCTTCGATGCCTTCTGAGTTGGACCCTCTCCAGAAACTGTTAAAGATAAAAGGAAGTTCCTTCTTATCAAGAACCTTTCCCTTATTTCTGACGGAAATATAATAACCTTCTTCGTCTTTTCTGATATTAACGAAGATGCCTTCACCGTTACCGTATTTGATCGCGTTTTCCATAAGCTGTGACAGGATGCGGCAAAGACCGTTCTTGTCACTCTTTATCATCGCATTATCTTCAACTTCGAATTTATAAGGAATCCTGAGAACATCCAGTCTCTTTCCGTATTCTTCCTTCAGGAAATCCGTCAGTTCGCTAAGATAAAAAGAACTTATCTCGGGTTCAAAATCAACAACACCGCCGGATGCTTTATCGATTAGTTCCTTAACAATTTCGGTGATATCATCCGCATTCTTGGAAATCTTCGATGCAACTTCCGCATCGCTTTCATTTATTTTACCGTCAGGTTGATAGAGTCCCGTTTCTATCGCATCCGCATAAAGCTTGATATTTGCAACAGGAGTTTTGATGCCGTGGGCAATGGTGGTAAGCATTGTAAGGTGATCGCGGCTGAGTTCATTGATCCTCTTCCTGTCACTTGCAAGCTTATCATTTAACATATTAATACCCCAGGTGAAGCGGCCGAAAAGGCGGTTCTTCGTCTCCGGAAGTTTCTCCGTAAGCTGATTCTTGGAAAGCTTTTCGGGGTATGATGCAAACTTGGTGAACGGTCTTAATACATATGAATTGATATAGATGCATATTACTATCGCTACCGCAAAAGAAACCGCGATTGCAGCATTTACCAATATGCGAAGACTGCCATATCCGGACTGAGCAAATTCAAATACAACAAATCCGAGAACATTTCCGTCTCGTCCCAGCATCCAGACCTTCTCGAATTCTTTGTCCCTGTTTAATAATGTGACAGAAGTGTCGGAATATGTTGCAGGAATGTAATAGACTTTTTGAGGAAGACTTAAAAGCCCGTATTCAGATGAATAGTCACCGGTATGTGAATAGTAGACGTCTTTGATTATGGAAGTAACAATCTCTTCCGAGATTTCATCCGCAGAGTACTGTTTGCATTCTGCTTCGATCTCATTGAACACCCTGTTCATAAGAACATAAATATCTTCTTCCTGCTTACTTCCTATCACGCCAAAAAGGATATTTGCGATCACGAAGATACACGCAAATAAAGAGGCCGTTATGATATATAATTTTCCGGCTCTCTTCATTCTTAATTTCCCCCGAACTGATATCCCACTCTCCAAACAGTTTTGATCAGTTTGGGATTCTTGGGATCTTCTTCAAGTTTTTCCCTGAGCCATCTGATATGCACATTAAGACTTCCCAGGTCACTGAAGCAGTCAACACCCCATATCTCATTAAAGAGCTTGTCCTTATTAAGGATCTGCTCGGGATGTCTCATCATGTACTCCAGGAGTTCGTATTCTTTACCGGTTATTGAAACCGGATTATCATCCTTGTAAACAGTCTTGGTGGCAACATCAAGTGTAATATTCTCGTATGTAAGAAGCTGTCTGTCCTCGGCAAGATCATAGGTGCGCTTCATGAGCGCTTTGATCTTAAGTCCCAGCACCTTAAAAGAAAAGGGCTTGTCGATATAATCGTCCGCACCCACTTCAAAACCGAGAACCTTGCTCTGTTCATCGGTCTTGGCACTCATCATAAGAACAGGGAGCTTTTGTTCCTTTCTAATCTCCTGAAGAGCCTCATATCCGTTCATTCCCGGGAGCATAACGTCAAGAAGCAGCATCTTAAATGCTGCCTCATTGACTAACTTTAAACCATCTTCCGCACTCTTTTCCCATGCGACGGAATAACCCTCGCGAGTGAGAAAATCCATGATCAGCTGTCCGAGTTCTTCGTTATCCTCGATTACGAGAATATCTGTCATATCATTTATCTCCGTAATTGCCTACGAGTACATATTCGGGAACATCATCGGCACATTTTCCGTATGTGAATGCAACATGGATATCACCGGTTGCATAATCCACGATGACCGTATGAACGGTTCCGCTGCTATGGACATTTACAACTTCATGCTGGTCAACAACTTCTCTTGCCATTATACCTTTCATATCCGCAACGGAAAAGAGACCGATTTCTTTTACCCAATTATTATACTTCACAAAACGGTTTGTTTCTCCGAGATTTCCGGTAAATCCGTCCTGATTACCTACCGTAGCAAAAGAATTTAGAATGCAGAGTGCATCAGGAGTATCCCAGACAAGGCCTTCCATAAGCGGGCTATTTACATCCCTGATGACGGGAATCGCTCTTCCTGCTTCAACGACTTCCCTTGTAGGGTTTTCACAGCAAAAGGCATCCTTATCATCAGATACCAAAAGGTTGTTACACCAGGTAAAGTCCTGACATTCTCCGCTTAGAAACTCCGCAGCATCTCTTGCATTGTCGAACTCTTCCAGAGCATATCTGATTTCGAATGTATAACACTTTTTACCTTCATAAACAAACTCCATGTGGTTTACGGTACCGACATCGAGGATGCCTATCAAAACTCCGTCGTCATTAACGGAAGTGATCATATCGAGAAGACCTAGCATGGCAATCGATGTCAGAGATCTGTCCCCTTTTTTCATGTGTGCGACCGAGTGGATCATGGTCATCTGTGAAGCACTTCCCAGATTCCATTCCAGATTGCGAAGAGAAATCCTGTGTCCGCTCTCGGTTATTGATCCGCCTACGGAAAGTGCACTGCATGCGGTTGGTCTGAGTGCATCGGGAATCAGCTGCATGGTTATTGCCTCGATGTAGCTGAGCTTTCCGTCTTCGGAATAACCTTCCTCACCTGCAGAGATGGTTCGTGCAAAGCTTTCGATCTCCTCTCTGTACTCATCCCGGATCGATGCTTCGAGAGTGGTTATTCTCCTCTCAAGTGCTTCGTAGTTAATATCCCTGCCTCCGAACAGGCAGCTAATGTTTTCATACAGGTAGGGCTCGAAAAGTTCCTCATAATCCGGAACAGCTTTGAGAATTGTTTCCGCATATGCCACGCCGACTTCAGCGGGACTTCCGTTTTCGTAATCAAGTGTTACATCATAATAGGTTGGAAATTTTACGATTGTGCAAAGTCCGTTTTCGGAGGACCATGAACCCATCATGGTCTCCGTCGGACTTTCATTGGTGTATTCGGGAGCGGTCTCAACATTCAAAGAACCCACCTTAACAAGTCCGGTTGGTGTAACTGCCTGTGAGGAACATCCGCACAGACTTAACATCATTACTCCCGCGCACAGGAGTGACATATTTTTCTTAAACTTATTCATTACGGATCCTCCAAATTCTGATCTGATCCATTGCACCAAATGATGCGGTCATTACCAGCGAAACAATCACTACAAGTCCTGCAGGCAAAAGAATTGTCGCAGCAAGGGGCGGTGATGCAATATCAAAATTTGCAACACCCAGTGTCGCACATCCGATAGCTTCAAAAACGACCTTATTAAATGTCATAGCAATAAGCAGTGCCAATACTACGGAAATGATGATCAGGATAATGAATCTCATGAAATGCCACTTCCTGATGCTGTGCTTATCAAATCCCATGCTCTTAAGCATTGCGATATCAGATGCTTCTTCCTCAATAAAGATCTGCTGATACAAAAATGACATTGAGAAAAGTGTTACAGCCAGGATGATGCCAATGGAGAGGGCAAGGAAATCAAGCAGCCTTCCGAAAGTATTACCGAGATCGTAATCCAGAACCTGATCTCTGTCCCATATGAGAATATCTTCGTTAACTGCGCGCATCTTTTCAATGTATGCATCATACTCACTCTCATCGCATACTATTTCTTCATTGAAAATATCAAAGTTGGTCGGAACAATATCTTCATCCCTGATACATGTGAAGAAAAAGGGATTTCTGGCACCGCCGAGACTTTCAACATAAGCGGTTACCACAAAATCTTTCCTTACAGTTTCAATTCTGAAGCCGTCCTCCATATATACTTTATATTCGACAGTGATAACATCTCCGAGCTCGACTCCTCGTGATTCCTCAAGGAAATGTGAAACCGCAACTTCATTTGGAAGTTCAGGGGTATGACCGCCTTCTTTTACAACAAGTCTGCTTATGTCATAATCACCGAAACATATTCCGGAAACGGTCCTCTCATCTCCATCTATCAGATAAGCATCCGCCACATCCATTATCTGAATATCAAGAGGAATTCCGTTCTCGTTATAGTATTCCTCATAATACAGATACAGATTTTTCTCACTTCCGAGTCTGTTGAGAAGGCTGTTTCTGAGATCATCCTCAGGCCTGATCATTACATCGCTTTCCGCACGGTACCAATAAGTCTTTCTGTACTCATCACTTACGACGGTACGCTTAACCTGAAATACCAGAAGCACGATGGCTATTCCGATGGCATAACTGATGACCAGGAATATATATCTCTTCATCTTGCGGACGATATCCTGAACTGCCAGGAAAGTCGGTGCGGATATCCTCTTGGATCTGTTCAAAGATACTCCGGGCATACGGCTGAATCTCTCGCCCCTGTTTTCTCCATGAATCGCATCCATAACGGATATCTTCTTCATTCTCCTAAGAGATATCAGAGAAAATGCAATCATAAGAAGAATAAAAATAAAACTTCCGAAAAGTCCGAGGAGAATTATGACACCTCTGTCGGGACTAAGTGTATTTACTACAAATCTGCTGACAAATACTTCACCGAGAGGTATCCCGGCTACCAGTCCTACGAATCCTCCGATTATTGCGAAGGCAATGTATTTTACGATGAAGAGCATTTTATAAGAGAGTGAATCCACTCCTATTGCTTTCATCGTTCCGATTTCTTTTTCCTCTCTCTTAACCGTGGCATGTAGTGTGAAGGAAATACACATGAAGATCAAAATAATAGTAGCAATTCCCATCAGACACATGAAGATGCTTACGATAAGAGCCATCATTGCATCATCTGTGAAGGTATTACTCTTACCGGTAGTAATCTCATATACTTTTCCGGTGATGATTCCTTCCTCGGAATATCTGTTAAGTTCTTCGTATAAATCCCATCCCCAGTTTTGAAGCTCTCCCACCGATGAAAACGGAGTGACGAGTGTGACCTCATAAAGGTACATGGACTTGGTGAATTCATCTTTAAGAGCCTCGAGATCTTCATCCGCAAAGAGGATCTTATTGATCATTGATGAACTGGGATCTTTGAAGATATGCGAAACGGTAAATTCATAGATGTTTCCCATATCGGTGGTGAGTTTAACTTTATCCCCGATATGAGTTCCCGCGTTATGAGCCATTACTTCCGGAAGAGCAATACAGCCGCTTTCCAATGTAAACAGCTCGTTATTAAGATCATAGGGAATATTCTGACCTCTGCTTACAGGCGACATCATAAAAGAATGATTGTAGAGATTGGTCACACTTCTTTTATCGATACCGTCGAATTCAAGTCTGGAAGTACTCAGGTATACTCTTTCCGAAATATCTATATCGTTCACCTGAGGATCCGTGCGGAGGAGGTCCGTTATTATACGGTTCTGTTCTTCTTCCATGGATAAACTTTTATCCGTAAGGAAGATAAAATCCGATGTATTGCATTTCTCATAAGTGCGATCAATACCGCCGAGGAATGTATATACAAATCCCGTGCTGACAACTATGAGAGTTGCGGCAACCATCATGAAGATGCAAAGTACTATATTTAATGTGACCTTATCTTTGAGGTCTCTTTTTAGCATTCTGAAATACAATTTACCACCCCATCTCTTCAAGCCATTTTCTGAGTTTTCTTTCTCTTATCTGAAGAATCTCCGAAGTGCTCTTATTATCCGTATTGTCTTCCGTAGTCTTGATCTTGCCCAGAACAAGTTCTCCCTGAATATCTCCGTCCATCAGGTAGATTATCCTGTCGGAACTTGCGGCAACCTTCTCGCTGTGTGTTACCATCAGTACTGTCGTACCGAGTTCATTAGCCTTGACCATCTCTCCCAGAACTTCCATTGATGCCTTGGAATTCAGCGCACCTGTGGGCTCATCCGCAAAGAGAACCTTGGGGCTGTTGATAAGTGCCCTTGCAAGGCACGCTCTCTGAAGTTGACCTCCTGACACTTCAGTAATCTCTCTTCCCGCAGTTTCGATGATACCGAGTCTTCTCATCAGGTCTTCAGCCTTCTTATTGACTTCATCCCTTGAGACAATTCCTGCCTGATAACCGGGAAGTACTATGTTATCCATGATGCTGAGTTTTTTCATCATATACATCTGCTGGAAAATAAAACCCATCTTAAGTAGTCTCATTTTCGTAAGCTGCTTATCATTCATCTTAGAGAGATCATCTCCGTCGAAGATTACTTTTCCCGCAGTCATGTTATCCATGCCGCTTATGGTATATAGCAGGGTCGATTTACCCGATCCGCTGGGTCCCATGATCGATACAAACTCTCCTTCTTCGATCTTAAGATTAATATTCTGTAGTACGTTGTTACTGAATCCGTCGACTATATATGTCTTGCACAGATCCTTAGCTTCCAAACAAATATTAGCCATGTTTTACCTCATCTTTTTCAAAACTTATTTCCGACTGTGATGTTATAGTAACAAGTCATTTCTTAAAAAATCTTTAAAGGCGAAAAAAATGTGACAAGGGACTGAGCCCCTGTCACATCTTGTGTCAATCTGCAACTATTGTCTGTCGAAATATGCTTTTCCCGAGCTTGGAAGGAAATATGTTCTTATATATCCGTCGGTCGAAAGTACTACGAATTCATTCGTAGCTTCAAGGTAATATACCCCGTCACCGTCATCCGCTTCTATCTTAAATAATGAATCCGGATTTGTTATCACTGCAGATGCCGCTGCCTGGTATTCTTCAGCAGAAGCAAAACCCATCTCTATTCCGTGCTTTTCATAATGTTCATTCAGAAGCTTTTCATTTCTGAATACATAAACAGGAATTTCTTCAGGCTCCTCTTCTTCTACGGTAAATCCCTCAGGTCCTTCCACCGCGCCGGCTTCGATCTGCTCCGTACTTATCTCACCGTATGATTCCGGCTCCGGGGTCTGTTCCGAAATCTGAGTTTCAGTATGATCGTAGACGGTTTCGCCAGTGTAAGATCTGTTTACAAATATGCATATACATAAGACTGCTAAGAGAATGATCACTCCGATAGCGATCACGGATCTGATGTTTTTATTATTCATTTTTTCTTCCTCACCGAATATCCGAATTTCCCGAGTGTATCAGACAGTTTACGATAAGCTCCATGCTCATATGCAACAAGATTACACCTGTCCATATGAAAAACTCCCTTCTCATCAAGAAACTTATCTTCAACCGATACACTTACAACCTCTGCCAGAAACATATCGTGTGTCCCCAGCTCCAGGATCTGCTTTACTTTACATTCTATACAAACCGGTGCTTCTGCAATTGCTGGCGCACTCACCTTAAAGCTCTTAGCAGGTGTGAGTTTAAGTTCCTTGAATTTATCTATTTTTGCACCGGTGGTGCATCCCGCCTTATCAAGAGCATAGACCATATCCTCGGAAGGAAGATTTATCACAAACTCTCCGGTTTCTTTTAACATATGATATGAATATCGTTCTTTTCTTACAGAGATATATACCATGGGAGGATCGGAGCAAACGGTGCCGGTCCATGCGATGGTGATCATGTTCATCTCGCCACCTGTTTTTCCGCAGGTAACTATTACTGCCGGAAGCGGATATAGAAAATTCCCGGGTTTAGAGAATTCAAACTTGCTCATACTCTTATTTCCTCTCGAATAGCCAAAAACTAATCTATAGTATAAAATAATTCAGATGAATTATCACGCAAAAAGAAAGGTTCATTAATGAGTGGCAGTTTATACGTTATCCGTCACGGAAGAACGGATTGGAACGACAAACATATTCTTCAGGGAAAAACAGATATTCCTTTAAATGAGACCGGCATAAAGATGGCCGAAGATGCAGCTGTCAGATACAAGGACATTCACTTCGACATCTGCTTCTGTTCTCCGCTTTCCCGTGCTAAGGAAACCGCTGAAATACTGCTTAAAGGCCGTGACATTCCTGTTATATACGATGACAGGCTCAGGGAAATGAGCTTCGGTATATACGAAGGAGTTCACAACAGCTTCAAGGATCCGGACTGCTATGTAAAGGTATTCTTTGAAGAGCCGGAGAAATATCTTGAAAGGCCCGAAGGTGGAGAAAGCATCTTAGACCTGATGCAAAGAACAAGAGAGTTTTTGGAAGAGAAAGTTTATCCTCTCATCGAAGGAGGAAAAGACGTCCTTATCGTCGGACACGGTGCCATGAACTCTGCAATAAAATGCAATGTCCGAAAACTCGATCTGAAAGATTTCTGGGTTGATGGAATAGAAAACTGCAAACTGATGAAGCTGAATTAAAACTGAAAAAAAACTCCCGAGGGCTTTATGCCTTCGGGAGTTTATCATTATGATTTATTCAACTATCAGAACTTTCCTGCCTTAGCAGCCTCTTCGATAGAAACTGCGGTAGAAACGGTCATACCAACCATGGGGTTGTTACCTGCTCCGATAAGTCCCATCATCTCAACGTGTGCGGGAACTGAAGAAGATCCTGCAAACTGAGCGTCTGAGTGCATACGTCCCATGGTATCGGTCATACCGTAGGAAGCGGGGCCTGCAGCCATGTTATCGGGATGAAGGGTACGTCCGGTACCGCCGCCTGAAGCAACTGAGAAGTACTTCTTGCCTGCCTCAAGTCTCTCCTTCTTATAGGTACCTGCAACGGGATGCTGGAATCTGGTAGGGTTGGTTGAGTTTCCGGTGATGGATACGTCAACGTTCTCTTTCCACATGATAGCAACACCTTCGCAAACATCGTTAGCGCCGTAGCAGTTAACCTTTGCTCTGGGTGACTCGGGATCCTTGGAATAGCAGGTTCTGGATACTTCCTTTACAGTGTTGGTGTAAGGATCATACTCGGTCTCAACGAAGGTGAATCCGTTGATTCTGGAGATGATCTGTGCAGCGTCCTTGCCAAGTCCGTTAAGGATAACGCGAAGGGGCTTCTGACGAACCTTGTTAGCCTTCTCTGCGATACCGATAGCGCCTTCAGCAGCTGCGAATGACTCGTGTCCTGCGAGGAATGCGAAGCACTCGGTCTCCTCCTCAAGGAGCATCTTTCCGAGATTTCCGTGTCCGAGACCAACCTTACGGGTATCAGCAACGGATCCGGGGATACAGAATGCCTGGAGACCTTCTCCGATAGCAGCTGCAGCGTCAGCAGCCTTGCGGCATCCCTTCTTGATAGCGATGGCAGCACCTACGGTGTATGCCCACTTAGCATTCTCAAAGCAGATGGGCTGGATGTTCTCGATCATGTGATAAACATCAAGTCCTGCGTCTTTGGTAATCTGTTCAGCCTCATCGATTGACTTAATCCCGTACTCAGCGAGTTTAGCAAGGATCTGGGGCTCTCTTCTTTCATAAGATTCAAATTTTGCCATTTTCATATCCTCCCTTTATCACTCTTTACGAGGGTCAATAAGTCTAGCAGCATCAGCAACACGGCCATACTGACCCTGAGCCTTCTCAACTGCCTTTACGACATCTTCGCCGGCCTTGATGAAATCCATCATCTTTCCGAAGTTGATGTACTTGTAACCGATGATCTCATCGTTCTCGTCAAGAGCAAGGTGGGTGATATATCCGTCGGTAAGCTCGAGATATCTGGGTCCCTTCTCGAGAGTTCCGTAAGTGGTACCAACCATTGAACGAGCGCCCTTACCAAGGTCCTCAAGACCTGCGCCGATCTGAAGTCCGCCCTCAGAGAATGCAGACTGAGTACGTCCGTAAACGATCTGAAGGAAGAGCTCTCTCATTGCGGTGTTGATAGCGTCGCAAACGAGGTCGGTGTTAAGAGCTTCGAGAACGGTAAGTCCGGGAAGAATCTCGGATGCCATAGCTGCAGAGTGAGTCATACCTGAGCAACCGATGGTCTCAACAAGAGCTTCCTGAATGATTCCGTCCTTAACATTAAGAGAAAGTTTGCAGGCACCCTGCTGAGGAGCACACCAGCCGATACCGTGAGTATAACCGGAAATGTCCTTAACTTCTTTGGACTTTACCCATTTTGCTTCTTCGGGAATGGGTGCAGCGCCGTGATGTACGCCCTGATGTACAGGACACATCGCTTTTACTTCTGTTGAATAAATCATGTAGTAGCCTCCTTAATAGAATGTGAATGATTTATCATAGATCTTCTGAACTACTTATAAAATCACGCATCTGAGTAAAAATTATACCTTTTTTCGGTATTTTTGTACAGATGTAAGTATATGTAGTTAGTTATAACTAACAGTTTTCTCTGACAGGCAAAATATCCTCATAAATGATATAATGATCGAAATAATCACCGAAAGGAAAAGAGACATGAAATTCATCTCTTGGAACGTAAACGGACTAAGAGCCTGCTCCGGAAAGGGCTTTGATGACTCTTTTAAGAAGCTGGATGCAGACATTTTCTGCCTTCAGGAGACCAAACTCTCCGAAGGTCAGTTCGAACTGGACCTTCCCGGCTACCACCAGTACTGGAACTATGCCGAGAAAAAGGGCTATTCCGGAACCGCTCTATTTACGAGAAAAGAACCCATCAGCGTAACCTACGGAATAGGCGTTGAGGAGCATGATCACGAAGGCCGTGTAATTACCGCGGAATTCGAGGATTTCTACTTTATAACGGTCTATGTCCCCAATTCTCAAAGGGAGCTTGCCCGCCTTGATTACAGAATGAAGTGGGAAGAGGCTTTCCTTGCCTATATCCTGAAACTGGAGAAGAAAAAGCCCGTTATCTACTGCGGAGATCTTAACGTGGCCCACAATGAGATCGACCTCAAAAATCCCTCATCAAACCACCACAATGCCGGCTTCTCAGACGAGGAAAGAGCCGCATTCGGCAAAGTTCTCGAGAGCGGATATATCGATACTTTCAGATACTTTTATCCCGACAGAAAAGACATCTACTCCTGGTGGTCATATATGTTCCATTCCAGGGAAAAGAATGCGGGATGGCGTATCGACTACTTCGTAGCTTCCAAGAAGCTCGAGAGCAGGCTTGTAAGCGCGGATATCCATACCGACATAATGGGTTCCGACCACTGCCCCGTAGAACTTGTGATCAAATAATCAATTCAAACCGTATTTTTCGCGAATATTCGGCTGAGGTTCGTATCCTTCCAGAATCTCATCCGCATATTCGAGGAGCTTCGGAACGTCAAAATACGGCACCGTATAAAAATCCATGTCATAGTTCATGACAACAAATTCACCGTCTTCTTCGCATACGATCCTGTCCATGACACATATCATTTGCATGCGATCGTCAAAAAGATAGGACTTCTCACCGCTTAAGATATAACTGCCGGTTATATCGCTGAATACGAGTTCGTCAAACATCGTATCTGCGGTTTCAAAAGAAACCACGCACTTCTTACTGTCAGCATCGAATATTTTCGCCACATGTCCCGATAAAAGTACGAATATGAAATTTTCATCATCCGAATAAAATGCGTCTTCTATAAGCAGCGCATCCACACCGTATTCAGGATGATCTGCCATATAATCACGGGCATCCTCTTCGTGATATCCCGTCTCATAATAATCATCCGCATATTCGGCAAAACTGCTTATCTCACACGAATATCTGGTCACATAACCCGCCTCATCGAAGGCGATGAAAAGATCCCCGCCCGCAAAGCAAGCATCGGTGATGGGCTGCCTAGGAACAATTTTATAGAACTCGTCTGTAACTTCTCCCGTATAGGAATCCTCTATGTTAAATACCGCACCGTCGCCGTCTATAAAGTAAAACCCATAGTCATCCGTCCATCCCGCCATTACAGAATCGGGATAGGAATTGCGATTGATCAGCTCTCCGCTGCTGCGGTCAATCACCGCAACTTCGTAAGCACTGCACAGATATATGTATGAATCGGACAACTGCATATCCACATTCTCGATCATGAATCCGTCGATTGCCATGGTCCAGATCACTTTTGAATCCGAAGCTTTAATCGCCGTTACAACAGTGCTCAGTCCCCCGTCAGGATCCGGATGATTTCGGGCCATATAGAAGATACCATCCGAAAGTTCTGCGGAAGGATATGTCTGTTCATCGTCGGAAAAAGAATACAGTACGCTCCCGTCACTTCGATCCATTGCGAGAACATATTCCCCGTCATAGCCGCTAAAGCAACAGGTGATGCATTCCTCATTATCCCTGATTCCCACAAGGTTTACTTCATCATTTTTAAAATAATCAGATATATCGCTTTCGAAGATCAAACTGCCGTCTTCTGCAATCCCGTAGATGTCACTGTCGGAAACCGCATAGCAAAGCCCGTCCACAGGAGACGAATACAGATCAATATCATCGGGAATATCAAGTTCAAAGTCATCTTCTCCGGTAAGAGAATAATACTTGGTTCCATCCTCACCGCTTACAACAATTCCTTCAGATCCGCAAAAAGCCGTCTCACATGTGTAGTCGATATTTTCACTCAGAACAAGTTCCGCAGTTTCGACATCATATACATAGAATGATGCACTGTCATTCAGTACAATGTATTCCTCATCATAGGAAATATAGAATTCATATATCCATGAAGACGCGTTGTAATCGGTGACAGGGGAATATTTTCCTGATACATCATATACTCCCGTTGACTTATACAAAGCCCTCAGTGCGGAGCTGTTATAATCCTCGCCTTCTGAAAGTACGCTTCTTACCGCATATATGGAATCAAGTCTTCTTCCGTCTCCCAGAAGCTGTTCCGATACGTTTGCCATAGAAGCTGCCAGGTTATTTTTGATGGTTACATTTTGTTTGCTGATCCTGATAAGAGCCGCAGTTGCAAATATCGCAAAAGCAAGAACAGCCGCGCCGATACTTCCGAATACTGCCGCCATTTTGCGGAGCTTCTGTTCACGGTGCCGCTGCCTTAGATCATCATAATTAAGGCCGAATATTGCCGCGGCAATCTTGATCACCGCAACATTCATGGACTTAATTATCTCTTTTTTATTATCACCTCTTGTATCTGCAGCAAGAGGCTCAACTTCACGACGGACGACCACGGTCTTACCGTTTTCGTCCGTCATGGTTACGTTATCATAACAAAGTATTTCGGGAAAAGAATTGACAGGCTCATCCTCTGCGAGCACTACGAGAATGTGATCTCTGGGATGTGTCTGAAGAAAGACTTCTATCTCTTTCATGCACCATCTCGACTGAGGATACCGAGGAGTGCAGATAGTGATCAGATAGTCTGAATTTTTTAATGCCTTGTTAATGGGATCTGAAAGATCTTCGGAAAGAGGGAGTTCATCAACATCCCTGAATACTCTCTCTATCCTCTTCTTGCCGCCTTTAACCTTAGAGATAACAGACTTCGGGAGCTTGAAATTTTCCAGCTTTCTGTGAAGATTCTCCGCAACAAAACTGTCAAGTTCACAGTGCCTGTAACTTATAAACGCGTCATAATGAATATCTTTCAGCTCATCCATATTTATACTCTAACCTTCTCAAACTCCATTCCGGCGCCGGTATCTTCCTCTTCATCCGTCCAGGTAAGAATACCATCATTAATGGCAAAGCTTCCGGAACCGTTGAAGTATTCCACATCACCGACAGATTCACCGTCTTCTTCGGCAACAACCTGCTTGATGGCATCTCCGTTGCACACAAGAGTTCCTGTTGCCTCATCGTATACACAGCTATAATACCACTCTACGGTCTCATCGGCAGAGTTTGCCCAGCTTATTGCAGCGACAATTCCGCTAACTCCATCGTCGATTGTAATGCTGCATCTATCACACTGCCAGAGTCCGAGAAATTCCTGAACAGCTGCATCTGCAGCCTCGGAAGAAGTTCCTTCGGAATCTGCTTTTACGAAATGAGGCTCACCGCCCTGTCCGAAGTAAAGATCGTCCTGAATTCCTTCATCGGGAATGGCAAGCGCTTCCCATACCTCTCCTTCCTGATCAAAGAAGGTATACCAATAAGTTTCGGTATCATCGGGCATTACCTCTGTGGTAACCTCGATGGTTCCGTAAAGTGCTCCGCCTCCGCGATACTCAAGTGTGAAATTTCCGGACTGATCGATGATAAGAGTTCTTGAATCAAGAACATCTGCTTCATACCAGGTTCCCACAAGATCATTCAAATTCTCTTCGTTGCCCTGGGACTCATCTTCATCGGGAATATCAATTTCGGGTGCAGGTGCATCTGACTCGTTCTGAGTATCAGCTCCTGAATTACCGTTATTTCCTGAATTTGCAGTTGCAGCATTTCCGCATCCTGCTACCGCAAAAAGAGTACAAAGTATAGTTGCCAAAACTGTTTTCTTTTTCATAGTTATTCTCCTAACGTTCTTAAAAGCGTTCAAAACATCCGCCGCCCTGTCCCTCAATCCAGGGTTCACCGGTGTACTTAAAATATACGGTTTCATCCGAAACCGTTATTCCAAGTTCATTTACTCCGTCACCGTCGGTATCCTCACATACGATTGTTTCAGATCCGTCAGTCTCTATTCCGGAAAGAGAACCGATGCGGTCTCCGTTGTCGCTGTTATATACGGCATATCCGGTAGCGGTATCAAAGGGTGACAGGCATACGGTAACATCATCACTGATGACAAAATCCTCCGTATAACTTCTCCATGTTCTCCAATCCGAACCGGCAGATACCGCATCCTCCGATTCGTTTTCTTCTACGCCCGGATCGACGATGTAATCACGTTCAAAGTCTTCCTCCGTGGCAGGAGTGACGGAAACTTCACCCCTGCACGCAGTAAGACCCAGCACCATAACCCCCACTGTTACTGATGCTAAAAATCTATTCATTATTCTTTCCCTCATAAGAAATTACAAACCCTGTTTGGTAGGCTTAGGCTCAGCCCTGACCTTCAGCAGGAATAAGTCTTGCGTTTCCGCCGTTACCGAAATAGATCTCATCAACTTGGCGTTCACCGACGTAAGCTCCCTGCCAGAAATTGTTGCCACCTTCAAGGAAAGTGTAAACGGGAGTGGATGAGCCGTCAGGGAACTCTTCCAGCTGGATAAGGATCACACCGTTGCGTTCAGAATCATCATCGTAGAAACGTATGGTATAGGTTCCGTCCTGGAATATCTGAATGAATGCAACATCGTTATAATTCTCGTAGTCTTCGGTATCCTGCTCCTGATAGATCCAGTCCCCTGCAATGTCACTAAATCCGATTTCATCGGCAAGTTCACCGGGGAACTTTTCAGGGAGATGATCTACGGCATAATAAAGCTCCATATAGGTCTCATCAAACAGATCACCGTCTTCAGTGATTGAGAAAGTCGTGTATAAATTACCGTTTTCATCAAATACATCAAAGGTATCTTCGTCGGTTGCATAGAGAGTTCCCTCTACAGCCGTTTCACCGTCCGAATCAACAAGACTCCAGAAAAGTCCTTCGGTTACAACCCAGCAGTTAAAGCTCTTTCCATATTGCCAAACACCTTTGGGAATATCAAAAACATGATCGGGAGAGATCATCTCCTCCTCTTCATCCTCTTCGTCTACCACTTCTTCGGAATCATCCTGATCCTCGTCCTCATCCTCGTCCAGTTCAATAACGGGAGTGGGATCTTCGGTTACCTCGGATGCTCCTCCGCATGCGGTAAGGGATCCGATCATCATTCCTGCCATAAGTAATGCCAGAATCTTCTTTTTCATTTTTCTATCTCCATAAGTCAGTAATCATCAATCGTTAACAGCTTCAAGTATCCAATCATCGACAGAATCATCTGTGCTTATTCTCTGAAGTCCGTTGCAGGGATCATAGATCAGATAATTTGCATCAAACAGGAAGAAGGAATCGGTCTCACCGGTGGGAATATAAGTAACAACGACATTGCTGTCAGTATACTCATAGGTTCCCCACTCTATGTCATCGTTATCTCTGTAGCAGTAGAATTCACCGCTTGAGGTAAAAATAAACCAGTCATTAGGAGGCATATTGATACCCTCCCAGTATCCGACTATATCGTCAGGATCATCGAATTCATAGTCATCGTCATCCTCGTCCCAATCATCATCTTCATCGAAGTAATCGCCATACGAATCAGCTACCTTTTCGTATTCGTCTCCTTCGTCATCAACGAGGAATCCGTCCTTATACTCAAAGTACCTCTCCTCACCGGTATCATCAGACTTAACAAGAAGATCGACTCCGTTAAACTGATATGTACCCTCCTCGGAAAATCCTCCATCAGCAGCATGATAGAATGTACCCTCGGCATAGAAAGTATAAGTATGGATAAATACTCCCTCGAACCGCCATGTTCCAAGAAGCTCATCCATCTCCTCATCCGAAGCCTCAAAGGAAACAGGATCACTGTGAGGATCATCCTCGTCATCCTCGTCGTCATCCTCGTCCCTATCATTGATTTGGGTTTGTGCGGTATCAGGTACATCATCTTCCAACAAACCACATGCCGCAAAAGCAGACAATGACAATGCACCAATCAGAATTAATAAAGCTCGTTTCATAAAAAGACCTCCTCATAAAAAAATCTTTACATTTTGTAGATTATAAAGATTCATTTATGAGGAGACTACATACTAAAAGTATACTAATTGGGAAGACTTCCTACATTATAAGAGATATCGCCTTATGTCGCCGCGCTTCTCAAGACCCAGTTTTTCTTTGACGGAAGCCACAAGCTTCTTGGTATAGGGCATGGAGATATGGAGAATGTCGCAGATCTCCCTGTCGGAGCGAAACTCAGCCATAAGTCTCGCCGTCTCAAGTTCCCTTTCGGTAAGAGGTTCGGAGGCCTCCGCAAGAAGGCTTTCGTTGAGCTTACCTTTATTTTCCACGTCGGAATAAAGCTCTATATAGTGCTGCACCCTGGCAAAGAGTACCTTGCCGGCAACGGGCTTTTTAAGGTAATCAACTACATCCATCTCAAGTCCTCTGCATTCGGAAACCTCATCCGTCATTCCGGTTAGAAAAACAACAGGGATCATCTTCAGTTTATCGCTTGACTTAAGGCTTCCGAGAACTTCATATCCATCCATGGGTCTCATGCCTATATCAAGAAGGATGAGATTGGGAAGCGAGTCCGTTGTTTCCAGTGCTTCAAGCGCCTCAACGCCTGATGTATATGCAGCAACATCGTATAAAGCTTCAAGCTGGGTTTTCATCAGCTGAAGCATTACTCCGTCATCATCTATTATCATTACCTGTTTACGAGTCATGTTTCTTCGATCTCCTTTTTGTATAAGGTAATTCCTTTTCTTACCCTTTCATACTCGGCTATGATCAGCGGACTGACTTCCTTGGAGAAATCAGCATTTCTTCGCAGTTCTATGGTTTCCGACAATCCGGCAAGAAGGTACGCACCGATTCCCTTTGCTACGGATTTGATGGAATGTATCTGAAGATAATAATCCTCATCAAAATTTTGTTTCTTGAGCATCTCGATCGTTGCGTCCGCATATTCTTCAAACAGTGCAACTCTTGTATCCAATTCGCTTACGCTTCCGGCGCAGTACTCCAGAGCCACCTTAAGGTTAATTCCATATGGCATAAGGAAGCTCTGACCGTATTCGATCCTTTCGGGTGAAAGTTCCTCATCGGCAGTAGTTTCAAGCTCAACTATTTTATCCGGAATGAAATTTTTGATAGTCTCAAGCAGTTTGGTCAGACTCACTGGCTTAGCAAGGAATCCGTTGAATCCCAGAGACATCAGTTTATCCTCGACGCCGTTCATGATGTCACCGGTAAGTGCAACTATGGGAGTCTTAAAGTCCGGATACTCTTCTTTGATCTTGGCAAGTGTCTGCATTCCGTCCATATGAGGCATGCGGATGTCCATGAATATCAAGTCATACTCCTTGATATCGATCATCTCAATAGCTTCATATCCGCTTTCAACATCATCTATCTGGATAAGCGCAGGATCGGTAAATTCGCGGATGACTTTTCTGTTATATGCGTTGTCATCCACGACAAGAATATGTGCATCAGGCGCCACAAACTGTACCGACTTTCTGACTGCCTTGGGCGCTTCCTCTTCTTCGGATTTTGCTTTGTCTACAATTACTTCTTTTTGAGGAATCCTTACAGTGAATGTACTTCCCTTTCCGAGAGTACTTTCACATTTAATATTTCCTCCCATGGCTTCGACTAGTTCTTTAACAATAGAAAGTCCCAGTCCGCTTCCGCTGGTCTCTTTATATATCTCTTCTGTGCCTCGCTCATAAGGGCTGAAGATTTCTTCGACATACTCAGGCGCTATTCCTATACCGGTATCTGCAACGGATATCTGCAGCATATCGTCCTGTTTTACCGACAGGGTTATGTTTCCTTTTTTCGTATACTTAACCGCATTGCTCAGAAGGTTATCGGTTATCTTACGGATAACGCTTTCATCACCGTTCAGATAATGAGGAACATTTTCAGCCATCTCATAATTAAATGAAAGACCTGCCTTTCCTGCATTTAACTTCCATATCTTGGCTGTCTCGTCAAACAAGGCTCCGGTATTCCAGGGCTGGGATAAGATCACGGTTCTGCCCGCTTCGATCCTGGAAAGATCCAGCATATCATCTATCATCGATAGTAAGAGCTGTCCTGAAATATTACTGTCATTAACCCACTCTCTGATACGCTCGGAAGAAGTGTTGTTTACGATAAGCTCATTCATCGCAAGGATGGTATTAAGAGGAGTTCTTACGTCATGGCTCATCTTGGCGATGAAATCACTCTTGGCCTTGTTAGCTTCATCCGCTTCTTTGATCGCATCGTTTAACTGGTTTTGTTTTTTCTTATAAACACGTATCTGGAAGTACATGGTTACGGCCAGGGAAATTGCAACCAGGGACATATCCATGATGACGCAGGTCATGTAGAACTTCTCGTCGTTATTGAGAGTCATGGGATGATAATAGGAATACAAGATCAGTGTGGTGTACCACGCAAGCTCTATTCCTATGAGTATCACCATGGGAATTCCGTCCAGCAAAAATGCTGTGAATACGATTCCGAAAATAAAGAAGGAAGGGATTCCGCCGTGATATCCGCCCTGAATGAAATAAAGGAAAGTAAACAGACCCATGAATATCAAAAAGGCGGTAAGCGTCATGGCTCCCTTATAGTTACCGGTCTTATGGCAATAGTACATAAGTGCAATGGAAACAAGTGCTCCGGCAATATCGGGAATCACCGCACCCGATCCGCGGAATCCGTTTACGACGGCGGTTATGGCACTTACGGTGATACCGCATACCGCAAGTATGT
This sequence comes from uncultured Lachnospiraceae bacterium, assembly GCA_902794095.1. Taxonomy (GTDB): domain Bacteria; phylum Bacillota; class Clostridia; order Lachnospirales; family Lachnospiraceae; genus AC2028. The sequence continues at coordinate 137,000 of CADBFZ010000004.1, read as the reverse complement.
TAAAAGCGATAACCTGGATATCGCTGTCGGTTGCAAAAATAAACGATACAAGTCGTTGGAATTTTGAATTCGTCTTTTTCATTAAACCTTAGCTCCGGAATGAAATTTCAAACTATCTGTTTATTATACCCGCACATGTTAAATACAGATATATACGAAAAGTATACTATAACGAAGACCGGCAAATGCAGTAAAAACTGTTTCTGAAATTATGATCTGTTTCTGTTGACATTCTGCATTTTAATATGATAATCTGTTATTGGTTAGTTGTCGCTAACTGTTGAATAAATCATGTTTGATTCCTCTCCTTTTATTCGTTCCTATGACGGTATAAAGGGAGAGGAATTCAATGTTACAGGAGGAACGTATGAAAGACTATTTGGAAATCGTAGAAGTCTACGGCAGAGAAATCCTCGATTCAAGAGGAAACCCCACCGTTGAAGCAGAGATCACTCTCGCTGACGGAACCGTTGCCACCGGATGTGCTCCCAGCGGTGCATCCACAGGTGAGTTCGAAGCACTCGAGTTAAGAGACGGTGATAAGTCCAGATATCTCGGCAAGGGCGTTACCAAGGCGGTAGACAATATCAATACCAAGATCAAAGATGCAATTCTCGGACTCGATGCATCCGACACTTATGCCGTTGATGCAGCCATGATCAAAGCTGACGGAACCAAGGATAAATCAAACCTCGGAGCAAACGCTATTCTTGCTGTTTCAATCGCAACCGCAAGAGCAGCGGCTAAGGCACTTGATATTCCTCTTTACAGATTCCTGGGAGGAGTAAACGGAAACAGACTTCCCGTTCCCATGATGAACATCTTAAACGGCGGCGCTCATGCAGACAGCGCAGTTGATACTCAGGAGTTCATGATCATGCCCGTAGGAGCTCCTTCTTTTAAAGAAGCTCTTCGCTGGTGTGCAGAAGTCTTCCACGCACTCAAGGCTCTTATCAAGGATATGGGCGATGTTACCGCAGTAGGTGACGAGGGCGGATTTGCTCCCAATCAGTTAAAGAGTGATGAGGAGGCAATCGAGAAGATTCTTGAAGCAATTAAGAAAGCAGGTTTCGAGCCCGGCAAAGATTTCATGATTGCAATGGATGCAGCTTCTTCCGAATGGAAGAGTGAAAAGGGTAAGGGCTTCTACAAGCAGCCCAAGTCCGGAAGAGAGTTTACATCGGATGAGCTTATCGCTCACTGGGAGAGCCTCGTAGATAAATATCCCATCATTTCAATCGAAGACGGTCTTGATGAGGAAGACTGGGAAGGCTGGCATAGAATGACCGCTAAGATCGGTCACAAAGTTCAGCTTGTAGGTGACGATCTCTTTGTTACCAACACCGAAAGACTTGCAAAGGGAATTAAGCTCGGCGCAGGAAATTCAATCCTTATCAAGCTTAACCAGATCGGTTCCGTATCAGAGACACTGGAAGCTATCAAGATGGCTCACAATGCAGGATACACCGCTATCTCCTCTCACCGTTCCGGCGAGACCGCAGATACCACCATCGCAGATCTTGCAGTTGCTCTTAACACCTGCCAGATCAAGACCGGCGCACCCAGCAGAAGTGAAAGAGTCGCCAAGTACAACCAGCTTCTCCGCATTGAGGAACAGCTCGGAGCATCCGCTGTATATCCTCAGATGAACGCATTCCACGTTACAAAATGATCTTTTCCTCCTGAAATCTTTATATCCTATGTGAAAGCGGCCTCCGACGGAGGCCGCTTTTATCAGTCAGCAGACAATTATTTCTCTATAAGAGTTACAGTATACTTACCCGATTCGTAACCATATCCGTCACCGGCATCCTCATAGAATTCATAAGAAGCATTTCCTTCGCCGTACTTTTTCCACTCTATATCGCCAGCCTGCTCTTCAGTTGAAAGAGCAGGTTTTTTAGTGGGAATAAGGCTTCCGCACATTACAAAAAGAGGAATCTCGTCAAGCTTTGCACTGACTCTGCATTTACTTCCTCCCTTATACTCAGCTCCGGAATAATAATCATACCAGTTACAGCCTTCAGGGAAATATACTTCCCTGAACCCGGCATCAATCTTCTCTTCATCAGAAGCTCCGTAATACATAGGGCGGGTTACCGGGCAGACCATCATGCAATCACCGAACATAAACTGATCCGTTATGCCATATACATTCTTATCTTCGGTAAAATCAAAAGCCAGCCATCTGATCATGGATCTGTCTTTAAACCAGACTTTTCCAGCCTCAGAGTATATATAAGGTATCAGACTGTAGCGCAATTTGTTTGCCTTCAAAACAGCCTCGTAAAACTCTCCGGATAAATTCCACATTTCTCTTTCGCAATCCGTTCCATGAGCACGGAACACCGGGAGAAATGCCGCATACTGATACCATCTGGTGTAAAGTTCCTGATATGCAGGATCATTAAGGGCATTATCATACTTGCCCTGCCAATACCAGTACTCACCCTGTTTTACAAAAAATGCCCCTATATCCATGGTCCAATAGGGAAGTCCCGATGCACTGAAATGAAGACCTATCGCGATCTGATCTCTGAATGTATCCCAGCTTGCATCGGTATCTCCGGACCACATGATGGTTCCGAACCTCTGCTGACCGGTGTAGGCACTCCTTGTAAGATTTACGACACGTTTGTCACATCCGTTCTCTTCCATGGCTTTTCTCTGGTTTTCATATATGCCCATGGCATGACATAAGGGATATGCATTGCTGTACTCATAAGGCATGCGAAGTCCCGCTTCGTTACAGTATTCCTCGTAAAGTCTGCTTTCTTCCGGTCTTACCTTATGGTTCCATTCGGGAGTAAAAGGTTCGCTGCTGTCGCACCACCACGCATCAGTCCCATAGGAAAAATGAGTTCTTTTCAGCTGATCAAAATACAGTTTTCTTGCTTCTTCTTTGAAAGCGTCATAAACGGTGCAGCCGGGAAGAAACAGTTTCTTCGTGGCAAATTCCTTATGGTTTTCCGTATTTTCAGCCATGGTCGGCCAAATGGATATCATGAAATGAACATGATCATTATGAAGCTTTTCTATCATCCCTTCGGGATCCGGGAACCTTGCAGGGTCGTAGGACTTTTGCCCCCACTCGCCTTCCTTCCAGCTTATCCAGTCAAGAACTATGCAATCCATTCCGATACCCAGCTCTCTGGATTTCTTCACAGCATCAAGTATCTGCTCTTCATTCTCATACCGCTCCTTGGACTGGACATAACCGAATGCCCATCTGGGAAGCATGGAAGCCTTTCCCGTCAGGAATCTGTATCCCTTTATCACATCATTCATACTGCCTGCGATAAAGTACATATCAGATTCGGGTGCACTTTCCGTATATATGTATGTTCCGTTTTCATTATCGTTAAATATCAAAGGACTGTAGCAGTCTGTGAGGATTCCGTATCCTGCGGTCGATACAAAAAACGGAACGGCGATCTTTCTGTTACCCTGATGAACATATAATCTCTTTCCGCGCAGCGTAGCACATCCTTTTTCCTGCTGACCAAAGCCGTAAATTGCCTCATCTCCGAGTATAAATCTGTAACGGATGTGATAGCTTTTGCCGATAGATTCTTTAAGGGCATCCTCAATAACTTCCTTCTTACCGTCGGCTGTATCTATGATCCGAGTCTTTTGAGGAACATCTGCCAAATGAAGCATTTCAAATTCTTCGAATTCTCTGGGAGTTCCGTCACACTCAGCAAACAGCACTTTTCCGGAATTATCGCAATATGTGACAGCTCCGTCGTTTTTGTCGATCGACAGAGTAAGCTTCGGAAGTTTTACCTTAATTAGGCGATCGGATCCATCTTCCAGTGTCCAATCCCCGAATATGTCACCTGCTATAACTCCGGGCTTTTTTTCATCCGAAAATCTGTCACTTACGGTATAAGTAATGCGAACGATACTGTCAGACTTTGGTTCTATGCGCATGATCCCATGCTTTGAATATAGATAAAGTGTATTTTCGATTCTCTCTGCGCAGTCTATTTTCCTGCTTGCAGGCGATACAGCTGTTAACATAGGCACCTCTTTTGAACAAATATTTATTGAAACTATACGAGCACGATACCGATATCTACATTGACCAATTTACCGATGTAGCTTTTCGCAGCTTCGGTGACCAGCCCCTTTTTGATATAACCGATTGAAACCGTCAGATCAGAATACACCGCAAGCACTGCCTCTCCGGTGTCTCCGTTCATTCCGGAATTGATATCAACACTGATAACGAAAGCCGGGCTTCTGTTGATTGATTCGATTGCCTTAGCGGCAGTTCCTCTCACTTCACCGGTAAATCCGGTCCCCAGTATGCAATCGACAATAATGTCATATTTTCCGGGATCTGTATCTTCATCAAAAGGAATTACAGATACTCCCTTATCCATAGCTATATCGCAGTAATACTTCCCGTCATCGCTCATCTTATCGGAGACCCTTATCACAACCGGATCGCATCCGCATTCCTTCAGTATTCCTGCCAGAGCATATCCGTCACCGCCGTTATTTCCGCCTCCCGCATAAATGGCGATCTTCTTACCCTGCCACTCATGATATGAGTCATATACTCCCCTGGCCGCGCGATACATCAGCTCCTTACCGGGCACAAAGTGCTCGATGGTATATGCATCGCTTCTTCTCATCTGTTCTACACTTATAACCTTTGAATCCATTTTTCGCACCGTATGAAGAAGTATTAAAGGAAGCAGACAAAGCACTTCGTCCGCTCCCTTACAAAGTCGGTATAAATATAGTTCGCAAATTTATATTCAGAAAATCATCTGCGCCTAACCCTTGATGCTTTTCTTTTCGGTCAGATCATTTATCACTTCACCTGCAATGATCAGTCCGGCCACCGAAGGTGCAAAATACCTTACGTATGTTTTCATCCGTATCAAAATAAACCGTATCACCCTCGCCAATACCTTCTGCATACAGATCCGCATCGGGAACTTCCTTATCCGTTTCATGCCCCGACTCATCACATAACCGTACGATCACCAAAGGCTTGTAACCCGCAGGCCGTTCTTCACATCCAAAATCTGCTTCCTGAATTGTCTTTACTATATATTTCAAAAATAGATCTCCGTTTCTTCTCCGCCAAAATTCATAACCTTTCATACACTAAGAGTATTATACATGTTTTTTTACACAATAAGAAACCGCCCGGAGGGGGCGGTTTCTGTGTAGGGGATTGAAATGTACAGGCTGCTTAAGCCTAATGGAGGTCTGAATTAAATAAGTGAGCGTCCGAGAGCTCTGCACTCATAAAGAGCGTTTTCATCGGGAGCTTCATGTGCGATTACGGGATCTGCCACAAGAAGTGCTCCTGCGCTTCTTACCTGCGCTTCCCACTGCCTCATCCACTCTCCGTCACCCCATCCGTAAGAACCGAAAAGGGCGATCTTTCTGCCGGAGAGGCTTGACTCTATGGAATCAAACATGGGCTGAAATTCCGTTTCTTCAAGAACCTCAGCTCCCATTGCGGGGCATCCGAAAGCGATGGCATCATAATTATCCATATCTTCGGGAGTGAACTGAGAAGCATTTATAAGAACCGTCTCAGCACCGGCAACGGATGCACCCTCACTTATTGCCTGAGCCATCTGTGCGGTATTACCTGTTCCGCTCCAGAAGACTATTGCTATCTTGCTCATATAAAACAACCTTTCTGTAACAAAAAATCGATGCGTATATTAATTATTTCGGAGGCTTAGTTAGTTATTACTAACTGCTACGCGTATAAACATACCATGTGCGTAGGTTTATGTCAATACTCTCTTTTAACTTTTTTTCAATAAGTTTCAATCCCGCATAAATTCTGATGATTTTGTTATCTGAAGATTAGCAAAAAATGAATCGATATAATGATTTTTTAATTATGTAATTACCGACAAAAATGGTATGATTTAAACATAAACAGCCCGAAAGGGTATTTTTATCAGCATGTGGTTAGTCGTGTCTAACCCAAAGAAAGAGGTGAATTTATGAGTGAATTTTTCCCTAACATTCCCGAGATCAAATTCGAGGGACCCGGAAGCAAGAATCCCCTTGCTTTTAAGTACTATGATGCGAAGAAAGTTATCATGGGAAAAACCATGGAGGAACATTTAAACTTCGCCATGGCCTGGTGGCACAATCTCTGTGCAACCGGTGTTGATATGTTTGGTGCGGGAACCGCAGACAAGAGCTTCGGCGCAGAGCCCGGAACAATGGAACACGCTAAGGCTAAAGTTGATGCAGGTATAGAGTTTATGAAAAAGCTTGGCATCAAGTACTACTGCTTCCATGACGCGGATATCTGTCCCGAAGATCCCGATGACATTAATGAGACCAACAGAAGGCTTGATGAGATCACCGATTACATTCTGGAGAAAACAAAAGGAACCGACATCAAGTGTCTCTGGGCAACCTGCAACATGTTCAGTAATCCCCGCTTCATGAACGGCGCTGCAAGTTCCAATTCCGCCGACGTATGGTGCTTTGCTGCAGCCCAGGTTAAGAAGGGACTTGAGAATGCAGTCAAGCTCGGAGCGAAGGGATATGTATTCTGGGGAGGGCGCGAAGGATATGAGACTCTCCTTAATACCGATATGAAGCTGGAGCAGGAAAACATCGCAACCCTCTTTACTCTTGCAAGAGATTACGGTCGCAAGATCGGATTCACCGGTGACTTCTATATCGAGCCTAAGCCGAAGGAACCCATGAAGCATCAGTATGATTTCGACGCAGCAACTGCTATAGGATTCCTCAGAAAGAACGGCCTTGATAAAGACTTCAAGATGAACATCGAAGCTAACCACGCAACTCTTGCAGGACATACATTCCAGCATGAGCTCAGAGTATGTGCGGTTGAGGATATGATGGGATCCGTAGATGCCAACATGGGTGATACCCTTCTCGGATGGGACACCGATCAGTTCCCCACCAATGTATACGACACAACCATGGCTATGTATGAGATCTTAAAGGCCGGAGGATTAAGAGGTGGTCTCAACTTCGACTCTAAGAACCGTCGTCCTTCCAACACTCCCGAGGATATGTTCTATGCATTCATCTCCGGAATGGACGCTTTCGCTTTAGGACTTATCAAGGCAGCTGCCATCATTGAAGACGGCCGCATCGATGAGTTCGTAGAAAGTCGCTACTCCAGCTATTCTGAAGGTATCGGCAAGAAGATCCGCGACAGGAGCATTACACTTGAAGAAGCTGCTGCATACGCAGCCGAGCTTAAAAAGCCTGCTTCCCCCGGATCCGGCAGACAGGAATATCTCGAAACAGTTCTTAACAACATTTTGTTCAGCTAAATTAATTTGACAATCAGGGTCGGACTCTCGGTGTGACAGAGGGTCCGACCCCTTGTCATATTGTGACTAAAACGGAAATTTCTGAATAATTGTGGAAATTCAAAATTTTATACCTCTTTATAACGTGCGTTGTGGTAAAATATATGCGTTGAGATACCGATAAATACTATGAAAAGACAAATTGTCAGATAATTTATTTTTCGGTTATGGGGAGAAAAAATTTCTTAGAAAATAACAGAGGGGCGAGTCTGGTGCTGGTGTCTATTCTCAGCACCCTTGTTATAGGTATGGCTGCAGCACTGCTGATAGTCAGTTCTCTTATCATGTCTACGTCCGTTCGTAAGACCCGCGAAAACCAGGCTTACGAACTAGCGACAAGTCTTTCTTCCAAACTTGAATTCTACATTTTAAACGAAGCCGGAGACGGCGTTCATAAAGCACAGATTGAATTAACAGGTGGCGCAACTCTTGTAAGCGAATCGGGGTTCTCTTCCATTCCCGACTCATCGGTAAAGGCAGTAGTAACCTCTTCAACCGACGTGGCCGGTGAAACCTACTATATCGTAACCGTCACCGCAACCGCGGCAGGCGAAACATATATTAAAACCACCGAATACTCGGGCAATGCAACTGACGGATACACTAAGCGATGAAGAAGAACCTGTACGGAAAACTTCATATCTCCGACAGAGGCGAGACCATGGTTGAAGTCATGGTCGCTTTCATTGTGCTCCTTCTTGTCCTCGCTCTTCTCACTACTGCAATCACCTCGGCCAGCGCGGCACAGATGAATTCCATCGACAAGAGACGAACAACCGACGCCGATTATATGGCTCTTCACACTACGATCAATACCGAGAACGTAACACAGACGCCCCCTACCACCGATGCGAGCGGTAACGTCCGTGAAAAGAATGAGAGCGATCCCATTGCTTGTACCGACGGCACCACCGAGATCAAACTCACTGCATATAAGTATGTTTCAGGCGACACTGTTTACTGGGTTTACAGATGAAAAGATTATTTTCTCTCAAACCGAATAACTCATCCGACAAAGGCTATACCCTCGTAGAGCTTATAGTTTCCATGACCCTTACGGCACTTCTTGCAACTGCAGTTGTCTCCGTAATGAGTCCCGCAGGCAGAGTCTTCAAACAGATACAGACATTAAGCAGAGCCCAGATCGTAGCAGACATGGTAGTCGATGCGCTCAGGGAAGAATGTGCGGATACATATATCAATGATTACACTTCTGTGAGAATAGTTGATGCGACTCCGGATGCAAACGGTGATTCCGTAATGCTCACAAGTCTCATCAACATCACAGACGATTCCGCATCATCGGGAAATGTTTTGATCATCAGAAAATCGGACGGATACTGTGAAAGTTTATATACATGTTTTGCAATAACTCCCGCGGACTACCTCGATGTCAAAAGCAGGGATTACTTATTCAAGAACTCTAACGGAATCACATCAAGAGCCATATACAGATTATTTGATTCAACAGGTTCTAATCCCTTACCCGAAGCATCACAGGGATATCTGCACTTCGGATACTACCAGTGCGGAAGAACTAACGTAACCCTCCCTTACAGTGGCAGTACTAAAAAGGTCGCATGGATCTATCCCGCCATCAGATATGACTACACAAATCCTTTTTCCGTGGGAGCATACAACGGATATACGGTAAAGGTCACATTCAAGAATCTCACCTTTACTCCGGCTCCCGGAGAAACAAGAAATGCTACCGACATGAAATATATCGAAAGACCTGAAAGCGTCACGGCTGTCGTTGAAGTCTACCACTGCAGTTACGCAAACCAGGCTACGGAAACACCGGTATATACACGCGAAGTTCTTCTACTCTTTGCAGAGGATACCACTTTATGAGAAATCTTTTTTTCCGTGAAAAAAAGAATAAGAACTCAGGCTTTACCCTTGTCGAGATGATCGTCGTTCTCGTCATTTTGGGTATCCTTGCTTCTGCTGCCGTTTACAGCATTATCGCTTATATCAATCTGTCCCGTTTCAGAAACAATAACGAGGATGCTTTGAGCATATATCAGTCCGCTCAGGCAGCCGTAAACCATATGGAAAAAGCAGGCACTTCCGAACAGCTTGCGCTGGATATTATCGGTAAAGGAACAGCGAGCCCTTTTAACAATTCGAATGCTGACGGAATAGATAATATCTACAACTCCACATATTTTGATTCGTTCCCGGTTGCAGATACCGCACCCGGCGAATCCGCTCACATGCGCTATGCCGTAACATGTACTCCCGGCGGCAACGACGATCAGAGCAAGATCATCAAAGATCTGATCTACGCCGATTTTTCATCCACAGATATATTTAACGGAATCATTACGATCGAATTCGACGTCGAAAAGATGCTCGATAATTTCGGCACGGTTAAATACAGTGTCAATGTCTATTCTGTTTTCTACGACAGCGGAAGAAAGAACTGGAGCGACTCTACCGCTACCAATAACGGAATAAGCGGTGTCGTTCCTTACAGAGAAGAAGACTACAGATTTGACAAAAGTTTCATCGGATATTGTAACGGAAACAGCACCCCCACCGCAGTGGATTCCGTTCTTCTCCCCGATGAATCAGAGATCAAGAGTACGATAGTCACACTCAGAAACGGTGAGACTCTCGATATATCATGGTCTGCAACCGCAGAAGGAGAGCCCATCACAGGCAAACCTCAAAACATTCATTACGTAATTTCATTGTTTGACAGCGACATCAAAGGAAATGTTGTTAACAATAAGATCTGCGATCTGGTCGTAAATGAATATTCCGTTCTCGAAGGTCTTACCGCGACTTCACCCTCCACCATCAACTGGTATAACGAACTTGAATTCGAGAAATCAAATTTTGTAGAGAATAATATCCAATACAAAACTATCGGATCTGTCAATTATCCCATTGTTTACACCAGTGAAACCGTAAGAGACCGCAGGGGTGTTACGGTTAACATCTACAAAGCAACCATCAAAACCGCTGCCAAAGTATACTTACGCAGAAATACCAATCAAGGTGCTCTCGATAATTTCGTATCGGGATATAACAACCTCACATACAATGATCTGACTCAATCAAACAATTACTATACATTCCCTCTCACAATCTCTTACGAGATTCATGAAGGCGACGGAGTAGCGGACAGAATTTCCTATACTCTTTCCCTTGATGCGATGATGTCCAGGAATATGTATAACAGTGCGGAAAGCACCAATGCTGCCATTAGAACTCTTAATTACAGTTTCTACAGGTTATATAGTGGTTCAACCTTACAGAAAAATATCGTGCCCATGAACATCTACGCCGAGATGGTAATGGCGCCCAATGCTTTCACAAAGGTCGATACCTCATACAACTATACAGGCAGTTTTACTCAGTCCGATGTATTCATGGCTGAGCGTGCCCTTGATGATCCCGTGTATCTCCAGCCTAACGGCTCATACAGCTATGTGGCAAATCTGGTGGATCATGACAGGGGCAAAAATTACGCGGTAGTTAATACCTACTTCGGAGATCTCGGATCCGGAACTTTCGGAACGAATATGAAAAACAACGCGAATGAAGTAGAAGCGGTAATCACTTCATACAGGCATCTTTCCAACATGCGTCTTCTCAGAGAATACGGCTATCCCGTGCGCTATTCGATCTGCAGAGACCTTAACTGGTATTCCTTCGGAACAGGCGGAACCTACAGCAGTGAAGTAGTGGTGTATTCGGGAGTTGCGGGAGGCTCAGGACTTACAGGTCACTCTCCCGTTCGCTGGCCGGAGAGCTCGGATTATTCAGCCGGATACACATCATACAAGCAAAGGCTTGATGTCGTATCTTTTCCTTCGATTCCTTATAACAACAAAATGTCTGTTTTAATAGCCGTAGATAACACTCTGGCTCCCACTGATGCTGCCGATAAAACTTCGGTCATCAATAATGTCCAGATGAGAATGCCTTCGTTCTATGATACAAATCTGAAGGCTTACGGTCTGATATGTACCAACAACGGAACAATCATCAATATCCGTGCTAACGGACTTACTCTTCTTCTGGATAACCTTGATGACGGAAGTCCGGATGACAGGGGAGATATTAAGACAGCGGTCGAACAGCTCAGGAACCCGAACCATACAGTTACATCAACCGAATCCCCTGCATGGCAGACCAGTTCTCCCGTGGGTGGTTTGGTAGGCGCAAACAACGGAACCATCGGTTCGCAGACCGAAACGGATATCAATAAGAATACAATCAGATTCAGTAACTGTATTGTTATGTCCGGTCATTGGAGCGGCTCCGAATGGGTTGTTTTCCGCGTGTCCGCTGTCGGAATAATGATTGGTGATAACAACGGTGCAAATGGAAGTACCGCCAAATCTATATACGGTCTTATGGAAACAACCGGAACGTTTGCTTCATCCGGATACATCGATGTAGGCGGTACGATCGGTTACTCCATAGCCAATATTGATGCACAGATTCGTGTAGACAATACCAAAGACCGTGACAAAGCAATAATTACATTTGACAATAATGCAACTTCCGTAATCTTCGGAACCGCGGATGCAATCGGTGGTGCCATCGGAAGTATTAACGGAGGAGGACTATCCCAGAATGTTTCCTGCGGAAGCAATGCTCCGTTTACACTTACTACGGACAGTCTTGGAAGGATTCAGACTACCCTTGGTTTGAACCCCGTATATGCAATTGATATTAAGCTGGATGCCAATTCCTACATCATTTGCAAGACCGACGATCCTCCCAAGAAAGTTGACAACAACAGACCCTCCGGATTCGGCGGAGCTATCGGACGTATCGGAAATTACAATAGAGACATACTGAGCATACGGGTTGAAAATGCCGGAAGAATTCTGTCTTCCGAAGGAACAACGTACGGAAAGAGTCTCGGCGGAGCCATAGGTGTAATCATACACGGTACCATAAGCGAAGCTTATATCAAGGTAGTTAATGGCGGGCAGATCGGTTCCGAAAACGTAACCTATGCTGATTCGACAGGCGGTGCCGTTGGAAGGATTAACGACCTGCAGGGCCTTTTGGGCAGAGTCAATATAGACGTTATCAATAACGGTCAGATAAGCGGTAACTGTACAAGATCAAACAGCAGAACCGGAGTAGGCGGAGCCGTAGGAACCATTATGGAAGCATACGGTAAAATGCCTGTTTACTACATCAATTCCTTCGATAACGGAACCATCTCCGGCAAGACTCTCACTCCCGGCGGAAACGAAGGAACCAATAATTTCGGTGTAGGCGGCGCTGTCGGTCACTTGCACTACATTCCCGCAAACAGTGCATTCTATTGTATCGTCACAAGCGGAAATACCATCACCGCAAACGGCAACAATGCAGGCGGATGTATCGGCTCCGAAGCAAGCGGAGTAAGCGGAACCGGAACCACCACTATCACTGCAAATCTTCAAAACGGTACTTCCGTAATTGCAACAGGTGCAAATGCGGGCGGTGTATTCGGAAATGCAGGATGCATATCCAGAAATGTAATCGTTCGCGCGATAGTAACAGGCAACGTAACAATAAACGCAGCATCTGATGCGGGAGGAATCTCCGGCAGATTTAAGATCGGATCGGACAATTCAACTTCCAAAGTATACTTGCTTACCGAAACTTCCGGATCCGTCCTAACGATCAAGGCATCCGCAGGAAAAGCTGCCGATCCGGCACTCGGTAACGATAATGCAGGCGGTCTTTTCGGAATCGTAAGTGACGGCGGAAAAGACGTTGAGTTCGGTGTGGAACTTAATCTTCCTACACAGACCGGAAACAACGTGATGATCGTCAAAGTCGAAAGCTACGACAATGCAGGCGGAATGATCGGGGACATGAAGCATCAGGGCAACACCGTACCCGAGATGACTGTAGTCTTCCATCCTTCCTCATATGTCCGCGCTCATAATGATAATGCAGGAGGTTGTATAGGACATCTCGAATGCATAAAAACCTTCTCGTCAAACATTACAGTTTGTGACGCAGCTGTCACATCCACCGACACGCCTTTTGTAATGGCAGGTACTCTCGCTACTCCTACAGTTCCGGGCCACGGCTCAAATGCAGGCGGATGTATAGGAAACAGTATTAAGAACACGACATTCTCAGGTGCGATCATATTTAACACCGAGAAGATCAGCGTAGCTTCCGTACTTAATAATGCAGGTGGCTGCATAGGAAATATTGAAGGTAGCGCAACCATCACCGGAACCGTTCTTACAACAGGAAAAGGATTCGGAGATGTCACTCTCGGCACCTACAATATCTTTGGTGCTGAAAATGTCGGAGGAGTAATAGGATCTGCTACAAAGCTCACCATGAAGGGAATCATAACCGTCTCGATGAGCGAACTTCATATACATGGAACTGCATGTACCGGCGGCTGTATCGGTAAGTTCAGTGAAGGACAGATAAGTGACATCGGAATAGTTCACTTCGGTGAATCCGATGCAATTATTAAAGGTGGTTCATACACCGGAGGATGTATAGGACTTCTTTCGGTAAATGCAACTATAAACGGAAAGGTATTAATCGAAGGAAAGAATAACTCCATAGAAGGAACTTCGGATAATGTCGGCGGTGTTATCGGCGGAATGACCGGAGACACGGATCACAACACCAGAATCGGTTCCACTGCTTCAATACGCTTCCTTGCCGAAGGCTCACCGGTTAAAGGTCAAAACAATACCGGCGGAATAGTCGGGCTCTTACAAAAGGGAACTGTGGGTGATAACTCGGTCATCACATACAGCGGTAAGAATTCTACTATAACCGGCGTAAATAATGTCGGAGGAATCATCGGACAGTGTAATAATTTCACACTTAACAATACAAAACTTCAGATTTCACCTGATACATATTGCAGGATAGAAGGAAGCGATTGTGTCGGAGGAATCATGGGATTGGGAGTCGGAAGCGATACCAACTTCACCAATAAAGCAGCAAGTCACACTGAAGTATTACTTGATAAAGATACCCTTGTCATTGTCGCAACCGGCAATGTAGGCGGATTTGTCGGAGAGCTTAATAACTCGGCTAGGTATTCGGGATGTGAAATTATTGTTTCCAACGGATCCCTCTTATCCATCACATCAACCGATAAGAACGCCGGCGGTCAGATCGGATACATGGCCAACATGAACCTCGGACCGGGATCATCAATGACAATATCCTGTTCGGATTCTCAGGCACTTATAAAAGGCAAAACGGCTGCAGGAGGATTTGTAGGAATCATAAACGGTAACATGTCAGCAAATCTCTACCTTACCGTCGGTACATCCTCTTCCACCTCATTTACCGTCGAAGCAACGGGAGAAGGTGCAGGTGCAGGCGGTATTGCAGGAATCAATTACGCGGTAACCGGAAGAACAAATGATACAGGAACCACTAATATCCCCGGTAACGGCAGTATTGAAGTAAAAGCGACAAAAGGTCATGCAGGTGCGCTCCTCGGAATAAATTACAATTCGTTCACCTGGAAGAACGGACGACTGTTTGTGATCAATGCAACCATTAACGACTCTAATGGAATCACCGAGCCCAAGGACAACGTAATCGGCTGGAGAGCACCGGGAAGTTCCGACAGCAACTACAAATACCAGATCGGCACCACGGTATATAACTGGGATTTCGTTCCCACTCCATAAAAAACAGCTATGGAAGAAATCAAAACAGGCGACAATTCAAAAACCACATTCTACAGAGGATACGGTATTCCGGGATTACGTAAGATTGCCGGTATATTAATCGTTGCCGCAATCGTTATCGGTTTGATCTGCGGAATCGGAACCGTAAGTTCCAAGGCAAGAGCTGCAATAAGTCATGCCAAGCAGATCAGGGTTGCCATGAAACTCATATCCATGGAGTACTACAACGGTGACGGTTCTATTTTCGATCCGGCAACGGATAACGGACTTAGGGACGGTGCACTCGGCAGGATTGAGACCGTATGCTACGTAGGTGGCGATGTAATGCTTAATTCCTGGGACGCCGAAAACGACATTCCGCTTTCTTTTTCATACAGAGAAGGAAGATATCTTGTTGAATACAGGGAAATCGGACAGGGTGACGGATCATACGGAATGAACGGATCTTGGAGTGTGTATTACGATCTGAAGATTCTCGAATACACATCCGAACAATAAGGGGACGGAGAAAAGACTATGCCCGAATATAAGTACATTGCACAAACAAACACAGGTAAGCAGGTCAAAGGACGCATCAGCGTATCCGACGAAAGAGAGCTGAAAAAGAAATTGCATGACAAGCAGCAGACTCTTGTTAGTTCGGAAGAGATCGTTAAGCGCGTACTGCTGAAGCCTCTTAAGAAACAGCAGCTGTCTGATTTCTGCAGGCAGATCGGAGAATTGGTTCATTCCGGCATCTCGATTTTAAGAGCGCTTGAGATTGAAGCTGCGGATGAATCCATAACTCCTTACGAAAAAGATCTCTACATAAGATTAAGAGACAGGATCGTTCAGGGTATTTCATTATCCGCTGCGATGGAGGAGTTAAATCCCGCTTTTCCTCCTCTTCTCGTGAATATGTTTAGAGCAGCGGAAAGCTCCGGTAACCTGGATTCAACCGCAATAAGACTGGCTAATCAGTATCAAAAAGAAAACCAGATCGAAGCTGCCGCAAAGAGTGCTCTTACATATCCCAAGATTCTTACCTGCCTCATCATTGCTGTAGTCGGAATCATATTCGGATACATCATGCCGCAGTTTGAAGAACTCTTCAGCGAAATGCCGGTCCTTCCGGTAGCAACAAGAATCCTAATGGGAATAAGTGATTTCGTTTCACACTCCTGGTACGTACTGATCATAATTGCATTTCTGATCTGGATGTTCGGAGGAATCATTTCAAGAATTCCCGCTGTAAGACTTCAGATAGATAAGTTTAAGACAAAAGGTCCCATGGGTAAGCTTCAAAAAGTTATCTACTCTGCAAGATTTGCAAGAACAATGAGTTCACTGTATTCGGCAGGTATTCCCATCGATCAGTGTCTCAGAATCGGAAGACAGACAATAGGAAACGCTTATATAGATTCACAGTTCGATGAAGTCATCAAGAAAGTCCAGGCCGGCGGTCTTCTCTCCGATGCACTGGATGATGTTGACGGATTCGTATCCAAACTTCCCGCTGTCGTAAGAGTCGGAGAAGAAACCGGTGCCCTCGACAGCATGCTGCTTAACGTAGCGGACAATCTCGATTTTGCATCCGAACAGGCGATGAACAGACTGGTCAAGTATGTCGAACCTGTAATGATAATAATCATGGCACTCATTGTCGGATTCATCATGATAGGTGTAATCGTTCCTATTTACCAGTCCTATTCAACCATCGGAGCCGGAATGTAAATATTATTTTGGGGAGAGGCTTATGTCAGTATCAGTATTTTTTTCCAATAAAAATATTCAGATCGTCGTAGGTAAATGCAAGGGTAATTCGATCTATATCGACAGACTCATCGAATCACCCATGCCCGAAAACGCCATCTTAAACGGTGTCGTTGTAGAAGGCGGTGCGGAGGCAATTTCCTACAAGCTGAAGGAAATGTGGCAGGCAAATAAGCTTAAGGGCGATGCGGATCTTATAATCAACAGCCCGCAGTTTATTTCCAATCGCATTGAGATGCCCGTGATAAGTGCGGTAAACAAAGTATCCGAATATGTCGACAAGCAGACACAGTCGGATGAATTTGCACGATTCACAGAGCCCGTAAAAGGCTGGTATCTCCTTTCATCCGATTCAAAAGAAAACAAGCAGTATGTCGTAACGGAAGTTGCTGAGCGCAAATCCGTAGAGACATACATCAAGATATTCTCTGCAGCAGGGATCAACTTAAACTCCGTTCACGACGGTGTATCCCTTGCTACGAAGATGCTTGCTAAATGCGTTAAGGATCAGACAGCCATCTACATGATCCTTGATGCTCAGATGCTTGTTACCATCCTTTACGAAAACGGAAAATATTACTACAACTCCACCAGAAGAATATTCCAGCAGAATGGCACCTCAGAGTTTGCGGCTGAGATAAGAAGCACCATCTCCGGAATAAGACAGTTTGCAAAGTCACAGCATCTTGAATCTCCCATCACCGATGTTTACGTCGCAGGAATGGATGCGGATGACATCACCATGCTTCAGAAGTATCTCTCCGATACTGATCACGATCTTACCGTTCACGGAACTGCAGCTCCCGCCCATATACATTTTAAGAAGTGGACCGACCGCTTCTCTTCGTTCATATATCCCGTTGCGGGACTTTGCATCCCTCAAAAAGGAAGCACCGTTCTTACATCAATTAAGAAAACGGATGAAGGCTACACAAGAAAGAGAGAGTTGTTCATCAAAGCAATTCCTCTCATCATTCTTGCCGGAGTCCTTCTTCTGGTAACGCTTTTCCTCGCAATAGTGTATTGGAACTCCAAGCAAAGACTAGATGAGATAGAAAGCTACAATTCAAATCCCGAAGTTATACAAGCCGCAATGGAATATGACAAGCTTGTCACAGAATCCGGAATAATCGGAGAAAAGCAGGGCGGAACAAATAACCTTCAGGCCGCTCTTGCTTCCTATCCCATCCCCGACTCATCCATCAACGAAAAAATCCTTGAGGCGGCAAAGAGTGAGAATGTAAACGTAGAATTCAGCACATATGATTCATACAGCGGAATATTTGCCATAACCGCTTCGGCATACGAAGTAGAGAGCATCAATAAATTCATAGCAAAGCTTTTGGCAATGGATATCTTTGAAGATGTTGATTACACCGGATATGAATGGAACGACACCGACGGCACATGGTCCATCAACGTAACATGTATTCTCAGTGCCGGAGATGCAGAGGAGGGCAAGTAAATGAATTTGAATTCTGCTATTACGGAAAGAGATAAAAAACTCATATACGGTCTCCTGTTCATAGTCATCATCTTCATATTCGGATGGTGTCTTATCAGACCGCTTTACAAAAAGATCGTAGAAACATCGATCAGAATCGAAGAAGCTTCCATAGTTAAATCAGCCAACGAAGCCAAGGTTATCGGTCTTTCATCAGCTCAGGCAATAACCGAGAAATTCGAAGCAGATCTTGCAAGTTCAACAGGTGATTACTACGACATCATGGACAGCTCGGAAATCGACAAGCTTGTCACAACTTACATCCTTGAAAAGGGACTCATTGCAAGAAGCCTGACAATTCAGATGCCCACTGATCCTGTTAATGAATCACCTTACAAGTATTCGGATTATGCATTAAACGAAAACTATTCAGTACCTGTCATAGAGGAAGATTTTAGCATTCCGGAAGAAGGCACTGACGAAGCAGAGGCCAAGGAAGATAATCCTTATTTCAGCGATGCTCTCCTCGGATTCGTAACCGGATATAACACCGAGCAGATGACCATAATCGGTTCTCCCATTGAAGAGTACACTGATGCATTACGTGCCGCAGGCGGAACCGCTGCATCCGATATCTACTGTGTAACACTTACGATCACGGTAGAAGGCGATGAAGAAACCGAGCAGAAAGTAATCGATGAACTTTCGCACAATCCTTCTCTCAGAATAGTGAATTTCAACTGGATCACCTTAGATCCCATAACCTATCTTCAGGAAGACGGAACCGTGCTCGTATATCAGAGTGAAAGTAAAGTCTTATCATTCACGGTTAATCTGTACATGACCGACAAAACCTTAGGACAGGAGGCGTAATAATGGAAACCGGTTCAAACAAAAACATTCGAATAGGCGACCTGATGGTCGCAGCCGGATATATCGACGAAGCTCAGCTTGCCGATGCCCTCCAGGCCCAGAAAGAATCCAAAAAAAGACTCGGTGAGATCCTTCTTGAAAAAGGATATGTTACCGAAACACAGATGCTCTATACATTGGGAAGCCGCATGGGACTTGAAGTCGTAGACCTCTCCTCCTACCCCGTTGACAGCAACGCGGTTAAGACGATTCCCAGCCAGATGGCTCAGAATTACCTGATGCTTCCCGTAGGATTCAGAGACGGAATCCTCATCGTTGCGGTTAACGACCCTCTCGATTTTATTAAGATCGAAGACGTCAGACAGACCAGCGGTATGAATATCGAAACCGTTCTGGCTGAGCGTGCCGCACTGGAAAATGCGATCAACTATTACTATGCAGAAGTCCAGACCAAGCGTGCGGCTCAGTCCGCTAACGAATCGGCCGTAGCTTCAGAGATAAGGGAAATGGTTATCGATGCAGGTGCAGGGGCTGACGATACCCCCATTATCAACCTGGTCAACTCCCTTCTCGATAAGGCTTACCAGGACAACGCATCCGACGTTCACATCGAGCCCTTCGAAAAAGAGATCCATGTGCGTCTTCGTATGGACGGAGCTCTTATCGACTACATGACCCTTCAGAAAAACGTTCAGGGTTCACTGGTTGCCCGTATCAAGATCATGTCCGAACTTGATATCGCAGAAAAAAGAGTACCTCAGGACGGCCACTTCCGAATCAAGATAAGGGACCACATAGTAAACGTCAGAGTCTCGCTGATCCCCACCGTATTCGGAGAGAAGGTCGTAATGAGACTTCTTGCCGGAAATTCCAGCATTGACAATGCGTCAACATTCGGAATGGAGCAGAGCAATTACGAGAAATAAACAAAAATGCTCAAATCTCCCAACGGTCTTATATATATCACGGGACCTACCGGATCCGGTAAGACCACGACCCTTTACATGGCTCTTGAGTCCCTTTCCGGAAGACAGGTTAACATCTCCACCATCGAAGATCCTGTGGAGAAGAACCTCTCAAGACTTAACCAGATGCAGGTTCATCCCACCGCAGGACTTACCTTTGATTCCGGCCTCAGGGCGCTCCTCAGACAGGACCCCGATATCATAATGGTAGGAGAAACCCGTGACTCCGAGACAGCAAATATATCGCTCAGAGCCGCTATAACCGGTCACCTCGTACTTTCAACCCTTCATACCAATGATGCGGTTTCTACCATAATAAGACTCATCGACATGGGCTCCGAACCCTATCTCCTCTCATCAGCCCTCGTAGGAGCAATTGCTCAGAGACTTATGAGAAAGGTTTGTCCCCACTGCGGTAAGGTAACCGGACTTGATGAGTATCAGAGAGCATTTGCCGGACGCGACATGCCGAACGCCAAATCCGCCGTAGGATGCCCTAAATGCCACGGAACGGGTTACAGCGGACGAATTGCCGTTCACGAAGTTCTCTACGTGGATAGAGGCATCAGAAAGCTTATAGCGGACCATGCTGACGCCGACACCATCAAAAAGTACGCCATCGAGAATCAGGGCATGAAAACTCTTAAAGAAGCAGGCCTTGACCTGGTCGAGCAGGGTATTACGACCATGGAAGAACTCGAAAAAATTGCATATAACGAATAATTTGTGACAAATACGGAAAAGGTTTTCCTAAGCTATAAAGTCCTTGTTATAATGGCCGATATAAATAACAGATATACAACTTAGAAGATCTATCCGTAATTATAGGAGGGAAAAAAATGAAAAAGAACAACAAAGGCTTCACACTCGTAGAACTCATCGTCGTACTCGTCATTCTTGCAATTCTTGCAGCAATCCTTGTACCCACTCTTCTTGGATACATTCAGAGAGCAAGACAAGAGAAGGACTACTCAACCGCACAGACCGTAAGAGTAGCAGCTCAGTCAGCTATCGACCAGGCTTATGGTGACGGAGTAAAATGTGATACCACTACTGCGGTAACCTCAGTTTCTGACATGAAACAGGATGGTTGGACCGGCGCAGCAGCTGATGCAGAATCTGATGAGGCCACCAAGAAATATAGCAAGATGGTTTACACTCTTTCAGGCGTAGATACAACCAAGGTTACCAATTTCAAGTTCTGGTATGATAAAGGTATCATCACCAAGGGTTGGGTTAAGATCAACAATGTCTACTACAAGCTTGAAAACGGATCATGGACTTCCTCAGCAACTGAGCCCACATTCACCTAATAACTTTTCCATATAATAAAGAAACAGCAGGCCGCTTGACCTGCTGTTTTCTTTTTACGGATATGTGTTATTAAGAGAGCTTGGCGGGATCTTGTACAAATATCGGCCCGTCCGCCGGGGGCAGTGCCGCTCCGCAATGAGGACATGAAATATGGATTCCGTGTATGAACATACCTCCGCAGTATTCGCATGTATCTTCCTGATACTTCTTCTCTGCTTCGGGAAGTTCGAATGCAAGCTTGTCCGTCTTGATATTCATTCCGAATACCGACCAGATTCCGAGATAGAATATTCCGGCATGGAATGCGATTCCGAGGGTTCCGCCGATGAGTGCGCCCCAGGAAACATTTGATTCAAACAGCCCCTCTTCCATCTTGTCAAAGCTCTTTATCAGGGCATCGGATACGCTGATATCATCGTCCAAAAGGTATTTATGGAACGCCTTCCTGAAGACATCCACATTGTGGTCTGTCAGGATGGGATCGGTGTCATCACCCTGCATACCTTCCCAGTACCAGTCTTCCCACTCATCATCCTGATCGGATGAAAAGACGATGAGCCAGTGCATTTCGTCATCAAAAAGCTCCAGGTACTCGTCATATGCGTAGCTTTCAAGATCA
The DNA here is from genome assembly GCA_902794095.1 of uncultured Lachnospiraceae bacterium. Classification (GTDB taxonomy): domain Bacteria; phylum Bacillota; class Clostridia; order Lachnospirales; family Lachnospiraceae; genus AC2028. The sequence goes on along the minus strand of CADBFZ010000004.1, from coordinate 115,035 downwards.
CTATAGTGCTTCTTCCAATCCTTGTTGCGAATGGTCAGGATATAGGGGGTGACGTTTGTGATGTCCTGAAATTCCTCCAGTGCATCGTATAGGTCATCCAGCTCATCATCCGTAAATATTCCGAGGTTGTCTTCTATATAGATATCCTTGTCGGAGTACCTTACATTCGGAACGGTGGGATGACTGAATGCAGTCCCCAGAACCAGTGCCGAGAACATGAACAGGTAAAATACCGCCCAGATTATAGTAGCTATCCTGAAAGATACTTTGTTCTTTTTGATGGATGCCTCAGTTATAGGCTCCTTGTTATAGAAATGATGGACTTTTCCGTTTTTATAGTAAGCATAGTGGTGCGCACCCGGGAAATATGTCCTGGTATGGCTGGTGCTTGAGCTGCCGCCATGTCCTCCGTGACTTCCGCCGTGGGATCCGCCGCCGTGGCTTCCTCCGCCTGATGAATGTGGCATTTTTGTTCTCCTTTCATGTGACATAGGGGGCAGGCCCCTTGTCACAAAACCTCTATAAGTATAAGAAATTTCACCCTTTCGGGCAATGATCAGAGACCCTGCCGGCCTAAAAATTTTAAAATAACATTTGCTTTGCGTTGACGCATGTTTATACCAAATGTATTATTATTTACGGTGCTGCACACTAAATATAGTTGTCGCACTCATACAATCGACAATCCGTGAGAAATCCTTACGGACAGCGTAAATTCAGGAGGATAATATGTCAGATTCCAAAAAAGAGATCCTCGGAGAACAGGGTATTTACGACGCTAAAACCCTCGGAACTCCCAAAATGCTGATTCTGGGCCTTCAGCACATGTTCGCAATGTTCGGCTCAACAGTTCTCGTTCCTCTCATCACCGGCTTAAGCGTTTCCGCTACTCTTTTATTTGCCGGACTCGGAACCCTTCTTTTCCACCTTATCACCAAGAAGAAAGTACCCGCATTCCTCGGCTCATCCTTCGCATTCCTTGCAGGATACGGCACCATCGCAGGACTTGTTGTTGCCAAGGCTGACGGAAGCCCCATGACACCTCAGGAACTTCTTCCTTATGCATGCTTCGGCGTTGCACTTGCAGGTCTTCTCTATCTTGTTCTTGCACTTCTTTTCAAAGTATTCGGTGCAACCCGCGTAATGAAGTTCTTCCCTCCCATCGTTACCGGCCCCATCATCATAGCAATCGGACTTAACCTTTCAAAGTCAGCTATCGACAGCTGCTCATCTAACTGGCTCATCGCCCTGGTTGCAATCGTTGTTATCATCGTTTGTAACATCTGGGGAAAAGGAATGATCAAGATCATACCCATTCTCCTCGGCGTTATTGCTTCTTATGTAGTAGCAGCAATTACCGGAAATGTCGATTTCTCACATGTTGCAGAAGCTGCATGGGTTGGCCTTCCCGTTAAGTATTCAAACACCGTATTTTCAATCTTCACAAGCGGTAATGCTAACAGCGGACTTCTCGTAACTGCAGCAATCACCATCGTACCCATCGCAATCGCAACCATGATGGAGCACATCGGCGATGTATCCGCTATCTCTTCTACCGTAAACCGTAACTTCATTAAGGATCCCGGACTTCACAGAACTCTCACCGGTGACGGTCTTGCAACCACCATCGCGTCACTCTTCGGTGCACCTGCAAACACCACCTACGGCGAGAACACCGGCGTTCTTACTCTTACCAAAGTATTCGATCCTTTCGTAATCAGACTTGCTGCATACTTCGCAATTCTCATGTCTTTCTGCCCTAAGTTCGCAGCAATCATCGAGGCAATGCCTTCAGCAACCGTCGGCGGTATCTCACTTGTTCTTTACGGAATGATCTCCGCAGTCGGAGTACGTAACATCGTTGAGACTCAGGTTGATTTCACCAAGAGCAGAAACGTTATCATCGCAGCTCTTATCCTTGTTCTTTCAATCGGAATCAACTTCTCAACCGCAGGTTCCATTTCCTTCTCAGTAGGAAGTGCTACCATCGCTCTTTCGGGACTTGCAGTAGGATCACTTGTAGGTATCATCCTCAACGCAATCCTTCCCGGCAAAGACTACAACTTCAATGAAGAAGCAGGATCCGAAACCGGTGCAGACCTTTCAGGTATCAGTGAAAAAGAGATCAAGAAATAAATTCGAATCTGATATACGAAAACCTCCTTGCCTACATCCCGGGCAAGGAGGTTCTTTTTATTTTCTTCCGGACTCAATAAGTTCCTTTTCAAAAGCTTCGGGATTTTTCAGGTAATAATCCTGATGGTATTCTTCAGCCTTGTAGAAATTCTTATACGGAAGGACAGCTACATGTGTTTCTTTTCCGGAGCTTTTTTCGATGCTTTTTATCTTCTTCTCCGCAGCTTCTTTTTCCGCTTCGGTTTTGTAAAAGATCGCAAGGGTATAAGAGAATCCTTTATCGATAAACTGGCCTTCGCCGTCAAAAGGATCGACATTGGCAAAGAAAATATCGAGCAGCTTCTCATAAGACACCTTTTCGGGATCATAGACAAGTTTGATTGTTTCTCTATGCCCGGTCTCCTGATGCTTTACCTGCTCATATGTCGGGTTAACTTCATCTCCGCCGGCATATCCGCAGATCACTTCGCTTACTCCGTACATCTTATAGATAGGAGTGACGCACCAAAAGCATCCTCCCGCAAAATACGCTTCCTTCATTTCTGATCGCTCTCCTTTTACTTTAGATCTATGACCACGATCTCCGGATGGTTGAAATATCTGGGAGCGGGAGTACTCTCTCTTGCAAGGCCGCGGCTTACTACCATAGTGCTTCCGTTTGAAAGCTCATATGCACCGCTTACGTACTCTGCCATATAGCCCTGATTCGGCGCAAAGACTCCTTTGTTAATAAAAGGTATTCTTATCTGTCCTGCGTGGGCATGGCCTGCCATGATAAGATCAAAATCATACTTAGCGTACTCTACTACTTCTTCTGGACGATGTGTTACGAGAAGTCTTATATGGTCTTCACTTGAAGCTTCGTAAGCTGCCTCGAGCTGTTCTTCCCACTCACTTCTGTACATCCTTGTAGGATCGTCGATTCCGCAGACATCTATGGGATTACCATTGATCTCAATCGTCTCACACTCACCCTCAAGCACGCTGACACCGATGCTTTCGAGATACTCTTTCATCTCAGGAACTCTTTCGCTCCAGTATTCGTGATTACCGGTGACGTAGAAGCAAGGGTACTTTTCTACCAGATCTTCCAACAGGAGCTTCGCATTATCATCATCCAGCTTATCGTCAAATATATCCCCACCTAAAATAACGATGTCGGGCTTCTGCTTATCGACCATGGAGATTAGGCGATGTTGCCCCCTACCGTAAAAACAGGAATGAAGATCAGTTATAAGAACGATCCTCACTCCCTCATTTATTTCTTCCGGAAGATCTAAGACAATCCTCTCCGTAACAGGATGCCATGACCACAGGGTCCACAGCACAAACAGGATTAAAACTGCCGGAAATACTATTCGTTTTCTTTTCTTCTTATTCACTGCCAAATCTTACTTGCTGTCGAAGTACGCCTTTCCTTCCGCAGGATAATAATACTCCTTTATGACTCCGTCAAAAGAAACAATAACAAGTTCATTGCTTTCTTCGACGTAAAACAGCCAGTCTCCGTTATCTTGATCAATCTTGGAAAGAGCCACAGGATCGTTGATTACGGCCGAAGCTCCGCGCTCATATGCCTCAGCGGAGGAAAAGCCCATGTCCTTGCCGTATCTGTTATATCTGTCCAATCTTATATCGGCGCTTCGAAAATAGTACGCTGTAGCCTCAGACTGTGCCGAACTGTTTTCACGGGCATTTCCTGTCTGAGTGTTTTCCGCCTGAGCATTTTCTGACGAAGGTGTCACTTCTCCGTTTTGAACCGCTTCCTGATAGTTTCGTCTCATCTCTCTTATGGATGAATAAAACACCAATGTAAAAGAGGAAAAGCAGACAAAAACTCCGAGAAGGATCATGGAGAAGACGCGCATTTTTTTACTCATCATACTAATCCGCTTCATCAAGTTCCTCATCCAGCGGCTTTCTGACGTTTCTTATAAACTTCTCTTCGCACGCACCGAATTTCTTATAGTTTTCTCTTGCCTCAAGAAGGCATACATCGTTTGCTCCGCCCTTAAAAGTCTCATCTTCGAGCTGAACCGGATCGTCTTCCCAGAAGCATACCGGACAGATGGAGAAGTCTCCGGTAGGCTTGTTGTCATATGTGAAGCAACCGCAACAAGGACACTGATACTTGATCTTGCCGTAACTCATCATTTTGAATTCGCTGCTCATACCATTTCCTTCCGATTTCATGCATTCTCATTAACATCAGTTACTGTCAGATCCGCTGATCTGACCGGTACGACTTTCCTCAGACTTTCGAGGGGTAATTCAACCTGATATCCGATCTTTCCGGCTGAAAAGATAATTCTGTCGAAGCTTTCCGCTGTTTCATGAATGAAGGTCTTAAACTGTTTCTTCATTCCGATGGGCGAACAACCGCCATGGACATATCCGGTAAGAGGAAGGAGCTCTTTTTGAGATATCATGTCTATGGACTTCTCGCCCGATGCCTTGGCTGCCTTTTTAAGGTCAAGTTCTTCAGCTACCGGAACCATAAACACGTAGTGCTCACCTGTCTTTCCGACTGTCACGAGGGTTTTGAAAACCTTTGCTTCGTCTTCTCCGAGAAGTCTTGCTATTTCGACGCCGTTTGTGGACGGGGTGTCCGCATAGCTGTGATAGATATACTCTATCTTCTTCTGATCCAGGAGACGCTGGACATTTGTTTTCTCTTCAGTACCTTTTTTCATCAGAAAATGATATTCTCCCCCGATTTTGGAGCATTTAAAGCTCTTATTCTATTTTAACACCGTCGGAATGTGGTGACAATCGCGCTTTTTCATTATAATAATAGGCATGAAAAACCCATTTAATGTTTGTTTAATAATTTCCGTTCTATAGTCAGTTCAGAACAACAAAGACATACAATAAAAGAAAGGAACGGAAATGTTTTCAAGAATACTTAAAAACGATCTGAAACGAAAAAAAACCATGAACATCATCCTGCTGCTGTTCGTGATCTTAAGTGTTACATTCGCTTCAAGCAGTATCAATATCATGATATCGGTATATGGAGGCATTGATTACTTCCTTGAGAAAGCGAATATGAGCGATTATGTGGTAATCACCAGAAGTTCGGATGGGGTGAATCCCGCAGATGACTATATCGAAGCAGCCGAATCAGTTACAGAATCCAGAAAAGAGGACGTCCTTTTCTACTCATCCACCAATCTGACCAAAGACGGTAAGACATTTGCCGAATTTGAAAATCCCGGCGTCATCCTTCCTATCTGCGATACACAGATCAATTATTTTGACAAGGATAATGAGATCATTACGGATGTGGAAAGGGGACATATATATGTCGGTGGTGTCCTTACTTCCAAGGAAGAAGTCCATATAGGAGACACGATCACCCTCGAACTTGGTGATAAGAAACTAGACCTCATCATTGACGGCTTTATCAAAGATGCACTCCTCGGTTCCCCTTTTATGGACAATCCCAGGATGCTCATGAATGATGAAGATGCAGAAATTCTTTTCTCGGATGAAGAGATAATAAGCAAGAATTCCGGCGCCATATATTACCTCTGCACCGACGATATGAAGGAGCTGAAAAAAGAAATCGCTGATATTCCGAACGCGATGTTTTCTAATGATATCAAAGTTCTCAGGCTTACCTTTATGCTGGACATGCTGGTTGCAGGACTTCTTCTCGTTGTAAGTATCTGTCTTATAATCATCGCCTTCACCATGCTCTCTTTTACCATCAAGTTCACGCTTGGTGAAGATTTCAGGGAAATCGGCGTAATGAAAGCCGTAGGTCTTAAGAGTGCTTCAATAAGAGGCCTCTATATGATCAAATACCTCTGCATTTCAACAGTCGGAGCCGTCATAGGTTACATATGCAGTATTCCTTTCCAGGATCTGCTTCTTAAAAGCGTTTCCGATAAGATCGTTATCGGAAATGATGACAATATCGTAATGGGTATATTAACTGCCTTCATCGTAGTTCTGATAACCCTTTCCTTCTGTTACTCGTGTACAAAGAGCATCAAAAAGCTTTCTCCGATCGATGCGGTAAGAAACGGAGAGACAGGAGAAAGATACAGCAGAAAGTCTGTTATGAAGCTTTCAAAGAGCAGACTCGGATCAAATACTTTCCTTGCAGTTAACGATGTAGTGAGCAAGCCCAAACAATACTTAAGCATGATCATCACATTTACCGTTTGCATGCTTCTCATATCGATGCTTGCCAATGCAACAAACACTCTTATGAGTGAAAAGCTTCTGTTCCTTTTCGGAACAACAAAGAGTGATGTTTACTACAGTGCTACCGATCGCATCATGATGATCATGGGAAGTGACGAAGAAAATGCATATCGTGAAGAGATCAATGATATAGAAAAAGTTCTTGCAGACAACGGAATGCCCGGAACCGTACACGTAGAGCTTCTTTATGCAATACCTGTAGAATTCGGAGACACTAAGATCAAGGTTCAGATGGAGCATTGCCCCGATACGAATACAACCGATTACACTTACAGTGAAGGTGTTGCTCCCCTGTATGAAAATGAAGTTGCCTTCACTCCGCAGGTACTCGAAGAGCTTGGAGCTGAGATCGGTGATACCGTCATCCTCGAGATTAACGGTGAGAAGAAAGAATGCATAATAACCGCTTCGGTCATCTCAATGAATCAGCTTGGCAGATGCGGAAGACTTCACGAAAGCGTTCCCGTTTCACCGAATAATGCAGCTGCAGGCTTTGCATTCCAGATTGATTTTGATGATGATCCTTCATCCGAAGTCATAGAAGAAAGAATCGAAAAGCTTAAAACAATTCTTGATTCGAACAAAGTCTACGATGTTGAAGAATATGTTGATACATGCACCAGCTCATCAACAACGATCACCACTGCCAAGAACATGGTACTTATTATTTCACTTATAATTGCAGCCCTTATAACCGTATTAATGGAAAGATCCTTCATCAGCAAAGAGGCATCCGAAATTGCACTTATGAAGGCAATAGGTTTCAAGAGCCGCTCAATATGTGCTCAGCATTCATTAAGATTTTTGTTTGTAGTTTTTATATCCGGAATCCTTGCTGCAGTGCTCAACATACCTTTCACTACACTGATCTGTGACAGGATCTTCGCGGTGATGGGAGCGATTTCCGGTATCAGCTACAGCATAAAGCCCCTGGAAGTTTTACTGATCTATCCCCTTATTATCTGTATCGTTGTAGTGATAACCGCATATCTCACATCACTATACGCAAAATCTATCAAGACTCAGGACATGGGCAACATTGAATAGTAACAATTCACTTTTTCGAAAGGATAAATAAAATGAGCAAAGTAATCGAAGTAAAAGATCTGTGCAAGACTTACGTAGTAAATAAAAAACAGAACAACGTACTTAAGAATGTTAATTTCAGCATCGATGAAGGGGAAATGGTGGCAGTTATGGGTCCCTCAGGATCCGGTAAATCCACTCTTCTCTACACCGTTTCCGGAATGGATAAGATGACCGCAGGGGAAGTTGATTTTAACGGCAAAGACCTCTCAAAACTCAGTGAAAACGAAATGTCGGATGTCAGGCTCAACGAGATGGGTTTTATTTTCCAGCAGATGTATATGATGAAAAATCTTACAATACTGGATAATATCATCCTACCTGCTGTAAAATCTAAGAAGACCACAGAATCACGTAAGGAAACCGAAAAAAGAGGTCGTTCTTTAATGCACAAGCTCGGTATAGAGGAAACTGCGGATAACGATATTAACGAGGTTTCCGGCGGACAGCTTCAGAGAGCATGTATCTGCAGAAGCATGATCAACAATCCCAAGGTTATCTTTGCAGACGAGCCCACAGGTGCACTCAACCGTACATCTTCCGAAGAGGTTATGAATGAGCTTGTCGATCTCAACAAGGAAGGCACAACGGTAATGCTCGTAACACATGATGTCAAGGTTGCAGCAAAGTGCACCAGAGTTATCTACATAGTTGACGGTGGAATCCAGGGTGAGTATGATTTTCAGACACGCTACACTCCGGAGGAATTAAGACTCAGAGAAAGAAATCTCAATAACTGGCTCATGGAGATGGGCTGGTAAAGGAAAAACATGACAGATATCCTGATCGTCGAAGACAATAAACAATTAAGTGATGTGCTTACGGATTTCCTCAGAAATGAAGGATATTCCGTAAGCGTCGCTTCAGACGGCAACAAGGCACTTGAACTCTACGAAAGATACGGAGCCCGCCTTCTTATTCTTGATATCATGCTGCCCGGTGTTGACGGCATGTATATCCTTGATAAAGTACGCCGCGCATCTAATACACCGGTTCTTATGGTCAGTGCAAAATCGGGCAAGAACGATAAACTTGATGCGATAATCTCAGGTGCCGATGATTATATTGAAAAACCTTATGACATCGACATCCTGATTGCCAAGATAAAAGGCATCTTCAAAAGACGCCTTGCAACTGATCAGATGACCGATGGCGATATAACTCTCGATCTCATTTCGGAGAAAATCTATAAAGGAGACAAAGAAATCTCCTGTACTGCCAAGGAATTTGAACTCCTAAAGCTTCTGATGGAAAACAAGGGACATACCCTTCAAAAACAATACATATTCGATACGGTCTGGGGATCTGACAGCGAGTCCGAATCCCAGACTCTTACCGTTCACATAAAATGGCTCAGAGAAAAACTGGAAGACAACCCGAAAGAGCCCAAAAGGATCCTGACAGTTTGGGGCAAGGGATACAGGTACGAAGGAATTGACTGAAAAGGGTAAGATCACAGCTTCATACTTAAAGCTATGTTTAACCGTTATGGCAATACTACTGCTGATTGTCGCAGCAGCAGAAATTTATGCGCACAAAAACACCGATGAATCTGTCAAGCTTTACCGGATAGAATTAAACAGAGTAGAGAATGAACTAAAAGCTCACGAAGGCAAAGAAGGTTATTTTATAGATGTTACGAAATACGAAACCATAATGAGCTGTGAAACACTCGATGAGATTGATCAGATCGATCAATATGCCTCAAACTATCACTACGTGATTCGTGATATAAACGGAAAACTCTACAAAATAGAATACAATGTAGACCTTTCCGCAGAGCATGAATCCTTCATTAAAATGACTCACGTGATTGTTATTGTCTTGACAGCTACGGTTCTTGTTTTTTTGATTATGATCTGGTTTACGATCATCAGGACATTTGAAACCATTTCTGATTATCCATCTTTGCTTGCAAAAGGAAATCTGACAATCCCGCTCAAAGAGCAGAAGAATAAATACTTCGGAAGATTTATCTGGGGCCTCGATATGCTTAGGGAAAAGCTCGAGGATGAAAAGAATCGCAACCTGAAACTTCAGAAAGAAAAGAATGTATTTATCATGTCTCTTTCCCATGACATGAAAACTCCAATCTCTGCGATCAAGCTATACACCTCTGCTCTCAGGAAAGGCCTTTACAAAGATGAGGATAAACTTAAAGATACTGCGGATAAGATAGCGGAAAATGCGGATCAGATAGAAAAATATGTGTCGGAAATAGTTTCTGCTTCGGGAGATGATTTCCTGGATCTTAAGGTAAATAATTCCGAATTCTATCTGTCGTCTGTTATCGAAGAAATCCGCAAATACTATTCCGATAAACTTGAAAACATCGGAACAGATCTGAAGATTGATAATTATTCGGATGTACTGCTGGCAGGTGACTCAGAAAGAGTTATCGAAGTTATTCAGAATATTATGGAAAATGCCATCAAATACGGCGACGAAAGATACATAAGCATCTGTTTTAATGATGAAGATAATTCAAGACTGATAACCGTCACAAACTCCGGATGTACATTATCCGAGAATGAAACAGCTCATATATTCGAAAGTTTCTACAGAGGATCAAACGTAGGCAGCCGCGCCGGAAGCGGACTCGGATTGTATATCTGCAAGAAGCTTCTCAGTCAGATGGGTGGGGAGATATTTGCAGAACAAAGTGAAGGCAACTTCTCAATCACGGTTGTGCTTTCCAGAAAATGAGAAAATCAGAACCGTCCCCATTTTATCATTTGATCATCAGGAATGCGCAAAGTCCACCTCTTTGGCCGTGTGATGCTCTGTGTGAGTGAAGCACATCACCATTACAACAGGTGCACAGATCGGGTACGGAGATATGCTCGGGAAGGATTCCTGCTTTCTCCATATTTATGACATTTGCGCGAGTAAGATCGAGCTGATACTTGCCCGGTACATTTCCGTTATGCGGTAGCACGACGGTATCCGCATCCTTGCCGTAGCTTTCTATAAAGACATCGGCAACATCGCCTCCTACTTCATAACAGTCTGCGCAAATGGAGGGGCCGATCGCTGTAATGATATCTTCGGGTTTGCTTCCGTATAACCTCTTCATCTCATCGACTGTCTTTTGACAGATATTTCCTATCGTCCCTCTCCATCCGGAATGCGAAAGTGCAATCGCACGGTTAACCGAATCTACGAAATACAGAGGAACACAATCCGCATATGAAGTAACAAGACATACACCGGGTTCATTTGTCATGATTCCGTCGATATCTGCAAAATTCCTTTCACGGATTATTCCCATTCCGCCATGTGAGGAATTAACTTCCATGACATTTGTCGTATGCTGCTGGTCGGAAAAGACCATCTGCTCACGGCTTACTCCGATACTCTCACCGAAGAGTCTGTAGTTTTCACTTACTTTCTCCGGATCGTCTCCTCTTGTGAAGGCAAGATTCATACTCGAATACATTCCCGTGCTCACCCCGCCTTCTCTTGTAGAGAAGGCGTTTATAAGCCAGGGATATTGTTCCAGAGACAGATAACTGATTCTGGGAATATTATTCTCGGTTATAACCCGTGTAGTTTCAGGGCCTTTTCTCTTCTTCATAACGGTCATTTAAAATCATCCTCCCAAAGCAGGTTTCCGTTATTATCATATACCCTTGAATACTCATAGTCATCAGAATAATCAGGATTGCTGTATACCATAAGAGTCTGCTCTGCGATTCTGAAGCCGGACTTTGTCATCACTTCGATCCTGAACGTAAAATCTCCGCCTGCAGGAATATCCATATCCACCTGTATCGTCATGCCGTTTAAGGTTTCCTGAGTCACATCAAGTGTTTCGATTTCTTTGCCGTCCGTAATATATGTAACTGTTACGGATTCAACGTCTTCAACATTATATATGACAGGTTTGTATTCACCATCCACATGTGTTCTTCCGATCTTCTCATTTAATGAAAATGAGCATTCATAGGAAGGCATCGGGAGATATTCATAGACAAGGCAGGCGGGGAAATCCACAATTTCCGTATAGTTTCTTCCCGGCTCTTTGATGATCAGTTTTGATTCATATCCGTCATCAAACAGGCTTCGCGAAATGTCTGCGCAGAACAATCCGTTTCCTTTATCCGAAAGTTCATATACGTCATCTCCCACTATAAGCTGAACAGCGGTTTCATCAGCATACTCTTTAAGCAACACTTCCGCACCCACTACAACGGTGTTATCGTTCGGATTCAGATCACCCATATTGTATGTAAAGTATTCGATACGCGATGAATTCTTATCGATTGTCTCCTGAATCTGATAAAGCTGATTCTGCAATATAGACATATCGCTTTCAAGATTATTCATCTCGCCCTGCAAAGTACCGACAATTCCGCTTACCGTGCTGACTCCGATAAATGTCATGATAAGGATTATCATCAGCACTGCCTTATAACTGACACCTGCGGCTGTCCTGGGTTCAGGTATCGTCGAGTGAGTATCATGAACTTCACCCCTCGTTACTTTATCAAGATGCCTATTGTATAAGAGGATACTTACCAATATGATAACTGCTGCCAGGGCAAGCAGAATTAATATTATAAAAATAAATGATGTCATATGCGGCCTCCTTATATATTGAAAAATCTTCGAAAATCAGAATAATAACTTCTTGTTACATCTACCATATCTCCGCCTGTCATAGTGAGAATATATTTCATGGAAAGAGAAGGCCTTATCTTCTTTACATGTTTTCTCGAGATGATGACTGATTTGCTGACTCGGATGAATTCTTTCGGATCCAGCTGTGATTCCAATTGATACATCCTGTCCTGTGAACTGAAAGTTCCTTCTTCGGTGTGGATTTCTATATCCTTACCGAATGCTTCGATATATATGACTTCGTCCGTCTTAAGACGCATGCGTTCTTTTTTGTCATTTCGGACAGCGATAAAATCCGCATGTCCGAGGGCTTCGGAGATAACATATTCGCCATCGTCGCCGATCTCTATTCCGCGTCCGAAAAGGAATTCTTTGACCGATTCAAAGTTTTCATCCGAAACCGATAATCGGAACTTCATATATACGCCTCCTTTCTTATCTGTTAAATCGATAATAACAGATAAGATTATTTTGAAAACAATTTCGAAACAAGATGCACTATATCTTAATATAACTTACATAAAAAGCGTGATGCATGACGCATCACGCTTCCTGACAACAATCTGCTTATATTACATTCTCTTGATCCAAGCCCACGCAAGATCGCTCCAGAGTCCGACATCTTCCTGCAGGCTCATATCGATTCCCTGCGGTTCCCATTCATTGCCGGGTGCAAACTGTGCGATGAGTTCTTCTTTTCTCTTATCGGATACGTTAATGCCCTTGCCTTCTCTTACGGCACCGACCGCGCGGAAGACCTGTTCCATTGTGTATTCCCATCCGCCGGACCATCCTTTGAAGTGATCATCATTTGCTATCGACAATCCGTGATCTCCCTTAGGGAATACGTAATGTGCAAAAGGAACTTTATTCTTACGGAGTGCTTCCGCCATCAGGTAGCTGTTTTCAACGGGAACAAGTCCGTCTTCTGCGGTCTGCCAGATAAAGCACGGAACAGTTTTATCATCAACCTGTTTTTCAAGTGAGAAGTACTCAAGTTCATCTGCGGAAGGATCATTTCCGAGAAGTGCTCTAATAGAATCCGCATGTGTAAATTCACCGGTGGTGATAACAGGATAAGAGAGGATAACTCCGTCAGGCTTATTGGAGATCTTATCGTATTCGGGATTTACATCCTTAACATCCGCATAGTGAACCGCAAGGCTTCCGCATACATGAGCACCCGCAGAGAATCCGCATACGAAGAATTTCTTTCCGTCTATGTTATACTCGCCCGCTCTCTTCCTGATAAATCTGACAGCTCTTGAGATATCGTTAAGAGGCTGCTTCTTGAGAGGAACGGACATGGTGATATCAGTGGTATAAGTAAGGACAAATACATTCATTCCCCTGTTGTAGAATTCCATTGCCGGAAGTTCCGCTTCATGTGATACCACCATGCAGTATCCGCCGCCGGGAACGATCAGCATGCAATCGCGCTTTTCATCATCGTTATGAAGATAAGCTATGATATTGGGAATAAATCCGTATGATGCCTCGTATGTATACTCGCCCTCAGCCCAGATGTTTTCACGGAAAGTATTCATGGTTCTTGCAGGAAGTCCTACAGGTTCGTATTCGGAATCGGGGTAGTCAGGCTCCCACTTATCAATCTCTTCTTTGGGAAGAACTACTTCAAGCACTGAGTAATATGCCTGCTTTGCCTCACTCTTTTTCCAGAAAAGAAGCGGATAACTTGTCTCTCTTCTAAAGCCGGAAAGCCAGCTGTTCTCATCAAGAAGATTCCAGAATGTTACGCTTGTGATATTTGCTTTGCCGCTCTTTTTAGCATCAACATATACTTTGAAAAACTCAGCATATCTGTCGGCGAGCGCCTTCATTGATTCTTCTGAAGGATCCGCATTATGCATATCAAGCTCGGTTACGTGAATCTGCAATCCGAGAGCACCGTACATTTCAAGGGCGGTGCGGTAATTCTCCACATCCGGATGATCCATCAAAAGGTGTGACTGCATTCCCATGCCGTCAACAAGTCCCTTATCGATAAGAGGCTTTAAGATGTTTTCAATGATGAAATCCCTCTTCCATTCCTGTGCGGTTTCATAATCATTGTAGAAAAGAGATACTTCCGGAGTAGCATATTTTCGGGCATATTCAAATGCCTTGATGACAAAATCATTTCCGACGATCTTGGTCCAGAGTGATTTTCTAAAATCCCCTTCATCCACCGCTTCATTAACCACATCCCATGCATAGATGATGCCGGGGTAATTGGTCTGTACATAATCAAGCACGCCGTGAATGTAATTCTCAAGCCTTGCAAGAAGAGTCTTGCGGTCTGTCAGTGGGAAATTCTCGTTGTATTTTTCATGGAAAAACCACTTGGGAGTCTGATTATGCCATACAAGCGTATGTCCGCGCATTGCGATTCCGTTTGCCTTGGCAAATTCAAGATAAGGAACTGCTTTATCAAACTTCAAGGCAGGACACAGATTATACTTATCCGGATCGCTTTTATTGGTATCCTTATCAAGATAATACATCGGCTTCATATCATTTTCGCAGGTGAAGCTGTTAAACTGCGAAGTAAGAAGCTTCATATGAGCGGGAACGTGAAGATTATAGTTAGAAATAGCTGCGCCGATCTTAAAATACGGCTCAAATGCTGTTTTTAGATTCATATTGTATACCCCATTTAATTATTGGAAACCCTATCGAATATTATAATACGCGGAAGGCTCCCGCACAATAAACAAGCGAAACGCCCCGGGGTATTCCGGGGCGTTCCTAGGCTTAGTCTACCGGATCAGGGGTTATTGTTCTCCGGTATATCCGTAACTCTGGGGAAGAGTAGGATCACTTTGAAAAGATCGCCGTCTACAACAAGATTTAACTTGCCGTTCATAAGTTCCATGAGGCTCTGGGCGATTGAAAGGCCGAGGCCGTTTCCTTCAGATCCTCTGGATGAATCACCTCTTGTGAATCTTTCAAGCAGTTCATCGCTTGTCAGGTTAAGCGGTTCACGTGAGGTGTTTTTGATCTCAATTGCCGCATTATCGGTTCCGCCGGTCAGATTGATATATACTCTCGTGCCGGGCTGGGAATACTTGGCAGCATTTACAAGGAGATTATCAAGTACTCTTTGAAGATGCTTGGTATCCGCCATTATATTTATCGGCTCTTCGGGAACATGTATCTTGAGGATGAGTTCCTGAGCGGCAAGTCTTTCTTCATACTCACCGATTACCTGGTGAAGAACCATATTTACATTACAAGGTGTAAGCTCTGCTTTAAGGTTTCCGGTCTGTGCCTTGGAAGCTTCGATAAGGTCTTCAAGAAGTTTCTTAAGCTTGATGGCCTGTCTTTCAAGTGTTCCGAGATATTCACGGTTTGCAGGTTCATCTTCCGGCTGCTCCTTGAGAAGTTCTACGTAGCTTATTATCGAAGTAAGAGGAGTCTTGATATCATGAGAGACATTTGAGATCAGTTCCGTTTTGAACCTCTCGCTCTTCATACGGCCTTCAAGAGCCTTCTCCAGTCCTACGCTTGAAGAATTGATACCGTCACCGATCTTCTTAAAGTCATAGAACATATTCTTGGTATCAACAGGAGTATGTAACTCTCCGTTAGCAAGTCTCTGTGTTCCCTTTACGATCTTATTAAGCTGAAGCACAGCGATTATAAATACGGGAATCAGTACAAGTGTCTGGATCACCCATCCGATTACAATGAGTTCCTCCGCTTCATTGTAGGCTAAGACAAGAACCAGAAACTCGGCTCCCGTGCACACGATGCAGACTAAAATTGCGCGCCACAACAGTCCGACATTTTCTCTCCACTGATATGACAGGAATTTCCAGCTCTTTTTTAGGAAAGCAAAGAAGCGGATCAGGAAATATCCAAGGCAGATAAGTGTGAGGATTCCGAAAATCACTCCGGAAACAATGGGAAGATATTTAAGCTGGCATGCTCTGTTGATCCAGGGATCTGCTCTGGTAAACAGATCGTTTGACTCCATATTGAGTGGATCGGCTACGCATGCGAGCAGGTAGCAATCTTTTCCGGTGGCTATTTCATCGGCAATCTTTTCCGTTGAAATAACCCAGTTTTCGAAATCAATCTTCCAGGATTCAAAATTACTCTTGGCTCCCGATACATAATTCGAAAGTTCATCAGCCTTGCAAACTTTGATATCTTCAGGAACTATGTCAATGCAATCTCCGTTATCGGAGTAAATGAACATGTTGCAAAGTTCTTTGATATCTTCTGACCAATCGGTATAAGAGTCATTGTAGAGGTCGAAGTCCTGTCCTCTGTATACCGCGAACATTCCGGACATATCCATCGATAATGTAACGGGGAAGTAAAATCCGTCATACGTAACCGCATAAGCACAATCCGTATTCCATGCATATATGAATCCGGAAATGGTATGTTCTTCCAATACAATATTGCTGTCATTATAGGAAGCATAATTGGTTACATATGCATAACTTCCCGGGAGGGTCTCTATATCATATTGAAAATAAGAGTACTGTCCGAGGGTAGCACTGTATTTAAACAGATCGGCTTTATCTCCTTTGAGAACATCCCTGGGAAGTGTGCAAACAATATATGATGATTCTCTCTCAAGATTTACGCTTGAGGGATCATTGGTTGAATATACGGCATACTTGAAGTTGGTATTCTGAAGTCTGTCCAGATTGAAATCATCTTCATAATCTGACAGCGCGTATACCGCGTAATTTTTTAAAAGTCTGTCATTTACATTCTTGCGGAAAGTATCGTCATTGTCATACATTCCGTACTGTGCAAGTCCAACCACTGCACCGATGGACAGCATTGCTATCGCGCCGGTGATGATTGTCATTATGAGCCAGAATATGGCTCCCGGTTTACGACGCCCCTTTTTACCGTCGTCTTTTTTCTCTTCATCCTTTTTTGCCATTCTCATCCTCTCATTCAGGCGTTGGCCTTATCAATATAGTATCCCCTTCCCCAGATCATCTTCAGGTATCTGGGATCTGAAGGTTCAATCTCAATCTTTTCACGTAAATGTCTTATATGAACCGCAACGATACTCTCGGTTCCCATACAATTGTCCTTCCAAACCTGCTTGTAGATTTCAGCTGGTGAGTATACATTTCCGGGATTCTCCATCAAAAACTTGAGAATATCGTATTCGGTACGGGTAAGGCGCACAGGCTCCCCGTCAAGCCATACTTCTTTCGTGCGGTCGATAACTCTGATTCCTCCGCAGACAAGCTCTTCTTCGCCGGCGCCGGCTGCTGTATTTCCACCGAGTTGCATATATCTGCGAAGACCTGAGCGAACTCTGGCCATGAGTTCAACGGGATTGAAAGGCTTAGTAACATAATCATCCGCACCCAGGTTAAGTCCTAAAATCTTATCTGTGTCCTCACTCTTTGCAGTGAGCATAATGACAGGAACGTTACTGAATTCGCGAATTTTCGAAAGTGCGGTAACTCCGTCCATAACAGGCATCATGATATCTAACAAAACAAGATGAATCTCATCACTTTCAAGGATTTCTATGGCTTCTTTTCCGTTTGATGCCGTTTTGACGTCGTATCCTTCGGATTTGAGAAACAGGCTTATCGAATTTGCGATATCCTTCTCATCATCACATACGAGTACGGTTTCTTTGGCATTGTCTTTCATATGTCCTGTCATTTTCCCTCCGGTTGTGATCACTGTAGTCATTGTGACACAGTAAAGTTTAATATTCTATGCGGTAGTGCTTTAAGATTTGTTTAAGAGTTTATTGTTTCTCCAGTATTTCAAGTATGCTTCTTGTTATTTTCTCTGCATTCTCTATAATGCTTTGAAGCGACTCCCTGTCATCTTCGTTATCGGTGCTTTCCAAGAGCAGGTCTGCATTTCCGCGGATTATGGTAAGCGGAGTTTTAAGATCATGTGCGATCTGCGCCATCTCTGCTTTAGTCTTCTGCTCATCCTTCCACTTAGATTCAAGGGATTCGGACAGTGACTTTTTCAGGTCATCCATGGCAAGAGCAATCTCATCCATCTCCCTGATACCGGTTCTGAAGCCCTCTCCCGACAGATCGTGGGATTTAAGCTTTTCTGCGTGTTCCTCGGCTTTCCCAACGGCCTTTTTTACCACATGTATCAGAATAACGGTGGGCACTGCAACTTCCAGAATAAGAAGGAGAATAACCCCCATAAGGATCAGGTATTCATTGCCCACTCCCATATTATAGTGAATATGAGCCGAGATACCGTCAATCGTCAGTTTGAGATATACGTCCTGACCCTGTAAAACCTTGGATTCAGGGTAGCTCTCGCACTGTTTTATGAAATTACGGAATTTCTTTTCATCCGATCCGTCAAGAGCGGTATACACCTCATTTCCTTCTTCGTCTGTCATTATACATCCGGCATCCTCCGGAAAAGAAGACATATCAAATTCTCCGGAAGCTTTGGTCTGAGCAACCCAAGTTTCGACTTCCCTTTCAATCTCGCCGGGCTCCACATAAGAATCCGAATTCATCCATGCAGTGACGGATATAAGTGTTATCAGCACGGTTATTCCTATCAAACACATAATGGAGATCACATAGATCCCCACCATACGCCCGAAACTTATTCCTCTTTTTTCCATTTGTATCCTATTCCCCATACGGTTTCTATCGGTTCATATCCCTTTGCGGACAGCTTTTTTCTAAGGTTTTTGACGTGCTCGGTTATAGCAGATTCATCGCCTGATTTCTCAAATCCGTATACTTTCTCGTAGATCTGCTCTTTGGAAAAAGCCTGACCCTTGTTTCTTATGAGGAGAAGCATGATGTCAAATTCACTTTTGGTCAAAGAGACCTCCTCTTCACCTGCTTTCACCTTTCTGGACGTGGGATAAAGTGCGATTTCTCCGGACCTTATGCAGGATTCGTTCTCTCTTTTATCCCTTCTGATATGAGCCGAGATCCTTGCTCTTAACTCAGCTACCGAGAAGGGTTTTCTGATGTAATCATCCGCCCCCAGCGCAAGTCCGTACACCACATCCTCCTCAAGCGCCTTGGCACTCAGAAACAGTATGGGACATGTTGCATCTTCACGAATCCTTTGCAGGATCTCATAGCCGTCCTCTCCGGGCATCATTACATCCAGAATTATCAGGTCGATATCCCCGAATGTCCGGGGAAGAGGCTCTGAGGGCCTGCAAACAGTTGCTACTTCGTACTCTTTTTCCAGAGCTTTTCTGATGACCCTTAATATACCGGGCTCATCATCTACTGCGAGAATTTTCATCTAACCACCGTAAATACAAGTATCGATAATGCATACAGCACGTATACATGTGCAGGGTAGAAGAAGTAGAAGAATTTCGAGCTTCCTTTGCCCCGCTCCCCATTATAGCAGAGCATGAAAGGAACTGCGAATATACTCATCCACTCATAAGCTTCGAAAAAGAGAACATTAAGAGAAAGTCCTCCCATCATAAGCCCAACAATAACAAAGCCTGTGAAAAGCTCGAATGCAAGGAAAGCATAAATGCGGATCTTCTTATTCTTCGCAAATGAGAATCCGAAGAGGATCATGCCCTCGATCAAAGTCATGGTTCCGCCATCGATAATGTTGGTATGAAGGGGCAGAACAGTGTAATTGATCAGATTTGCGAAAAACAGACCGGTACTGTTATTTGATGCCATAAGAGGCATATACACCGCCAGATTAAAGATAAAGGGAAGGATGATGGGAATCAGGGTAAGAGCAATTCCCTTTAAAATCTTTTTGTGAGCGATCATATCCATGCCCTGCATAACAACCATCAGGATCACGAAGCTCTGAAGCATTGAGTTTGCGGGGATAAAGCCGTCGCCTCTGACAAATCCGCTGAGTAAGTTATAGAATCCGAACTGAATCAGTCCCATTATCACGGAGATGACATAAACCTTGAGAAAGTACTTAACTCTGTCGTGAGTATGTATGAAGCCCTCTACGAGGCAAAAAAGAAAAAGAGGCGCCGCAATTCTTCCTACCCACGAAAACCAGATGGGAATACGTCCCGTAAATTCAAAGAAATAGTGAATGTGATCCAGCACCATAGAGATAAGTGCGATGTACTTGAGGCCGAAGCCCGATAAACCTTTAGTATTCTTAATGTTTTCCATAAAAAATATCCTCCTGTTGAAAAGAGGATATTTTAAAAGTATAAGGAAATTATAAGGTTTTTAAAAAAGCATCAACCTAAGCCGGGATATTGGCCGGTAGCTGTTCTGAATACATTTCATTCATCGCCTGAAGCTGTTTTACGGAGTCAAGGCTCATGTGATTCTCATAATCAGACAGACTGATTTCTTCCCATGGATTCATAATCAATCCCTACCAGTTGTGTTAATCGGTGAATCAACAAAACTATTATATACTTCAACATACTCTCGGATAATTCCCGTTGTGTCCGAATCATTTTCAAGCTTATCAAGTACCGTGTTTATAATTGTTCTGAAATATTCAAGCCAGTCTTGATGAGACATCCAAAAATCATCATCAATCCGGGTGACATCATATAGAACCTCTCCTTTTGAGAATAAACCCGGAATCAAAGGATCATCATCAAGTTTTTCGGAAACATAGGGCAAACATTGTTCCAATAATACTTTTTCTTTCAGACAAATCAGCCACTCTGCCCATGTGTATTCCGATAGTGTTCTTTTCAAAACACGTATGTGAACAGCAGATCTGGAATCCATAAACTCCTTTACGATTTCCTCAGGCAGCAAATCTTGTCCTGTTTTGAGCATTATATCCGCTGTAATTTCAGATTTTATTGCCATTATTTTTCGCCTTCTTCAATCCTCGGACCATGAACACAATCCATGCCCCAATCGTTGCACCGAGCGTATTCAGAAACAAGTCATCAACATCCGTATGTCTTCCAAGACAGAAAAGCTGTGTCGCTTCGATAAACAGAGTAAAACCTGCACCTGCTAAAACAGTCTTTTTAAAACTATCAAGTTTTCTGAAACATATCGGCCAAACAATCCCTACAGGAATAAACATTGCGATGTTTCCGATGATATTCATCTGCCAGCCATCGTACCTGTCAACCAAAAAGAAAAACGGAATAAGACTGATCATATCATGAATAACATCTCCAAAGCCCAACTTCAGTTTCGGTAGTTTACCATTCTCAAGATGGAATTCAAAATAAACGAATCTGAAAATCACAACAATACAAACATAAACCAGGAGAAGTTGAATTTCCCGTTTTATCGAAAATGTCTTTTCCTTAATCGCAACCGCAAAACGTGTAATAATCCATAGTATCGTTGTAATAAACCATAGTTGAAAAAATGTAATTTCGATCATTTCGTTGCTTCTATCACTTTGAATACTAGTTTGCATCCACCCACAGGTGATATTTCTCACAGTGAATGCATTTGAACAGATATCCCGACATATCTCCGTTCTTATGAACCAGAATGTCATCCTCATATATATTGGGATGGTATTTGAATTTTATTTTCTCCAAAATCTATTACCCCTCTTTTTCAATGATCCAATCCACAGCTGTCGGTAGATGCATCATATGATGAGAAGTCATCGGAGTCAAAATCATACCGCCAATCGTAAGTCTTCCCCAGAAAACCAAGAGCCAAACAGAACGGAAATCAGTTGTCACTCCGCCTTCTTCCAATATTCTCATCACCCATTCTTCGGGTACCATGGATTTGATCTGTTCCAAAGTCAGCTTTGATAAAATGCGCCTGTATTCCTTCCGACCTCGATCATATAATTTCTGAGTTCATCCGCATTGATTGCTTTTGCCCAGGAAATCAACTCATCAGGTTCCAATGCGTTACCTGTATCCGTTATTGATGAACCGATTCTCTTCTGCCAATCATCATTAAAAATCTGATTACCGTTTTCCATCAGTATATTACTGACCAGATCCTCTATTCTATATGTATGCCAAAGTTGCCAGCAGATTGGCACAGTCTTTGATCCGGCATATTTCAGATCCGTGTCCCAGGTTTCTCTCTGAACAAATTCGTTCTGGTGACCATCCATCATATAGTCCAAAACAAAATCTGCTATAGTCTTTTCCTCACGTCCAGATATCTCCGCTGGATGCACCATTGCATGTAATTCTAATGTAAGCTCTCGAATTTTCAATAAATCATCACCTTCAAGAGCAGTTTTTAATTCTTCAAATTTAGAATTAATTGCTGAGATTTCTTTTTCTTTATCCATATTGTCTCCTTTATTCCTACTCCATTATCAGCCATTGATCCATTCCGGGACCGGCATCATCATTAGGGCGTACTCGGAACCCGAATTTCTCGTAAACCCATCCTTGATACCTATATAGTCAAATCCCGCATGAATTGCGATTGTCTTTGTGATTTCCTGCTTAGGATCACACTCAATCACCGCTTGTTTACCAAGAGCCGTAGCTTTATGCAAAAGGTCTCTCGTCAGTGCCGTCGCATCCGATTCTGTAAATCTTCTGATTCTCATACTATCCTTTATCTACATGTGCCAGCTCAATCAGTTCGACCAATTCATTATTATTGAATCGCAGCTCTACGATGTATGGCATCCAATTAACAATACGGAGAAAGTCTTTTACTCCAAAGTCATTATTATAATGATGCAATATTGAGCTCAGGGCTGTTCCGTGAGTTCCGATAACTATGGTTTTTCTTTTATACTTATCGAGAATAACCTTCAAAGCTTCAATGTTTCGTTTCTGAACAGAATCCAAACACTCACCATCTTCTTCGGCAAATGTAAAGTCCAGCCATCTTTTTTCAAGAAGCCCCTCTTCATAACTGCCCGCTTTGCGCTCTCTCAGCCTTTCATCCGTAATGATGTCCATTCCAAAATGCTCTGAGGCAGGCTTAATAGTATCTATGCTTCTTTTATACGGGCTTGACAGAAATGCATCTATTTTCCTGTCCTTTAGGGTATCTAATACTATTTCTCTGTCTTTTAGTCCCGCCTCACTCAAAGGTCTGGTTCTGTCATCTTCTCCATAAACAGATTGTGCATGGCGGACAAATATAATGTTAGTCATCAGTTCTCCGTTAAACCACTTAGCCATTTAGGAAACTCATAATTATATGTGTATCACATACACATGGAAATATTATATTATACGGAAACGTTACTTCAAACAAAAAAGCCGTCATTGCAACGAATAATTGCAACGACGGCTTTTATAGCACATTTTATAGTCATTTATCTATGGCATTGTATATAGCTTCCGCCAATTTTTCATGTCCCTCTTCGCTCAGGTGCTCGTCATCAACTTCGCTTGCCTTGGCATAATCTGATGCGGCTACGAACTTATTTCCGTGACGGGCCGCAATCTCTTTGTAGACCTCTTTAAGCCCCTTACACACTTCAATTGAATTCTTATCGAACTCGGGATCTTTCTCCGGTCTCCACACGTCTTCTCCCAGGAGGATAGGAGAGACGAGGACGACCTTTTCGGGTGAGATATATTTCTCAATCTCGGCAAGGCATCTTTCAACACCTTTTCCGATGGTGTAGGGTGACGCGTTATAGTAAGTCTTGCAGTCATTGGTTCCCAGCATCAGGATGACTCCGTCAACCGGATAATGACTTTCGAGAAGTACGGGAAGAAGATCGACTCCTCTTCTGTCAGGTCTGAGTTCATCTTCAAAGACGGTGGTCCGGCCGCAAAGTCCCTCTTCATATACTCTCACATCGCCAAGTTTATTCTCGAGTATTCCGGTCCATCTTTTATTTCTGGGATATCTGTTTTTAAGATTTTTACCGGGTACGAGTCCCCAGGTATTGGAATCACCGTATGCAAGAAGTTCTCTCATAACAAGTCTCCGTATTATCAAGCTTCATCTGTCACTGATCAATTTCTGTTCTTTACATATACGAGATTATCACCTGATACATACTTCGTCTAATACAGGTAAATTATATTTCGCTATAGGTTCAGACTATATAGCAAAAGCACATAGAAAAAAGCACTCATCTTGCGATGAGTGCCTTAACTCCTGCTTTATCAAGTGCCGCAGCCAGTGCGTAGAAAACAACTGCGCTTCCGATTCCCTGTATAAGGTTTGTTGTTACCGATATGAGGAATGCCGCTTCTTTACCGTATAGAATAACTTCTGCCAGATAGTAACCTGCTATGGTTATCAGCATTGCTATTACCGGTGCAATGAGATTTCTCTTAGCGAGAAGCTTGTTATGATGTGAGGTAAAAGGTATTACTACAAGTACCTTGATGATTATCGTTGCGGGTGCCCACATGGGAGCGGTAAGAAGATCTGCAAGCCCTCCGCCTATTGCGCCTGCTGCCATTGCGTAGGGTGTCGGGAGCAAGACCGCCGCAAGATATATAAGTGAATCACCCAGGTGTATGTATCCTCCGTTAAAGCCCATCGGTATATGGAATATATACGCCGTAAATAATGTGATCAGTGCTGCAAGTAATCCCGTAAGCGTTATGTATTTTAATCTGATATCTGCCTTTGCTTTCATGTGGAATACAATAACCGTTAATGCCTCATATGTCAATTTCATAATGACTATAACCGGGTAAAGTCTCAGCCTATAACTAAAAAATCCTCCGCTTTTTCAAGCGGAGGATTTTGAGATTTTCACCTTAGATCATGGAATCTTCCCAGCACTCGGGAGCCTTAAGGTTAAGGATTGAAGCTACGGTAGCTGCAACGTTTGCAAGTCCGTACTCACCGTCCTTAATGGTGTAGGTGTTCTTCTTATCATAGATGATGAAAGGAACGGGATTGAGGGAGTGAGCGGTACGAACCTGAAGCTCGCCCTTCTTGTTCTTCTCAAGCATCTCGTCTGCATTACCGTGGTCTGCGGTAACAAGAAGAGTTACGTTATACTCGTCACAAACCTTTTTAAGTCTAGCAAGACCTAAGTCAACTGCCTCAACACCTGTTACGGTTGCATCGAAGTTTCCGGTATGTCCTACCATGTCTCCGTTGGGATAATTGCATCTGATGAAGTCATACTTCTCTGACTTGATAGCCTCGATAACATCATCGGTGATCTCTGCTGACTTCATCCAGGGACGCTCGTCAAATGATACATTGTCTGAAGGAATCTCCTTGAAGGTCTCAAGCTCTTCGCTGAACTTGGAGCTTCTGTTTCCGTTCCAGAAATAGGTAACATGTCCGTACTTCTGAGTCTCGGAAACCGCATACTGGCTGAGTCCCGCATTAACAAGAAGCTCTGAAAGGGTATTCTTGATCTCGGGGGGATTTACGAGGTAGTGAGTGGGGATGTGAAGGTCTCCGTCATACTCAAGCATTCCTGCATAGTAACATCCGAGCTTGGGTCCTCTGTTAAAGTAATTGAACTCTTCGTAGTCAAATGCCATGGAGATCTCAAGAGCACGGTCTCCACGGAAGTTAAAGAGGATTACGCTGTCCTTCTCGGTTACAGGGCCTACTGCCTTTCCGTCCTTAGCGATTACGAAAGCCGGAAGATCCTGGTCGATAACATCGAGCTCTTTTCTATAAGCTTCGATAGCTTCGGTAGCATTATCAAACTGACGGCCTTCGCCCTTAACGTGGGTGTTCCATCCGAGTTCTACCATGCCCCAGTTAGCCTGGTATCTGTCCATGGTAACCTTCATTCTTCCGCCGCCGGAAGCAATGATTGCATGGAAGCTGTCATCGGAAAGCTCTGCAAGGCAATCCTCAAGCTGCTTTACATACTGAAGTGCGCTGGTAGCGGGAACATCACGTCCGTCGAGAAGGATGTGTACGCGAACTTCCTTGGCACCGTCTTCTTTGGCCTTCTTAAGCATGGTAAGAAGGTGAGAGATATTGGAGTGTACGTTTCCGTCGGATAACAGTCCGAGGAAGTGAAGTACGGAATTATTGTTCTTAACGTTTGCAAGTGCTTCCTTCCAGGAATCTGACTCGAACATCTTGCCGCTTTCGATGGACTCGTTAACAAGCTTTGCACCCTGAGAATAGATCTGGCCGCATCCGAGTGCATTGTGTCCTACCTCGGAGTTACCCATATCGTCATCCGAAGGAAGTCCTACTGCGGTTCCGTGAGCCTTAAGCCTGGTGTTGGGGCAGGACTTAAGCATCTCGTTAAGAACGGGAGTGTTAGCGGTGGTAACAGCATCACCGAGGCCGGTCTTACTGAAACCGACACCGTCCATAACTACCAAAACAACCTGTTTTCTGTTTGTCATTTTTTTACCTTCCTTAAATTCATTGATCTGAATTTGCACAATTCAACCCAATTAACTATTTTCGCTCATTTGCCCTGTTTTTGCAACTAAGAAAGGCTCTTAAACAGAGTATTTTTCGGCGAATTCCTCGGCAGAAACGGGCTTTGAATAGTGATATCCCTGAAGCAGATCACAGCCTATCTCTTTCATGGCACTTACCATTCCCGCATCCTCTATGCCTTCAGCCGTGATCCTAAAGCCCATGTTCTTAAATGCCTGTATCATGTTGGGCAGGATGGCATCAGGTTCCTTACAAAAATCCCATACGATGCTCATATCCAGCTTAACATTGATGAAGGGGCATTTCTTAAGCCTCGACAGATTGGAATAGCCCGTTCCGTAATCGTCCAGAACGAATTTGAAACCCTTCTCTCCCATGGCCGCAACCTGTCTTTGAAGGAACGTATCGTCAATGGTAGCGCCTTCTGTGATCTCCAGATGTACCATGGCAGGATTAACACCGTATCTTTCGGCAATTGCAGCATATCTCTCGGCAAGGTCCGTTCTGATGAACTGTGAGGGTGAGAGGTTTACATTTATCCATTCGATGCCCATGTTTTCCAGGCCTTTTTCTGCAATAAACTTACATGTCCTGTCGAAAACTATCTCACCGAGCATATTGATACGCCCGCTGCTCTCCGCTACCGGAATGAATAGTCCGGGGGGAAGGATCTTTCCTTCGGCATCTTTGATTCTTGCAAGTGCCTCGGCACCGATGATCTTATCTGTGGAAGCATCCACTATCGGCTGCAGGAAAAGTATGAATCCGTCACCGTCTATAGCATTCTCCACGCACTTTCTTATAGCGTTTTCTTTTACAACACCTTCAACGTCCGCCTCGGTTATAAAAACCGTCTCGTCATTTTCCGGTTGCCCTGCGGCATCCAGGCCTTTCAGCATGGCGGAGATCAAAATATCCGAAGGGTAGATACCCTTTATAATCTCAAACTTTACATATCCTGCGCTGAGATACAGTTCAACAGTCTCTGATCTCCAGGCTTGTTTAAATCTCTCGGCAATTTCTTTCTGCCTTGCGTCAAAGTCAGTTTTGGGATCGGCAAGTACAATAAAGCGACCGTTTCTGCAGTAGAAAACCAATGACCCGGGAATGACTTGCTTAATGTATCTTCCGATCAGTGCAAGGCCTTCTTCCAGCCCGGAATAGCCGTAAATATCGCGCATTTCATGGTAGTTATTTACCACAACTCCCATGGGAGCAAGCTTGAACTGCTCGCGGTTTTCCTCAATGTGTTCTTTTAATGCGATGCTGTTAAAGGTGCTGGCTTTAAGATCCAGGAAATACTCGGGATTGATAAACGCAAGATACACAACCAGTATCGCCATGAATATTACCGTATCCATGATCAGATACTTTGGAAGAGCAAGCCTGATAAAGAGCGATGCAAAAAGGATCAGGTTGTACATGATCATCGCATATTTTTCGCGCTTTCTTCCAAGACTGTTTCTGTAGAGATAGGAACAGATAAACGACATGAAGATATAAAAGAAACCGACCACATAGAGGATATAGTACCTGTCTCCTGCGTGATATCCGGTGCCATCCACATAGTAAATAAAATGTGAGGTCTTGGCAGAACCCAGCAATGCGGAATGGATTGCAAAAAGTATTCCGATATACATGGGTATTCTGATAAACGCCCTGGCAATCCATTTTTTCTCCAGGTCGATCTTAAGAACACTTATCGCAAATTTATACAGTACATAAGCTCTTATGAAAAAGGCAACGAAGTATAGGAAATTAATGAAATTAACAAAGACGATTGCCCAGTCCCTGTAATCCGTTGCGGCATTGGATGCGCACACATCGACAATAATCGTCAGAGTCTCGATAATGATCATCTGCAGAAATACGCAGTTTCTCTTTAGCGGAAGTCTCGGGCGCGAAAAATAGAACAGTAAGATTATACCCAGGATCATTAAAATCGGAACTTCGAAACTATAATTCCACATGTTTGCCTCCCCTCAGGCACACTAAGCAGTAATTTCCTTCTCCAAGTTCTTCTCCCAGTTAAAGTGGGTAAGTTATATTATACCATTCGTTATAATATTATGTGAAGCTTAACTTCCTCAAGATAGTGGATTCCCTCGATCTTACCGAGGGCTTCAATGATCTGAGCGTGATTGATCCTCTTATGCATATCAATCTCGATCAGAAGAGAAATGTCTTTATCGTTAAGAGCAAGCTTTTGCTGCTTGTCGATAGAAGTGATCCTGAAGTCATTTTCCTGGACATAGTCATGCAATGTCTCAAGGCCCGAATCCTTGCTGACTTCAAGATAAAGATGGATATAAGGAGTATATGCATCCGCACGTCTTCCTATTCCGGATAATACGGTCATTATGATGAAAACAAAGAAAACGGCTATAAGTCCGGCTACGATAAAACCGGATCCGAATGCGATACCGAGGCACGCCGTGGTCCAAAGGCTGGCCGCAGTAGTAAGTCCCTTAACATAGTTTCTTCCGGTGATGATTATGGTTCCGACACCTAAGAATCCGACGCCGCTGATAACCTGCGCACCGAGTCTGGCAACATCCCCCGAAGGATATTCATACATCAGATACTCGTTAATGATCATAACAAGCGACGCACCCAGACATACGAGCGAAAATGTCTTAACACCCGCACTCTTTCCGTGCATGCGTCTCTCAAGGCCTATTACCGCCCCCGCCAAGGTGGACAGCATCATCCTTATTATCACTGACACTATGTTGAATTCCTGAATGTAATCAATAATCCTCATATTCATGCCTCCTTGTGCGATAAAGGGAGCTGCGTTTTCTATATTATACGACAAAACACATCTAAACAGTAAGCCTGCAGAATAAAGCAATTCTTCTCAAGTTCTTAAAGAAAGTATAAAGAACCCTTTGTAAGCTTTCCTGTATCCGTTACATATTCATCGTATTCAATATCAGCCGTACCTTCGCTGTAACTGACAGATACACTTACTACTCCCTTTGTTTTCCTCAATGCCTTATGAATCTTGTTCTGACAGCTGATACAGGTCATCCCACCTATATCAAAATGCGTTTTTCTACTCATTGCCATACCTTTTTCTTTGTTTTATGCATAAAAAAGAACTGTAGCAAAGCTCATCTTTGCTACAGTTTGTAAGGTATCACGCAATTATGTGGATTTTATGTAGTAATGTTCAGTTTTATTTTCTCTTATTCAATAAACCGATCGCTTTTTCCATAGATACACATTCCGCAAATCTTCCGGGCCACATCATCCTGTTATAGTATTTATATGTGGTCTCCGCATTCATGTAATCATTGTCGAAGGTAGAATTGGTCCCCTCCGGAACGATCACTTTATAACCTTTCTCAAAAGCAGATTTGACGGTTGCATCTATACAGAAATTGGTCTGAAGTCCTATCACCATCAATTCTTTTTCGCCCACCTGTTTCAGATAATCGGAAAACCCGGAATTTCCGAAGCAGCTGTTTATGGTTTTAACAAATACCTTCTCATCTCCCCGGGGAGAAACCTGATCGGCTATTTCAAAGTCCTTATCTCCGTTTGAGAATCCTGATCCGGGACCGTCGTCATGCTGAACGTAAATCACCTCTACCTTATTTTTACGTGCTGTCTCTATAAGACAGGAAGTATTTTCTATAAAAGAATCATAGGCGTAGAGTCTGCTATCCGTAATTCCCTTTTGTATGTCCACTACAAGTAAGATCATTTCTAAACTCCATCCAATACAACAAGCATTGTTTTATCATATCAACAAATTGCTTATATACTGTAACAAGGCTGAATTCTAACATGAAGATCAAAGTACGTCAAAAGCCCGGTCAGCGCAAAAAGCATCAAAATATTAACATCCTGAGTATTTCGATGCTTATTTCTGCGTTTTTTCACGTCGAAAGCATCAAAATCCTGAGTTTACAAGTTTTTCGATGCTTTCAAACCTGCCTTTATGGCCTTTCGGGCATCAAATAAAGCGTATTAAGTCGCATTCGATGCCCGAAGACTTATTTATTGATGTTTAGTGTGCCGAGAAGTTACCTCAGTTCTCAGAGATAATAAAAAAACCTTGCAGCATTTGCTGCAAGGTTTTTGATATTATCTCTTTGAGAACTGAGGTGCACGTCTTGCTTTCTTGAGACCGTACTTCTTTCTCTCCTTCATACGAGGATCTCTGGTGAGGAATCCTTCCTTCTTGAGAGCGGGTCTGTACTCAGCGTCTGCCTGAAGAAGTGCTCTTGAAATTCCGTGGCGAACTGCGCCTGCCTGACCGGTAGTTCCGCCGCCCTTAACGGTAACGTTGATATCGAACTTTCCTTCGGTATCGGTTACAGCGAGAGGCTGACGAACGATGGTCTTAAGAATATCGGTTCCGAAATAATCATCGATGGATCTTCCGTTAATGGTGATCTCACCCTTTCCGGCGGTAAGATAAACTCTAGCAACAGAAGACTTTCTTCTGCCGGTTCCGTAATATTTTACATCTGACTTTTTAGCCATTTCTTATCTCCCTTCTTAGAATTCGAGCACTTCGGGCTTCTGTGCAGCCTGATTATGCTCTGCTTCTGCATAAACGTGAAGCTTGGTAAACATCTGTCTTCCGAGGGGTCCCTTGGGAAGCATTCCTCTGACTGCCTCTTCAACCACTTCACAGGGAGAATTTGCAAGTCTTGATCTGAGAGTCTCTTCCTTCATACCACCGACATAATCGGAGTGATCATGATAAATCTTCTGATCAAGCTTCTTGCCGGTTACCTTAACCTTGGAAGCGTTGATGATGATTACATAATCGCCGGTATCAAGGTTGGGAGTGTAGATAGGCTTATTCTTTCCTCTAAGGACATTTGCTACTTCTGAAGCAAGACGTCCGAGAGTCTTATCCGTTGCGTCAACGACATACCACTTTCTCTCAATGGCAGCCGCACTGGGCATATAAGTTTTCATTTTTTTCCTCCAAAAAAGTGCAAAACGAAAAATCGAAATTTCATTGCTGCAGACTTAAGCGTTTGGGAAGACGCATACATCACGGGATTTAACCCCTTCGCACAAGTGGCCGGTGTGTACATTCAAGCAGATGTCCGGGCCGCAAGAAAACCCGCCACGAAATGACATTTTACAACACGAAATACCCGAAGTCAACGAAAAATAAGGATTTTTCGCTATTTTTCCCGCCCCTCCCTATATGTAGTGGAAGCTTTCGGGAAAACCTCAGATATCGTACTCGTAACCCACTAACAAAAGGCCACATGCAGGGAGTGTGGGCCCCGCCTGTCTTCTGTCACGGGATTCTATGATCGCAGGCATATCATCCGCAGATTTACGCCCCAAACCCACGTCAAGGAGCGTTCCTGCTATGATGCGGACCATGTTATACAGGAATCCGCTGCCTGTAACGCTTATAATCACCTCATTTTCGACCCTTTTTACCCTGCAGTCATAAATTGTTCGGGTAAAGGTAAGAGTCTGTGCTCCTGCGGCGCAGAAGCCGCTGAAATCATGTTCTCCAATAAAAGCCTTGGCCGCCCTGTCCATCTCTGCCTCATCGATGGAGTTATATATATGATGTGCATAGAGCCTTTTAACCGGAATCCTCACGGGAGCATTGTAAATATGGTACTCATAGGTCTTGCGACAGTCCTGTTTTCTCGGATGCCAGTCGAGGGGCACCTCATCCGATGCCACAACGCTGATATCGTCCGGAAGGAGCTTATTTAAGACCATGGCCATCTTATCGGGCGGAATGGGCGAATCGGTGTCAAATACGGCGATATTACCCAGGGCATGAACTCCTGAATCGGTTCTGCTGGCCCCGATGAGCTCGGTCTCGGTCCCAACAGCTTCACTTACAGCCTGTCTCAAAACACCTTCAACTGTAACCTGACCGTCCTGGATCTGCCACCCGTGATAAGCCGTCCCGTCATATGAGATTTTCAGTCTGACTCTTCTTGTCATGGATTGATCACTTCAGAATGTAATTAACATAAAGTGAGTTGAAGAAATCGGAAATTACATGCCATCTTCCGAGGAAGATACTGATTCCTACAAAAGAAAACAGGATAAGGTAGCCAAAAGCATCCCTCTTTTTATAGACCAGAGGCTTCATTTTGGTCCTTCCGTCGCCTCCCCTGTAACATCTTGCCTCCATAGCCATAGCGAGGTCTCCTGCGCGTCTGAAGGCTGATACAAAGAGGGGTACGAGAACGGGCACCAAGGACTTTGCCTTTTTAACCAAATTTCCGCTCTCAAAGTCGGCACCTCTTGCAAGCTGTGCCTTCATGATCCTATCGGTCTCCTCGAGGAGAATGGGGATGAATCTGAGAGCTATGGACATCATCATGGCAACATCGCCAACAGGAACTTTGAATACCTTAAGGAAGCCCAGTCCCTTTTCAAGTCCGTCGGTGAGGTTGTTAGGTGTTGTGGTAAGAGTAACGATGCTCGATCCCATGATCAGGAGTATGAGCCTTATCATCATTCCCAGAGCCGCAG
Source organism: uncultured Lachnospiraceae bacterium (assembly GCA_902794095.1). GTDB lineage: Bacteria > Bacillota > Clostridia > Lachnospirales > Lachnospiraceae > AC2028. The sequence continues at coordinate 82,279 of CADBFZ010000004.1, read as the reverse complement.
CAAGTCCTTCGTATGTGATGGTAAGCTTGCCTATTGCTACAGCGGTCGTACCGGGCGTAAGAAAGAGGTTAATGAGCACAGTCATAAGAAGTATTATGACAATACCTTTAAGACCCTTCGTAATGAATTTAACAGGTACACGGGAGAGCTTAATAACTGCGAACAAAAAGACTATCCCCAAAGCGTAGCCGAGAGGATTCTTATAGCTGAACAGCGCAATAATAAACAGAAGCGTTCCGAGAAGCTTTACTCTCGGATCGAGTCTGTGCATCACGCTTTCCGTCTGATAATATTGTCCAATGGTAATGTCGCGGATCATTTATTCTTCATAAGTGCTGCGTAAATCGAATCAGCAGCCTCGGTAGCAGTAAGTACTCCGGGGTCAGCATCGATTCCCAGCTCAATTAGTTTTCTTGTAATCTTCGAAGGCTCGGGAATTGCAAGTCCCATTTCTTCGAGTTCGTTTGAATGTGAGAAGACTTCTCTGGGAGTATCATCGAAAGCTACTTTGCCGTGATCCATGACCACAACTCTTTCTACGTACATCGCAACGTCTTCCATTGAGTGAGATACGAGGATGATGGTAATGCCTGACTCTTTATGGAGCCCCGCAACCATGTCGAGGATCTCATATCTGCCCACGGGATCAAGTCCCGCTGTAGGCTCATCAAGTATCAGGAAATCGGGCTTCATGGCAAGTACGCCTGCAATAGCCGCTCTTCTCTTCTGACCGCCGGATAATTCAAATACCGATGCGTAATAGAGGTCTTCGGGGAAAGCAACCTTCCTGAGCGCGTCGAATGCAGCCAGCTCGGTTTCTTTTTTACTCATGCCCATATTCTTCGGGCCGAAGCATACGTCGGCGAATACATCCGTTTCAAAGAGCTGGTGCTCGGGATACTGGAAAACAAGACCGACATGCTTTCTGAGTTCTTTTTTACTAAAGTCTTTATCGTCGATGTCCTGTCCGTTAAAAAAGATCTTTCCGGAGGTAGGTTTCATCAGACCGTTTAAATGCTGCATGAGAGTGGACTTACCGGAACCGGTATGTCCGATAACGCCGATGAACTGACCTTCGGGTATGACAAGAGAAACATCGTCGAGAGCTTTTACGGGATGTTCGGTGTCGGCATTATAGATTTGACTAATGTGATCTAGTATCAGCGGCATTTTTGAATCTCTTTTATAAGTTCGTCACAGGTAAGAATTCCGTCGGGAAGAGGAAGGCCCTTTTGCTTCAATTCCCATGCGATCCTTGTGGGTCCGGGAACATCGAGTCTGAGCTTTGTAAGTGCGGGAACATCGGAGAATATCTCTCTGGGCGTACCCTGCATTACAACCTTGCCCTTATCCATTACGAATATTCTGTCTGCATGAACGACTTCATCCATGTAGTGAGTGATGAGGATAACCGTCATCTTCTCGACATCGTTAAGACCGCGGATTGCTCTGATTACTTCTCTTCTGCCGGAAGGATCAAGCATTGCGGTGGGCTCATCCAGGATAATGCACTTGGGATGCATTGCGAGGACTCCTGCGATTGAAACTCTCTGCTTCTGTCCTCCGGAAAGCTTGTTGGGAGACTTCTTGCGATAGTCGATCATATCGACTGCTCTTAAGCTCTCTTCAACTCTCTCCCAGATTTCCTTGGTAGGAACACCCAGGTTTTCAGGACCGAATCCTACATCTTCCTCAACAACCTGTCCTATGATCTGGTTATCGGGATTCTGGAAGACCATTCCTGCGCTTCTTCTTACGTCCCAAAGCTTACTGTCATCCATGGTATCCATGTCGTTTACGAATACCTTACCCTCTGTGGGATAAAGGATCGCGTTGAGGTGCTTGGCAAAGGTTGATTTACCGGAACCGTTATGTCCGAGGATACCTACAAATTCACCCTGCTTTACATCAATGTTGACACGGTCAAGAGCAGTCGTGACATCAACGGGATTTCCCTCTTCGTCACGCCTGATATATTCAAATACCAATTTGTCTGTCTTTACGATATCCATAGTAATTCATTGTACATTAATAGGTATGGGCATGCAAGCGTCCCCGCCTTTTCAAAAGGTCTAATCGGTGGTATTCTTTTACGCATGAGAGATTTATTTGGTTCAGAGAAATTTAAAAGAATGCTTTTCTTTATTTTCGCGGTTGTATTCATTATCGCCGTACTGAGTTTCTTATCCAGAGTAGGCAACGAAACGCTGACGGATTATGCAGAGAAGAATCCCGATACTGCATACGCCGAAACAGACAACAGCTGGCGGGATGCATATGACGATTTAACTGTATCAGGAAATTAAAAAAATCCGGTGGATGATCCACCGGATTTTAATATGTATAAGATTATACGAGCTCGATGATAACCTGCATAGCTGCATCACCTTTTCTCTGTCCGAGCTTAACGATACGGGTATATCCGCCGTTACGGTTAGCATACTTAGGTGCGATCTCATCGAAGAGCTTGTTGCAAAGGTCGATCTCCTTAACGGAGTTCTTTCTGCCCTTGTTCTCGGTTGAAACTTCGGTAACAGGGTAGAGAACCTTAAGCATCTGATGTCTAGCGTGAAGTCTTGAAGGCTTATCCTTCTTGATCTCCTTCTCTACTTCGTCGTAAACAGTAACGGTTACACCGTTCTCTTTTCTAACGATCTTGCCCTGATCATCTCTGGCATTCTCAGCGAGGACCTTTCCGGTCTCCTTGTCTACGATCTGCTTAACTCTCTTTCCGTCCTTATCCTTACGAGCTACCTTAGCGGTAACCTTAACGGTCTCGAAGTTGTCCTTCTCTTTAACTGCAAGAGCGATAAGTCTCTCTGCGATTCTCTGAATCTCCTCAGCCTTAGCTTCGGTAGTGGTGATTCTTCCGTTATTGATAAGTGCGGTAACCTGGTTTCTGAGAAGAGCTTTTCTCTGGGAAGAAGTTCTTCCGAGTTTTCTGTAATGTACTGCCATTTTATTTTTCCTTTCTGTAATACGGAGTCCCGGAAATGTGCCCTGTGGTCTTACCTTCTCCGGTGCTTTGATCCGTATACCTGACGCGGGGACGAACTCATCGGATTTACCGTCCCGACGTATATGTTAATTAGTTCTCTGAAGACTTGAATCCAAGCTTAAGCTCTTCGAGTTTGAGCTGGATCTCATCAAGTGATTTCTTACCGAGGTTTCTAACCTTCATCATATCGTCAACAGACATCTCGCAGAGCTCTGCAACGGTATTGATGCCGGCACGCTTGAGGCAGTTGAAAGATCTGACTGAAAGCTCGAGTTCCTCGATGCTCATTCCGTCAGCAGTTCCGGTTGTATGCTCCTCAGTGGGCTTTACAAGGAACTCTGCATCAATTGCTCTCTCGGACAGATCGATGAAGAGTCCGAGGTGCTCGGAAAGAACCTTAGCTGCAAGGCTGACAGCCTCTTCGGGAGTCATGGTTCCGTTGGTATATACATCAAGGGTAAGCTTGTCGTAATCGGTGCTCTGACCAACACGGGTATTCTCAACGGTAGCATTTACTCTCTCGATAGGAGTGTAGATAGCGTCTACAGCGATGGTTCCGATATTGTGATCACCGGGACGAAGTCTGTCTGCTCCTACATATCCTCTTCCTGCGGTAACGGTAAGCTCCATGTAAAGCTTAGCATTCTTGCCGCAGAGGGTTGCGATAACCTGATCGGGATTAGCGATCTCGATATCAGCATCATGTCTGATGTCGGATGCTCTAACAACACCCTCGCCGGTAGCATCAATGGTCATTACCTTGGGCTCGCCGCTGGTATCACTGTTGCTGATGGCAAGGTTCTTGATGTTGAGTACGATCTCGGTCATATCTTCCTTAACACCGGGAATGGTGGTGAACTCATGCTGTACACCCTCAACATAGATCTCGCTTACAGCGAATCCGGGAAGTGAGGAAAGCATGATTCTGCGGAGTGAATTTCCGAGAGTGATGCCGTAGCCTCTCTCAAGAGGCATAATTACAAAACGGCCATACTTCTTATCATCGGACTTTTCAATCTTGATTGAAGGTCTTTCGAAATCTGTCACTTAAATACCCTCCTATAAATTTCCAAATACATTTATGTCGGTTACTGTCCGTTTTTATTACTTGGAATAAAGCTCGACGATAAGCATTTCATCAACGGGGACATCAATCTGCTCTCTGGTGGGAAGGTTCTTAACGGTTCCCTTGAAGTTCTCAAGATTTCCGTCAAGCCACTCGGGAACAAGTCTTCCGCCGGTAACTTCGACGATTTCCTTATATCTGTTAAGAGACTTAGCCTTGTCGGTAAGCTCGATAACATCTCCTGCCTTTACAAGATATGAAGGAATGTTTACCTTCTTGCCGTTAACCATAACATGCTTGTGGCCAACAACCTGTCTTGCCTCGCGGCGGGTTCTGGCGAGTCCGAGACGGAAAATAACATTATCAAGACGGCTCTCGAGCATGGTCATGAGGTTTTCACCGGTCATTCCCTTCATACGATCAGCCTTCTCATAGTAGTTACGGAAAGGCTTCTCAAGAACGCCGTAGATGAACTTAGCCTTCTGCTTCTCACGAAGCTGAGTGCCATATTCACTTACCTTCTTGCCAACGCGCTGATTCTGGCGATTGGACTTCTTGTCGTAGCCGAGAACAGCGGGCTCAAGTCCGAGTGCTCTGCATCTCTTAAGTACCGGTACACGATTTACTGCCATTTTAAATTTCCTTTCTAAATGTTGTTTACAACAATCGCGCTATGCGATGCCTTCTTCCAACGTGTTAACAAATACAAAAATGCGATTATACGCGACGTCTCTTGGGAGGTCTGCATCCGTTGTGAGGAACGGGAGTTACGTCGGTGATGGAAAGGACATTAAGTCCTGATGCAGCAAGTGCTCTGATAGCTGCTTCTCTTCCGGTTCCGGGTCCCTTTACGAATACATCCACATCCTTAAGTCCGTGTACAAGAGCTGCCTTTGTAGCGGTCTCAGCAGCAACCTGTGCAGCATAAGGAGTAGATTTCCTTGAACCTCTGAAGCCCAGTCCGCCTGCGCTTGCCCAGCTCAGTGCATTTCCCTGTGCATCCGTAAGAGTAACGATAGTGTTATTAAAGGATGCCTGGATGTGTGCCTGGCCATGTTCAACGTTTTTCTTGACACGTCTCTTAGATCCTGATTTTGAATCTGCCATGATAAACTAACCTACTTTCTTAAGCTAAATGATTATTTCTTCTTATTTGCAACAGTACGCTTGGGTCCCTTACGGGTTCTAGCGTTGTTCTTGGTGTTCTGTCCACGAACGGGAAGTCCCTTTCTGTGACGTACACCACGGTAGCAGCCGATCTCCTGAAGAGTCTTGATGTTCATTGCAACTTCTCTTCTGAGATCACCTTCGACCATTACTCCCAGCTTGTTGATGGATTCGGTAATCTTCTTTACCTCATCATCGGTAATATCCCTAACTCTGGTATCGGGATTTACTCCAGCGTCAGCAAGGATCTTGTTGGACGTGGTTCTTCCGATTCCGTAAATGTAGGTAAGACCGATCTCAATCCTTTTATCTCTGGGGAGATCTACACCTTCAATACGAGCCATTACTAATTCCTCCTAAATTTGATGCCTTTTATGCAAAGCATCTGTTTCATGTATACTCCGCGTGGTCATTTTTTTACGCATCGTATACGGTTACCAATTGATTGGGGCTCATGCCCAATCGGACACATAAGGGTCTCCGATCTGTCCGTTTCTTCTATATAATATTAGGTAGAAACGGTATCAAGAAGTAACAGGTGTATATCAACCCTGTACCTGCTTGTGTTTAGGATTCTCGCAGATTATCCTGATGCGTCCTTTTCTCTTGATGACTTTGCACTTTTCGCACATCGGTTTTACTGAACTTCTAACCTTCATCTCAAAGCCCTCCTTTCAAAAAAGACCATTTTCGAATATACCACAAGGAAACTCCCGTGGCAAGAACTTTTTTATATCAACACCCGTAAGATATACATTAGGGTGACAGATATCTTAGTTTATTTCCGAAGAGTATTACTTGTCTCTCCAGATGATACGACCCTTTGTAAGATCGTAAGGAGACAGTTCCATGGTGACTTTATCACCGGGAAGTATACGGATAAAATTCTGGCGCAGTCTTCCGCTAATGGTAGCAAGAACCTGATGTCCGTTCTCAAGCTCCACCTTAAACATGGTGTTGGGAAGCTTCTCGACTACAACGCCGCCAATCTCGATCACATCACTTTTAGACATTAATTACTCCTCTTTTTCAATCCGTTCGGGATCAGTTTAATCCCATTTCTTTTTCTTTATCTCCCAGAGAAAGAATCTCGGGTTCTCCATCCGTTATCAGGATGGTGTTTTCATAATGTGCTGCCCACGATCCGTCGGTTGTTACCACTGTCCAGTCATCTTCGAGAATCACTATCTCGGGACTTCTCATGGAAATCATGGGTTCAATCGCAAGTGTGTTGCCCGCCCTAAGCTTTGGGCCGCGAAATCTTTTATGATAATTGGGAATCATGGGATTCTCGTGCATATCTTTGCCGATGCCGTGTCCCGTAAGTTCTCTTACGATTCCGTAATCCATGCCGGTTTCATCTATGTAGGAAGCAACAGCATTGGAAATATCATAAAGTCTGTTTCCCGCCTTTGCCGCTTTCATTGCAGCGAAAAATGCGGATCTGGTGTTTCTGATCAGCTGTTCACATTCGGGAGAAATATCACCGACACCAACGGTTCTTGCAGCGTCCGAGTGCCATCCGTTTAGTAGGATACCCGCATCGATGCTGATTATCTCGCCTTCTTTGAGAATCCTGTCTTTCTTAGGAATTCCGTGAACAACTTCATCATTTACGGAAGTGCATATGCTTGCGGGGAATCCGTCGTAATTGAGGAAATTGGGTGTTCCGCCAAGTTTCTCTATCAATTTCTCGGCCTGCTCATTAAGATAAGCTGTCGTAACTCCGGGTTTGATCAGATCCGTCAGTTCATCGAGCATTATTCCGAGTCTTCTGTTGGATTCCCGCATGCACTGTATTTCATTTTCTGTTCTGACGGGAATCATCATCCGAGAATTGCAATGATGTCTGCAAAGACTTCTTTCATGTCCTTGGTTCCGTCAACGGTCTTAAGAACTTTTCTTTCGGTATAGAAATCGATGAGAGGCTGAGTCTGCTCATGGTATACCTTAAGTCTGTTCTGTACGGTCTCGGGCTTGTCGTCATCACGAAGTACAAGCTCTGATCCGCAAGTATCGCAGATGCCTTCCTGCTTGGGAGGAATGTGCTCGATATGATAGGTAGCACCGCACTTAAGGCAAGCGCGTCTTCCGCTCATACGGCGAACGATATTCTCATCGGGAACATCTACGTTAACTGCAAAATCGATCTTGTCGCCAAGCTCGTTTAATGCATTCTCGAGTACCTCTGCCTGAGGAATGGTGCGGGGGAAGCCGTCGAGTACATAACCGTTCTTGCAATCATCCTGAGCAACTCTGTCAAGAAGGATCTTAACGGTGAGTTCATCGGGAACGAGCTTTCCGGCATCCATATACTCTTTAGCCTGCTTACCGAGTTCGGTTCCGTTCTTGATGTTAGCACGGAAGATATCTCCGGTAGATACATGGGGGATGCTGTACTTTTCAGCTATCATTTTAGCCTGGGTACCTTTTCCGGCACCGGGTGCACCGAGCATGATTATCTTCATATGAACCTCGCTTTTTGTTTTCGCTATTTAACCACTTAAGAGAGATCACACTTTTCCCTTACGGAAAAAGTGCGGTCTCTCTGTTTGATAAGACTTTATGTCCTCAGTCCTTGAGGAATCCCTTATAGTTTCTGACAAGCATCATTGACTCTACCTGCTTAAGTGTCTCGAGGATAACGCTTACGATAATGATAAGGCTTGCGCCTGATGTCGAAACTTTAGCTCCGAAAACACCGTTGAAAATATGAGGCAGAACTGATACTACTACAAGTCCTACGGCTCCGATGAAAATCAGATAGTTAAGAACTGAATTCAGGTAATCCGATGTAGGCTTGCCCGGACGGATGCCGGGGATGAAACCACCCTGTCTCTTCAGGTTATCTGCAACCATAAGCGGATTAAAGGTTATGGAAGTATAGAAATACGAGAAGAAGATCAGGAGTCCGATGTAGATCAGAAGACCAATGGAATACTTAAGCTGACCGGGTATACACCAGTTGTTTGAGCTGAGACACTTAAGTGCCTCTCCCCAGAATCCCGTGGGACTCTTTCCGATGAAGGAAATAATAATTACGGGGAACTCAAGCAGTGATGAAGCAAAGATGATGGGGATCATTCCCGAGGTGTTAACCTTGAGGGGGATGTTGGAAGTAGCTCCGCCCACCATTTTGTTACCTGCCATCTTCTTGGCATACTGTACGGGGATCCTTCTCTCACCGCCGTTTAAGAATACTACCATTACGATCATGCCGATCATGATTGCAATGATGATGATTGCTGACAAAACTGCGGTAGCAGGTGCTTTACCATGAACGAACTGTTCGTAAAGCGACTTGAGATCCTGAGGTATTCTTGAAATGATATTGATAATAAGGACTATCGATATACCGTTTCCGATACCGTGTTCTGTAATCTGCTCACCGAGCCACATAAGGAATGCGGAACCGGCTGTAAGAGCAACGATACAGGTAATTACATTGTACCAGGTGTAGTGGGTAAGAAGTCCCTGTCTACCGAATCCGATAGACATTGCCGTTGACTGGACGATTGCCAGAATAACGGTTACATACCTGGTAATTGCTATCATCTTTTTACGTCCAGCCTCTCCGTCACGCTGCATCTCCTCAAGCTTGGGGATAGCAATCGTGAGGAGCTGGATGATAATCGATGATGTAATGTAGGGATTAATATTCAGTGCAAGGATCGACATCTGCATGAACGATCCGCCTGTTACTGCGTCGAAGAAGCTGAATGCGCCGCTGGTCTGCTCTGCAAACCATTTCGCAAAATACGTCCTGTCAACACCGGGCACAGGAAGCTGCGAACCGATACGGATGACTATCAGCATCAGGAAGGTGAAGATCACGCGCTGCCTGATCTCTTTTACCTTCAACGCATTTTTCAGTGTTGTGAGCATCCGATTACCTCGTTATTATTCAATCACTTCTGCAGTGCCGCCGGCTTTCTCAATCTTCTCTTTAGCAGATGCTGAGTAAGCATTTACCTTAACGTTGAGCTTCTTGGTGAGCTCGCCGTTTCCGAGAATCTTAACGCCGTCTGCGATCTTATTGATAACGCCCTCGTTCAGAAGAACTTCGGGAGTAACCTCGGTGCCATTCTCAAATCTCTCGAGTGCACTTACGTTGATAGCGATGATCTCAAGTGAATTGCGGTTGGTGAAGCCTCTCTTGGGAATACGTCTGTAGAGAGGCATCTGGCCTCCTTCGAAACCTATTCTGGGAGCTCCGGAACGAGCCTTCTGTCCCTTGTGGCCCTTGCCGGCAGTCTTGCCGTTTCCTGAACCGTGTCCGCGTCCTCTTCTGAAGTTATCGCTCTTTACTGAGCCTGCTGCAGGCTGTAAATTGGACATTTCCATATTACAAGACCCTCCTTATGCTTCTTCGACCTTGACCATGTGAGAGATCAGTCTGACCTGACCCTTGGTAGCGTCATTATCGGGAAGTACTACGGACTGTCCGATCTTACGCAGACCCATGGAGGTTGCTATATTTTTGTTCTTAGGTACCTGTCCGATGAGGGACTTTACCAGAGTTACTTTAACTTTCTTATCTGCCATTAGTCTCTTCCTCCTTATGCCAGAACGTCAGCTACTGCCTTACCGCGCTTTCTGGCAACTTCCTCAGGGCGCTTAAGCTCTGCGAGGCCTTCAATTGCTGCAAGAACGACATTCTGCTTGTTGTGAGAACCGAGGCACTTGGTACGGATATTTCTAACGCCTGCGAGCTCACATACTATACGGACAGGACCACCTGCGATGATACCGGTTCCTTCGGGAGCCTTCTTGAGAAGAACGTTTGCGCTTCCGTACTGTCCGATAAAATCGTGAGGGATGGAATTGTTATCATCAAGGGGTACCTCGATGATGTGCTTAACAGCATCTTCCTTGCCCTTACGGATAGCTTCGGGAACTTCCTTAGCCTTGCCAAGTCCGACGCCTACGTGACCGTTTTTGTCACCTACAACTACAAGTGCAGTAAAGCGGGAATTGGAACCGCCCTTTACGACCTTGGTAACTCTCTTGATCGTAACGACCTTGTCCTCGAGCTCTAACTGGCTTGCATCTATGATAGTACGCTTCATATTCGTGATCATCCTTTCTTAGAATTCCAGGCCAGCTTCTCTGGCTGCCTCTGCTAATGCTGCGACCTTGCCCTGGTATATAAAGCCGCCTCTGTCGAATACGACTTCCTTGATACCCTTTTCAAGAGCACGCTTTGCGATCACAGTGCCGACATAGGCAGCTGCTTCTACGTTATCTGTCTGCTCAAGCTCACCCTTGATCTCCTTCTCCATGGTGGATGCGGATACAAGAGTCTTGCCTTCTACGTCATCGATAATTTGAGCAGACATGTGGCTGTTGCTTCTGAAAACTGCAAGGCGGGGACGCTCTGCGGTTCCTTTGAAGCGGTTACGAATTCTATCGTGCTTCTTAGCACGTACATCCTGTCTTGATACTTTGCTAACCATCTTCACACTCTCCTTATCGTGATTTATTTCTTACCGGTCTTACCAACCTTGCGGCGAATAGTCTCATCAGCGTACTTGATTCCCTTGCCCTTGTAAGGCTCAGGTCTTCTCTTGTCGCGGATAACTGCTGCAAGCTGTCCAACCTTCTCTTTATCGATACCTTTAACGGTGATGATATTTCCGTCGACTACAGTCTCAACACCTTCGGGATCTTCCATCTCAACGGGATGTGAATATCCGAGGTTGAGGGTAAGCTTCTTACCCTGCTTAGCTGCTCTGTAACCTACACCGTTGATCTCAAGCTTCTTCTCGAATCCTTCGGTTACACCGACGATCATGTTGTTGAGAAGAGTTCTTGAAAGACCGTGAAGGGATCTGTTCTTCTTAAGATCGTTAGGTCTTGAAACGGTAATCTCACCGTTCTCCTGCTCGATCTTCATCTCCGCGGGAAATACTCTCTCGAGAGTTCCCTTGGGGCCTTTAACAGTCACTTTATTATTTTCTGCTACCTCTACGGTTACTCCCGCAGGGACAGCGATTGGCATTTTACCGATTCGTGACATAATGCCCGTACCTCCTTGAAATATATGAATTAACGATTACCAAATGAAAGCAAGAACTTCGCCACCGATCTTCTTCTCACGTGCCTGCTTGTCGGTAAGCACACCCTGGTTGGTAGAGATGATAGCGGTGCCGAGTCCGCCGAGAACCTTGGGAAGCTCGTCTCCGCCGGCATATACTCTAAGGCCGGGCTTGGAGATTCTCTTGATTCCGGAGATGACTCTCTCGTTCTTGTTGTTATTGTACTTCAGGAAGATACGGATATCTTTGAAAGAACCGTTGTCAACCATCTCGTACTTAGCGACATATCCCTCATCAACGAGGATGTCTGCTATAGCCAGCTTCATGCGAGAGCTGGGGATATCTACTGTATCATGCTTTGCAGTGTTAGCATTACGGATTCTTGTAAGCATATCTGCAATAGGATCACTCATTGTCATTGCGCTTTTCCTCCTTTACCAAGATGCCTTCTTGACTCCGGGAATCTCGCCCTTGTAAGCGAGCTCACGGAAGCAAACTCTGCAGATGCCATACTTCTTAAGTACGGAGTGAGGACGGCCGCAAATCTTGCAACGGGTATAAGCCTGGGTTGAGAACTTAGGCTTGCGCTGCTGTTTGACCTTCATGGATAATTTAGCCATTTAAACTTTTCCTCCCTATTATTTAGCAAAAGGCATATTAAACAGGGTGAGAAGCTCTCTGGCCTCTTCGTCTGTCTTTGCCGTTGTTACGAAGATGATGTCCATTCCACGAACCTTGTCGATCTTATCGAACTCGATCTCGGGGAAAATGAACTGCTCCTTGATGCCGAGTGCATAGTTGCCTCTGCCATCGAAGCTGTTGGGGTTGATTCCTCTGAAGTCACGGACACGAGGAAGAGCAAGATTTACAAGTCTGTCAAGGAACTCATACATCTTCTCACCGCGTAATGTGACCTTACATCCGATGTTCATACCCTCACGGATCTTGAAGTTTGCGATTGAGTTCTTAGCCTTGGTAAGAACTGCCTTCTGTCCGGTTATAGTCTCGAGATCTGCTACTGCGCTCTCAAGAGCCTTGGGATTCTCCTTAGCCTCACCGACACCCATGTTGATGACGATCTTGTCGAGCTTGGGAACCTGCATTACGTTCTCATAGCCGAACTTCTTGGTGAGTGCGGGAACGATCTCTGCTTTATACTGATCCTTAAGTCTGCTCACTTAATGTTTCCTCCTTCCCGTTATTTGGTCTTATCGAATACTACATCGATAACTTTGCCGGTAGACTTTGCAACTCTGGACTTCTTTACAACTTTGCCCTGGTCGTTAGTCTCTACCTGAAAACCAACACGGGTTTTCTTGCCGTCAACGACGAGCATGACGTTGGAAATATCAATGGGAGCTTCCATTTCACTGATGCCGCCATTGGGATTGCTCTGTGAAGGCTTTGCATGCTTAGTTACCATGTTAAGTCCTTCTACGATAACTCTGCCGTTCTTAACGTCGACAGACTTAATCTTGCCCTGCTGGCCCTTATCTTTGCCTGCGATGATCTCTACTGTATCACCCTTTTTAACTTTAAGCATTTATGAGGCCCTCCTTATAATACTTCGGGAGCAAGTGAAACGATCTTCATGAACTTCTTCTCACGAAGCTCTCTTGCTACCGGTCCGAAAATACGGGTTCCTGTGGGAGTCTTATCTTCCTTGATGATTACGGCTGCGTTCTCATCAAACTTGATGTAGGAACCGTCCTTACGGCGAGCGCCTTTAACGGTACGAACTACAACTGCCTTAACTACATCACCCTTTTTAACAACGCCTCCGGGTGTTGCGTCCTTAACGGAAGCAACAATGATATCGCCGATGTTGGCATATCTTCTGGTAGAGCCGCCCATTACGCGGATGCAAAGAAGTTCCTTGGCACCGGTATTGTCAGCTACCTTAAGTCTTGTTTCCTGCTGTACCATAGCTTCCTCCTTACTTTGCTCTCTCTACGATCTCAACCAATCTCCATCTCTTGTCTTTGGAAAGAGGTCTGGTCTCCATAACGCGAACGGTATCTCCTACCTTGCACTCATTGTTCTCGTCATGAGCCTTGAGCTTATATGTTCTCTTAACGACCTTGTTGTAAAGAGGATGATTAACGCGCTCCTCAATGGCAACTACGATCGTTTTGTCCATTTTGTCACTGGTAACCTTACCGGTTCTTACCTTGCGCAAATTTCTTTCTTCCACTGCCGTTGTCCTTTCATTAAGCATTAGCCTTAGCGGTAAGTGCGGTCTGAATACGTGCGATATTCTTTCTTACTTCCGTTATTCTGGCTGTGTTGTCAAGCTGGTTGGTTGCATTCTGGAATCTCAGGTTGAACAGTTCCTTTTTGGCATCCGTGAGCTCCTGCTTAAGGGCTTCAACGCTCTTTGCCTGAAGTTCTTCATTAAACTTTGCTGATTTCATTACTGCTCACCGCCTTCCTGCTCCTTGGTGACGATCTTGCACTTGCAAGGAAGCTTCTGAGATGCGAGTCTGAGAGCCTCTCTGGCTGCTGCCTCAGATACTCCGCCGATCTCGAACAATACTCTTCCGGGCTTAACAACTGCTACCCAATACTCAACGGTTCCTTTTCCTGAACCCATTCTGGTTTCAGCGGGCTTAGCCGTTACAGGCTTATCAGGGAAAATCTTGATCCAAACCTGTCCTTCACGCTTGGTATATCTGGTGAGAGCGACACGGGCTGCTTCGATCTGGTTTGACTTGATCCAACAAGGCTCGGTAGCTGCAAGACCAAACTCACCGTATGCTACCTTGTTTCCTCTGGAAATCTTTCCTGCCATGCTACCGCGGAACTGCTTGCGGTGCTTGACTCTCTTAGGCATTAACATTATGCTTCGCTCCCTTCCGAGTTAGCGTTTCCCTTTACGGGAAGAACTTCACCCTTATAAATCCATACCTTTACACCTACTTTTCCGTAAGTAGTATCGGCTTCTGCAAATCCATAGTCGATATCAGCTCTGAGAGTCTGAAGAGGAATGGTTCCCTCGCTGTAGAACTCAGTACGAGCGATATCTGCTCCGCCAAGTCTTCCTGCGCAGGAAGCCTTGATTCCGAGAGCGCCTGCCTTCATGGTTCTGCCCATGCAGGACTTCATAGCACGACGATAAGATACACGGTTCTCAAGCTGCTGTGCGATGTTCTCTGCTACGAGCTGAGCGTCACGATCCGGACGCTTGATCTCGGTGATATCCATCTTGACCTTCTTACCGGTCATCTTCTCGATCTCAGCGCGGGTCTTGTCGATCTCAGTGCCGCCCTTACCGATGATAACACCGGGCTTTGCGGTGAAAACGATGACTCTTACACGATCGGAAGCACGCTCGATCTCAATCTTTGAAACTCCTGCGGAAGCAAGCTTCTTCTTGAGATACTTACGAATATTGTAATCTTCGACGAGATAATCTGAGAAATCAGCATCGGATGCATACCATCTTGAATCCCAGTCTTTTATAACGCCGACTCTAAGTCCATGAGGATTAACTTTCTGTCCCATTTTGCTTTATAAGCTCCTTTCCTTATTTCTTCTCGTCAAGCACGATTGTAATGTTGCTCATCCTCTTAAGGATTCTGTAAGCTCTGCCCTGTGCCCTGGGTCTTACTCTCTTCATGGTAGGTCCCTGGTTGGCATAGCACTCAGCAACATAGAGGTTCTCGGGATTGAGTCCCTGGTTGTTCTCTGCATTGGCGATTGCTGAAGCAAGAAGCTTTTTAATAATCTGTGAACCATATCTGGGGTTGTACTCCAGAATAGCCATAGCGGTCTGTACATCCTTTCCGCGGATCGCATCAAGCACGAAGCATGCCTTCTGTACTGAAATGCGAGCGTAAGAAAGCTTTGCTGAAGGTCTTAAATCCTTCTGCTCGTTTCTCTCTCTCTTAATTTGAGATCTATGTCCTTTAGCCATAGATGTTTACTCCTTTCAAAACAGTAAGCGGGGCTTATGATGCGGATGTTTTCTTAGCATCGCCCGCGTGGCCTCTGTATGTACGTGTTGCCACGAACTCGCCGAGCTTGTGTCCGACCATGTCCTCAGTGATATATACGGGAACATGCTTACGTCCGTCGTGTACGGCGATCGTATGTCCGACAAAAGAAGGGAAAATCGTGGATCTGCGGGACCAAGTCTTAATAACTGACTTGTTTCCTGACTCATTCATTGCGTCCACCTTCTTGAGCAGGCTTGCGTCTGCGAAAGGTCCTTTTTTTAATGATCTGCCCATTTTATCCTCCTACCTTACTTAAGTGTCTTGCCGTCACGTCTTCTGACGATCAACTTGTTGGAAGCCTTCTTCTTCTTTCTGGTCTTGAGACCAAGAGCAGGCTTGCCCCAAGGGGTGCTGGGTCCGGGACGACCGATTCCGGTCTTACCTTCACCACCGCCGTGAGGATGATCGTTGGGGTTCATGACTGATCCTCTTACGGTAGGACGGATGCCCATATGGCGCTTACGTCCGGCTTTTCCGAGTTTAACAAGATTGTGATCTACATTTCCGATGATTCCGATTGTTGCTCTGCAATTGATGGGAACCATTCTCATCTCGCCTGAAGGAAGTCTTAAGGTTGCATACTTTCCTTCTTTAGCTACGAGCTGCGCTCCGGTACCTGCTGAACGAACCATCTGTCCGCCCTTGCCGGGATAGAGCTCAATGTTGTGAACCATGGTACCTACGGGTACGAGCTCGAGGGGAAGGCAGTTACCTACTCTAACCTCGGCGTTGTTGCCGCTCATAACCTTCATACCGTCTGTAAGTCCCTGAGGAGCAAGGATGTAAGCTTTCTCTCCGTCCTCATAGCAGATAAGCGCGATGTTTGCGGTTCTGTTGGGATCATACTCGATTCCGATTACTCTTGCAGGAATGTCATCCTTAAGTCTTCTGAAATCGATCTGTCTATACTTTACTTTATTTCCTCCGCCCTTGTGACGAACGGTGATCTTACCCTGGCTGTTACGTCCTGCGTTCTTCTTCTTGTTGCTGATGAGACTCTTCTCGGGAGTCTTCTTGGTAACTTCAGCGAAGTCAGAACCGGTCATGTTTCTTCTGGACGCTGTATAGGGCTTGTAAGTCTTAATACCCATTTTTCAGTTCTCCTTTTCTAAACTATCCGGACCTTTGGTCCGTTTGGCACAGACTGCGTATATTCGTTTGGGTTGTCACGCTGCCTGTATACTCTTCAAGGACGAATTATAATCCGCTGTAGATCTCAATGTCCTTGCTGTCATCAGTGAGCCATACGATTGCTTTCTTGGTCTTAGCGGTCTCACCAACAGTGCGGCCTCTTCTCTTGGTCTTTCCATCAAGGTTGATGGTGTTGACTCTCTTAACCTTAGCGCCGTCGAACATCTTCTCGACAGCTTCTTTGATCTGGCTCTTGTTTGATTCGGGATGTACGAGGAATGTGTACTTCTTCTCGGCCATTCCGCTCATGCTCTTCTCGGTGATCACAGGCTTAAGGATCACATCGTAATACTTAATGTCAGCCATTATGCGTACACCTCCTCGATCTTGCTAAGTGCGTCTTTGGTAAGTACGAGCTTTCCTGCGGAAAGAATGTCATAAACATTGATTGCGTTTACAACCTCGGTATTTACGTCAGCCATGTTTCTGGCGCTGAGCACTACATTCTGGTCATTGTCTGCAAGGACTACAAGGCCCTTCTCGACATTAAGGTTCTTCATAACCTTTGCGAACTCTTTGGTAGCGATCTCGTCAAGCTTGAGCTCATCTACAACTACGAGTGCATCGTTCTGAACCTTATCGGTAAGCACGCTCTTAAGAGCTGCCTGCTTCTCCTTCTTGTTGAGCTTGAAGGAATAATCTCTGGGGGTGGGAGCAAAAACAACTCCGCCACCGGTCCACTGAGGAGCTCTGATGGATCCCTGTCTTGCATGACCGGTTCCCTTCTGTCTCCAAGGCTTACGTCCGCCGCCTGATACTTCAGAACGGGTCTTAGCCTTCTGTGTTCCCTGTCTGTTATTGGCAAGCTGCTGAAGTACAGCCATGTGTACGAGATGCTCGTTAATTTCAACTCCGAAGATTGAATCGCTAAGCTCGGTGGTACCGACTTCCTTGCCTTCCATATTGTATACGGATACTTTTGCCATTTCTATCTGTCCTCCTTTCGCCGCGATCAAACTTCTGCGATGGTAGTCTCTTTGATGGTGACGAGAGCATTCTTTGCTCCGGGTACTGCGCCCTTAACAAGAATGAGATTCTTCTCAGCATCAACTCTGACTATCTCGAGGTTCTGTACTGTTGCATTGACGCTTCCCATGTGTCCGGGCATTCCCTTTCCCTTGAAAACTCTTGAAGGGGATGAACAAGCGCCGTTTGATCCCTGATGTCTGTGGAACTTGGAACCGTGCTTCATGGGTCCTCTGTGCTGGCCGAGTCTCTTGACTGCACCCTGGAAGCCTTTTCCCTTGGTGATCGCAGATGCGTCGATGTGATCTCCGCTAGCGAAGATGTCTGCCTTGATCTCATCGCCTACATTGTATTCAGCGCTGTTCTCAAAACGGAACTCTCTGACGTATCTCTTGGAAGTGGTGCCGGCCTTCTTGAAATGTCCTGCTTCAGCCTTGGTTGCACCGTTTCTGTGTGCGATCTTCTTATCGCCCTTGCCGTCCTTCTCAACAACCTTGTCTTTCATATCGACAAAGCCGACCTGGACTGCTTCATAGCCGTCGTTCTCTGCGGTCTTAACCTGAGTTACTACGCAGGGACCTGCCTGAAGTACGGTAACGGGGATAAGCTCTCCGTTATCTGCAAAGATCTGAGTCATTCCGACCTTTGTTGTAAGTATTGCCTTTTTCATTTCCTTTTCCTCTCTTAATCAGTGCCCGGGCCTTATGGCACATAATTGTCTACATATTGGACCGCTTACGCGTTCGTGTATAGTAGAGATTGTTTTCGTTACTTGCCTTATTTGTTAAGCATCTTGAGATCGATGAAGACACCGGCAGGCATCTCAAGGCGCTGTAAGGACTCGATGGTACCGGGAGTAGGAGCGGAAATGTCGATAAGTCTCTTGTGGGTTCTCTGCTCGAACTGCTCTCTGGAATCCTTATACTTATGAGTTGCACGAAGAATGGTAACTACCTCTTTCTTAGTAGGAAGGGGCACAGGTCCGGAAACCTTAGAGCCGTTCTTCTTAGCAGTCTCGATGATCTTTGCTGCGGATGCATCAACGAGCTCGTGCTCATAAGCCTTAAGTGTAATTCTCATTACTGATTTTGCCATAAAAAAAGTCGCCTCCTTTTCGCGATTTCGCAGGATCTCCTTTTATTAGAAGTTATCCCGCAATCTTGCGACAAGCGGTGACTGTACACTTGCCCGTGTGTTTCCTACCCGCTTACGCGGATGAAACCTTGGCCCCGGTCTCTTTAGGACCACACGTCGTTTCTGCCTTAGGCAGACTGTAATGGTACAGTGACTTGTCGTCAGTTTTGTAACTTGACATTCGCTCCGCGGAAAAACCAGGTTCGGATGAATCCTTACCTGCAACCTCACGCTTCACAGCTATCACGTCACAGCATTTGATATCATACACACCTTTTATAATAAATGCAACAAAAATTTTTAAATTTTTTCAGTAAATTTTTTTCACACTAAAAAGATGCTATATCTAGTGGTGGTTTACGCCCGCTGCCACAACTTCCCTAAGCTTCCCATCTGCCGCTTGCGCCGCAGGGAAGAACCAGGTCCGTTCCCGACACGGGAAGTCCGACTTCATCGGACTCACATTTTCCTCCGAACTTAGGTGTAATAAGTTTTCCCATCATATGATCGAGAACTCCCGCCTGAAGTCCGGTGGTGTATGAATTAATTAAGAAGAAAAGCGGTCTGTCTGACAGAAGCTGTACGCAGTTTTCCAAAAAAGGCCATATGCTCTCTTCTATCTTCCATATCTCGCCCTTGGGTCCTCTTCCGTATGAAGGAGGATCCATGATTATTCCGTCGTACTTATTGCCGCGTCTTATCTCGCGCTCTACGAACTTACCGCAATCATCCACGAGCCATCTTACGGGTCTGTCCGAAAGCCCGCTTGATACCGCGTTTTCTTTGGCCCAGCCAACCATGCCCTTTGAAGCATCCACATGGGTCACGCTTGCGCCTGCTGCCAGAGCTGCCATCGTAGCTCCGCCGGTATATGCAAAGAGATTGAGTACCTTAACGGGATCTCCCTCACTTCTCTTATCAGCTTCCTTCTTTATTATAGAAGAAGTCCATTCCCAATTAGCCGCCTGCTCAGGGAAAACTCCCGTGTGCTTGAACGCAAAAGGCTTGAGATTAAAGGAAAGCTTCTCATCAATACTCTTAAGGTCGTATGAAATACTCCACTCATTGGGAAGTCCCTTAAACTCCCACTCGCCTCCGCCTTTGGAAGATCTATGGTAGTGGCCGTCATTATTTTTCCAGCCGGAATGCTTATGGTCGCACTTCCAGATAACCTGGGGATCGGGTCTTACAAGGATATAATCCCCCCATCTCTCCAGCTTCTCGCCGTTTCCGGTATCAAGAACTTCATAATCTTTCCAATTACTTGCTATGTACATAATTCTCCCAGGCTTCTTTCATGCCTTCATTAATATCAGTATATTTAAAACCCGTCTTTTCCAGGGCACTTCCGTCATACCTCTCGGATTCCGCTTTCACCATAGGATAAGGAAAGGGAACCTGCTGCATGAACGCTTCCTCGGGTGTAACTCCTATAACTTCGAAATCTTTATCCGTTGCTTTCTTAAGAACCCGAGTAACATCTTCATATGTATATATATTGGAAGAAGTTACGTTAAACGCTTTTCCGGCGTAAGAATCGGAGCTGCATGCTTCCAGCGCAGCCTTCGCCACATCCGAGACACTTACCATCTGGAAGAAACCGTCCGAAGGCTTCGGTTCAAGAATCTGACCGGCGGCGCTTATCCATTTAAAATATATATTCTCCCTGGGCGCGTAATTACCCGGACCATATATTATGGAAGGTCTGAGTACGCACCTGTCGGGGTACTGCTCGATTTCTTTTTCCAGGGATACTTTTCCTAATATATATGCACCGGCTTCTCCGCCGAAATCCCTGGTCTCGAACGAGGAACTCTCATCAAGAGTATTACCGGTACCTCTCTCATATACATCAACGGTGCTTATGAATACATATCTGCCGGTTCTGTCTCCAAGGGCTTCCTTAACGCGGCGTATGTCTCCCTTTTCGTAAGCACAGAAATCAACCGTCGCATCAAATGAGTCCGTGATCTTCGAAAGATCTTCAGAAACCGCCCTGTCGCCTCTTATCTCCGAGACGCCTTCCATATTAATAGGTCTTGTCCCGCGATTAAAGACCGTGACTTTATGGCCGGCCGAAACGACGAGGTTTACAAATTTGTATCCGAGAAAATAACTTCCGCCCAAAACAAGGATATTCATAACAATCACCGCTTTCTCATAATCCGCATGTATTGTATAATAACAGAAGTAACTGCATTTTATCATATGAAAAGGAGACCGTAAAATGAAACTGTCGGATTTGCTCAAGTTTGACAGCATCGTAATACAGTGTCATGACAACCCCGACGCTGACGCTATCGGCTCGGGTTTCGCTCTCTATTCTTATTTTTCGGAAAAAGGAAAAAAAGTCCGTTTCATTTATTCGGGCAAAAAGACCATCTCCAAATCCAATCTCGAATTTCTCATTGAAGTGCTCAAGATTCCCATTGAATATGAGCCGTCAAATATAGGTAATCCCGACCTTCTGCTTACCTGCGACTGTCAGTACGGTGAAAGCAATGTAACCATGTTTGATGCCAAAAACATTGCCATTATCGATCACCATCAGGTTGCACCCGGCAAGAAGCTTCCCAAACTCTGTGAGATAAGATCCGGTATCGGATGCTGCTGTACGGTTATCTGGGACATGATGAGAAAAGAAAAATATCAGCCCGGCCCCGAAGTATCATCTGCGATGTACTACGGTCTGTTCACCGACACCAACTCCCTTTCGGAATTATTCCATCCTCTGGATAAGGATATGCTGGAAGAGATCTACGTAGATCAGGCCCTGCTCCGCAGACTCAACGGAATGAATATCTCCCTCGAGGAGGCCAAAATAGCGGGTATCGCACTCCTCGGTGTCGAATATCATCAGGATCATAACTATGCGATTCTAGAAGCACAGCCCTGCGATCCCAATATACTGGGACTCATAAGTGACTTCTTCCTGTCGGTAGATTCCGTAAATGTATGCCTGGTATTTTCGGTGCTTGATTACGGTATTAAATATTCGGTAAGAAGCGATTATGCCGAAGTACGTGCGGACGAGCTGGCCGCTTATATATCCGAACACATCGGAAGCGGCGGAGGACATATCAATAAGGCCGGCGGATTCATTCAAAACGAACTCCTTACACAGGAATACAAAAAGTATGCCGAGTGCACGGAGAAAGAAAAAACCGCAGTCATTACTTCAATCCTGAGACAAAGAATGCACGATTATTTCACAAGTGTCGACGTCATCTATGCAGGAAAGACCAAGGTTCCGACCCGCGGAATGAAAGAATATGTCAAGATGCCCATCAAGCAGGGTTATGCCATCCCCAAGGATTTCCTTCCCATCGGAACCAAGATAATGGTAAGAACTCTTGAAGGAGATCTGTATCTGACGGTTCAGGAAGATACCGTGATCATGATCGGAATAAGAGGGGAAGTTTACCCTTCTACACAAACAGTATTTAAAAAGAACTACAAGAAATTAAAAGGCAAGTATGATCTCGCTCTGGAATACAGTCCGACAATCAAGATCACATCCACTACAGAAACCATAGACCTTGTCCCTGTTGCTCATCTCTGCGTCTCAACCGGCGGAAACCACATTCTGGCCAAACCGCTCAAGAGAAGAGCCAAGGTATTTACCAAGTGGCTTAAGAACGATTACCTAAACGGTGAGGTCGGTGACTACATCGCAATGAAAGCTTCCGATCCGGATGACGTCTACATCATCGGAAAAGATCTTTTCAAAGAAAGCTACGAACTTGTTAAAAAATAATAACAAAAGCCGGAAGGTTAATCCTTCCGGCTTTTAAATTACACGTCTGTAATTCTCAATTTTCTATACCGTAGCGTTTTTTCATTTCCTCACTCATAGTCTCGTTGCCGATAAATTTCAGGCCTTCGGCGATCAGCTCTTCTATACTTCTGACATTAAAGTATCCCACAGCTCCGGCTCCTCCGACGCTTCCGTATATTCTGACATAATACTTTTGGGAATCCTGATCATATGCCAAGAGGCCTGCTATGATATCCTTGACCTTAAATTCATCCAGGTAGATTAAAGATGAATATTCTCCAAACTTAATGGTAAGAATATCTCCGTCGATAGTAAAAGTTGTATCATCATAGTCCAAGATTGTTGAGCTTATATAATTATGGAAAGCATCCAGACTTCGTACGAGATTTCCTTCGTCATCGTAAAGGCCGGCTCTGCCGTTATTCAAAAGCACTATAAGACCCTGTTCACTTATGAACACATCGGCAACACTGGTTTCAAAATCAGATAACACAGCATCTCTGGGGCCTTCCGCCTGGTAGATATTTACTATTGTTCCATTTGATATCGCAACATATTTTGAATCGGGACTCCATGCGGAAAATGTGATTCCGGTAATATCCAGTGTGATCATGGTTCCATTCTCAAGATTCACCAGATAAGTAACACCGTTAGCATCCATTGTATCAGTCAAAATCGCATGCTTTCCATCCGCCGATACACTTATCTTACATATGGGGAAGTACTCATCGCTTTGGGTATCCAGTTCTATTTTTTCGGAACTTCCGTCCGAAAGATTATACTTTAAGATATAGGGTGCTTCGCCATATCCTCCCGAGTAACTGATATAAATGCAGCCGTCCGAATAGCTGGTATTGAGGGTGTATGTCTCGGGAAGATCGTTTATTCTTGATATTTTGCCGTCAGAGATACTTATCTTGTAAAGCTTATCTCCATACTCTTCGCCAATTCTGTTTGAATTGATCATGAAGACATTTCCAAGTTCATCGTTTCCGACAAAGGTTATACCTGTGTAGTTATCACCATCAAGCTTTACATCCCACGCAACCTTTCCCACGTTCATATCCACGCAGAACAGATTCATCTCAGAATCCACTGCAAGGAGATACTTTCCCGATACCGTGGAGCGGTAAATACCGTTGTTTCCCGTTTCGGTGATTGGATTATAACTTGTATCATAGAAAACGGAACTGTACTCGGTCAGATAGTTATTTCTGTCACTTTGAATCAGATAATGATTATAATTATCCGAGCCGATGAAGGCTATTGAATCGAGAACATCTCCCTCAAAATATTCGTATCCGCTCATAGCGCTGCTCGGGTCATCCAATCTCAGAGCCATACGTTGGCCGTTTCTGAGAACGAAGAACAATCTTGTTTCCGCGTCATCGGTGTATGCATCTATATACTCGGAAGCAAGTTCTCTTTCAGTAAGCTTTTCTCCGGTATTCATATTAATGATCACGCATCTGTTGGAGAAAGATGATGCAACAGCTTCCACCGCCTCACCTTCATATCCGTAATTAACGAACATTAATCCCGATTCATATCCTATCAGAGTATGAGCGGTAGTATTACTCCATAACCGTTTGCCCGTTGTAACATCATAGCAGTCGATCAAACGATTTGTTTCTCTAAGCACCTGCATACCGCTAAGGGAAAAACTGTTATCATAAACGCTGTCTTCGTAAGTAAAGACAAGTTTCGTCGAATCGGGGCTGAAGGAAATGTCGGGAAGGAAGCTGTAGTCTTCACCGATTGCAGTCCATTCCTGTGTTTCCCTGTCTAATACAAGAATATTATCAATATCAGTATCAAGCGAATAGACAACCGCAATTTTGCAATCATCGGGAGAATAAATAAGCTTGGATACGCGTAACCCCAAAAAGGAATCTTCATCCATCTCTACATAGTTCTCAAGATCGTATTGATCTATCACATCCCCGGTCACAGTATTGCAAACAGTAACAAAATTACGTGAAAAAAACGCAATTTCCGAACCGTCGTGTGAAAGTCTGAATGTATCATAAACAGCTGATACAATGGAAAGTCCTTCCAGTTCTTTGCTCCAAAGTACGGTTTCAAGATCACTATCCATCATTATGATCTTGTCATAATAACCGAGGGCCACTCTTCCTTCGGAATCTATAACAAAGTTATACAATCTTGAAGTATCGGAAACAAAGGTCTTAAGAAGAGTGTGATCTTCAAGACTCCATATATTCAAATTACCGAGTGCATCAAGAACTGCAACTCTAAGGTTCTTATGATCAACACGGAACTTATTGATACGAAAACCGGAACCGTAATTCCAGATAGGATCTGAATCGGATAATCCCGGAGTTCTGTACATACCAAGTGCACTTGAAAGAGCATACTCCGCTTCACTGGTTACAGGTCTCTCTAAAGCATCTGTGGGAAGAGCAGCCAGTGCGAGCTGAACTGCGCCCAGTCTGTCACCCTCATTCAGAAGTTCTCCCGATTCGGAAGCCAGATATGCGGACTGGTTTCGAAGCGCTTCCTCATAATTGGCCTGTGCCTGCTCGTAGTTAGCCTGTGCAAGTTCAAGGTTATTCTGAGCAAGAAGATAATTTTCCTGAGCCAGGTTGTAATTCATCTTTATCTGAAGAAGGCTCCAGGTAAGATATCCGATTATCGCAGCGAGCATTATCGCAGCGCAGGATCCGATAATTGAGTTCCTGCGTCTGATGTACTGTTTTCTGCGCTGAACGATCTCATCATAAGAAACGCCCAGCATGGATGCTGCAAGTCTGGGAAGCTCAACCTTGCGGGCTTTCTTGATTCCAATACGGTAATCACAGCTTAAGGGCTCAATGAACTCTTCTCTTGTTTCAACCCTTCCGTCGGGAAGAGTTACGGTAACGGTATTGTGCTGGAGAATATCGGGGATAACCGCCGTGGGCTCATCGCCGTCGACAAGAACCGTGTAGATGTTTTCTTTTCTATGATATTTAAGGAAAGTTTCGATTTCTTTGCGAACCCAAATAGACTCACATGTCCTGGTTGAACAAATGACTATCAGGTTATCGGAATTAGCAAGCGCCATTTCAATGTCATCGTTAAGGTCGCTTGTAATGGGAAGTTCTTCCTTGTCGCGGAAAATCCTCTCAAACCTCTTTACGCCCGTCTTTTTAACGATCTCCTTGGGGATCCTGAATCTCTCAAGGCGTGTCTGAACTTCGGAAGCGATTTTGCTGTCCTGCTCCGCATGTCTGTATGAAATGAAAGCATTATATTTTAAGTTCATATACAGCTCCTTTTAAAAAAGCGCATTCGTTATTAAATTATACCATAATCCGCCTTTTCGGCATATTTTAGTAAATCTTAATCAAATATGACACATGCTTATAGCGTTCGTTATAAAACATCCTTATCATCAAATATGTAACCGAAAACGCCGATAACGGCACGCTAACCGGAGGTGGAAATATGAGTATTGAATATCCGATCAACGTTTCAACGCCCGATTATGACATGCTCACCTGGCAATACCTGATAGGATTCGGAAACAGATTCAAAGTTTTCAGGACTACCGATCTCGGATTTACGCAGGACCGGATGGGCGATATCATGAAAATCTCTCAGTCCGAGGTCTCCCGCATCGAACATGGTCAGCGCATAACCAATATCGTCCAACTTGCAAATCTCAAACGCATCTATCCGAAACTGGATCTTAATGACCTGATCGACAACAATTCACCGGATCGCATTTTTTAAAAATAAATAACAGGAGGGAAGCATATGATCATTCCCGACAAAGACGAAAAGAGCAATCCCGCTCTGTGGATAAACAGGGCCAAAAACGGCTACTTACGTGAAAAGAAAACGCTTATGATCACCGCATCAAAGACGGAACCCCCGGTTCATTTGTCCGGAGGCTGTATAACCGAGGAAAGATCCGGTATAACCGTAACCCTCTGCAGAAAGATACGTGAAGAGGGCGAGGAGCTTGCGGTCCCGGTAAGCAGGGAAGAAGCCATATCTTGGAATGTCCCCGTTAAAATAATCATCGGTGATGCCCTTGATAACACGAGACGCATCTATCCCCCCGCAGTTTACGATCTTCGTAAGAAAAGCTATGTACAGATACCCTTCAGGTCCTATGCAGATTATGACTTTGAAGGCACGATCGGTTCTGCTGTCGCCGAAGACAGCGATTTCTACGAGGACGGTGAGGATACGGGCCTTCGTTTTATCATCAGCTGTAACAAGATCATAGGAGATGCCGTGATCTTCTATCCCGGATTAATGTATGAACTTGCACGCAGGCTCTCGAAGAATCCTACCGTTCTTCTATGCGAGCCCGGCAAAGTATTCGTATTTGATTCCGGCAAAAGAAAACGAAGAATAAGAAATTACATAGAAAAGTACAGAGCGTATATCGGGGACAATTCATATGATCCGTGTCTTTACAGATATATTAAAGAAAACAATGTATTTCTGGAACTTGGAAAAGATGCGGAGATCAAGTATAACACCGCCAAAGACGCAAGCATCCCCCAAGGCAGCATAATCAGTGCCTGGGGGGATGTCAGCTACAGACGTGAGATGATCGAGTGGAAACGCAGTCAAAATCATTAAGGGAGGATTAATTATTCAAAAGCGCTTATCTGCGATTCACAAAGGCGTCTGTAATTACCGTTTTCAATTTTCATGAGTTCTTCATGAGTTCCTCTTTCCTCGATCATGCCGTGATCTACATACATGATGCAATCGGCATTTCTGATCGTGGAAAGTCTGTGTGCAATGATAAAGCTCGTACGACCTTTAAGCATCTCGGCAAGACCTTTTTGAAGCAGGATCTCTGTTTCGGTATCGATTGCCGCGGTAGCTTCATCGAGAATGAGGATCTTGGGATCTGCAAGTACGGCTCTGGCAAAAGAGATCAGCTGGCGCTGTCCTGCGGAGAGCCTTGATCCTCTTTCATTAACTTCCGTTTCATATCCTTTTTCAAGTGACATGATGAAATCATGCGCGCATACTGTCTTTGCGGCTCTGATTACATCTTCATCGCTTGCATCCTTATTGCCGTAACGGATATTGTCCTTGATGGTTCCCGAGAAAATAAAGGAATCCTGCATCATGACACCCATCTGGGTTCTGAGAGACTTTATGGTAACGTCTTCGATGTTTACACCGTCTATAAGTATCTCTCCTGAAGTTACGTTGTAGAATCTGCTGATAAGGTTGACTATGGTGGTCTTGCCCGCACCGGTAGGTCCTACTATCGCGTAGCTCTCACCGGGCTTAACTTTGAAGGATACTCCGTGAAGTATCTCAACTCCGTCTTCGTAAGCAAATCTTACATCCTTATATTCAACCTCTCCGGTGATGGGAGGCATGATTCCTGCGCCCTCTTTATCCTTAACAAGAACCGGTGCATCGATGGTTTCAAATATTCTTTCAAGATATGACACAGCCGTCAGAAGTGAATTATAGAAATTGGCAAGTGTCATTATGGGCTGCCAGAATCTCGAAGCATATCCGATAAACGCAACCAGAAGGCCTACCGTTATCTCAACATTTCCCCTTGATAACCACGCAATTCCAAGGATATATATTACGCAGTTTGAAAGCACGTTGATGTTATTGATCATGGGCCAGAGGATGAAGTTGTACTTAACCGCAGTCAGCCACGATTTACGAGCTTCACCGTTTAATACATTGAAATAATCGGTGTTGTAATCTTCTCTTACAAATGACTGGGTAACTCTTATTCCGTTAACCGACTCTGCAATATATGCATTAAGGTTTGACTGCTTGTTTGACTGAACCTGCCATGCCTTGTGCTGTCTTGACTTGATGAAGACTATAACAAATGCAAGGATCGGCATTCCGCATAATACCACAAGGGTAAACTTAACATTCAGATAAAGCATGAATACGACGATGAATATCATGGAGAAGATATCCGTGATCGTATTAACAATACCGTTGGACAGAAGATCTGAAAGGTTGTTTACATAGTTTACGACTCTGACCTGAATCTTTCCGTGGGGCTTATCATCAAAATAGGAAAAGGGAAGTTCCTGCAGATGTATGAACAGCTCTCTTCTGAGATTGTAGATAACTCCCTGTCCTACCTGGGATGTAAGTTTGATCTTCTCCCTTGTAATGATCGCGCATACTACGGAGATCAGGAAAGTAAGCACGGCATACATGATTATCTTCCTGATTGCTTCATCGGACGATACTGTACCGTCAAAGAGTGTTTTGGATATTACATCCATTACATTCTTCATAAATATAGGGATCAGCATCGAAAGTCCGCTGGATATGATCATTATTACAACTGCTATTGTGAGCTTCTTTCTGAAGGGGCCCACATAAGATCCGAGTCTTTTGAGCTGTTCGAGGTCAAAGGACTCTTCGAGATCTTCATCCTGGTTTATTTTATTTCTGGCCATAGGATCACTCCTTATTGTTTATGCGGTTCTTGAACGAAGGTCACCGAGCTGGTGATCATAGACGGTCTTGTAATATCCGTCCTGCTTAACAAGCTCTTCATGTGTGCCTTCCTGTATAAGTCTTCCGTTTTCGACTACGAGAATCTTGTCCGCATCGCGAAGGGAAGAAATTCTCTGTGCTATAATAAACACCGTCTCATTTTCCAGAAGCTTAAGGTCTTTCTGAATCTGCGTTTCGGTCTCCATATCAACCGCAGATGTTGTGTCATCGAGAATGACTATCGCGGGCTTTTTAAGGATTGCTCTCGCCAGTGCTATACGCTGCTTTTGTCCGCCGGAAAGACCGATTCCCCTTTCACCGACAACCGTGTCATATCCGTCAGTCATCTCATTAATAAATCCGTCTGCATCCGCCATCTTGGCAGCCCACTTGACCTGCTCGAGGGTACAGTCAGGATCGCCGTAAGCAATATTTCCTTCGATGGTATCGGAGAACAAGAATACATCCTGCATCGCAAGGCCTATACCATCGCGAAGAGTATGAAGCTCCATTTCTCTTACGTCTATTCCGTCCACAAGAACCTGCCCATCTGTTACGTCATAGAATCTGCAGATCAGGTTCATGATGGTGGTCTTACCGGAGCCGGTTGCTCCGAGTATTCCGACGGTCTCACCCTGTTTTACTTTGAAGGATACGTGATCGAGTATGGGCTCCCCTTCCACATTGTAGGAAACATCTTTGAACTCGACCTCACCCTTTATCTTCTTCTCACTTCTGGGATTAAGAGGAGTTGTGATCTGGGGCTTTTCCGAAACGGTTGCATATATCTTAACAACCGATGTGGTAAATCTCTGATAATCGTTGATCAGCCATCCGAACATTCTCAGAGGCATGTTGAGCATCCACAGATAGGAGTTGATCATAACCATGTTTCCGAGAGTCATAACTCCCTTGATACACATGATTCCGCCTACCAGCATGAGGATTACGGTAAGAAGTGATGACAACACTTCGAATATGGGAACATATTTCGTCCAGACCTTAGCGGCATCAAGCTCAGCCTGCCTGTATGCCTCATTTTCAACATCGAACTTTTCTAGTTCGTAATCTTCCTTGGCAAATGCTCTGACAACTCTGTTTCCGCTGATGTTTTCTTGAGCGAATGCATTGAGGGATGAAAATCTGTCCCTTATCTTCATGAATCTGGGCTTGATGATCTTGGACTGACGATATGTCGCATAAGCACTCATGGGAAGAACCGCGATCATCGCAAGTCCAATCCTCCAGTCAACGGAGAAGATCATTACGAGAGCTATGACAAATAGAAGTACGTTTTCATATATTGAATAGATTACGTAAGCTACAAAGTGCCTGATTGCCATCATGTCACCGGTCTGACGGCTCATGAGGTCTCCCGTTCTGTTTCTGTTATAGAAGGCAAAGTCCTTCTGAAGCAGGCTCCTGTACACTCCGTCTCTCATGTCGTAGAGCATGTCCTGGGAGCAGGTCTCAAAGAACCACTGAGCGGAAAGCCTGAATACGGCACGCATGAGAGCTACCGCTATCATCATAAGAAGCGCCATCGGAAGCGCATCCATTCTCTCGGTGATGTTCGTACCATCCCCGATAATGTTATCGACTATATATCCGGCCACTTTGGGATTTACAATCGTAAGAAGCGATGTAAATGTGACCAGAACAAGGCCTACCCCAAGCTTCCACTTATATTTGGTAAGATAATGGTAGAACCACCTGAGTGCTCTTTTCCATTCGGGATCGTTTAATCTCTTTCTCATAATCAGAAACCTTTTGTGTTTTATAAAAACTACCTTTTGCTTTTCTATATTTCAGATATTAAGCCTATCTGCGGTATTTTCAATGTTTTTTTCTGCCGTATACTTGACTTTTTCTGCTCTAGAACCCAATATTTGTTATAAAGGGTTCAAATATTGTTTTATGCGGAGTAAATCATGATAAACGTCCCCTATGCAGGATACAATTACTACCACCAGGACGGTTGGGAGATAACAAGACCCGACGGTATAAGGCACTACACCATCGTCTTCATCCGTAACCCCTTTTATTACGTTGTAAAAGATGGCTATGAGCTGAAGACTATTTACGTCGAAAGGCCCTCTTTTCTCTTTTACAGGCCAAGCGACTACCAGCATTTCTACCTTCGCAACGCCCCCTACACCGATGACTGGATACATTTCATCGGAGATGAAAAAGAAATCGATAAGCTCTTTGAAGATCTGGGACTTCCCTTTTCAAAAGCACTGACCTTATATGACAGTTCGGAGCCTTCCTCAATCATGCAGATGATCGCAGCTGAGGCGCGTAAGTCTTCCGAGCACCATGATAAGATCATGGATTCGCTTCTCAGAATTCTCCTCTACAAAATAAGTGATCTTCACGGCAAGGGAGATGATGCCGGCATGGACTTTACCTCCGGCACCATAGAAAGCTACAGAAGAAGATTTAACATTTTAAGAAACAGAATATATCAGGGCGGTGAAGCCGCAAGAATAGGCGGAGTTGCAGAGCTGGCTGATGAAATGAATATGAGCGTTTCATATTTCCAACATGTCTACAAAGCACTCTACGGAGTTCCGGTAACCAAGGACATCATCATATCCAGAATAGAATATGCATCGTATCTCTTGCTCAATCAAAATGAGGGAATATCGGAGACCGCAGCCATATGCGGATATGACAGCGTCGAACATTTCAACAGACAGTTTAAGAAAATAAAGGGTTGTTCACCCGGAGACTATAAAAAATCCCACGACCGTTAAGCCGTGGGATTTGACATTTGTGTCATATTAGATTATGTTTCTGATTCCTTCACAGATTCTCTTGGCTGCTGCAGGATTATTCATGGTGTAAATATGAACTCCGTCGCATCCGGATGCAAGAAGATCGATTATCTGGCTTACCGCATAATAAAGACCCGCATCAAAGAGTGCTGCTTTATTATCTTCATATCTGTCGATGATCTTAGCAAATCTCTCGGGAAGTTTTGCTCCGCAAGTTGTTACCATTCTCTTAATGGTCTTTGCGGATAAACAAGGCATGATTCCGGGAGTGATGGGGACATCTATTCCGGCGATTCTTGCATCTTCCACGAAGTTGTAGAAATCATTGTTGTCAAAAAAGAGCTGGCTCAAAAGCACCTCGGCGCCCGCATCCACCTTCTTACGAAGATTTGTCATCTCTTCAACACGATTCTTTGAATCCGGATGATTTTCAGGATAACAAGCACCGGCAATGCAGAAGTTTGTGTGAGGCTTGATATATGTGATCAGATCCGATGCGTGATTAAATACGCCTTTGGAAGGAGCATTGGGATTAACATCTCCTCTTAATGCAAGAATGTTTTCGATTCCGTTATCCTCAAGCTGCTTGCAGAATTCATCAATGTCTTTTTTGTCATAGCAAAGACCTGTAAGATGTGCTACAGCTTCCGTATGATACTCTTCGCGGATCTTCTTACAGATTGCGATTGTCTTATTGTTATTGGAGCTTCCGCCCGCACCGAATGTAA
Source organism: uncultured Lachnospiraceae bacterium (assembly GCA_902794095.1). Classification (GTDB taxonomy): domain Bacteria; phylum Bacillota; class Clostridia; order Lachnospirales; family Lachnospiraceae; genus AC2028. Next base: position 49,967 of record CADBFZ010000004.1, on the reverse strand, counting down.
CGCTGATGTAATCGGGCTTAAGATCGCAGAGTATTCCCAGAGTCTCATCTATATTATCAAGTTCATCCTGTGCTTTGGGAGGAAAAATCTCAAATGAGACAACCTGTTCTTTACTCTTATATATGTCGGTAAGTTTCATATCGCTCTCCGTAAAATGTATTTTAAAAATCAAATTTCACAATTGATATAATACCGCGAATCCGCATAAACAGCAAGTTTCAGGGCTGTTGTAAAAATTCGGTAAAAAAATTTTTAAAATTTTCTTGACAAAAAAATCACACTGTCATAATATACGCACATAAGATTTTTACATTTGATGGCAATGGCGTCACAGATTTCTTTCTGTGACGCCTTTTTTATTTTCAAAAATGCCGTAGGTAAAAATCGTTCATACAAAGGTACGTATTTTCGGCCGGAATGCATCCCTTTGTAATCAGAGGAGGAAAGATTATGGCACAAGAAATAATAAGTTACGTCACAGACGAAGTGTACGGCGTATGGTTTTTGATCGGCGCCGCACTGGTTTTCTGGATGCAGGCCGGATTTGCAATGTGTGAGGCCGGATTCACAAGAGCCAAGAACGCAGGCAACATTATAATGAAGAACCTGATGGACTTCTGTATAGGAACCGTAATGTGGTTCATCTGCGGTGCATCACTGATGCTCGGAGATAACATCCTTAACGGATTCGCAGGAGGCTTCAGCTTCGACGTATTCACAAGTTACGGAAATTTTGATTATTCCGCATTCGTATTCAACCTTGTATTCTGTGCAACAACCGCAACCATCGTTTCAGGATCCATGGCAGAAAGAACAAAGTTCTCAAGCTATTGTATCTACTCCGCAGTGATCAGTGCGATCATCTACCCCATCGAAGCTCATTGGACATGGGGCGGCGGATTCCTCGCACAGTGGGGATTCCACGATTACGCAGGTTCCAACTGCATTCACATGGTCGGCGGTATCTGCGCATTCATCGGTGCATGGATGCTCGGGCCCAGAATCGGCAAGTTCGAAAGAGATAAGAGCGGTAAAGTTACCAAAGTAAATGCATTCCCCGGACATAACCTTGTAATCGCAGCCCTCGGTGTATTTATCCTTTGGCTCGGCTGGTACGGATTCAACGGTGCGGCAGCAACCGATCTTCCCACTCTCGGATCCATCTTCCTTACCACCACTGTAGCTCCCGCAGTTGCAACTGTTGTATGTATGATTTTCACTTGGGTTAAGTACGGTAAGCCCGATGTCTCGATGTGTCTCAACGCTTCACTTGCAGGTCTAGTAGCAATCACCGCTCCTTGTGACGTAACCGATTGCGCAGGCGCAGCTATCATCGGTGTTGTTGCAGGACTTCTCGTAGTATTCGGCGTATGGTTCAACGATAACGTAACTCATGTAGATGATCCCGTAGGTGCTGTTGCGGTTCATATGCTCAACGGTATCTGGGGTACCATCGCGGTAGGTCTCTTCGCAACCGAGACCGCTCCCGGATTTGCCGGAGCAGAAATCACCGAAGGTCTCTTCTATGGCGGCGGATTCGCACAGCTCGGAAAACAGCTTGGCGGTATGTTCGTAACCATAGCATGGACTGTAGTAACCATCCTTATCGCATTTACTGTTATTAAGAAGACAATCGGTCTTCGTGTTAGCGAAGAAGAAGAAATTCAGGGTCTTGATGTTAAGGAGCATGGTCTTCCTTCAGCATATGCAGGCTTCTCCATCATGGATACAACCGGCATGACCATGGACGTCAACGAAAACACCAACCTCGGATCCGATTCTTATGAAGAAGCTTCCGAAGCTAAAAAGAACGCAGCGGTTCCCGTTATCAAAGAGCCCGATACTCTTATCCCCGAAATGGAAACCGGAATTCACAAAGTTGTTATTATCGCAAAACTTTCACGCTACGATACACTCCGCAAGGCTATGAACAAGCTCGGTGTAACCGGTATGACCGTAACCCAGGTAATGGGTTGTGGAATTCAGAAGGGTGCAGGCGAGAGATATCGTGGAGTCGAGATCGACGCTACGCTCCTTCCCAAGGTTAAGCTTGAAGTTGTTGTAAGCGCTATTCCCGTAGACAAGGTTATCGAGACTGCCAAGAAGGCTCTCTACACCGGTCATATCGGAGACGGTAAGATCTTCGTTTACAACGTACAAAAGGTTGTTAAGGTCAGAACAGGAGAAGAAGATTTCGACGCATTACAGGATGTTGAGTAATTTCTTATAGGATGATCTTTCCTACCTACATCGAAAGGCCCGGCAGACAATCAAGTCTGTCGGGTCTTTAAATTTTCAAAATCTTTCTTACGTATCGCGGCTCTTGATATCTTGCCGTTATTTGTTCTGGGAAGTTCTTTTACAAACTCAATCCTTCTCGGATATTTATATATGGCAGCCCTTTCTTTAACAAAATCCTGAAGCTGAGTTTTAAGTTTGGAATCCGCTTCAAAACCTTCCTTAAGAATAATGCTCGCCTTTACTATCTCTCCTCTGTTACCCGAGGGATACCCGGTCACCGCACATTCAAATACTGCTTCGTGCATCATAAGAATATCTTCAACTTCAGAGGGTCCTATTCTATATCCGCTGGATTTGATAACGTCATCATTTCTTCCCAAGAAATAGAAATATCCGTCCTTGTCCTTAACCGCTCTATCCTTAGTGTGATAGACTCCGCCTTCCCATACATCCTTATAAAGCTCCGGACTTCCCAAATATCCCTTAAAAACTCCCAGTGGAATGCTTCCGCTGCCGGGCTTAATAACTATCTCACCCTCTTCTCCGAATCCTACGCTCTTTCCGTCTTCATCTATCAGATCTATATGATACAAAGGAGATGCTTTTCCAATTGAACCTTCAGGTGCAGATTTTCCGACGGTTGTACATATCTGAAGTGCGGTCTCTGTTTGTCCGAAACCTTCCCTGATAGGTACTCCGGTAATCTCTGTAAATCTGTTCGAGACTTCCGTGGGCATCGGTTCGCCCGCAGTTGATGCGTATTTAAGTGAACTCAGATCATATGACTTAAGGTCTTCAAGCAGGAAGTACTTATATATGGTAGGAGGAGCACAGAAAGTATTAACATGCTCTTCCTCAAGAAGCTTTAACATATCGGCTGCATAGAAATTATCGTAATCATAAACCATGATCGCCGCGCCCATAAACCACTGACCGTAGAGCTTACCCCATGCGGACTTAGCCCATCCGGAATCCGCAACCGTAAGATGAAGATCTCCATCCTTCATTCCATGCCAGTTCTTGGCGGTATAGATATGCGCGATGGGATACGAATAATCATGAATGACCGCTTTGGGAGATCCGCTTGTACCTGAGGTAAAATAGTACAGCATGTCATCTGTAACACATGTGGATATTCTGCTTAAGGTAGCGGATGATTTCTCAGTCAGTTCATTTATGTCTATTGCGCCCGGATATTTATCACCCACAACAAGCTGATATACATCGCTTCCCTCTACAGCATCTTTTACTTTGTCACAAATGCTTTCGGAGTTAACGCATATGACCGCCTTTGCTCCCGATACCTCGATACGTTCTCTGATATCTTCGGAAGAGACCATGTGAGATGTGGGAATGGCAACTGCTCCGATCTTATGAAGCGCAAGGATCAGTATCCAATATTCATATCTTCTTTTTAATAGAAGCATAACCGGATCTCCCTTGCCGAGTCCCAGTCCCATCAGTGCATTTGCAGCCTTATCACTTTTTGTTTTAAGATCACCGAATGTAAGAACGGTTCTTGCTCCTGAAGTACTTCTGTGAACCAGGGCTGTTTTATCAGGTGATTCCATAGCTATCGCATCAACCACATCATATGCGAAATTAAAATCTTTCCCATAGGACGTATCAATCGATACAATCTCCCCGGATGCATCTGTTACTTCCTTATAATATTTTTCATATATATATGACATATATCTTCCTTAATAAGATCTGTATCCCATCTTTCTGAATTTCTGATATCTTGCTTCTATCAGTTCATCTGTCCTCACATCACGCAGGATTTCAAATTCCTTCTTAAGATCATCCTCAAGTTCCTTCATCTTGTTTTTCCTGCAGATCTTATCTATGAGCCCGAGTTTATACAGCTTATCCGCTGTAAGGTTAAGAGCCCCTGCAACCTCAGCAGCTCTTCCGGGATCTTTCCATAATATATTGGCGCAGCTTTCGGGAGAGACGACGCTGAAATACGCATCCTCAAGCATCCATATCCTGTCCGAGTGGCAAAGTGCAAGCGCCCCGCCACTTCCGCCTTCTCCTATCACAACCGAGATTATGGGTGTTTTAAGATCGGACATTTCAAACAGATTCTCTGCGATTGCTCTTCCCTGCCCTCTTTCTTCCGCGTCGATTCCGCAAAAGGCACCTGCGGTATCAACAAGGCACAGGACGGGACGTTTAAACTTCTCTGCCTGTTTCATAAGGCGAAGTGCCTTTCTGTATCCTTCCGGATGTGCGCTTCCGAAGTTATGAAGTATTCTGCTTTCCGTGGTCTTACCTTTTTCAATGCCTATGACCGTTATCGGCATCTTCCCTAAGAATCCGACGCCTGCCACCACAGCCTTATCGTCACCGAATAATCTGTCGCCATGAAACTCGGTAAAATCATTTATAAGCGAATTAATATAATCCGTAGCGGTAAGTCTCTTATCGGACCTTGCTTCGATTACGATTCCGTAATCATCACCAACGTTAACTGTATTCTTAAACACCTGCTCCTCCGAAAATCATTTACATTCCATGTATCTTAAGAAGCCTTGCTATATAACTTTTCTGATCCGCTCTTGTTACTATCGCATCTATAAATCCGCATTCCAAAACTCTCTCTGCTTTCTGGAAGTCCTTGGGAAGAGATCTGTTGAGACTTTTTTCTATAACTCTTGGCCCTGCAAATCCTATCCTTGCTCCGGGCTCTGCCAGGGTAATGTCACCCAGCATGGCAAAGCTTGCATCCACTCCTCCGGTTGTAGGATTTGTAAGAAGCGTGATATAAAGATTTCCTGAATTGGAATGTCTCTTTACCGCAGCGGAGACCTTGGACATCTGCATAAGGGATATCATTCCCTCCTGCATTCTCGCCCCTCCGGACACGGTAATGCCCAGAACGGGCAGATTACGAAGAGTTGCATATTCGAATAAAGAAGCGATCTTCTCGCCGACCACTGCGCCCATGGATCCCATCATGAAGTTTGAGTCCATGGAAAAGATACATATCTTATGGCCGTCGATCTCTGCTTCACCGCATATGACAGCTTCGTTTTCCCTGCTCTTATCCATCGCACCGCGAAGCTTGTCATCATATTCCGGAAATCCCAGTACATTGACCGACTGCATCTCACGGTTCATCTCGATGAAACTTCGCCTGTCAGTCAGCATCAGTATTCGGCGTCTTGCCCTGACTTGGAAATAATGTCCGCAGTCGGGACAGACGAAATTATTGTTTCGGATCTTTGTAACGGTATTTTTCTTCTGGCATTTTCTGCAGGTGACTTTTCTGTCCTTTCCGCCCTGCCCCGAATTTTCCAATTCATTGTTAGCCTTTAGGAATAGTCTCTTTAATTCCATTCTCACAGAACCTTTTCACATATATCCACATCATAGTTTCCGATGATGAACTTTCCGTCTTCCAGAAACTTCATATGTATTTCCCTGTTATTATCAACACCCACAAGCACGAACTCGGATAATGCACTCTTCATCTTACGAATTGCGCCGTCCCTTGTATCTGCGCATACAATAAGTTTTCCCAGCATGGAATCATAAAAGGGAGTGATCTCACAATTCTGATAAAGCGCAGAATCAAATCTGACATCCATCCCGCCGGGAATGTGAAGCATCTCAACCTTACCGACAGCAGGTGTAAAGTCCTTGGAATTCTCAGCACATATTCTGCACTCGATCGCATGTCTGCTACTTCCGATATCAGACTGGGAAAATGGAATCGTAATTCCCGCAGCGGTTCTTATCTGCCACTCCACGATATCGATTCCGCAAACAGGTTCGGTTACGGAATGCTCAACCTGAAGTCTCGTATTCATTTCCATAAAATAAAACTCATCACCCTTTACGAGAAACTCCACGGTTCCGACAGTTACGTATCCGGCTTCTAAGGCAAGGTTCTTAGCAGCTTCATACATCTTCTCCCTGGTCTTTTCGTTTAATACGGGTGCGGGACATTCCTCGATAAGTTTCTGATTTCTTCTCTGTACGCTGCAATCCCTGTCACCGAGTATCAGGACATTTCCGGATGCGTCCGCAAGTATCTGAACCTCCACATGCTTAACATGCTCGAGAAACTTTTCCATGAATATGCCGTCATCGCCGAATGAATTAAGTGCTTCCTTTGCAACCTGTGAAAACTCATCAGCGATATCCTCAGGCTTTCTTATAACACGGATACCCTTACCTCCTCCGCCCGCTCTTGCTTTGAGTATTACGGGATATCCGATCTCCTCGGCTTTCTCGGAAGCTTCCTTTGCATCTTTTAATATCTCGGTTCCGGGAACAACGGGCACGCCGCATTTAACCGCGATGCTTCTTGCGACCTCTTTCTGACCCATCTTCTCCATAACGCCTGAACTCGGACCGATAAATACTATCCCGTTTTCTTCGCACCTTTTTGCAAACTCAGGATTTTCCGAAAGCATTCCGTATCCCGGATGAACCGCCTCGGTACCCGTCCTTTTAGCAACAGTAATCAGAGCGTCGATATTCAAATAGCTGTCTTTAACCAGGGGACCTCCGATGCAATATGACATGTCTGCCATTTCTTCATGAAGAGCATCCCTGTCCGCCTCGGAATAAACCGCAACGGTCTCTATTCCCATTTCCTTGCAAGCCCTGATAACCCTGACTGCAACTTCGCCTCTGTTGGCAATGAGAATTCTGGAAAACATGCTACTCTCCTTTCTTCTTATCTATTATTGCAAAAGAAAACTCTCCGCTCATGCACTTCTTCCCGTCGACAGACACCTCACCACTAAGCTGATACAACGGATGACATCCTCGGATGATCTTAACATCTATCCTTATCCTGTCACCGGGAACAATCTGTTTTCTGAACCTGACCTTATCAAGTCCCGTGTAAACAGGAAGAGCATTTCCCGAATTCATTTTGTCCTTAAAAAGAATACAAGCAGACTGCGCCATCATCTCGCACTGGATAACTCCGGGCACGATGGGATTACCGGGAAAATGTCCCCGGAGAAAATACTCATCCCCGCGAACGTTGTAATATCCCGTTGCCGTTCCGTCTTCATTTAATTCGACTTCATCCACAAGAAGCATGGGCTCTCTGTGTGGAAGTATCTCTTTGATCTCTTCTCTGTTCATAACCCGACCTTATCCGATAACAAAAAGTGTCTGATGATATTCCACAAGAGCACCGTTTTCCGCAAGTATCTTAAGAACCTTACCGTCTGCAGATGACCTTACTTCATTCATCATTTTCATTGCTTCTATGGAGCAAAGGACATCACCCTTTTTAACTTCATCGCCCTCTTTAACCGGAACTTCATTTGCATAGAAGACTCCGAGAAGAGGAGCTTTGATCTCTGTTCCGATTGCTTCCACAGGAGCTTCGAAGTTCTGTGTTACTATCTGCTGAGCATTTCCGGTAAATGTAACCGGCTGCGTGTTTCCCGCCTGAATCTGTCTTTCCCTTTTGAGAGTCAGCTTCAGTCCTTCCTCTTCAACACTCAATTCTGACAGATCAAGTTTTTCAAATATATTTGCATATTCCTGTATTGAACCCATATCAGATCCTCTTAAATGCCACAACCGCATTGTGTCCGCCAAAGCCAAGCGAATTGCTTATGGCATATTTAATGTCAGCCTTAACCGCTTTGTTCGGAGTGTAGTCAAGATCACATTCCTCATCCTTCTCTTTATAATTAATGGTGGGAGGAATAATTCCGTTCTTAAGAGCAAGAACGGATGCCACAGCTTCAACCGCACCGGTTGCACCCATCATGTGTCCCGTCATGGACTTTGTGGAGCTTACATGAAGGTCGTATGCTTTCTCACCGAAAACTTTCTTAAGAGCTTTGGTCTCCATGGCATCGTTAAGATGAGTTCCTGTTCCGTGTGCATTGACATAGATCTCATCATCTGCTGATATTCCTGCTTCAGCCACAACTGATTTAATCGCTCTTACTGCACCGTCTCCTTCAGGATCGGGAGCGGTGATGTGATACGCATCGGAGGTGTTGGCATATCCCACCACTTCGGCATAGATCGGCGCTCCCCTTTTAACTGCGTGTTCATATTCTTCAAGCAAAAGTATTCCTGCACCCTCACCCATTACGAATCCGCCCCTTCTCTTATCGAAAGGAAGACTTCCCTCTTCGGGATTATCGGACAAGTTAAGTGCCTGACAATTTATAAATCCTGCCATCGCAAGTTCGTTAATCGAAGCTTCACTTCCGCCTGCAATGATTGCATCAGCATATCCGTGCTTGATACTTCTGTATGCTTCGCCTATGGTATGAGTTGATGTAGCACATGCGGTTACAACTGGAAGGCTTGGACCTTTTGCTCCGAATTTGATTGATACCGCACCTGTTGCCATGTTGCTTATCATCATGGGAACAAAGAACGGTGATACCATCTCAGGTCCTTTATCATCAAGTTTTCTGGTCTCTCTTAACGTAGAATTAATTCCACCTATTCCGGATCCTATATAAACGCCAAGGCGTTCCTTATCAAGATCGCTGTCAAGGATTCCGCTGCTTTCTACCGCCTGTTTTGCAGCAGCCATTGCGTACTGCATATACAGATCAGATTTTCTTATCTCCTGAACGGTATCGTAATAATCCTTCGGTTCGAAATCTTTTACCTCGGCATCAAGATTTACTTTTAAATTCGATGCATCAAACCTCTTTATACGGTCTATTCCGAGAACACCTTTTGTAATATTATTCCAAAAATTATCAATATCATTTCCAACAGGCGTAATAACTCCCATTCCGGTTACAACAACTCTACACATACATTCCTCCGTCTACTTTGATCACCTCACCGGTTATGTACTTGGATGAAGATCCCGCAAGGAAAAGAGCGAGATTTGCAACATCATCCGGTTCGCCGAGAGTTCCTAAAGGGAGGGACTCTGCAATGGCTTTTGTCATATCTTCATTAAGTGCCGATGTCATCTCCGTTTGTATATAACCCGGAGCTATTGCATTGCATCTTATGTTTCTCTTTCCGTATTCCCTTGCTACGGTTTTGGTAAATCCTATGATGCCTGCTTTTGATGCAGCATAATTGGCCTGGCCTTTATTACCCATAAGTCCTACAACAGAACTGATGTTGATAATGTTTCCGCTGCGGCGTTTAACGAAGTTTTTGATAAACGCTCTTGTTACATACATGCATCCTTTAAGGTTTACATCTATTACATCATCGATATCGGAATCTTTTAGAGCAGGAAGGATGTTGTCCCTTGTAATCCCCGCATTGTTTACAAGAATATCTATCTGTCCGTAATCTGCTATGATCATCTCGGACATTCTTTCTACTTCTTCGGAATTACTGACGTTACATACATAGAGCTTTGCATCACTTCCCAGGCTTTTTAATTCAGCCAGAGTTTTTCTCGCAGCATCGGATTCCGAAGTTGCTATGATTGCAACGTCCGCACCGTTTTGTGCAAACTTTAATGCAATAGCCTTGCCTATTCCTCTTGTTCCGCCTGTAATAACCGCAATCTTATCGGATAGCATTATTTAAGTTCCTCCAAGGTACGCTTTAAACTCTCTCTGCCTGCTACATTCAAGATTCTGACATCCTTGAGCGTTCTTTTAACAAATCCCGACAAAGTATTTCCCGGACCGCATTCAATAAAAGTATCTGCGCCGCTCTCCGCCATATTTTTAATTATCTCTTCCCATCTGACACTGCTCGATACCTGACCGGATACTGCACTTATGATGCCTTCCGAATCCATAGGATAAGGCTTTGCACTCAGATTGGAGTAAAGAGTAATTTTCGGTGAACTGATTTCATATCCGCCTTCTGTCAGTTCTCTTCTCAGACCTTCAGAAGCAGATGCCATGTAAGGGGTATGGAACGCGCCGCTTACGGGGAGATTTACGTATCTCACTTTCCTTGTATCAAGTTCCGATAAGAAGGAATCCATTTTCTCTTCACTTCCGGATACCACGATCTGACCGGGGCAATTGTAATTAACGGGGCATACTCCGAATTCGTCGGAAAGCTTTTTAAGTTCCTCCGCATCCATACGAAGAACCGCAGCCATCTTGCCCTTTACCACGCCGGATGCTTCATGCATCAGTTTTCCTCTTACGGTAACAAGTCTGAATGCATCTTCTTTATTAAGCACTCCGCTTACCGCAAGACCTGCAATTTCTCCAAGCGAAAAGCCTGCCGCAAAATCGGGATGAATCCCTTTCGCTTCAAGTGCAATGGCAGCAGCCATATCCGTAAGGAACAAGCAAGGCTGGGTGTTTATAGTCTGCTTAAGTTCCTCTTCGCTTCCCTCAAACATCTGCTTAAGAGTTCCGGGACGGCTCTTTTCCGCTTCATCAAAAAAAGATTTGACCTCGGCCACATCCTCATATAATTCTTTTCCCATTCCGGGATACTGGCTTCCCTGACCTGCCAGCAAAAATGCTATCTTTCCCATCATCAATACCCAAGCAGTGAAAAAGCATCACTGCAGATTCCGGTTATTATTTCTTCGCAGGTTCCTTCGCTGTTAACAAGGCCCGCTATCTGTCCGCACATGCAGGATCCGTTTTTGACATCACCATCAATCGCTGCTTTTCGGAGAGCGCCTGCTCCCATTGCTTCCAGATCTTCGGGCTTTGTTGAAGGATCCTGTTCCATCTTATTAAACTCTCTGGTCATTCTGTTCTTAAGAGCACGAACGGGATGTCCCAGAGTTTTACCTGTTACGATAGTGTCACGGTCACGGGCAGATAAAACTTTCTCTTTATAGTTCTCATGAACTCTGCATTCTTTGGCGGTAAGGAATCTTGTTCCCATCTGAACTGCGCAGGCTCCCAGCATAAATGCAGCAGCCATTCCTCTTCCGTCAGCAATACCACCCGCAGCAATAACAGGGATATTAACCGCATCTGCCACCTGAGGAACAAGTGCCATGGTTGTTGTCTCGCCTACGTGTCCGCCGGATTCACATCCTTCTGCGATAACCGCACTTGCACCCATGTCCTCGACCATCTTTGCCAGAGCAACGCTTGCCACAACGCAGATTAGGGTTACGCCGGCAGTTTTAAGTTTCTCCATATACTTGGCAGGATTGCCCGCTCCGGTTGTAACAACCTTGATATGTTCACTGCAGACTACATCAACTGCTTCATCTATGAACGGACTCATGAGCATCAGATTTACTCCGAACACCTTGTCCGTAAGTTCTTTGGCTTTAACTATCTGCTCACGAAGCTGCTCTCCGTTTGAATTCATTGCCGCGATAAGTCCGAGTCCGCCGGCTTCCGAAACAGCCGCAGCCAGATATGCATCCGCGATCCAGGCCATACCTCCCTGAATTACGGGATATTTGATACCCAGCATTTCGCATATCGGATTCTTGTCCATGAGATCTCCTTTCGCCATCACTGCTGGCTGATATACTCTGCAAGCTTTTCAATGGAAGTGATATCCTGGGAAAGCTCGATCTTGCAGTCAAGTTCTTCCTGAAGCTGCATTACAAGCTCCATGATGTCCAGTGAATCAAGTCCGATCTCAGCGAAGGTATCTGTTGCCTTGATCTCGGAAGCATCCTTGTCAAGATATGCTGCAATCACACGGATAATTGTTTCGGTAACGTCTTTCATTTTCTGTTCTCCTTTTACACGGTGAAAATTGTTTAAACCGGATTATTCATCCTAAGCTCTTCGAGGATATGCCTGGGGCTTAGCCCCAAGTCAACAATCAAAAAATCTCCCTTTTTCTCACGGTTTTTATCTGATTTAATGCCATTTCCCTGCAAAAGAAAGACAATAGTATCAAAAACCTTGGGGTTAACCCCAAGGTTTCTTTTGCTTTTCAGTCGGATATCATTTACAATAGCGATAGTTGTAACGAATGTTACACATGTACTAAAAGGTTTCTTTATGGCTCAGATTATTTCTAACGAAAACAGTGAATATACGCTCCAGGTTTCCGAGTTCGCAGCTCTTTGTAACACAACAAGAGATACACTCAGATACTATTACGAGCAAAATATCCTCGTTCCATGGACGAATCCCAAGAACGGATATCACTATTACTCATCTGCACAGATCGGATCGTTCTTTTTTATCACGACCCTCAGACAGACAGGCTGCTCCATAGCCGAGATCGGTAAGATCATCCACAACCTTTCAAGAGACGGAATCGAAGAACTTGCCAACACCAAGATCAGGGAAATGCAGCATGAAGCATTTCTTATTACCAAGAAGATCTCGGCGCTTCAGCTCGGCATGTGGATCCTCGGAAAATACAACTCACATAAACCCGGCGTTCCCTTTATTGATGTAATGCCTCCCATGAGTGTTTTCTCAAGTCCGATCAGTGACAAGGATTCCTCATTCCACGCAGGCGACATTGCAGCGGATATAGCCGCGCACATTACCAAAACCTCCCGTGACGATTCACTCCCCATGTTTCCTGCAGGAGTTACCATCGACTATAACGATCTTACGGAAGGCAAATACGTATACAACAAACTCATCAGCCTTTCATTTCTTCCGGCTGATAATATAGGAACATTTCCTCTCCCCGGAAGCAAAGCTGTTCTGTGCTATCAGGACAACAACGCGCCGGATATCGAGAAGACATATCGAAAAATGCTTTCCTTAATAAATAAGAATAATTTAAAAGCACTTTCGGATCTTTATTCCATAAGCCTCATCAATCTCTACGATGACGCTAGAAACCATACGTATTTTAAGTATCTGTTCATATGTGTTGAGTAATCAGTCAGGTAATAAGCAATGTCCGAACAAAACTTCTTGAACTTCAAAAGACATATCACGAGCCACAGAGTATTCAGATTCATGCTCACCGTTTTCGGTGCGATCACGTTTATCATCTTCGCATTCATAGCGATATCATGGGCCCAATTTGATGAAGTGGATACTATCGTAAGATGGAACGGCAAGTACCCCGGAACATGGGAAAGAGTTTATCCCGACGGAACCCGCGTTGCCCAAGAGCTTCCCATTCTTGCAGAGCCCGGAGAGCTGGGCGTATTCGCAGTCGAGTCAACTCTTCCCGCTCACATTGAAGAAGGAACCATCTTTTGTATCTTCGCATATAATGATGCATACATTTATGTGGACGGACAGCTCAGATCCAGTTTTACCAACGACAACAATCCCCTTCCCGGACTGAATGAAAAGACAGTCTTTCTCCAGGTTAAGCTCTATCCCACTGATGCAGGCAAAACCATCAGAGTCGAGAAGATAATGATTGACAACATGCAGGAAGGATTCGCAACGATCTTCTACGGCGATTCCCTCGGTGTATTCATGCAGATCATGAAAATGGCAGGAATACAGTTCGTACTTTCATTCATGCTGTTTTTCTTCTCCATCGCACTTGTCATATTCTCTCTTTTCCTTATCGGAAAATATGACGAATGGAAAATGCTTCTTTCCATCGGATTCGGTTTCGCACTGGTAACATTCTGGCTCCTTGTAGACAACATCATTCCTCAGTACATCACCGGCCTTTATTACATCGACGGTGTATGGGGGTACATGCTTGTTACCGTCATGATCGCACCATTCCTTTATTTCATGAACGAAACCCAGAACAGAAGATACGAGAAAATATTTATCGGAATACTCATCACACTGTTTCTTACTTTCACGGTTATTTCATTTTTGCACGCCACAGAGATTTATGACTTCAGATATTCAACCGTCATTATCAATACCATCATCTCTGTTGCGATAATATGTCTGCTTACAACCATCGGTATTGATATAGCTAACGGATATGCCAAAGAATACTTTTACGTTCTCATCGGTATGATCGGACTGTCCGCAGGAAGCCTTGTAGAGGCGGTCATCATGATCCTAATTTCTGACAGAATCGATGGTCTTTACATACTGATTGGTCTCTACTTCATGATCCTTATGATGCTCTTCCAGACCATAAGGCAGATGAGACTGAGCAGGGACCAGATTTTGGAAGCCATCCGTGCAAACAAATATAAATCAGAATTCCTGGCCAACATGAGTCACGAGATCAGAACCCCCATCAATGCCATCATGGGTATGAACGAAATAATTCTTCGTGAAGATATTTCAAAAGAAGTCAGGGAATGTTCTTCCAACATAAAGACTGCCAGCGATGCACTCCTTGGTCTCATCAATGACATCCTTGATTTCTCCAAGATCGAAGCGGGTAGGATGGAACTTATAAGCAACGATTATTCGCTCTCCTCCCTTACCATCGAAGTTGTTAAGATGATCGAAGTAAAAGCGACTCAGAAAAAGCTTAATCTGAACCTGAGCGTCAAAGAAGATCTTCCCGACGGACTTTACGGCGACGAGAACAAGATCCGGCAGATTATGATCAATCTCTTAAATAACGCAGTTAAGTATACTGAGCAGGGAAGCGTGTCCCTTGATATAACAGGAACCACAAGCGACGACAAAGTCACTCTTGAGATCAAGGTAAGCGATACCGGTATCGGAATCAGGGAAGATGACCTTGATAAGCTCTTCGAGAAATTCAGCAGAATCGATGAGAAGAGAAATAAAGACATCGAAGGAACCGGACTCGGTCTTGCAATCTGTGCGGGAATGGTTAAGTTCATGGGAGGAAGCATTGACGTTGATTCCACCTATGGAAAGGGATCCGTCTTTACCGTAAGAATAGACCAGCTTATCAAAAATCCCGAGCCGGTCGGAAACATCAATGAGAAATACAGTAAAGAAAATCTCATTCTTGCAGATGATGACTTCACCTACATGGCTCCCCTTGCTTCCATCCTTGTAGTTGATGACAACAAGATGAACATAGAAGTTGTTAAGGGACTCCTCAAGGATACGCTCATTCATATTAAAGAAGCATTCAGCGGTCGTGAGATGCTTGAACTGATTGCCCGCAATAAGTACGACATCATTTTCCTCGATCACATGATGCCGGAAATGGACGGTATCGAAACACTTGATAAGAGTAAGACTCTTCCCGTTAACAAGTGCAGCGATACGCCAATCATTGCTCTTACCGCCAATGCAATCAAGGGAGCCAAGAAAGAATACCTTGATGCAGGCTTCACCGATTATCTCAGTAAGCCTATTAAGAGAGACGAAATTCTCGGCATGATCCTTCAATATCTCCCCGAAGAGATGATAACCAAAACTCCCAAGTCCGCACCCAAGCAGGCAATTCCCGAGCCCACCTACCTCAAGGCAGCCGATGTACTTGCAATCGATTTTATCGATAAGAAGGCCGCATTGAAGTATTGCAACAACGATGAAGGTTTCTACGAAATGATATGCGGAATCTACGTCGAAGATTATGCCGATAACCTGGCAAAGATCAATGAGCAGTTCGATGCAGGTGACTGGAAAGAATACGGTGTACTGGTACATGCACTGAAATCGAATTCAAGAAACATCGGAGCAGACAATCTTTCGGACCTTGCAAAGCGTATGGAATTTGCCTCCAACGAAGGAAACGAAGCATTTATCAGAGAGCATCACCTGGAACTACTCGATGCATATGAACTTGTGGTAAACAAGCTAAAAGCAAAATAAAAAGAGCAGGTAGCGTTAAGCTACCTGCTTTTATTATATCCGTTTACCAATTTACAAATCTCTTCTCTTCGCCTCTCCAAAGAGCTGTGAAATCATCCCTGGTTCCGTAAATAAACATTCCTTCCGTAAATGTTATCCAGCCTTCTCCGTTGATTCCTGTTTTAAAATCAAACAGCGCACTTGCAAGTGTTACAACATGGCTGTCGTGTGAACATATAACGTCAAGCGCTTTGTCCGTCTCGGGAACTTCAAAGACTTTATCTATGATAGGTGTTGCGGCCTCCTTAAGAGTTATTCCTCCGGTAAGTTCAGGAATATTTCTCTGAAGTCCGTAATAGAATTCATACCATCCTATGCCCAGATCATTTTGTGCATGGCCAAGTCCCTCAAGATGAGCAAACTCTCTTACCTTTTCGATCACAGGTTTTTCTATACCTGTACCCTTGGCAATCTCCGTAGCAGTCTGAACACACCTTTCAACAGGGCTCGAATAAAAATATCCTACGGGAAAATCCAGATCTCTTCCGATTCTGTTTGCAATCTCGATTCCCTCGGGTGTTAGAAGAAGCTTTGAATAATCTCCGTCGGGGGGATTGTCGAATCTTATGGAATGTCTCATATAGACTTTGACGTTCCTGTCCGCAGGAAGCTTTAAAGCATCCTCTCTCATGGCTGCGCAGATAGAATTAAAAATCATTTTGTTATAACCTTATGCAAAAATCTCGTTTAAGTTCTCGATGTGGTTCTTCTTATCGGATACGATGATAACTTTATCGCCCTTCTGAATACATGAATTACCGCCGGGGATAATAAGTTCTCCGTCTCTGATGATGGAAGCAACCAATGTATTCTTCCTGAGTTTGAATTCAGTTTCTTTAAAAAGCAGTCCCGTCTTGCAGAAATCATCGCCTGCGGTGAACTGAAGAACCTCTGCCTTATTGTCGGCAACCGAACAATACTTCTCTATTTCATTGGGAGCATCGCCTGCTTCGCAATTATGTACGAAGCGGATAAGTTTATCCACTGATATTTCCGAAGGCGAAAGGGTAATGTCTAAGTTAACTCTGTGAAGGAGTTTCAGATGTCCGGGCTGTTCTACTCTTGTAAGGATTGAAGGAACATTCCTAGACCAGGCATACATACTGGTAACAAGATTGGACTCATCATTATCCGTAAGCGAAACCACCGCATCAAAGTCTCCGATTTTCTCATCCTCAAGAACATCGGAAAGTTCACCCTCCGAATATGCGACATGTACCGAAGGATATCTCTCCATAAGTTCCCTGCATCTGTCAAGATCGGACTCAAGGAGTGAAATACTCTTTCTTTTCTCCAGGAGCATATTAAGAAGATACTCTGCAGTGGTTCCGCCGCCCACTATCATTACATTCTTAGCCGAATGTTTGATGATTCCGATCTTCTTAAGAATCCTCTGGATATCATCAATCCCTGCCGCAATTCCCATACTGTCTCCGGCTTCTATCTGAAAATATCCGTCGGGAACATAGAGCTTGCCTTCACGAAGAACCGTTCCTACAAGAATCTCAGCATCAAGTTCCTTGCGTATATCGATCAGCGTTTTACCCGCAAGAGGCGAACCGGGCATAACGGTAACAGTGATCATCTGCATGTTATCTCCGAATACGCCTTCGGGTCTTACTATTCCGGGAAGTCCGATGCTGAGTGCTGCAGCCTCCGCCATGTCATATTTGGGATTGAAGATGTAATCGATATTCTGCTCTTTTTCAAGAGTTTTTCTCTCAGCCGCAAAGTCGCGTTGGAATACTCTGGCAACAGTTCTGAGAGTGCCGACGGCTTTGGCCTGCATGCAGCTCAAAAGATTGATCTCATCAACGGGAGTTAATGCAATAAGAACATCTGCGGTATCCGCACCTGCTTTCATAAGTGTTTCCTTGGATGCACCGCTTCCGACAACTCCGCTTACGTTATAGTTATCGGTAATATCATCAACAAGATTCTTTTGTTTATCGATTATGGTTATATCATAACTTTTCTTGGCAAGAGCTTCGATAAGAGATCTTCCGGTTCGTCCTGCTCCGACTATGATAACTTTCATAATGCTTCCTTCCCTTACTTTCTGTTTTTAATCATTCTTGCTGTCTTATGTTTCTCAAGTGCGAAATATACATTCTTTACCGTTAGTCCCTGTACAAGAACGGTAAAGAAGATTGTTACATAAGTTACATTGATGAAGATATCGTATATATCCTTCGGCAGGAATTCCTTGGTTCCGAAGGCAAGTGCCAGGGACAATCCTCCTTTAAGAGCCGACCATGTCATAAGGGTCACGTATTCGAACACATTGTAATTTCCGGGGATATTCTTTTTACCTGTCAGGATACTGCTTATCGATACTCCAAAGGATCTGGCACATACATTTATGATTATTGCAGCCGGAGCAAGGATGAAGATGTATTTACTGACATCAAGATTTAATACGAGAAGTCCTATCATTACAAAGAGGATTGAATTCAAAAGGCTCTCCATGATATCCCAGAAATCCTTGTAAAGATCTCTTGTATCAATGACTTTTGCTCTTCTCTCTATCTTGGAATATGCCGCGGAGAAATACATTCCGCATACAACGGATGCGATAACTCCGGAAAATCCCAGATGCTCACAGATGATATATACGAGTGAAACATCAAGGAGTGAAATCAGAATGTACTTGATGGGATCTCTTGTTACTTCCATCAATTTGAAAAGAAGGAACGAAACAATAAAAGCAACGGCAACGGCTCCGACAATTTCTTTAAACATAAGCACTGCGAAATTACTGTCACCGCTGTGAACAACAAGACTTCTTACAAATATGAAAAGAGTTACGCCGGTACCGTCATTAAACAGTGATTCGTTCTCGATAACCGAGCAGACATTTTTGGAAAGACCGATCTTATTAAGAATTCCCGTTGCAGCTATTGGGTCTGTAGGTGATACGACGCATCCCAGAAGGATACATGTAAGAATATCCATATTGAAATGAAACAACATGGATACCAGATAAAACAAAACTCCGTAGAAAACGGACGAAAGCATTGTGGTAAGAAGTGCAAGCAAGCTGATCGCGCGAACATTTTCACGGAACTTTCTCATATTGACCTTGCTTGCACCGGAGAAAAGCATGAAGCACAGAACTCCATCCATCAGGTATTCTTCGAATCCAAAGTCTCCCAGTCCGCATACAAATTCATCAACGGATTCAATCTGCAAAAGCTTACTCACTATGAGCAGCACCATGGAGATGATGAATGAAAAAAGAATAAGCGCGATATCGGACTGAATGTGGAAATACTTCTCATTCATGATTCCGATAAGAACTATGAAGATCAAAATTATAATCAGAAAAAATAATACACTCATAACCGGCTTGACTCTCTCTTCCGTTTAAGATGCATGATTACTTTATAAGCATCTGTACTCTGTTGTAGTAGTTTAATTTGGAACTGCTTGAGTCGGTCTCAACAACCGCAATATTCGTGTTCGGAAATTTCCTCTGAAGATGAGGATACAATCCTCTTCCGGCGCAGACATTCGCCATGCATCCGAAGGGTGCTATGCAAAGAACCTTTTTGTAACCGAGATGTGCATAATCGCAAACCTCAGCACCCAGAAGCCATCCGTCGCCGATAGTAAGAGTGTGGGATACGTATTCTTCCGAACCCTTGGCCATGTCTTCGTATTTATTCAGACAATGGAAGCCGTACTCGTGAAGCACATCGATCATATCATTCTGACATGATGCCATCAGTTTCTTAACAACTTCAAATCCCAGTCTCTCAAGATTGTGCTTTGCAGGCTTATGGGAATCGATGTAATAAAGCATGTACCATGACACACCGTTTACATGTGCTTCCGCGTCGTTTTCTTCAAGATACTTAACAATATCCCAATTGCCCAGTCCGCAATACTTCACATAGAATTCCGCAACCACGCCGACGATCGTGCGCTCTTTACCGTCTCTTTCAATCTTGGAAAAAGACTCCGCTATCTTGCGGAAATTCTTCTTCATCTTACCGAGGGTAAGATTCTTTCCGAGCCTTAAGTCCTCGGAAAGTTTTTCAATCCATTCCTTATACAAAGCATCGGTCTCGCCTTTGTTTACTTCGTAAGGTTTTACCTGATTTGCAAGCAGCATCAGTATGTCCCCGTAAAAGAGACCGAACAGACCTCTGATTGCAGTATCCAAAGTAATCTTAAGCTGAATGTCATCGCGTACATGTCTTACATTAATGGTCATGACACGTACATCTTCAAAGTGGGACTTATCAAGGGATCTTCTCATAAGTCCCAGATAGCATGCTCCTCTGCAGGCATCTCCCGCTGTGGGCATAAGTATGAATGTTTTCTTCGGATCATACTTTCCGCTTCTGAGTGCCCTGACAACCTGACCCGCCATGAGAACAAACGGGTAACAAATATCATGATTGGAATATTTAAGGCCTTCCTGTCTTACTTCGAACTCATCACTTTCATCCAGAGGAATGACTGCATAACCCTTGCTCCAAAACATGTATTTAAGAAGGGGAAAATGATTATCAAGTGTTGCAGGAATAAGAATTGTATTCTCTTCCGTTTCACTCAAAATACGATACATAACTAGCTATCCTCTGGAAAAATAATTTTACACCATGAGCCCTGCCACATAGTACAGGATCGCACTTTCGTATTCCTGCCAGATTCTATGGCTCCTTTGTACCGCACATATCAGATATCCTTTCACAGCATCCTTATCTCTTACACGTACGATCAAAACAGAACCGAATCCGTTTTCTTTTAACGAAGTGCCGAATACCGGTGATATATTCTTAATACTCTCTACCGATCCTTCCGCAACAACATCTTCTGTCATAAGCAGATCGATATCTGAAGCATCACATTCGAATTCAGGATCGTTAACGGCTCTCATCGTGGAACCGGGACGAATGTAATACAATTCGTTAATCTGAAGAACCTCTTTCAGAACAGGAAATGCCGCTTTGATCTTGCCTTCATGAGTGCTTTCCTTATCCATGCCGTTTCTCAGATCCTGCATATCCGTGAAGACACCTCTTCTGGTAACAACGGACACTTCGAGAACTTCATGTGCTCCTTTGTCATAGATGGTATAGCAGTTTCGTCCCTCACTCTTTCCGACATAAAGAGTTTTATCTATCAACTCAAAGAGTTTGTCATATTCATCAGCATCCTTGGGATATGATGCACAACCCGATGTGGCGGTGATCATAATCGTACTGTCACCGAAGGTCATTTCTGTTCTGATTGCTCCGGATTTTGAATACAGTTTTTCAAAAAATCTGCTCTTATCTTTCTTGGAAATATTTTTCAGGTCTATTATCAAAAGCTCATCGCCGCCAAAACGCCCAACTGCTCCGAAGCCGTCCACGGACTTTGCCAGGTTTTTGGACACTTCAACAAGAACCTCATCGCCTGCAGAATGACCGAACGTATCGTTGATGGATTTGAAATTATCCAGATCAACCATGGTGAAAGTAAATGGCTGGTTTTCCGCAATAAGCCAGTGAACAAGCTTCATGGCATAAGCTCTGTTAAGAACACCCGTCAGCGGATCCAATATCTCATCCAGACTGATCTCATCGATTATCCTGTCAAAGAAATTAAATTTACGGAGCTTCTCTATGGTATAAATCTGCAGGTTTTCCGCAGCTTCATTACGTCTTATGACATCTGTCACGTCCACGAAGCTCCCTACCAGACCGATAATCTCACCGTTTTCATACAAAGGGCGCTTGGATGCAATGATATCTCTTTCCTCCCCGCGGATAAAACATTTGCCCTGCACCTTATACGTACTTTCACCCTTTAATACTCTGAGTTCGTCCTGCTTGTAGGGCTCGGGATCCGAATGCCATCCCATGTCTTCATCGGTCTTCCCGAGAAGAATGTCCTCGGATTCAAATCCGTAGAAATCCAGGAATGCCTGGTTAACTCCTATAAAACGTCTATCTTTATCCTTCCAGAAAACACAGTCCTGGGAGGTGTTGATAATACTGTCAAAAAGCTCAACCGTCATTTCCATGTCTTTATCTGCCTCACTTTATGTCAAACCGATATTACTACGAAAACTCCGTGTTTTACTTCTTCGCGGATGATAAAAAATACCTTATAATTTTACCATTTTTTCGCCTTTTCGGCTATATAAGGCCTGTTTGCCAAAAAGGGCAAAAAACCGCATAAAATGTGGAAAAAACGCCCGTTATACAGTAAAATAAACGCGTATGGGTAAAAATTCGGAAAAAGAAAACAAAATACCCCGTAAAACAGGAAAAAGCTTCATTGACCGGCTCAAGGAATCCCGCTTATTTACTACATTTTTGATCCTTACGCTGGTTTTGATCGTCTGCTATGCCTGTTATATTTTCTCGGACGCAAGAGAAAACGGCCTGACCTTCTGGGATGTCTTCATATATAATATGCTGGCCCTTGCCGGTAACGACTATGAATTCACAAACACCCCCGGCGGCAGACTTCTCGGACTGATAGTCCTCTCACTGGGAGTTCTCGCCCTTTCTACCATAACCGGTTTCATCTCCTCATCACTAGTTGCACGTAATCTGAGTGCTCAAAGAGGTCTTAAGAAAATGCAGAACATGAAAGATCACATCATAATATGCGGATGGAAAAATGACGTTAAGAGCCTCATTCTCGGAATCCTTCGCAAAAACAAAAACCTAAGCGCATCGGACATCATCCTTATAACCGGTGCGGATGATGTTAAGATCCAGGCTCTCAAAGACGATGCGGACCTCAAAGGCCTGAACACCTTAAAAGGTGATTTCACGGAAGAGCAAACCCTTAAAAACGCCAACATCACAGCGGCGTCCAAGGTACTTATCATAGGTGAAAACAGTGAGAACCTGGACGACGAGCTCATAGACTCCAGAGTTTTCGTAACCGCAATTCTTGCAAGAAACCTCAATTCCAAGTGCCATATCTGTGCTCAGATCAGAACCGAAAGATACCGCAATTACTTAAGCGCTCAGAACATCGCTGAGATCATTTACACCGAAGAATACACAAGATACATTCTAACAACTTCCACCAACTATAGCGGCATGAGCAAGGTCATGAGTTCCTTCCTGGATAACGGCGACGGCACATCCGTACAGATAGATCCCATCCCCGAATCCAAAGTCGGAATGAAGTACAGCGAGCTTTTCGATTACTATAAGAAAGAAAAACACATCCTGCTTCTGGGAATCCTCGAGAACATGGGCGTCGAAAAAGAGATCAAGCACAGCATCTTATCCGAAGCTCAGAAATCCACCAATTATGGTGAGATCATTCAAAAGCTCAAAGACGTTAAATCCATGGAGACCAATGAGCCCAGACTCAATCCCGCAGACGATTATATAATCCCTTCAAATTCGGGAGCCATCATACTCGGAGAGGAAACATGAGTAAATACACCGAAAGATTAAAAAGTTTTCCTTTGTTCGGAAACATAAGTGAAGCTGACCTTAATGACTTCGCATCTCTTCTTGAAGAAGTCAAAGCTCCCGCAGGATGCAACATCATCACCGAGGGCGAGACAGGATCCGATATGTATTTCCTTGTGGAAGGTGAAGTCGACATTATCAAGACCACCATCTTCGGAGATAAGTTCGTATGTGCAAGTCTCGGAAGCGACATGGGATGCGTATTCGGTGAGATGGCACTCTTAGACAGCGATGAAAGATCCGCATCCGTTAAAGCTAAAACGGATTGCGTAACTCTTAAGATATCAAGAAATGATTTCGACAAATACGCCGAGTCCCATCCTTCCGCAGGCGTATCACTTCTCAAATTCATCGGAATAAATCTTGTCCGAAACATCAGACGCGAAAACGAGAATCTAAACCTCGTATATCAGGCTCTTATAGAAGAAATAGAATCAAACTAAAGCACTGTTTCATATCAGACATTCAGGGGGTATGTTTAAATGTACAGAGTTGATGAACTTCTTTTGATCGAACTTCTCACCTATATGCCGGGCACCGCTCCTCTCATCTCAATACTGGATGCGGAAGGACAGACCGTGGGTGAATATCTCGGAAAGATTGACTTAAATGCCATTGATGAAGAATTCACTTATTCGACCCAGATGAACGGATTTGATTTCAAGAACATCATCATGGCTATCCTTAAGAATAAATCTGTTTCAGGGGCACGTATCCTCGAATCCCATCTCGATACAGCATACGGTGCAGGCGGCGGAATCTCCATCGTTGTCCTTAACGAAAAAGAAGAAACGGAAGACGGTAAACACGAAGCTGTTGTTGCATTCAGAGGAACCGCAGACCGTGAATGGACCGATGACTTTGAAGGCGCCGCACAGATTGATTCGCTCCAGCAGATCAACGCCCTTGAATGGTACAAACAGGCTTACGAAAAAAACAATCTTGATAAAAACTTTGTAACCGTCATCGGTCACTCCAAAGGCGGAAACAAGGCAAAATACATCACGATCTTAAATGACACTCCTGACAGATGTGTCTCTTTTGACGGACAGGGATTCTCAGATCAGTTCATCGATCATTACAAGAAGAGAATCGTAGCACGCCAGTCACTTATCTCCAACCACAACATTGATTACGACTACGTCAATATCCTCATGAACGATATCGGCGAGAAAACTTATTACATCGGCTACGACTACGGAAAGTTCGGTTTCTCCGAATCACACGCCCCCAACACATTCTTCGATTTTGCGGAAAACGGAGAATACACCATCCGTGTTAACCCTAACGGTCAGCGTCCCGAGATGCAGATCGTGGATCAGTTTATCAACAGCATGATCCGTTCCGCCGTCAGCGAAAAAGAAAGCGGTGAGACCAACAGACTTGTGGGAATGATAGTAGAGCACGGTTTTGCACTTTCCAACGGTGGAAATCTTTCAGAGTTTATCGAATTCTTATGCGATATGATCGGCGACCCCAAGTACTCAGACAACGTCGCTTATCTTCTCGCATATTGCATACTCTACTCACGCAAGAATCCAAACCTTCTCGAATCATTCAGAAATATCATGACTGCATTCAATGCACTTGATATCCTGAAAGTCATCGACATGGTTGACGATCTTATCTCTTCAAGAAAGCTCAACGCACTCCTTGGTCTTACGGACTTCCTTGTTGTCCATGTAAACAGACCAATCACCAAAAGCATTCGAAATTTCGTTAAGAAAAAATACGATGTGGACTTAAAGCCCGAGCAGATAGGAAGCATTCTTCAGATCACTACTCTTACCAGACAGATGCTTAAAAATCTCGAGCTCAACATGGACGGATCGGATATCACCGTTGAAGACTTCGTCATCACCGATGATGAACTTAAAGAATTCGTTCTTCCCGGTAATCTCAATATCGTAGTCCTGGCGGGCGGACTTTCCAACGAAAGAAACCTTTCGCTTAAGACCGGCGTCACTGTTGCGGACATTTTGAAGAACCGTGGAAACAATGTAATCCTCTTGGATTCTTTTATGGGATATTCGGAAAGCGAAGAACTTCTTGAAGGCAATGTATTTGATAATCCCTCCAAGTACTCTCTTAATCCCGGAGATATCCCGGGCGAGATTCCCGATCTGTGGGCAACCAGAAAGCGCAGAAAAGATCAGTCCGATGCATACTTCGGACCCAATGTATTACAGATCTGTAGGCAGTCAGACCTTATCTTCATCGCACTCCACGGAGCAGAGGGTGAAAACGGTAAGGTTCAGGCAGCATTCGATCTTCTCGGTCTGGACTACACGGGATGCGATTATTTCTCATCAGCAATCTCATCCAATAAAGCTGCAGCTAAGCAGCTCATGCGCACCATGGGAGTTCCCGTGCCAGACGGATATACCATTAAGAAAGGTTACGCGATTCCCAATCCCGAAGATCACGGACTTGAGTTCCCCGTTATCGTAAAACCCAACAATGGCGGCATAGGTGTCGGAATCTCCATCGCAAGTGACATTACCGCTTATGAAAAGGCAGTAAGAAATGCATTCAGATGGGATACAGAGATCCTTATCGAGGAATACATTACCGGCAGGGAATTTGCGGTATGTACCGTAGAAGGCAAGGCTCTTCCCGTACTTGAAAAGCTCCCTCTCGAAACTCAGGACAAAGAAAAAGGCCTCACCATGAGTGGTGAAACCGCCAATAAATGTCCCGCCGAGATTCCCGAGGGTCTGTCAAAGGCACTTCAGAAAGCCGCAGAAGATGCTGCTTTTGCCCTGGGTGTAAATGCATATGCCAAGATGGATTTCATCGTGGCATCGGATATGAAGAGCTTTGTATGTCTGGAGTGTGACTCCCTTCCCCAGCTCTATCCCGATTCACATCTCGTAATATCGGCAAAGGCCGCCGGAAGAAGCTTCGGCGACCTCTGTGATAAGATTATGGAAATGTCTCTGGTCAAGAAGTTTGGTTGATCAACCCTTAAAATCGATGTGACCTCCTACCATCTTCTCGGCGTCGGTCATTACATGACTTGCCGCACTGTCGTAGGAATAAGTCTGTACATTACGAATAAGATCCTGAAGAGTATGTGACTCGATAGTTACATACTCTTTTTCATCTATGGTTTCTTCGGCTTCATAGGTTGCGTTCTCAACCGCTTCCTCTCTCAGACGCTCTTCGGCTTCTTTTCTCTCAGCCTTTCTCTCTGCAGCCTTTTTCTCGATGCGCTCTTTCTGCTCCTGCTTGTGCGCTTTCTTTTCCGCTGCTTTCTTCTGTGCTCTCTTTTCCTCAGCCTTCTTTTCGATGCGCTCCTTCTGAAGATCTGCCGACTTCTCAACAGTTGCAAAGAAGCTCTCGGTTCCGTCAGCAGTAACGCTCATGCCGAAGTTCTTAACAGCCGCTCCGCTGCTTGTCAGGGAGTTCTTCGCTTCTAAGAGCTTAGCCTGGGACATGGCAATGATGCCTTCGTATTTATTGCGGTAATCCTCATCGGTAGCCATTCTCTCAAGCTTTTCCTCGTCGATAAGAACTACCTGTTTTCTAGCATTTCCGTAGGCAGCGGCATTTGCCTGAACCTGCGCTTTCATATCCTTACTTACTACAATAAACTCCATATTGCCGAACTTGGCCTTGAGCTTGGAATAGTAATCCGCAGCGGTATCCGACAGCTTAACATCCCCGATGGTAAAGCCATAATCGGTCTTACGGGGAACAAGGCTGCTTGTTTCGCTGATGGGATTCCATGCTTTCAATTCGACCTTGGAAGATTTCTCTCCGGTCTTAGCGACATTTGAAGTTTTGGAACTTTCGGTGGTTTTGGCCGAATCGACGCGCTTTTGTTCTGTTTTCCACGCTTCGGCTGTCTGCTGATATGCAGAGATTTCGTGAATTCCCGCCATAATCTTCTACCTCCTTGTAGTATTAAACGGTTAAAGTGCCGTGACAAAAATCCGTTTCGTCAGCCCTCAAACAGGCATAATATGGGCACTTTCAGTTATCTAAACTATATATCGGCAGTCCCACGGAGAAACTTTATAACGAATTTTACAAAAAAGTGTGTTGACATACTTCATCTGTCGTAGTATATTTACCCCATCAGACATAGTACGACTGTCGTAGTACGTCTGACGTGGTACTAAAACAAACCTGACGAGGTGAGTGAGCGGTCCGGCCGGCCGCAGTACCATGTATAACAATCACCTATTAACAGGAGGAAGAAAATGGTAGAGATCAGCAGTGATGTGATCCGCGGTTACAACGATACAATGATTCTCTGCATTCTCATGAAGGGACCTTCCTACGGCTACGAAATTTCCAAGCAGATCAAAACGATCTCAGAAGAAAAATACGTCATCAAGGAAACAACCCTCTACTCGGCCTTCACGAGAATGGAAAAAAATGAATTCATCGAGTCATTCGTGGCAGACCCCGGTCCCGATGGTAACGGTAAAAAGAGAACTTATTACCGTATAACCGAGAAGGGGAAGGAGTACTACAGGGAAAAATGTGAAGAATGGGCCCTGACCAAAGATGTTATCGAGAAGTTCATCGAACATTAAGGAGAGAAAAATGGAAACAATAAAAAATTATCTGGAATCGATGTTTGCGTCCATGCCCAACACTCCCGAAGTGCGCAAGGCAAAGGCTGAACTCCTTCAGATGATGGAAGATAAATACAACGAACTCATCTCCGAAGGAACCAGCGAAAATGCTGCAGTCGGCACGGTCATATCAGAATTCGGTAATCTCGACGAACTTGCAGAGAGCTTAGGTCTCACCAAGGAAGTTGAAGTTGCCAGAGGTATGGAAGCCGAAATGCCCAGAAGATTCATCAGCCTGGATGAAGCTAAGACTTATCTTTCTAACAGAAACAAGAAGGCGCTCTACAGAGCACTGGGAATCCTGCTCCTCATCATCTCGGTTTCTTTTGTAATACTTATGTCCACAAGCAAAGCATCAGCTCTCACCGGAGTTGCAATGATGATGTTCAGCATAGCGATTGGAATCGGATTCCTCGTATACAGCAGCTTCGTCGATCATGAGTGGAAGTTCATGAGGAGAGAATCCTGCAGCATAGATATGAACACTGCAGCTTACGTTAAGGATAAGCAGAGAGGATTCGAACCCGTCAGAGCATTCTGCGTGGCAATCGGTGTAGTTCTCTGCGTGATCTGCTGGACTCCCAATATCCTGATCCCCTTCAGATATGAGCCCCTCGGCGCAGGACTTATGTTCATACTTGTCGGATTCGGTGTATTCCTTATCGTTTATCCCAATTCCATCGCATCGGGATTTGAAAGAATTCTTCATGTAAACGAAGCAACAACAATCAGCGGACAGTATGCAAACGGTAGCGCATATGTAAAGCCCACTAAGTATAAGAGCAAAACCGCTCAGACCGTCGTTGAAGTATACTGGCCCACAGTAACCTGTCTTTATCTGATATTTAGCTTCCTGACATTCAGATGGGATCTTACCTGGATCATCTGGGTTATAGCCGGAGTATTCCACAGAGTGGTAATGATCAATTGTGTTGACGATGAAGACTAGGAGGAAATCATGACTAAGTTATACATAACAATAATTTCAATTGTCACAGTTGTGGCTATAATGTTCGGATGTTTCATCCATATATTCCGCAGAGGAAACTTCTCATGGAATACTCGTAACCTCGAAGCAGTAAGTGATACGGTCGAGCTTTCAGGAGATCTTGATACCATCGAAGTAAACATGAGCTATGCAGGTATCACCATCGAGTACGGCAACGATCTTCATGTTGAGTATGATCTTCCTAAGGATTATATCCCTGAGATCGAGTTAAACAACGGAACCCTTTCCATCAAGAATAAAAACACTTTAACTATCGGAAATCACGGATGGAATGATTTTTCAATGGTTATAGTCATCCCTGAAGGCACAGAGTTGGATAAATTGGATGTGAAACTCAATGCAGGAAATATTGAGATTGCAGACATTCCCGTAGATAACTTCAAGGTTAACTGCGATGCCGGAAATATCGAAGTCGATAAAATCGATTGTGCAAGAATGAATTTAGAGGTTGATGCAGGTAACATTGAGATCAGAGACTGCACCATCACCGAGTTCATGGTAAGTGCGGATGCAGGCAATATCGAGATGCACAATTCAACCATCGATACCATTAAAGCCGATGCAGATGCAGGAAACATTGAATCTCACAACTGCACCATCAGCAGCGGATCCGTTGAGACAGATCTCGGAAACATCAACCTTCGCGGAGACATCGGAGATGTAACCACCAAGACTTCCCTAGGAATCGTAAACGTCGATAACTGATATATATAATAAATGTGACACAGGATCCGACCCTGTGTCACATTATTTTTTATCTGTTCTTAATTCTGATATCGGTAATTGCTACCTGATCACCTGTGATGGATACATAAACATCAGCTTTCTTATCATTAAGAGTAGTGATATTTGTGATGGATATTCCACCGTTTTCGGTTTCGGTGATGAGCTTATTTTTAAATCTCGTAAAGCTTACCGTACATTCAAAGCCTTTTCTGTTCAGCTTCTTCCAAGCATCCCAGTTGGTAAATTCCTTACCCTTTACGGCTTCCGTTTTATTTTCCGAATCGCTTCCGCCGCCCTGTGCTTCACCGTCCAGACGGATCATGGCATGTTCCTTATACCCGGCTCCCATTACCTTTCCGTCATCTGCTGAGTAGAGAAGCAGGAAAGGACAATGCCAGACAAGATTTGCGGAAGGAAGACTCATGGTATGGAAAATAAGACTCATGCCGTCTTTTACCTTCACTCCTTCCGAGTAATCACTTCTGTTACTGTCTATCTGAACATTGGGAATATCGCTTTCAAGTCTGTTGATATAGTTTATCTCTTCTGCGATTCTCGGTATTTCTTCCTCGGGAACTCTCTTGTCGGTTTTCTCAACTTCTATTGAAGAGATGTGACAATTTTCTCCGGTAAGACCTATGTAGGCATACTTGGATGTATCCGGAAGCGCCACAACAACTTCGCTTCTGTATCCGCCGCCCTCAAGTTTTAATTGAACATGATCTCTGTTTCTTGCTATTTCAATAAAGTAAGTTTCATCCTCATCCTGTTCTATCTGTTCAAGAGAGATGAGCTTAATGTTTCTTGCTTCGGAACATACGAAATGTCCGTCAAACCATATCTCACCAAACTCTGTATATCTGGTATCCTTGATTGCTCTTTCGGTGTCGTGCACTCTTTCATCAAGCGAATCAAATATGATGATCGCAGGTGATGAATAAGGTTTCTCCTCATCAATGGGAGTCCCGCAAAATGCGATGATCTTCTTCTCGCGTCTGATCCTTATTCCGTACGAGATCGCGCTTCTGTATTCTTCACACGAGAATTCATTCTTAAAGATCGTATCAACGTTTTCCGTCTCTTCCTTCATCTGATAATCAACATCGCTATCTATCAGCTGAAGCATTATTCCCGTATATAAAGGATCGTATTTAAATCCCGATTCCTTGATGAACTCTTCTCTTACAACCGACTGAGGGAGTGGCTCCCTGTAACTGTTTCTCGTTGTCATGGAGTCATAGCTTTCGGCAATTGCTATGATCCTTGCAGCTTCAGGAATTTCGAGTCCCTTTAATCCCTTCGGAAATCCGCTGCCGTCATATTTTTCCATATGATACTTTGCGCCCAGCGACAGGTAAGGATACTCTGAAATGCCTGACAGGATTCTTTCACCTATCATTGGCTCCTGTCTCATTGCATCGATTTCTTCCTTGGTAAGGTTGCCTTCCTTTTTCAGGATCTCATCGGAGATTCCTATCTTACCTACATCGTGCAAAAGCGCAGCCTGATAAATCTCCTTACACTCTTCATCTGTCTTTCCGTTCATCTGAGCGAGCATGTAGGAGTAATCCGCAACTCTTACGGAATGGCCTTCCGCATAATCGACTCTTGCATCGATTGCATTTACAAATGCCTTGATGGTCTGCTCGAACAGATTCTGAATCTTCATCTGGTCGCTCTTCAGATGTTCGACTTCGGATTCCTTCTCATCGGAAATCTTGTCGTTGATATCCTCGTACGCAAATGTGTACAGGAATATGGAAACAACGGCAAGGGACATATTGATAAGTGATACACCGTATTTAGCAGCCTGTATGATACCTGCCGCAATGGGTACGATAATAAAGAGCAGGAATGATTTAACCAGCTTTTTACTGATCTTCTTCCTGTACTGGATTACGATGGTAAGATCAAGCAACGGTCCCGCAAATACAAGAAGGTAATTTACTATGAAAAACCATCCTCTGTGATATGCATTTGCTTCATCAATTGTGTAAACACACCCGGTGAAAAGATTGATAATCAAAAGTCCGGCACTTACGAATGCACATATGCCAGCGGCTCTCAATCTCTTCGGTGCGTTTTCTCCCGTATCTTCATCAAGCACCGTCCCAACATACATGTTGAAAACAAAACTCATTACGGTGTTCAGGAAGTATACGACAAAGTTACCCAATACAACCATCGCATGAGCAACCGTGCCTGTCTCACCCTCATACATATAAGCCTGATGCTCGAATATCAGGATGAAAAATGTAGACAGCTCAAGTGCTACCAAAAAGGCTTTTCTCTTTGGCGAAAGTGTCCTTGTCATGAGCAGCAGGAAAACCATTGCGCAGCATATACCGCTCAGAGCAAGCATGATATCAAGTTGTAACGAGAGCCAAAACTCAGCCATATCCGACTTCCTATTACAGTTTTATTTATGACGAATGAAGAATTCCTTGAGTTGCTGCAGGAGTTCTTCTTTTTCAATGGTCTTGAGGAAATATCCTTCGGGCCTTAACGACAAAACGGCCATAACACTTTCTTTATCACTCTTTCCGGTAAGAAACATTACGGGGATGGATGCGGTATCAAGATCGCCTCTGAGCATTTCCAGAACCTGAGGTCCGCTGGTGATAGGCATCTCATGATCGAGAAGTATGAGATCCGCTTTGTTTTTACCCAGCCACTTGATTGCCTGAAGACCGGAATTAGCCATGGATACTTTGTACGTACCTTTCAGCCAGTCCCTTACAACTCCCATGTAGTTAGGATCGTCATCAACAATGAGAATGCTCTTCTTGAATTCACCGGCATTCATCTTATCCATGACTTCTTCCACATCTTTGATAAAGGCCGATGCATCGATTGGTCTTATATACTCTTTGTATATATGATCCGAAGGAACCACATCGGTGATAACTTTAATATCCTGCTTCTCACCGATCACGGTAACAACCTTGGAATCTTCATTCAACTTGTCCTTAAGAAAGACCAAAGTGTCATGACCGGGATGTTCTCTTTCTTCTGCGTAAAGAGCAATAAGTCCCGCATCTTCCCAGCCTGCGTTAATATCATTAACGGTCCAGTTTGCAAAATAGGCATCATATCCCGAGTCTTTTAATTTTTTAACCAGTACCCTTATGAGAAAGGACTCCTTCTCACCGGCTACCATAATGCGATTCTTAGGCATATCCTCTCCTATTTCTCCTGAATCATTTTTTCAAGTTCTTCCCAATTGACTGCCTTGAGATTGGTCTTAAGCTTTCCGAAGAATACAGCATCGGCATCGGGAAGCTTATATGAAAGAATCTGGTCTACGATCATCTCTACAGAGTCATAATCCATCTCCGGGATAACTTCCTTAAGTGCTTTGTATGCATCCTTCAGTTCATCCTCGGGAACAGGCTTCTTATCGTCTTCTTTTCCTTCGGTAAGTTTGGAAAGTTTATCCTTAAATGCTCTGTGCATCTCAAGAAGTTTGTCTCCGTTTTCCGCAATAAATTCCGTATCTGATTTATTGCCGGCTTCTTCAAGCTTCTCGCAAAGCACTGACAACTCCGTTGCTCCTACGATCCTTGCGGATGTCTTAAGCGCATGTACCTTGACTGTAAACAGCTTTATGTCATTATCCGCAAGTGCATCTTCGATAACCTTGGCATTGGACTCAATTGTTTCATGGAACATATTGATGGCGGTAATGTAGGATGTAACTCCGCCTGCTGCTTTAATGCCTTCATCGAGATTGATTCCCTGAACGTCTTTGATCCACTTAAGTTCATCGGGAAGTTCTTTAAGGTCCGTAACCGCATCATCATTTCCGGGCTTCATCATGATCTCATCGGGAAGATGCTTCATGATTGCCTTCTCAAGTTCGCGGCTGTCTATGGGCTTGGCAAGATATCCGTTAAAGCCCTTGGACATATAAAACTCTGCACCGCCCGCCATTGCATTTGCTGTAAGTGCATAAACGGGAAGATTGGGCTTGATCTCACGAATCTTTTCAAGGGTTTCTATGCCGTCCATTCCGGGCATCATGTGATCCAGGAGAACTACGTTAAAGTTCTCGACTCTGACTTTCTCAAGTCCCTCTTCCCCGCTTGTTGCGGTGGTAACAAATACCTTGGTTGCCTTAAGAAGTCCCTTGATTACGGTAAGGTTCATGGGATTATCATCTACTACCAGGATATCCGCATCGGGTGCGATAAACTGAGGAACATAAGGCTTGCCCGCTTCGTCTCCCGCATGTTCATCAAATGTTCCGATAACCTCTGCCTCTTCATATCTCTGAGTACATGTAAGGATGAATTCGGAGCCTTCACCGTAGACACTCTTGCACTCCAGAGTTCCGTTCATAAGCTCGGCAAATCTCTTGGATATATCAAGTCCGAGACCCGTTCCCTGAATTCCGCTGTTCTTCTCTTCATCGAATCTCTCGTATGCGTTGAAGAGCTTATCCATATCTTCGGGTTTAATTCCGATTCCCGTATCCTTAACGGTAAATACAAGATTTACTTCCTTATCGGTTTTGGTCTGCACATTTACGCTGAGTGTAAGACCACCGATGTCGGTGTACTTAACCGCATTGGTAAGCAGGTTCATAAGTATCTGCTTAACCTTGGGTTCATCACCGTACATGTGCTTGGGAAGATCTTCATCGATATCGTAATCAAATGTGAGGTCCTTTTGATTACTTCTTATTCTTGTCATCTTAACAAGAGATCTGAGCATCTCGGCGGAATCGTATTCTTTTTCGATAAGATTCATCTTGCCGGACTCGATCTTGGAAATATCGAGAAGGTCGTTAACCAAGCCGAGCAGCGATTCCGATGCATCCCTTATATCAAGTGCGTAGTTGATGACCGACATGAAATACGGCTTGGGAACATCCGCCGGGTCTTCACGCAGGATCATCTCATCCATTCCCATGATCGTATTGATGGGCGTTCTGATCTCATGTGACATATTTGCAAGGAATCTGGACTTAGCGGAGTTTGCTCTCTCTGCTTCATCCCTTGCAATCTGGATTTCCTTATACTGTCTTCTGATGATCGTACCGGACATTATTCTCCAAACGATGAGTCCGCAGATAAGACCGACAATCGCAATAAGCAGTATCCTCATTCCGAGAAGTTCGGAGAGTCTGGGCTGCTTTACTATGGTGTAGGTTGCTTCTTCGATTGCATTACCCGTTACACCGTCCAGGATTTGAATGTGAAGAATATAGTTGCCGTATTTAAGTCCGGTATATTCCAGTGATGTAAGGTTACTTCTTTCAACGGTTATTCCGTTATCATTCGCGCCCTCCAGATATACCTTGATCATGGGATTGGTCATGGTGTAATCAAGAACCGCAGGTACGATGGTAATACGAGCATTGGTTGAAGGAATCGTATATACTCCGTCCGCATCCGGAAGCAGTTCCTCGTCTCCGACGAAAATAGAACGGACTCCCATTCTAAGATAAGAAACCGATTCAAAGAAGTGATTGATATTTACTCTGTTGACTCCCGTTCTTCCGGAAATGTAGAGATTACCGAATTCGTCCAGGCAGCTGAAGGAATTACTGGTGGGAACACTGGTAAGACCGTTTGCCGTAGTATAAAGTCTGTAATCGGTAATACTGTCATTGATCATATCGGTTGCTTTAACCGAGAAGATTCCGTAGGATGACAGAACCCAGATATCACCGAGCTTATCGTAGAAAATGTCGAAGTTGTTATTGTAAGGGAATGAGGTTACGGTATGAACTCCATCATTCCAGTAGAACTGTATCGAGTTCGAAGTTACAAACCAGATTACTTTTCTCGCATCATCCCTTTTGATTCTTAACACAACATCGCTGGAGAGACCTTCATCTCTTCCGATGTGTTTGATATCATTTCCGCTGATCACGTATATTCCGTCACCGTCTGTTCCGGCATAGATATTACCTTCCGAATCAGACTCAACAGTCAGGAAGATCGTGTTTTCGATTCCATCCTCTGAAGTTACGGTTCTTACAACTTTTCCGTTTTTGATGATCGCAAGTCCGCCGTTTGTACCTGCAAGAAGTGAACCGTCATCCGCAAGCACCGCACATCTGACGGAGTTATCAGGAAGTCCGTCTTCCTCGGTGATATTTGTAAATTTTCCCGAAGAATCCAGATGTACAATTCCCATTTCGGCAGAATATGTACATATCCACAGATCCTCCTCTGTTCCTTCGATAATGCACCTGATTCTTGCAGTTCCGAAATAATCAGACAGGTCACTTCTTACTATCTGGTTATATGCATTGATAACGTGAAGTCCCGAATCAGTTCCGACGAAGAGATTGTTCTTGTAGTAGCAGGTTGTGTTTACTACCTCTTCATCAAGACCTGTCAGTTCATAAACATCAATGAAGTTGTTGGTGACAACTTTCATTACTCCCTGTCTGGACGATGCAAGCCAAAGATTACCCTGATAATCCGCAGTGATCATTTCGATTGCATTATGCATGGGAATATTTCGGAGCTCATGGAATCTCCGTTCAATATCGAGATATCCGGCAGCAGAGTTGGTTGCAACCCATATGCGTCCACACGCGTAAGTGATGCTGACGATACCTTTATCAAAAGATACATTTGTTTTCTTCATTCGGTCGGTCAGATCTCCGAAAAGGCCGTAATAGATTGTTCCTGCTTCGGTACCGAAATACAGATACCCCTCTTTCTCGGGATCTGCGTAAAGCGTAGTGATCATTTCAGGACCAAGGTATCCGTTTTCATAGAAATGCTCTACATGCTCGGATTCAATCATAAATACATGTCCGTTTTTCGTCGTACCATATATATATCCGGCAGGAGTTGATGAAAGCGTAGAGATAATCTCATTGTTGATTCTTTCATCATCAATGGATCTGAGCATACCGTTCTTATCAACATATGATAATCCGGCTGTTGTTCCGATAAAGATATTACCCGCGGTATCCTCCGCAAAGCATCTTATGGACGAAGAAGGAAGACCATCCTTATAAGTGTAATGAACACGAATGTTCTTCTCGATTAAAACGACACCATTGTCATTAGTTCCAACCCATACTCTTCCCTTTGAATCTTCGAATATGAATCTTCCGCTTGTAAGTCCTTCGGAGGAATCCAGTCTTTCGAAATTAAGACCATCATATCTTATGATTCCGCTGTATCCGCCGATCCATACATATCCGTCACTTGTCCCGAGAATGCAGTTTGCATCTGATGTAGGAAGGCCGTTCGTCGCATCATAAAGCTTAGCGGTATATCCCGCACCATCCAGCTGTCCCGATGCAGAGTAGCCTCCTCCAATCCTGTTTTCTGTCATTTCCTCGGATATTGTTTCCGGAGCATGAATATTTCCGCCTGCAGATACAGGAATACTTATGATCACTGCCGAAAGGAACGCACCTGCTATCACCGATGCCGTACGTCTTCCGGTTTTATTTTTCAATCCGATCATTAACGATTTCCTCCGTTAACTTTCCTGATACTTCTTAAGAACAACTTTGATCTCGGGCATCGCATCCATAAACGCTTCTACGACCTTGGGGTCGAACATTTTACCGGATCCGTCGTTTATTATCTCGAGTGCTTTCTCAATAGAGAATGCAGGCTTATATACTCTGGGAGACGTAAGTGCATCGAATACATCCGCAACCGCCATTATACGGGCTGCAAGAGGAATGACCTGCCCGTGAAGTTTCTCGGGATATCCCTTGCCGTCCCATCTTTCATGGTGATATGCCGCCATGTTTCTGGCTTCCTTGAGATAGTTTTCACCGTTAACGGTATTGATAACTTTTTCAATTATCTCTCTGCCGTATATGGTATGAGACTTCATGATCTCATACTCACCATCATCGAGCTTGCCCGGCTTATTCAGGACATTATCCGGAATACTGATCTTACCGACGTCATGCAAGGGCGCCGACTTGACTATATCCGACATAAACTTGGGCGTAAGTTTCTCGGAATAGTATCCTTTCTTCTTAAGTGACTCGGATATTATCTTGACGTATTCCGCTGTCTTAGCGATATGTGCACCTGTATCGGAGTCTCTGTTTTCCACGAGGTCCGCCATCGTGATGATCAGTCCGTTCTGCATCTTGTCCGAACTCTCAGCCAGATATCTTACGCTTCGCATCTGCTCCGTTGTCTCGGATGCCATCTTACACAGCGACGTATATAGTTTTTCGATTTCATTGTTCGTATGAATATCCAGTGCTCTGAGCTTACGGACTTTACTGTCGAGCGTTGCCTGATCGTTCTCACCGAGAGTAAAGTCGCTGATTGCTTTTGCCATACTTCCGATAGGGTAGATCATGTGATATTCGGAAACCCAGAGGCCATAAGCAAGGATAAGTGAGAAGAATCCCGAAAAAACAAGAATGGTTTTAAGCGCATACTTTCCGACATACTCAGACGCATATGAAAGCGATGCATCGGCACCGACATATCCTACAGTGATGCCGTCGGAATTTCTGACGGGATAATATGACGAGATAACCCATCCGAATGTGTCATTGGATTCGATCGGTTCAATTTCCTCTCCCGCAAAAAGACTGGGCAGATAGGGGATAAAAGCTTCCTCAAATTCAACAAGCTCTCCGTTTTCGTATCCGGGCTCATCATCGGCATCCAGATCGATGATAAATACGCATCCTTCCTGCCTTACTTTGATAAGATACAGATACTTAACACCGGGAATGGAATCTCTTATTCTTCTAAATTCCTCAACAGCCTCCGCATATCCCGGCGCATTTTCTCCGGTTGTCAAAAATGTATCAACCTTATTGGCATCAATGATCGATGCAGCGAATCTTGCGGCATTGATCGCGTTTTCTTTGTATTCATCTTTCTTGTCATTAAAATACTGGGTAATATTGATCACACTTAGTCCGATGGTAAGGGACAGTGCGGTGAGAATAAGCATATATGTAAGTCTGGCCCTTAGAGATGATTCACCTTTTACATGCTCTCTCTTAATGGCTTTTGCCTCTTCCTTGGAAAGGGGCTTCTGTCTCCATTTGCTGTTTCTTATCTCAGTCTTTTTATCTGCAGGAACAAACCATAATCCGAAAAGAGCAAGGGCAAGTGAAATTCCCTTATCTACAAGATTGAGTCCGATATTAAGAAGCATGGAGAACAGGAAGTATGCAACTTTGTTATCGCCTGCAAGTGTAAGAGATGCCCTGGCAACATCCTCGAACTGGGGCTTGCCCATAAGCAGCCACTGGAAAATAGTACCGAGAAAGCCTGCGCATAAGGAGATGGTAAGCAAAAACCATGCGAAGTTTATCTTATTTTTGTTGTACTCATGTTTTATGAAATGTGATGTTCCGATTGCAATGAGTACTCCGATAACGGTGTAATAAACAGAAAACGTGTTAAAGAACGAGCACAGGATATTGGTTGCGACAGCCGTGACAAGGCCGGGCAGCATTCCCGAGAGTGCTGCCACAAACAGAGTTCCTACACAGTCCAGATACATGGGTACTCCGGACATATTTATCAGATATGCAAGCAGTACGTTGACCGCGACGCCTCCGACAACCGATGCAATCCTGTATATGCTGTTTTTGTTAATCCTCAGCTTAGTTAATTTCATCGTTCCTCCGTACATATATAAAAAATGCCCGGCAGGGATCTTCACTGAAACAGCAAAAATCCGCCCCGGACATACTTTGATACCTGTCTATTCGGCATAACACAAGAAAACGTATTAAGTTTCATTACTATGGTACACATTCCCAGCTTCCCGCCTCAAAAAACCGTACAGTGCATACTACATTTAATTATAACACATTCTATACAACAGACAATTGTGACAAAACGGTGTATTTTGGCGGTTTTAGGGGTTTTTTAGCCTAAAAAGTCCCGGACTTTGGGTCCGGGACCTGAAATCAGCAGATATCCTCTTTTAATACATCTATTATCTCGTCGTTTTTGATCTTATTCATGCTCATCAGCATGCTTAAGCCGATGACTCCGAAGACTGCGGCTATCACGACCGGATACATCCTGTAATTGGGGACGAATGCGAACAGATTGCCCCTCATTCTGCTGTACATAAGATAGCTCAGGAGTATCGATATCGGAATTCCGAAAAGAACTGCCTTAATACCGTACAAAAATGTCTCCAGTCTGATCATCTTCTTAAAACCGTGCGCATCCATTCCGACGGATCTGTACATTGCGAATTCTTTTCTCCGAAGGAGTATTCCGGTTGAGATCGTGTTGATGATATTGGCTATGGCAACCAGTGTCAGAAGAGTGGTAAATCCGTACATACTGACCTTGAGTATCAAAGTGACCGTATTCATGATAACAAGAATCTGGGTAAGATCTGCGCTGTAATAGTACTCATACTTACCTTCTGCAAACAGATCCTCTATAGCCTGTTCAACTTCTTCCGCATTATCCGTTTCTATGCCTAATGACGCAACAAGTCTCTCCTCCGGAAGCACCTTTACAGCACTCTTATAATACATTGATTCCGGTACGATAAGCACAATACTCTCTTTGGGTAAAATCTCGTAAGCATAGCTTCCGCCCTCATAGGGGATAAGATCACCGACTTCCACTGCGGGAGGATTTCCCATAGCCTCATCGTAGTAAAGGGACTGTCCGATGATACTCTCATTAAAGACAGGTTTGTCAGAGGATTTATGGAAATACGAATTGATCATAAGTCCTCTTAAGACATCACCGAAATACTTGTCTTCCGGCAATCCGTTTCGTGAAAGGATCTCTCTGAAATCATCGTCTTCGATTGCCAAAGCTGCCATGGCATTTATGTCAAGCCCTTTGTAATCATCCGTTCTGAAAGAAGGATTCGTTATGGACGCATTGGCAAGTACGACCTCTTCGACTTCTCCGTCAGCTCTGACCCCGGGTTTAAATTTGTAAGCTACGAAATCACAGATATACATATCTTTAATTCCGTCAATCCCCGCAAGGTCTTCTTTCAGCATATCCTTTTGATCATAATAGCAGGAAGCACTCACCTGATAAGGTGCATTGTAATCATATTTATTCACCTTATCCACGCTTTCGCAGAAATAATCTATGGTAAGAAACAGTATGACCGATACGGTTATGGAAAAAGAAATAACCTTGGATTTAAATCCGTTTCTTTTGATATTCTTGAGAGCAAGTTCTCCTTCATATCCGAGAATCTTACGAACAATAGGATTTGTTCTGAGACTTCTGGCTTTAAGTTTCACGGTATTAGTCTCTCTCAATGCATCTATCGGCATTACCTTTGAAGCCTTTACGGAAGGAGCAAGGAGCGAGATCAGAATGGTAAGTCCCGAAATAACGACCACTGCCAGAAATACTGCGGGAGAATAGGCCACAGGGATTCCCCCGGTCATTTTATCCCCGCCGTTTACCATTCCGGATTCAAGCATTTTGGATCCCAGCACAAGGAGCGTGATCTTGGTTCCTAAAATACCTGCAAGTATTCCCAGGGGAATTCCGATAACTCCGAGCACAAGTCCTTCAAAATAGACCGAAAACCTCTTCTGCTTTCCCGTTGCACCGACGCTTGCAAGCATTCCCAGATATCTCATTCTCTCGGCCAGTGACATTCCGAATGAATTAACTATCAGGATAACCGATGTGGCAACCACTATGGTCAGTCCTACCAGCATCATTGAAAAGAAAGAAGCGAATCCGCCCATTCCTTTTTCAAAAGAAAAACGTGTTACTAACAATTCACTATTCTTACTGATATGTTCGATGCCGTATAAACTTACTATGTCATTGATCTGACTGTTCGCAGTATGATCACATTTTTTAAGAGTAAACGTGATCATTGTATTATCCTGTTCGGGGAAATAGCCTTCATCAAGGCCTCGTAAAATATCATTTCCTCTGGTAGGGGTATTTCCGTTCAAAACAGCGGTAATGGTGCAGGTTACGGTATCAATCGTTTCAAATGACTCTTCGGAACGGTAATTTCCGGCCCAGTAAGTAACATTGCCGTCCGCGTCTATAGAGTATCTGTTTCCCTCTTCAAAGGTAATGGTATCGCCGATTGACAGATTAAGTCCGTTGTCATCCAGAAATTTCCGTTCCACTGCAACTTCAGATGATGATGTAGGAAGTGTACCTTCATATTCATCCGTGACTTTAGCGGTTAAAAAAGAGGTATCACCATGTACAATATTTCCTATTCTGAATCTGTCCTCTCCTTCACAGCTTAGCCTGACGGCACTTATAACAGAATCAGTGTCCATAAGTCCCACCGACTCAATGCGGGGATCTTCTTTTAATGCTTTAAACTGCTCTTCGGTCACTTTGTAGCATGCCGCATGAACATTACCATTCATGTGAATTTCTACTTCTCCGAAAAAATCAATCGCAGAAAACGCTCCCAGAAGCATGGCGGTTATCAGAGATGTTGCCATGACTATGCCCAAAATCGTGACCACGGTACGTTTCATATTTTCCCTCAGATGCCTGAGAGTGAGTCTGGCCATTATGTTCATACCGCACTCACCTCCACTCTTCCGGAATCCTTGGTGATATGACCGTCTTCAATTGTGATGACCCGGTCTGCGGAAAGAGCGATTCTCTCGTCATGGGTTATGATAATGACGGTCTGATTATTTTCTTTGTTGAATTTTCTAAGAAGTGAAACAATCTCCTTACTGTTTTCACTATCGAGATTACCGGTGGGCTCATCCGCAAGTAGAAGCGCGGGATTATTCATAAGTGCTCTTCCGATTGAAACTCTCTGCTGCTGACCACCTGAGAGCTGGTTGGGAAGATGCTTTAATCTCTCCGTAAGTCCGAGTTTTTCAAGAAGATCTTTTAAAAGTTTCTTATCAGGCTTTTTTCCGTCCAACAGAAGAGGAAGTGTCATATTCTCTTCGACATTAAGGATTGGGATCAGATTATAGAACTGATAGATAAGACCGATCTGTCTTCTGCGGAAGATTGCAAGCTTGGTCTCGTTTAATTTACTGATATCGGTTCCTGCGATATTCACGGTTCCGGATGTTGGTGAATCCACTCCTCCCAGGATATGAAGAAGGGTTGATTTTCCGGATCCCGAAGGGCCGACGATTGCCACAAACTCTCCCTGTTCCACATCAAAAGAAACATTATCAAGAGCCTTAACTTCGGTCTCACCCTTTCCATAGACCTTACTAAGGTTTTTAATCTCAAGTATATTCATCAAAAATACTCCTTTCTCAAAACGCAAATCTTTCTTGCTTGAGAACAGGTTAACAATATCACATTACAATCAGGTGACATTTATTATTACAATTTTGTAATATTACGGAACACGCGGAAAAATCAGATTATGGTCTTATAGAATCTGATAAAGAAGGTACTTCCCACATCCTTGGTACTCTCAACGAGAATATCTCCGTGTTGGGAAGTCATGATGGTCTTGGCAAGTGCAAGTCCGATGCCTACGCTGTCCTTGGACGCATTCTTGCCTTTGTAGAATCTTTCAAATATATGCGGCATGTCGGCTTCGTCTATTCCGCAACCGGTATCCGATATTTTGATCTCTGTATAAAGATTGGTCTCGGATGTTTCTATGGATAACTTACCGCCCTCATCCATATGCTCGATACAGTTTTTAATGATATTCTGAACAGCTTCAAGTGTCCAGTTTCTGTCGCATACTATATCTATCTCGGGACCCGTAACTTCTTTAGCGATATCTTTAAGTTCCATCTGTATCTCAAATGCTTTCAGTGCATCCGAAATTAGGATTGACCCGAGAATCTCCTCAGACTTAAGAAGGGCTGTACCCGCATCAAGCTTGGACAGTTTAAGAAGTGTCTGAATAAGCCAGTTCATTCTGTCGAGCTGAGCTGACTGTGTCTTTAAGAATTCTTCACGCTTATCCGCATCCTCTTCTCCCAGCAGAAGGTCGTTCATCACCATCATGGATGTAAGAGGAGTCTTCAGCTGATGGGAAATATCCGCAATCGCATCGGCAAGCATCTTCTTGTCATTTGCAAGAAGTTCCTTCTGGAATTTAAGTGTGGTGGTTGCCTTATAGATATTGGTCTTTAAGATGGAAAGTTCTCCCTCTTCCTGATCCGTAATATCAGGAACATCATTACCGGAAAGAACCTTCGACAGATAAGTATTTAAGTCATCTATGTCCTTATATCTCCTGTAGGTGATAACGGTATAGATGATGCTTAATGCAATTCCCAGAACAAGGATCAAAACTCCCGCTAAAGCTCCGCCTGCAATAAAACCGGCTATGGCGCAGATCAAAGTAACCCCGCAGGATATTGATATCAACTTGACGAATTCTTTATTTTTCAATCATATACCCCATTCCGCGGACAGTCTTTATGATCATGGGATCCGCGGGATCTTTTTCTATCTTGTCTCTGAGTCTTTTGATATAAACGGTAAGAGTATTGTCATTAACAAACTCTCCGCTTACATCCCACATATCTTCGAGAAGTTTATTTCTGGACATTACGATTCCTCTGTTATTTACAAAATCCAGAAGAAGTCTGTACTCCAGTGCAGTAAGTTCTACGTTTTTCTCTTTACCGCTTGCCTTATCGGATATATACACCTTGGCTTCCGCGGTGTTGATCGTCATGTTTTCAATACGGATAATGTTATCAGATGATGCGGATGAATCCTTGAACTTTCCGGATCTTCTGAGAACGGTTTTGATCCTTGCGATAAGCTCCCCAACTCTGAAAGGTTTGCAGATATAATCATCCGCACCCATTTCAAGTCCCATAACAACATTAACCTCCGCATCACTTGCGGTGAGGAATATTACGGGAACATCTTCTTTTTCCTTGATGAATTTGCAGACATCATAACCGTTGCCGTCGGGAAGATTAATATCAAGAATACACAGATCGTACTCTCCGCTCTTCCACGAATTCAGTGCCTCTGCCTTTGATTTGAAATGCTCCGCTTCGTATCCCTCTTTTTCAAGGGAATACTTAAGCCCCATTCCAATTGCATCATCATCTTCAAGTAAAAAAACTTTCATCTCAGAATTTAATTACCTTTAAGTTATTCATATCAAGGTCTTCAACATGTCTTGCCGGCGTTGCAAGAGGAAGTTCCCTGCCGGGTCTGATAAAGACAAGAACTTCGTTAAGCTCTGCTTTAATGTAATGATCGCCCTTTGGAAGAACCTCGGTGTCGTAATCATCATAGCTTCTGAATCTTACAAGTTTCATCTCTTCGGGGAGATATACATATCTTCCTGTAGCGTTCTGCTC
The DNA here is from genome assembly GCA_902794095.1 of uncultured Lachnospiraceae bacterium. Lineage (GTDB taxonomy): Bacteria > Bacillota > Clostridia > Lachnospirales > Lachnospiraceae > AC2028. The sequence continues at coordinate 5,187 of CADBFZ010000004.1, read as the reverse complement.
ATGTACCGGTGCGATCATGATGCTGTCGCCCACAAGAAGCTGATCCTCAACCTCCCTGCACCTGTCGTCTCCTCTGTAATCAAACCACAGAGGTTTCATGTACATGTCGTTTTTCTCGGCTGCATTCATAAATACCGAGGTTATGTAAGGGATAAGAGCATATCTGAGTTCAACCAGATTCTTAAAATCACTCTTCCTGTTAAAGCGGTATAACTCCTGGTCTCTGGTTCCTATTGCGGAATGATTTCTGAAAAGCGGGGTAAAGATTCCAAACTCCACCCATCTCATCATCAGATCCTCAGTGGTATTTCCGCCGAATCCGCCTATATCGGCACCTGCAAACAAAAATCCGTTCATGCTGAGTGCGGGCATCATCTGAATATTTAAGAGAAGGTGACTCCACCTCGCCATATTATCTCCGGTCCATACTCCGCCGTATCTGTGCATTCCGGTATATGAAGCTCTGGAGAACAGAAGTATCTTCTTATCGGGAGCCAGTCTCTTAAAAGCCTCCGATGCAGATCTGGTCATATTAACACTGTAAAGATTATGAACTTTATCATGTCTGACTTTCCGGCCATCCAGATCATGATAGAATCTTCTGTAATCTTCGGGATTATTGTCTATCGATCCTAATACGTCTTTGAATTCGAAGAATCCCCATATATCAAGTTCCTTCTTCTCAAGTTCCTTAACGTGTTCGAACACTTCGGCAAGATGATCTTCGGAATAGAATATGGCAGGCTCATTCATGTCATTCCAAAAGCCTTCAAGGCCCGCATCGAGGAACACTTTGTAATTATCACCAAACCATTTTCTGACATCGGAATTCAGGAAATCAGGGAAATGAACCTTGCCGGGCCATACGGCTGCCACAAGATCCTGCCCGTCTTCTTTTTTACAATAGTATCCCTTTTCCTTGCCCTCTTCATATATATCGTAACCGTCTTCGATCTTTACACCGGGGTCCACATTGGGAACAAGCCGTATCCCCTCCGCCTTCATCTCCTTGACGAAATCAGGGAAATTGGGGAATCTTTCAGGGTTAATGGTAAAGACCTTGAAATCCTGCATGTAATCTATATCCATGTAGATCATATCAAGAGGAATTCCAAGTTCTTTGTAACGCGCTGCAACTTCTCTGATGTCATCCGCAGTCTTATATCCCCACCTGCTCTGACCGTAGCCGAAAGCCCACACGGGAGGAACATAGCTTTTGCCAATCAGTTCCCTAAAAGACTTAACAATCTCTGCAGGGGTGTTTCCGTTTATAAGATAAAATGTCGTGTCATTATACTCGGGATGAATAGTCATGACATTCATGTCAGTATATCCGATATCAAAAGTCACACTTCCGGGATTATCTATAAAGATACCAAAACAATCCGAACCATCATCAACGATCAGGAAGTTTTGTGAAGCATACAGTGAAGTTTTATTTTCATCATGGGAAGGATCATCCGCATTGTTGCTCACATATATCCAGCCTCTTTTATTGATTCCGCGCAGGGTTTCGCCGAGTCCGAAAACCATATCCTTCTCATGAAGATCATATATAAAAGTCTGAGAATCCATATCATACTTAAATCTTTCAGGTATACCCACCATCTTAGGGATATCACATACAACAGCACCTGTTTCATAAGGTGTTCCAAACTCATATTTTCTGATGTTATCAATCTTCATAAACAATCCTTTGTATCAAAAACGGGAGCCCGCACTATTGCGAACTCCCGAAGTTTATTATTCCAATTCCACGGTCCCGGGAGGCTTCGAAGTAAGATCGTAGAGTACTCTGTTTACTCCCTTTACCTCGTTGATAATGCGGTTCATAACCTGCATAAGAATCTCATAAGGAATCTGTGCGGATTCTGCAGTCATGAAGTCAATGGTCTTAACTGCGCGAAGTGCGACCGCATGATCATAAGTTCTCTCATCACCCATTACACCTACGGATCTCATATTGGTAAGAGCCGCAAAATACTGATTGGGCATCCACTCGGGCCAATAACTTCTGAGAAGTGCATGGTCGGGATGAGCTCTGTCTATATCAACGCCTGCTGCCTTTGCAGCTTCAAACGCATACTCATTGGCAGCCTTTTCAACCTCTTCTCTGTAGATAAAGTCCGCATCCTGAACGATGGCAACTTTTTCCGCGGTGATATCACCGATGATACGTATGCCAAGTCCGGGTCCCGGGAAAGGCTGTCTGAATACAAGATGATCGGGAATACCGAGTTCAAGTCCGACCTTTCTTACTTCGTCTTTGAAGAGATTTCTGAGAGGCTCAATGATCTCTTTGAAATCAACATAGTCGGGAAGGCCTCCGACATTGTGGTGGGACTTGATCACAGCGGATTCTCCGCCGAGTCCGGATTCTACAACATCGGGATAAATGGTTCCCTGAACGAGGAAATCTACGGTTCCGATCTTCTTAGCTTCCTCTTCGAATACTCTGATAAACTCTTCGCCGATGATCTTACGCTTACGCTCGGGCTCTGTAACGCCTGCAAGCTTTCCGTAAAATCTGTCTTTGGCATTTACTCTTATGAAGTTAAGATCATAATGTCCCTCAGGTCCGAAGATTGCTTCAACCTGGTCGCCTTCATCTTTTCTGAGAAGACCGTGATCTACGAATACACATGTAAGCTGCTTTCCTACTGCCTTAGATAAAAGAACCGCTGCAACGGAAGAATCTACTCCGCCGGAAAGAGCACAGAGAACTTTGCCGTCTCCTACTTTTTCCCTGATAAGCTTTATCTGCTCTTCCGCAAAAGAACTCATTTTCCAGTCACCCTTACAATGGCAAACATTGTAGAGGAAGTTTCCGAGCATCTTCGTTCCTTCGGGAGTATGAAGAACTTCGGGATGATACTGGAATCCGTATAGATTCTCCGCATCATTGGCAATCGCTGCATAAGGGCAATTATCGGTTGTTGCAATAGATTTGAAGCCGGGAGCGATCTTTGATATGTAATCATTATGGCTCATCCAGCATGTTGTATTTTCCGTTACACCTTCGAAAACGGGAGATGAGGTATCAACCTTAAGAGGAGTATGTCCGTATTCCCTTACGGGAGCCTTTTCGACATTACCTCCGAGAAGAAAGCTCATGAGCTGAGCACCGTAGCAAAGTCCGAGAACGGGAACACCCATTTTAAAGAGTTCTTTGTCACAGGCTGCGGCACCCTCTTCGTAGACACTGTTGGGTCCGCCGGTAAGAATAATTCCTTTGGGATTCATCGCTTTGATCTGATCCAAAGGAGTTTTATAAGAGTAAATTTCGCAATATACATTGTTTTCTCTTACTCTTCTTGCGACCAGCTGATTGTACTGACCGCCAAAATCTATTACCAATACCAGTTCTTTATCCATTTTTCCATTCCTTTCAATGCACTAAATTATATATTAAAACAGGTTTATTGCATAGACTTATGCGCCTCTTCCGAAGGACTTATTTCTTTAATATAAGCTAATTTATTTATCAGAATATTCCGATATAAATAGTAAATAGTCAGAATATTGCAATCGAGCCCTGCGGTAAATGAAAGAATTTTGACAACAAAGCCCGAAAAACCTTTATTTTACTGGAAAAAACCTCTTGCAAATTTGACTTTTGGATGATACTTTAATCTTAACTAATAGTCTGATGGTGGCGTATTAGGTCTATTTATATACCACTATATATAAAAAGGATGGATCCTTTAGTCAGGTAAAAGCCTGCACCGGCTGTCACACATTTCAAGGAAGAAAGGGGGCGTGGCGATGAGTGCTGTTAGTAACACTATATTCAACAACTATCTGACGGCGTTCGGCGCCCCGAAGATATCCAAGTACGACACTCACAAGAAGAGTGAGCTTCGCAGTACTTACAATTCCATCGTCAAAGCAAATAAAGATGCACCCTGGTATCTTCCCGTTAAGGATCAGGAGTCTAAAATAGGTGCGATCGGGTTAAAAGAATCCGCTCGTACTCTTCGTACGTCTCTTGCGGAAGTCGGTGGCCTTGATGAGAACGGTGCATTTAACAAAAAGCATGCATCATCCACAAACCCCGATACCGTTTCGGTAGACTTCATAGGTGACGACAACACCGAATCCATTCCTTCATTCGAAATAGAGGTTAAGCAGCTCGCTTCTCCTCAGGAGAATATCGGTAATTACCTCTCCGACGACCCCGTATCGCTTCCCGAGGATAATTATTCATTCGATGTCGGCATCGGCGAGATGAACTACGAGTTCCAGTTCCACATCTCCGAAGACGAGACCAACAGAAGCATCCAGGAAAGACTTGTAAGACTCGTTAACAATGCGGGCATCGGATTAAATGCAACTCTTGAAACCGACGGTAACAGATCGGCTATCAGAATCTCATCCGATTCAAGCGGCGTAAGTCCCGGCAAAGAAGAGATCTTCACCATCAGTGACGATCGCACTTCCAAAGCATCCGGTTCCGTCGCATACTTCGGACTCGATAAGGTAAACAGTTATCCTACAAACGCCATCTTCTCTTTAAACGGAGAAGAAAGAAATGCATCTTCCAACCACTTCACCATCGGCAAAATGTATGAGGTAACCCTTAACGAGCTCAGCCCCGAAGGAAAGCCGACTACCATCAGCATCAAGGCTGATATCGAATCGGTTGAGGAAAACGTAAGCCAGGTAATCGGAAGCTTCAACGAATTCCTCAAAGCGGTTAATTCTTACACCGGACAGGGAATTAAGACAAGGCTCCTTGATAACGAATTAAGCGGCATAACCGGAGCATACAAAGATGCTTTAGGTTCGCTGGGTATAAATGTAGAGAGTAACGGATCTCTTACCATCGATCAGGATAAGCTCCGCGACGTTGCCTCCGAAAGTGAAGACATTGCCAAGACTTTCAGCACGCTCAAAGACTTCTCCAACTCAATGATGAAAAAGAGTGCGCAGGTTTCACTCGACCCCATGCAGTACGTAAACCGCAAGGTGGTCGCATATAAGAATCCCGGACACAATCTCTCATCACCTTATACCTCAAGTATCTACAGTGGCATGATGTTCAACTACAGCTGCTAATCCTGATAATAAATAAACCCTGCAGAGTAATGAACTGACCCCCAAAAGTTAGACCAAAAATCTAACTTTTGGGGGTCAGTTTTGTTATGGCAAAATATTCTTTTAATTTCAAACTCAAGATAGTCAATG
>CADBFZ010000003.1 GCA_902794095.1 uncultured Lachnospiraceae bacterium | reverse complement strand
GTTCTGACTCTTCCCTTTCTGTTTCCGCCGAGAGGGACGTAGATATATTTCCTTAAGAAAGAAGTAAGCGATATGTGCCATCTTTTCCAGAAATCACCGATGGACTCAGCCTTATAGGGAGAGTTAAAGTTCTTCGGGATATCGAGGTTAAGCATCTTGGATACGCCTGCTGCCATGTCGCAGTATCCGGAGAAGTCGAGGTATATCTGGAATGTATAAGCTACGGAGCAAAGCCAAGCCTCTGCAAGTCCGAGCTCGCTTCCGATTCCCAGACCATAAAGCGATGCTCCGGAAAATCTCGTGGCAAGAAGAAGCTTCTTACTCATTCCCACTGTAAACCATATGAATCCCGTAGCGATGTTTTCGGGATCAGGTTTGAACTTCGCAGGGTCATTAATCTGAGGAATGAACTCGTCATGCCTTGTGATGGGACCCATGACCATTCTCGGGAAGAACCAGATATACGCAAGGTAGTCGATAACTGAAATCCCTTTGGTCTCTCCGCGATACGAATCGACGCACCAGGTTATCATCTGGAAAGTGTAATAGCTGATGGCAACGGGAAGAATCAGTGAAATCGTCGTATACTCCCTGCCCGCGATCTTCGCTAAATTTTCCCCGAAGAAATTCAGGTACTTAAACAGAAGAAGCGGAAGCACGTTTATAATGATGCCCACCGCAAGAAGCGCCGGTGTTTTCTTACTACTCAAGAACGATGAATAAAGGTAGTTGAATGCACATGATGCCACCAGCATTAGGAATGAAGGCATTCCGTACAACGCGAAAAAGAGCATCGAAGCTGCGATCAGCACACCCTTTGCGAGTTCGTTTTTACCGCCTTTTCTGGCGGCATAATAAAGTACCAGAACAACCGGTACGAAGAATATGAATTTTAATGATAAAAATCCCACTTAATGTAAGTTCCTTCGCTGTCAGAACAAGATAAAAAACCAACCTATATTATAGAATATCTGCACTCCCCTTGTCACCCGATATGGCACTCATTTTCCTATTATGATATATTTAAAGGTGTGCAAAGACGTAATTTCAGAGGTAGAACATGGCTTTTAAGGAAAAAATCAAAAATCTGACAAAACATCCCGTTTCGATCGTCCTTCTCCTTATTTTGGCGGTCGAATTTGCATATCTCATCCGATACAATCTGCTCCACGCATCCTCCGCAATGGACCAGGATGCCGCGAAGCTCATGACCCATACCATCGAGATCGTAAGAACCGGCAAACTTCTCATCCCGGGCTGGAGATACATGACCACCCACGAGATAGATTCCGCCATGCTCCTTGCAATCCCCTTCTATGCCATCACCAAGAATCTCTACCTTTCATTTGCCCTTTCCAACACGATATACATGTTCGTGCTTTTAGTTGTACTCCTTGCACTTTTCAAAAACTGCGGCATCAGATCCGAGATCTCCCTTTTGGTCTGCACTCTCATCTATGTCCCTTACAGCTTCGGCATGCTGGATTACATGAACATGCTCTTTATCAGAGGCGGCCAGTATTCCATCAAGATCCTGATTCCGCTCCTTGCCATCGTAATCCTTACTTTCCCTGATAAAAAAATAAAAAGAGACCTGCCGCTCTCAGCAGTCTGGCTCTTCCTCGTATATCTGTCGGCATTTTCAAGCGGACTTTTCCCCTTCGTTACGGGAATCCTCCCCATCGCCGGCGCTTACTTCGTAAACATCTTCTTCCGTAAGAAAGATACCGGTTCCATCAACGCCTTCAGAACCTGTCTTCTCATCGCAGGCTCCGTCTTAAGCATCATCGGCTTTGCCGTTCACCAGCACTACGACATCAGCCCCAGCGGTATCAACGCAACCCTTACCTATTCGGAGGAATTCGGAGACCGTATCTTCATCAACATCGGATACTTCTTCAACCTCTTCAACGCACTTCCGTCAAAATATTACGGTGAGTATTCCATCGTAACCCTGGACGGTGCGGGATACATCCTGAGATTTGCCTATGCGGCATTCTTACTTATCAGCGCATTCCACTTTGTCGTTCTCTTTTTCGGAGGAAGGGAAAATAATCCATCCGGCGACAAAGCACACGTGGCAACCGGATACATGTCAGCCATCGTTATCGTAAATGTCCTGATCCACCTTCTCTGCTCCTACGACACTTCCAGATACTATCTCGTGGAAGCTGTCTGCATGATAATACTTGCGGGAATCTACGTATCAAGGCTTACAACGGACATGTCGAAACTGACTCAGACCACGCTTTGGATCTGCATCTGCTTGGGTGTTTGCGGAATCTGGTATTCATCCAAAAAGTACGTTGAGACCTGTCAGGAGACCAAGAACCTCTTCGGATATTGTTACGGAATAAGTGATTTTATCAGGACTCAGGATGTTGATAATGTGATCATCTTAGACAACACTGCGGTTGATGAGATCTGCAGAATACTTCTTCCCGATACTAAGATTTCCAACTACAACTCAGTCGATGACATTTACATCTCATACGACTGGTACATTGCAACGGGCGAACGTTCATACTACGGAGATTCCTCGATCGTCGTCTCCCAGTACTACGACGATCTTACTCCCGTCTTCGGAAGCGAAGTTGCTTCCCACTACGAATTCATAGGCCAGGTCAACGGATTCAACATGTTCAGATCAGACGAGTTCTGCCTGCCTACTACATAACGAAAAAGTGTCAAGGAGTCAAACCCCTTGACACTTTTTATTATATCAGTGACATAAACGCGGTGATTGATAAGAAGGAAAACACCGTGGTTACGATAATTCCTCTGGATAATATATCCGTTCTTTCACCGATTTTCTCAGCCTGGATCATTGGAAGGTTTCCGACGGGAACCGCACACATCAGGCAAAATGTTCTGACCATCTCATCTCCTGCACCGATTCCCTTAAGCACAAGAACCGCAAGAGCGGGGACACACACAAGTCTGACCAGGATGAATATCCAAAGCTTGGCATCCTTCATATCCTTGATGAAGTTGCTTCTTGCAACGGACGCACCCAGAAGAACCATTGATAAGAATACCGTGGGATTTCCGATGTAAGTTACCGTCTGAACGAGCACATCGGGAAGTTTTATATCGAACCAGAAGATGACAAGTGCCAGGACGCTCATGATAACACCGGGACTGAAAATCCTCTTAATATCCATCTTCTCCTTGCCGGATGACAGCGTGATGATTCCATGTGTATAGAAAAGAAGGCAGTAGAAGACGTTACAGATGATGACATAGAGCATGGCGTTTTCGGAAAGGATTGCTTTGGCTACGGGAATTCCCAAAAAGCCCACGTTTCCGTAGATGGACATGAGGGAATAGAACTTTCTCTCATCCTTGGGAATGCCGATCAGAGCAGGAAGTACGGATCCCACCAGTATAAATACCGCATATATTACCGCAGCAATTCCTACGCCGCTTAAGAATTCTTTATGGGTTACGGTTATATTTCCGTTAAGGATCGTGGATACGATCAAAACGGGATTACATATATCTACCACGAGCTTGGATATTACTTTGGTTCCCTGCTCGTTCAACACTTTTCTCTTCTCAAGTAAGATACCGATAATAACCAGGATAGCTATCATCGACATCTGTCTTAACACTACCAGAGCGCCCATTTTATCTCCTGTCTGTAATCATCATAATCATGTGTAACGGACTTTTTGATTATATCCTTGTTCAAACCCCCATGGGAAGCAGATTTCCATTTTTGGTAAAGTTTAATTATAGGTATCGTTTTAATCCTTAAAATTCGTTAAAATTCCGATAAATACTACCTGTTATTAATGATTTTTGGTATAATGATTTGCGTAAATTGCTCAAACTCGGGGGAGTTGGAATATGGCAAGAAAAAAGATCGCCATCTTTGCCACAGGATGGGCTTCGGACATTCTTTTCCATTTCATGGAAGGAATGCGCGATCAAATAAAAGATTATGATGCTGATATGTATCTCTTTATGAACTACGGTACATATGGAGAGACGGAAAACAGCAGGCACGGAGAGCTTAACATTTTCAAGCTCCCCGATATTTCGACGTTCGATGGCGTTGTCATCATTACCAATCTTATTGATTTCCCCGGTTTTGCCGAAGATATCGTGGAACGCAGCAAGAAGGCAAACGTTCCCGTTATCAGTCACGGACGTATTATTCCCGGAATTCCCAATGTTATAACCGATAATTCAGCAGGAACAAAAGACCTCACCGAGCATCTTATCAAAGAGCACGGTGTTAAGAAGCTTATGTTCTTTGCAGGAGCCGCGGACAACGATGATTCCAATGCAAGGCTCGAGACCGTAAGGGATGTCTGCCTGGAAAATGGTCTCGACTTTACCGACGAGAATATTTTCTATACCAACTGGGACCTTAATACATCACAAGCTAAGACTCAGGAGTTGATCAAGAACCATAATCTCCCCGATGCATTTGTCTGTGCCAATGACGAAATTGCGATGGTCATCAATATTGCACTGGATAACTTCGGACTCTCCTGTCCCAAAGATGTCATCGTAACAGGTTTTGACCACATTCAGGAATCCCAGATCTTCTATCCTTCCATTGCATCCGTGGATCAGAATTCATATGAGCACGGAAGTATCTGTGCCGAGAAGATAGTCGAACTGATTGAAGGCGGTCAGATTGACGATCTTATCAAGATCCCCTGCAAATTCATTCCCGGCGAAAGCTGCGGATGTAAGAGCAGTCAGAAGATCCTCGATCAGAGATTAAGATCCGGCACCATTTCATTTAGAAAAATGCAGCTTTCCAGCAGTGCAACATGGCATACTCTCAATCTCGAGAGAATCATCATGGACTGCGAATCATATAATGATATAAAGCGTGCTCTTACAGACAGCATCACTAACGAGCATATCTTCGAGGGTGATAACTTCCATATCCTCTTTGATCCCACGGCATACAGATCCGAGATTGAAACCGGAGTATCCATTACAGATACCGATACTTACAGCGATAAGCAGGACGTTATCTACTCACTCAGAAACGGAAAGGTTCAAAATATCCGTTCCGTACATACCAAGACTCTTGTTCCCGGAATATCCGAGGATGACGAAAAGCATCTGTATGTATTCTTACCCGTTCACGAAAGAGAGATAAGAATCGGATATCTCTGCTTCGTTGATTGCTATGACAAGATCGAATCCAAGGCAATCAGAGAATACTGTGAGAGATTTAACTCCGCTATTGAAAAAGCCAGAAAGGCTATGTACCTGAAGGCCATCAACGATTCCATCCGTGAGCTTTCACATGTTGACGCACTTACACACGTCAAGAACCGTACCGCTTACGAGACTCGCCTTGAGGAAATCCGTAAGAAGGCAGAGAGAAAAGGAAATCTTGATTTCGGTATCATCCTCTTCGATGTCAACAACCTCAAGAAGATCAACGACGAGCTGGGTCATTATGCCGGTGACGAATATATCAAGAATGCCTGCAAGCTTATCTGTATCGCATTCAAGAACAGCCCCGTATACCGAATAGGCGGCGATGAGTTCGTGGTTCTTCTCGAAGGAAAAGCTTTCGATCTTCGTGATGAACAGATGCAGAGTTTTATAGATGAAATGAGCTCTGTTATGAACAACGAAAACATTTCTCCCGAAGAAAGAGTCTCCATCGCATACGGTATGTCCATATTTAAAGGCGCCCCCGAAACAATCGATGATTGCATCAAGCGCGCCGATGAAACGATGTATGAGACCAAGAAGAAAATGAAGGGATCAGTTCGGTGAGGTAGTTTCCTCCGGGAATACATATAAATCCGGTAAAACCGTCTGAGTTCCATCTATAGCGATTATTGTTTGTATCCCGTCGGGTGTGACTACAAGTTGCGATCCGTCGGGATACATTGTTACTAAGCTTCCATCCTCTCCGTGAATGGTCACACTTCCGTCGTCATTGTAAATGATCTGGTTGCCGGAAGCATCCGTAGGAATAATATCTCCCAGCTCATCAAGGAATGATGAGAATCTTGAAAGTGAGCTGGAAACAGACGCATATCCCAGTTCTTCCGTCAGAGTTCTCTGATTGGTATAAAGACTTGTTCCAAGTCCCAGTCTTCCGCCGGGTATCTCAACGCCCAGAGTCGAAAGAGTTGTCGGGAACATATCCAGTGTCGAATATGATCTGTAAGCAGTACGCACGGGCGATACCGGTGCGTTAAGTACGCATGTATATACTCTTCTTACATAATCATTATCTATGTTTCTGCAATATGTCGCATCCATTGTGGGATGATCTCCCATAAGGATGATAGTGGTATTTTCGTAGAAATCCTGCTGCTTGATCCACTCGATAAATTCACTTACCTGCTTATCCGAGCATGCATATACATTGGAATATCTGTTTTCGAATTCATTTCCGCAAAGCTCGCAGGTATATCCGCCGGTCATATGGGTATCTACGGTAAGCATTGTGAAGTTAAAAGGCTCATCTCCGGAACCTAATTCTTCCAGGGTCTCCTTGGCATATGAGAAGAGCTTCTGATCTTCATATCCCCACCATACATAGTAACCTGCGGGAAGATGTCCGGTACGCTTCGCCCAGTTAAGATCCCTGAATTCAAACTCACCGTGATTGGTAAGGTAAAGCTGTCTTCCACCGAAGATTGCGGACGATCCGATCATGAATACCTGTCTGTATCCGGCATCATGAAGAATGTCACCGAGGGTTGTAATGGTAGGATAGAAAGCATCCTGGGTATTCATGTCATTGTGATCTGCAAGTCCGCTTGTCTGAAGGGGAATTCCCGAAGTTGACGAGAAGATCGCACCGATGGTCCAGGTGCCTCCGCTGTATGCATATCCGCCATCAAGCATGGAACCCTCTCCGTATGTTCCGGAGAAGTTTTCGTTTTCTTGTGACAGAAGTGTCAGGTTCTTAATTACGTTTTCATCAAATGCTCCGCCAACTTCTCGGTTGGCAAATGTCATCTCCATGGATTCGAGATATATGAAGATGAGATTTCTCTTCTTCTCGGGAAATACAAGATCGACGGTTGCGGGGTCCACATAGTAGCTTTCGATGAAATCCCTTGAATCACCCTTTGTCCAGGGAGTCTCTTCACGGGCAAGTGCCATCTGGAAATCGGCCCATTCATTCACCTGGGTCTCTGCGCCGGATGATATAACCACGGTTTCGGGGATTATGGTTTCGATTTCGGGAGGAATATATGCCTCGGCAGTGCCGGCCCTAAATCCCGCAAATCCGAAATACTCATCAACCTTAAGCCACTTCATTCCAAAAAGGAACACACCCCAAGTGGCTATAATCACAGAGATGAAGCTCCACTTGAGAAGATGGGGAATGTATTCTTTTTCCTTCTTGGTGAAAAATATAAAAAGAGCGACAGGTACGGCAGTGATGACAACCGCGGGAAGCAGAGCGCCGAGCAGGTACTTAATGACCATTTCGTTGCCGGTTCCCTCAAGCATCTGTACCTGGAACAGAAAATCGTTGATGGACAGGTTCTTACCCCAGACGGAGTACATCCAGAGTACGCTGCAGGACAGCAGGCTGAGTATGAAAAATACAATGCCCGCAAGGACAAGTCCGCATATCTTTATTACTTTTGGATTGATCTTAATGTCGGGACGTCTCATTTGGCGATTGTCCTTTCAAAAAAATCAAGCATGCCTTTATTGGCTTCGATGCTTTCCTTCCACTCGGGATGGCTTATATTGAATACGTGAAGAAGGTGTATTCCCTCTTCCTTGGTCCAATAGATATCTTCATGTTCACAGGAATTATCATCGAGGATCTTCTTCAGGTATCCGGTGTGTGCGTTAAGGGAATCCATTTCGGAATCGATGATGTAAACAGGAGGAAGCTTCAGTCCGGGCACGGTCTCGGAAGCTGCCATATGTCCGTTCCAGGGTGCCTTTTCTCCCTGCTCTCCCAGCATCATATCGACGTAAGCTTTAGCGGTTCCTTCTCCAAGATCCGTTCCCTCTTCGCCGTTTATATAGAGCTTACTTGTCTCCACAACGGGTGAACTTACGGATACAGCGCTTATCTTATAGGAAGGTGCTTTTACTCCGTAGATCTCCTGAAGCTTTTCACTGAGTGATATACAGGTTGTAAGAACTGACAGATGTCCGCCGGCCGAATCTCCGCATACTAAAACCTTGCCCAAGTCAAATCCCCTTGCAGGTCCGTACTTTTCGAGCCAGTGCATCGCTGAATAGATCTCTTTTACGATAACGGACAGATTTCCGTTTTGAAGAAGCGTATAGTTCATGGCCATTACGGCATATCCGCATGAAGCCAAAAAGCCGAGATATCTTTCGGAAATATCTGCATTTCCGTACATCCATCCGCCGCCATGAATATAGATGACGGTAGGGATCTTCTTGTCTGCTTTAAAATCTTCGGGATAATACAGATTAAGCATATGCGCAGGATCATAATCCCCGAGATATGCTATATGTTTCTCAGCCCTGTATCCGGTGGAATCAACCCCGTTAGGGTAATCCGCCGCATTAGCCTTATCTATTGCGTCCCAGTTTTCAATCAGAAATTGTCTGTAATCCATATTCCCCTCTTGAGTAAGTCTAGACTATCCGCTCAACTAATCTATTATACACTAATTTCTATTTTTCAAGTAGGGTCTTATAAATTGTCCCACAAATGGTATAATTGTTTATATAGTGCACCTGGCGAGGGATCATTTAATGAAAAAAAAGATAGCCGTGTTCACCACAGGCTGGTGTTGTGAAATCTTAACTCAGTTTCTTACCGGTTTGAAGGAATCTCTTAAGTCCGAAAAAGCGGATTTATTCTTGTTTACCGGTTATCCGACATATATCGATTCTACAGCCAACAGAACCGGAGAACTTAATATATTCAGACTGCCGAACTTCAGTGATTTTGACGGCGCAGTCATATTCGGAAGCGGCCTTGATTTCAAGGACGAAGTAGACCGTATTGTCAAAAAGTGCGGCGAAGCAAACATCCCCGTAATACTTCAGGGTGTTCGCCGCAACGGAGCTTATTACATCGGTTCCGATAACTATGTGGCAACCAAGGAAATGTGCACCCACCTAAGTGAAAAGCACGGAGTTAAGACCGTTATCTTCATGGCAGGAACCGATGATTCCCTTGATTCAGAACTCAGATTAAAGGGTGTAAGGGATTATCTGGAAGAAAACGGAAGACCCGGCGATCTGTTAGACGTGCATTATACCAAATGGGAAAATGCCGCAGTTACAAGATACTTCAACGCATATTGCGCAGAGGGCAAACCTCTTCCCGATGCAATAATCTGTGCAAATGACGGTCTTGCAATGGAAACCTGCATAACCCTGGGAAATAACGGTATCGATGTACCCGGACAGGTTCTTGTAACAGGTTATGACCATATCGATGACAGCAGGATTTTCTATCCTTCCATCGCATCCGTGGATCAGTGCTTTGTCCAGATGGGTGAAGCATGCGGTGAAATGTGGAAGAAGCTCTTTGTGGGAGAAGAAATCCCCATGGAGGAGATTATTCCCTGTAAGTTCATCCCCGGAGAAAGCTGCAAATGTGATGACGTGGGGCACTGCGATGAGCTCAGACGCCGCATGGGACGAATGGCATTCTCCAAGAGAGCGGAGAATACTTACTTTAACCGTAAGCTCAATCTTATCGACTCAACGGTTTTATCCAGTATTACTTTCTCGGAATTTTGTTTAAGACTTCATGACCTTCTCCTTCTCGATCATTCTTTTGAGGGAGAATCATTCCATATACTTCTGGAGCCCAATTTCGGTCTTTCCATAAACGATCCTAATATCGAGCTTTCCAAGGACGGATACAGCTCGAGCATGGAAGTTCTCTTTTCCATGGAGAACGGAACAGAATACACATCCAAGAGATTCCCTTCCGCATCACTTATTCCCGGATACGATCCCGAGGACGAGAACAGGCTCTATGCATTCCTTGCACTTCACGAAGGTGCGGATGCTTTCGGATATGTAATCTTCAGGGATTGCATGGATAAGATTTTAAACCACCTCCTGCAGACATATCAGAGCCGTCTCGGACTGGTATTCGATAAATTCCGTCATGCACTCAGCCTCGATCTTATCAATAAGAGGCTGGTGGACATTATGAAGAAGGATCCTCTTACCAATGTAAGTAACAGACGAGCTTACGATGACAAAGAGATGTTCCTTCAATCCCAGATCAATTCTGATGCAAATATCAACTTCGCGATCGCGATGTTTGACATCAATAACCTCAAACTCATGAATGACTCAAAGGGACATGAAGCCGGCGACGATTATATCGTAAGAGCCTGCAGATTGATATGTAATGTCTTCAAACACAGCCCCGTATACAGAGTGGGCGGTGACGAATTCATTGCCATCCTCACAGGCGATGATTATATAAACAGGGGCAATCTCTTTGATGAGATCACCTCCAAGCTGAGTCCCTATTCGGATCAGGCGCCTCTTCCCGATGACTACATTTCCATTGCTATAGGAATTGCAGAATACATTCCTACCAAGGACAGATCCGTTCATAACACCGTAAACCGTGCCGACGAAAGAATGTACCGTCATAAGGCAGAGATCAAGGGAATCGTAATCGAAGATGCTGAATAACACGGGATCAAAACCGTGATAATGAAAGGAGATCTTATGGGATCGGACAGTCATCAGATAGAACGAATCACTTTCACCAAGCTTCCGGACAATCTTGCAGAGCTTCAGGCTCTTCCCGAAAGCAGTATGGACACCCCTTTCAAAACGGCAGCTCTTACCGTATGTGCACTCTGTGCATATGCAGCAAATAAGGATGCGGGAATAGAGATGCTGAATTTCTTGAAAGGACCTCAGCCCTTAAGTAACTTAGAGCTCCAGTTCCTCAGAGACAGATTCATGGACGGCAAGACATACGTACCTGTTTCATATTTCGAAGGTGCAAAGCCGGACAACAATTATGTTCCTTCCGAACCTTTTACGGTCGAAGTCTTCTCCAATCCTTACTCATATGACAACGAGGGATATGCAAGACTTTTCATAAGATCCGGCGGTGCAGACACCGAGCGTCCAATCACTCTTAGGAAACAGGGAAGCACCGGAAAATGGTTCCTGTGGGAGCAGATGCTTCTTGCGGATATCAGAAAGCCCGTAGCTCAGGACCCTTGGGCATAATAGATTACGAAAAAAGCCCTTGCCACCATTGTGGCAAGGGCTAAATTTTTGTCCTTTGTTACGGATCCGGTGTTTATTCCTGTGATGCCCAGAGGCCGGGGAAAGGCTTGTTCATCATTCCCACATACCAATCATCATAGTTGAATGCGAACATGTCGGCATAGTTGGTAGTGAAGTTTACGCAGATCTCAGGAAGGTCATTTACATCAACATCATAGAACTCTTCCCAATCTGCTCCCCAAGGACGAAGGAATCCCTTCATGGTAATTACATAATCTCCATTATCGTCATAGAGGTTAACGGAAAATGAAATGTAATCGTCAAGGAGCTGTGAATCGGATTCGGGATCAATCATGAATTCAGCATAATCGATATCATATCCGAGGATATCACCGTGATCTGCAAGGAGCCATCCGGATACGGTAGAATCAGAAAGAAGCTCCATGTAAAGATCTACATCCTGATCTCCATCTGCATCTACAAGCTGCCAGTGAACTTCATCACCGTCTACATCGAATGTAGCAAGGCAGTCATAAGCATATCCGATATTATCGGAATAGTCGGAACATGCATCGTATACGATCCACCATCCGTACCAGCCTCTCTCCCAATACTCTTCAGCATCGGTTACATTAGAGTTATTGGAATTTCCGCCGCCTGAGCTGCCTGAGCCTGATGAAGATCCTCCGAGTGAAGTAGAGGTCTTGCAAGACTCATCAATCTCGATGCTGTTGATAAGAGCCATGAACTCGTCATTAACAGCGGTATCATAATCGTCAGCTGTGGTATGGATGTAAATGCATACCATCTTGTAGCTTCCGTTTACATACTCGTAATCAAAGGGAAGGAAGAACTCTGCAGCGGTATCTCCGAAGAAATCCTCGTAGGTGCAGAAATATCCTGTGTGATCTCCGATTTCGATCTCTTCTTCATCGTAATCGAAATCTTCAAGCTTGCTGTATGCATACATCGCATCATCCATATCATCGAATGCGGTTACATATACAGTCTGGCTTCCGTCGGTTGCAATGAGATCCCCAAGCTCGGAATTCTCTGCAAGACGATAAAATCCTGAATACTCTACGGTGAAGAGTCCTTCTCCGTATACGAAGGTGCCTCCCTTAGATGCTCCGTTGATTCCTACGCTCTCGGCATCCTCATCTACCTGAAGTGATGCAAGAACTGCAACAGGGATATCATCGGTGGGCTTATAGCCTTCATAAGTTACGAAAATGGTCTTCTTATCGATCTTTCCGTAAAGGACAACTGACTTCTTATAAGAAGCTCCGGTCCACTTTACATCAGCTATGGTAAAAGATTCTTCGGAATAGTTATCATCCTCTTCCATAAGAGTCTTAACATAATCCTTAGCTTCATCCTTCTCTGCTACCTGAATAAGGATATATTTGTCTTCATCCTCATCATCGACAAGCTTGATGCAGCTCTCACTGCCCTGCTCATCAGCAGACATTCCCTTGGGTACGAGAACTGTAAAAGCACCAACACTCTCTTCCTTACCCTTTACCTCGGGAACCTCGATAGAATCATCGTCCTCCGCTACGGTGGGGGCGTTATTGCCAAAAGTACAGCCTGAAAGGGCGCTTACGGCCATCATAAGGCTTAAAATTATGGCAAAAGACCTCTTTCGAAATGTCATTTTCTTTTTCATAATTTCTCCTTTTCACATCCCAGTGTAAAAAAACACGCTATATTATACCCTAAAATCCCGAAAAACTAAACATTTTTACTTAATAAACTACTTGAATCCCGCGCGTTTCCTGACTTTTAGCCTATATAGGGCATAAAAACCCGATAAATACTAAATGTTTCCAGAAAAATACCGATAAAACATATGTAAAGCAACGATATTTGCAAACGGACATTGCAATTCTGAGAAGGATCTCGGTATCGTCTTTTATTTCGCGAAAAAGGTTATCCGGGAGACCAAAATGGGAATGTCCGTTCAAACCAACATGACGGCAATGTTCGCAAGCCGTAATGTCGGGATTACAACAGGAAATATCTCTAAAAATACCGAGAAGCTCGCCTCGGGTTACAAAATCAATCGTGCAGCTGACAATGCTGCAGGTCTTGCCATTTCGGAAAAATTACGCAGACAGGTCAGAGGATTATCACAGGGAACCACCAATACTCAGGATGGAGTATCTTTATGTCAGGTAGCTGACGGATCTCTTGCTGAGGTTGCTTCCATGTTGCACAGAATGAATGAGCTCAGCATTCAGGCAGCAAACGATACAAATACCGCAATTGACAGATTCTACATACAGCAGGAAATCAATGCTCTTAAACTTGAGATCTCCCGCGTAGGTAAGACAACCTCTTTTAACGAAAGAACTATTTTCGATGACATACACGCTTCACCGGAATTTATCGATGTCCCTCTTGTAACGTCTCCCGCCGCAACCTCCGGACACCTTACCGAAAGCTATCAAACTCTCGATGGTCGGTACCACTCCGCCGCAACACTGGATTTCAGCAAAGTTACCGCTGACCGAATGGATCTCATTGACGGTAAATCATTCACTTTCACATGCAGCGCACATTGCGACGAAGCATTCAAGATCACCTTCGATAAAAGCATTCCCTATGCAAGCAGTACCGCTGCCGACTTGACCGGCAAAGTAACTCACAACTATACACTCGGAATACAGGATTTAAACAACGGGGCCGACATAGTAAGCAAGCTCTATGAACTCGTCAGCAACAACATGCCCAACGGCGCCACCCCCGGATCAAACGGCGAACTTTTGGTAAGCCACTCCAATTATCTTTCCATCGTAAACGGCAGCACCCTGGCAATCTACTCAAGCAGATCCTTTGATAACCCCGAAGATGCCGAAAGCTACTATGAAGGGAACACCGATCGTTACGGCGCAGTTAATTCTACCGCCCTCACCAATATTACCGTCAGAGAAGAAAACAGAAATCTCTGGATCCAGTCAGGTTCCGAAGCAGGTGTGGGCATATATCTTAACATCCCCAGAATGAATGCCGACATCATTGGAGTAAACGATGTAAGCGTCCTTACCTCTGTCGATGCAAAAGAAGGAATAAACAAAATCAAGAACGCCCTGGCAGTTATCAGCAAGGCCCGTTCCGATATCGGTGCACAGCAGAACGCACTCGAACACACCATCAATAACAACGAAGCAACCGTTGAAAACACCCAGGCTGCAGAATCCCGCATCCGTGATACCGATATGGCCAAGGAAATGGTCTCCCTCAGCCTTAACAACATTCTCCAGCAGGTAGGTGACACAATGATGTCACAAGCAAATCAAAGCAGGGAAGGAATCCTTGCCCTGCTCAGAGATTAAGTATTAATATTGATGATCAGTTAAGTCTGATGGTATCCACCGAAGCCGGTGTAGACAACACGTACCTGTAAGCCTTATCCGTAGGGATCATCAGTCTTACGGCACTTCTGAAAGAATCATTGAATTTTACCTTGCCCCTGTATGTATAGATAAGACAGGAAGCTTCATTATATATCACAAGATCACTCTCTTCGAAAAGCACATCCGTGTATTCGAAATCTATATCAAATTTCTCTACGAGATTATCTCCCGAATCATAAACATCCATTCTGTATCTTGCGTCAGAATCATTTGATCTGAAAACAAGACCCAAATAGCCGTTTCCGGTAAATACTGACTTGATCTCATCGGAGATAAGATGCTCTCCGATAGATTCGGGCTGCTCTGCGCCTTTGTAGATCATGAATCTCTCATCGCCCACGGCATATGCCGTTGAATCGTCGAGGAATCCGACTTCGGGAACGATAAGATCGGTATAGTCATAAGAGCTTACGAGGAAATCGGTATAGTTATCGCCGACCTCGGTAAGATTATAGAAAGCTATGGTGGATTTAACGGTTCCCGCATCCACATAGATAAAACTTACACACAGAAGATTTCCCGCAGGCGAAAGAGCCAGGCTTACGGGATATCCGCTTCCGGACATATGCATCTGTCCGCTGTAGAGAAGATCTCCGGCAGGAGAATACGTATTTATAAGAGTACTTTCTCCGCCGTTTAGTACAAGAGTAACTCTTCCGGTCTGAGCTACAGCCACATCCCTTATAGGGAAATTGGTCTTAAAGCTTCCGAGTTTTTCCTGCTCATTAAGAATATAAACGTCTCTTCCGTTATAGGATGCAATGGCAACGGTTCCATTACACTCGGAGATTCTTATGTCCTGCATCTCATATCCCTGATCCCACACTGTCTTGCCATCCGCATCTATGCAATGAGCACCATCGTGGCTGTATGACAATATACTGTGGCCGAGTCTTATATCTCTCTGGGAATCGGGTACGTTTCTTTCGTGAGCTGCAAGAACCTCGTAACCGGTATAGACATGGGACTGAAATCTCGCATAGATGATTAAAATAAGCACAAGAATCAGGACAATAAAGAGCATTGTCCTGTAAGCGTTCATCGCCTTGTGCTTTTTCAATTTGCTTCTGTAATCATCAGGCGACTGATCGTCCGATCTGCCCCCCTTGATCGCGCGAAATTTAGCCATTTTATCGATTATTTAAATGCGTAGATTGTTGTGGTATCAAGACTTCTTTCAGGTCCGAAAACAGGGCTCTGGAAATTAGCATGATGGATTGCATCGGGATAGAACTGGGTCTCGAGGCAAAGTCCGTATCTCTTGTTAAATACGGCGCCGTCTTTACCGACCTGTCCTTCCTTGATGAAGTTACCTGCATAGAACTGAACTCCGGGAAGATCGGAATAAACTTCCATTACTCTGGAGCTCTTAGCTGCCCAAACGGTAGCAACCTTACGAAGGGTTCCGTCATATCCTCTTACGCAGAAGTTATGATCATATCCGCCTGCGAAGTTAAGCTGCTCGAAATCATCATCGATGTGATCCTTAATAACGGTGGGAGAAGTAAGATCCATGGGAGTTCCCTTAACGGATGCGATCTCACCGGTGGGAATGGACTCGTTATCGGTAGGAGTGAATTCATCTGCTTCGATCTGAATCTTATGCTGACAAATGCATCCTGACTTAAAGCCGTCGAGGTTGAAGTATGAGTGATTGGTAGGATTGAGAATGGTGTTCTCATCACTGCTTCCTACATAGTGAAGCTTAAGCTCGTTGTCATCGGTTACGGTGTAGGTAACAGAGAGC
This sequence comes from uncultured Lachnospiraceae bacterium, assembly GCA_902794095.1. Taxonomy (GTDB): domain Bacteria; phylum Bacillota; class Clostridia; order Lachnospirales; family Lachnospiraceae; genus AC2028. The sequence continues at coordinate 341,000 of CADBFZ010000003.1, read as the reverse complement.
TTCTTGTTTCCGGGGAATCCGAGTGTTGCGGGATCCTCGATGGAGAAGGTGACACTGTTGTCATCATTATCCACATCCCATACTCTCTTGTGGTATCCGTTTTCGATGTGTGAATGAAGATTGTTTCTGTCGTTATCGTTGATATCAAGTTCGTAGTGAACTCCGTCTATCTCATACTCTGCATTTCCGATACGGTTAGCATTAGGTCCGATCGTTGCGCCGAAGAAGCTGGGATTTCCGTAATAATCATCTGCCTTGTCGAATCCGAGAACAACGTCCTCTTTGTTTCCCTGAGCATCGGGAACGATAAGGCTTACGAGGATGGCACCGAGGTTGGTAACAACTGCGGTCAATCCGTTTTTGCCGGTGATGGTGTAGAGTCTTAATTCTCTTCCGTCACGGCTGCATCCGAACTCTTTTGAAGTAACTGACATTTATTCCTCCTTTTATAGTCGCGTACGCGACATTCATTCAGGTCGTGAAAGCGAAGCTTTCACCGGGCCTCATTTAAACTTCAACCCTTCCGTCGAGTGCACGTGTAAGGGTAATCTCATCAATATATTCCAGATCTCCTCCGACGGGCACACCGCTTGCGATACGTGTAACCTTTACGCCGAGTGGCTTAATGAGTTTGCTGATATACATGGCGGTTGTTTCGCCTTCGATACTTGAATTGGTTGCAAGTATAACTTCGCTTACGGGATTTGCTTCATCCGAGCATCTCTCAACCAGTTCCTTGATCTTGATATCATTAGGTCCGACACCGAGCATGGGTGCTATGGCTCCGTGAAGAACATGATAAACACCGCCGTATTTCTGGGTCTTCTCATATGCGGACATATCCCTGGTATCTTCGACCACCATGATGGTTGCATGGTCTCTTGCAGGATTTGAACACACGGGGCATGTTTCGGTATCGGTCAGCGTATAACAACATGAGCAGTATTTAACCCTGCTCCTTGCCTCTATCATCGTATCGGCAAGCCTCTTGACCTTCTCGGGAGGCATATTGATCATATGAAAAGCAAGTCTCTGTGCCGACTTATCACCGATTCCGGGAAGTGCGGCCAGTTCCGAAACAAGCCTGTTTACATATCCGCTGTAAAGTTCCATTTAGAATAATCCTGTGGGCATTCCGCTCATTCCCATGATCTTCTCGCCGGCTTCATCAGCCTTAGTCATTGCATCCTTGATTGCTGCAAGGATCGCATCCTGAAGAGTCTCTACATCATCGGGATCTACAATGTCCTTATCGAGAGTAATGGAAAGAACGTCACGTGCTCCGTTGATGGTAACCTTAACGGCATCTCCGCCTGCAGAGCCGGTAAATTCGGTGCTCTCAAGCTCTTTTCTGCCCTCTTCCATCTGACGCTGCATACGCTGTGCCTGCTTCATCAGATTAGCCATATTTCCGGGCATAGCTCCGCCGGGAAATCCTCCGTGTTTTGCCATTTAAAATTCCTCCGTATCTTCTTCTGTATCTATCGGTACATTAACGGTACCGGGTTTTACCATATTTCTGAGATCATACAATCCTGCTTCGAACATCTCGTCGCTGTCTGTTTCCTTGATGGAAAAATCAACCGACGCTCCGGCATGATTCTCAAAAATCTCATTTAAGTCATTGTGCTGGTTCTCATTGCAAAGAAGTCTTGCCGCCATATCTCCCGCAGGGAAATACAAAACCAGCTTTCCGTCATCTCCCAAAACAGGTTTGCAGATCTTCATGCCGGGCATGTCATTTGCACACTCGGATATTATCTTGGGCCAGTTCTCGATAAGCTTTCTTACTTCATCGGGAAGTGCCTTGGGAGCTTCGGGCATCTTGATATCTTCTCTGATAACGGGTGCATCACCTGTGCCTTGTGCCTGAGGTCTGAATGCGAAGTTTCCGTCTTCGAGTCTCTTCTCAATAGCAAGTACTCTGTCTGTCAATGATTCGGGATCCTTAACAGCCATTCTGGGCTCGCAGCATCTGATGAACGCTATCTCGACATATACTCTCTTCTGAGATGCATATCTTATCTGTGATGTAAGTTCCGAGAAGATCCTGATATATCTGATAACGGAATCGAGTTCACTCATTCCCGCATCTTCACGAAGTCTGACCATGTTCTCAGATGAGATGTCGATCATCTTTGCGGTATCGGGTGATGCGACGATCAGCATTATATTTCTCAGATACCATACAAAGTCCGTAACAAACTGGGTTAATTCCTTACCCTGCATGGTCATCTCGTCGATGATTCCTACGCACTGAAGGGTATCCCTGTTTATGATTCCTCTGTAAAGTCTGCTGAATACTTCGGTATCAACGGCACCGAGAACTTCGAGAGTCTTGTCATAGGACAAAGGTCCGTCTGACTGGAATGCGATTGCCTGGTCAAGGAGTGACAATGCATCTCTCATTGAACCGTCCGCTTTCCTTGCGATATATCTGAGAGCCTTATCATCGGCTTCTCTTCCTTCCGCCTCCATCAGTTCCTTCATTCTGCCTACAATCGTATCGATTCTGATACGCTTGAAGTCATATCTCTGACATCTGGAAAGAATGGTTGCGGGAAGCTTATGTACTTCCGTTGTCGCAAGTATGAATATCGCCCATTCGGGAGGCTCTTCAAGTGTTTTCAGAAGTGCATTGAATGCAGACTCCGAAAGCATGTGAACCTCGTCTATGATATAGACTTTGTACTTACCGAGTGTGGGGCGGTAGGTAATACCTTCAATGATATTTCTTACACCGTCAACGCCGGTATTTGACGCAGCATCGATCTCATAAACGTTAAGTGAAGATCCGTCAGCTATTGCCTTACATGAATCACACTCTCCGCAGGGACCGTCATCCGTGGGATGTTCGCAGTTTACAGCTCTTGCAAGGATCTTAGCGATGGAAGTCTTACCCGTTCCTCTGGTTCCGGTAAAAAGATACGCATGACCGATCCTTGAATTCTTGAGCTGATTGCGTAGCGTCGTAACTATATGATCCTGACCTCTGACCTCAGAGAGGTTGGTCGGACGAAATTTTCTGTATAGAGCCGTATAGGACATTTATCAGTCTCCGAATGATATTCCGGTAAGCTTGGCTTCCTTGATGATGCTTGCATCGGGATCGAGATATTTGAGCTTTCCTGCCACTTCATCAAGAGGCACCTTGACTATCTCACGGTTTCTGTAACCGACCATGAATCCGTATTCATTATTAAGTATCAGTTCTCCGGCTTCCGCACCAAGCCTGGTAGCAAATACTCTGTCGTACGGACAAGGGCTTCCGCCTCTCTGGGTATGACCGGGAACGGTCACCCTGACTTCACGACCTGTCTTCCGGAATATCTGATCTGCTATCTCATATGAAACAGAAGGATACTGGGACTTTTCATCCGCCTTCTTGCGATCCTTCTTGCTCATCTTGGCTTTTTCCTTGGAGATTGCACCTTCTGCAACCGCAATGATAGTGAACCTGCTTCCGCTTTTTTCTCTTTCTTCGATCTTATCGACTATCTTCTTGATATCGTAGGGGATCTCGGGAACAAGAATGATGTCGGCACCGCCTGCCATTCCGGCATTAAGAGTAAGCCATCCGACTTTGTGACCCATTACCTCAACGATAAATACTCTTCCGTGTGATGCCGCTGTGGTGTGAATGCAGTCAATCGCCTGAGTTGCGATATCCACCGCACTCTGAAATCCGAATGTCATATCGGTTCCCCACAGATCGTTATCGATAGTCTTGGGCAACGTAACGACATTTAATCCATGCTCGCTTAAAAGATTTGCAGTCTTATGTGAACCGTTTCCTCCGAGGACCACCAGACAGTCAAGCCTTAATTTGTGGTAGTTCTGGAGCATCGCATCCACCTTATCAAGGCCGTTCTCATCGGGCTCGGTTATGGTCTTAAAAGGAGTTCTGGAGGAGCCGAGGATGGTTCCGCCCTTGGTGAGGATACCGGAAAAATCCTTGCCGGTAAGCATGCGGAAATTACCGTAAATAAGTCCTCTGTATCCGTCTATAAAGCCATAGATCTCTACTTCCTGTCCGCTGTGAGCGATAGTCTTAACAACACCTCTCATAGCAGCATTAAGAGCCTGACAGTCACCGCCGCTTGTAAGCATTCCGATTCTCTTCATATCCGGCCTCCTATTCTATCCCCATTTACTGTTATCCTGCACAAAAAACCAACTTAAATAATACCACAAATGCCCCTTTCTCTCAATTAAAAAAGGAAGGCGCAGGGGCCTTCCTTTTCAGTCATTTTATGCGATTTTTCAGTGCCAATAGGGCTGTTGATCCTTATGGGTATAGCCTTTGAGCCTGATGCCGTATTCCTCGACCTTGGCCGCATATACAGGCTTCTCCTTGGGCTTTAAACTGCCCGCCTTATCAGCCTCCTCGAAGGCATCCAAAAGCTCCTTATAGTTCATCTGAGCCGCATCCTTGTAATTGTTGGACATGTTCATATCTATACGACTCATTATCATATCCAGACCGGCAGCGGCTTTTGACTTAAATAATCCCATAAAGACTCCTTATTTTCTGCTAAAGAGCAGTCCGAATGTTCCGGGTCCGCAGTTTATGGCGATCGCTGAAGTTGCCTTCTGGCAATAAACCACCTCGAAAGGAACAATCTTGAGAACCTTGGCCTTGATCTCTTCGACCTCCGCCTTCTTCATTCCGACATAAGTGATAAAGAGTATCGAGGTATCGATATCCGAAGGATTGCTGAGAGTTCCGGTGATATATTTATCCCTGGACCTGTTCCTTCCGCCTACGATTACCCTGCCCACCTTCATAAATCCGTTCTTCATCTGAATTACGGGATGGAACATGAATGCATTGGTAATCTTATACGCTGTCTCGGACAATCTGCCTCCACGGTACAGATACTCGGTGGTATCCATAATGAAACCGGAGTTGATCTTACTCTTTTTCTTCTCAAGTTCTTTTATAATGGCCTTGATATCCGTAACACCCTCATCAACCATGGACTTGGCTGCAAGTGTCATGATACCTGTTCCGCTTGATAAGCTTCCCGAATCGAATACAAATACATTGTAAAAAGAAACCGCTGCTTCACAGGCCTTCTCATAACCGTGGCTGGTGTTTTTGGAAGTCGAGATGTGAAGGATATTTTGTGCGTACGAAAGCTGTTCTGCAAAGAATGCTTCATAATCCGCGGTATCGGGCGCTTCACTTCGAGCAGTGACATCTTTTTTATCAAGATACTTTAATATGACATCGCCCTCTGCTTCAACTCCGTCATAGAAGACGCCCTTTGCGGTATATACCTTGTAAGGCACAATGGGAATCTTAAGTGACTTAAGAAGGCTTCTGGGAATATCCGCGATACTGTCCGTAGTAACCAGGATGGGAATCTTCTTTCTCGAAGCTCTTACTATCTTATCGGTTTCGGAACGAAGACTTTCATCCTCGATGGTAACGATATCTTCGGGAAGGAAATCGATGATCGTCTTTTCAAGTTCAACAGCTTCGAAGGGTTTGAGGAGATATCCGTCGAATCCTTCTCTTCTGTATAGAGCCTGGTTTTCGCTTCCTGCATTTGCGGTCATCGCTACAATGGGAACTTCCCTGCAAAGTCCGCCTCTCTGTTCTCTTATGGCATGGAGACATTCGATACCGTCCATTTCCGGCATCATATGGTCCATGAGAATTACATTGAAGTGTTCCTCTGCGGTAAGCCTCAGCGCCTCTGCTGCGCTCTCAACTGCAGATACCTGAACCTTGGTATCTCTGAGAAGCTTAGTTGCAACCATAAGGTTTGCGCTGTTGTCATCGACTAAGAGAACCTTTGCGGAAGGCGCCTCAAATGTCTGATGATATTCATTCTTCCTTGCACCCTTGAATCTTGCGGGCTCATATTTACCCAGAGCTCTTTCATCCGCAATCTCCTGCTCGAGAGTAAATGCAAATGTTGAACCCTTGGTATAGATACTGTTTACGGAAACTTCTCCGCCGAGTAGATCCGCAAGCTGTTTAACGATCGAAAGTCCGAGACCGGTACCTTCGATGTATCTTGTATGTTTCTGATCCTCTCGTCTGAATGCATCGAACAGAAGCGGGATGCTCTCTTTACGGATACCGATTCCGGTATCTTCAACAGAGTATGTTACAAGCACCTTATTGGGCTTTGTCTTATTACAATGTATCGAAAGAGTTACGCTTCCTTCTTCGGTATACTTAACCGCATTGTTCAAGAGATTAATAAGTATCTGCTTGATCCTTACTTCATCGGAAACAAGGCTTGAAGGAAGTGCGGGATCTACGTCGATGGAGAATTTAAGTCCTTTTTCATTCGCACGGATCCAGATCATATTTACGATATCGGAGAACATTGCACCAACATCATAAGGCTGGATGACAATATCCATCTTACCCGACTCGATCTTCGACATATCAAGTATGTCGTTGATAAGTGAGAGAAGGATCTTCGATGCGGAACGAACATTTCTTGCATCATCCGCAACTTCATCCGATATATCTTCCCTTAAGATCATCTCGTTCAAACCGATGATGGTATTGATAGGCGTTCTGATCTCGTGGCTCATGCTGGAAAAGAATCTGCTCTGAGCTTTATTGAGTTCTTCGATTTCCTTGGCCTGTTCAACAGCGCGCGCATTCTCCCACTGGAAGATCTTGGTCATGATGTAGACCACTGCATATACGAGGAAACCGACTAGGAGTACGGATACCGATGAATCTGCATACCATACAGGCCTGCTATGCGAAACCACCAGATCGGGATACCAGAATTCAAGGGTATATTCCGCAACGGTAAAGAGTGTCAGAATGATCATCATGATCTTTCTGGGCAAGCTCTTTAAGAGAAGTCCGATATACAGGAACGAAACAACAATCCATACATTGGATCCGCCGGTCAGTCCGCCGCCGTAGAAATATGCAATGGGCAGAAGTATGAATACTATCGACATCGCAACGATCAGGGCGCCGAGGTCGGTTTTCTTTTTACGGACTGTGATGATGATCACGAAGGGAGTGATGAACGCGGCAACAAGCAGGGACAGGCATTCGATGATGCTCTCACCGATGATGATGTCGCAGATAAGTGCTAGAACTACCGCGATTTCGGCAAGCCATGTGAGGATTATATAGAGCCTTTCCTGGAAGCTTCTGCCGGGGCTGATTATCTGATCATATAATTGCTTTGCTCTTTTTTTCATTTTTCGCCCTCCGGAGCAAACTCCATAATCTCGTCGTCATCCTCGGGTGAAAATTCCATGGCTTCATCGCCACGACCTGATGCAGGGTCGCTTCCCTCAGCACCCAGTGCTGTATTGATTCCTCGCATCAGTGTCTCATATCCCGTCATGAATGCTTCATGCTTTTCTTCGATCTTCTCTGCATCGCCTGCTTTTGATACATCCTCAAGATACTTGGCAAGCTGTGAAATATCCCCAGCTCCGATCATCTTGGATGTACTCTTAACCGCATGGACTCTGATGGAATAATCATTCCAGTTTGCGGTATCGTGATACTTATTTAATTCGGCGATCTTCTTGGAGACATTCTTTGCATACTCAAGAAGGAGTGATTTGTAGAATTCTACATCGCCCCTGCAATATCTGAGTCCGTCTTCAGGCTCTACACCTGCTTCCCTGAGCTTTACAAGTTCTTCGGGAAGTGAAGAAGGACGTGATGATGCGGAAGCTGCGGCAAGGCTCATGATGCCTTTTTCCTTCTTGCGCTCTGCAGCTTTAGGAGTTTCCTTCTTCTCCGACATGTCGACTTTTTCAAATACGATTGCTGACTTGGGAAGTACTCTTCTAAGCACTCTCTCAAGTTCGCTGATCTCGATGGGCTTGGGAATGAATCCGTCGAAGCCTTCGGAAATAAACATCTCCTTAGCGGAGGAGATTGCATTTGCGGTAAGAGCTACGATGCAAATTTCTTTTCTAAATCTGGATGCGTTGAATCTGATTCTCTTCATTGCTTCAACGCCGTCCATCTCAGGCATCATGTGATCCATGAATACGAGAGCATAATCTTCAACACTGCACATCTCAATTGCTTCGGGACCGTTTGCCGCAGTGGAGACTACCATGCCGTATGTCTCGAAGATTCCTCTTGCAACAAGAAGGTTCATGGGCTCATCGTCAACAACAAGTACTTTGAGTCCGGGACAGGTCATTCTCTCTTCGTGACGTTCTTCATTTCCGTCAAAGGTATGATTCAGGAAGTTAACAACCTGTGCTCCGTAGAAAGGCTTGGGAAGGAGCTGTACGCCTCTTCCTACTATTCCGTCGAATCCTCTGTCGGCAACAACCGCAACATTCATCTCGGATGCGATCTTGTCGATGTATTCCATATTTTCGAGATACTCGCCGGTTCCTACAAACAGGTGTGTAACTTTTTCATTTCTGATTATCTTCTCAAGCTCTTCCCTGGACTGAACTCTCTTAAATCCTATACCGAGTCCGGATACGAGATGGTTTACCATCTCCATATGGAAATCTCTGACGCTCTGATGTCCGGTGGTCATGAATCCCAGGAATCCTACAACAGTGCAATTATCCCTGTCTTTAACCGCAAGGCAGGGCGAATCATTTTCAACTTCCTGAGGGATACTTACGCGTACGGTAGTTCCTTCTCCCACATCACTTTCGATTGCAAGTACGCCGTCCATTGCTCTGGTAAATCCGCTGATGATGGGAATACCAAGTCCGAGGCCTCCTGCAGTTCTGGTCTTACCCGAATCGGACTGATAGAACTTTTCATAAGCATGCTCTATCTCAGTCTCACTCATACCGATACCGGTATCTTTAACTTCGAGAACCAGGTTGATTCCGTAATCTCTCTTTACGTGATAGATGTGGACATATACTCCGCCTTCTTTGGTGAACTTATATCCGTTCCCGATAAGATGCCAAAGAATCTTTTTGATCTTGCTTCCGTCACCCACAAGTTCCGAAGGAATATGTGCATCCATATCAACGATAAGTTCAAGTCCGTAACTCTCCGTAAAAGAAAGCTGGACGAGCAGGTCGTTAACAAGAGAATCAATCATGTAAGTCTCTCTTGTAACAGCCAGCTTACCCATATCGATCTCGGTAAAGTCGAGAATGTCGCTGATCTGTTCGCTTACCCTGTGGCCTGCTTCGGAGATCGCACGGATGTTGGCCTGCACGCCTTCGGGCACGTCATCTTTTTCAATGACTGCGGTAAGTCCGATAACCGCATTGACAGGTGTCCTGATTTCATGGGATACGTTAGCAAGGAAGTTATCGAGTCTTTCGGTTGCGCCTTTAAGTTCTTCGATCTCTTTACCGGTTCTCTTCGTAACGCCGGTCCAGTTGTCGATGATCATTCTTCCGATCCATCCGGCAATCGTAACGACAATAACATGAAGACCCGCTCTGGTAATCGCGAGCGCGTCAAACTTTTCACCCATTGTAAGAAGTGTGAGAATATCGTATGCGAATGTTACATAGAATGTGCCCTGACATACCCAGATAAGCTGCCTTACGCAGGTGATGGTATAGAGCATGATCACCACAACCATGATAAGTGCCGCATCAAAAGTACTCGTCATGTGTGTACCGTAGAAGAAGTACACGATCATCATCATGACGGCATATATCCAGAGTCTTGCGGTTGGTGCAAGAAGCTGCTGAATATGCATGACCCACGCTCCGCAGAGCGCAGCGATGACTAATACCAGTGCCCATCTTTCCCAGTCCAGTAATATGGACTCACCGATAAGGATCACGGCAAAGACGGTAAAGCACAAAAGTAGCGTCATGTGTGAGGATTTAAATACCTCATTTTCTTCGTTCCCCCGACTCATAAGAATCCCCTTTAAATCATTAGATCAAGTACTTATTTTTCCCTCATGTTGTACTGCGTGTCTTCATCTATCATCTGAAGCATGATATCTGCAAATACCGGATCAAACTGTGTTCCTCTGCCTTTGACTATCTCTTGTCTGATAACTTCCTGAGGCAGTACGTCTCTGTAACTTCTTCGGCTGCTCATTGCATCATATGAATCCGCTACCGCGATGATCCTTGCTTCTTCAGGAATGGCTTCACCCTTAAGTCCGTCGGGATATCCGCCTCCTCCGAATCTTTCGTGATGCCATCTTGCGCCTGTTGCAAGCTGAGGCATTTCGGTGATGGTCTCAAGGATCTTTGCTCCCTTAACGGGATGGCTCTTTATGATTTCGAATTCCTCATCGGTAAGCTTATCGGGCTTATTGATGATTGCATCCGGAATGCCGATCTTACCTACATCATGGAGAAGTCCCAGCATGTAAATATCTTCAAGCATCTTGTCACGGTATCCGTATCTCTTGGCAATCTCTCTTGAGTATTCCGCTACTCTTCCGGAATGACCGTTTGTATACGTGTCCTTTGCGTCGATTGATTCGGCAAGTGCCTGAACGACATGTATGAACAGAGTATTGTTTTCTCTGGTCTTCTTCTCGACTTCGTTACTTAGAGACCTCTGCAGTCTTACGAGTTCGATAATGTGTCTTACTCTAAGGAGCAGTATCTCGGGCACAAAAGGCTTCTTGATAAAGTCCATTGCTCCGAGAGACAGTCCCATTCTCTCGGCTTCTTCACTTTCATCCGCAGTCAGGAATATGACAGGGATGTCAGCAATTTTTCTTTCCATGGCACGAAGCCTTCTCATAGTCTCGAAGCCGTCCATAACCGGCATCTTGATATCAAGAAGGATCGCATCGGGTATTGTTTTCTCCAGATAATCGAGAAGAGCCTGACCCGACTTTAGAGCAGTGACATAAAATCCTGCCTTACTCAATATATGGCCTGCAACCTGAAGATTGGCGGTATCGTCATCGACAACCGCAACTCTTACTTCATGGTCGTATTTATCTTTATCTTCAACACCGACAAATTCGGTTTCATAAGTGATGAGAATCTGTCCGGGATTTTTCTCTTCCCAGGTTCTGATAAGTTCCCCGACAACCTTCTCTATATAGTCTTCACGGATATCAGAGAGCAGAATGAAAAATCTGTTGAACTTGCTTCTCATGAAGAGGTCGGATTTTCTTAAGGACTCTCCTACATGCTCTCCAAAACCGTCGCAAAGTTCATGGAACTGTTCGTCGGCAATCTCTGCCGCAGGTTCCAGATTTACCAGCACCTTACATGCGGTTCCCTGATTACGCATCAGGTATCTCATGATGTAACGATATACGTAGAGGAACGAATCCTTATCGAGGCAAAGTGCATTATTGGGGATTGAACGCTCATCAAGGATCTTGGAGACGGTATGAATATCCATCTCGGTTCCGTCATCATCGTCATCCATGGCAGCTCCGTTGTAGATTGCATAACCGTGCTTACCATGCTGCTTGACGGTGTAGAGGGCTTTATCCGCCTGCTTTTCAAGAAGCTCGTGCTCCGTTCCGAACTCGGGAGCAAATATCGCACCGATGGAGGCTCCGAGAGGAATCTCCATATCATCGCCCATCATCTCGCGGGCATCTTTGAGCATCTCTTCGTTGATCTTATCCGAATAGCGTGATACATCTTCTTCGGTGACCTTGCCGGGAACAAATGCCTCGAACTCATCACCGCCCATTCTTGCAAGAGTACTGCCTTCCGGAAGAACTTCGGACAAGATCCTTGCGAAACTGATTAGGACTCTGTCGCCCATGTCATGACCGTAAATGTCATTGACGAGCTTGAAAGAGTCAAGATCGATCATCATAAGAGCGCCTTCAGTGGAGGCGCAGAGCTTTGCATATTCAACTTTGCCGGACATCTTGTTGAAAAAGCCCGTGAGCTTATCCGTTGATGCTTCGGCTTTGAGATTGAGCATTTTCTCGCGATTGGAGAGAATGTTATTGATACGTCTGAGAAGAACCTCAGGGTCGAAAGGTTTCTTGATATAGTCCGATACACCCACCTCGAATCCCATGGTCTCGGTATCGGGTGTATCGTCTGCAGTTAAGAAAATGACGGGAATCTCTTCTCTTCCGAGTTCGTTCTCATATCCGCGAAGGCGCATGAGAGTCTCGAAACCGTCCATTTCGGGCATGTTTATGTCCAAAAGAATAAGATCCGGGAATCCCTTCTCACTGACATAGTCAAGAAGAGCCTGACCGGATCTGAGCGCAGTAACACGCATATTGGCCTTGCTTAAGATGTGACCTGCCATCTTAAGATTGCTGGTATCGTCATCGACTACAATGATCCATTCCGCCATGTTACTGTGTCCCCATAAACATAAGAAAAAACTAAAAAGCCATTAGTAAGACAATTTTACGATAAACAGGCGGATTTGGCAATTAAATAGGCGAAACACCGATAGTCATCTCCTCAAGAACGTCGAGGAGAACTCTTACGGTATCAAGGGATGTAAATGTAGTGATACGATGCTCACTTGCACATCTTCTGATGGCAACGCCGTCCTCGTAATGAACACCCGAAAGGATAGCTCTGGTGTTGATTACATAGCTTACATAGCCTGCACTGATAGAATCGAGGATTTCTGTGCTTCCCTCGCTGAGTTTATGGCGAAGTCTGCATCTGATGCCATGATCTTTGAAATACAGTGCGGTCATGGTGGTTGCTTCGATATTGAAGCCCATATCGTAGAAACGCTTTGCAAGAGGAAGTGCTTCTTCCTTATCCTCATCCGCAAGGGTGAAGGTAACGGTTCCGTAGTTCTGAAGCTTTATTCCGGATGCCACAAGCGCCTTGTACATCGCACGATGAAGGAGCTTATCATATCCGATTGCTTCACCGGTGGACTTCATCTCGGGTGAGAGGTATGCATCCATTCCGGAAAGCTTCGAGAACGAGAATACGGGTGCCTTTACGAACCACTTCTCACCGGGTGCAGGTGTCAGATCGGTGATACCCTGCTCCTTAAGTGAGATTCCGAGGCTTACTCTGGTTGCGATATCGGGAAGTGCAAAACCTGTAGCCTTGGACAGGAAAGGAACGGTTCTGGAGGATCTGGGGTTAACCTCGATGATGAATACATCTTCGTTCTTATCACAGATAAACTGGATGTTGAAAAGACCCTTGATTCCGATTCCTACGCCGAGTCTTCTGGTGTAATCCCTGATGGTTTCCTTAACCTTCTCGGATACGCTGAAGGTAGGATATACGCTGATGGAGTCACCGGAGTGAATACCGGTTCTCTCAACAAGTTCCATGATTCCGGGGATAAATACGTCAGTTCCGTCACAGATCGCATCAACCTCAAGTTCCTTACCGCTGATGTATCTGTCTACGAGAACGGGTCTGTCCTCATCTATTTCAACCGCAGTCTGGAGATAGGTTCTCAGGTCCTTCTCCTTCGATACGATCTGCATTGCTCTACCGCCGAGAACGAAGCTGGGACGTACAAGTACGGGATATCCGATGGACTCCGCAGCCTTTACGCCGTCTTCGATATTGGTAACTGCAAGTCCCTTGGGCTCGGGAATCTCAAGTTCCTCAAGGAGCTTTTCAAAACTGTCGCGGTTCTCTGCCTTATCAATGGCATCGCAGTCTGTTCCGATGAGCTTAACTCCAAGCGCATGAAGAGGCTCCGCAAGGTTAACGGCAGTCTGTCCGCCGAGGGTTGCGATAACTCCTTCGGGTTTTTCAAGCTCGATGATATTCATTACATCTTCAACGCACAGAGGCTCGAAATAGAGCTTGTCGGAAGTGGTGTAATCCGTTGATACGGTCTCGGGATTGTTGTTGATTACGATTGCTTCAAATCCCGAATCCTTGATGGTCTTTACGGCGTGAACGGTGGAATAGTCAAACTCTACGCCCTGACCGATTCTGATGGGGCCTGCACCAAGTACTATAACCTTAGGCTTGTCGGAGATCTTGGATTCGTTCTCTCCCTCATAGGTCGAGTAGAAATAAGGTACATAGCTTTCAAACTCGGAAGCACATGTATCGATCATCTTATAAACGGGGAAGATTCCGTTTTCTTTTCTCAGATTAAATACGTCCTTCTCGGAAACGCCCCAGATATAAGCTATCTCAACATCGGAGAAGCCCATTCTCTTAGCATCCTTAAGGGCCGCGGGATCATTTTTATGTTCAAAAAGAATACTCTCTTCATCGATGATGTTCGAGATCTTATCCAGGAAGAACATGTCGATTCCGGTTCTTGAAGAGATTTCCTCGGGCTTAACCTTACGACGAAGAAGCTCTGCGATGGCATAGATACGATCGCCTGTCATCTTAAGAACGGGATCCCAGAGCTCATCAACGGTCATGTCGGTGAACTTACCCATGTAGAGATGAACGGTTCCGCACTCAAGGCTTCTTACTGCCTTAAGAAGACTCTCTTCGAAGCATCTTCCGATACTCATGGTCTCGCCGGTAGCCTTCATCTGAGTTCCGAGGCTCTGGTTTGCATCGGTGAATTTATCGAAGGGGAAGCGGGGCATCTTGGTTACGATGTAATCAAGTGCGGGCTCGAAACATGCGGGAGTATTTGCAAGCTGAATCTCTTCGAGGTTATAGCCTACGCTGATCTTTGCAGATACTCTTGCGATAGGGTATCCGGATGCCTTGGAAGCAAGTGCTGAGGATCTGGATACTCTGGGATTAACCTCGATGAGGTAATACTTAAATGACTTGGGATCGAGAGCAAACTGAACATTGCATCCTCCGCATACCTTTAAAGCTCTTATGAGCTTTAAAGCAGAGTCACGGAGCATGTGATACTCTTTATCGGTAAGGGTCTGTGAAGGACATACAACGATGGAGTCACCGGTGTGGATACCTACGGGATCCAGGTTTTCCATGTTACAAACGGTAATCGCGGTATCACCCGCATCGCGGATTACTTCATACTCGATCTCCTTGTAACCCTTAACGCTCTTTTCTACAAGAACTTCGCTTACGGGTGAAAGTTCAAGTCCCGCTGCAAGAAGCTCTACAAGTTCTTTCTCATTATCGGCAAATCCGCCGCCGGTTCCGCCCAGTGTGAATGCGGGACGAAGAACTACGGGATATCCGATCTCCTCTGCTGCGGTCTTACCTTCTTCAATGCTGTGAACGACGATGGAAGGAAGAACAGGCTCGCCCAGTCTTTCGCAGAGTTCTTTAAACTCTTCTCTGTCCTCAGCCATCTCAATACTTTCGGAATCTGTTCCGAGAAGCTCACATCCGCACTCAGAAAGAATTCCTTTTTTCTCGAGCTGCATTGCAAGGTTAAGTCCGGTCTGTCCGCCGATTCCGGGAAGGATTGCATCGGGACGCTCGGTTCTGATGATTCTCGCAACATATTCGAGATTAAGGGGCTCCATATAAACCCTGTCCGCAACCGTTTTGTCGGTCATGATGGTAGCAGGATTTGAATTGCACAGGATTACTTCGTAGCCTTCCTCTTTAAGTGCAAGGCAGGCCTGGGTTCCCGCATAGTCGAATTCGGCAGCCTGTCCGATGACGATGGGGCCCGATCCTATTACAAGTATTTTGTTTATGTCTGTTCTCTTTGGCATTTTCTTACCTTTCCGTATCCGCAGTCATTAATCCATCAGTTTAAGAAATTCATCAAACAGATATGAACTGTCGTGCGGGCCGGGTGAACTCTCCGGATGGTACTGCACGCTGAAGATCTTATCCCTTTCACACTTAACTCCCTCTACTGTTCCGTCGAGAAGATTTTTGTGCGTAACAACAAGACCGGTTCCCGCAAGTGAATTCTCATCCACTGCATAGGAATGATTCTGTGAAGTGATGTCTGTTTTTCCTGTTTCAAGATTTTTAACGGGATGGTTTCCGCCGCGGTGACCGAACTTAAGCTTATAGGTCTTTGCTCCGCAAGCAAGGGAAATGATCTGATGTCCGAGGCAGATTCCGAAAATGGGATATTTACCGCGAAGGGTTCTTACAAGCTCGATTGCTTCCTTAACATCCTCAGGATCTCCGGGGCCGTTTGAAAGGAAGATTCCGTCGGGCTTAACCGCCTCAACCTCCTCGGCTGTTGCATTCCAGGGGAATACAGTGACACTGCAATTCTTATTGAAAAAAGAACGAAGAATGTTCTCTTTCATACCGAAATCAATTGCAGCGATATGATACTTAGAATTTACTGAAATATATTTCTCGATAAGGGGACGGCTTACTCTGGGCACCTGGTCGTGTGCCATAACCGTTTCTTCCAATATCTTAAGTCCCTCTTCGAGGGTTGTACTCTCGTCTGTGATGAGGGCTTTTCTTGTTCCTACGTCTCTGATCTTACGAACGATCTCTCTTGTATCGACTCCGGTGATTCCGGGAATGCCGAGCTCTTTGAGAGTCTGTGAGAAGGTCTTATCACATCTGAAATTGGAGGGCATGTCGTTATAATCTCTTACTACGAAGCCGCCGATGGTGGGGTGCTTTGTCTCGTAGTCATCATCATTGATGCCGTAATTTCCTATAAGAGGATAAGCCATGGTAACGAACTGGTCGGTATATGAGGGGTCGGACATGATCTCCTGATAACCAACGGGAGAAGTATTAAATACGAGTTCGCAAACTCTGTTGCCCGTATCTTCTCCGAATCCGAAGCCGACGTATTCACTGCCGTCAGACATTATCAGTTTTCTTTTCTTCCCCTTGTAAATCATTACCTGACCTCCGAAAGTTTTTTCTCGAATCTGTCCTTCCTCGGATCCGACGGTATCTTGGTAGGATATTCGCCGTCAAAGCATGCGCTGCAGAAAGACTTAACACCACTCATTTCTTCCAAACTCTCTATAGGAAGAAATCCGATCGAATCTGCTCCGGTAAGAGTAGCTATTTCCTCGGGTGTATGATGGTTTGCAATAAGCTTGTCCTCGGAATCGATATCCACTCCGTAGAAACAGGGATGTCTGAAAGGCGGTGATGAGATCCTTAAATGGATTTCCTTGGCGCCCGCTTCCCTAAGGAGACTTATGATTCGCTTGCTGGTGGTTCCTCTTACGATGGAGTCATCGATAAGGACCACTCTTTTGCCTTCAAGGACGCTCTTTACGGGACTGAGCTTTATCCTAACCGCATTGGTTCTCTGATCCTGTGAAGGAGCGATAAAGCTTCTGCCCACATATTTATTCTTAACGAGTCCGATCTCGTAGGGGATTCCGCTTTCTCTCGAATAGCCTATTGCGGCATCGAGTCCGGAATCGGGAACACCGACTACTACGTCGGCATCTACGGGATATTCCCTGGCAAGAATTCTTCCTGCCCTGACTCTGGTATCATGCACCGCTATACAATCTATCACAGAATCGGGTCTTGCAAAATAGATATATTCAAAAATACAGGGACTTTTTTTCTCTCCGCAGTTTTCCGTATAGGAAACGGGCTCCGAAAACGGTTTATCGGACAGGAATACCAACATTTCGCCGGGAGCGATGTCTCTTACGAAGGTTGCGCCAACAGCGCTCAGGGCACAGCTCTCTGAAGCAACCACAAAGCTTCCGTCCTCCCTCTTACCGTAGCAAAGGGGTCTGAATCCGTGGGGATCCCTTACTGCAAGGAGCTTGGTGGAGGACATCATAACAAGGCTGTATGCCCCCTCAAGATGCTTCATTGCGGCAAGAACCGCCTGTTCTATGCTGTCTGTCTTAAGCCTTTCCCTGGTGATCATGTAGCAGATGGTCTCGGTATCGCTGGTTGAGTGGAAAATAGCACCGGAGAGTTCGAGAGAATCGCGAAGATCCAGGGAATTTGCCAGATTTCCGTTATGAGCAAGAGCCAGATTACCCTTCTGATGGCTGACAACCATGGGCTGGATGTTACTTGCGATATTTCCGCCGGTTGTTCCGTATCTGACATGGCCGATTGCCATGCATCCGCCCGGAAGATTATTTAATTCAGTCTCGGAAAAGACCTCGCCGACTAGGCCGAGGTCTTTATGTGTTGCAAATACACCGTCATCATTTACCACGATACCGCAGCTTTCCTGCCCTCTGTGCTGAAGAGCATACAGCCCGTGGTAAATGTCACGTGCAATATCATTATTTTTACTGCCGACTACTCCGAATACACCGCATTCTTCATGAATTGCCATTTCGTTTACATGCCTCCCTTACGAATCCCTTGAAAAGAGGATGAGCTTTGTCGGGTCTTGACTTGAATTCGGGATGATACTGAACTCCGAGGTAGAAATCTTTATCCGTGATTTCCATCTCCTCTACGAGTTTTCCGTCGGGTGACATTCCGGCGAATGTAGCTCCCGCTTTCTCAAAAGCTTCCTTGAAATCGTTATTGAATTCATATCTGTGGCGATGACGCTCTGAGATTTCTTCCTTGCCGTAGAACTCTTTCATCTTGGAGCCTTCGCTTATCTTGCAGGGATAAGCTCCGAGTCTGAGCGTTCCGCCTTTATTAATGCTGTCGCTTTGTCCGGGCATGAAATCGATGACCTTGTGCGCACAGAGCTCATCGAATTCACCTGAGTTTGCATCCTCATATCCGAGAACATTTCTTGCATACTCGATACATGCGATCTGCATTCCGAGACATATTCCGAAATAAGGAACATCGTGGGTTCTGGCATACTTGGCTGATGTAATCATTCCCTCGATTCCTCTGTCGCCGAATCCGCCGGGAACAATGATTCCGTCGATACCCTTAAAGGTCTCTTCCACATTTTCTTCGGTGATCTTCTCGGAATCGATCCACTTGATCTGAACCTTTGCTTCGTTCTCATATCCTGCGTGACGAAGGGCCTCGGCAACTGACAGATATGCATCGTGAAGCTGGACATATTTTCCTACAAGACCGATAACCGCAGTCTTCTTAAGATTCTTGATGCGATCGACCATTTCTCTCCAGTGATCAAGATCGGGTTCACCTGCTTCGATACCGAGTTCTCTGCAAACAATCTGTGAGAAACCGGAATCTTCAAGCATAAGAGGTGCTTCATACAGGTTAGGAAGGGTAATGTTTTCGATTACGCAGTCTTCCTTAACGTTGCAGAAATGTGCGATCTTCTTGAAGATCTCATCCTCAAGAGGCTCATCGCATCTTAAGATCAGGATGTTAGGGGATATTCCCATTCCCTGAAGTTCCTTAACAGAGTGCTGGGTGGGCTTTGATTTGTGCTCATCCGATCCGTGAAGGAAGGGAACTAAAGTAACATGAACAAAGAGGCTGTTTTCTCTTCCGACTTCAAGTGAAATCTGACGAACAGCTTCTATGAAAGGCTGTGATTCGATATCACCTACGGTTCCTCCGATTTCGGTGATAACAACATCAGCTTCGGTCTTTTTACCTACGCTGTAGACGAAATCTTTGATCTCATCGGTGATATGAGGAATGATCTGAACGGTGGATCCCAGATACTCGCCTCTTCTCTCACGGTTAAGAACATTCCAGTAAACTCTTCCGGAAGTAAGATTCGAATATTTGTTGAGGTCCTCATCGATGAATCTCTCATAATGTCCGAGATCAAGGTCTGTCTCCGCACCGTCTTCGGTTACGAAAACTTCACCATGCTGATAAGGGCTCATGGTTCCGGGATCTACATTGATGTAGGGATCGAGTTTCTGGGCAGCAACCTTAAGACCTCTTGCTTTGAGAAGTCTTCCGAGTGAAGCTGCTGTGATTCCTTTTCCGAGACCGGATACAACACCGCCTGTTACAAAGATATATTTCGTCATAAATTCCTACCTACCATTTATTCACGGTACCGCATAGTGTCGCATGTATTTCTGCGGGATGCGCTTGTCGCCCTGTCCTCGCGTCTGCGCTCACGGAGGTCCCGCTGAAATACATGCGACACTCTCGGCACCTTAGTTACATATTAGTAATATGTCGAAAAAATTCCGCAAATGTTATACACCACTAGCCCCGTAGTTGGAAAGTACTCTTGCGGAAGGATCGTTTACGTTACATCCCTCCCACTCTTTATTCGGCATCCAGAAGTCCTTAACCATACGGGACTGTCCGGTATAGAACTTCTCGAAGATCTCTCTGTAGAGAAGTGATTCTTTGGTGAAGGGACGAGCGTGTGAGTACTTCTTGCATCCCTCTTTGAATTCCTCTTCGGTGTACTGTGCTTCTGCGTACTCTTTCAGATGATCTACCATTGAATGTCCGACTGCATCGGAGAATGCTGCCTTCTCACGCATGAGGATCTCATCGGGAAGATAATCTCCGCCTTCGAATGCATGACGAAGGAGGTACTTACCCTTGTTGTAGTGATTGCGCTTCATCTCGGGATCGATGGACATGCAATATTTTACGAAGTCCAGATCACCGAAAGGAACTCTTGCTTCAAGTGAGTTTACTGAGATACATCTGTCCGCACGGAGTACGTCATACATGTGGAGCTCGCTCACTCTCTTTTCGGCTTCAGCCTGGAAAGCCTCTGCACTGGGAGCAAAGTCGGTGTACTTGTATCCGAAGATTTCATCGGAAACCTCACCGGTAAGGATTACTCTGATATCGGTCTGCTCGTGAATTGCTTTACAGAGAAGATACATTCCCATCGAAGCTCTGATGGTTGTTATGTCATAAGTTCCAAGCAGGTGAATTACCTTGGGAAGTGCTTCGAGTACATCCTCTTTGGTAATGATAACTTCGGTGTGGTCTGCACCGAGGAAATCTGCGGTCTGCTTAGCATATTTAAGGTCGATGGCATCTTCGTTCATGCCGATCGCAAATGTACGGATGGGCTTATCGGACTTTCTTGCAGCAATGCTGCATACAAGGGATGAATCAAGTCCACCGGAAAGGAGGAAACCGACTTTAGCATCCGCGATAAGCCTTTTCTCAACGCCTGCAATAAGCTTTTCTTTGATGTTTGCACAAACCGTCTCCAGGTCGTCTTTGATAACCTTGTCAGGCTTAGCAATATCATTGAAGCAGGTAAACTTCCCGTCCTTATAGAAGTGTCCGGGAGGGAAAGGATAAATCTGTTCTTCGGTAAGAGGCATGAGACTCTTGGGTTCACTTGCAAATACTATGCTTCCGCCCTTATCGAATGTGTAATACAAAGGTCTGATTCCGATGGGATCTCTTGCAGCGATCCACTCATCTGTCCTTGCGTCATAGATTACGCATGCAAATTCTGCATCAAGCTTTTTGAACATCTCTGTTCCGTATTCAAAATACATGGGAAGCAGGATCTCGCAGTCACTGTCACTCTTAAAGGTGTAGCCTTTGCTCTTCAGTTCATCCCTTATAGGAGTGAATCCGTATATTTCCCCGTTACAAACAACAGAGCAGCCTTTCAATTCGAAGGGCTGCATTCCTTCAGGGGTAAGACCCATGATCGAGAGTCTTCTGAATCCGAGAAGACCTCCTTCGGTTTTAATTACTCTTCCGTCGTCCGGTCCTCTTGATGTCATCTCATCCAGAGCGGCGGTGAACTTTTTCTCATCAGCGGCTTTTTTACACCACGCCATTATCGAACACATTTTTTCATCCTCCGAATTAGTTCACCTGCATCTTTCGATGCAGGTGAAGAATTTTTATTATCTGACTCCGAAGAGGAGATCGCCGTACGAAGGAAGAGGCCAGCACTCCTTAGCTACGAGTGTCTCTGCTTCATCCGCACATGCTCTGAGCTCGCCCATCTTGGGAAGCACGGTGTCACGGATCATTGCACTTTCTTCGATTATGTCTTTAGCATCAGCGAGTTTAAGAACTGCCTTTTCAAGTTCTCCGGTTCTTGAGAAGATCTGATCTGCAAGAACGGAAAGTCTTGAGATTACGCTCTTTTCATATTCACAAGCAATTCCTTCGCAAGCTGACTTCTTAGCGATGACGCCGGTGGAAAGCTTGTCAGCGTAGCAGGTGATTGCGGGAAGGATCTGCTTAAGAGCCATGTCGATCATCGTATTAGCTTCGATGTGAACCTGCTTGCAGTAGTTATCAAGCATGATCTCGCAACGTGACTCGATTTCTTTTTCGGTAAATACTCCGTGAGAAGTAAGGAGCTTGACGTTCTTCTCATCGAGGATATGAGGCATGCAGTCGGGAGTTGTTCTGTAGTTGCAAAGTCCTCTGACTTCGGTAGCTTCCTTAACCCATGCATCGTCGTATCCGTTGCCGTTGAAGAGGATTCTCTTGTGATCCTTGATGGTCTTACGGATCATCTCGTGAAGGGTCTTCTCAAAGTCTTCAGCGCCTTCAAGTCTGTCAGCGTAGATCTTAAGTGACTCTGCAACTACGGTGTTGAGCATGATGTTTGCACATGCAATCGAGTTGGATGAACCAAGGCTTCTGAACTCGAACTTGTTACCGGTGAATGCGAAGGGTGAAGTTCTGTTACGGTCGGTGTTGTCTCTGGGGAATGCGGGAAGGACATCAACGCCGAGCTTCATAATCTTCTGCTCTGTTCCCTTGTAAGGAGTGTCGCTCTCGATTGCATCAAGGATTGCTGAAAGCTCATCTCCGAGGAATACGGAGATGATTGCTGGAGGTGCCTCGTTAGCTCCGAGTCTGTGATCGTTTCCTGCGGTTGCTACGGAGAGTCTGAGGAGATCCTGATAATCATCAACAGCCTTGATTACCGCACACAGGAAAAGAAGGAACTGTGCATTCTCTGCGGGGGTATCTCCGGGGGAGAGAAGGTTGATGCCGGTATCGGTTGCCATTGACCAGTTGTTGTGCTTACCGGATCCGTTCACTCCTGCGAAAGGCTTCTCATGAAGCAGGCATACAAGTCCGTGCTTGGAAGCAACCTTCTGCATGATCTCCATGGTGAGCTGGTTCTGGTCGGTTGCGATGTTGGTGGTTGAATAGATGGGAGCAAGCTCGTGCTGAGCGGGTGCAACCTCATTGTGCTCTGTCTTTGCAAGGATTCCGAGTTTCCAGAGTTCCTTGTTGAGGTCGTTCATGAATGCCTGTACACGGGGCTTGATAACTCCGAAGTAATGATCGTCCATCTCCTGACCCTTGGGAGACTTGGCACCGAAAAGAGTTCTTCCGGTGAACTTAAGGTCGGGACGCTGATCATACATTTCCTTGGTGATAAGGAAGTATTCCTGCTCGGGACCAACGGAGGTTCTTACGTTCTTGGCAGTGGTATTTCCGAAAAGCGCAAGGATACGAAGAGCCTGCTTGTTGAGAGCTTCCATGGAACGAAGGAGAGGAGTCTTCTTATCGAGAGCCTCACCGCTGTATGAGCAGAATGCGGTGGGAATGCAAAGGGTCTTATCTTTGATGAATGCGTAAGAGGTGGGATCCCATGCCGTATATCCTCTTGCTTCGAATGTAGCGCGGATACCGCCGGTAGGGAAAGAAGATGCATCGGGCTCGCCCTGGATGAGTTCCTTGCCCGAGAATTCCATTATGACACTCCCGTCAGGTGAAGGGCTTATGAATGAATCGTGCTTTTCTGCGGTTACGCCGGTAAGAGGCTGGAACCAATGTGTATAGTGAGTTGCGCCTTTTTCGAGTGCCCATTCTTTCATGGCCTCTGCTACATATTCCGCAACCTTGGGATCAAGTTTCTTACCCTCATCGATGGTCTTTCTGAGGGATGCATAGATCTTGGATGAAAGTCTTGCTCTCATCTGACGATCGTCAAATACGAGTTCTCCGAAGTAATCAGGTACTGAATGTGTTTCCATAGTATTGTTCCTCCTAAATGTTTTTGGAAACAGAAAAAGACAAAGGTGCCTTTTCTGTACGTTTACAGAAAAGACGCCTTTGCCTTTTCAAGTGATAAATTACTACTGTAAATTTAAGTTGTCAAGGTATTATTTCAAAATAGAAACAATCCATTCGGGGTCGGGAGTTTTCATGTTCTTATCCGCAGACATCTGCTCCATGATACCCTGTACGGAAGCCCAAAAGCACCGTGCCATGGTATCCGCATCGCCTTTATGAAATACCCCGTCTTTCTGACCTTTTTTGATCAATTTTACCGTGGGGGTAACGGCATCCACGGACTGTGCCAGACGCCTTGCTTCCTCGGGCATTCCCGCTCTTCTTACCTGTCCCATGAAAACGAACATGTTAAATACCCAGGGCTGCTCTTTGGCGAATGCAAAGATCTGTTTAAGGAATCCCGTAAGATACACATCGGGCGGAACTCCGGGCACATCCCCGATGGCACCCGGTCCCTGCAAGCCCATTTTCACAAGCTCAAGAAGAAGTTCTTCCTTCGATTCAAAATAGTGGAATAAAAGACCCGTGCTCATGGGCACAGCTGCCGCAATATCTGCGATCTTGGTGTCGTAATAACCTCTTTCGACGAAAAGATTAAGCGCCGTCATCAGTATTGCGTTTCTTCTTTCTTCCTTCTGTTCTTTTCTGGTCATATTATTTCCTCAGATAAGGATGGACTTTCCGGCTTTCTTAAGGATCCTCTGTACCGCAAATTTTCCGGATACAACAGCTATGGGTAATCCGCCGGGGCTCATTACCCACTGGCCGGCTACGTAAAGATTATCCACGCCCTTAACTACGCCTTTAAATCTCATCTGCTTATTTCCCACGGTCGTAACAAATCCCATATAGGAGCCGTGATAAGCATTACAATATCTGTTATAAGTCATAGGAGACCATGAATCAAGGAGTTCTATTTTTCCGGCAAGCTCGGGGAACTCTTTTACGATCCTGTCTGTGATCATGGAAGTGAGTTCTTCCTTCTTTGCTCTGTACTCTTCCTTACTGAGTGATGCCCAGTATTCGTAGTCGGCATCTGTCTGGATAAGGTTTGCCTGAAGAACTGCTTTTCCCTCCGGAGCAAAACTCTTGTCATATGCATAGTTCTTAACGGAAAGTCTTGAGAAGGTTCTTGTTCCGATCTGCATGGGCTCGCAGTCAAAAAAGATCGTATCTTCTCCCGAGAATGTATCATCGATTGCATATGCAACCTGGAAGCCTGTGGTAACGGGATATGCATCTCTCTTTTCGTAAGCCTTAACAAGATCCTTAGGCATGTATTTTCTGTCGATAAGTCTTCCGAAGAGGAAATCCGTATCTACTGCGCTTATTACGAAATCCGCAGGAATGAATGAGCCGTCCTCAAGCTTAATGCCCTCGGTCTTTTTTCCCTTGATCACAATTTCACTTACGGGAGTGGCGGTATGGATCACGCCACCCATTTCCTTGAATCTCTCTGCGATGCGAAGTGACATTGCAAGGGATCCTTTCATGGGGATATTGCCGTTTCCGCTTGTCATGGTTGCGTAAGAAACGATAAGGGAGTAAGCAGTGTATTCTCCGGGGAGATAATCGCTCATCATCTTCCTGATGACGGGGGATTTAAATCTCTTGCCCAGTTCGAAACAGTTGATCTTGCCGTACTCTTTCATAACCTTGGGCATATTCGCCATGCCCTTACCCATTTCGATATAATCACGCATGCCCATCATATCAAGGGGCTTGATTGAAGGGATTACGCAATCCTCCGCATATCTTACGTGCTGAATGAATTTCTTGATCTCTTCTTCGTCCTCGGGTGACTCTGCAATAAGCTCTTTCTCTGTTTTATCAAGATCGTTCCAGAGAGTAACCTCTCTTCCCTCGGCTCTGCTTGAATAGAACTTTGAAGTCTTGGCATACTCTGTATTTTCATCGATGGCACCGACGGTCTTCCACACCTCCCAAAGTCCGGTCTTAGGGTCGGTGCCGGTGAGCCAGTGGATGCAGTTATCGATGTGATAACCTTTGCGGTTCCATCCCATGCACTCGCCGCCGACCAAGGGGTTCTTCTCATAAATCTCAGCCTCATATCCTGCCTTAAGTGCATATATGCCTGCTGAAAGTCCTGCAATTCCGCCACCTACGATTATTATCTTTGCCATATCTTTATCCTCACTTATTTAAATGTTTTGTCGTTTGTTGAATTCGTATTCACTGAATCTGTATTCAATATAAATCGATGCAAATCATTTGTCAACACTTTATTGAATTTTAATTCAACGAAATCATTTGTTGGCTTTTCACCCCTGCTAAGATAAAATTTTTATATGGGGAAAATAAAACAAACGGAGGTACAGATATGGCACTGCTTCAGGTAAGTTACTTATCAAAAGCTCTTTTCAGAACTGTCCCGCTCTATGTGATCCTTCCTTCGGATAAGATCGACTACAGAACTTTCGGATACGCTAACGATCGCGACAAGAAGTTCAAAACTCTCTATCTTCTCCACGGCCTTCTCGGCGACTGCAGCGACTGGGTTAACGGAACCCGTATCAGAAGATGGGCCGAAGAGAAAAATCTTGCGGTTGTAATGCCCTCGGGCGACAACGCCTTCTACATCGATTATCCCGGAACCAAGAATAATTACAGCGACTTTATCGGTAAGGAACTTGTTGAGGTTACGAGAAACATGTTCCCTCTTTCGGATAAAAGGGAAGATACATATATCGCAGGTCTTTCCATGGGCGGATACGGCGCCCTCAGAAACGGCATAGTTTATTCGGACACCTTCAGCCATGTTGCGGGACTTTCATCCGCCGCGCATTTATTCGACGGCAAGGAACATGACGCCATGCTGATGGATGAGAAGGCAATATTCGGCGATATGGAAAAAGCCGCCAAGACGGACCTGAATCCTACTGTTGCTTTCGATAATCTGTTAAAAGAAAACCGTCCCGCCCCGAAGTTCTATATCTCCTGCGGAACCGAAGACGGTCTCTTTGATGCAAATGTAGATTTTAAAAACTATCTTGTCAGTAAAGGTGCTGATGTTACCTGGGATGAAGAAAAGAGAGGTCACGACTGGGACTTCTGGGATTCCCAGATCAAGAAGGTTCTGGACTGGCTTCCTCTCGAGGGAGAAAATCTCGGACTGGGAAGCGGCAATGTAAGAGTAGGCGAGGACTAAAATAAATGTGACACGGGATAGACCCCGTGTCACACTTTTTATCCGTAAGTTTTAAGAATATTTTCTGCGGTTTCTTTTTTACTCAGGCACAGGTCCATGGCCTGCTTCTGAATAAATCTGTGAGCATCTTCCTCCGTCATGTGGCAGGACTTGATAAGTGCCCATTTAGCCCTGTTGACGAGTCTGATCTCTTCCATCTTATCCTCAAGGCTCATAGTCTTCTTTCTGATGCCCTTGAGACGCTCACAAACGCTGCACATGATATTAAGCAGCTGACCTATCATCGAATCATCAAGAGGCCTTTTTGCCACCATTACGCCCCTTGGAATCATGCTTGATGAAATCTCATCGTACATATCGCTCTTTACCAGGAGAAGTGATACTCCTCCGCTTTCGGCCACCACATCAACCGCAAGCTTTTTTCCGAAGTCGTCGGGAAGAGGCGAGTTGACTATGACCAGATCGTACTCTCTGTTCAATAATCTACGCTGCGCCTTTGCAACACTGTCTACAACC
Organism: uncultured Lachnospiraceae bacterium; assembly: GCA_902794095.1. Lineage (GTDB taxonomy): Bacteria > Bacillota > Clostridia > Lachnospirales > Lachnospiraceae > AC2028. Next base: position 313,756 of record CADBFZ010000003.1, on the reverse strand, counting down.
GTTACCGGTTCAAATCCCCCTCCGGAAAAAAAGTTAGCCAGCCTGGTATTCATTTTTTCCGCTGCAGATACAAGCAGCACGCTGTATACTCTTTCAGCCTGCATTTAAAGCAACCCTTTTCTAATTATCTGTTCAGATCAAGATATGAAGCAAGAATCTCGGAAGGAAGTTTTTCGACCACAAATTTTCCCTTCGAAGCAGTTGATACCGCATCCTCAAGAGACATGGGTAACTTCTTAAGATTCTTTGTTACTTCTTCTCCGGCTGTGGAGAGATTTGTATTTACGGGTTCGGGTGCTTTAAGTCCTTTTTCAAGACCTTCAAGTCCCGCATAGATCAAAAGTCCGAATGCGAGATAAGGATTCGCACAGGTATCGGGAGATCTGAGTTCTCCTCTTACGTACTCGCCGAACGCTGCGGGAATTCTGATAAGGGCAGAACGGTTCTCCTTGGCCCAGGTGATATATCCGGGTGCTTTGAGTGCACCTATTCTGTCATAGCTTTCTCTGGTAGGGTTCAAGATAAGAGTCATCTCGGCAATATTCTCGAGTATGCCTGCAATGACAAGATTAAGATCCGCATCTTCATTTCCCTTTTTAACGGAGAAGTTGATATGCATTCCGTTACCGGGCTTACCCTTGAAAGGCTTGGGTGTAAATACTGCGGTAGCTCCGTTTCTGTTTGCGATTGCACCAACCACACTTCTGAATGTCATTGCATCATCGGCAGCTTTAAGGGCATCACAATATCTGAAGTCGATCTCGTTTTGTCCGGGACCTTCTTCATGATGAGAGCTTTCGGGCATAATTCCCATCTGCTCGAGAGTAATGCAGATTTCTCTTCTGATGTTCGCACATCTGTCGGCAGGACCTACGTCCATATATCCTGCAGAGTCATAAGGGATGTCAGTAGATTCACCTTCAAGATCGTTTCTGAACAGATAGAATTCCTGCTCGGTTCCGAATCTGAATGTATATCCCTTCTTCTCGGCAGCATCGATCGCACCCTTAAGGAATGTTCTGGAATCACATTCAAAAGGAGTACCGTCGGGCCATGTTATATCGCAATACATCCTGATAACTCTTCCGTGCTCGGGTCTCCAGGGAAGAATTGCCAGGGTGTCGGGATCGGGATGAAGAAAGAGATCCGATCTGTCGAAGCAGTCAAATCCTGTTATGCTCCATGCATCGATTGCTATGCCTTCGGTAAATGCACGATCAAGCTCCGTGGGCATAATAGATACATTCTTCAGTTTTCCGAACACATCGGAAAAAGCAAGACGGATAAATTTGACGTCTTCTTCTTCGACGAACTGTTTCACTTCCTGAGATGTGTAATTCATATATCCTCCAAGATGGTTACTGATAGGTTTTTATTAATTATTCTATATGCAAGGCAACCTGTCAATTAACGCTTGCCAGCAAATCATCAGCCGTTTCTGTATCCCATCAGATACTCGTCAACCTCGGCTGCGCACTCTTTTCCTTCGCTGAGTGCCCATACGACAAGGCTCTGTCCTCTTCTCATATCTCCTGCGGAAAAGACACCGGGAACATTTGTAGAGTACTTTCCTTCGGGAGTTGCCACAACTCCCCTTGCAGTCATATCAAGACCGAAATCCTCGGGAACTTCAGACTCCGCGCCTACAAATCCTGCGGCAACAAGAAGCAGATCGCACTTAACCTTTCTCTCGGTTCCCTTCTTGGTGCAAAGCTTTCCCTTGTCAAAATAAACCTCTGAAAGTTCTACTTCGCTTATCTTACCCTTCTTGGAAAATACTTTGGTAACCGTGGTCTTAAATACTCTGGGATCTTCTCCGAATACTTCGATAGCCTCTGCATGACCGTAGTCTGTGCGGAGAGTCTTGGGCCACTCGGGCCAGGGGTTATTCGCAGCTCTTTCTACCGGAGGCTTGGGCATCATCTCGATTGCTGTTACGGATTTGCATCCCATTCTGATAACAGTTCCGATACAGTCATTACCGGTATCACCGCCGCCTACGATTATTACGTTCTTTCCCTTTGCATCGAAATGCACGGGAAGTTTCTTAATACCGAGTACGTTCTTTGTAGCTGCGGTTAAGAAATCAACCGCAAAGTATACTCCGTCGGTTCCTTCGATTCCTTCTGCGGTAAGTGCTCTTGCTTTCTTGGCACCGCACGCAAGAACGATGGCATCATATTTCTTACGAAGTTCGGAAGCCTTGATATCTACGCCGACTTTGACCCCGGTCTTAAACTCGATACCTTCCTCTTCCATGAGCTTTTGTCTTCTTGCAATGACACTCTTGTCAAGTTTCATGTTGGGGATTCCGTACATAAGAAGTCCGCCGATACGGTCCTCTCTTTCAAATACGGTTACCTTATGTCCTCTTTTACGTAGTGCATCCGCTGCGGAAAGTCCGGAAGGGCCACTACCGATAACAGCTACGCTCTTTCCGCTTTCTTTTACCGGAGGTTGAGCCTTCATCCAGCCGTTCTTATAACCTGACTCAATAAGGAAGAGCTCGTTGTCTCTTACGGTTACGGGGTCGTCGTACTGTCCGCAGATACATGCCTTCTCGCAAAGTGCGGGACATACTCTTCCGGTGAACTCGGGGAATCTGTTTGTCTTAAGGAGTCTTGCAAGTGCGTGTGCGTCCTCTCCCTTGTAGATTGCATCGTTCCACTCGGGGATTAGATTGTGAAGAGGGCATCCTACTACCATTCCCGAAAGGCTCATTGCCGACTGGCAAAAGGGAACGCCACAGTTCATGCATCTTGCTCCCTGTTTTCTCCTGGTCTCTTCGGTCTGAAAGGTATGGAATTCTTTGTAGCCTTTGATCCTTTCCTTAGCCGGGATCTCTTCGTTTTCTGTTCTTTCGTATTCAAGAAAGCCTGTCTGTTTTCCCATTTTATCTCCCTGCCTTTTAAACCGCTTTGCCTGCAACTTCTTTGAATGCTTCGAGTTCGGCTCTTTCTCTTGATGCGCCTTCCTCTTCGTACTTAGCGATGGTTCTGATCATTCTCTGATAATCTCTTGCGATTACTTTCTTGAAGCAAAGAAGTTCTTCATCGAAGCTATCGAGTATCTCTTTACCGAGCTTTGATCCGGTGCACTTTACGTAATCTTCAAGGATTGCTTTAAGCTCTTCTCTGTCCACCTTCTCGGATACTTCTTCGAGTTCGATCATATCCTTGTTGATCCTGCGATAGAGACTGTGATCCTTATCAAGAACATATGCGATACCGCCGCTCATACCGGCTGCGAAGTTCTTACCTGTGCTTCCGAGGATTACTACTCTTCCGCCGGTCATATACTCAAGGCCGTGGTCACCGCAACCTTCAGCAACTGCGGTAGCTCCGGAATTTCTTACACAGAATCTTTCGCCTGCAACACCGGTTATATATGCCTTACCTGAAGTTGCGCCGTAAAGAGCTACGTTACCAACTATGATGTTCTTGGATGCTTCGAAGGTGCTTCCTTCGGGAGGAGTAACTACAAGCTTTCCGCCTGAGAGTCCCTTACCGAATCCGTCGTTTGCATCACCCTTAAGCTTAATGGTAAGACCGTGAGGAATGAATGCACCGAATGACTGGCCACCGCCGCCTTCGCATTCAACCACGTATCTTTCCTCTGCAAGCCCTCTGCAACCGTCACCGTACTTTCTTACGATCTCAGATCCAAGGATGGTTCCGAGGCTTCTGTCCGTTGAGCTTACCTTGACAGATACTTTTGATGAAGCAGACTTTGTCTTGGATGCTTTATCAAACCAGGGAAGAAGCTTATTTACATCGAGAGTCTTCTCGAGTTCAAAATCATATGCCTGCTTGGGATCGAATCTGTTCTCTTCAATGTGAGCATATTCAGGCTTAAGTATTGCATCAAAAGAAATCGTATGAGCATGGGGCTGATCGAAGCTTGCTCTCTTTTTCAGGCAGTCGGTACGACCGATCATCTCATCAACTGTCTTGAATCCAAGGTATGCCATGATCTCACGAAGCTGCATTGCCGCAAAGGTCATGAAGTTAATTACATGCTCGGGCTTTCCTGCAAATCTCTTTCTTAAGATTTCGTTCTGGGTAGCGATGCCTACGGGACATGTATCCTTGGAGCAGACTCTCATCATCATGCATCCCAATGATACAAGGGGAGCTGTTGCAAATCCGAATTCCTCCGCACCGAGAAGTGCTGCGATTGCAACGTCGCGTCCTGTCATGAGCTTTCCGTCTGTCTCGATTCTTACTCTTGAACGAAGTCCGCTTTCGATAAGTGCCTGATGTGTCTCGGCAACACCAAGCTCCCAGGGAAGTCCTGCGCCGTGTACTGAGCTGTAAGGGGCAGCACCGGTACCTCCGTCATAACCGGAGATAAGTACAACCTGTGCACCTGCCTTGGCAACACCTGATGCTATGGTTCCTACGCCTGCTTCCGAAACAAGCTTTACGGATATTCTGGCGTTTCTGTTTGCGTTCTTAAGGTCGTAAATAAGCTGAGCCAGATCCTCAATGGAATAGATATCGTGATGAGGTGGAGGGGAGATCAGCTGTACGCCGGGTGTTGAACATCTGGTCTTTGCAACCCAGGGGTAAACCTTAGCTGCGGGTAGGTTTCCGCCTTCACCGGGCTTAGCGCCCTGTGCCATCTTGATCTGAATTTCATTTGCGCTGAGAAGGTACTCTTCGGTAACGCCGAATCTTCCGGATGCAACCTGCTTAACTGCAGAGTTTCTCTCGGTGCCGAATCTGTCGGAAGCTTCACCGCCTTCACCGGTGTTGGATCTTCCGCCCAGTCTGTTCATTGCGGTTGCGATGGTCTCGTGCGCTTCTCTTGAAAGTGAACCGTAGCTCATTGCACCGACCTGGAAACGTTTAACGATCTCGCTTACGGGTTCTACTTTATCGATATCAATGCTCTTACCTGCGGGAACGAATTCAAGAAGACCTCTTAAGGTATGAGGATGCTTTGCATCGTCTACAAGTGAAGTGTATTCTTTGAACTTCTCGTAATCCCCTGTTCTTACAGCCTGCTGGAGAAGAACGATAACCTTGGGAGAATAGAGATGATCTTCCTTGCCGTTTCCGCTTCTTAAGTTGTGATAACCCATGCTGTCCAGTACGGGATCAACAGGAAGACCCATGGGATCGAATGCTCTGTCGTGTCTGTAAGAGATGCCCTCTTCCAGTTCCTTAACACCGATTCCGCCGACTCTTGATGCAACACCTGCAAAGTAGTCCCTGATAACTTCATCGGAAAGCCCGATAGCTTCGAAGATTCTTGCGGACTGATATGACTGGATGGTTGAGATACCCATCTTAGCTGCGATCTTAACAACACCTGATAAAAGTGCCTTGTCGAAATCATCGATTGCGGTGTGAAGATCCTTATCGAGAAGTCCGAGGTTAATAAGTTCTCCGATACACTCATGTGCAAGATAAGGGTTAACGGCACGTGCACCAAAGCCCAGTATACATGCGGTCTGGTGAACATCTCTTACTTCAGCGGTCTCGAGGATGAGCGATACTGCCGTTCTCTTTTTCGTGTGAACGAGATGCTGCTCAACTGCGGATACTGCAAGAAGTGCGGGGATGGGTACGTGGTTTTCGTCAACTCCGCGGTCTGACAGGATGATGATATTTGCACCCTGCGATACCGCGCGGTCTACGGAGAGATAGAGCTGCTCGACCGCGCGCGACAGGGAGGTGTGCTTGTAATACAGAAGGGAAATGGTCTCGGTCTTGAAACCTTTTCTCTTCATTGAACGGATCTTCATGACATCTACGCCGGTAAGGATGGGGTTGTTAACCTCAAGCACGGTGCAGTTATCACTCTTTTCACAGAGAAGGTCTCCGTCGGATCCGATGTATACGGTTGTGTCTGTGACAATCTTTTCTCTGAGTGAGTCGATGGGAGGATTCGTAACCTGAGCAAACTGCTGCTGGAAGAATCTGTACATCAGAGGGTAATTGTCGGAAAGAGAAGCAAGGGGCACGTCGTGACCCATTGATACGGTGGGTTCTGCACCGTTCTTGGCAGCCTCAAGAATGTAGGTCTTAACTTCCTCATAGCTGTATCCGAATACCTTATAGAGTCTGTCTCTTTCGGGCTGAGTGTGAACGGGAACCTGATGATTGGGAATGGTCAGGTCCTTAAGTCTGATCAGATGTGCATCAAGCCACTCACCGTAAGGATTGGATGATGCATAGAATTCCTTGCACTCTTCATCGGAAATGATTCTCTTCTTGCGCATATCCACAAGAAGCATTCTTCCGGGAGTAAGTCTTGATTTTTCTACGATGTGCTCGGGAGCAATATCAAGTACACCAACCTCTGATGAGAGGATCAGTCTGTTGTCATCGGTAACATAGTATCTTGAAGGACGAAGTCCGTTACGGTCGAGAGTTGCACCGAAGAGTTCACCGTCGGTGAAAAGAATTGCAGCAGGGCCGTCCCAGGGCTCCATCATGGTTGCATAGTAGTGATAGAAATCCTTCTTGGATTCGCTCATGAATCTGTTGTGCTTCCAAGGCTCAGGGATCAGCGCCATCATTGCAAGAGGAAGATCCATTCCGTTCATGTAGAGGAATTCAAGAGTATTGTCCAGCATTGCAGAGTCGGATCCGCTTGCGGAGATAACGGGATAGATCTTGCTCTTTTCGGACTCGAGAAGTGCAGAGTGCATGGTCTCCTCACGGGCAAGCATTCTGTCAGAGTTACCTCTTATGGTATTGATCTCACCGTTGTGAGCGATGAATCTGTAGGGATGTGCTCTCTCCCAGCTGGGAAGTGTATTGGTAGAAAATCTTGAATGAACAAGAGCAACTGCGGTTGTATATTCCTTGCTCTGAAGATCGTCATAGAAACGTCTGAGCTGTGAAACAAGGAACATGCCCTTATAGACTATTGTTCTTGAAGAAAGTGAACAGATATAAGTATCATCGGAAGACTGCTCAAACTCTCTTCTGATGACATAAAGCTTTCTGTCGAAGTCGATTCCCTTCTGAATATTCTCAGGTCTTCCGACGACGCACTGCCAGATTGAAGGCATGCAATCAAAGGCTCTCTCGCCGAGGATCTTGGGATTGGTGGGAACCTCTCTCCAGCCCTTTACCTCTACGCCCTCTTTGTCTGCGATAACTTCAAAGAGTCTCTTTGCGAAAGTGCGCTTTAATTCATCCTGAGGAAGGAAGAACATACCGATACCGTAATCTCCCGCATGACCAACCTTTATTCCAGCCTTCTTAAGCGCTGACGCGAAAAAAGAATGAGAGATCTGAAGCATGATACCTACGCCGTCTCCGACCTTACCGCTCGCATCTTTACCTGCTCTGTGCTCAAGCTTTTCAACGATGGTAAGAGCATCATCGAGAACGGAATATTCGGGTACGCCATCAATCTTAACTACCGCACCGATACCGCACGCATCATGTTCTCTGTCATATGAAAGATTATTGTCCATGTCTTCTTCCTTTCACCAATTGCTTTTCAGATTCATATCGAGCCGGGCCCGATTTACATTTCACCCCGTAGAAAAAAAGAAAAAGACGCCTCTAATGTCATTAAAACATTAGAGACGCCTTTGCCTCTTTCTCAATAAAATAGACTTTTAAAACAGTTTTGTCAACAAAAAACTTTATTACTTTAATGCGATACACTGTGCAAAGTGCAAAGCCGGATTGACATTACTTTACATCAAGGTAGTTTCTGAGCATCTTTCTGCCCTCGGGAGTAAGGATGGATTCAGGGTGGAACTGGACTCCGTATACCTTAAACTCTTTATGTTCAACAGCCATTACTTCGCCGTCATCGGTACGTGCAGTAACCCTAAGGCATTCAGGCATTGTATTTTCATCCGCAGCAAGAGAGTGATATCTTGCAACTTCCGTTGTCTTACCGAATCCTTTAAAAAGTGCTGAGTCGGTATCAAGGGTAACAATCGAACTCTTTCCGTGCATAAGGGTCTTTGCGTAAGTTACCACTGCACCGAATGCCGCGCAGATAGATTGGTGTCCGAGACATACTCCGAGAATGGGAAACTCGCCGGAAAGCTCCTTAACCACATCTATACATACACCCGCATCCTCGGGTCTTCCGGGGCCGGGGCTTAAGATTATGTGGGAAGGCTTCATCTGCCTTATCTCCTCAACGGTATAAGCATCATTTCTTATGACACGAATGTCAGGATTGATCTCGCCGACAAGCTGAAACAGATTATATGAAAAGCTGTCGTAATTATCTATAAGAAGAATCATCTTACACCTCCGATGCCTGTGTGATGGCTTTAATAACTGCTGATGCTTTGTTGATGCATTCGATAAACTCGGACTCAGGTACGGAATCGGCTACAATGCCGGCACCGCTTCTTACAAATACCTTGCCCTTTTTCTTATAAGCAAGTCTTATGGAGATACATGTATCGAGGTTTCCGGTAAAGTCGATATATCCGATCGCACCGCCGTAGACGCCTCTCTTATTGCCTTCAAGCTCATCAATTAGTTCACATGCTCTGATCTTGGGCGCACCGGAGAGAGTTCCTGCAGGAAGTACCGCGCCTATTGCGGACATTGCATCCTCATCATCCCTGATCTCACCCCTTACGGTTGAGCCGATATGCATTACATGTGAGAAGAACTGCACTTCACGAAGTCTTTCCACTTCAACGGTTCCGAACTTTGAGATTCTTCCAAGATCGTTTCTTCCCAGGTCCACCAGCATGTTGTGCTCTGCAAGTTCCTTGGGATCTGCAAGAAGGTCCTCAACAAGTGCCTTATCTTCCTCTTCGTCCTTACCGCGCTTTCTTGTTCCCGCAAGAGGAAATGTATGAAGCACGCCGTCCTGAAGCTTTACAAGAGTCTCCGGAGAAGCACCTGCAAGTTCCAGATCGTTTGAGCTGAAATAGAACATATACGGTGAAGGATTGATAGTTCTGAGCATTCTGTATGTATTAAGAAGAGATCCTTCAAAAGGAGCACTGAGCTTATTGGACAGGACTATCTGGAAGATATCTCCTTCAACGATATGATGCTTAGCCTTTTCAACCATTGCACAGTATGCTTCTTTATCGAATACCGGAGTAAACTCTCCTGTAGCCCTTCCTGCGGTATCTGCGCACATCTTGCCGTTTTCAATGAGATCCTTTAATTTCGAAAGCTCTTCCTTTGCCCTTGAGAACTCTGCATCGATATCATCCAAATGAATGTTTACGATGATAATGATCTTCTGCTTAAGATGATCGAATGCGATTACCTTATCAAAGAGCATAAGATCGATATCATTGAACTGCTCTTCGTCTTCCTCCGTAAGGTGAAGTGATTTCTCCGCATACTTAATGTAGTCATATGCAAAGTATCCTACAAGGCCTCCGGTAAAAGGAGGAAGAGATGCTACCTTGGGACTTCTGTAACGTGAAAGAAGTTCTCTGATATGTTTATCGGGGCAATCGGTATCAAAGCATTCATCTCCGATCTTCATCTTTCCGTTAAGGCAAGTGATCTCAAGCTTGGGATCAAAGCCAAGGAAAGTATATCTTCCCCAGTTGTCATTGTCCTTGGCAGACTCGAGAAGATAGCAGTGATCCGATACATTCTTAAGTATCCTCAGTACCTGTATCGGTGTTCTCATATCGGAAAGCATTTCACAGCTAACCGGTGCGATGTCATATTTTCCCTGGTCTTTAAAAGCTTTTAATTCTTCGATAGTCATGTGCTTTCCTCCATAAAAAAATCCCTGACAGTACAAATATACTGTCAGGGACGAATCTACTATTCGCGGTGCCACCCTGCTTCATGGTTTGACCCATGCTCTCGCGGGATACCTACATATCCCCGGCAACTAACGTATGCCTTACGTCATGGTATTTCCTCCATGCCCTCCGAAGTCCATTCACAAAAGCCTTTACTGTCCGGATCACACCACCCCGGGCTCTCTCTGAGCAAGCATCCTTTGCTACTCCTCTTCGTCATCGGTTTATATATGATTTTATTCAGAATAATACATGTGTAAACTCTTTGCAATCTTTTTCGGAAAAATTATAAGAGTTTGATCAGCTTGTCACGAACCGAATCAAGTTCGGGAGCTGTAAGTCCGAAGTTCATCTCCTTATATGACCATGCTGCTCTTCCAATGTTAAATCTGTTGAAAGACTCACCGATCATTTCATACCACTTGAGAGTATCTTCTGCGGATGCACACTCGATAACTCCGTATTCTCCGCAATAAAGAGGAACATTTCTCTCCTCTGCGACTGCAACAGCCTCAGCAAAACACTTGTCGAAATACTTGGAACTGAGTTTCTCATTAGGATCAAGAAGCTTAAGTTCGCCTCCGATTCCCTTGGTCTGCTCCTCTGAAGCTTTCGCCATTTCTCCGTAAGTAGCATCAACGGGAATTCTGAAATCAAGATCCATTCCTTCAACCCAGCCGGCACCCTGATGAGTGAAGATCAAAGGATCGTAGCAATGGAAGTTGTAAACTATATTCTCATCGTAAGGAGCTTCAAGATCCTTAAGTGCTACGATGCTGTTGTTGTAATATCCGCCGATAAGAATTTTAACATCGGGAAGTATTGCACGGATTCTTCCGATGCATTCTTTTGCAATCCTGTTCCAGGTATCGCAGTATTCCTTCTTGGTAACTTCATTAAGAAGTTCAAAAGCAAGAGCATCACCGTATCCTCCGAATTCGGACGCGATCTTCTCCCACAATTTATAGAACCTCTCCTGATATTTCTCGTTCTCGAAAAATCCGCTCTCTCCGTATCCTACGTCAAAAGAATACCCATAGGTCTTGTGAAGATCGAGAACGGTGTTAAGGTTATATTTTCCGGCCCACTCAAGAGCTTTTCTGATGCGGTCGAAACCATCCTGTCTGTATCCGCCGTTTTCATCCTCAACCAATTCATAGTCGATGGGAAGTCTTACGTGATCGAGTCCCCATGATGCAATAGTGGCAAAATCTTCTTCCTTTATGAAGTTGTCATAACGATCCTGAGAGTGGTCACACTGTGAAAACCAACCGCCAAGATCTACCCCGTGAACATACCCTTTAAATTCTCTCATAGTACTCCCATATATTATGAAAAAACGTTTTTTTAACTACCCGATTATTATATCAAAATCCTGTTCCCGACAGCCAATAAAAAATAGATAAAAAAATGCTTCAAAAAACTCTTTATTTAACGTGCGTTATAATGTAATATATGCTTAATAATATTGGAATTACCAATATTGTCATTGACTTTTTTTCTAAGGATAGGCCTATGTCATTTTCAGAACGTTTGGACTCATATTTGAAAGAACTCGGTGTTTCAGCTAAGGAATTGTCCCTTGAAAGCGGTGTATCACAGGTCGTCATCAGTAGGTACCGTACCGGTCAGAGAATTCCATCCCCCGACAACAGAGGGGTATTGGAGGAACTCGCATACGGCATTGAAGCACTGTCGCACAAAAATGACCGCGAACCGATAAGTGCTGTCGATGTACTTGAGGCATTCGATTCAGATCTTTCTCTTCTGAACGTTCCTTTCAATTACGAAAATTTTAACTTCCTTATAAGAGAACTCTCTCTCAATGCTTCCGAAATGTCCAGAGTCATGAACTATGACCCTTCTTATATTTCAAGAATCAGGACAGGAAAGCGTCGCCCTCCCGATCCGGAGGAATTCGTAAGCACACTTTGCAAGTATATATATCCCGCTCTAGGAAAGAACGTATCGGTTACGGCTTTCAAAGATCTTTTAAGTGTGCCCGCATCAGAAAAGTTCGAATCCTATGATTCTTTCTGTACTCTTTTGAAGGGATATATCCTTAATAACGATAATATTTCCGAAGACAAGAACGTCTCCGTCTTCCTTAAATATGTGGATGAGTTTGATCTCAACGACTATATCAGATCGGTTCATTTTGACGAGATCAAGCTTCCCAATGTTCCTTTTACAATTCCCAAGTCCAAAGTTTACTACGGACCTGACGGGCATAAAGCTGCGGAGCTGGATATTCTCAAGCTCATTATTTCATCCAAGTCAAACGAGCCGGTATTCTTATTCTCGGACTTCGAATTGTCGGACCTTATCAATGATCCCGAATTCACCAAGAAGTTCATGACCGGCCTTGCAATGATCCTTAAAAAAGGAGTAAAGCTCCAGTATGTTCTCAATCTGGACTCAACTCCCAAAGAGATCCTCTTTGCGCTTGAAGCACTTCTTCCTTTCTATATGACAGGTCAGGTTGAAGTTTACTATCTGCCCGAAAGACATAATGATATATTCAAGCATCTCATCAGAGTTGCGGGCGGAGTTGCAATGATAGGTGCCGGTGTATCCGGAGACCAGAAGGGATACTGCTTCCGCACAACCACATCCAAGGCTTTTGTAGCAGGTGTAAGACAAACTGCCGATGCTATAATCGCCAATGCTTCTCCTCTTATGGAGATGTATATGGATTATAACCAGCCTGAATTTATCGAGTTCCTGAAAATAAACACTTACCAGAAGAGACCCAGATATAATAAGCTGGCCAGCCTTCCCATGTGTACCATTCAGGAGAAGACTCTTAAGAATGTACTTAAGAGAAATAACATTCCCGAAGAAACCATTTCAAAAGAGATCGAATACTTAAGAGGTCTCAAAACTATGATGGAAGTCTGGATCAGGGATATGGAAGTAGTTGACGAAGTTCCTTTGGTATCAAAAGAAGACTTTGAGAAGTGTCCCCTCTTCATGCAGCTTCCCGGAGGCCCTCTTCCTTTTGATCTTCCCTACACATATGAAGAATATGTGGAGCAGCTTGAAGTATCGAGAGAATATGCCAAGAAGAACAAGAACTACCGACTTGTCGAAAATCCCAACAGTACATTCAGGAATATCAACATTATAGTTTACAGAGGCGAATTCATATGGATCTCTAAAATGAGAGCTCCCGCAATCCAGCTGATCATAAGGAATGCCGAATTGAGGGAAGCCTTTGAAAAGATGTATTTCTCCGTAGAAGAATAAAGAACAAACAAAAAATGCACGCCGAATGAGGCGTGCATTTTTGATTCTCTATTAATCAGTTGGTGAAAAGGTCGGTTGAGTAATATCTGTCTCCGCTGTCGGGAAGAAGTACAACTACGGTCTTTCCTGCAAACTCGGGACGCTGAGCAACCTGAATGCCTGCCTTAAGTGCAGCGCCTGAAGAGATACCGACCTGGAATCCTTCTTCTCTGGAAATTTCCTTACCGCCTTCAAATGCAACTTCATTTTCGATGGTAATGATCTCATCATAGATTCCGGTATCAAGAGTGTTGGGAACAAATCCGGCACCGATACCCTGGATCTTATGTGCGCCTGCGGTTCCTGTTGAAAGAACGGGTGAAGATGCGGGCTCAACAGCGATGATCTTAACGTCTGATTTCTTTTCCTTGAGGAACTTACCTACACCGCTGAGGGTTCCGCCGGTTCCTACGCCTGCGATGAATACATCAACTTCTCCGTCGGTATCGTTCCAGATCTCGGGGCCTGTGGTCTTGTAATGAGCGCGAGGGTTAGCAGGATTATCGAACTGTGCGGGAATAAAGCTGTTTTCGATCTGCTCGTGAAGCTCGTTAGCCTTCGCAATAGCGCCCTTCATACCCTTGGATCCTTCGGTAAGAACAATCTCGGCACCATATGCCTTGATGATGTTTCTGCGCTCTACACTCATGGTCTCCGGAAGAACAATGATGATCTTATATCCCTTTGCAGCTGCGATTGCAGCAAGTCCGATACCGGTGTTTCCTGAAGTGGGCTCGATGATGGTTGCGCCGGGCTTCAAGCTGCCGTCAGCCTCTGCTGCTTCGATCATCTCCTTAGCGATTCTGTCCTTAACGGATCCTGCGGGGTTAAAGTACTCAACCTTTGCAAGAAGTCTTGCCTTTAGGTCATATTTTTTCTCGATATGAGTAAGCTCCAAAAGGGGAGTATTTCCGATCAGTTCAATTGCACTTTTATAAATCTTAGCCATAGTTATCTCCTTACCGGATCATTCGATCCATTTATTATCCTTAATATATTTTGCGAGGTCGTAGTTTCTATTCTTAGATTGTTGTACTACATCGAAAACCACTTGTAAACATACTCTTCCTCCTCCAAAAACTTAGAGAGCCTTTACGGCTTCAAAGCCCTGTTCAAGATCCCAGATGATATCATCGATGTGCTCGGTTCCGATGGAAAGACGGATGGTTGCCTGGCTGATGCCTGCTTCTGCGAGCTGTTCGGGAGTCATCTCTGCGTGAGTGGTGTCATAAGGATGGATTACAAGGCTCTTTACATCTGCAACGTTTGCAAGAAGTGAGAAAATCTTAAGTCCATCGATAAATGCGTATGCCTCTTTCTGGCCTCCCTTGATATCGAAGGTAAAAATAGAACCGCCGCCGTTAGGGAAGTACTTCTCGTAAAGATCGTGCTGGGGGTGATCTTTAAGTAAAGGATGGCTTACTTTGGTAACAAGAGGGTGATTTGCAAGGAACTCAACTACCTTCTTGGTGTTCTCTACATGACGGTCGAGTCTGAGTGAAAGAGTCTCAAGTCCCTGAATAAGTGCCCATGCATTGAAGGGAGAAATTGCTGCTCCGGTGTCACGGAGAAGAATTGCTCTGATGTAGGTTACATATGCTGCAGGTCCTACAGCTCCGACAAATGATACTCCGTGATAGCTGGGGTTGGGCTCGGTGAATCTGGGGAACTTTCCTGAAGCTGCCCAGTCGAACTTGCCGCCGTCTACGATGATTCCACCGAGGGTGGTTCCGTGTCCGCCGATGAACTTGGTAGCGGAGTGAACTACGATGTCTGCACCGTGCTCAAGAGGACGGATGAGATAAGGAGTTCCGAAGGTATTATCTATAATAAGAGGAATCTTATGTGAGTGTGCGATCTCTGCAATCTTCTCGATATCGGGAATGTCCGATCCGGGATTTCCGAGTGTCTCGATGAAGATTGCCTTGGTCTTCTCATCAACAGCGGCGGCAACTGCTGCATGATCATGGATGTTAACAAACTTGGTATCAATGCCGTAGGTAGGAAGCGTGTTATCAAGGAGGTTGTAGCTGCCGCCGTATATGCTGTTCTGTGCTACGATATTATCGCCTGCGCCTGCGACTGCAAGGATTGAATAAGTTACTGCTGCTGCACCGGATGCAAGTGCCAGAGCTGCGACTCCGCCTTCAAGGCTTGCAACTCTCTCTTCAAGAACGCCCTGAGTTGAATTGGTGAGTCTTCCGTAGATATTACCTGCATCTCTGAGATTGAATCTGTCAGCTGCATGCTGAGCTGAGTGGAATACATAGGAGGTAGTCTGGTAAATGGGAACCGCTCTGGAATCGGTTACGGGATCTGCCTGCTCCTGTCCTACATGAAGCTGTCTGGTTTCAAATTTAAATTCGTGATTGCTCATACTCGTGCACCTCCTGAAATCGTCTTTCGTCTTTCATCCTCACTGCTGTGAGGAAGTGTTGTTTTGTTTGATGATGTTAAGATACACCTATTTCAAACTCCTGTATAATTCATAAAATCAAGAGCCTGCTATAGGTGGAAACTATAGCATTACATTTCAGATTTCATCGGTGTTTCAGCTTTTTTTATGCACAAAAAAGGAAGGCTTTTACCTTCCTTTTTTTCTTCTGTCCAGTTTATTAGACATCCTCATTCCTATCATCTGGAATAACTGTACCAGTAAGATAAGTATTATTACCGAGGGCCAAAGGATCTGTGGCTGGAATCTGTTATAGCCGTATCGTATGGCTATGCTTCCGAGTCCGCCTCCGCCTACAGCACCTGCCATTGCAGAATATCCGAGGATTGTTCCGAAAGCTATTGTTGCTCCCACAAGAAGTGAAGTTCTTGCTTCCTCAATAAGCACCTTAAAGATTATGGTTACATTTCCTGCTCCAAGGCTCTGTGCCGCTTCTATAACCCCTTTATCAACTTCCTTAAGCGAACTCTCAACCATTCTTCCGATAAACGGAGCTGCTGCGAAAACAAGAGGCACAATCGTTGCACCTATTCCGTAACTCTTACCAACGATTGCTCTCGTCACCGGTATAAGAACTACCAACAGGATAATAAAAGGAAAACTCCTGAGTATATTCGTCACAAGGTCGAGTGTCTTATATACGATCAGATTCGGTTTAATTCCATCCTTATCTGTAACAGCAAGTATTATTCCGAGAGGAAGCCCGAGAACATATCCGAAAAAAGTTGAAAAGCCTACAATGATAAGAGTATCTCTGAGACCCTCAATTATCATCAGTATTTCCTGCTGTGATAACACTTGCATTCACCTCCTCCGGATTCAAACCTTTTTCTTTAAAATACTTGATAATATGTTCTGCCTTCTCGTTATCGGAGGGAAGCTGAAGAAGCATCTCGCCTTCCGCATTTCCGTTAACGGTACTTGTGTTGGCATATAGTATGTTAATGGGTGTTTTAGTTTCGAGGACTATATTACCCAGTGTGGGTTCATATGCACTCACGCCATGGAAGCTTACTCTTACGACTCTTTCGGAAGTCATCTCAAGGATGTGCTCACTTCCGCTGAATACGAGTTTCTTAGCTTCAGGTGTTTTGGGTGCCCTGAATAATTCCTCGGTAGTTCCGCTCTCAACGAGATTACCATGTTCAAGAACTGCAACGTGTTTACAGATTTCCTGAATCACACTCATCTCATGAGTGATGACAACTATAGTGATGCCATACTTCTCATTGATCTCTTTTAACAGAGACAGAATGGATTTGGTGGTCTGAGGATCAAGTGCACTTGTTGCTTCATCGCAGAGAAGAATCTCCGGTTTTGAAGCAAGGACTCTTGCAATGGCAACACGCTGCTTTTGTCCACCGGATAACTGTGCGGGATATGCGGATGCTTTCTCCGATAATCCGACAGCTTCAAGATACTCTGCTGCTTTCTTACGTGCTTCCTTTTTAGACTTACCTGCTATCTCCAAAGGAAAAGCGACATTGTCCAGTACGCTTCTTTGCATCAGCAGATTGAAATGCTGGAATATCATTCCGATCTTTCTGCGCTCGCTTCTGAGTTCTTTGTCGCTTAGTTTTGTCAGTTCTTTTCCATTTACGATCACCTGCCCGGAAGTTGGTCTTTCGAGCAGGTTCATACACCTGACGAGAGTGGACTTACCCGCTCCCGAAAGGCCTATGATACCGTAAATGTCGTTCTTGGCTATCTCGAGGCTCACATTGCGGAGAGCCTCCACCTCTCCTTTATCGGAGATAAATGATTTATGCAGTTTTTTGATTTCAATAATGTTACTCATTATATCTCCTCATAAGGATCGGTTACCTACATTCATTAGTTGAAAGGAACTACTGCCCCGTCGTAGGTGCTGTTGATGAACTCGGTGATTGCATCTGACTTAAGAACTTCTACAAGAGCAACTATTCCTTCGTCATTCTCATGACCTTCCTTAACAGCGATTACATTAACGTACGTCTGAGCTGCAGTTGAATCGTTTGACTCATAAGCAAGTGCATCCTGACCTACGGAAAGTCCTGCCTCAAGTGCATAGTTTCCGTTAAGGATTACGAATGCCGCATCGGGAATAGCATCCTTAACACTCTCTGCTGCAAGCTCGATGATCTTAACCTGTACATTGTAAGTCTCGATATCGTTAACGGTTGCGGTAAGGCCTGCGCCTTCCTTAAGGGTGATGATTCCGTTGTCCTGAAGGAGAAGAAGTGCTCTTGCCTCGTTTGTGGTGTCATTGGGAATTGCGATCTCGTCACCGTCCGCGATATCATCAAGGCTGTCCTTGGTTCCTGCATAGATTCCGAAAGGCTCGTAGTGAATTCCGCCTGCGTTTACAAGATGAGTTCCCTGCTCCTCATTGAATGAATTAAGATAAGGAATGTGCTGGAAGTAGTTTGCATCAAACTCCTCAGCTTCTACTACATTGTTGGGCTGTACATAATCATCAAATACGGTTACCTGAAGATCCCATCCCTGCTCTTTAAGGATCTTTGCAGCCTCTGCAAGAATCTCCGAATGAGGAGTCTGGCTTGCTGCTACGGTGATGGTTCCCTTAAACTCTACTTCTTCACCTGCGTCTGCTGCGGTGATTTCAACAGACTGTTCAGAAATTTCTTCTGAAGGAGCGGGAGCGTTTCCTCCCTGTGCTGTATTTCCACATCCTGCAAGAAGACTTCCTGCAAGTGCAGTTGTTGCTGCTAAGCTGACGATTTTTCCGATCAAATTCTTTTTCATAATATTTATCCTCCGTGTGATCATTTTCTATGTAACAATCATGATTTGTTATGCACCGATTATCACTCGATATAACACGGCTGTAAAATATTCATAATTTATTATCAGTTATAGATTTCTTTTATAACGTATATATGCACAGAAAAAGAGCCCGTGCCTTGGCACAGACCCTTTTTCATATATGAAATCCTCCCGGGAAATCACTTGGTATTTGCTTTTATTATCTCTTCAAGTCCGTCGTGATCGTTATCAAATTCAGTGATAACATCCGCAGCTTTCTTCGCTGCATCAACTGCGTTCTTCATTGCTACTCCGATTCCCGCAGCTTCGATCATTGAAATATCATTCTGCTCATCGCCCGCTGCAATGGTATCTTCTATCGGAATGTTTAAGTGCTCTGCAAGCCGTACAACCGCTGATCCTTTTCCTGCTTCCTTCATGAATATTTCAAGATAATTGGGATTGGAATATACGGTAGTTACGGTATCCGAATACTTCTCCATTATCGCAAGCCTGAAACGCTCGAGCTTATCAAGATCGTGAAGTTCGATTGCGATTACTTTGCAGGGATCTTTGGGAAGTGCAGAGACTATATCATCAGTCACAACAACAGGTCTTTTGATAACTCTGTTGTAAAACTGCATCTCCTCTCCGTTTTCCTGAGATACAAGTGAATCGGAAGTATATGTATGTACATGAATTCCGAACTCCGCGGCGGTTTCAAATATTCCCGGAATAAGCTTACGGGGAACGCCTATCCTGAAAATATCCTTGCCTGCATCAACGTCATAAATCTCCGCACCGTTATAACAGATAAGATACATTCCTTTGTAATTTAAGCCCAACTCTTTGCTTACGGGTATTACATTATCAAGTCCGCGTCCGGTGCATATCGCGAAATGATTCCCTGCTGCCGTGAATTCATCAAGTGCCTGTTTTGTTTTCTCTGAAATCTTCTTCTCTTTCGTAAGAAGAGTTCCATCCATATCGGAAAAAAATATCTTTTTGCTCATAACAGATATTTTACCAAGGAAGAGAAAAGTGTCAATAAAAACGGCGCCTGCGCACAGGGGTGAAGCGCAGACGCCGTGACGGGCTGACATATTAAAGCTGATTTATGGTTCCGAGGAATACGGGAAGTCCGGTAGCATTGTCTACGATTCCGTATACGAAAGGACGATCAAGATATACATATACCTGCTCTTCGGGCATTGCACATGCTGCATCCAGGGTCTCGATTGCGGTTACCGCAGCAGCTCTTGTACCTTCTCTGTTTACATCGATGAAAGTCTTGTGAAGAACTCTTCCGATGTAAGCGTTGTAATCAGGATCATCGACTGCAGTGACCATTCCGCTAAGATCTGCGATATCTGCGTTAAATGCATCTTCCATTCCCATATCCTGAAGGATGCTGCTCATCTCTACGAAGTACTCGCTTGAAAACTCAGGAATTCTTACGATTACGTTATCATAGCTATACTCGGGATTCTTGATTACATCTGCGAAATCTTCTCCGTTTTCCGCAAGCTTTGCAAGGAACTCTTCAACGGAAGTTCCCTCTTCAGGAAGAATTCCTACGAATGAGTACTCACCGCCTTTGTAAGGACGAATAAATCCGGTTCCGCCTGCAATGTTAAAGTATTCATTCTCGGTGCTGTAAAGCATTGTTACTTCGGTGGTTGAACCATCATAATTTGTAAAAAGAGAACCTTCATAGATGTCTGACTTCTCATACTGACACATCCACTCGCCTTCGAATGCCATGGCATTGATAAGATACATACGCGCATCTTCGGGGATCTCATCAAGAATTCCGGGGATCATTCCACGGGTCTGATCGTTAACCCAACCGTTGATATCTTCAAGAGTGGTCTGATCGAAGGGTGCCATCCAGATATCTGCGCCGTAGTAATTCTTAACTGCGGTTGCAAAATCAGGAACAACCTCTACCTTTCCGTCTTCTTTGAACCAGATGGAGTTAGCTACGTTCCAGTTTACATCCTCTGCTTCGTTGAAACGCTGAGCCATTGAATACATGATGGGATTCATGTCGGAAACGGGAATAGATCCGAAAACATTCTCAATCTGGGAAAGGGTCTCACCGCGAGCTCCGTTTTCAAGCATTCCGAATGCCATCATCATTGAGGTGGGGGAGATAAGAACATTCTTGCCTTCGCCTTCTGCTGCAGCAACCTGCTGAAGAAGCTGAAGAGATGATGCTGACATTGATGAGATCTCGCTGTTTCCGAGTGAGGTATCTTCTGCTTCAATATTGAGCACGGGAGCATCTGCTGTTACATTTCTTGCACTTGTGCTTCTGTGATCTTCGGGATTTCCACCCTGGCCGCCTGCTACGGAACAACCTGCAAGCATTGACATTGCTAACATTCCCGCTACGATCTGTTTTTTCATAATATAATTTCCTTCTTTCTTAATATCTGAGTAATTTTGTTACTTTTTACAGGTTTTATTGCCCTACACCATACATGACGGAGGTACTTTTAGTCAGGTCACAAAAAAATAAAAAATCCGACAAATTTCAGGGTTATCCCCCAAAACTTGTCGGATCTGCGCGTATTTTACGGTATTAAAGCTTAAATCCCGTTCCTGTAAATATAGCTACTTTTTGCCCGGACTCATCAGATACGGCCACCTGTATGATCGTGCTGGAGCGTCCCGATTTAATAATATCTGCCTTTGCCATAAGAGTTTTACCCTTGGGAGCGGCCAGATAATTAATGCTTACCTGCTGAGCCACTGTTGGCTTATGGATATTATTGGAAAGGGCGGCAAATGCAAGATCAGCCAGAGTAAAGATTACTCCACCCATTATTCCACCGTTTGCATTCAGATGCCTGTCATCAAGATCCATCCTGCAAACCGAGAAGTCTTCACCAAGGTCAACGAGACTCATTCCGTTGCTGTAGGCAAATTTATCGTTTTTAAAATATTCTTCTGCTTCCTGAACTGATGAAAATGTAGACATGTTATTACTCCAGTGACTGGGTTACGGGAACCTGATTCTTCTTGTCGTAGCAGCTGAAGATCTTATCGATTTCCTTCTGATCGGGTTTCTTGGTAATAAGTGATACAACGGGTACGATGATAAGTCCTGCGATCATTGCTAGAGCACCGGCATTGATGGGGGACTTAAGAAGTACGGGGAATGCATCTCTGAAGAGCATGTTGCAGATCATAAGGCCCGCGCCGAAGATGAAGCTTGCCATGCATCCTGCCTTGGTCGTTCTCTTCCAATATAATCCATAGAGGAAAGGAGCAAGGAATGCACCCGCCATAGCACCCCATGAAACACCCATGAGCTGAGCGATGAATGTAACGTTGCTCTTATACTGGATGATCGCAAGAATTACTGAAATGATAATGAATACTACGATCAGTGCTCTGATCCAAAGAACCTGCTTCTTATCATCCATCTTCTTAATTATATTACCCTTGATAAAGTCGATTGTGAGGGTTGAGCTTGATGTCATAACAAGTGATGAAAGTGTGGACATTGATGCGGAAAGAACCAGGATGACAACAAGTCCGATAAGTGCGGGACTGAGGTTTCTGAGCATCGCAGGGATGATAGCATCATAACCTTCTGTAGCGACATCAACAGAGTCTGAGAAAAGTCTTCCGAAACCTCCGAGGAAATAACATCCGCCGGCAACAACTCCCGCAAAAAGAGTGGAGATGATGGTTCCCTTGGTGATGGACTGCTCTGACTTAATGGCATAGAATTTCTGAACCATCTGAGGAAGTCCCCATGTTCCCAGTGATGTAAGGATTACGACACCGATAAGATTGATGGGATCGGGTCCGAAAAATGAATTGAAAACACCGGGTGTGGTGCTTACGGTCTCATCGCTAACCTTGGCAAGCTGATCAAGAGCTGCAAGGAATCCTCCCTTGGAATTAAGAACAGCAAGGATTACTGCTACGATTCCGAAGAGCATTATGATTCCCTGAATGAAGTCATTGATCGCGGTTGCCATGTAACCGCCTGCGATTACGTATACGCCTGTAAGAATAGCCATTACGATAATGCATACTGTGTAGTCGATATCAAAGGCCATTCCGAAGAGTCGTGAAAGTCCGTTATAAAGTGATGCGGTATAAGGGATCATGAAGATAAATACTATAAAAGAAGCAGAGATCTTTAATCCCTTTGAACCGAATCTCTCACCGAAGAACTCAGGCATGGTAGCGGAATTAAGATGCTGGGACATGATCCTGGTTCTTCTTCCGAGAACTCTCCATGCAAGCATGGAACCTACAAGTGCATTACCTATTCCTATCCAGGTAGATGCGATTCCGTACTTCCATCCGAACTGTCCGGCATATCCTACGAAAATAACTGCGGAGAAATAACTGGTTCCGTATGCGAAAGCGGTAAGCCAGGGACCTACGTTTCTTCCGCCGAGAACGAACCCGCCTACATCGGTCGCATTTTTACGGCAATAGAAACCTACACCGAGCATGACCGAGAAAAACAACAGCAGCATTAAAATTTTGATAAGCATATACGACCTCCGTAAAAAGATGTTACCGTCGAATAGTTTATCACTTTAAAGCGTTAGTGTAAATTAGTGAAACCCTAAAATAGTGCATAAAAATACCCCGCATTTTTATGCGGGGTATCTATTTAGTTCTTTATTCTGTCAGATCATACTCGTATCCGTTCAGAACGATCCTTACTCTTCCGTGAGTTACCGAAACTCTCTCACGAGGCAGGCACTCTTCGAATTTGACCGCCGTCATGATCTTAGCAGTTATATCGGAATCTCTGAATGAGATATCGGTATCACCGGTAAATCCACCGAAAGGAAGTACGTTTTCTCCCTTTGCAAACACTCTCAGACCGCCTCTTTCATATTTAAGATTGGTCATTCCGTCAAGTGCAGCAACTCCGGAGCATCTGTCATTATGAATGTTCATTATGACGCTGGCATCGTGAACATATACATCACATCTCTCACCGGACATGGTTCCTATCGCTACGGCTTCTTTTCCGCTGATATAGAGTTTAACGGATGTATTGGAGATGGTGATATCACTGTTTGCTCCGATGGATCCGATTGCAACACTCTTAATGGTATTGAGCTCAGTTGTTATATCTGAATTATCTATGGTAATTACACAGTCCCTGTAAAGTGAACCTATTCCGAGAGCTCTGTCTCCGTTAAGATCAAGTACGTATTGGCCTCCTGCGATGTTGATGCCACCGCCGAAACCGGATCCGATGCACACTCCTATCTTACCGTTTGATTCGATCTTAAGCTGTCCGGACTGTTCAAATACAAGATTTCCGTGACCTGCATTTATTCCGTTTCCGATTCCGAAATATTCATCGGAGTCGAGAACTATTCCGAGGTTACCGTCACCTTTCAGAATAAAGCCGGTTCCTTCGGGAACACAGATACCGCCGAGATTCAGTCTGTTATCGCCTTTAACAATAAGCGCGATCTCACATCCCTTTCCGATATCTATGCAGGGTAGTTTCTTCTTATTAAGAAGTCTTACATTCTCTAATGTAACTTCCGCTTTTACTTTATCGGCTATTTCTATGGTTATCTCAGCTTCCAGTCCCGGAGTTCCGCTTATGAAATAATCTCCGTCACTTCCGATGAGAATACTTACCGTTCCATTCTTAACAAGGCGATCCAGCTCGATATGTTCGCCGCTGTCTGCGGTATAGATCTGGGATGCTTCGCCTTCCTGCCTTTCGTGACAGTAATTTTTGATCTCTTGTCTTATCTCAAAAGGGATATCTGCCACAGGCTCCGCAGCGGGTCTTGCTGTGTAATAACCCTGTATCAGATCTGCTCCCAGGAGAATAACGCTTCTGAGTTCCTCACTTGTCTCAACGCCCTCTGCAAGAGCCAGAATACCGTTACTGTGACAGAACTCTATTATCTCTCTTACGAAATGTCTCTTCTTTGGATCATCCTGCATTCCGCTTAAGAGTGAGCGGTCTATTTTAACGTAGTTGGGCATGTACCTTAAAAGGTTCTGCACATTGGAATAGCCCGAACCGTAATCATCGATTGCAGTCTGGACATTCAAGGTGCGGTAGCGCTCTTTGAACTCGGCAAATTCTTTATCATCAAGCTCGGCTCTTTCCGTGAGCTCAACAACTACCGTACGGTTATGTCTCATCAAAAGCTCATTGACACTTCCCTGATCTTCTTCATTGAATCTGGTCTTGGGAATACTGTTGATGAAAACTCTCTTGCCATGGAAGAACTTCGATTTATGATCGACGATCTTTAAGACATTCAAAAAAGTAGCTCTCTCGATATCGTTGAGCCTGTTTCTGAGTTTTGCATATTTTAAGATCTGAAGGGGACTATCCAGAATATCGCTTCTGGGGCGCATAAGAGCTTCGTAAGAAAAAATCTCTCCGGTAGTGACACTGACGATCGGCTGGAAATGATATCCGAAGAGATTGTCGTCTATGATCCTGTCTGCTTCTTTCAGTTCCTCGAGTTCGGTCTCATTTAAGGTTGCAAGAAGACCTCTGCCCATCTCATCATCGGCTCCCGTCTTGAGATAGACAAGCTCTTTACCTAAGATAACACTGTCCTCCCACAGAACTTTCTCGGCATGATCCAACTCACCGAGTTCTTCCCTGTAGCGGGCAGTTATCTCCTCGAGCTTTTCAAGCGAGGGGACGCTCATTATTTGTTTGAGATAGTCGTGGACTGTTAAATACTTGTCTTCTATCATGTCCAACCCCCCGGACCGATTAATGTAGTATTTCAGACCATTTTATTTTATCACAACAGTACTGCTACTGCACAGAAAATATGAAAAAAGCGGCCGCCGAAGCGACCGCTTTTTAAGCTGTTTTACGAGCTTCTAATTATTTCCACTCGTTGTACTGGCGCTGAGCCTCAGCAAGGACATCCTGATATCCTGCCTCGTCAAGAGCAGCCTGATACTCCTCAAGTACAGCGGGAACATCTGCAGATGCATATCCGCCGTTCTCAAGTGCGAATCCGTAGGTCTCGAATACAGTCTGGCAAGCAGTGTACTGAGCTTCAACGGGAGTCTTATCGAACTGGAAGCCGTTAGCGCAGGAGATAAGAGCTGAAGAGTTGAAGTCGATGTACATCTGAGCGGTGTAAGGGCTGTCCTTCTCACAGGTAACTACGGTAGCGTTTGCAGACTCCCACATTGAGTGGTTGTACTTAGCATCAGGGATCTTCTCTACATAGCCGTCAGCGTTGTAGTTGAAGTCTTCGCCTTCAATACCGTAAGTATAGATGTCAGCAAGCTTGCTGTCAGTGAAAAGAAGTCCAAGGAAATCTACACAAGCCTGAGCTTCTTCAGGGGTGCAGGTAGCAGATACGCAGAAGCAAGAACCAAGCATGGAGTCGGTGTGCATATATCTGCTGGAAGCAGGCTGCATAACAACTTCCTGTCCGTATCTTCCGTTTGCCTCACCGTTGTTGGGAAGGTCGGTCCACCAAGAAATAGCCCAATCCTGAGTCTGGGTAGTGGTATCGTCGGTGGTCTTGGTTACATCATCCTCGGAGATGTAGCCTTCCTCAGCCCACTTGCACATAAGAGTTACGAACTCTTCGTACTCGGGAGTGAGAATGGTATCTACAACTTCGTTGGTCTTTCTGTCAACAGCGATGAAGTTTGAAGTAGCGTCGCCGGTGAAGAAATCGAATGAATCGATGTACCATCTGTAGAACATAGCGGTTCTCTGGGTAAGGAAGGGATACTTAAGTCCTTCTGCAGCAGCGTCAGCGAGCATGGGCTCGAGATCTGCAAGAGTCTTAACTGAAGTGGTGTCCCATCCGTACTTGTCAACAAGCTCCTTACGGAACATGAAGTCATAGCCTTCTACATTATCCTTGTAAACAGGGATGAAGTAGTTTCTTCCGCCGTACTTGGAAGCTTCCCAAGTGTTAGCATCCATTGAATCATAAAGAGCTGATCCGGGAAGAAGATCGGTGATGTCATATACTGCGTTTGAAGCATAGAGATCCTTGGTTCCGATGGTGCTCTCCCAGGAAGCGGTCCAAAGGAGATCGATCTCTCCGTTGTTGAGTGCAAGGTTAGCCTTGTCCTCATACTCGGATGCGATATCGTGAAGCACGATCTGAACGTTGATCTTATCAGCGATGTATGCGTTGATAGCATCCTCTACCTTCTTAACCTGTGCATCATCAACTGCACCAAGGTTAAATGTACGTCTGTAGACGTCGATAACGACTGCGCCGCTCTCTGATACGGTGGTGTTGCCACCCTCATTTTCGGTGCCGCCCTGTGAAGGGGTGTTTCCATTTCCACTTGTACAAGCGGTAGCGGAAAGTCCCATCACTGCTGCGAGCGCAAGCGCTGCAACTTTGTTGAACTTTTTCATAACTTAACCTCCCTAAAAAATGGTTATCTATATTCATAAGCATGGGCACAATGTCCATACACGAATATCATATTGAAATCATCCCTTAACCGATCCTACGGTAAGACCCTTAATGAAGTACTTCTGGAAGAAGGGATATGCTACCATGATAGGTCCGATAACTACGATAACCGTTGCCATGGTTGCTGAGTTCTGGGGGATAGCTCCTCCCATTGCCGCTCTTGCGGATGCAGGAACGTTGTTGTTGTTAAGAAGGAACTGAATGCTCTTCTGAATGTTTACGAGAAGGAGCTGCAGAGGCTTCTTGCTGTTGGTATCAATATAAAGGAGTGCGTTCTGCCAATCGTTCCAGTAAGCGGTTGCCATCATGAAGCCGACAGCTGCAAGTGAAGGCTTAAGAAGAGGCAATGTAATCTGGAAGAAGGTTCTGTATTCTCCTGCTCCGTCAATCTTGGCAGCTTCCATCAGCTCGGAAGGAATGCTGTTTACGATGTATGTTCTCAAGATGATTACGTTCATCGTGGAAACACAGAGCGGAAGGATCAGGAGAAGCAGACTGTCCTTAAGGTGATACAGTGAAGTGAACACGATGTATCCGGAAAGCTGCCCTCCGTTGAAGAGCATGGGGATAAGCAGGAAGATTGCCAGGAACTTGGAAAGTCTGAAGTCCTTTCTGCTCATTGCATATGCGTACATACTCATAATGAGAAGTCCGAGGAGAGTTCCGACTACTGTTACGAAAATGGTAACCGCATATGAGGTGAACAGCTGCTTTCCGTATTTAAGTACGGCATTCATACCTGACATGGACCACTTCTCAGGGAAGAAGGAGAATCCATGCTGTGTGATATAGATCTCATCGGTGAACGCTGAGATGAATACCAGCAGTACGGGGGCAAAACAGAAGATCGTGAAGATTATCAGGCAGATAAGCAGGATAATCTGTCCCCCACTCATTTTTTCTTTTTTTGAAGGTGCCAGATCGGCATTCTTTTTAATACGCGCCATTTCCTTAACCTCCTTAGAATAAAGCGTTCTCAGGCTCTATCTTCTTAACCATCCAGTTTGCAAAGAGCATCAGGAGCAAACCGACGACTGACTGGAAGAAGGAAGTAGCTGCCGTAAATCCGAAGTTTGAATTCTTGAATATCGCATGCAGTACGTAGGAGTCGATAACCTGTGTGGTTGAGTAGAGCTGACCGGAGTCTCTGGTTACCTGGTAGAAAAGACCGGTATCGGATCTCATTACGTTACCTACGGAAAGAAGGAGCATAACGGTGATCATGGGGATAAGACTGGGAAGAGTGATGTGCCAGATCTTTTTCCATCTGTTAGCGCCGTCAATCTCTGCTGCTTCATAAAGCTCGGTATCGATACCTGCAAGAACTGACATGTAAAGAACCGATCCGTATCCGGTATCTTTCCAGATCTTGGTAATGGTTACGATAGCGGGCCAATACTTAGCCTGTGTGTAAAAGCTGGTGCCTGTTCCGAGTGCGCCGTTGATAAGTCCGGTGTCCTTGCTGATGAAAGCGTAGACGATGAACTGAACAGCTGCATAAGAAATGAAGACGGGGATGATCATAAGAGTCTGCATCGCCTTGGTCGTCTTCTTGAAGATACACTGATCGATCGCAACTGCGAGGGTAACATTCAGGAATGTTCCGAGTGCAGTGAAGATCACGTAGTACATAAGGGTGTTTCTGGTCATTGTGATGAAAATGTTCTTAGACGCAATGAGGAACTTGAAGTTATCAAGTCCGCACCAAGGGCTTCCGTAGATTCCCTTCGTAACATCAAAGTTCTTAAATGCAAGTACGAGACCCGTCATGGGAACGTACATAATGAAAAACAGAACAAGGAATACAGGCAGTGCCAGTATCACGTGTGCTCTGTGTTTCCAGGTGTTGTGTAGGAAATCCTTCATTTCGTGCCCTTCCTTCTACGTTAAAATTTTTGTTCTCAAATCAAGCAAAAATTTTACTTAATCGATTTCCTTAATCGATTTCGTGGATAAGAATATATTATTTGACCCATCAATGCAACCATTTTTTTGCTTTTTTTGTGCAAATAGTTGCTTTTGGTTAAATATTAACGATGGGTTTATGTGATTTTTGTCAATTTTTAAAGCGCAATAATTGATATTTTTATTGCAATATTTGAGAATATGTGTTTCAGCGAAGGATTCTCCGCAAAGAAATGCATTTACTCGTCTTTGGACCAGGCAATGGCGTACTTAACCGCTTTGTGCCAGCCTTTCAGCAGTTCCTCGGCAGCGCTTCTGTCCTCGTTGGGCTCAAACGCTCTTCCGAGTTCCCATTTAGCCCTGATCTCTTCTTTGTCCTTATAGTATCCGACAGCAAGACCCGCAAGGAAAGCTGCACCCATGGCGGTTGTCTCAATGCATTTAGGCCTGATAACCTTGGTTCCTACAAGATCTGCCTGGAACTTCATGAGGAAGTTATTGGCTGAAGCACCGCCGTCAACCTTAAGTCCCTGAAGAGGCGCACCGAGATCTTCTTCCATCGCCTTCATCACGTCATAGGACTGATATGCAATGGACTCAAGAGTAGCTCTGATGAAGTGCTCTTTTGTACATCCTCTGGTAATTCCGAATACCGTGCCGCGGGCATACTGATCCCAGTAAGGTGCACCCATTCCGGTGAAAGCAGGAACCACATACACTCCCGTGCTGTCCTTGACACGGTCCGCATATTCTTCGGTCTGTGACGCACTCTTAACCATTCGCATGCTGTCTCGAAGCCACTGCACCGCAGCTCCCGCTACGAAAACAGAACCCTCAAGCGCATACTCGGGCTTCTCCGATGTGCATGCTGCCATGGTTGTAAGCAGTCCGTTTGAAGATGCTACGGGTTCTGCTCCTGTATTCATCAGGATAAAGGATCCCGTTCCGTATGTGTTCTTAACATCACCTTTATCAAAACAGCACTGTCCGAAAAGCGCAGCCTGCTGGTCTCCGGCAGCACCCGCAATGGGAACCTGTCCGCCCATAACCTTTTCGCTGGTATAACCGTAGAGCACGCTGCTGGGTTTTACTTCAGGAAGCATGCTTTCGGGAATATTGAACAGATTGAGCAGATCCTTATCCCACTTAAGCGTATGTATATTGAACAGCATGGTTCTTGCCGCATTGGTATAATCCGTTACGTGAACCTTGCCGCCGGTGAGATTCCATATAAGCCATGTATCAACGGTTCCGAAGATTAGCTTTCCGTTCTCGGCTTTCTCCCTTGCCCCGTCAACATTATCAAGGATCCATGCGATCTTACTTGCGCTGAAATACGCGTCGGGAACAAGACCGGTTTTCTCGGATATCATGTCCGAACGACCCGCGGCAACGATCTTATCTATCATGGGAGCAGTTCTTCTGCACTGCCATACAATTGCATTGTAGACAGGCTCACCGGTTTCTTTGTCCCACACAATTGTGGTCTCTCTTTGATTGGTGATACCTATCGCTGCAATGTCGGATGCATCAATTCCAAGGTTTGCCATTGCTTCTCTTGCAACGGATATCTGTGAAGACCATATTTCCCTGGGATTATGCTCAACCCATCCGGGCTGAGGATAATACTGATCGAATTCTTTTTGCGCGATAGCCTTGATACGCGCATCCTTATCAAAGATGATTCCTCTTGAACTTGTTGTTCCCTGATCCAGAGCAAGAATATATTTATCGCTCATACGCTTTCTCCCTCATCGTTTGAAGTGACGATAATGTTAACACCTGTGCCCGCAATATTTTCTGCTGCGATATCACCTATCTTAACGGGAGCGGTAAGTTCAACTTCTTTCAGTGCCTTCACCACATCCATCATCTTTTCTTTCGGAACATCACTTTGTGTTTTAACCGATACCACAGGTCTTTTGCCGTTCTTCAACCTGACAAGACTGGTCACCGTGCGAACGGGATGGGTTACTTCGTTGGATGCATACTCCTCACCGCGAGGGCAGGAATTGCCGGTAACAGATTTTACTTCACCGTTTTCAAGTTCTACAGTTATGTGACAACCGATGGGACATCTTATGCATGTTAATTCCCTCGTCTCCATAATCAGTCCTCCACTCTTATAACAACTTCATGTTCGCTTGCATCGGAAGTTTTAAGTATCTCCTCTACCTTGCTCTTAACAAGTATGATCTGTTCCATCTCGCCGGGTGCCATAACTCTCTTGGGAAGTTTCATCAGCTGTTTACCGTCGAGATATACCGCAAGGTTTGTGTCACGGTATTCGTTGCCGACTCTGAACCTTACCGTAAGAGTATCGGGCATGAGTCCTGTTCTTACCACGGAAGGAACACTGTATCTTACTCCGTTTTCCGTTTTGATTTTTATAACCGTACCGGCAGGCTTCTTCTCACCTTGAACGTAAGCTGCCGCATTCTTTCCGGCCGTAGCAGCTTCTCCCGATACGTAGTCGACAAGATCATGAACATGCAGAACATTTCCGCACGCGAAAACTCCGGGTATGGAAGTCTCGAGACTTTCGTTTACGAACGCACCGTTTGTTACCGGGTTCATCTTCACTCCGAGTTTTCCGGACAATTCATTTTCAGGGATAAGTCCGCATGAAAGGAGGAGTGTATCACATTCGTAGAAAACTTCGGTTCCGGGAATGGGCTTTCTGTTTGCATCAACTTCAGCAATCGTTACGCCTTCAACTCTCTTCTTACCCTTGATATCAACAACGGTATGGCTAAGGAGAAGAGGTATATCAAAATCATCAAGGCACTGAACTATGTTTCTCTTAAGTCCGCCGGAATAAGGCTGAAGCTCTGCAACGCACAAAACCTTTGCGCCTTCATAGGTCATACGCCTTGCCATTATCAGACCGATATCACCCGATCCGAGGATGACAACTTTCTTGCCGGGCATGCGGCCTTCAATGTTTACGTAGTACTGCGCGGTACCCGCAGAGTAGATTCCCGCAGGTCTGTATCCGGGAATGTTAAGAGCTCCCCTGGGTCTTTCCCTGCATCCCATGGCAAGTATCACTGCAGATGCCTGCACGGTAAAAAGCCCCTCCTTGGGATTCATTGCAGTTACGATCTTGTCGCCGCCTCCTGCTTCCGCTATGTCGACAACCATCGTATCAAGCATGTAGGGAATCTTCTCATCTTCTATCTGCTTGATAAAACGCGCAGCATATTCGGGTCCCGTCAATTCTTCTTTGAAAGTGTGAAGACCGAAACCGTTATGAATGCACTGATTGAGGATACCTCCGAGCCTTGTATCCCTCTCAAGTATAAGTATGTCCTGCAGTCCTTCTTTTCTCGCAGAAGCTGCTGCCGCAAGTCCTGCAGGTCCGCCGCCTATGATTATAAGATCTGCTTTTTTGTCAGCCATATCCACTCCTTACAGACTGTCCTTAATCCTGCCTTCGATGTAATATGCTCCGTTACCGCTCTTTACGATCTCTTCTTCATCTACGCCCAGTGCCTCAGCCAAAAGAGGAATCGTTCTTGCAAGACAAAATCCTGTCTGACATCTTCCCATTCCGGCACGTGTTCTTCTCTTAATGCCGTCGACGGTTCTTGCACCGAGGGTTCTGTTAATTGCATTTTTAATCTCACCTTCGGTAACAAGTTCGCATCTGCAGATAACATGCGCATATGAAGGATCTGATGCAATAAGCTCAGCTCTTTCTTCGGGAGTGGCAAGTGCCATGGAAGGAATGCCTTTTCTGGTTCCGATGAATTCTTTCTTCTCCGAAGCTCCGAGCAGTTCTTTAACAATGCCTGCAACATATGCTCCGATCGCAGGTGCAGCAGTCAGTCCGGGTGATTCTATTCCCGCAGCATCAATAAATCCGGGAGCATCTTTAACTTCACCTATTACAAAATCACCGCCGTCTTCATGTGCCCTGAGTCCCGCAAAAGAAGTAATCGTAAGTCTGGGAAGAGAATTAACCGACATGGATCCTTTTGCAAACAAGAAATCAAGTCCCTGAGCTGAAGTTGATGTATCTTCGGGATCATCGGTTTCTTCTGCGGTGGGGCCTACCATAAGATTGCCGTGAACCGTCGGTGTAACAAGGACACCTTTTCCGAGTTTGGAGGGAAGCTGAAACATGGTTGACTTAACAAGATCTCCCGCAGCTTTGTCCATAAGAAGATACTCTCCCTTTCTGGGAGTGATATGAAGTTTCTCTGAAGAGACCATGTTGTGGAATACATCACTGTAAACACCCGCGGCATTTATCACAAGTTTGGTCTCGATATTTCCGTTTGAAGTCTCAAGGAGATAATAGTTTCCTTCATCCCCTGTTTTCTTCTCGATATTTGTAACCTTGGTATCGAACTGAAATCTGACACCATTGTCAGCTGCATTCTCCGCAAATGCTATGGTCATATTAAAAGGACATACGATTCCGCCCGTAGGTGCATATAAAGCACACACGGCCGCATCCGATACATTCGGTTCAAGCTTATGAAGTTCTTCTTTTTCAAGGATTCGAAGACCGGGCACGCCGTTGGACTTACCTCTTTCGTAAAGTTCCTCGATACCCGCCCTTCCTTCTTCTTCGAGCGCAAGAACCATGGACCCGTTTTCCTTAAAAGGAAAATCAAGAGTCTTTGAAAGTTCGTGTATCAGTTTATTTCCTTCAACATTGAATTTTGCCTTGAGAGTTCCGGGCTTGGCATCATAGCCGGAATGAACTATTCCGCTGTTTGCCTTGGATGTTCCTTCGCAAACATCGGATTCTTTTTCCAGTACGAGAACATCAAGATCAAACTTGGATAATTCTCTTGCTATTGCACTACCCGTTACACCGGCTCCGATAATCGTGACGTCAATCATATGTACCTCCGATCCGGACAAATAGAAATCTATATAGAAACATCTTGGAAACTAATAATATTTTATCAGTTTCCAAGATATTTTCAATGAGTCAATAATTATCAAATCTGACGCGGGTTTTTATGAAGTTTGACGGTCGGCCTTTTTAATCTCTTTCATCATGCGAACCGCGTTTTCATAAGACTCTTCGGAAATCTCACGCCCGGAGAATGCGGCTTCTCTTACGATAAGAGCTACCGTCGTTACTTTATCCTTGATCTCAGGTGCATCAAAGTTTCCGTTAATCTCCTCTGCCACACTGACACTGTCAGCATTTGAAGATGCTATCAGTTTCTTCCTAATAAGATACGAAGTGTACGATCTGTATTTAACCAGAAGCGCTTCGCTGTATTTTCCGGTCCTTCTGTAAGAGCGAATTCGAAGCAGAACAATAAGACGTCTGATGGAAGGGATTGCAAGGAGTATCAGTATTACAATGCCCAGAGAATACCCTATGGGCTTGATCAAAAACTCAAGACTCTGTGCGACTCTGCCGAATACTCCGAAAGTCTGCTCCGCCACGGCGTTATTGCCTTCACCACCCGCTTCGTCTCTTTCTGCGGATGTGAACAATCCGGAAAGAATACCCATCAATCCGTTCATGGGAACTTCGCCGTCATCTCCGAATGATGGAGGCGTCATCTCATAAGGAATCCATCCGTAGTTGGGAATAAATATCTCAACCCATGCATGAGCGGACGCATCGGTTATCTCAACTTGAACTGCAGTCTTTCCGTCTTCTTCCGATACAATAAAGCCCTGTGCAAGGTCCGAAGCCTGTATCACATATCCTTCACAGTATCTTGCGGGAATTCCGATGTATCTTAGAAGAAGTGTCGCTGAAGATGCAAAATGCATGCAATAACCTCTGTCTTGTGACGAGAGGAAATGCTCGACAACATCACCGCCCAGCGGTGTTCTTCCGGGCTGAAGGGAATATCTGTAGTTCTCCGCAAAATATGTCTGCAATCTGTAACAGGAAAGCAGCATTCCTTCGCTTCCTCTTTCGGATACGATCATATCCGCTTTTCTGACAGTTTCATCGAGAACAGGAATAAGGCTTTCGGGTACAAACAGATAATTGTTAAATACATATTCCGTATACTCGTACATGGATTTATCATCCATGGGATAAGAGACTAAATTGGGATCGGGAATATAAGCGATGGTTGAAGTCGCTGAAGGATCGCCGCTTGCTTCAATGCTGTGATAAGGTCTGTAATAAAACTCGGGATCCGCATCTACATTTTCAATCGTCATGACTCTTACGGTATCGTCTTCATTAATGCGGAAGGGCTCCGATGTTGTGGGGTAATCCGCATTACGATCTTCTGAGAATCTGTCTCTTTGATAAATGTTTCCTACAAATGCTCTTAGGTAGATTACATCTGCAGTTTCGGGAACATAGGTAATCTTAAGATCTGTTTCGTAATCGGGTGCAACGGATCCGATTCCTCCCAGTTTGCCGCGTGCGAGTCCTCCCGTTGCGGCATATCTGTTAAACAGTGATGTGATGCCGTTCATTACAAGAGCTTCGACATACTCATCCGTTCTGTTTTTCAATCTGTTGGAAACATATTTGGTCGAATAGGATTCACCGAAGGCTACTCCCGATATTACGAAGAACACCAAAGACAAAATAAGCGATACCGAAAATACAGAGAGCATACCTTTTGCGGAAAGTATGTAGGAATCCTCGGATCCTTTTTTTGTTCTGCGTCTTGAAAATGATTCGTATTTTTTATATCTGTACGGAAGCGCATAGTACCCGGCTCTCGACAGTACAAGCACGGAAGCATAGCACATGATCAGCATGGTCATGCATAAGAACGTGGGATATCTGTCGATATAGAAAACAGCCTGAAGCGGAAGAAATGTTATTACAAAAGTAAGAACCGGATTCATGTAACTGGAGATGGTTACATTAAGCATAATGCAATAAACCCACCCCAGGAATATGCACATGATGGGAACGGTCAGGCTTCTGTCTGCGATTATCTCATCCGAGACTCTCATCGCGGGCAGTGAGAAATAATCCACGTATGCTTCGTTCAGTTCATTGATAAACGCCTGGAATCCGGAGTTGATATACGAATACATAACCACGGAGAAAACAAAGAACGAAATGAACATGACTATATACCCGACATAGAATGTAAATCGGTTATAGTAGATAGCCGCGGAGAAGATGGATAACATCAGTATCCATGCAAATACCTTACCCTGTGCGTATCCGAGGCCGAAAGAGGAAACAAGCCCCCACACAGTTCCGTATGCTGCCAGGAATATCAGCAGTCCACGTAATAATACGGAGACAAATTTGTGCGGCATATTTTCAAGAGAGGTATCTTCCATGCAAACACCTCTCTTAATTAGTTCTTCGTCTCTCTTCTTCAGTTCCCTCCTGCCTAAAAAGCCGGGATGGGGATCTGTTCTGAGAGACAAGAGCTTTACGCCTTTATTCAATTTAGAATAATCTTGTCTCGACATATCCTTATCACGCCATAGCTTGCGGGGTTCTGACTCATATATACGGAAAAGACATCTTCTGATGATGCCTTCTTTCTCATGATCTCATAGATGCTTTCATCAAGGCTTCTTTCATCATTAACATTCATGTATGAAAAAACTTTTGTATCCGGATCGTAGATCGCAGCTCTGAATCCCATGCCTCGCGCGATCATCTTCTTTCCGAGGGAATAATAATTTACAAGAGTTCCTTCCTCATCTCCCTTGTTAACTTCGGGAAGGATAAAGTACATAAGGTCCACGCTTCTTTCGTACTCTTTTACCATGAGTTCACCCAGTGAAGCGGAAGCCTTCCAATGTATGTCGCGAAGCCTGTCACCTGCTCTGTATTCTCTGAGCTGTCTTATATCCCTTGTAAGTTCTCCGTTTTCCGAAACAATATCATCAAAAGGTTCACCTTCGAATTTGGGAAGATCCTTATCGGGAAGAGGAACAACTTTCGGCATTACGGGAATTGTTATATGTATATTTGCTTTAGCTGTGAAAGTGTGGAAGTGAAGCGGATCGCTTATAAGAATTTTATCCGCATCCAGCACAAACATTCCGGGCATTGATGTCTTAAATCCCAGATTGATCTTTTCGGATGCAAAACTTTCTCCGGCAAGAGTCAGGGAAAATTTCTCGTCATCCTGTCTGAACATATTGCAGAATGTGTATTGAAGAGTACAGCGAAGTAGAGGAACCGGTGAAGTGTTTCTGATATGAAACCTGATCCTGAATTCATCGCCCGCGGTAATATGTTCCGTCGGTGCGGTGGCTGTTATGGAAATATGTTTGTATCCGTATGCGCCGGATGCAAGTGAGATAAAAGGGAGAATGATTAAGAATACGAGAAGCACAGAAGCAAGCGGTTGTCTGTAGAAAACCGTAACCAGCAGAACAACCGCCACCATACCCACGTATGAAATAATATACAGAGCATTTTTAAGATGTTCCATATTTAACCGATCTTGGGAACGGAAACAGATTTAATGATCTCATCGAGAATATCTTCCGCAGAAAGTCCCATTGCTCTACCTCTGGGAGAAACTCTGACTCTGTGTGCGGCAACATACATCCATGCGGTATGAATATCCTGAGGAGTAAGATAATCTCTTCCGATCATGTAAGCCAAAGCTCTTGCTACTTTGTAA
The DNA here is from genome assembly GCA_902794095.1 of uncultured Lachnospiraceae bacterium. Taxonomy (GTDB): domain Bacteria; phylum Bacillota; class Clostridia; order Lachnospirales; family Lachnospiraceae; genus AC2028. Next base: position 276,640 of record CADBFZ010000003.1, on the reverse strand, counting down.
AGAGCAATGCTTCCTCTGGGAGAAAGTCCAAGGGAAAGTCTTTCATCATCTCTGGTAGCTTCGGAAAGAGCAACCACATAATCATAAAGAGATTGGTCCACATGAATCTCTTCTATCTGTTTCTGAACCGCTACAATCTCCTCCGCAGTGAAAACGGGAACGATCGTATCTATCTTGGAATGAGAATCATTCATCAAAACTTCGACTTCACTTCCGTGATCGGGATATCCGACTTTCATACAGGTCATGAATCTGTCGAGCTGTGATTCGGGGAGCTTTTGAGTTCCGCTGGATCCGAAAGGATTCTCAGTTGCGATTACAAAAAAAGGATCCGGAAGGTCCCTTGTCTTACCTTCGACCGTAGCATGTCTTTCCTCCATTACTTCAAGGAGTGCCGACTGGGTCTTGGGTGATGTTCTGTTTATCTCATCCGCAAGGAAGAGATTTGTATAGATACTTCCCTCGCGGAAAATAAATTCTCCGCTCTTCTGATCGTAATAAGTAAATCCGAGAAGATCTCCGGGAACAACATCGGGAGTGAACTGAACTCTTGCAAACTCAAGCCCCAGCGCTTTGGATAAAGCAACGGCAAGAGTTGTCTTACCTACTCCGGGAATATCTTCGAGAAGGACATGTCCGCCGGCAAGAAGTGTGGCAAGTGCCATGGTGATAACACCTCTTTTGCCGCGAACAACTTTTTCGATCTCATTAATTACTTCATCGGTTTTCATTGATCAATTTCCTATCTGTCCGCTCTTTAACAGGTTGAATGTTTCAATGTCATCTTTGGTGAGCTTAATGTTGGATACGGATTCTTTACCCTCGGGAGTGGTTACTTTAACTTCTATTACCGATCCTTCTCTTAAATCTCCTTCGGATACTGATTGTATAAATGCAAGAGCTTTGGGATGCTGTTCTTTAAAGATTTTGATTCTTCCCGCAACCTGCATCATTGCTATCGGATTCATTGCCATATTTACTCCGCTATCTTGTTACTTTGCCGTTTACATATGCGATCTCAGCCGTAAGAGTATCGGGAACCTTCTGACCTGAAGCAATGATCTTCTTCTCCAGAGTCTCGAGACGATGAAGTCTCTGAGCCTTCTTAATGGTTCCTCTTTCGATAATCTCGGTATAGATCGGGTTGGCTTTATTCTTCGCAGCAAGTGCAGCGTCGAAAGGACAGTATGTGTAAAGTATCTGTCTTGCAACCTTGTTAAGTCTGGGAGATCCGTTACCTTCATAAAGAACCCAGAGCATATAGTCTCTTATGAACATTTCTTTGAAACTGTTCTTTGCTCTTTGAAGTGAAGACTTGATCTTCTCCTTAACTTCCGCAGACAGCTCTCTGTTTTTACGATAGAACTGAACGTAATCGAAATAATCGCTGGTGAGTGAATGATCGCTGACATCATTCCATCTTGCACCCTGAACTCTCTTGCAAAGTTCCCATCTGAAATCACCGGTAAGTCTTATAACTGTACCGAGAAGGTCTTCTGCATGGAAAATGGACAGTGCCATTCTTGCCGAAGATGTTCTGAGCTTACCTTCGATCTCCTGCCACATAACGGCTCTTGTTCCCATGTTGGGCATAAGGATGAAATCTGGAAGGTACTCAACATGGATTGATTCCTTACCCATTACTTCATGATTTTCCTTATCCATGGTCTCGCGATAATAAGCCGAGTAGTCGATCTTTCTTACCTGGTCCACAGCTTCGGATATCTTATCAAGATCCACAAAACAATTCTCGGGATCCTTCACACAGGTTTTGTCCATAAATACGGGACAGAATGTGGTGATTCTTCCGTAGGTAACCTTGTTGGCATTTCTGAAGAAATTCTCAAGTTCGAAATTAGCCTTCGCAACGCCATCGGAAAGTCTCTTCTTTTCCTCTGCTGCATCAATCTTATTCTGAACTTTTAACTTGTGAACGGTATCTGTGTAATCGGTATCGAATTCATCACGGCTCGGATCTTTCTTGCCTTCGTAGATGGCCTTGAGCCAATCGTAGAAAGTATATAATCCGGCGAGTGAATTATCCGCCATCTTAGATGCAAGATTTGCAAGATATGCCGTATATCTCTTACCCGCAAGAACTTCATCCGCGTATCCGAAATACAGGAACATAAGAACGGGAAGAGGCGGAGTCTTCTCAAGGGATTTAAAGAATGCGGCTTTATATACATCGTAAAACTCCTGAGCGATATGTCTTCTCAGGGTTGATACATCATCATCGATCGATTCGGGATCGTCGACGCCTCTCAGATCAAGCACATGTGTCTTAAAATCCGTGATCTTATCGGAATCGTCATCAAGGAATTCAATGATCGTATCGAGGGAATTCTCGAGTTCTTCCATGGGAACGATGGTTTCAACTGCTTCTTCAGCCTCGTCCTCACCGGTATCTTCGGGAATGTTATCCGCCTTATCGGCAAATTCATCAATACGGTTTCTGTAAATATCCTGATCGAGACCAACTTCGTCATAGAAGGATTCTTCTATACGGGTAATGGTCTTTCTGAGCTCGAACATCTGAGGGCTTCCCTCTTTAAGCCTGAAGAAAAGCTGCGTCAGATGCGCATACAGATCGTTTCCGTCCGGCTTAAAATATAGATTTCCGAGTTCCTGTCTGAATGAATAGTAGTTGTCCAAAAGCGTATATGCTTTTCTGGAATCGAGACTTCCCTTCCTTACCATTCCCATGGTTACGGAAAGATCCGAGATAACGGATTTACCCGTCTCGGATTGATACAACTTCATAAGGCCTGCATAATAATCCGCAAGCCAGGTGTCGGAAGTTTCATCCATCATATCGGTATCAAGATTTGAAGCCTCACTCAGATCCTGTGCCTTGATGCGGAACTTACTGCACATCTCTTTATAAAGATCTATGTCTTTGAGAAGTTTCTGATACAGATCTCCCGTATGGATCTCGGAAACCTGACATTGTCCCACGAGACCTGTGATCTGTTTGAAAAGAGAACAAAGAGATACTCTCGCAAAATCATTATGCTGAGAAAAGAGCATCTCAAGATTTTCAAGATTGGTATACGGATACGGTATGATAACCGCATCCGAAACCGCCTTGTATCCGAGGAAATGAACTTCATTTACAACTTCGGTGATACCGATGACATCACCTCTTTCGAGCATCATCGCACCACCGGGATAAACAGCGCATACACGTCCCGAGATAACGAGACCCAGGGACGTCATTGCGCTGCCCGCTGCTACTATTGTCTGTCCTCTTGTATAGCTTTTATTATCAGCCATTTATCTGTCCGTCAAGTTCCTGTGCTTTGTTTTCGTTAAGTTTCTTACATACTTCTACGAATACATCAACGGGTACATCGTGGAGCTGTTCTTTCTGCCCTCTGACAGTGATGGAAAGAGTTCCGGACTCTTTTTCCTTATCTCCGATAACAACGATATAAGGATCCTTCATGGTCTTGAAGAACTTAATCTTCTCATTCATGTTCTTATCGGCGTAATCTGCCTCGACACGAATGCCTGCTGCTTCGAGTTTATCCTGAAGCTCTTTGGTGAAGTCGTTGTGCTCGGGCTTAATGGGAACAAGTGCAACCTGGTAAGGAGAAATCCAGAAGGGGAATGCTCCCTTGAAGTTCTCGATAATGATTCCGATGAATCTCTCGAAGGAACCGAAGATTGCTCTGTGGATTACGATGGGCTGGCTCATGCTTCCGTCAGCATCCTGATAGGTAAGTCCGAAGTTGTGAGGAAGCTGGAAGTCGAGCTGAATGGTTCCGCACTGCCATTCTCTTCCGAGAGCATCCTTCATCTGAAGGTCAATCTTGGGTCCGTAGAATGCGCCGTCGCCTTCGTTGATCTCGTATCCGCCTTCGCCGTACTTCTTATCAAGAATCTTCTTAAGAGCTGCTTCAGCCTTGTCCCAGGTCTCAATCTCACCCATGAAATCTTCGGGTCTGGTTGAAAGCTCTGCTCTGTAGGTTACTCCGAAGGTTGAGTAGATCTGGTCTGCAATCTCCATGATGTCTGCGATCTCGGACTCGATCTGGTCTTCCATTACGAATGTGTGGTCATCATCCTGGCGGAACTCCTGTACACGGAAAAGTCCGTTCATCTGTCCGGATTTCTCTTTACGATGTACAAGACCTACCTCGTTGTAACGAATGGGAAGCTCTTTGTAAGAGTGAATGGTTCTCTTATAAGCATTCATCGCGTTGGGACAGCTCATGGGCTTTGCAGCCATGGTGTCGTCATCGGTCTGATCGTATACGGGATTGAGGGTCACCTCTGAAACAGATCCGTCTTCCTGAGGGATCTGTGCCTTGGCATCCACATTTCCAAGTACGCCGGGAACGATGAACATGTTATTTACGTAATGAGCCCAGTGTCCGCTGATAAGCCAAAGCTTCTTGTTGTTAATGATAGGAGTCTTGATCTCCTGATATCCGTGCTTGTCGTGGATGTCTCTCCAGAACTCCATGAGGGTTCTGTAAAGTCTCCATCCTCTGGGAAGCCAGTAAGGCATTCCGGGTGCGGACTCGCTGAACATGAACAGGTCGAGCTTGGGTCCGAGCTTCTTATGATCTCTTTCCATTGCTTCTCTGATCATGTTGAGGTGAGCCTTAAGCTCATCCTTGGTGGGGAATGCATAGACGTAGATTCTCTGCATTACATCCCTCTTCTGATCGCCTCTCCAATATGCTGCGGATGCACTTCTTACTTTGAATGCAACTCCCATGAGTTCTCTTGAATTCTCAACGTGAGGTCCGCGGCAAAGATCTACATAATCATCACCGGTATAATAAATGGTGAGTTTCTCATCTTCGGGGAGATCGTTAATGATCTCGGTCTTGAACTTCTGATCCTTGAACATTTCGAGAGCGTCGGCTTTTCCGATCTCCTCTCTTCTCCAGTCCTCTTTTCTCTTGATTATCTCGTTCATCTTATTCTCGATGACCTGATAATCCTCCTCTGTGACCGCACGGGGAAGTACGAAATCGTAGTAGCAACCGTCGGAGATCTGAGGTCCGATGGCATACTGCACATTTTCTTTTCCGTAGATTTCGATGACTGCTTTTGCCAGAACGTGGGCAATAGAATGACGATAAAGACTTAAAAACATTTCCTGATCCATAATACTTTTTTCTCCTTTCATGCGTCCTGCTACCGGCAGGAATTCGCTTAAAACAAATAGGGCAAACCATTATAAATGGCTTACCCTATATTCTATAACGATAGTTTGGTAATAGCAAGGCATAAAACCCTTAAATGCCCTATTTTTCCGAAGTTTTTGAGACTTTCGGTTTCTTTTTGACAAGGGAGACGGCTTTAACTATGAGAACGATTGCGCCCACTGCCGCAAGTACGGCAAGGGTGATATAACCCGCGTATTTAAGCCTCTCGTCGGGAACCTGGGTTATGGCATACATGGCCATTGGGCTGTTCATGGTGAGCTGAGCATAACTTCCCGCAGGAGTATACTCGGCTTCGGTCCATACTCCGCCCTCTCTGACCCAGACCCTGTATTCCTTATATGGACTGTAAAGACGAAGTTCTCCGGAAAATCCGTTTACATCGGACTCGCTTTCAAAGCCCACACTGTAGATGGTCACGTCCGTATAAGCACTGTTGTCGTCAGGTTCAAAAGGAGCATCCGTAACAGCCGCCCTGAGCATGTCATTGGCCCTGAAACGTCCCTGTATCAGTGCAAGAGGTCTGCCGGAATCGGAATACTCATCCGCAGTTCTCATAACCGCAACATGGGATATGTACTCGGCTTCTATCATAAGATTGCCGGTTACCCTGACATCCGAAAGGTCGGGCCATACGCCGTAGCTTCCATCCTTATCGGGGATATTCGGAAGAGTAAGATTACCCACCTTATCTCCATAAGATGCCCTTACCTCGGATATGATCTTACCGTCCGCAACAAAGATTACTTTCAGATTCTCAAAATCTTCGGGTATTCCGTTAATGGAAAGGGCATTTTCGTAATCTATCTCTGATGCAATGTTTTCATAGCTTACATCATCGATTCCGTAGAAATCATTTGCCACATAAAAATTACCGTAGAAATCGGTATCGTCTATGCTCTCGGTTTCGGAATCCCTGAGTATCTGTCCCGCAACTCCGCCGCACTTTCCTGCAACATTTCCGAACACCGGCATAGATACACAGTTCTTAAGTGACTCGGCATATCCTGCGATACCGCCTACAGGTCCGCTTCCGGCAAGAGTGCAAAGCGAATAGGATGAAACAACGCTTCCCTTACAAGACCCGACAACTCCTCCTATATACTCGCCTTCTTCGGATGTAACCGCGCCGTATCCTCTGCCGTTTATGATGCATCCGTGCTCCATATTGCCTGCGATACCGCCGGCACATGTAGACCTTAATATGACAACTCCGTCATTTTCACAATCGCTTACGATATTTGAGATTGCATATCCTTCACCGGCTTTAATCTCAAAGGTAAATAAAACATTGTTCTCCAGATTCTCATCATCAATGGCCAGATTACCCGCGATACCGCCTACATTGATATCACCGCTAACGGTTCCATAGCTTGTACAACTTACGCATCTTCCGTTAACGATTCCGGGATTATCCGCTTCCGATACATCCGCAAACAAATATTTAATTCCCTGATCCTGTGTTCCGTTAACAAGATCCGAAATAAGGTCATATGTATCATTGATGCTGTCGTTGATGGCCATAAGGTCATTAGACAGTTCTGTGGAATACATATTTGCAACGCTTATAAACGCATCGCTTGCATGTCTTAAATCCTGAAGATCGCTTGTAAGAAGCTCACTGTTTTTATCGAGATTATCAAGTTCAGAATTCCATCTTCCGATCTCGCCGTTTACCGTTGAGTTAAGCTCCTGGGCAGCCTGCTCTCTTTCATGCTCTGCCTGCTCGCGTGCTTCGTTCTCCGCTTCCTCGGCACGTCTCCTTGCTTCTTCAGCTGCCTCATCAAGTTCTTCCTGAGTGGAAGGATCGTCATAATTCTCGATCAAATCTCTGAGCTCATCATATGAGGGAATATTCTCCCCTGTCAGATCATTAAACAGATCGCTGTAACTGTCTCTTACGGAATCTGCCGCGGCACGTCCCGCATTCTCGGCTTCACGCTCTATAAGCGAAGCCCAGTCTTTTTGCTCGAGTTTATAATCCGATGCATTTCCAGTCATTGACTGTGCGTCATCCATGGCCTTTCCCGACGCCGTCTGAAGAAGAGCTATGGCTTCCTGAATGTCCGGAGTTGCATCAGCTGCATCCGCAGCAGCCCTGTTTGCAAGTGCATTGATCCTTGCTATGGAATCGGATACGGATTTTGCCTTATCGACTTCGATGTAAGGCTCCTGCTGACCGACTATTCCTCCAACATCCTTTTTACCGCTTACAGGTCCGTAGTTGGTACATCCGTATATGATGCCCGCCTGTCTTCCGCATATTCCTCCGACATTGTATCCGACTCTGTCATATCCTACGATTCCTTCGTTTCTGGAATTAGTAACTATTCCCTTTGAATATCCGGTAATGCCTCCGATATCCACACCTGTCTGATATGAAATAAGTGATACATCTCCCGTTATCTCGGAGATAAGGTCAACCTGTCTTTCATCATTTTCGGTAACCCACTCCGCGGAATTATTGATGCATCCGTAGTTTACGCATGCCTTGATGGTTCCGTAATTTCTTCCGCTTATTCCGCCGGTATAGTAAAAGCCCGAAACCTCAGCCAGGTTCTTACATCCGCTGATCAGTCCCGTAGTTCCGTTTATTCCTACTACGCCGCCTGTTGCGGTATCGCCTTTTACATAACCGCATGCGCGGCAGTTCTTGATAACTCCTTCATTAACGCCGGCGATAAGTCCTGTTACATAACCGTCCCCTGCTGCGGTGATTCCGGAATCAACAGAGAGGTTCTGTACCACACCTGTTTTTCCGATATATCTGAACAGGCCCTGTACATATCCCGTTCCTTCGTAATCATATCCGTAAACGGTATGTCCCTGTCCGTCAAACACTCCGGAGAAGATCGGTATACCCGTAAATTCTCCGGTCGTCAGATTAATGTCACTGTCCAAAACAACATACTTATCATAGGACCAGCTTTCTATATGACAGTTTTCCGCAAATTCTATCAGCTCTTCTTCCGTAGATATTCTCACTTCGGAAAAACCGCTTTGGGAAGACTCCTCGGCATATACCACTCCGCTTCCCGCGCAAAAGAAATCGAGCATCTCACATGCCGGTGAAAGTACAAGTGATGCGGACAAAGCACATGCGGTAATTGTTTTTAAGAATAAGTTATTTCTCATCACGCACCTCCCCGGATTCTTCTATCTCAGGAACATTCTCTTCGGAAACCTCCTGCATCGAACCCATAGTAACTACAGCGGCAACTTCGCCTCTGACAAGTGCATGCATCTCACCGATAACGGTTCCGTTTATCTGTCCTCTTACAAATCCGTCCACTCTGACTGTTCCGAATCCCCGGTTAAGCTTGATGGGAACGGATACTTCGAAGGATGTTCTCTCGATTATCTTCTCACCCACCATAAGGATCTGAGGAAGAACAAACATTACGAGGAAAATAGATATAAGCGTTCCTCTTCCGAGGCACTGTCCTATTCCGCAAATGGTTGCATCGGATGAAAGACGGCCTATAGCAACACCGGAAAGAACCATCATTGATCCTGAAGTGATGATGGTAGGGAATGCGAAGTTCAGTGTCTCTATAACCGCATCCTTCTTGCTCATTACTTTGCGAAGCTCAGTATATCTACCGGAGATGACGATTGCGTAGTCAATGTTTGCACCCATCTGAATAGAACTTACTATCAGATATCCCATGAAGAACAGGTACGTATGCTGAATAGTCGGGAAGGAGAAGTTGATCCATATCGCCCCCTGTATTACCAATATGAGGAGCACGGGCATGCCGGCCGATAAGAATGTAAACAGAAGAACCGCAAGTACGGCAAGTATAGAAACAATGCTTACAACCGTATTGTCCCTTGCAAAGGTCTTCTTGAGATCGTACTGGCTGGTGGATTCACCGGCGATGAGAATATTATCAGCGCCGTCGTAGAATCTTCCGGCGATCTCATGCATCTGATCAAGGAATGCAAATGTTTCATCTCCCTCTTCGGGAAGATTTAAGTAAACGAGGATTCTGCTGTACTCCTCACCCTGAAGCTGATCCTTGGCCATCTGCATCTGAGCATTTGCGTCTTTCAGAGTATCCATCAGATCATCATCGAGTGTTACATATCCCTCTTCAACTTCGTCATATAGGAACATGACTATATCGATAAGGGGAATCTTGTATCCGGAAAAACCGTTTATGATCTTTGCGTAATTATCATCATTGATCGCATATGCCATATAGAGAAGCTCGGATACTTCGTAGTCCACATTAAAGAGCTCCGAAAATTCTCTGGCGGAAAGCGTATCGGTAAGCATATATCCGTCCATGGCTTCGGTATTTGCAAGTCCCTGACAATAATCAACCTCGGGCATGGCTTCAAGTGTCTTCATAAGAAGGGCTTCTTTTTCATAGCTTCCCGCAGGCACCATCATTGCTACGAAATTCTTCTCACCAAATGCGGATGCGATCATCTCATCAGCAATCTGAGTTTCGTTTTTGACGGGTGTTTCGATCTTGGAATATCCGTACACATAGGGACAATTTCCCGAAAGGATAAATGCACCTACTACCGCAAGTACAAATACGGGAGGAACTATATATCTGGTAAGATAATCGAATTTTCCGATAAAAGAAATCTTCGGAATAAAGCTCTTATGTCTGGTCTTATCCATGGCTTTTCCGAATACCATGATAAGTCCGGGCATGAGTAAGAATACGGATAGCAGTGAGAAGAATATGGCTTTGATAAGACAGATTGCCATATCCTTACCTATTCCGTATTGCATGAACATCATCGCGATAAGACCGCCGACGGTGGTAAGAGAACTTGAACAGATCTCGGGAATCGCTTTAGAAAGAGCTACGATATCTGCTTCTCTTATATCCAGTGCCCTATGCTCTTCCTTGTATCTGTTACAGAAAATAATCGCATAGTCAACGGAAAGGGCAAGCTGAAGAACTATGGTAACGGAATCCGATACAAAAGAGATCGTTCCGAGGAAGAAGTTGGTTCCTGCAGCAAGTACTGCCGATGCTCCGAATGTAAGGAGAAGAACGGGAACCTCCGCATATGTAGATGAAGTAAATACAAGTACCGACAATACAACTACAACAACAAGTGCGGAAACAACTTTCATCTCCCGTGCGATGATCTCTGCTGCCTGATCACCCATCGAGGTGCTTACATAAGTGTCGTATCCCGAAAACATCTCTTCGATCTCGGCAAGTCCCTGCAGACATCTCTCATCATCTTCAGGGTATGCGAATGTAATATCGTACAGCGCGGAAAAATCATTGTAATGATCAGATCCGTCACCGAAGGATACCATCGTTACATCATCCCTTGCATCGATCTGCTCGTAAATCGCATCAGCTTCGTCATAAGTGATATTAGTAACCATCAGCTTCGCACTTCCGTAAGTGATAAACTGATCGTTCATAAGATCCAAAGCTCTGCTTGTTTCTGCGGTATCGGGAAGATATGCCGCAAGGTCGTTTTCCACCTTAACCCACTTAGATGCTATCGCACAGAAAATCAGCGCTATTCCGATCAGCAGGAAAAACAGATTCCTTCTGTCAACAATAAATGTGGCAACTTTTAACATAAATGAGTTTTCGGTTTCTTCATTCCTTTTCTCTTTACTGTTATCCACTCTTAATCCTCCGTTTTCGTTTCCAAATCCCCAAAAACAACATAAACCGCAGACGCCCCCAAGATTCAGAGGCTTCTGCGGTTAATAATTTGTATTGGTTTTAAGGAACGAGTTCTATCCGAAAACGTATTATACCACTGTCTATAAATTTTGCTCGCGAAAAAGCGAAATTTTAGAAAAATTACAGATTTTGTCATCAATATTCTTCAAACACCTGATATATAAAGAACTTCAGATACAGTGACTCGGGGCATCCCATCAGGTAAGGATGATCGGGAGACTGAAGTCTGTATTCAACCTGTCTTAACCTCTTCCTTGCTCCCTTTGCTGCCTCAAGGATCGTTTTTTCCAGAAGTTCGGGATCCATAAAGTGTGAGCAGGAACAGGTGCATAAAAATCCGCCGTTCTTTACAAGTCTCATGCCCCTGGTGTTGATCTCGCGATACCCCTTGATGGCGTTCTTAACAGCAGATCTCGACTTGGTAAATGCGGGAGGATCCAGTATAACCACATCATAGCTTTCTCCCTTAGAAACAAGTTCGGGAAGAAGATCGAATACATCTGCGGTAATAAACTTAACTCTGTCAGATAATCCGTTAAGCTCCGCATTTTCCGTAGCCTGCTTTACCGCAAGGTCGGATGCATCAACTCCAAGCACGCTCTCTGCTCCTGCAAGTCCCGCATTGAGCGCAAAAGATCCTGTATGTGTAAAGCAGTCCAGAACCTTCTTACCCTTGCAAAGTTTTGCGGCCGCCGCTCTGTTATATTTTTGATCGAGGAAAAATCCGGTCTTCTGACCTTCCTCAATGTTTACCCTGTACTTAACGCCGTTTTCGGTGATGACAACATTTGTATCAAATGGCTCACCGATAAATCCTTTTACCTTCTCAAGGCCCTCGAGCTTTCTTACAGATGCATCGCTTCTTTCGTAAATGCCTCTGATCCTGATCCCATCCTCTTCCAGGACCTTCTTTACCAGATTGCAGATGATCTCCTTGTGCCTCTCCATTCCGAGAGTCTCGCACTCACATACCAGCACGTCTTCGAATTTATCTACCACAAGTCCGGGAACATAATCCGCTTCCGAGAAAAGAATACGGCAACTTGAAGTATCCACAACGGATTTTCTGTACTCCCAGGCATCTCGTACTCTTTTCTCCCAGAATACTTCATCGATGAGATCGTCATGATATCTTTCCAGCATTCTGATACGAATGGTGCTGTTGGGATTGATATATCCCTTACCCAGTTTGTATCCATCGAAATCATGAACATCGACGATATCTCCGGGTTCAAAGCTGCCTGTTACTTTCTCTATTTCATTGTCGTAGATCCACTGGCCGCCGCTTTTAAGATATCTGCCGCCGCCCTTTTTAAGTGTAACTTCTGCCATTACAGCCTCATTTCCATTACGGTTTTAAGAGGTTCGAATCCGAGCGCATCATAAAATGCTCTCGCGCTTTTATTGAACTCCCATACATTAAGAGTAATTCTCTGATATCCGTTTTCGGAAGCATACTTTTTGACATGCTCGCAAAGGATGGTTCCCACATGACCTCCGCGTGACTTCTCATCAACGCACAGATCATCAATGTATAACATCTTATCGGGATTTGTCGAATGATTTCCCGCATAAGACTTATCCATGCAAAATGCATATCCGAGTATGTAGTCGGAATCATCGGTGCATACGAAGATCACGGTATCATCACTTTCAAGAAGTGTCTTTAACTCATCCGCTGTGTATTTCTTTTTCCCTTTAATAAACAGATCGGGGCGAACACTTGCGTGAACGTCATGAACCTGATAAAGGATTTCTTCAAGTCTGGGAATATCCCTGACCTCAGCCCTTCTTACCGCCATATTTCTTCATTTCCTTTATAAAGATCTTAGCGATGTCGCTAAGCTTAGCATCGTTTCTCTTGATGTATCCGATATGCATTATCTCATCGCTCTCAAGAGGGATTGCGGCATATCCGGTTCCGTTTAACTGCTTGCAGATAACACCGCTGCAAAGAGTATATGCATTAAGAAGCGTCATCATGTTAAGAGCCGTTGCTCTGTCGTTAACGTGAATGAGTTTCTTGTACGGATATGTGCTGAGAACTTCCTCTGCATAGTAGAACGAATTCTTTTCACCCTGATCAAATGACAGACAAGGGTAATCATCCAGTTCCTTAAAAGAAATCTTTTTCTTCTTGGCAAGAGGATGCTCAGAACTTAAATATACATATGTTTTACATGTGAAAAGTTCGGTAAATACGAGGTTGTTTTCAGCAAGGTCATTCTGAAGGATTCTCTCATTGAAATCATTCAGATAGAGGATTCCGAGCTCGCTTCGCATGTTCTTAACATTGGAGATAACTTCATGAGTTCTGGTCTCATAAATAGCGAAATCATACTCATCGATTCCGGCCTTAAGCACTGCGTTGGAGAATGCTTCAACCGCGAATGTATAGTGCTGAGCAGATACATAGAATTTCTTCTCCGGATCGTTTCTTCCGTGATAGTGATCTTCCATGAGAGCATACTGATCGAGTATCTGTCTTACATATCCGAGAAATTCGCTTCCTTCGGGAGTAAGTTCGATACCCTTGTTGCTTCTTCTGAAGACGGTGATATCAATCTCATCCTCAAGCTCTTTGATCGAAGCGGAAAGGGAAGGCTGTGACATGAAAAGACTCTTAGCCGCCTCATTCATGGATCCGCGCTCCGCAATCTCAATTACATATCTCATCTGCTGAAGTGTCATATGTATACCTCTTTAATCTGACTGTGCAGCACTCATACCTGCCGCTACCGACTTTTTTCCAAGAACAAATAATAACATAACATTATCGGAAAAATCTATAACAAAAATCCCGCAGGCGTATTGCCTGCGGGATTTACTATCATACTAATCCAAATTTAATTATCCCATTACAACTTCAACCTTAACGGTCTTCTTGGATGCATCGTAAGGAATTACGGTTCCGTCTACCTTAACGCCATCAACGATAAGTTCCTTAACGCCCTTCTGTGCACCGTTCTGCTTAACGGTGATATCGTACTCGACGCCTCTGTAAATTCTCTTTACGCTGAAATCGCCGAAATCTGCGGGTACGCAAGGATCAACGGAAAGGCCCTTGAGAGTGGGATATACTCCGAGGATGTACTGGGAGATGTTTACGAAAGTCCATGCAGCGGTTCCGGTGAGCCAGCTGTTCTTTCCTTCGCCGTGGAACTTAGCATCTGCACCTGCTACCATCTGGCAGTAGATATAGGGCTCGGTTCTGTGGATCTCACTAATCTCTTCGGTGTAAGCGGGGCAAGTCTTCTTGTAAACTTCGAATGCTCTGTCGCCTCTTCCGATAACGGTCTCTGCAATTGAAACCCAAGGGTTGTTGTGGCAGAAGATACCTGCATTCTCTTTGTACCCGGGAGGATATGAAGAAACCTCACCAAGTTCTTCGTGATAAACGGTATAAGCAGGCTGAAGGATCATTACGCCGTACTTGGTATCAAGATGCTGCTTAACTGAATCGAGTGCCTTCTGTGCCTGTCCGGACTCTTTGCCGACTCCTGCAAGTACGCAGAATCCCTGGGGCTCGATGTAGATCTTACCCTCTTCACACTCCTTGCTTCCTACCTTGTTTCCGTAAGAATCATATGCTCTGACGAACCACTCTCCGTCCCAACCTGCGTTGGAATCAAGAAGGATCTCGTTCATCTCTGCTACTGATGCACGAACCTTGGCAGCCTCATCGGTAAGTCCCTTAAGGTCGCAAAGATCTGCATATTCATTACCGTACTTAACGAACATACCGCCGATAAATACTGACTCTGCAACGGGTCCTTCGCTGGGACCGAAGGTCTGGAAAGACTCACCGGGCTGAGTTGAGTGGCAGTTAAGATTCAGGCAGTCATTCCAATCGGCTCTTCCGATAAGAGGAAGTCTGTGAGGTCCTCTGTGGGTATCGACGTAACCGAAGGATCTGCGGAGATGCTCCATAAGGGTCTGAGCAACTGATGCATCGTTATCGAAAGGAACCATCTCATCGAGAATGGTAGCATCACCGGTCTCTCTGATGTATGCGCTGGTACCTGCTATGAGCCAAAGAGGATCGTCTCCGAATCCGGATCCGATATCGGAGTTACCCTTCTTGGTAAGGGGCTGATACTGGTGATATGCACGTCCGTCTTCGAACTGGGTTGAAGCGATGTCGATGATTCTCTCACGTGCTCTGTCAGGAATAAGATGTACGAATCCGAGAAGATCCTGGCAAGAATCTCTGAATCCCATTCCTCTTCCGATACCTGACTCATAGTATGATGCGGATCTGGACATGTTGAAGGTAACCATGCACTGGTACTGGTTCCAGATGTTAACCATACGATTAACTTTGTCGTTGGAAGAATCAACGGTGTAGATGTTAAGAAGCTTATCCCACTGATCGTTAAGCTCTGCAAATGCTGCATCAACCTTAGCGTCGGTGTCATATTTTGCGAGAAGCGCTTCAGCGGGCTTCTTGTTGATTACGTTGTGTGCTTCCCACTTATCCTCTACGGGATTCTCGATGTATCCGAGAACAAATACATAGGACTTGCTCTCTCCGGGCTTAAGGGTTACATCAAGCTGGTGAGCTGCAATGGGGCTCCATCCGGAAGCCATTGAATTGGTAAGCTTTCCGTTAAGAACAGCTTCGGGATTTCCTGCATAGTGATAAAGTCCGAGGAATGAATCTCTTGCGGTATCAAATGCAGCGATGGGAGCATTTACGGAATATACGGCATAGTGATTTCTACGCTCTCTGTACTCGGTCTTGTGATAGATTGCGGATCCCTTTACTTCAACTTCGCCGGTAGAGAAATTTCTCTGGAAGTTTCTGCTGTCATCGTCCGCATTCCAAAGGCACCACTCAACATATGAGAAGATGCTTATATTCTTTTCAACGGAGGAGTCATTGGTAACAACAAGCTTGGAAACTTCGCAATTGTCGTTAACGGGAACGAAGGTAAGAACGTCAGCTCTTACGCCATTCTTAACGCCCTTGAACTTGCTGTATCCGATTCCGTGACGGCACTCGTACTCATCGAGATCTGTCTGGGTGGGCTTCCATCCGGGATTCCAAACGGTGTCACCGTCCTTGATATAGAAATACTTACCGTTGATGTCCATGGGAACATCATTGTAACGATATCTCGTAAGTCTGAGGAGCTTAGCGTCCTTATAGAAGGTGTAGCCTCCGCAGGTGTTAGAGATCAGGGTAAAGAATTCCTTGCTCCCAAGATAGTTGATCCAGGGCAGAGGAGTCTTGGGGGTCTCAATGACATACTCTCTGTGTTCGTCATCAAAATGTCCGAATTTCATGTTGACTTCTCCTTAAAAAATTGTTGATTGGTTTTAGGTGTCATACACCTTTATTTACGTCCGTACCTGATGTCGCGGTACTTGTGAAGAGCTCTGTAGTATGTAACGAAAAGAGCGGGGCTCTTCATATGCATATCGATAAGGCGTCTTTGTTCCTCATCGTAATCGGATTCATACGTTTTGTTTTTCCTGAAATCAGGGAAGTATTTAAGCATCCCGTTTCTGAGTTCCTTCAGAAAATCCATATCCGTTTTAAGATCCGACTGCATATATGAAAAGAGAGTGTTCACGTAATATAGTCTCGTAAAATAACTCTCAAGTTCATCGTGGTACTCATCGCTCCATCCGTTTTCTTCAAACTGGGAGAGCATGGAAGTCATAACATCCATTCTCTGATGAAGCTTTTCCATACTGACCGTGTGAACCGTGGATCCGGGATCCTGATAGTAGAAATACAGAGGTTCATCAATGATCTCGATATGGTTGAATCTCATCATCCATAAGGGGCTTGCGCCGTTGTCCTCATAGAATGTCTTCTCCGGAAAAGAAAGCCCGTTTTTAACAACAACATCTCTCTTATAGATATACGTTACCATGGAGCCGAAACCGCCAATGAGTTTCTTCCTCTTATTCTCATCGATAAGTCCGATGAGTTCGGGATCATGTACCATAACGGCTTCACCGGGTTCCATCGAATATTCATAGGCCAGGCAATACTGGCAACCTACGATGTCCGCGCCGGTTTTCTCGGCCTTTTCCAGAAGTCTCGGGTACATATCGGGTGAGACCCAGTCGTCCGAATCCACAAAACCGATCCAGTCCCCCGTTGCTTCTTCGATCCCTCTGTTTCTTGCACCACCCTGATGAACATTTTCCGGAAGGTAGATTGCTTTGAGTTTCGAAGAATACTTTCTGGCGTACTGCCTTAAAATCTCCGCGGAATCATCCGTTGATGCATCATCGACAGCTATGATCTCATAGTCGGTCATGTTCTGAGCCAGCAAAGACTGAAGGCAATTATTCAGTTTTCTGTCCGCAGCCATATTATAGACCGGCACTATTATGCTGAGCTTCATATGCGCTGTCTCCGTTAAATCCTTGCTACCGAACCGCCCTCGTAAATCCTTCCTTTGACAACAACCTTTTCGATCCTTGTCTCCGCAGGATTTTCAATAAGTGATATCAGCTTCTGAGCAGCGGTTTCACCAATGAGCTCGGTAGGCTGTCTTAAAGTCGTAAGTGATGGAGTAAGATGTCTTCCTACTCTGATTCCGTCGTATCCCACTATGGAGATATCCTTGGGAATCTCAAGTCCTGCTTCCTTAATGGCGGCAATTCCTCCAAGTGCTGAGAAATCATCGGGATAAAGAATACAGGTAGGTCTGTCTTTCAGTGCCAGAAGCTTTTCGGTAGCTTTCCTCGAGCCCTCCGTCTTACGATATTCCGCAACGGGAAGGTAGCTGTCGGGAACGCTCAGGCCCAGGCTTTCCATAGTGTCTTTGAATGATCCGACACGGTCCCTGGTAACGGCACTGTCATTATCGTCGTGGATATATGCGATCTTTCTGTGTCCCATCTTGGCACAATACAGAACAAGATCTCTTATACCGGATACATTGTCGGATTCTACCGACATGCGATCTTCGAATGAATAGTCGATGGTAACGAGAGGAATATTGCTCTGTGCAAGCTCAATAACTTCGGGATTGTGGAAATCCATACATGCTATAAGGACTCCGTCAAAAGCTCTGTATCTTGCATGGGCGAGATAATTCATGTTTCCCATGCTTCCCGAGGATATTCCTCTGTTTATAAAGGTTATGTCATAGCCCTTGGAATCTGCGACATGCTTGAATCTGTCCAGAAGAAGAGCGAAGAATTCGTTGGTCAGACCGTTGTGAGCCTCGTCGACGAATAATACGCCGATGTTGTTGGATCTGTGGGTACGTAACACCTTTGCTGCGGAATTGGGCTGATAACCCATAGTGCTTGCAGCCTTCTTGATCTTCTCGCGGGTTACCTCGCTGATATCAGGTTGTCCACTGAGCGCTTTACTTACCGCCGCTACCGATACGCCACATTCTCTGGCAATATCCTTCATTGAAACCATATATTAAGTCTCCTATGCCCCTCACACACAACAACTTAATCCATTAAGTAAAATTAATATATCGTATTTACATTAATCTTACAAGTCTCTAAATGACAAAAAAAGTGCAACATAGTGTTGCACTTTTACTATTTTTAAAACAGTTTTTTCTTTTTGGTCGGTTTTTCTTTGGTTTCCCCACCTGCTGCCGATGCTTTTTCTGCAGCATGAAGAGAATCCCCCGTAATAGCATCAAATTTCTTGAGAAGTTCCTTGGCCTCGTTGGAAAGTTTCTCAGGCGTTTCCACTACCAGGGTGATGTAATGATCACCTCTTTGGTTCTTGTTCCTCCAAGAAGGAACTCCCTTGCCCTTGAGTCTTACTCTCATGTCTGTTTGGGTCCCGGCTTTAACGTCATATATGACTTTGCCGTCCACAGTATCTACGAGAACCGGACCTCCCAGTGCTGCTACCGCATATGAGATCGGCACGAATGAATATATATCGAAGCCTTCTCTCTGGAATACGGGATGGCGATCGACTATCGCCTCAACTCTTACATCGCCTCTGGGACCGCCGTTTGTTCCGGGATCTCCGAGCTCCGCAAGACTTACTGCCTGTCCGTTATCGATACCTGCAGGGAAGTCAACCGAATATCTCTTCTTGATGGAGATGTAGCCTGCTCCCTTACAATCTGGACACTTATCTCTGATTATCTTACCTGTTCCGCGGCAATCGGGACAGATCTCTGCACTTCTCATAAGACCGAAGACAGAATTTCTGGATATAAATACCTGACCTTTACCACCACAGGTAGAACAGGTTTCGGGAGCGGTTCCTGCTTTCGCACCACTTCCCTTACAGGATTTACATTCCTCTTTAACGTTCAGCTCGATCTCTTTTTTGCATCCGAATACGGCTTCCATAAATGTAAGCCTTACACTGGTACGGATGTTAGCACCCTTCATGGGACCGTTGTTTGCTGAAGAATATCTTCTTCCGCCGCCGAAGAAACTTCCGAATATGTCTCCAAAATCACCGAATATATCGGAGAAGTCCATATTGTTGAAGTCAAATCCTCCGCCGCCACCGGCTCCGCCTTCAAATGCTGCGTGTCCGTATCTGTCGTATTTAGCCCTCTTATCGGGGTCGCTCAAAACGGCATAGGCTTCGGAGGCCTCTTTGAACTTGGCCTCCGCTTCCTTATCGCCGGGATTAGCATCCGGGTGGTACTTCTTGGCAAGTACCCTGTATGCTTTTTTAAGCGCTGCCTCGTCGGCAGTTTTGTCTACTCCGAGAACCTCGTAGTAGTCGCGCTTACTCTCTGCCATATTTATTAAACCTCACGGAAATTTCCGTCTATAACATCATCGTCCGCAGAACCCTGTGAAGCCTGGTCTGCGCCTGCACCTGCTGCTCCGGAGAATCCACCCATGTCGGGGCCTGCGCCCTGACCTGCGCCTGCTGCAGCACCGGCTGCTTCATACATCTTGGTGAATACTGACTGAGCGGAGTTGGTGAGCTGCTCCTTAGCCGCCTTAAGTGCATCGATGTCTGACTCGCTTGCGCTTGCCTCGTTACCCTTAACCTTGGCAACAAGTTCCTTAACCTTATCAAGGTCAGCCTGAACCTGAGACTTATCGGAATCGGAGATCTTGTCTCCTACTTCGTTAAGTGCCTTCTCGGTCTGGAATACGAAAGCGTCTGCATCGTTGATGGTCTCAACGTTTTCTTTTCTCTTCTTATCCTGAGCCTCGAACTCCTGAGCCTCTTTGATTGCCTTCTCGATATCGGAGTCGGACATGTTGGAGCCTGCGGTGATGGTGATGTGCTGCTCCTTGCCGGTTCCAAGATCCTTAGCGGATACGTTAACGATACCGTTTGCATCGATATCGAAGGTAACTTCGATCTGAGGTACTCCTCTGGGAGCGGGAGCGATTCCGTCGAGTCTGAACTGTCCGAGTGACTTGTTGTCACGTGCGAACTGTCTCTCACCCTGTACTACGTTGATATCAACTGCAGTCTGGTTATCTGCTGCAGTAGAGAATACCTGGCTCTTCTTGGTAGGGATGGTGGTGTTTCTCTCGATGAGGTGAGTAGCGATGCCTCCCATGGTCTCGATTGAAAGAGTAAGAGGAGTTACATCGAGGAGAAGGATGTCACCCGCACCTGCATCGCCTGCGAGCTTACCACCCTGGATGGAAGCACCGATAGCAACGCACTCATCGGGGTTGAGGTTCTTGGAAGGCTCCTTGCCAGTAAGCTGACGAACCTTGTCCTGAACTGCGGGGATACGGGTTGATCCGCCGACGAGAAGAACCTGTCCGAGGTCTCCGTTGGTAAGTCCTGCATCCTTCATTGCGTTCTGTACGGGGATAGCGGTTCTCTCTACGAGATCTCTGGTGAGCTCATCGAACTGTGCTCTGGAGAGATTCATGTCGAAGTGCTTGGGTCCCTCGCTGGTAGCGGTAATGAAAGGAAGGTTGATGTTGGTGGTCATGGCGCTGGAAAGCTCCTTCTTAGCTTTCTCTGCAGCTTCCTTAAGTCTCTGCATTGCCATCTTGTCGCCTGAAAGATCTACGCCTTCAGCCTTCTTGAACTCAGCAAGCATCCAGTCGATGATCTTGTTATCGAAGTCATCACCGCCGAGGTGGGTATCACCGTTAGTTGAAAGAACTTCGATGACGCCGTCGCCGATGTCGATGATGGATACGTCGAAGGTACCGCCGCCGAGGTCATAAACCATGATCTTCTGCTCTTTTTCATTATCAAGTCCGTATGCAAGAGCTGCTGCGGTGGGCTCGTTGATGATACGCTTTACATCAAGTCCTGCAATCTTACCTGCGTCCTTGGTAGCCTGACGCTGTGCATCGTTGAAATATGCGGGAACGGTGATAACTGCTTCGGTAACCTTCTCACCGAGATAGCTCTCTGCATCATCCTTAAGCTTCTGAAGGATCATTGCGGAGATCTGCTGAGGTGAGTACTTCTTGCCGTCAATGTTACGGCCTCTGTCGGTACCCATATCTCTCTTGATTGAAGAGATGGTGTTATCAGCGTTGGTAACTGCCTGACGCTTAGCAGGCTCACCTACAAGTCTCTCACCATTCTTGGTGAATGCGACGATTGAAGGGGTAGTTCTTGCACCTTCTGCGTTAGCGATAACGGTGGGCTTTCCGCCTTCCATTAC
This sequence comes from uncultured Lachnospiraceae bacterium, assembly GCA_902794095.1. GTDB lineage: Bacteria > Bacillota > Clostridia > Lachnospirales > Lachnospiraceae > AC2028. Next base: position 255,208 of record CADBFZ010000003.1, on the reverse strand, counting down.
AGATACGCAGCTGTTTGTTGTTCCTAAGTCGATTCCGATAATCTTGCTCATTTTATATTCCTCCTTTAAGGATTGCTCTAATATTTATTGAACCACCGATACCATGCTGTGTCTTATTACGGTATCGTGATATGTGTAGCCTTTCAAAAGTTCCTGAGCGACAAATCCGGATTCGTATTCATCACTCTCTGTCTGCATTACCGCGTTGTGGAATGCGGGATCGAACTCTTTGCCGACAGCCTCGATGGGTTTAACTCCCATCTTGTCCAGCTCATCCATGAGCTGTCTGTAGATCTTATCCATTCCGACTACGAATGCGTCGTCCTTGTCTTCTTCCTCTACTGCCGCAAAGCCTCTTTCGAAGTTATCTACGACGGGAAGGAGCTTTTCGAGTACCGATACGGCGCCTCTGTCGAAGGACTGTGCTTTTTCTTTCTCGGTACGGTTCCTGAAGTTCTCGAATTCGGCAAGCTGTCTCTTGGTCTTATCTTCAAGTTCCTCAACCTTTGCCTTAAGGGCTTCTTTTTCCTTATCGGCCTTCTGGGCTTTCTTCTCTGCCTTTTTCTCCGACCAGGATTTCTTACCCGTGCCTTCTTCGGCCTTCTCCTCTTCGGGAGCATCGCCATCCGTTATCTCTACCTTCTCGGCAGCTGCATCTTCCGCAGCTTCCTCAACCGCTTCTTCCATTTCGGAAATATCTTCGGCAGTCTCTTCGGTAACTGTCTCTCCCGTATCCTTATTGATTACCTTATCTGCTGTTTCTTTGCTCATTATTCGAACAGATCCTTTCTCTAATTATCTTTCTTATAAAGATCGTCCAAACCGCTTCTGAGCGATTTCAAAGTTCCTACAACCTTGTCGTAATCCATTCGCTTGGGTCCGACGATTCCTATTGTTCCTTTCATTCCGCCTTCAAGTTCGTAGGTTGCGGTTACGACGCTGCAGTCTTCCATACCGCTGACTTTGTTCTCGCTTCCTATATAAACCTTGATGGCTTCATCTCCGTCCTCGCCTCCGATTATCAGTTCCTCAAGTCCTTCTCTTTCTTCGAAAGTATTGATGAGGTGTCCTGCTTTCTCTGAGTTATCGCTGAGTTCGGGATATTTCAGTATATTGTTGGCTCCGCTGGTGTAAACCTTAAGGTCTTCTTCTGCGGAAATGGCCTCGGCTACGGCATCGATTACTTCGGAGATGACTCCCGAATGTGAACCTGCCTGAGCCTTAAGTCCGGTGATCATGGAAAGTGATATCTCATCCATGGTCATGCCCGAGAGCTGAGTGTTAAGCATAAGGTTCAGCTTGAGGAGTGTCTCCTCGTTAACGGGCTCGGTGATATCCACCACCTTGTTCTTGATGACATTTCCTTCCTTAACGATTACGGTCAGAAGATGTTCATCATCTATCCTGGACAGCTGAATGAACTTCAGCTTGTTTCGGCTTACGCTGGGTGCAGTAATAAGTGATGCATACTGCGTATCCTTAGCAAGGAGTTTAACCACTCCCTTGAGCATATCCTCGAGCTTGTCCTGACGTTCCATAAGGACTTTCTTCATCTCGGATATCTCTCTGTCCTTAGCTTCCATCATGGTATCGACATAGAATCTGTAACCCTTATCGGAAGGGATACGGCCGGCGGAAGTATGGGGCTGAATGATGTATCCCATCTCTTCCAGATCCGCCATCTCGTTTCTGATGGTCGCTGAGCTGAGATTGAGGTCGGTGTACTTGGATATGGTTCTGCTGCCGACGGGCTCGCCGGTTTCAAGGTAGTTGCGGATGATGGCCTGCAATATAGTGGCTTTTCTCTCATCCATTTCCATATCTGTACCTCCCTTCTCAATCTGTTAGCACTCGATTTAAAAGAGTGCTAACATCTACAAAAACTAAATTAGCACTCTGCCGATAAAGTGTCAACACATCATTTGTGAAATATAATTAAAGAAAAATAAAAAAACCGCCCCGGAAAATCCGGAGCGGTCTTTTTGTATATTCAGGTATGGATCAAAGATTGAAATCTCCCTCAACATCGTTCATTACATAATAAACTTTGTTGTCCTCGGGCTTAACATAAAGCTCAACCTTTGTGAGATCAGCAGTCTTCTTGCCAAGGTCATATTTCCATACATTCTTAGCATTGGTAATAAGATCTGCTTCAGTATATTCTCTTCCGTCGCTAAACTGAAGAACAACCTTCGCCTTAAGATCAGCCTTCTTAGCTGCTGTCTTCTTAGCGACAGGCTTCTTTGCGGTTGCCTTTTTAGCTGCGGGCTTTTTAGCAGCAGGCTTCTTTGCTGCTTCAGCCTTAGGTGCTGCTTCAGCCTTAACTTCGGGCTTAGCAATGGACTTCTTCTCGACTGCCATAATAAATCTCCCTTCTATCAATACCAATCCTTAAAAAAACTCCTCAGAGGGTATCCCTCAACAATGTCGAGTTTAATATAACGATTATTATTTGTCAACGAAGAACGCCCATTTTACGGGAAATTTCAGGATTTGTCAAAACGGATTTTTCCATGGTTTGACAATAGAGTTTCCATTTTATGACATAGCTGTCACGTTATAATCCGAAATATTCGGCCAGCTTTTCGTAGTTTTTCTCCGCATCCGTGTAACCTTCGTTATAGAGAGCCTTCAGATGTTCGGGGTTTTTATCGATTCTCTTCGTCTCACTCTTATGCTGGGGACGAAGAATAAATGCCTTGCCTTCTTTTTCCATTTGAGAAATAAACTCAAGCTGCTTGTTATATCTCACGTCACGGTCCTTCATCAGTTTCCAGACCTGGGGATATACCGCATATCTGAGTTTAAGAGTTGCAAGTTCATAAGCAGGTATCGGTTTTCTGATATATCCGACTTCCTTGGTAAGAACAACCAGGTTCTTGGCATTTCCGGACATTATTGATTTTTCCAGAGGAATGGCATCGCTTAGTCCGCCGTCCAGATATTTCCTGCCGTTTACATTAACCATATTTGCTACAAGGGGAAGGGATGCGGATGCTCTGAGCTTATCCATGTTCTTGCCCCTGCAGCTTTTAAGCCTGAAATACTCGGGCTTTCCCGTCTCCACATCGGTAACCACGGCATATGCACTGCCTTCATATTTCTCATATGCATCGTGGTCGAAGGGATTAAGGGTATCGGGAACAAGTCCGTATGCAATTTCTGTGTTGAAAATATTACCGGTTGCAAGAAGGGACGGAATTCCGCAGTACCATCTGGTATCCAGATAGTCCACGCTTATATCAAACGCTCTCCCTCTCTGACCCGAGATATAACTGGTCATGTGGCATGCGCCCGCGGATACTCCGTAAACGGATGAGAACATGATCTTTTTATCCATGAGAAAATCAAGGACTCCTGCAGTATACAGTCCCTTCATTCCGCCGCCTTCAAGAACAAGCCCTCCATTTATCATCCTAAATCTCCTTATTTACCGTATTCTTCCTTAACGAACTTCTCGAGAACAGGAAGAGATCTCTTTACTTTCTCTGTATCTATACAATAAGCCATTCTGAAGAATCCGGGAGCGCCGAAGCTGTCTCCGGGAACCAGAACAAGATCATACTTAAGCGCCTTCTGACAAAATGCAACCGAATCCTCTTCAAGTGCCTTCGGGAAAATATAGAAGGTTCCGCCGGGACGAACTACGGTAAAGCCCAGTTCTACCAGCTTGTCATATATGAGATTCATATTGGTCTCATATACGGAAAGGTCAGCGGTAAGATCGATATTCTCGGCAATTGCCCTCTGCATTATGGAAGAAGGACAGTTGTGTCCGATTCCTCTTGAGATCTGAACCGCCATGTTAACAAGAAGGTCAGCACCTTCCGCAGCGGGATTAACAGCCATGTATCCGATTCTTTCTCCGGGAAGCGAAAGTGATTTGGAGAATGAATAGCAGCTGATGGTGTTGTCATAGAACTTGGAGATGCAGGGAGCTTCTTTTCCGTCAAATACGATCTCTCTGTAAGGCTCATCGGATATGATATAGATCGCATGTGAATACTTCTTCTGCGCATCCCTTAAGATATCCGCAAGCTTCTTAATGGTCTCCTCGGAATATACGATTCCGGAGGGGTTATTGGGAGTATTGATAAGGATTGCCATGGTCTTCTCATTGATCATCTTCTCGAATTCATCGAAGTTGATCTGGAATGTTGCGGTATCAGGGCTTACAACCTTAAGTTCCGCACCGGTCAGATTGACATAGGGTCTGTATTCGGGGAAGAAAGGAGCGAAGGTGATGATCTCATCGCCTTCCTGCGCAACAAGTCTGAATGCATGGGCAAGTGCCGATGCTGCAGCACTGGTCATGAAGATATGCTCTCTTTTATAGTCGATTCCGAATCTGCGCTTTAATGAAGCAGCAACCGCATCCCTTGCCTCGGGAAGTCCGGGATTAGGGGAATATCCGTGAAGGGATCTGGAATCCATGGTCTGAAGAAGCTTTATCATCGTCTCATTGATGACATCGGGAACGGGAACCGAGGGGTTTCCGAGACTGTAATCGAATACATTCTCATATCCGATCTCAGCGCCTCTTACTGCGGCTTTTCCCGCAAGATCCCTTATAACCGACTTTGCTCCCAACATGTCTATATATTTCTGTACGAGCATATCTGTCTCCTCTCGAAAATGCTTGAAATAAACAACACTTCTCTAATCTTAAACTGAATCAAACCGTATATCAAGTAAGCACAGGGCTAATTTACTTGACTTGACCGTGATTTATTTATAATATATTTTCGTTGTGTACAGAAAGCAGCTCATCATTCGGTCCTGCGCAGTGCGACACTGTGAACCGTGTCAGGTGGGGAACCAAGCAGCACTAAGCAGAACGTCCATGTGCCGCAGACCAGCCGGGTGGTGGGTTGCTTCCTGCACACAACTTATTTTTTTGAAATCATATGAATTTGATAGATACTACAAAATTCTATAAAGACTGTACCCTTTGCCCCAGGAACTGCCATGCGGACAGATATATAGGCGGATCCGGGTTTTGCGGCATGAGTGCCGAACTCATTGTTGCCAAAGCATATAAGCACATGTGGGAAGAGCCCTGCATTACCGGCGAGTCGGGCTCGGGTACTGTTTTCTTTTCCGGATGTAATCTGGGATGTCTGTTCTGTCAGAACCGCGAAATATCACACGAACATAAAGGGATTGCGATTACAGCTTCGCTGCTTGCAGACAGCTTTTTAAAACTGCAATCCGAAAATGCTTCAAATATAAATCTCGTAACGGGGGTATGTCATATCCCCATGATAGTCAACGCTCTGATCATGGCCAAAGGCAGGGGACTTACCATTCCCGTGGTCTACAATTCAAGCGGATACGAATCCGTTAGATGCCTTAAATTGCTGGACGGTCTTGTTGATATCTACATGCCTGATTTCAAATACATGTCTTCCGAGCTTAGTGCTAAGTACAGCAAAGCCTCCGATTATCCGGAAGTAGCCAAAGCAGCCATTGCGGAGATGTACTCTCAGACAGGTCCGGTAATTATGGGCGATGACGGACTTATGAAAAAAGGCGTACTTGTAAGGCATCTTGTCCTTCCCGGCGCCGTTTCCGATTCCAAGAAAGTCCTCAGATATCTCCATGATACTTATGGGGAAAACATTCTCTTAAGCATCATGAATCAATACACCCCTATGCCCTCCGTCGCATCCCATGAATTCCTCGGCAGGAAAGTTACAGAGGAAGAATACTCAAGGGTAGTTGATTTTGCGGATAAGATCGGCATAGAAAAAGGCTTCGTCCAGGAGGGCGAAGCCGTAAGTGAATCTTTTATTCCAAACTGGGATCTGGAAGGCTTTTAAAGCTTGTCTTCCATTTTCTTCAGATAGTTTTCAACCATCAGTGCAATCTTAAATGTAACGGCGTCATCGAAATTCCTAAGATCCAGACCCGTTATCTTCTCAAGCTTTTCAATCCTGTATACGAGAGTATTACGATGAATGAAAAGATGTCTTGAAGTCTCCGATACGTTCAGATTGTTTTCGAAGAACATCTTGATCGTTCCTCTGGATTCCTCATCAAGATCTTCCAGAATACCTCCGTCAAAGATCTCCTGAAGGAACATCTGGCAAAGAGGAATGGGAAGCTGGTAGATCAGTCTGCCTATTCCGAGGTTGGTATATGCCGTAACTTCCTTCTCGGCATAGAATATGGATCCCACATCCATCGCCATCTTCGCTTCCTTGTAGGACTTGGATACATCCTTAAGTTCACGAACCACCGTTCCGTACGAAACCCTTGCTGAGAGCATGGCTTCGGTATTAAGACTGGATACTATGGTCCATGCAACGGACTCAAGTTCTTCCTCTCCCTGATCGTCCTTAAGACTCTTGATAAGTATCAGGGTATCCTCATCAACACTTGTGATCACGTCTCCGCTCTGAGGAGCAAACAGTCCCTTGAGCAGTTCCTTGACGATACTGTCCTTATCCTTCTTAAAAGAAACCAGGTAGACACATCTGGGAACATTTACTTCAATCTTCAGTTTCTTGGCACGATTATAGATATCTACGAGAAGAAGATTGTCCAGGATGAGATTCTGATAGAAATTGCCCTTATCGTCTCTCTCCCTGTACGCATCCATAAGATCCGCAAGCTGAGTTACGCATATACGTGCCGTCTGGTATGAATCTTCCTTGGATGCATCACAAGCCAAAACATATCTGGTATCCCCGCCGTCGCTGACTTTAAGGAAGTATACTCCGCCCGATTCCTGAGAATCTGCCTGGGACTGTGCAAAATTTCTGACCATTGTCACGTCCGCTTCGGGTCCTTCCGCAGAAACAACCTGATTTCCCTCCGGGTCATACAATGACATACCGACCTTTGTTATAGCCTGAAGTCCGCTTATGCTTTTTAGTAATATCTGGTTTGTGATCATTTGATCTCTCCGCCTCGGAAAAAAAACATCCCGGGCCAGTACTCGGGCCCGGGATGAGGGTAATTGTAAAGATTAGTTGGTGATAACCTTCTCAGTCTCCTTATCGAATACGTGAATCTTCTCGATATCGATTGCGAATCTGATGTTATCGCCGGGTCTTGCATTTGTACGAGGATCGACTCTTGCAGTGATAGGGAACTCCTCGAGATCGAAGTAAAGGAATACTTCTGCGCCCATGAGCTCGTAAACCTTAACAACTGACTCGAATACAGATGCAGGAGAAGTCTCGATGTACATCTCTGAATCGTAAACATCCTCGGGTCTGATACCGAAGGTAACGATCTTTCCGTCATATCCGCCCTCGATGAGCTTCTTGCTCTTTGCGGGAGGAAGGGGAATGCTGTGACCTGCGATCTCAAGGTTAGCAACATCGCCGTCTACAACTACGGTAGCATCAAGGAAGTTCATCTGAGGTGATCCCATGAATCCTGCAACGAAGAGGTTGCAAGGCTTGTCATAGAGATTCTGAGGAGAATCAACCTGCTGTACGATACCGTCCTTCATAACGACGATTCTATCACCGAGGGTCATAGCCTCAGTCTGGTCGTGGGTAACGTAGATGATGGTGGTGCCGAGTCTCTGATGAAGCTTAGCGATCTCGATTCTCATCTGTACACGAAGCTTAGCATCGAGGTTGGAGAGAGGCTCGTCCATGAGGAATACCTTAGGATTACGTACGATAGCACGTCCCATAGCAACACGCTGTCTCTGTCCACCGGAAAGAGCCTTAGGTCTACGGTCGAGGAGAGAGGTGAGGTCGAGGATACGAGCTGCCTCTTTAACCATCTTGTCAATCTGATCCTTGGGAACCTTACGAAGCTTAAGGCCGAATGCCATGTTATCGTAAACGGTCATGTGAGGATACAGAGCGTAATTCTGGAATACCATCGCGATATCACGATCCTTGGGCTCAACATCATTCATGAGTTTGTCGCCGATGTAAAGCTCACCGCCGGAGATATCTTCAAGACCTGCGATCATACGAAGGGTAGTTGACTTACCGCATCCGGAAGGTCCTACGAAGATGATGAACTCCTGGTCATTGATCTCCAGGTTGAAATCCTTAACTGCTTCGAAGCCGTTAGGATAAACCTTGGTGATATGCTTAAGTGAAAGACTTGCCATATTATTTAATACTCCTTTCAGAATACCTATTACAGACGGATCTGGCCGCCCAATACATGTATGAAGTATACTATCCGCGACAACCCTTGCAAATAACCGAGATAGACAAACTTTTGTCACAGGTTTGGGCATTTTGCCATGGAAAATAAAAAAATAGTAAATCTATTGGCATTTTGTCCAAGGCTTGCTCAGAGGGTTTCGTCGTTTTGACAGTAGTCAAGAAGCCTTATTTAGTATCTCTTTTCATGGCTTCCTGCATTGCTTCCTCGACGGGATCGGTCTCGGGAGCAAGTTCGGGGTGTTCCTCATAGAACTTGGCTTCTACCTGTTCAAAAGCTTTTCTGTAAAGCAGTGCGCTGACATATCCCGGAGCACTGATGCCGAACATGATGACAATGGGGATCAGAGCAAACCATTTAAAAAATACGTAAATTGGTACAATGTACAAAATACCCATGAGAATTGCCCTGGGAAGGATCGCAACGGTCATATGAAGGCCGCTCTTGATGGTTCCCTTCACATTGTTGTCGAATCTGGCGAGCACCGGGAAGATCATGATGCATGCAACATATACGAAAAATGCGATCGCATAGATGATCGAACGAACAACATTGATGCCGGATCCTTCGAGACCTATGGCAAATAAGACATCAACAACCACAAAACCAAGAACCACCAGCATCATGATCCATATTATGGTTGCCTGTTTGAAATTCTGTTTAAAAGAATGGAAAAAGCCCTTTGTGATTCCGGCTTCTTCATTCTTGACAAGCTTGTAGCACATATAGTCCTTGGCAGTAAGAGCAGCGCCTGCGGTTACCACGGGAATACACATAATGATTGTCAGGATATTGAGCCACATCAGATCTGCTACTTTGGTCAATATGACCATTATTTTTGAATCGGGATTAAGAAAATGCACTTTATACCTCTCTAAAAGATCAGTTCCATGGTCGTAACCCTGATTCCCTGAATGTTTCTTTCGGGTTCAAGAGGTACAAAACCGATCTTTTTGTAAAATTCCACGGCATAAGGAGCCGCTTTAACCATCATACAATTCTCGTGACATATATCACGCAGATATTTGCACAGCTTGTCTATGAGCTGCGTACCTATTCCGAGCTTGTGGTATTCCTTGTCCACAAACAGCAGGGATAACCTGTTTCCGCTTCGAACGGAGCCCACTCCCACGATCTTACCGTCAAGTTTGGCTACCAATACGGGATAACCGCCTCTCAAAAAGGCCTTGTGAAGGTCATCGTCCGTTATGAATTCGAAAAAGTGACCGACACCTTCCTCACCGTAATCTTCGGCTTCAAACTCCATGAAAGTCGCCCAGACTAAAGACATTGCTTCGGTCCAGTCCTCGGGTCCTGCCCATTCATAGCTGATTCGGGATATTAATGAAGCCTTGCCGTTATCCATTCAAGGATATCCTCTTTAACGGTTTGTTTATTATCCTCATTGAGGATCTCATGTCTGTCTCCAGGATAGAGTTTGACGGTTACATCTCTTACGCCTGCTGCCTTGTAAGTCTCCGCAGCGGCCTTTACGCCCTCGCCGTACTCACCGACGGGATCGTCCTGTCCTGCTACGAAAAACAGAGGGAGATCCTTGGGAACTGCATCCACATTAACATCCAGCTCCATACGTCTTATAAGCTCAAACATTCCCAGATAGCCGTTTGCGGTAAAACCAAATCCGCAATCGGGATCTGCGATATAATCGTCTACATTCTTCTCGTTTACGCTGAGCCAGTCAAAAGGAGTTCTGGGATTTTCTATCTTCTTCAGATATCCTCCGAAGCTCATCTTGGTAACAAGCGCGGGTATGCATTTCTGACCCTTAAAGAGTGCGGTCAGTTTGGTGAGAGCCACACCTGCATTTACTGCGCCCATGGCAGGGTGACCGGTTCCCATGATTATCGCCATCTTTATTCCGGTTCCGTAGCGATAAATATAGTTTCTGGTGATAAAAGAGCCCATACTGTGACCCAGAATGATCACAGGCAGTCCCGGGAACTTCTCCTGGGTGATCTTCTTAAGCCTGTGTACGTCTCTTACTATGACGGTAGCGGGATCCTGCTCGCAAAAGTATCCCTTGGTCTGGCCTTCCGCTACGCTTCCGCCGTGTCCGAGATGGTCCTCGCCGGTTACGATAAAACCGTTGGAAGTCATAAACTCGGCAAAATCCTCATATCTGCCAACATACTCTTCCATGCCGTGGACGATCTGGATAATACCCTTGGCACCGACTTCGCCCTTATCGGGCATCCATCTTACACCGTGAATACTTGATTTTCCGTCTCTGGAATCAAAATAAAACTCTTCTTTTTTCATTCATGTACCCCCAATACGCTTTAATGATTTATTTCTTGGTGATACCTGCTTTTTCGAGATTTTCCTTGGCAAGAGCCTGAGCTGCTTCATACTCTGCCTTCTGCTTAACGGTAATCTCCGCAGCCTGTGCAAGAACCTCGTTAACATCCTTTCTTACGAAAAGGATCTCTGCCTTCTCAACAACCATGGTTCCGCTCTCATAAAGACCGGTATTTCCGAGATCTGCAAAATCACGGAGAGGAGCATTGAGCTCTTTAGCGATCTTCTCAGCGGTTTCGGGCATGAAGGGATACAGAAGTGATGCACCGGTCATGATCGAATCGCAAAGGTTGTAAAGTACGGTAGCAAGACGGGGCTTCTTGGATTCGTCTTTTGCAAGAACCCAGGGCTCGGTCTCATCGATATATTTATTACATCTCTTAAATACGTTGAATACTTCGGAAAGTGCATCCGCAACTCTCAGAGACTCCATCTTGCTCTCTGCTGCTGCATATGCTCCGGTAACGACAGCCTTAAGATCTTCGTCGATCTTCTCATCAGCCCACTCGTTGGTAACAACACCGCCGAAATACTTGTTAGCCATTGCGATGGTTCTGCTTACGAGGTTTCCGAGAGTGTTTGCTAGATCTGAATTGAATCTCTCTGCCATGAGCTCCCATGTAATAACACCGTCGTTTTCATAAGGCATCTCATGAATTACGAAATATCTTACGGCATCAACTCCGAAAAGGTCAGCAAGGTCATCTGCATAGATAACGTTGCCCTTGGACTTACTCATCTTCTCGCCGCCCTGAAGGAGCCAGGGATGTCCGAATACCTGCTTAGGTAAAGGCTCTCCGAGAGCAAAGAGGAAAATAGGCCAATAGATAGTATGGAATCTGATGATGTCTTTTCCGATAAGATGGAGATCTGCGGGCCAGTTCTTCTTATACTCTTCTGAAGAATTGCCGTCAGCATCAAATCCGATACCGGTAATATAGTTGGTAAGCGCATCGAGCCATACGTATACGACATGCTTATCGTCAAAGCTTACGGGGATTCCCCACTTAAACGAAGTTCTGGATACGCAAAGATCCTGAAGTCCGGGAAGTAGGAAGTTGTTCATCATCTCGTTCTTACGGCTTACGGGCTGGATGAACTCGGGGTGCTCGTTGATGTATGCGATGAGCTTATCGGCATACTTGCTCATCTTGAAGAAGTATGCTTCCTCCTCAGCGTAGTGAACATCGCCGCCACACTCGGGACACTTTCCGTCCTTAAGCTGTGAATCGGTATAGAATGCTTCACACTCTGTACAATAGCTTCCGCTGTAAGATCCCTTGTAGATATCTCCCTGATCGTAGAACTTCTTGAAGATCTTCTGAACCTGCTCTACATGATCGTCGTCGGTGGTTCTGATAAAACGATCGTATGAGGTGTTCATTCTGTCCCAGATACGCTTGATCTCGCCTGCAACGCCGTCTACGAATTCCTTGGGTGAATCGCATCCTGCCTCGATTGCTCTGGTCTCGATCTTCTGTCCGTGCTCGTCGGAACCGGTCTGGAAATGAACATCATATCCGTCGGCTCTCTTATATCTTGCGATGGCATCCGCAAGAATTATCTCGTATGTATTTCCTATATGGGGCTTTCCCGAAGTATAGGCAATGGCTGTTGTTATGTAGTATTTTCCCTTATTCTCCATAATCAGCGCCCTCCTTGTTGTGTCTAAATGATTAAGTTTAAATGTACCATAAATACGGTTATTCGTCCATTAATCGGTCATACTCCTCGCATATGGCCGCAAAGATCGCTTCCGAGCCGTTTCCGTTATCCGGATGATAAACCTTGCACAGATCCCTGTATCTTTTCTTGATAGCTTCGGGGGTCTTGCATCCTTCAAAGAAACCGGTTGGAAGCTCCGGCATTCGTTCTTTTTCCTCTATATAATCTTCATCATCATATTCGTCATCGTAGCGGGATGACTCAATGCGTTCTCTTTCATAGTAATCGATCTTTTCGTTTCTTCCGCGGGAGTATCCGCTCTCGTAACCGTCGTCATACCCCTCGTCATATCCGCGGACATTCTCGTATATGTCATCGATCTTATCTTTCAGTTCCTCGGATTCCTCCAGAACCTCACGCTTCATGTTCCTGTATCTGATGAATCTGAATATATCCAGAACGGGACCGCCTGCCAGGAATATTAATCCCAGGATATCGCCCTGCTCCTTCGTAATGTTTCCCCTCATCGAATAAAGTGCGTAAGCTGCTGCAGCAGCAACCAGTATTCCTATCAGATAGTTATGGAATAACTTAACGAAGAAATAGAGATAGGAAAGAACGCCGTAGATCACCAGAAATTCAAATCCCACGTCAAAAGGTTTCTCCTTCATAAGAGAAACTGTCATTCCAAGGTCCGTGTTCCAAAACAAAGCACATACGATGACGATGGTCAGTATTAATTTGGCCGGTATTGATGCGAGCTTTTTGCGAAGCTCCGCTACCTTGACTACTTTTAATCCGTTCATCCGTTCTCCGCTTTACCGGGTATCACAGACCATGCTCCGAATGCGACTGCAAGCGCAAGCTGTGATACGTTAACAGCTGTCTGAAAACTGAAAATATTATTGATTATATACGCGAGAATGCTCAAAGAGCAAGCAAGTGCGGTTATTTTCCGCATTCCGTCATACCCCGCGCACTTCCTAAAGCCCCGGATCATCACATAAAGGAGCAGTCCGTAGAACGTAACCGTCCCCGCAATACCTGTGTTTATAAGCATGGTCAAAGGCTCGCAATGGGCATTTGTAAGCCTTGCACCTCCGAAATAATCATCGGAAAACATGGCGGTCACCGGGAATCTTCCACTCGTCAGAAAAGTATAGAAATTATCCGGACCCTTTCCGAACAATTTCTCCAAAGGAGTCATCCCGCTAAACAGATCGAAGCCGATGCTCATGGTAGCTCCTCTTGCACTTCCCCATTCGCTGTTAAAATAAAACATCCCTTCGCCGAGAAAATGCGAGGTGCTCCTCGTATTTATTATGAGGAAAACAAAATATAAAACGCATAAGACCGCACTGATACATGCAAATATCTTCCCCACACTAATATGAATCTCTTCCCTGCCCTTTTTGATCTTCATATTCAGGCAGACACTTAGCATTAAGAATACCGCAAAAAGTGCCAGAGCTACCGGAACTTTTGCAAGAGTCACACTGACAATGTCGTTTCCCCTTAAGTATCCGCCGGCTGCGATAAACATAGCATGCACCAAATTCGAAAAAGCAATTATCGTTAGGATAACCGAAACCTTAAAAAGCGGAACGGTTTCTTTTCCGGCAAGGACAAGAAGCGCAAGTATCGCGGCGCAGGTTGCGGGATATGCGGATGCGGAGCCCTGGGAAATGAGCATGTAAAATGCAGCTATCATATATATGAGAAGTGCCGCGCAGATCCAAACATCCTTCGAGGTATCCGCCGTCTTTTTTAGGTAAAAGTAAGCCACCGCAATAAAGATGACAGTTATCAGATATCCGCAAAACCAGTTGATGTTACCCACAGTGGATATCCTGGAATCGCTCCAGCCCTCGATGTGAAATACATCGCCGAAGCAGTCCATAACTATTCCGATAAGGCAAACTACAAAAGATGTGACGGTAAGGGTAATCACAAAAAGATTCCTTGCCTTTCCCAGCCTGGCCGTTACCATGGCCCCGATGCCGAGTGCAAAGTAAGAACACAGTCCCAGATACCATCCCTTTTCACCAAACAGCGCAATCTGCCTGTCGCATGAAATGAGGTATGAGATAAAGACGCTTACGCAAAAAAGCCCCGCCCAAATATCCGAAGGATAAATCCGTAGCCCCCTCGGGAACAGATTCTTAACACTCCTTGGCGTCTTCTTATCGGTAAACAATCTTACGATAAAAGAAAACAGATAAAAGCATATGGCGACGATCAAAACCTTCACCGTATAATCAATGCTCTTTATCCAGAACAAACCCTTTTCGCTTCCAAGTCTGCTGTATCCCGGAAGGTAGAGTGGCAGCAAAACTCCCGTAAGAAGCAAATAAAAAGAGACCGCAATATACAGGAGAATGTCCGCTGCGTAGTTAAGTACGCCCGCTGCTCCCGTATCTGTTGTCTCTCTTTCAATTCCTGTTATCTGTCCTATTTTCTTAAAGATCATAAATTTCAAATGCTTTGTTTTGCGGAAGCGTTTTGAAACTTCTTTTTTCCGATGTATAGGGATCTGTAAACTCCAATCTGTCCGCACAAAGCGCTACAGTCTTAATACCCATTTCGGAAGATAATTTTTTGCTTTCTTCGCTTCCGTATTTAAGATCTCCGAGAAGTGGAAATCCCAGATGTGAAAGCTGTGCCCTGATCTGATGGAATCTTCCCGTTCCTATCTCCACATTAAGAAGCGTTGTTCCCCGCGCTGTAGTTACGGGTTCATACTTAAGCTCGGCTCTTTTGAAATCTTCGCCTTCCCCAATCTCGCATTCATTATTGGCATTCTTTCTCATATGGCAGACATCGCTTCTTGCCTCTTTGATCTCACCCAGTGCAACAGCTTTATATGACTTCTTAAGCCCTCCGTTTTGAAGCTGCTCCGTTAATGATGCCGCAGTCTTTTTATCCTTTGCAAAAACAAGGAGTCCCTCTACGGGCTGATCCAGTCTGTGGATCACACCCAGATATCCGCCCTTTAAGTGATTCTTTAATTTACTGCAGACATCCTCTTCGGATGCTCTGGCCGTCTGAACACTGAGACCCGCAGGTTTATATATGACGATGCTGTGCGCATCTTCAAATATTATCTTGATGTCAGGTTTCATCCCTGTATCCTCAATCCCTTAGGATAATGATTCTTTACCTTGCCACCGGATGCCTTACCCCAGCCCAGGGAATAACCGCATGCGCCCACAAGGCACCAGCCGTTTCCTTCCCCTTCAAGAGTCATTCCGCGAACAAAGCTCTCCGCAGTATTTTCATCCGTATCGATAAAGAGATTAACGTCATCCTTACCCAGAGTATGTGCAAGCGCATGTCCGGGCTCGAATCTGTCCTTCTTAAAAGTTCCGATGCAAAGTCCGCATCTCAATACCTTAAGTCCCGATAATGAAGGGGTATCTTCGGGCATTATGTAGAGATTGTCTCCGAAGAGTCTGAACCTGTCTTTGGCATCAAGTATCTTGCGTGCAGCATCCTCTTTTAAAACCGCTTTGAGAAAAGCTTCCAGAGCTTTCATGTCCTTAACCTTAGAACTCATCTCAAATCCGCCGAAAGGAAGCGCGCTCTCCGAATCTCCCTCTTTGGATAAAAGTGCGGCATACTGGCCTTCACCCTTAAAGCTTCCGGGCATCAGCCTTATGCTCTTTTCGTAAGGAGCAAGTCCGTCCGCGCAGCCCGCAGCCTTTTCCTTGATATACGAAATATCTTCAAGCTTCATTTCGGGATGAGCTTCCATCAAAGCCTGAATTCTGTCTTCGTTTTCTTCCTTTTCGAAAGTACATGTGGAATAAACAAGTACTCCGCCGGGCCTTAACATCCTGAATGCATTCTCCAGGATCTGTGCCTGACGTTCTGCGCAGACGCCCACACTTTCGGGAGTCCACTCAGCGATCGCACCCGGGTCTTTTCTGAACATGCCCTCACCGGAGCAGGGTGCATCAACTATCACCGCATCAAAATATCCTTCGAATCTATCCGCAAGTTTATCCGTGCTCTCGTTTAAAACGATGGCATTTTCAATTCCCATTCTCTCGATATTGCATGAGAGAACATCGGCTCTTCCCTTATTTATTTCATTGGTAAAAAGAATACCTTTGCCCGCCATAGCCTGTGCAATCTGGGTGGATTTTCCACCGGGTGAAGCACAAAGGTCGATTGCCTTCATTCCCTTTTCGGATTCATTCATCCTGCGGAAGAACTCGCTCTGAGTTAAAACCGCTCCGGGAACCATTGCTCCGGGGTCCTGGATATAATAAACACCCGCATCATGGAAAGGTCTTCTTCCGGGCACGTGTTCAGGGTCAAAATAATATCCGCTCTCTTCATAAGGGATCTGCTCAAGCTTCATCAAGGATATGATATCCGCGGAGCTCTCCGTTTTCTTTTTCAAAGGATTAATTCTGAGGGCGGAAACAGGCTCTTCCGAAAACGACGATTCGAAGAGATGAAATTTTTCATCTCCCAAAAGGTCTTTCATATTCTGTTTAAATACTTCAGGCAGCACCTATTATTTTCCCTCGATCAATTTACTTATTGTTTTATATAGTTTGGAATCAGAGGATGTGTTTTCTCTCAGCACATCTCCCGTGCATCCCGGATCGCTTTCGGATATTCCACCGCATATATCTGCTCCGATGATGCTTCTTTCGGCTACTGCAGTTTCTATCAAACCGCACAACTCATTTAAGGACAGACTTCCCTGATCCCAATTGGTTACGCAATAACTATCATCAAGAATATCTTTATCAACTGACAGATATATGGGATGGGAGCCTTCTTCATATCCTTTTCCGCGATATGTCATTCCGGTTATTTCTTTACCACCGGCACTGAGAGTGCACTCTGCGCCGCCCTCTTCAAAGGCAGAAGGTCCATAGACAAACAGACTGCCTAGATTCTCATCTTTATCAAGTGCTTCTCTTGCCCAGCTTCCGCAGCTTAAGATATCGCCGAACCCGGCTTGTTGCATGTCGGTGTGATTATCAAAAAGGATCAGATCGTATTTGACATTTATAAAAGAAGTATAGATTCGGGACATGTAATGATAGTTGCCCGTATCGATAAAATGTATTCCCGATTCGGGTGAAGGAATTTCAGACAGCCTTCCGCGAATCTCTTCAAATGCTTCATCGGTACAATACATATTTCTGCCGGAGATATCTTTCATGGAAATGCGGATAATCTCTTCGTTTTCTGCTCCGATAAGTCCGGGCATTTCTTCGGGATACGTATCATTCATGTCGGTGATGATTATTCTGATATCAATCACCTCCGGTCTTTTTACGGATTATGAGTAAGAGACTTACAAATACTATTGCTATAAGGCTGATGGTCTCCGCAAATTTCCAAAGAGCCGGTTCTTTAAATCCCATTTTGATCTGACCGTTTAATCCTGCGGGAAGAACTACCATTACTCTTCCGTCCGTTCCCTGCATGACAGAGAGCTTATCTCCGTTTTCAGTCTGCGCGGTATATCCCTTGTAATAAACTACGGGAAATACTATGACAGATCCTTCCGAAGAATCTCTGACTTCAACAAGCCAGTCCCCTCCGATCCTTGCATAGGAAACAACTTCACATCCTGCGGCTGCAGGCTTTTCATCGTATACCGCATCCCTGTTCCACGAAACGGGGAAATATAATTCATCGCTTACTATTCCGATCTCTTCTCCTTTGGAGATTTTTACGTGGTTGTTTTCACTGCATGCTCTTGTCTGAAGTATGATTCCCGGAATCACTGCGATGATGACGATCAGGCCCGCAAAAACCTTACCCGCAGTTTTGGATGAAGCATAGATATCCCTTATCAGATATGCTCCGAGAATGCATGCACATACGGACGCGGTTCCCAGATATCTCCATGAGAACTGAACGCTGCAAAATACGGATCTGAGTATTCCGCCGCTTTGTTCGATCTTAGTCCAGGGGAAGTACTTGCTTGATATAAAAAGAGAAAGTCCCGTGATCACAAACAGTACAAGTTCTGCGGTGAAATGCTTGCCGGTTTTTTTCTTCAAAACCAGAATCAAAGTTCTTACAAACCATGCGGCAAGGATTGCGGTGATAGCAGGTCCTACAGCAGTAGGCATCTTCATCTCATATACGATGCCCGATCCGCTTCCCGAAGGGATGATCTCAAGAAGGTCCCTCCATCCCGGATAGAAACCTCTCATTATATTTGATGACTCATTTACCAGATATCTGTCCGATGTCATGTAGTCGATCATGGGAACAAGATTATATGCGGCAAGACCAAGGAATATCACAACGGATAATACAAGGGTTACGATCACATTTTTCTTAAGGGTCTTTTTGATAAGTAATATCGCGGATACAAATAAAAATCCCGCAGCCATCATTGTGGTAAGAATGTGTGACACGGATAATATCGCCATGGACAAACCAAGATATGATGCGTTCTTCAGGATACCCTTGAATCCTTCATCAAAAGCCTCTTCCCTGTAGATCCTTACAAAGCTGTAGATAACAAAGGGAAGAAATGCCATCGCGGTGTATTCACCCACGGCATCCCTGATATAAACATCAGTAAGTCTGTAAACTGAAAGTACATATACGAAGCTGATGACGGCAGCGATGATCTTATCGCCTTTAAGAATTCCTTTTACGGAAAGGTACGCCACCACTCCCGTGATCAGATTGATGCCGATACCATACACATCGTATGCGATACCGAGAGGGACTCCTGCATTAACCAAAAATGCGGGAACATACAAAAACAGGTCGGGATAAAAAACAGGCAGAGCATAACCCGTTCCGCCGTTCATTACGAAATATATTCTTGCGGGAAAATATCCTGAATTAAGAGTCTGTGACAGAGCAGCAAGCCTGCGCAGATGGAAGAGTTTATCCTGATAATCCGGAAGAATGTCATAGCCAAATAAAGCAGTAATGCACGATAACAGTACTCCGGCAATTACTATAAACCCGGCTATGTAAGATCTTTTTTTGTCAGAAGACGTCACTTAACTTCCTCCGTTTTAGAAAATGCAAACGCAAGCAGCATGGGAACAACTGCGATAAAAGGATACATGTATCTGAAGTTTACGCAAGGACCAAGCAGCATCGTAAGCATGTAGAAGATCGGGTATGCCAAGAGTACGATGCCTTCTTTTTTTCTCTTATAGATACATACGAATATGCTGAGTACAAACAGCCAGAAATAAACTGCAGGCTTCATAAGCTGTGAAACCACCGGCCAGTTGTAATATGCATTTCCGTTAACCACATGGGAATACCAGGCCTCCACCTTAGGAAGGTATGACCTTGAAGGAATTCCGTCGGGAACAGCGTCGTTATAGGATGCGTTGAATGTATATAAAAGTCCCAGATCGGTATCATCTCCCACTCCGAGCATCTCCGCATGTGACTTATCCTCGGTAAACCAATAGCCTATGGTAAGTCCTAAGAATGCATCGATATAATCGTTGGGATATGCCTTTCCGATCTTGATGTAATCTTTCAAAAGTCTGCCGTGATCGGTGGTCCACTCGTCGTTTCTATCCCTTGCCGCAACTGACTTGAAGCTGTCTGCGATGGGTGCAAAATAATCTCCCCAGCTGTCATCCGAGATATAGCGATGAAGTATCTCACTCTGTTCGGGAGTAAGATTGTCTCCCTGCCTGTTTACGACTCTTACCATCTGCATGATGGGAACCGAATACATCTCAATGGAAGCTCCGTGGATTGCATTCATTGTTGTCCTGATAAGAGTCTTGCTGCCCGCTCCGGCTATAACCATCACAAGCGCAAGGGCTGCGGTTAAGATTCTCTTCTTCATATCCTTGCCCGTTATCGCAAATGCAGGAACCAGGAAGATAAGAGCATACATGGCATTACTTCTGAAGAGTATGTTCACAATACCCGTCAGGAAAAAGAAAACATACAAAAGAATCGAAGGCTTCTTTCCCATCTTGTCGATGATAACCATGATCATCACAAAGAATGCGGTAAAGATTATATCCTTGGTCATGCTTATGGCAAGCACGGGATTAAAAGGAAGAAGTGCAAAGCATGCAAGCCAGAATATGGCAGGTGCTTTACCGGTCTTCTCATGAACGTAATAAATGATAAGGCTGATAGATGCTGCAAGAAGCATGCTCTGCAGGATTGCAAAAAGAGCCATACCCTTTGCGGGATTTCCCATATTAACGCCCAGCAGATAAAACTGCCTTATCAGGAATGTATGGGCAAGGGGCTGATATTCATAGAACCAGATATATCCCTTTGCAGCCTCACCGAGCTGGCGATGGAAATCGTAACTCATGATGGCGGGATAATATGCAAGATATGCGGGAAGCCATGCTATCTCAAGGATAAGCCAGGTAATAAGGATAAGAAGGCGGGGCTTTTTAACCGAAAACTTCTTAACCCTGATATCATAAAGGCCTTCTGCAAGCCTGAACACTCTGTACATTACTGGAAGATAAAGGAACGACGAGAGAATTCCGGTAAGAACTATCACAGCTTTTCCCTTAAGGCCGGGAGCCGTCATCTCGGATACGGCAAACTGATATCCCATATCGGTTGCTATGCCGAAAAGAGTACCGAAGATAAGAGAATACTTAAATATCTTCTTTGACTTATCGCCGTCTTTTTCCACAAGGGCAACCGTTGCATACTCAGCAAAGACGATCATTAAAAGAACGATAAGTGAAAAGAAAGGCCATGCTGTCCACAAATATCCCGCATCCTTAACAGTCTTATAAAGTCCGAGAAATGCAAATGCCGAAAATGCGGCAGTCATTACGGTCGTATTATTCAATTTGATCTTTGCATTGATTTTCATAACACAGATTATAGCTTAATACGTAACCAGAACAAAATACAGTCTCCATATGGAGGCAAGTATTAATACAAAGGCCGTAATAAGCTTTCCTTCCTTTATATCCTTCATCCTTCCCACTGCGGGTAAAAGCACGGAATATCCCGCGCAGAATGTGAATACCTCATACATTGAAGATACCGGTATAGACAGCCCTAAGAAGAGTGCGGGTATCACAATATATAAAACTTTCTTACCGGATAACAATTTCTCTTCTCCGGAAGCTATGCGGATTATCAGAGTAACCGCAAATGCGATCAAAAGCGTGGGAAGATATCCCGTAAGCTTGGTAAGCGCTGCTTCCGCGCCTTCCCCTTCTCTTCCCATGAAAGAAGTAATGAGAATATCAGGGCGAACAAGCTGAGTCAGTGAAACATTTGCAAGATAAAACAGTACGGCTCCTTCAATTCCGGACTTACAGATAATAGCCGGAACGATCACAAATGCAAGACTAAGGATGATAACCAGAAGGTCTGCGATAATATCCCATCCGATTCTTGAAATCATCCCCGTCTTCAGGAATAGAAGATACCCGGCTCCCGTTGCGGTTACGGTATCGTGTATCGCAAGAATGGCCGGGGCGGTAACTACAGCACCGCCTGCCAAGATAAAACCTTTTTGAAATTTTTGATCTTCAAAAATTTTCATCATAATGTGATCACCGAATACATAACAAGTATCGATGCAGTCAGTAAGAAAATGCCCAGTATATTAATCGCCTTTTTCCCGGACTTATCATCCGCTCCGATCAAAAGCGATGCCGCACAGACTTCGATTAACACGCAGGTTCCGAAGGCAGCTCTGTCGGGATAGTGAGGAGATGCGATCATTGCTCCGTACGATAAAACGGCGCCTGCAATCAGATATATAAATCCCTTTGTAAACTTACCGTCTGAATATTTCTTATATAACACTACGGATACGGCCAGAATTATAAGTACGGGGAACAGATATAAGCCTGCTCCCTTAAGCATCTGAAGTAATCTGTCGGGAACAGTCAGTGCAAGGTCATCCGCAGAATCGCTTTTCCTGACGAAATTGCCGGGAGCAAGGATGCATATGACGGATCCTGCAAGCGCAAAGAGAACACCTTCCGCCATCCAAAGAAGTCTCCTGCCCTTTACCGTGTCCTTTTTAACAGCGGAATACGTAATGGCTGCAGAGATAAGGAAAGCTGAAGGACCCATGTTTTCCGTACTCCATCCCGTTATAAGCGCAAGGGGAATTATAAACAGTTCGGTAAGAGGTAGATCTTTTTTCTCCGAATCAAGAGTCCTTATATATACGATAAAAAATGCCAGTATCCATACCGAAGAATAAACATAGTTTGCGCAGCCTGCCTGCCAAAGCATGCTCATTCTGAAATTCGGACAGCAGGCTATGAGAAGACCAAGCATAAGCGAAGGAAGAACAGCCTTTTCTAATCCTAATGACTTTTCAGTATCCTTCTTTGAACTGACAAGCTTTGCCATGAAGCTCATCTCCAAGGCTAAAACGACGGTCATTACGGTGTTGATTACATCCGCACACCTCTCACCGCTCATAAGGGATAATTGCAGAAAAGCATGGGTAATTGACCTTCCGCCCCAGTTCAGATAATGCCAGATCTGTGATTCGATCACGTCCCCGAAACCGGATAAAGTCTCTCCGGTTTCAAGATTGGTCGAATACCAGAAATCGTCCATCATGAAAGGAACCGAAATATTTGCAAAAAAGAGCATACAAACAGCCGCGACCGACAATAAAACTATTGCGATCGCGGCTGAATTCTTATTGGATTTTTCGGCGGCAATATCTTTCATATCCTACGTTTTTCTACAAATATATGTATGCAGAAATATTATAAGATATCGGAGCGAAAAGTCAAAAATCGATAACCCCGGCCATATTCATCCATGTCATCCGGTGTACTTATAGTCCTCGAATCCGAGTTCATCAAGTAATTCTATAGTACGAACATCATCCTCGCTGAGGTATAATTGCATGGTGTTTATCCAATATGCATCCTCCTCGTCCGCATAGCGATTTTCTATATAATATTCGCACTCAAGACAATATACAAAGTCTCTATCAACCATTCCAATGTAATCATAGGAATAATTATCTTTGAAATCCTGAACGCTCGTATCAAAGACTTCCTCCATCAATTCGGGGGGGATTTCAATATCCCTGCGATTGCCCATTCTGTCAGTAACCCAGATTCTCTGAGGATATCCCAGTTCTCCGGATCTGAACGGGAATGCCTGCTCCATAAATCCCGGAACATTTATAAGCTCTTCCAGCACGTCCTTGTCACATATGTTATAGCTTCTGACAAAATCAAATCCTACTTTTCTATCGGCAACAATATTGACGTCCTCATAATAATATCTGTTGCCGTTTTCTACATACTCCTCGGTACTTCGGGTAACAGGATCGAAAATATATCTTTCATAATTCTTCCAGAGCACTCTCCTGGCAGTAATCAGCTTATATGCAAGATGTACCGGAATCTCTATGTAATAATCTTCTCTGTTAAATCCGTATACGATTTCTTTATCTATGAGCATTCCTTCTCTTTCGGGATCCTTGATATAATTGGATCCGTCAGAGCCCATTCCGTAGAGATACACCTCGACCATTGCTGTATCAATACTGCTTTCCGAAATGATTCTCTTATCATATCCCGTAATATCATACAAGAAAGATACAAGTATAGCTTCCATAGCAAGAACCACTGCGACCATCTGCTTCCAATGTGAGAAAAAGCCTTTAAACGATCTTCCGTGGATCATATCAATGACACCGAACACGACAGCACTCGCAACCGCTGCGAAGAACATCTGCCATATCTTGAGCGAGCCGTTTCTCATATAGAGCAATTCATTGATCAATTCGGCAATGAAAAGACCGCCAAGAACCGAGTTGACGCAGCGTATGCATAATCCGTAGATCTTGTTGGAAATTCCGGTTTCGGAATCTTCGCTCTTTCTTTTTACGTAAATGCTGTATGCGATAACAAGATTTACTATAGCTACGATGATAGTGGCAGCAAGCGCAAGATAAAATGCTGTTACGGATCCGAATACTTCTGCAATTTCTTCGCCGCTCTGAAGGAAAAATCCTCTTGCAATCAGTCCACCGAAATAAGCGCCGGATGAAGGTGCCGATATCCAGCAAATATCAGATGCAAAGAGCGGAAGCTGCACATATGTATCGAAGCATGCCGTGCACATCAGATCTATAGTGAAATAGATTACGATCAAGTCAAATCCGATAAAGACAACATTCAAAAGTGCATTGAATATGCTTCCGGATAAAACAACCGCAAGTATTACCAGGTGCATCATACATGCAAAGCAAAGCGCAGCTCCGATGAGGACAAAGAGCATGGAAGTGAGTATCATCGAACTAAAGCCGTAGGGTGCAGCCTTAACCAGCATGATGACCATGCAAAGGATAAGTGAAAGTACCTGAGGAACAAGCCAGATAAGCCAGTTGTTAAAGTAAATACTGTCAAACTGCTTCCCTCTGGTTACAGGTAACGAATTGACCATATCGGTCATCTTCCTGTTAAACAGATGTCTGTATCCACCGATACCTACGATGAGTGCTCCCACGATTGCAATTACTATCATGATAAGCGGAAGATACGACTTGGTTACTCTTGCAACCGCACTCAGCATGGCTTTGTACACGCCATTGGGATCATCCATTGAATAATAATACTGCTGCTCAATTTCGGAGAACCCAAAGAGCACAGCTATGGGACCAAAAAAGAGCTGAACAAATGAGGAAAGAACCAGCATCCATCTGCGGTGTTTCAAATCCTCTCTCATTAATTTGAGTAGAGTGAGCTTATTTTGTGATTTCTGCGAAGTCATATCCCAGCACCTCCGTTTCACTTATAAAGATTTCTTCAAGAGTAAGAGGCAGAACCTCGTAGAAAATAGGAAGCTGAGACGTAATGACTGCTTCAACTTCAGTCCTGAGACCTCTGATCGTAAGTGTGATAAGAGATCCTCTGTGTTCCTCGGCAATGACCTTGCAGTTAGCCCTTACGGCATCGAGTGAAGCCTGATCCTTAAATACGACCTGAACCTTAAATATCTCAAGCTTCATATCGCCGAGATCCTTGGACAGGATTACTCCGCCCTTATGAAGCAGTGCAACATATTCACAGATATCTTCGAGCTCTCTGAGGTTATGTGATGCAATGATGGGGGTGATTCCGTAATTATCCATGTCATGGATAAAGAGCCTTTTGATTGCCTGTCTTACAACCGGATCGAGTCCGTCAAAGGTCTCATCGCACAGGATATACTTACAACCGGATGCAATTCCCAGAAGAATTGAAAGTTGCTTTTTCATACCCTTTGAGAAGGTGTGGATTTTGCGCTTTCTGTCCAGTGACAACGCATCCATAAGCTTGTCGAATCTTTCTTTGTTGAAGGTTGCGGGATACATGGTTGCATAATAGCCCGCCATCTCTTCAGGTGTCCCTCCGGGAAAATAAAACTGGTCGTCCGAGATAAAAAATACCTTGGACTTTGCGGAAGGATTCTCATAAACCGGCTCGCCGTCAATAAAAATCTCCCCTGCATCAGGCTTACATACACCGCAGATACTTCTGAGCAGTGTACTCTTACCGGCTCCGTTTGTTCCGACAAGTCCGAATACTTGGCCTTCGGGCATCTCGAAAGAAACGTCGGAAAGAGCTTCTATATCGTCATATTTTTTGCTTATTCCTTTGATCTCGATCATTATCAGTCCCTCTCAAATACTTCTCGAACGCATGCGAGCGCTTCGTCCAGCTTGATTCCGGCAGATTTAGCTTTGCCGACCACCACTTTTACTTCCGTGATCATTTCCGATTTAAGGCCTGCTTTCCAGTTCCCCTCATCGCTCACATAATTCCCTCTTCCCGTAATGGTGGTAATGTATCCCTTCTCTTCAAGAGCCGCATATGCTCTTTGAACTGTGTTGGGATTAACGGAGAGATCCAATGCCAGATTCCTTACGCTCGGGAGTTTTTCTCCGGGACTCAAGCCTCCCTGCGCGATCAGATTCATTATTTTTTCCGCTACCTGTTCATTCAGCGGACGTTTATCCCTGTAATCAAGTACGATCATATTTCCTCCGATCTATAACTGTATTAAGACATTTAATACACTTGTGACATTAAAATAACACGGCCCGAAGGCCGTGTCAAACATTTTCATTATTTATCAGAGCTTAAATCTGTATCCGACACCCCAGATTGTCTCGATGTACTTGGAATCTCCGCTTACATCACCGAGTTTCTCACGGATCTTCTTGATGTGTACGGTTACGGTTGCGATATCACCTACGGACTCCATTCCCCAGATGGTTCTGAACAGATCGTCCTTGGTATATACCTTGTTGGGGTTCTCTGCAAGGAATGAAAGAAGATCGAATTCCTTGGTGGTAAAGATCTTCTCTTCGCCATCTACAAATACTCTTCTTGCGGTCTTGTCGATCTTGATTCCTCTGATCTCGATAAGATCATTTTCGCTCTTACGCTTTCCCGCTCCCACAAGTCTCTCATACTGAGCAAGATGTGCCTTTACTCTTGCAACAAGTTCTCCGGGAGAGAAAGGCTTGGTCATATAGTCGTCTGCACCGAGTCCGAGTCCGCGGATCTTGTCGATGTCATCCTTCTTGGCCGAGACCATGATAATGGGGATATTCTTCTCTGCTCTGACTTTTCTGCAGATATCGAATCCGTCGGTTCCGGGAAGCATGAGATCGAGAACCACAAGATCGTAATCGTTCTTCATAGCGGCATCAAGTCCCGCATCTCCACGGTCATAAGTCTCTACTTCGAAACTGTTCATCTCCAGATAATCTTTCTCGAGATCTGCGATTTCTTTCTCATCTTCGATTATCAGAATCTTAGCCATAATTGTCCTCCTTGTATTTCCTGATCACGAAATGCATACAGGTTGATTCATTCTCCCTGGATGTGGCCCAGATATGGCCTCCGTGATCCTCTATTATCTTCTTTACTATTGAAAGTCCTATGCCGCTTCCGCCCTGTGCGGTGCTTCTTGCAGCATCGGCACGGTAAAATCTTTCAAATATTCTCGTGATATCGGCGGAAGCGATTCCTTTACCGTTATCCTCGATTTCAACGATGATGTCCTCACCGCCGTCGTAAACTCTCATGGAAATCGTCTTAATGGGTTTATCCATATACTTGACGCTGTTTCCGATGATATTGTTGATGACTTTTCTGAGCTGCTCGGGATCGGCGATTATCATGGTATCGGAGGGAAGGGTATTCTTGTAATCAAATGCGATACCCCTGGTCTCCATATCAAGTCCGACTTCCTCGACACAGTCCCTGAAATAATCCGTTACGTTGAGCTTAAGGAAATTGTATTTGATCCTGTCATTGTCAACGCTGGAGTAAAGTGTAAGCTCGTTAATGAGCTTATCCATATCCACAGCTTTATTATATATTGTCTTAAGATATTTTTCCTGCTTCTCGGGAGTTGATGCTACTCCGTCCAGGATGCCCTCCACATATCCTTTGATGGATGTAATGGGTGTCTTAAGATCGTGGCTTATGTTGGATACAAGTTCCTTGTTCTTCTGTTCCTGTTCCGCAGTCCTCTCTTCATTCTCACGAAGTCTCATTCTCATGTCTTCGTAGTTTCTGAGAAGTTCTCCGACATCCCCGCCAACTCCGTCATGCTCAATGACGTAATCGAAATTTCCTTCTCTTACCTGAGTCAGCCCCTTTGAAATCTGGCTTAAGGGATCGAGGATACCTTTCTTATTCCAGAAAGTAACTATCGATGCGGTTATCAGCATGATGAGGACCATTGCAATGAACATATCCAGGAGAAGCTTGCGACCTACGATCGCATTTGCTTTAACGAGGATAAAAACGCTTCCCTCACCGCCGTCCGAAAAAACAAAATCAAGCTGCTTTACATATTCCTGAAGATCCCTGTAATAGATGCTTGATCTTTCATCTCGTTCGTCGTTTCCGTATTCCGGAAGTCTGTCCCATATCTCCGAAGCCATGGAATAATTGCCGGTGTAATACGGTTCGCCGTCTTTTCTGACAAGTACGGTACTGGATAATTCGAAGAGCTCTTTATTCAAGTTATCCAGATAATCATGATCTTCAAGCGCCGAGCTGTTATCTCTCTCAACCGCTTCGAGTCTCTCATATATCTTATCTACGTTCCCTACAAGATCCTGAGTATTGTCGCCGATTACGTAGAAATGCTCATTGAATGAATAGGGATCATAAAAAGGCCCGCACAAATAGAGATTGACGAGCATGAAGGTTACCACGATCAGCACCAACGGAACAAATGCGACCGCCACGAATGTAATTATCATCCTTGTCTGGATCTTCATGAGCAAAAGTATAACATAACGCTGACTATTGATAACAAACTCTGTATAAAGATTTTATTATACTTTTATTAAAAGAGGAACTCCCGTTTTACACGAAAGTTCCTCTGTTTTACGCACTAATTTCCATCTTCCTCAGTACCCTGTTCATCATCGGCGGAACTGTTTTGCTCCTCCAATAGCGAGTAAACATAAGGGAAGTATGCATTGTAAATAACACTTCTGTTGAAGATTATCTTATTTGCCACGATTGCATTGTGTCTCTTGATATAAGCTTCTCCGACTTCCTCGTATCCGGGATTGGGATAGAAGACGCCTCCTCTGTAGGTTCCGACCTCGGTCTTCCAGTTATATCCGCTGTCAAAATAAAGACCTTCGGCATCCGACAAAACATCTCTGCCGATATAGAGTCTGGAATCCCACTCGCATCCGAACAGATTAAGGAGTGTGGGAAGAATATCAACGGGTGAGGTGGGCTTGTCTACGATTATCGGATCCATGTCCTCAAGAATACCGCACCAGATGATCGCACGGTTCTTATCACGGTCAAGCTGAGTCTCGACCTTGTATCCGTAAAGTTCATCCAAATAGGGAAGGTTTCCGAGATATCCGCCGTCGGTAAGTCCGTAGGGGAAATGGTCGGGAGCCATGGCAATTACGGTATCATCCGCAAGATTGTTCTCCTCAAGATACTGGAGAAGATATTCCATGGCATATTCAAGCTCCATGTTGCAGGCAATATATGCTTTAACGGGCTCTGAATAATCAAGTCCCTTCTCTGCACACCAGTTCTCAACTACTTCTCTGTTTCTTACGGACATTGCATTCGAATGGAAATCATATCTGCTGTGTCCGCTTACGGTCATGTAGTAGATATTGAAGGGCTCGTTGCCGGAGTAAAGAGGAAGAGTTCCTTCCATCATCTCCTTATCGCTCTCGGGCCATGCTCTTGAAATGAGCTGCTCCATTCCGTTTCCAAATCCCATGAATCCCTCGCTGTATCCGAGAAGATTATGAGTGATGTTTCTGCTGTAATACAGATCGTCGTTATCATGGAATGCCATTCCGTAATAACCCATATCGGCACTGAGCATTGAACCCATGTTGGTATAGCATCCCTGGGCGGTCATTGTAAGCATCGAATCTCCGCCCGCCATGGGGAGAAGACCGAAGATAAGCTCAAACTCTCCGCCCGTGGTACCTGCAGTTGCCTGCTCGTAATAATCAGTAAAGTTGATACCCTTGGTGCTCAATCTGTAAAGGGCGGGAGTAAGCTCGGGATCGATGATGCTTCCCGAGAAAGCTTCCGCACATATAAGGATCAGATTCTTTCCTTCGAAGAGTCCGGTGTACTCATTCTTGGATGAAGGGGTAAGTGAAGCCACATATGCGTTGAGGTTTGCGAACTGTCCGCCCTCTGCAGCAAGCGCGGCAAAGTCTATATCATAAGCATTTACTCCGTAAACAGGCTTCTCCTCTGCTACGACCTCTTCATTTCCGCTTACGTCGGATACGGTAACGTCGGCTACAGGCTCGGGAACCGCAAAATCATCCGCAGGAAGATCAACAAGCATGAACTCGCTGTCCGTAACCGGTGTGGTTCCCAGATGTCCGGCGTCGAGAATAAGTGTATTTACAAGTCCGTATGAAGCTACCGAATTCTGGAAGTTATATCTTTCTCCGAAAGATCCCTTATCGATTTTTCCGATTGATGAAGCAATCACTATAAAAGAAAGACCAAGAAGGGGAATTCCCATGGTAACAAGGACTGCAACATAACGTCTTGCACGGTTGGAAAGAAGACTTCCCGAAGGCTCTTCCATAAACTTCTCTTCGGGTTCTTCCTCGTCCTCTGAAAGATCGATCATCTCGATTCCTTCACTTTTCTTGGGAACGGGGTATTTCTTCTCCATCTTTCTGGTTCTGCTGATACCCTTAACAATTCTCCTGCCGCAGATAAACCACATCACAAGAGGAAGGATAAAGAGGAGAATATGGGAGATTCCGTCAACACTCTTTACCATGAACATAATGTCTCCGCCGAAGCCCTTGAGCGCATCGGTAGCGGCATTAAGGATTGTATTTATATCGTATAAAACGTTGAACTGTCTCTGAATGAAGAACTCGATCAGGAATATGATCGGTGCGATCAAAAGAATCAGAAACGCCAATATGTTGGCAGGAATCCGGGGCAATAAATATACCGGTATTGCAACTATTCCGCCTGCAAGCATTGAAAACGCAAAGAGATATACAACAGAAAAATCAACTACTCTTGCCGAGACGGAATACTTAAACAATAGTTCAAAATAAAAAAACGATAATCCGAAAAACAGTGCCAACAAAGCTGCTGACACAGAATAAGAAACCTTCTTCTCGGATTTATTACTTACCTTACTCATCTTTAAAACTAATCGCTTTCCGCAAACCTACGCCGGACTAATAATTAGTCCGGCGTAAGATTAATACAATTTGATCAACCGTGCAAGCCTCTTGACTGACGATCCATGTCCTCAACTACGATGTCGTAGATTTCGCCGAGGGTTCTGCAGTACTCGAGAATCTTCCAGGGCTCGTTGGTATGGAAATGAATCTTTACAAGCTCCTCATCGCCTGCTGCAACAAGGCTGTCTCCTACGAAATTCTCGGTTATATAATCCCTGATCTCATCCTCATCAAGATCCTCATTTGCGCTCTCGATGAGAAGCTGGGTGTCATAACGAAATTCAATTGACTGTTCCATTATAAATCTCCTTGTAAAACTGTTATCAGATAAGGGGCAACATGTCGGCAACAAGCTTTGCACAATGTGCCGCAGCTGCTTTTTCAAATGAAGGATAATCCTGCTCTGCGGATCCGTCTGCCTTATCGGAAATTGCTCTGATAATAACAAAAGGAATACCGTTCAGGTATGCTCCGTGAGCAATGGATGCTCCCTCCATCTCAGCGCAGTCAGCTTCAAAATTCTTGATGATGCGCTCTTTGACTTCGGAACTGGAAATGAACTGGTCTCCGCTGGCTACTCTGCCGACGCGGTAATTAAGGTCGGGCTGCTTCTCCTTGATAGCTTTCTCTGCTGCGGAGATAAGTCCTGCATCAGCGGGAAATTCTCTGATTCCGAGCTGGGGAACTTCGCCGATCTTATAGGAAAAGATCGTAACATCAACATCGTGATGAACCGCATCCTTGGATATCAGAATATCTCCGATATTCAGATCGTTGTTGAGAGATCCTGCAACTCCGGTGTTGATGATGTGTGATACACCGAAATCATCGCAAAGGATCTGCACGCAAAGAGCAGCATTTACTTTACCGATTCCGCAACGGACAACAACGACATCTACTCCGCAGATCTTGCCTTCGCAGAATTCCATGCCGGCTTTCTTCTTGATATTTATTCCGGCAAGCTGTCCTTTAAGAGCACTTACTTCGAGCTCCATGGCTCCGATTATTCCGACCTTAACCATATTTCCCTCCGTATTACTCCGGATATTTCATCCTGTCTTCGGTTATTCCGTACAGAACTTCATTAAGATACTTGTTTGCAAGATAATTTGCCATGGGAAGATTCTGGTCCAGATAGTTTCCACAATCCTTGGCGGTGGCACCGGGAATCTCATCATCAAAATCCCTGACAAACTCATACATCTCGGTAAGAAGAGGAACTATGTCCTTGCTCTCAAGATCGCCGGCAAAGATTACATAGAATCCGGTTCTGCATCCCATGGGTCCGAAGTATACGACCCTGTCCTTCCACTCGGCATGATTTCTTAAGAAAGTTGCACCGAGGTGTTCGATGGTATGCATCTCTGCGGTATTCATTACCGGCTCATCGTTGGGGCTGGTCATTCTGATATCGAATGTGGTAACCGTCTCCTGTCCGATATGATCCTTTCTGGATACATAAACACCGGGCTTAAGCCTGATGTGGTCCACTGTAAAGCTTGCTATTTTTTCCAAAATAACGGCCTCCTGTAATAAAACAAATAGTTAGTCTGGCAAAACTGCGTAATATTTTACCATAAATACGCCGTTTTTTGAATATCCATTATTTATCGGCTATTTTCTCGGTCAGTTTCTTCACATACTCATCCGCAGGCATGGGTTTTGCATAGTAGAAGCCCTGGATCATGTCGCATCCCTGCTCCGCAAGGAAATCAACCTGTTCCTTAACCTCAACGCCTTCTGCGACGGTGCGCATATTAAGGCTTCTTGCCAGCTTAATGGTCTCGGATACGACGATCTTACCGCGCTCTCCCTGACCTTCTCCGCGGAAAAATTCCGCATCGAGCTTGAGGATATCAAGAGGCATGTCCTTAAGGGAATTGAGCGACGAATAGCCGGATCCGAAATCATCCATGGATACGGCAAATCCGTATTCTTTGAGCTTGGAGATGGTCTTGATCAGTGCATACTTATCATCAAAGAAAGCACTCTCCGTAAGCTCTATCTCAATAAGGTTTCTGGGAGCTCCGGTTTTATCCACGGTATCCCTGATCTGTTCCGCAAGATCCGCCTCAATGAAATGAGCTCTTGATATATTGACCGAAATGGGAACGCATTCGATTCCCTCATCCAGCCACTTCTTCTGATCCATGGCAACATGCTCGAGCATGTAGTGATCGATTTCGGTTATGAAACCGTTGTGCTCAAAGATGGGAATAAACTTCCCGGGAGGAACAAATCCGAATTCGGGAGACTGCCATCTGATAAGAGCCTCCGTTCCCTTCATCATCCTGGATACGGGATCGTACTTGGGCTGATAGTAAACTACGAATTCCTGTTTCTGAAGCGCTTCTCTGCAGTGCTCCTCAACCTGATCATGCCATCTTCTTTCTTCAACAAGCTTCAAATCAAAGAACGCAATGCCGCTGTCTTCTTTTCCGTTAAGGGTATTTCTCGCTATACAGGCATTGTTGTAGTCCTGTTCAAGATCCACATACCTGCGGCGAAGAATCTTTCCGTTTGCATCCCTGGGAGGCATAAGCACGGCCACCCCGAGATGATATGTAAATGTGTGACTGTTATCGATGTGTTCAAGATCCGAGATCAGCGCATTGAGTCTGCCCATGAGTTCTTCCTGATCCCTGATCCTTAAAAGGAGCATAAAGTTTTCCGGAGATTCATGTGCGAAGACTTCTTTGCGGTTGATGTGCTTTGCGATACAATCGCTGACTTTACGAATTACCGCTTCACCCTCGGATACGGAATGGCACATACAGAATGTGTTGTACTTAACGCTTTGCGCACTTACAACCGCATACTGATATGATGCCGAAGATTTCTTTTTCAGGAGAGCCTCACCCCTGTAGATGTACCACATGCGGTTGTGACCGCCGGTAGCAAGGTCCATAAAGAAGAGTTTCATAGATCTCTTCTGGTTCTTGATGTTTCCCACCATATTAACCAGGAAGAGCATAAATATTATGAAGAATAGCAATCCGAGGACCAGAGTCGTGATGATCATTATGGAAACATCGCTCATCCTTATATAGATGAATCCCTTTCCGATAAAGGTCTCGGGTCCGTCCCCTACGGGCATACCCATCCATACGGGTATTCTCAGATAGCTGTCCGATTTGAAAAACAGAACGTTGTCGTAATCGCTGTAAATGTCGGAATCGTCCAAAAGCAGGAATAATTCCGAATCATGTTTGTGGCCGTCGATAAAATTGATCAGCTCGAGCAATAAAACCGTTGCTTCCCCTTTATTATCCACAGCGACAAAGGGATAGGCTTTATCAACAAACAGCTCGACCTTATCCGAACTTCCGTCGATCAGAACAGGCTCGCCCTCTTCGGAACAAGTATTGTTCTCATCTCCTACCAGGAGTTTGCCTGAGGCATCACGGATAATATATTCCCTTCCGTCTTCTGCAAGAACGGAATGGACATCACCTTCGTAATCATCTGCAAGACTCTGCTCGTAGATCCTCTCCATATATGATATCGCTTCATATTCGGATGTAAGCTTTTCCTGAAGCAGATAATAAAAGAGAGAATACACAAAGTACGAAAGCATCATGGTTGCCACAGCACATGTAAGTAAAAATGCGATTATGGCAAGAAAACCATGCTTCTTCTTGATCTTCTCGATCTTACGGGTGTTCTTACTTTTCATCTGTAATGCCTTTCCTATCAAGGCCTGCCTTTTTATTTGGGCCGATTACTTTGTAATAACGGTATCGACAGGCTTTGTATACTGATGAATGATAGCATCCATGCAGGTAAGGGCGATTTCGTAATACATTTTTCTTTCTGACTTATCGCCGGGATGATTAGCAAGCTTTTCCTGGAGATACTTTCTTGCCTTCTGCATGTCTTCAATGGTGTATTTGGTTCCTGACAGCATAAATGTAACGGTATTGGTTGCGCTGTCAATCTTGGACACAATCTGTCCCTTCTCGGGTTCTTCTACGGCACCACCCGACATCTGTTTTGCGAGTTCGTCTAAAAGTTTCTTCTTAGCATCGTTATCCATACATTCTCCATTCTAAAATACAGACTCTATTTTCCTTCTACTAACGCAAACAGATACTTTACTACTTTTTAGAGATTTTCATAATTAAATTGGTATTAATTATTTCTGTATTTTCTATATATAGACCTATATATTTTATCATACTTTTGCGAGAGTAACTAAAAAGAGCCCGACATTGGTGTCGGGCTCTGCTCTTTATACAGTTTTACTTAACAATTAGTCAAGTGCCTCGAAAGCTCCGAGAAGAGCTGCGATTTCCTCGTCAGAACCTGCCTGAGCAGTGATGGTAGCGGTATATCCCTCTTTGATAAGGATTACTTCAACCATGGTCATGTCATAGGTTACATCGTCCTGAGTAAGAACAAAGCTGAGATTGATGCAAGGGAACTCTTCGCCAAGGAAGGTAGTGGTTCCGCGCTCGCAAACAAGGTTCTCGAATCCCATTCCCTCGTAGGTCTCAACGAGTACAGGAAGGGTAGCGTCGATAACTGCTTCTGCATCATCCTGAGTAACCTCAGCATCTACGCTGCTAAGAGTAACGTTTACGGAGTTATCGAAAGTCTCATCTGCAAGAACGCAATCGGTAACTGCTTCACCTGACTCCATAGCCTCGGTGATCTCGTTGTTTCCGAGAACATCAGCGCTCATGTATCCGAGCTGTGCGATAACATCATCTCCAAGGAAAGAATATCCGTCTACTGCGTTAAGCTTGATTCCGAAGAAAGCGTTGGTGTAAACATCTCCGTCTACTACACCGAGAACGCCGTCCTGCTCTTCAGCGTCGGTCTCTACCTCTGCATCAGCATCTTCTGCTTCTGCATCATCTTCGGTTACTTCTGCGTCTGCATCTTCGGACTCGTTAACTTCCTCGATTACAGTCTCGTCGGTAACGTCTCTGGTGTCTTCAGCATTGTTTCCGCAAGCGGTAACGCTGAATACCATCATCATTGTAAGTACTGTTGCAATCATTTTTTTCATAACTAAACACCTCTATAACATTTATTCATTGCGTCTTCCTCGAAAACGCAACTGAACGCGATGATACAACTATCGAGGTGCATCGTCAATTAAAAAATTATAAAGAAACCCTAAACTCTGCTTAGGCCTTAAGCCTTTCTCTTAATGCAAAAACAACAGCAATAATAACGGATGCATAGAAAACAACTATCAACATGACACCAAGACTGGGGCCGATAGTGGCAGGACTCTCCATATTATGCAGCAGATTGATAAATCCGATCATTGCTGTAATAAAACCTGATATTATCGTGGTTCTTATAAAGAATTTCAGATCCTGAAGATAAATCTTTCTTGTATTTTCATCGAGATCTCCGGTGTTTTTTACAGCCGCACCGAGAGCTTTGAAAACTCTTTTTATCCTTCCTGCAATCAATTCAATTCCAAGAGTGAATCCGACTATCATGATAAGAGTCGGAAAATCGATAAAGCTTGCCACGCCTCCGATGCCGCCAACTGAGACAAGTGCAAACTCCAGACAAAATAAGAATGCCAAAATACCGCATATCAGGCCGATGATTCCGACCTTTTTCTTATTCTCTCTTCCCTCCTGTACATCCCTTGCAAGGTTCATCATATTCTCTTCCGCCTTTCCGCTGTAACTCTCTTCCGAGAGTCTCTCACCGGACAGAAGTTCATTCAGATTAACCGACAATTCCTTACACAGAGGCTGAAGAAGCGATACGTCAGGCATTCCGTTTCCGGTTTCCCATTTTGATACGGTCTTATCACTTATCCCGAGTCTGTCAGCAAGTTCCTTCTGAGTCAGATTTTTTTCTTTACGTAACTGTGAGATAAATTTTCCGGTTAATTCCTGATTCATTTAAAAACCTCCTGCCCGCATTCAATGGTTACGGTTAAATCGTACCCGCGAATATGCCATAGAACCACCTACGGAACGCAGAATCTGCCCTCTATGCCTCTCTATTCCGTAGAATCATTATACTCCACCGGACACACATGTGTCCGAGGTCTCGCCTGCTCAATGAAAAAGCCCTCAGGTTTATCCTGAGGGCTTTTCGTTGAGAGCAGGTGATGGGAATCGGACCCACATATCCAGCTTGGAAGGCTGGTGTTCTACCACTGAACTACACCTGCATCTGTTTCACAACAGCAAAGTCAATTTTACACAACAACCCTACCATTGTCAACAAGATTTTTAAAAACTTTTTTATGCCTTATTATCGGGCTTTTTTGCCATCCCTGCTATCAGATCTGTAATGACTTTGATGGCATCCTGCTGCTTACTCTCGGACATTTTGGATATATATGCCTCCCTGCCCTCGTAGAGCTCATCAATCTTCTTAACAAGATACTCCGTGGTTATCTCTTCCTGCTTAATAACCATGGAATATCCCTGCTGCTCGAATGACTTGGCATTTAACAACTGATCCCCTCTTCCTCCGGGAAGCGGAATTAAGATGTTGGGCTTTTTGAGCGCAAGAAGTTCAAATACGGAATTGGCTCCGGCACGTGATACCACAATATCGGCAGCAGCAAACAAGTCGGCTAATCCTCTTCCGACATATTCAAACTGCCTGTATCCCTTTTTGCCGTCGAATTCGGCATCTGTTTTGCCTTTTCCGCAGATATGGATGACATTATATTTCTTCAAAAGCTCGGGAAGAGCAGCCCTTATGGCTTCATTTACGGCAGCTGCGCCCAGACTTCCGCCTGTTACCATAAGTATGGGTTTATCGTCCTCAAATCCGCATACAATGCGTCCGTTTCCCGCATTTCCCTCCAGAAGTTCCTTCCTCACGGGAGCACCCGTAAGTACTCCTTTTCCGGCAGGGAGAGTCTTAAGAGTTTCGGGGAAATCACAACATATCTTATCGGCGGATGAAAAGCAAAGCTTATTGGCAAGGCCGACAGAATAATCGGATTCATGAATAATACAGGGGATTCCGAGTTTGCCTGCGCCCTTTACAACGGGTACGCCG
Source organism: uncultured Lachnospiraceae bacterium (assembly GCA_902794095.1). Lineage (GTDB taxonomy): Bacteria > Bacillota > Clostridia > Lachnospirales > Lachnospiraceae > AC2028. The sequence goes on along the minus strand of CADBFZ010000003.1, from coordinate 217,404 downwards.
ACAAATCCGCCCTTTGAGAAAACAACATCGGGCGATATCTCTTTGAGGATGTTACGGGCTTCTCTGATGCCCTTAAACACCCTGAATGGATCTGTGAAATTTTTTAAGCTGAAATATCTGCGGAACTTGCCTGTGGACACTCCGTAATATTTGATACCGATCTCTTCGATGAGTTTCTTCTCGATTCCGTCGAATGAACCGATGTAATAAATCTCAAAGCCCTTGTTCTTAAGAGCGGGCATAAGAGCAATATTCGGAGTAACATGTCCGGCGGTTCCACCGCCCGTCATAACTATTTTCATGCCATTTCTCATTTCTTTTTCTTGAAAATAAGAACCTTACTGAAAACATAATTCAGAACGGTAACAACAACTGCGGAGATACAGATCTTGGATATCCAGTAATTCCAGGAAAGTACATTAACAGTAAGCCACATGATGAAAATATCAAGGAACCATGTGGAAAGACGTGACGCGGCAAATCCGCCGAATTCTTTTGCAATATGGGGATTGGTACTTCTGAATACCCAGCTTCTGTTCAGGGGATATCCGAAGCATACGCCTGCTACCCATCCGATGGTATTGATTATCGCATTCTGGAATGTATCGGTAGAATCAAGAAGGAAATGCTCTGCAAGGTAGCATGCAACCCATGAAACGATGGTGGTAAGCACACCTACTACCAGATATACCCAAAGCTCCTCATACTTACAAAAAAGCTTATGTGCCCAGGGCCACCACTCAAGCCAGTCCCTGAATTTATCCTCAAGATTTCTCTTTCTCTGTATTTCTTCCATTTGGTTCACCTTTCTTAAATCCGCCCCTCAAAGTCCGTTTACTACATGAATGGGAGTTCCGGCTTGGAACGCCTTTATATTATCATACACACCCTGCACGCATCTGGTTCTCGCTTCGACGGAGCCCCATGCAAGGTGAGGTGTTATTATCAATTTTCCCGAATCCTTGATCTTACTCAAAGGATTTGTAAGCCTTAAAGGCTCATCTTCCAATACATCAAGTCCCGCGCCTGCAATCTCTCCGCTTTCAAGAGCATCATACAGATCGGGATTATTTACAACCCTGCCCCTTGCGACATTTATAAGATATGCCGTATTCTTCATCTTCTTAAAGGCACCTTCATCGATATAATTCCTTGTAATGTCACTCAGAGGACAATGAATCGAGAGGAAGTCGCTTCTTTCAAGAAGTTCATCCTTGGATACTTTCTCATATTCCGTAACCGTGCTGTTTCCGGTAACGGAAGTAAATATAACCTTACATCCGAAGGCAGTAGCGATCTGAGCAACCTTCCTTCCGATATTACCCATTCCTACGATTCCCCAGGTCTTTCCGGAGAGCTCTCCGAAAGCCACATCGAAATTGGAAAATCTGTCCTGGGCGCTGTATTTTCCTGATTTTACATAATCATCATAATAGGAAAGATTCTGTGATACGGCAAGCGCAAGGGTAAAGGTATGCTGCGCAACCATATCGGTGGAATAGCCCACAACATTGCATACGGGGATTCCGCGTCCTTTGAGGTACTCAAGGTCGCAATTATCATATCCGGTTGCAAATTCGCAGACCAGCTTTACGTTCTTAGAAGCATCCAAAGATTCCTTATTGATGGGACATTTATTGGCAACAACAATATCCGCATCCTTGGTTCTCTCGATTACTTCCTCCACACTGACCGTGTTGCGATATGCGGTCACTTCACCGAGTTCGTTGAAGATATCGATACTGATATCGGGACCTACACTGTTTCTTTCCAATACGACAATTTTCATACGCTTTCCTATCCTTAAAAAAAGACCGGCACCGAAATAGCGCCGGTCTTTAGGTATTATACCTTAATTATTTAACGGTTGCGATGGTAACGTGAACCTGAGGTCCCTCATACCAATACATGAAACCGGTGATGTCAACGGTGTCGCCAACGTTAAATGCTTCAACGGTCTGGTAAACCTCGGTATCAGCGCCTCTGAGATAAGACTCTACAACGAAGGTGTATACGTTTCCGTCAGCATCCTCAAGGTTGATGTAAAGGTCATCGCCCTGAGCCTTGGATCCGTCCCATCCGTAAGTGAATGCTCCGCCTTCTCTCTCAGCTACGGTAAGACCGGTGAAAGAAACGTACTGGTTCATGTAATCAGCAAGTGCCTCAGCGTCAGCGATCTTATCGGTAAGATCGGTAGCGTCTGCAACATAGGTGTCACCATCGAGGATCTCGTAGGTAGCGTCGATGATCTCTACCTCGCCTGACCACTCAGACTTGAAACCGGTAACACGGATCTTGGTTCCGGGAACCATTGCATCATAATCTTCCTGTGAGCAAGGCATGTTGTAAAGGAAGTAAGCTCCGTCCTTATCCTGGGTATAGAAGGTAGCCATTCCAACACCTTCGTTCTCCCACCATCCCTGCTTGTCCTGAACATAAGTCTCAACGACAACTTCGGTGTCAACATCTGCAGCAACGAACTCAGCGTAGCTCATAACAACTACATCGCTGTCCTCTGCAGCATCTGCGTCTGCATCAGCATCAGCATCTGCATCAGCGTCTGCGTCTGCATCCTGAACGTCAGCTTCTGCACCATCTTCAACCTGAGCTTCAACCTCGGTCTCGGGAGCCTGAACGCTCTCCTCTTCTGCGCCACATGCGGCAAGTGAAACTGCCATAACCGCTGCAGCAAAAACTACTGTAAATTTTTTCATAATTTCCTCCTAAATCGCCCTTAAATTAATATATGCGGTCAAAGGGCTTTGACCGCATAGCATTGTAACTCATTTGTGTATTTTTGACAACTTTATAAACTTTTTATTATGAACTTAGCCTACTTAGTTTTCTTTTTAAGCAAATATTCCTTTAAAACATAAGCTCCCATGCATATCCAGGTAAAAACTATCGCAGCCAGAAGAACCTTGGCTGTGACCGGAAGAGGACCCAGATCGCGGCTTATGGAATTGTCCGCTTTCAGCTCACCCAGCCTGTACATTTGGGATACGTCAGAGTACATCTGCTCCAGGTATTCATCGTCCACGGTGCCGCTTCTTCGTACTGTTTTAACGCAGTTTTCAACCATCTGTCCCGCGGCATTTCGAAGGGATGTGGATCCGTTAAATACAGGGGTGATAAAAGTATTTTCCGTATTATCGATCACCATCTTAACGCAATCTATTTTGACCTGATAGTGAAGACCGTTGTCCGTGCCGCCAAGGGACAGGTATTCCAGGTATGCGGGATCGTTCTGAGCCTTGAGGGTAACGGGTACATATCCCTCGGTCTCGGAATATCTCTCCTGCATCTCGTTGGTAAGAAGGAACTGAGCAAAAAGCCAGCTTGCAAGAACCTCCTGAGGATCGTCTTTATTAAAGATACAGATGGAAGGACCCTGTGAGATCATCTGAATATCCGATGTATCATACTGGGGAACGGGACGCACTACCGTCTCAAATTCCACCTTTTTGGTATCGTGAATGTCCGATAAAGGAGCATGGGATCCCATCCAGGTCGCACCCGCCGTGGAATCCACCGCAAGGATGCACTGTCCGGCGTTCATGAAGTTGCCGGGATAACTGGAGATCTTGAAGGTGGAAAATGCCCTGGTCTGACCGTGGGATGCGATCTCTTTGAGAATGCTTCCGGTGGTTTCGTTAAAAATCAGGATGCTTCCCGCTTCATCCGAGTATCCTCCGCCGTACTGTCTGAGCATTGTGATCAGCATATTGTCGGTGGATTTATATATGAAGGGAATCATTACGTCCTGGCCGTTTACTGCAAAAGTTCCGTCAGGATTCTTCTCCATCGCAGCCTCGGAAACCTCCCATACCCAGTCCCATGTGGGAATATCGGGAATCTCATAGCCCATAGCCTCAACATAAGTCTTGTTGATGTATAGAGCCTCCGACGATCTCATAAAAGGAAGACCCATCAGATTTCCGTTAAGCTCAAGCTCTTCCAAAAACTTCGGAACGATCTCATCCGCAGCAGGTCCGTCAAATCTAAGTTCACTTCCGCCAAGTCCGTATCTGGGATCGTTAATGATGTCATCGAGCATTACTATCTTGCCGTCTCCCGTCATATAAGTCGCGATATGGTCGGGATAGGTGATGCAGACATTGGGCGTCGTATCGGTTGCAATGTTGGTTATGACATCGTTATAGATTGCTGAATAATCCGTATAGAGCTTCAGATTTACGTGGATATTGGGATAGAGCGCCTCAAAATCCTCGACGCATTTCTGATAAATCTCGACCTGGGTTTTGTTCGTATCGTTCTTGGCCCAAAAGTCTATCTCATATACCGTATTTTCATCAAAACTTTCGGGCATCTCAAATCCTGCACGACCCGAAGAGCCGTGGCATCCGCCCAATAGCATGGTCATGCATACGCCTGCTGCCGCAAGTGAGATGACCTTCCGTATTCTTTTCCCGAAAAATAAAACATTCACCCTTTTAGTCCGCCTCTTGATACACCCGCCATGATCTGGCGTCTGAATATAAGGAACAAAACGATAAGCGGAAGTGAGATAACTACGACCGCAGCCATCATGGCAGGGATATTTTCCCTTCCGAATCCGCTCTGTCTGATCTCCTGAATTCCGTTTGATACAAGGTAGTAGTTCTTGTCATCGGTGATAAGTCTGGGCCATACGTATGAGTTCCAGCACTCGATGACTTTGAGAATGATAATCGTAACAACCGTGGGACGGCATATGGGAAGCATGACCCTGAACAGATATTTAAGGTCGCTTGTTCCGTCAACCTTGGCCGCATAATAGAGCTGGTCCGGAACCTGTGCGAAATTCTCCCTGAGAAGGTACACATAGAACACGCTCATTACGGAAGGAAGTATCAGTCCCGAGAAAGTATTTCTCATATCCAGATTGGTGATCGTTACGTAATTGGTGATGACTATAAGCTCGCTGGGGATCATCATCATGGACAGGAATATGGTAAAGAGAAGATTTCTTCCCTTAAACTCAAGTCTCGAAAAAGCAAACGCAGCCAGAGTGATGACTATTACCATGATGGCAGTTGTAACCACGGTGAAGATAAATGTATTAAGAAGATATCTTCCCAGAGGCACCTGCGAGAATGCATTGGTAAAATTCTCAAAGGTGGGATCCGTCACATAGAACTTCGGGATCTTCTCACCGTTATAGGATGCATAACTCTTAAAGGATGTAAGCACCATCCAGTAGAAGGGAAAGAGTACCATAAGTCCCCATATTCCGAGAAAAGAATACACAAGAACGTTTTTAATCACTCTTTTGGTCTTATCACTTTTTTCTGCTTTTAAATATTTTTCTCTGTTATCCATAGCATTAAGTGTAATAAACATGTTTCTTGCTGACGAGGAGGTTGATGCATGTGATCGTAAGTACTATTACGAACAAAATGATCGCAGCAGCCGATGCAAAAGAAGGATATCCGCCGCTGTCTCCGTAGAGCATGTCATATACATATCCGACTATCGTATTCATTCCCGCAGCGTTAAGGTCCGTTCCGAAAAGTGCTACGGCATCGGAATACTCTTTAAACGCTCCGATAAATCCCGTAATTACCAGATAGAAAATGGTGGGGGATATCATGGGAAGTGTAATCTTGAAAAAGATTCTTAAAGAACCGGTTCCGTCAACTCTTGCAGCGTTGTAATAAGTGGAGTTAACAGATGCCAATGCGCTGGTTAAGAGAAGAACCTTAAAAGGAAGAACTACCCAGATGATGTAGAAACACATTACAAACATCTTGGCCCAATAAGGTCCGTCTATGAAGTCGACGCTCTTTCCGCCGAAGAATGTGATGAGTAAGTTTATGAGTCCGTCCGAATACGCTGTCTTTTTAAACAGGACCATGAATACCAGACCTACTGCCAAAGTATTTGTAACATAGGGCAGGAAATAAACGGTCTGGAAAAGTTCGCGTAATTTGGTGATGGAATTAAGTGCAAGAGAAATAAGAAGTGCAAACCCCGTAGACAGCGGCACGGTTATGATAACCATGACGAAGGTATTCTTCACTGCCTGCAGGAAATAAGTATCATGAAGAACATATGAGAAATTGTACAGTCCGGTTCCCGAAGATCTCCCGGAGACAAAATTGTATCCTTCCTCAAATGAATATACGAATACATCCATCAGAGGATAGACCATGAATATGATCATGAATACAAGCGCAGGAAGCAGATACAGCCACGCTTTCAGATTGTTCTTTTCAGTCATTTCGTCACCTGCCCGGAAGTATTTCCGTATTTAATGGTGCTTACAAGGTCTTTGATCTTACCGACATTCATAAAGAGTGAATCTTCGGAGATGTGCTTTTCCGCAAGCTCTTCCAGGATTTTCTTTTTATGATCCGCCGAAATTACGATCGTATCAAAAACTTCCTTCTGGTCTATTCCCTCTTTCTGAAGGATCTTCTCAAGAGGCATTTCATCCCTTCCCCACAGAAGGAACAATCCGCGCTGGGAATAGAGTCTGTCGAACTGTCTGGTTGCTTCAATGAAAATGGGCATATCCAGTCCGTCGTCACCCATTCTGGTATCGCTCTTATCTACATAGTGCTGCAGCCATTTATACAGATACTCGTTGTTTTTATTAACCTGAGCGCTGTTCTTGCCGTACATTTTAAGAAGCCACTCGTATCTGCTCTTGTTAAATACATATACCTTACCGTCACGGTCTCCGTATCTTCCCTTTGCATCGAAGCATGCGAAAAACAGTGCTACGGTATATGAATATGAAAAATCCAGAAGTCTTGTGTGAAGTGAAAAATGCTGTGCGATCTCGATGCAGGTAAGTTCGTCGTATCCGAAAACCTTCTGCATCTCATCAACGAAACGGAACATCTGCACATCCGCATTATGTATATGCTGTGCCCTGAGGCCTGATGGTATCAGTACAAAATCACTTACCGGCTGTCCCCTGAACAGTATGATGTCCCCTCTTCCGTCCAGCGCCTCACAATACTCATCATAAGATGTTATCTTATCCATTAACGTTACTCTTTTCCGAATCTTATTCTTTCTCCGGTCCCTACATCAAAGAGATGTACCTTACCGGGTCTTAAATTAAACGCTACGGTTTCGGAATCCTCATCGGGTCTCATATCGGAATCAATTATGGATCTTACTACCGGAGCTTCACATTTATCATTCTTGGAAACAATGCTGATGTCACGTCCCATGACCTCTATGCGGTCAAGCTTGCACTTGAAAGGACCGCTTGGATCGTAAGTAAATCCTTCGGGTCTGATGCCTACTGTAACATCCCTGTCATTCACGCCGGGGACATTAAGTACGCAGTCATCTCCGATGTAGAGCTTTCCGCCTTTTACGCTTCCTTCGAAAACATTAATCGCGGGAGTTCCCAGGAATTTGGCAACAAAGAGATTTGCGGGATCGTCATATACTTCCTGGGGCTTTCCGAACTGGTGAAGCTCTCCGTCTTTCATAACTACGATCATATCGGAAATACTCATTGCTTCTTCCTGATCGTGGGTTACGAATACCGTGGTGACGCCGGTCTCTCTTTGGATTCTTCTGATTTCTTCCCTGGTCTGAAGTCTGAGTCTTGCATCCAGGTTTGAAAGAGGCTCATCCATAAGGAGCAGTCTGGGAGTTTTGATAAGCGCTCTTGCAATCGCAACTCTCTGCTGCTGACCTCCGGATAACTCTTTCGGTTTTCTCTCAAGGAGATTTTCTATCTGTACAAGGGATGCCACCTTCTCGGCCTTCTCCCTCATCTGCTCCTTGGTGAGTTTCTCTTCTCCCTTAAGATTACCCAGGGGGAAGATTATATTGTTGTAAACACTCATGTGCGGATAGAGAGCATAGTTTTGGAAAACCATGCCCACTCCGCGCAGTTCGGGACTGACCTGCGTGACATCGTCCTCTCCGAAGATAATCTTACCTTCGGTAGGTTTCTCGAGTCCGCAGATCATATTGAGTATGGTACTTTTACCGCAACCCGAAGGTCCGAGGAGCGCTACAAGTTTTCCGTCAGGGATCTCAAAGGTGAAATCCTTGACCGCCGTTACCGCATCTCCTTTGCCGCCTCTGGGAGGGAATACTTTTGTCAATTTATCCAGAACTACTTTCATAACTATTCTCCGTTTATTCTGCACCTGTTACGGTTACTCCGGACAATCTGGTAAGTGAAGGAATAAGAGCATTGTCGTATCTTGTTCTTTCCTCACTCATCTTCATATCCATCATGAGCATTCTTAAGTTGCCGGAAACGGATCCGCCCGTTACGGGCTTTACGCTTCCGTCAGCTTCGTGAAGATATGCAAGTCTGATCTCTCCGAAGATATCTCCGGTAAGAGTATCCACTTGGAAATCAGAGAAATATACACATTCGAGAACAGGTCCCTTTAACAGCTCCTCTGAAGTATGGGTTCCTCCGGATACTTCGTAATTGCTGAGCATGAAGGTATCCTTTTCTCCCATGTAATATGAGAATCTGGTGCTTCCGTGGAATGCCTTGGGGATGCCGTCCTCCATGAGTACTTCATCGCGAATGGGGCTTCCCTCCATATCTACTTCACGGTTTTGTGAAGAACCGACGAGATTCTTAACAGCCTTAAGAGTTACCTTGTCTCCCTTGATTCCGGGAATAACTTCCTTGCCCTTTTCAAGAGGTGAGTACTTCATGCAGATGTATGCGATATCAAGTGCATCCTTGAAAAACTCATAGATTCTTACGGCATCATCGCTGGAAAAGACAACATCATACTTATCCAGTGAAGGAGTCTTTCCCGCATTAAGTCTGTTCTTGCCGTGCTTCATTGTTGAAGCAACATTTCTCTTGATATCTTCCTTGGGGCAAAGACCTGAATCATAGAGATTGTAGAATTCGATCTCCTGCTCACGGTTTCTGGCGTTAACTACGGTCTCAAGAAGTGATACGGGATACTTCTCGGTAACATCGATTCCGGTGCTGGTTACGATTCTTCTGGTGATGGATGAAACAAATATCTCATAGCTGTTCATGAAGGTATCATCATCTTCTTCGATATTCTTCATGGTATCGATGAATTCACTTGAGATCTTGTTTATATCCGCATCCTCCAAAGCAGGTACTTCGGAATTAGCGGGAGCCTTAAGTTCATAGTATGCATCCTGAACAAGACTTGCCTGATAGATCAGGTCCTTAATGGTAAGTTCAACATACTCTTTGGTCTCATCGGGACCCATATCAGCACTTGCGGTTCCGACGGACTTCTTGTCATCCGACAATACATAAACGGTAATCTGAATATTCTCGATATCCTTGGATCTGTTCTGATCAAGGTTATGACGGATAAAATAAAACTCCCATCCCTTGGTTACCGTATCGGTTATTCTCCATGCAAAAGCTCCGCTTTTTTCAAGGAGCTCCTTAATCATATCTATTTTCATTATCCGAGCCTCGCTTTCGTCTTAAGATAAGGGCCGCCATCTGCAACCTTGACCCATTCCTTATGTCCCTTGCCGCATCCGCCGCTTCCGAACACGAGGCGATCTTTTGAACACATGGATATACTTCCGAGAAGTTCGGGAACATATCCTGTCATGATAACGGGAGAAACAATTCTTCCGGTAAGCTTTCCGTCTTTGATCTCGCGGCCTCTTTGAATGATGCACTGGATTCCCCAATGCTTGGGATCTTCCATTCCGCTCTCCATTCCTTCAAGAAGGTAACCGTACTTAACGGATTCGATCATTTCTTCCTTGGTATACTCGCCGGAATCAAACATGGTGTTGGTCATTCTGGTATATACCTTGTGTGCGAAATTCTCTCTCTTTCCGTTTCCGGTAGGATGGAAGCCCAGTCTCTTAGCAGCAAGTGCATCACAGATTCCGGACTTTAAGATTCCGTTTTCGATCTCAACAACATCACCTGCCATTACACCTTCGTCATCGAAGAAATAGCTGGTAACGTTATCTGCGCAAAGTGCACCCTCATGCATGGTTACATTATCGGATGCAACTCTCTTTCCGATGTAGTCTTCGCCGAGAGCTCTGTGCTTTACAAACATATCCATCTCGACACCGTGTCCGAAAGCTTCATGAGCAATAAGACCGGTAACTTCGGGTGAGGTGATTACTTCATACTCACCGGGCTCGATATGATCTGCGGTAAGAAGCTCTTCCGCATTCTTGACTACCATGGGAAGATATCCTTCAAGCTCATCGAAAAGCTCGGGACCCTTGATTCCTGAAATGCTCTTGTAGTCTTCGTCGACCTTGTCGTCTTTTCTGACAACGACCATGAGCATTCCTTCACTGTAAACATAGGACTGTCTCAGGTCTCTGTTTTTGGTGAGGAACATCTTGCTGATGTGGGTTGACTGTGCATTAGCCATGCACTCGATAACATTCTCGCTCATCTCCATACCCTTATCGGAAATTGCAATGAGCTTCTCTGTAAGATCTTTGATGTTTGCCTTCTCGGGAAGTGATCCGGTTTCTTTTTCACCGAAGAAGGTAAGAGGTTCATCGTCGAGAACTCCGGTCTCAAATACTTCGGTTCCGGTCTTAGCAAGAAGTGCATCCTGCGCTGCAAGCTCCTTGCGGATCTTCTTAATTATCTCTGCGGTATCGTTCCAGTCTGCGTTGTTAACCGCATACTCGCTGTACTTTTTATCCTTGCAAACTCTGAAAACCACTCCTCTTTCGGTGGTCATGGTCTTGTTGGATATGCTCCTTGCCCTGCTTCCGATCCTGATCACAAGACCTTTGGAATCGGTACAAAGCGCGCTTACGTAATCGAAATCTTTGTTAAGATCATCGATAACTTCTTTGACATGCGGAGCTATCGATGTCAAATACTCTGAAAATGGTGCTTTCAATTTCTTTGGTTCCTTTCATTAATGATTATTTCCAATCGTATACGGAAACTTCCGGGCACTTAGCCTTAAGAAGATTCCTGATATGATCTTCCATACGTGTTCTTACTTTTTCCGGATACTGGTAATAACCGTCTTCGCATACATAAGGATATTGAACGACTTCCGAATCCGGCATTTTCCGTCGCATATTCTTAAGATACTGGTCCGATATCCTAAAGGATCCGATGCTGATATCCCTCACCTTACTCAGATCAACGGACTTTGCCACCTTGCCGATCATTTCCGTATAGCTATCCTGCCAGTTACGAAAATAGATCATGGGGTCAAAGCAAAGCCTTACGGGAAAGCCCGCTTTCATCGCAGCATTTACTGCCTGAATCCTTGCATCAAGTCCCGGGGTTCCTTTTTCAAACCTTTCGGCAACTTCATCGGGAGATAAGGTAAAAGCAAATATCGCCCTCTCGCTTACGGGAAGTCCCTCGAATATATCCGTTCTCGAGCACTTGGTTCTCAGTTCTACGCTGATACTTTCATGATCATAAGCTTCCTTACACCACTTGTATGCAAAGCCCGTGATGCTCTCCAAGGCATTCAGATCCGTGTTATACGAAGCACATACATATACGGGGAACTGCTTTCCCAGCGCTTCCAGTTCGGAAAAAGTCTCTTCAATGTCCGTAAAAATGCATATATCCCGCCCGGGATACATGCCCTTTAAGAAACAATATTCGCAGTCATATATGCAGTTCATCACTCCGGGCGAATAATAGAAATGCTCGTTTCCGAAGCTCTGACAAACCGGTGCGCCTTCATACAGATGCTTTCCCGGATTGTGTGCGAGAATAAGCGCCCTTCCCGAAGAGCCCTTAATGTCAAACACGTCCTTGTAATGCGCGATGTATTCAGGATCTTTACAACCGATTCGCTCCAGGATCCTTAAAGTTTCGGGATCGGATGCCGCATTCTTTTCAACATATATTTTCTCAAAAAGAGCATGCGACATAGTCATATATCTCCGATAAAACCTTCTTGGACGAATTCTTGTCGGGGCACGGAAGCTTTCCTTCCTCGGTCAGCCGAATCCTTATCTCTTCCATATCTATCCCCGCCAAAGAGGCATAAATACAGATCTGACGGAGCTGATTTTCCATGGTCTGACTCAGCTTCATTTCAGATAAAAGAATACGCGGAATTTCAGTTTTATTACTTGTTTCCATAGACCACTTAAGTATACCTTTTTTAAAAATGCCCTACAATACGGAAATTTACGGTATAATATGCGTTGTGACGCAGTTCACAAGACTTTATAACGGAGCATATTATGAAATTTGATATCCTAAAAAACAGATACTACCTTTATATCACCGAGTTTTTCGCGGGAATGGCCGTAATGGCGGTAGAGCTGGGAGCATCAAGGCTTCTTGCCCCCTACTTCTCATCATCCCAGATCGTCTGGACCATCATCATCGGAACCATCATGATCGCCATGGCACTCGGAAATGTAGTCGGAGGAAAGTGGGCCGATAAAAACTCAGACCCCGCAAAGCTCTTCAGACGAATTCTTATATCAGCTGTGTGGATCGCATTTATCCCGGTCCTCGGAAAATACATCATTCTGGTCATAACCGGAATCATGATCGTCTCCGTATCAACGGGCCTTCTCATATGGTCTTCTCTGATAGCCTGCATGGTTATCTTCGTATTCCCCCTGTTCCTTCTCGGAACCGTAACCCCTTCCCTTATCAAGTACACTATCTCAGATATCGAAGAAAGCGGATCCGTTGCCGGACGCCTCGGTGCATGTAACACCATCGGATCAATCATCGGAACCTTCCTTCCCACATTCGTAACCATTCCTTCCGTGGGAACCGGAATGACATTCCTCATCTTCTCGGGAATACTCCTGGTGATCGGACTTCTCTTTTTCATCTCCCGCAAAACAAAACTGATCCTCTGCACCGTAAGCACGATCCTTTACATCATTGCATGCATATTTGGACATAATTCCCATTTCGCATTCTGGATCTCAGATCTTACCTATGAGGGCGAGTCCGTTTATAACTACCTTCAGGTAACCGATACCGAGTGGGCAACTTCCCTTTCAACCAACGTTCTCTTCGGTGTTCAGTCCATCAAGATGAAAACCGGTAACCTCACCGGAATGTATTACGACTACGCCCTTGCAGCACCCACCATGGCAATGGGTTATGAAGATGAAGGCGAGGTTGTCGAAGGAACAGACACCCCCGACATCCTAATCCTCGGAATGGGTACCGGAACCTTCGCCGTTCAGTGCGAGAAGTATTTTCCCGGATGCAACATCACAGGAGTTGAGATCGACGATAAGATAACGGACCTTGCCCACGAGTATTTTGGCCTCTCCGAAAACATCACCGTTTATACCTATGACGGAAGAGCATTTCTTCAGGCCGATACCGGAAAATACGACGTGATCTTGGTCGACGCATATCAGGACATCACCATCCCTTTTCAGATGAGCTCTTCCGAGTTTTTTGGTCTCGTTAAAGATCATCTCAAAGACAACGGCATCATGGTCATGAACATGAACATGCACGGAAACGGAGAAACCGATATCACCACATATCTTTCCGATACCGTAGCATCCGTCTTCCCCAATGTAGCTACCGTAAATGTAGTAGGATCAACCAACCGTGAGCTCTTTGCATCCGTAAACACCGACCTCTTTAAAGCACTTGAATATAATGCGGATTTTTCATCCGATGACGGATTAAGATATCAGCTTGGAAAAGTAATGGACGGTATGATCCCCTATGAAGGCACCGGCCTTATCCTTACCGATGACAAAGCTCCCGTAGAGCTTCTCGGAATGGAAGTAATAGATACACTTATTAACGACGAGATCGGATATTACAAGGAAATATATCAAAACGAAGGCTTGAGCGGATTGATCGAAAATCTGTAATTACAAACGGAGAATAATCATGAAGATCAAAACAAAGGCTTTATCATATGAGAAAGTAAGAGCACTTCCTCACGCAGAGGTTAAAAACCCCGGAAAGCCCTGTCCCATCCTGCGTGCGCTTATTAAGACACTTGCTTCATCGGAACTAAAGAAAGCGGAATTTACCGTTAACGTCGGTGACATGAAAGGTGTCGGAGAAAAGCAGCCCGCACTCTATCTCATGAACCATTCCTGCTTTACCGATCTGATGATCGCATCCCATGTCATAAAGGGACCTTATAACATTGTCGCAACAACGGATGCATTTGTGGGAAAAGAATTCCTGATGAGAGCAATCGGTTGTATCCCTACTCAGAAATTTCAGCCCGACATCAAACTCATCAAAGACATTTCCTATTCACTGACCAAGCTTAAGACTTCCGTCCTCATGTATCCCGAAGCGGGTTATACATTTGACGGAACCACAACAACTCTTCCCGAATCACTGGGTAAGATGATCAAGATGTTCAACTATCCCGTTGTAATGATCCTCTCCCACGGTGCATTTATACATGATCCTCTCTACAACGGATTAAGACTCAGAAATTGTAAGATAAGTGCAGACAAATACACTTTGTTTTCTCCCGAGGAAATCAAAGCTCTCTCCGTAGATGAGATCAATGAAAAGATCCGCGAAGCCTTTTCATTCGACAATCTTCAAGAGCAGTACGAAAACGGAGTTCGCATCACCGAAGACTTCAGAGCAGAAGGACTTTCAAGAGTTTTATACAAATGTCCCGTCTGCGGCAAGGAAGGCAGGATGAATGCAGCAGGAACCGGCATCAAGTGTGAAGAATGCGAAAGCACCTGGGAACTGACTCAGCTCGGAAAGATGGAATTTATAGGTGATGCTCCCGTTAAGATTACTGCACCGAAACTTTTCAATCACATACCCGATTGGTTTAAGTGGGAAAGAGAATGCGTCAAAGCAGAGCTTGAAGAAGGAAGATATTCCCTGGATGTTCCCGTTCACATCTACATGATCGTAGATAACAAAGCTTTCTATGAAGTAGGCGACGGAAGACTTACTCACAGTGAAGATGGATTCCACCTTACGGGATGCAACGGAAAACTTGATTTTACTCAAAAGCCCCTCGCATCATACAGTGTAAATTCCGATTACTTCTACTATGAGATCGGAGACATGATCTCCATAGGTGATAAGAACGGACTCTTCTACTGCTTCCCTCCCGAAGGAACGGATGTCGTAGCTAAGACAAGACTTGCAGCGGAAGAGCTCTACAAGATCAAAAAGAATAAATAAGTAAAAGGCAGGGCTTATATCAGCGCCCTGCCTTCATTTTTTTCTTCATTTCATACATCCTTGCATCCGCAATTCTGAGACCGTCTCGGATAGTTTTCGCATCACCGTCAATGGAATCATAGGAACCGAATGCAGTACTCATTTTAAGCCCCGAATGACCGGTATCTTTGTTGGATAAAATCGCATTCAGATCTTTTAATCTGCCTTCAAGCCAGCTTCTTTCTCCCTCAAGTTTGGGAGTCATTACATATACAAATTCATCTCCGCCGGTTCTGGCGATATATCCTTTTCCTTCAAACACATGCTTCAGAGTGTCCGCAAAAAGTGCTATATATTTATCGCCTTCTTCATGGCCGTATGTATCATTTGCAACCTTCAGGTTGTTTAAGTCAAATTGAACGGCAATGTATTCTTCTCCGGAAGAATCTATGCTGTCGAAAAATCTCTCGGTAGCCTGCCTGTTATTAAGTCCCGTAAGAGGATCGGTATATGCAAGCTTCGATATCAGACCTATCCTCTCTTCCTCCCTTGCATCCATGATAGTCGTACTCATGTAATCAAAAAATAGTGAAAGCACGAAGAATATCATAACAATGCAGGTAATACTTACGCTAAATCCGGCACCTCCTTTCGGAGACATTCTTAGGTAATAGTTATACCTGACCAGATCCGTAAAGGCAGCAACGCCGGTAATGATAGTTGCATATGAAGAAATCTGATGAGTATTGACTCCCTTAAACAGATCGTAAAGTCTGATAAATACAAGCATGCATATAACAAATACATCATATATATGCATAACGATCAGATGGGATCTGAGACTTTCTCCGTGTACGTAATGCATATATAGGGCGTAAGCTATAAATCCCAGTCCAAGAAGCCACACGGTTCCGAAGAGAATATTTCTTCTTCGCGCCTGCTTAATACCTTTTTCATCCTTAAATCTTCCGCTTTCAAAATGAAATCCTATGAAGAAAATCGGGATAAAAAAGAACGATGTATAATTGATATCCACTTTGGTAATGATATCCGGAGAAAAGATCTCCGTAAGATTCATTCCGGTAAATATCCATATTCCGAACGCCATTGCAAGAAGAGAAAGAGAAGAAAATCTTACTGAGTCCGCAAACGCAAATGTTCCCCTGACCTCCTGGGCTAAAGCCATGATGATCATTGCAATGCCGATTACTATGAAAAAGAAAGAAAGAGCCAGGTACCAGACTTTACCGGCAGCATAATCCTGATAGAAAGTATTTGAATCCCAGATTCCCGGGCTTCCGAGGGAAGAAAACGCATTATCTTCACCTACTCGAAATACAAGTCTGAGAGTTTTTCCCGAAACGCCGCTTCCCAGATCAACTGCATAAAATCCGGATCCCAGTCCCAGTTCCATGTCATTTCTTCTGCGGTCTGCTTCGAAAATATACTCATCATCTATAAATACCTGAACATCATAATAATGAATAGGTACTACAAGTTTTGATTTCGAAGGTATCTTATCGGGGATGGTACATGTCAGTTCCACAACATCCCCTCTTTTTACATCGGGAAAATAGAACGATCTGAGATCAACGCCGGAATATGACTCTGAATTAAAAGTAAGATCCCAGCCATAGTTAAGAAGGACGGGATCATGCTTTCCCTTATCCAATATTGCAAGAAGCTTTATCGCATAAGCAATACTAAGTAAACAGATCACCCCCATAAAGGTGATCCGTATACCAAGTCTCGTTCTTTTATTGTTCAAACTATATTTTTTCACTGAATCATGATTGCAAGTCCGGTGGGATCTGCTACATATACATGTCCGAGTGCATCGGTTGCGGTTCCGCCTACAAGGAGAGCTCCGCCCTGCACGGGATCAAAGTAGAAGGTAAGTCCGCTGATGGTAACAAGTCCGGTCTGAAGTCTTCCGTTTGCATCGGCATAATAGATGGACTTTCCATCGGAGAACAATCCCTTCTGAAGAGTTCCGTCGGGTCCGAAGAAGTAAGTATTTACTCCGTCGAATACAAATCCGAAACTCATCTGACCTCCGGTAAGAGGATCGAAGAAATAAGTTGCACCGTTAACATTCTGCATGCCGGTCTGAATATGACCTGCTGCGTCTGCATAATAAACGGCATTTCCTACATTGAACATTCCTGTCTGCATCACACCGGTCTCAGCCATGTAATAGGTATTGATTCCGTCCGAGATAAATCCGGTCTGCATGAGTCCGTTTACATCAAAGAAATACTTAAATCCCTGAACGTCTGCCCAACCAACAACCATGTGGCCGTTTTCATCAAAGTATCTCATGCCGTCACCGAGAGCTACGAATCCGACCTGCATAAGACCTGTGGGATCGAAGTAATAAACGAAATCACCTACAGGGTACAACGCACCTGCTATCAAGTGTCCGAATGGATCGAGATAATAGATTCCGCCGTTAACATTGGCAAATGTGTTGGACTGTCTTCGGTAATTTACATAGTAATAAGTAAAACCGTCCCTGCTTATAAATCCGTTGGGAACAAGATACTGTGAAAGATCTTTGAACTGATAATCGATATCTACATGGCCTCTGATTCCGGGAATGGTTCCGCTGTCGGTTGCCTGCCAGAATGCAGCGCCTTCGTAAGTACAGGTGTTGTACCACTGAGCTACCCACTTATCATATCCGAAAGGTCCGATGGTTGAGGTGAGCATGCTCTTGTTGGAATAAACCATGGGGTAGTATCCCGCAGCTTCAACAGTCTGACAAAATACCTGACAGATCATTGCATTGGTAAGGGGATCGAGAGCTTTCTGTCTGTAGTTCTCGATATCAAGTACTACGGGCATGTTGATTACGTAAGGAGCAATGGCATTGAGTATCCACTGTGCCTCGATTATTCCGTCTGCTACGCTGGATGCATACGAATAAATATATACACCGGTCTTGATGCCGGCAGCCTGAGCTCCCGCCATGTTCTGTGCAAACTTATCATCGTAACCGTAAATGGTTCCGCCGCACTTGATAAATGCAAACTGTACGCCTGCTGCCTTAACCGCATTCCAATCGATATTTCCCTGCCATGCGGAAACATCGATACCCCATGCGATGGCAGATTCGGCACCTTTTGCCTCTACCTTGTCCATGCCGGGTGTCACTGCAAGGTTAAGTGCAAGGATTACCGCCAGGAAAGTACATATTGTCACTTTAAGAGTTTTGATTAACTTCATCTTATCTCCTTAAAAATCTGTTTACGTTAGTACTAAAAATGCAAAAAGCATTACACTTTATTATACATAAAAAAGAGGATGGTGGAAACCATCCCCTCTTGTCAATTGTGGTTATTAACCCCGTTTGGCTTGTCATCAACCGCCGAGATAAGCCTTCTTTACGGAGTCGTCATTGAGAAGGTCCTTACCTGTTCCGGTGTTGACGATTCTTCCGGTCTCAAGGACATATGCTCTGTCTGCGATGGAAAGTGCCATCTGAGCATTCTGCTCAACGAGAAGTATTGTTGTTCCTGCTTTATTAAGTGCTTCGATGATCTCGAAGATCTGATCTACGAGAATGGGTGCAAGTCCCATTGAAGGCTCGTCAAGCATCATCAGCTTAGGCTTACTCATAAGGGCTCTGCCCATTGCAAGCATCTGCTGCTCACCACCCGAAAGAGTTCCGGCCATCTGACCCTGACGCTCTTTAAGTCTGGGGAAATGCTCATAAACCATCTCAAGAGTTTCGGGAATCTCGGAAGCAGGTCTTGTGTAAGCACCCATCTCAAGGTTTTCTTTTACGGAAAGCTGTGCGAATACTCTTCTTCCTTCGGGGCAAAGAGCCATTCCTTCGCTTACAACCTTGTGAGGTGCAACGCCGAGAATGCTTTTTCCTTCGAATTCAACGATTCCGTCTCTGGGCTTTAAGAGTCCGCCGACAGTATTAAGAGTGGTGGACTTACCGGCACCGTTTGCACCGATAAGAGTAACGATCTCACCCTCACCGACTTCAAAGGATACTCCCTTTATTGCATGTATGCTGCCGTAATATACGTGCAGGTTTTCAACTTTCAGTACTGTACTCATACTAATTCTCCCAACCGATTAAAGGCCGAAGGCATTTAATCCGGCGTTAACGCGTAGCGTTTACGCCTAACCTCTGTGTGTTCCGAGATACGCTTCAATAACCTGAGGATTTCCCTGAATCTGTGAAGGAGTTCCCTTTGCGATTATCCTTCCGAAGTTCAGAACGACAATACTTTCGCATATTCCCATGACAAGGTTCATATCATGCTCTATGAGAAGAACCGCAATCTGGAACTCGTCCCTGATCTTACGGATATTGTTCATAAGTTCTTCGGTCTCGGAGGGGTTCATTCCTGCTGCAGGCTCATCCAGAAGAAGGAGCTTGGGGCCTGTTGCAAGCGCTCTTACTATCTCAAGTCTGCGCTGCGCACCGTAAGGAAGTGAATCCGCTGTAACATTTGCAAGATCGGCCATTCCGAAGATATCGAGAAGCTCAAGAGCCTTTTCGTGGGCTTTCTTTTCTTCCTTCCAGTAATTGGGAAGTCTGAAAACTCCGGCCAGAGTGTGATATCCGATATGGTTGTGAAGACCGATCTTAACATTCTCTTCAACAGTGAGTTTGTCGAACAGTCTTATGTTCTGGAAAGTTCTTGCAATACCCATCTGATTTACCTGTGAAGGAGTCATGTTGTGAGTATCTTTACCGCCCAGCATAATGGTTCCTCTGGTGGGCTCGTACACCTTGGTAAGAAGGTTGAATATGGTGGTCTTACCTGCACCGTTGGGGCCTATGAGTCCGCAGATTTCCGTAGCACCTATTCCGATGTTGAATTCATCAACCGCTACGAGACCTCCGAAATCGATGCCAAGGTGAGCTGCCTCAAGTACAAGGGGCTTTCCGAGGTCTTTTTCAGGAACGAAATTGGGACTGGGCACATTAACAAGTTTTACTTCGGGAGACTTACTCATTATTTTCTGCCTCCTTTCGAAAGTTTCATTCTGAGTTTTTTGAAGAACGTATCGATCTTTCCTTTAAGCTTCTCGTTATTGGTTACCAGCATAACCAGAATGAGGACGATCGCATATACAAGCATACGGTAATCGCTGAACTTTCTGAGAAGTTCGGGAAGTACTACAAGCACGCCTGCAGCTATGATGGATCCTGTCATGTTGCCGATACCGCCGAGAACTACGAATACCAGAACGAGAATTGAGGTATTGAAGTCAAACTTCTTGGGAACAAGAGTTGAGTAGTTAAGGGCATATACGGCGCCTGCTGCACCTGCCATTGCCGCAGATACGGTGAATGCAAGCATCTTATACTTCATGGGAGAAAGTCCCATGCTCTCGGCTGCGATCCTGTTATCTCTGATTGCCATTATCGCACGTCCGGTTCTTGAGTTGACCAGGTTCTGGATCACGATAAGGATGATAAGGAGAAGAATTGTCGCTGCAATAAATGTGGAGATCTTTCTGATTCCTACGGCGCCCATGGGTCCGTTGATGATAACCTTGCCGGTAGCGCTCATTGCAAGAGCTGCGGGATTGTTGAATGCAAAGTGCACGCCTTTTTCATCAATTCCCACATAGAGACAGTTGAGAATGTTCTTAATGATCTCACCGAATGCAAGAGTAACGATAGCAAGGTAGTCACCGTTAAGTCTGAGAACGGGGATACCGATCAGGAAACCGGCTACTGCTGCGATGACAGCTGCTACGATGATGCTTACGATAAGGCTTGAAACATCCGAAGAATTTGTCATTGAGCTGCTTACGATAACTGCGGTAAATGCTCCTACAGACATGAATCCCGCATGTCCCAGTGAAAGCTCGCCGGAGATACCTACTACCAGGTTAAGGGATATAGCCATGATCATGTAGCAGGCTATGGGAATAAGCTGTCCCTTAAGTGCACTGGAGATATTACCGGTAGATACCAGGGTCTGGAAAATTACGAAGAATAAAATAACTATTCCGTAATTGAGAAATGCTTTTTTTGAAGCCGTGGAGGCTTTTTCGAATATCTTCATCTGCTTTGCCTCCTTATACTTTCTCGTGAATCTGCTTGCCTAAAAGTCCGGTGGGTCTGAATATCAGTACTACGATCAAAACTCCGAATACGATCGCATCCGCAAGTTCCGATGAAATATACGCTCTCGCAAGAATCTCAATAACTCCGAGAAGAATTCCTCCGATCATTGCACCGGGAATGGATCCGATACCTCCGAATACCGCTGCGGTAAATGCTTTGATTCCGGGAAGTGATCCGGTTGTAGGCATCAGGGTAGGATATGCAGAGCAAAGAAGCACTCCGGCTATGGCTGCAAGTCCGGAACCGATTGCAAATGTAAGTGAAATGGTGAAGTTAACATTGATTCCCATCAGTGTAGCGGCACCCTTATCTTCGGAAACGGCTCTCATCGCCTTACCTACCTTGGTACGTGTGGTAAAAAGAGTAAGGAATATCATGATGATGATGTTTGCGACGATTGCAACAAGTGCAACGGGTGAAATCTTTGCTCCGAGGAAATCGATAGCCTCAGCATTTTTGAACATGTCAGGGAAAGCTTTGGGATTAGCGCCCCAAAGAAGCAGAGCGGAATTCTGAAGAAAATAAGACATTCCGATAGCGGTTATGAGAACCGCAAGAGAAGTAGCAGCGCGCAAGGGCTTATAAGCCAGGCGCTCTATTGTGATACCGAGTACGGTACATACGATTATTGCAAGGAGAACCGCAACAGGTGCCGGAAGATTAAACTTATCGGATGCCAGTGCAAAGAAGGCTACGTATCCTCCGACCATTATGACATCACCGTGTGCGAAGTTAAGCATCTTGGCAATACCGTATACCATGGTGTAACCAAGTGCGATTATCGCGTATATACTCCCTAAACTAATGCCGTTAATCAAATGTACAAGCATGTTGCGTACTCCCTCAAAATACATCGGGCGCTTTTGACGGCGCCCGGTGCCACACTTTAAATTTCTTACAACCGAAATACGAAAGAATTTCGTATTTCAGCGCTAACGCGCAGCGTTTGCGCCATTACATTCCTACATATACACCGTCTTTGATGACAACAGCCTTGGGCTCTTTGTTAACCTGGCCGTTTACGTCCCAAACCATTCCGAGACCGGTAACACCGTCAGCGGAGAACTCGGGATCGGTGAATACGGAGATAAGGATCTCACAAAGCTCTTCTGCGGAAAGATCGGTAACATCAAGTCCGCCGTTCTTTGCTGCGTAGAATTCAAGAGCTGCCTTAATAGCGTAAGCACAGTCATATCCGTCTGCTGCGAACTGAGAAGGAACCTCACCGTACTTCTCGGTGAACTTCTCTACGAAATTCTTGGTAAGATCGTCGGTAGCGTCAGCAGAGAAAGGAGTGAGGAGCATAACGCCCTCTGCAAGAGAGGTATCAAATCCCTCGATGGTAAGGATTCCGTCCATACCGTCTACACCGAAGAACTCAGGAGCATATCCGATTGAGTCAGCCTGCTTAAGGATAAGTGAAGCAGGGGTGTAGTAGATGGGAAGGAATACAAGGTCTGCACCGCTTGACTGAGCATCACCAACCTGAACTGAGAAATCGGTGGTGTCATCGGTGAAAGTGGTCTCGGAAACGATCTCAAGTCCGAGCTCCTCAGCCTTTGCCTTGAAGGTCTGGTAAATTCCGGTTGAATAAGCATCAGCGTTGTTGTAGATGATAGCAACCTTGGTAGCAAGCTTGTTGTCATAGATGTACTGAGCGGATGCTGAACCCTGGTTAGGATCTGCGAAGCAAAGCTGGAATACATTGTCCTTGCCTTCGGTTACTGAAGTAGCTGAAGCTGAAGGGGTGAGCATGAATACTCTGTCGGTGTTAGCTTCTGCAGAAACTGCGATACAAGGGCTGGTGGTAACGGTTCCTGCGATAGCCTGAACGCCCCAGTCCTGAAGCTGGTGATAAGCGTTAACGGACTTCTCAGCATCGTGCTCATCATCCTGAGCCTGAAGCTCGATGGTGAATCCGGTTCCTGCTGCGTTGATCTCGTCAACAGCGATCTGAGTTCCGTTTACAACAGCGTTTCCGTAAATAGCAGCGCCGCCGGTAAGGGGTCCGATAACACCGAGTTTAAGAGTTCCGGTAAGTGCTCCGTCTCCGGTAGCTGCGGTACCCTCGGTGCCTTCTGCTCCGCTCGTTGCGGGAGTGGTAGGCTCGGTGTTGCCTGTGCATCCTGCCATAGCCATAACCATAGCTCCGGCGAGGATAAGTGAAAGCAATTTCTTTTTCATAATATTTCCTCCTGTTACATCAACATATAACAAAACAGCCCAAGGTTACTAATACACTTTAGCCCCCTTTGGCTATGAAAAGCATTTTATTGGAAAGAACGCATTTCGTCAATGGGGAAATATACAAATATTCGTGTATACAATATCAATATATGTGGGTAATTTGACCAATTTCCTCTTAATTACTCTTAATAAACAGGATTCCGAGGGTTCCGGGACCGCAATGAGATGAGATAACTCCCCCTGCCTTGGTTTCAAGAATCTCTTTGAAAACTCCCAGGGACTCAAGGTATTTTCTGACCTCATCAACTATGGCTCTTTCGGAATCGCGAACGGTATGAGTTATGAAGACTCTGTCATGATCCGCATCAAGAAGAGCTTCCTCAAGATCGGTGGCATACTTCATAACGGCATTTCCGAGACTTCCGCGGTACTTCTTGTTAACTCCCATGGCTCCGTCCTTAACAACTATCTCGGGATGAAGCTTTAAAGTACCCGCCAAAAGTGCGGTTACGGATGAACATCTTCCGCCTCTGGACAGATATGTAAGGGTATCGATCACAAAACTTGCTCTTACCTGGGGGATAAGTGCCTCTACCTCCTTAACGATCTCATCCGCGCTTTTGCCCTCTGCCGCCATCTCGGCCGCCTTGATCACAAGAAGACCGATTCCGGTGGACAGGTTTGCGGAATCGATAACATGCATATGTCCTTTTCCGTTGTCTTCCGAATAAATGGAAGCCAGATTGAAAGTAGAACTCATTCCGGAGGATATGGTAAAGAGAATAACATCATCTCCCGCATCAAGAACCGGAGCTACCGCCTCTTCGAGCCTCTCTGCAGTTATAGCCGCAGTCTTGGGCGTTGTTTTATTTTCATCCGCCCATTTAAAGATCTCCTTTTGTCCGAGACCTTCACCGTCATAGTAGCTCTTGCCACCCATGATAATGCAAAGCGGAATGATGGTTACCGAATACCTCTTACAAAGCTCCTCTCCGAGATCGCATGTCGAATCGGAAAAAATCTTAACTCCCATAAAATCCTCCAAGATTATTTTATATAAAGCCTGTAGTACGTAGTATCAACAACCTGCGAAGCACCGAAATCACCTTCCAGATACTCGTAGAGCCAGGACGAAGCAACTACTGTATCGGGCGATCCGTTATAGCATTCGATCGCTATGATGTCGGGACTTCTGTCGGGACGTGCCCGCCAATACTCGGCATAACTTTCGCCGTAATCTTCGGTCATGATCGTGGTTCCGTGCCCGATCCTTGCATCGGTGTACAGATACGCGATCGCATCTCCCGTGATCATTACATAATCTGCACCCGCAAAGGCTACCGGCAATTCCTCGCTGTCTATTCTCGCCTTGTTGGCATACATTCTCTCAAGAATCAGCCATCTTCCGGGGCCCGAAGGAACTCTCGCCTCGGCATCGAATATGTTAAACAGCCTGTTTCTCGGATTACCGTACTGGAAGATGTTGATCAGTATCAACAGTACCGCTCCCGCGGAAAAGAAAACTCTCTCCAAACTCTTTACCGTATCTGCCTTAACGGACATTACGAAAAGAGTTGCAAACCCGATGGTCAGATATTTGGCGGATGAAAATACGCTTTGGTTACATGCGACAAGTACTGTCAGAAATACTGCCAAACTTCCGCCTGCGTAAAGAGCCAGAACTTTTTTATCTTCCTCCGAATACATCTTCTCCCGCATCGCATATATGAATGCGATAAGAGATACGATCAGGATCCCACCGAATGTATATTCAACCGGGTAAGTGTCATTCCTTAGTAATATGTGCAGGTTTCTCCAGAGGAAAACCAAAGAAGCTGACAGCGGAACCATGAGCTCTTTCTTTTTAAGGACCTTGGAGATCAGGTACGAAACGGTAGCAAAGCCCAGAGTAAAGAAGGCGATGATCACGGTGTCCAGGGCATATCCGGGAATCTTTGAAAGTCCGCCGCCGTGAGTTACGTCCGTTGCAAGCATCATGTGAATGCTTTCTCCAAGTTCGCTGACGGACATGTACGAAAGGATACGTACCATGTAGAGAAGTCCGGATACCATGCAGATCGATAAAACCGTTACGAATTCCGACCTTCTTCCCTTTGACTTTACGAATACGTAAGCGAAGATAAATACCGCAAAGATAAGTGATGGCGGGTAGGACATTACGCAAAGGCTTAAAAAGACGCCTGCTGCCGCGGCCCATAAAAATCTGCCCTTTTTATTTTCATCTTTACTCAGATACAACCTGTCCAGACAGATAAGAGTTAAAACCGAAGTCTGGTTTATCAGGTTTGAAAACTCCGGAGTGCTGATTGATTTTGGTGAAAGGTTCGCATACAAAACAGCTGCGATAAATGCTTTCTCTTCGGGAAGGTGTCTCTTGAGCGCCCTGTAGAGAAGGTAGGATACGGCCAGGTGAATAGCCATTCCGCAGGCTCTTACAAATACTATCTCGCCCTCGGAAGAACCCATGATAAGCTGAAATATCCACAGGAAAAACTCTATCGCATACCCGGAAGTCTGGTGAAGCTCCCACATGTCGCGAAAGAGCAGGTCGCCCTGAAGGAGTCTGTTTCCTATGGCAAAGGCATACCCCTCATCGATGACCCATCCGAAAAAGATCATCTTAACGGAAGATACCACCGTAAGGGCAATCAATATTACTTTTATTAATGAAACTTTATTCTTCATTTATTTCCGGATCTTCAGTTTCTTCCTTTGCAGGCTCTTCTGCTGTTTCTGATTCGGCTGCCTTGGGTTCTGCTGCCTTCTTCCTGCTAAATAAAGGCGTTACAAATACGGGAACTAGCATGTAGAAAGGATACATATATCTGAATGCGGATACGGGACCCAGCAGGTATGTGGCCCACAGTGCGCCGCTGACCAAAACCGCCGCCAAATATCCGTAATGCCCGCTCTTAATTGCGGCATAGAGTGCAAATACAAGCAGGATGAAAGGAATCGCAAGTGAAAAAGGAAGACCTTCAACCACTCCCGCACTTTCGATCTCACCGATCACCATGTCATAGAATCCCTTACCTTCGGGAATGATCGGACTGCGGGTTACCTTATATACATATACAAATACATTTTCTGTTTCGATATAATCTCTTACCGCATACCTGTCGGTTATAAGAGCTCCCGGATACCAGAGCTGAACATTTTGTGTAAGGAATGCATCTACAAACTCTGTGGGAAATCTCTTAATCAAATGCATGTACAGATCCCAAAACGCTGACTTATCAGAATCATACAGCTCATCATTAAAAGTAAACTTTACCGTATCTGCAAGCCTGGGATTATATTTTCCCGCAGACATATACTGCTCGATAATAAACTTCTCCGAAAGCGTAAGCTCCGCATATCTGTGCACGTAAACCGCAGCAACCTGATTGATGGGAACGCTCAGGGATTCATGGGACTCCGATTTAACAACTCCGCACGCAGGATATACAAACATAAGCGTCGCAGCAGATACAACCACCGCAGCAAGCGTTGCAAAAAACGCATTCTTCATTCCTTCTTTTTTACGAAGGAAAAATAAAACGATTACGAGAACCGCTCCCGCAGGAAGGAAATTATTTCGAAGGAGCGAAGCCAGAGTTACGAAGACAAATACTGTAACGGGATTTACCTTCTCTCCCCTTCCGATTTTGATCAGTTTTAAGACAAGCATGATGACCGCGCAAGAGAAGAAAACATCCTTGGTCATCTGTATGGAAAAAAGTGAAAATGCCGGATACAAAGCGTAGAACAGCATCGTGATAACAGGGAGAGGCCATCTGCATCCTTCCGCAATTTCACTTCTTATTACATATGCGCAAACTCCCGAGGCAATAAGTATCTGGACGATGCAATAGATCATCAGTCCGTAGGGATGAGGAACTCCCCACCACTCAAGTGCCACGAAAAAGTTCCATATAAGAGTATGGAGAACGGGATGATGGTTCGACATGGGAAGAACTCCGAATGCCTGAAGGGTCTGCCACTCGGAATCATATCCCAGGATTCCCGGAAAATATGACAGAAGGGCAAAAGCGGACGAAGCACAGACGAGTACAAAGGCGATAAGGGGAAACCACTTGTAAATCGTCGGCATCTCTTCTTCCGAATAAGCTTCCTTAAATGCATTTTTACCGATCAGTTTTCCTGCAAATGCAAAGACAAGAAGCAAAGGAATAAACAAAAAGAGGAACACCGCCGCATTCTCCGCGGGTGCCCTCATGATTCCTGAAATCGTATTGAAATTATATACACTTCTTCCTATGGTCACTGCCCCTGCAAGGCAGACAGCAAATACAATCTCTAAGACACCGATGAAATGTTTTTTCTTAACAGAAACTTCCAATTTATCTCCCAATCCCGGTCACATCTTTAACTTCAGCAAGATGCTCCTCACTGCCGGTTCCCTCATATCTGAGGATCATATTGATCTCTTCCCTGCCTTCGATCAAAGGCTTAAGGAAGTACTTGTCGCCCTCCCACATCGGAAGATCGAATACCTTAGTCTTATCGATCCATTCAAGGCTTCCCTCATCACAGGTTTTTAACTCGCCTTCAAATCCCGATGCACTGAACAGATGCATCTCTTCATCATCCCACATTTCCGAGATGAACTTTATACATCCGTGGTAATGATACTTTGTGACGGTAAGACCTGTCTCTTCGAGTACTTCTCTTTTCATGCACTCTTCAGGCGTTTCACCGTCTTCGGTCTTCCCGCCGACGCCTATCCATTTACCTTCGTTTGCGTCGTTTTCTTTTTTATTCCTATATAAGAGAAGAACTTTATCTTCCTTAAAAATATAACACAAGGATGTGCTTCTCATTTTACTCCAATCGCATATTAACCCATTTTCTTAAGTTTAGTCTTTTTGCGCCAAGTTATCAAGGATACTAAAAACCCACCGCCGGGTGAAAGGCAGTGGGTTTTCCATATGACAGAAACGGTAATCGGGTTATGAGGCAAGGTCTCTTTTATCGTAGTACCAAAATGCAAAGAGGACGGAAAGTGTGGTGATGACAATACCGACAATTATTCCCTTCGTACACATGTCAGCTCCCGAGAAAATCTCGGATGCGTTTGAATATGAAAAAGGGCCGATAAACAGATATTCTTTCACATCGGGAACAACTCTCCCGATAACATCATATGCATAACACATAAGCGCACATCCCAGCGCCGATCCGGTTTTAGTCTTGGAAGAAGCAGCTGAAATTCCGAAACAGACTGCTGCGATCTCCATATCCATTAAAAACTGCATTCCCATATAAGTCACAAACTCCTGAACCGGAAGTTCTTCTCCAAGTGCCACAAAACCGCATGCATAGAGGATCGAACAGATAACGGTAAATGAAAAGACCATCACTGATATGCAAAGGGCCTTGGCAAAGACGATTCTTTTTCTGGACACCGGCATGGAATAGATGAACTCACCCGTATGGAGCTCCTCTTCCTTGGAAAGCATGGAAGCCGCGATCATTGCAGCAAACATACTTCCTCCCAGTCCGTGTACCGCACCCACTTCGGTAGCAAAATAGCCCTTTATGGTAGCAATGCTCAACGTACTCATTCCGAATGCATCCGAGAAAGTTCCCATATTGGAAAAAGCATCCGCCATTTCCTTTATTTCACCTTCCATACTGCTGTACAAAAGAATACATGCAAGACCGATGCCGCCTACCGAAAGACTCCAGATAAGAAGCGTTTTTAAATTCATTTTCAATTCTTTCAGAAAAATCTTCTTCATGCTTCTTCCTCCGTTTCTTCGTAGAATTTCAAAAACTCATCATCGTCTATATCGGGACTATCCAACATGGTCAGTCTGCCTTCACGCATTATCGCAGCGCTCTTGCAGTACTTATTTACCTCAGTCAGTACATGTGTGGACAGAAGGCATGTCGCTCCCTTGTCCACATATTCATTAATCAGTTCAAAAAAGCTTCTCTGCATCAGTGGATCAAGTCCGCCGGTGGGTTCATCGAATATGAAAAGCTTTGGTTTATGCTGCATCGCACAGACTATGCTGACTTTCTTTTTATTTCCGTATGAGAGTTCGCGGATCTTCTTATTGGTATTTACCTTGAGCCTTTCGCAAAGCTTCTCGGCTTCATCCCTGCAATCCACTCCCCTTATATCAGCAGCATAGGCTATGACTTCGGATACCTTCATGGAATCATAAAACCATGCTTCGGAAGGCATGTATCCAACATTTGCCATGATCTTTTCGCGGTCCTTAACCGAGTCCATTCCCAGGATCTTGATACTTCCCGAATCGTATTTAAGAAACCCCATCATGGACCTTATGGTTGTGGACTTGCCGGCACCGTTGGGCCCGAGGAATCCGAAAATGTCTCCTTCTTTAACGGCAAGGGATACATCAATGACACCCCTGCTTTTACCGTAGCTTTTAGTAAGATTTTTAATCTCTATTACGTTAGCCATATGCGCCTCCTTATCTCTTAATCAACAAATATCAGAAATAAAAAACGGGAACAATAACTGTTCCCGTAAGATGCATATTTTAACCGCTATGATTCACTTTTTGTGCTCTGCCTGAAAGAGTTTCAGGTCATCGTTAAGGTTCTTGTCATCTATCTTTCTCTTGGTTCTGTATATCAAGATCACGCAGAAATACACAAGAAGGATATATGCCATAAATCCCAATGTCACCGCTATATTTTGATCGAACCACTTCCCGAAATAAGAAACCGCAATATACAAAGCCGTACATACAACCAGTCCTGCGATCTCCCTGCCTTTTAATTTATCCGCTTCATCAAAATTCCTGAACAGATATACCTGAAGGTAGCAGATGATATAGCAGGTAAATATCATTTCCGTCATGTGGAGAATACTTGCATCATAAACTCCGCATACGATCTTGTATACGCAGTAATAGAACAGAAATGCAAAAAAGTACAAGCAGGCTTTAAACTCTATTCCTATCTCCTTGGTCAGATAAGCTTCCCAAAGTGATAATTTCTTCTTATTCTTCATCTTATCTGTCCCCTTTCAAAAGTCTTCTGAAATCCGATGCATATCTTCTCGATATGATGATATGCTCTCCGCTTTCCATGGTCGCATCTATCCTGTTTGAAGATAAGCTTTTTAGTGCCGAAACTCTTCCCACGTTTATGACCATGGACTTACTGCATCTGAAAAAGCTTTCGTCTTCCTGCTCGTTCATGAATGTGCTGAGAGACCCTTCAATCCTGATAACCTTATCGCCTGTATAAGCAAAGACCTTATCATCCACCGATTCAAGATAAAGGATCTCATCCGGAGTAAAGAAAACCTCTCCCTCATCAGTCTTTCCACGAAGCCTGTTATCATCTCCGTTTAAGACAGATATTATTTTTCCCAGTGTGGGGGTAAGGTCTTTGTAGCGGATTACTACACTTTCCTCACCCTCCGAAATCTGTTTTATATCAATCTTCATTATTCAAGCACCATATAAATCCCTTTGCGCATCTCTTACCGGGATCGTTAAAATGTCCGCCTTCGTTCCACTCAAGCTCGTTCCGGATTCCTGACTTTGAAAGGATTTTCTCCTGCATCCGGATCCTGTCTCCGACTCTTGCCATGGTTTTGTTCTTAGTTTTTTCCTCTTTCTTACCGAGGCTTAAATACGCTTTAGACGCCTTGGGCTCATGCTCTGAGACGTACTCATCCCAGCCCTCGAACCATACGGAAGGCGACACACCGCATACCGCGCTGAATGCATCAGAATTATACATACTCCATAGGGAAAACAGACCGGCCAGGGAATACCCTCCCAATACAACCGGGATATCTTCTGCCAGTCCAAACTTCTCCTTAATACATGGAAGAAGTTCTCCCGTAACAAATCCGAGAGTCTCTGAAGCACCGTCTCCAAAGCTTTCATTTCCGAATACCGGTGCCGCTTTCCAGGGTGAGAGTTCCTTATTCCAATCATCTATGTGAAAAGAAACCAGGATAAAAGAGTGCTTCGCCTCTTTTTCAATCTCAGAAACCTGGGCATCAAGGAAACTTTCCTCGTCACCGGAAGCAGGCTGAATCAGCAACATCTCAGGGTCTGCTGAAAAGTACGCTATGCAGGATCTTGATCCGATTATAAAGCTTTCCTTTTCCATAAAAATATAATACCACAGCCCGGGGGCAAACCATATATGCTCCCTTTCCGTATATGTGCTATACTTTGGATATGCTTTTTAATTCCCTGTCTTTTTTGATATTTTTTCCAATTTGCATAGCACTGTATCTGGTAATGCCCCGCAAGGCAAGAGTTTATCTTCTTCTTGCTGCGAGTCTTTATTTCTACATGTGCTGGAATATTTCCTATGTTGCACTTCTTCTTATATCAATAGTCGTAACATACGGAGCGGGAATCATCCTCGGAAATTGCGAGCGCGAACTTGATAAGAAGCTTACGGTAGCCGTTTCTCTGATCATCAACTTCGGAATCCTCTTCGTATTTAAATATTTCAACTTCTTTACCGAATCAATTTCCAAGATTACTCATACAGATCTTCCCACGGTGGATTTCCTTCTTCCCGTCGGAATCTCATTCTATACATTCCAGGCAGTGGGATATATGATCGATGTCTACAGAGGTGAAAAGCCTGAGAAAAACCTTGCTCGCTATGCTCTCTTTGTCTCATTCTTCCCTCAGCTTGTAGCAGGTCCCATCGAAAGATCAAAGAACCTTCTTGCAAGGTTAAGACGTCTTGATAACGAAGATCTCATGAACAGAGAAGATCTGATCAAGGGCATCTATACAATGCTCTACGGATATTTCCTCAAGATGATCATCGCAGACAGACTTGCAATTGCCGTTGATCACGTCTTTAACATCAGTGAATATTCTTCCTTCAACGGTTTTCAGCTTGCAATCGCAGCTATATTTTTCTCGATTCAGATCTATTGCGATTTTGCGGGATACACCTATATAGCAATCGGTGCAGCACGTGTAATGGGAATCAAGATCTGTGATAACTTCAACACACCGTACCTTTCGGTGGGTATCAAAGATTTCTGGAACAGATGGCATATGTCCCTTACCGGATGGTTCAGAGACTATCTCTATTTTCCTCTTGGCGGAAGCAAGAAGGGAAAGCTTCGCAAGTACATCAATATAATGATAGTTTTCGTAGCCAGCGGTCTCTGGCATGGAGCCGCATGGCACTTCGTTGCATGGGGAGCACTTCACGGCTGTCTCAGAGTTCTTGAAGAAGCCGTAACTCCCTTTGTCAGAAAATGTGCTGAGCGTTTCAGGTGGAATATAGATACCTTTGCAACACGCGTGCTCAGAATATTTGTCAATTTCATTGTCGTTACACTTCTCTGGATCTTCTTCAGAGCACAGAGCACCGGACAGGCACTCCATATCATCAAGTTGATCTTTACATCCATCAAACCCTGGCAGTTTTTCAACGACTCGATCCTTGCCATCGGACTTGATACCAAAGAACTTAACGTAGCATTCATCGCACTTGCTTTCATGACTCTTATCGATGTGTGCAAGAAAAAAGGCAGAGATATCTTATCCGATCTCTACCGTCAAAATACATGGTTCATGTTCCTTACCATTTTCGTATCGATCATCTTAATAGTGATCTTCGGAATCTACGGTGCGGAATATGATGCAACCCAGTTTATTTATTTCCAGTTTTAAGGAGCTTTGAATTTGAAAAAGATCAAAAACATAATTCTTTTCATATTGTTCAATGCCCTGCTTATCGGCACGCTCCTTAGCATGAATTTTGTTTTTAGGAACAAAGAGTACGAAGGTGCCCAGGATAAATTCGCAGATTGGAATCCTCAGCACGCGGACATTGTTTTCATCGGAACATCACATCAGTTCTGCACGATAGATCCGGATCTTTTGTATAACGAATACGGCATCGAATCTTTCATGCTGGCAACGAGCGCTCAGACCGTTCCCATGTCATACTATGCGGCGATGGAAGCAATCGAGCTTAAACATCCCGATACCATAGTTTTTGAGATCAGTTATGTTGCGAATGACTTCAGAACTCTTGCGGGAATGGATCATTGTTTCTTCGACGGATTCCCAAGATGCAATGCCAGAAAAGAAGCTCTTAACGATCTTGTAGATAAAGATCAGCAAATCTATTATCTCTTCCCTCTCGGAATGTTCCACTCAAGATGGAAAGAACTTGATGAAGAAGATTTCATGGATTTTCCTGTTTCGGACAGAGGAACATTTTTCAATGCACAGGTTTTCCAAGGCGGAGAAATTCCTCTTCAGGATCCTGATGTTACGGAGCCCATCCCCGGTGAGATGGAAAAATACTTGTTAATGCTCTTTGATCTCTGTGAGGAAAACAATGTGGAGTTAATCCTCTATGCAGCTCCCTTTAACGGGCTTTACCTCTATGATGAGAATTGCACCGCAGATCTTCTCCTTCGCGAAAGCATGTTTAACTACACCGGACAGCTCTGCGAGGAACGAGGAATAGAATTCCACAATCTGTTTTATGAACTTGATGCAATCGGAATAAATGATGAAACGGACTGGATGGATTCGCAGCACTTCAACTGTCTCGGACAGGCAAAACTTACAAGGTATATGATGGATAACGGCTACCTCGGACATTAACCGAGATAGCCGTTTTTCTTGAACTTATTATTTTAATATCTTCTCACTTCCGTACAGATTGAAGTTCCCGATCCTTTCAAAAGGAGTTACGGTTGTATTCATTTCGTCTATGAGTTTCTGCCAAAACTCTCTGTCGGACATGGACTCAAGATCTTGAATATACATATCTGCAGTAAGGACATTATCGCGAAGGTATATCTTGGCTGCTTTTATATTTTCATGAAGAGCCATTACTCTGTCCTGAAGAACTTTTGTAGAAACATTTTCACCGTTTGAAAGAGCAATTCTGGTATCTTTTCTTCCTCTCAGATAAACCTTATTGTTCTTGATGCATCCGATATCTCCGGTAAGGAAATATCCGTCCTTATCAAAAGCTGCCTTGGTTGCTTCCTCATCATTCATGTATCCGCAGAAGATGATATCTCCCTTTGCGGCTAGTTCCCCGTATCCCTCTTCATCGGGATCGATAACCTTGGCATCTATATCTTCAAATAAAGTTCCGACGCTTTCCACATCCTCTTCACCGGGATAGTCAATGGAAAATCCCGAGGATGTCTCGGACAGTGCATAGGCATTCATCATGTATATGCCTGCTTCTTTATATTCGTTTCTCATCTCGGCAGGAAGCTTTGCGCCTCCGCAGAAGCAGTACTTCATCTTTCCGCCAAACAGCGCAGCAAGAGGAACACCCATTGCCTTCGAAGCTTCTATAAATCTTGTGAATACAAGAGGAACACCGCAGAAAATTGTCGGATGTATCTCCATCATCTCCTGTGCCATTTCCTTGACCGAACCAGCAAGATATACTTCAAATCCGAAAACAAGCGAATAAACAAAGTTGTATATCGCACCGTAAGTGTGATTAAGCGGAAGGAACAGGTAACATCTGTCTTCGAGGGAAACCTGCACTCTTCTGCCAAGAGATCTCCATCCGGAGAATACATTTTTGATTGAAAGCATTACCGCCTTGGGAAAAGTAGTGGTTCCGCTGGTAAATACAACCTTTGCGGGGACCGTTTCTTCGCGTCCCTCGAGCGAGAACAGTTCGCCAATTGTTTTCTTTCCTTCTTCAAGGCATGCCTGAAAATCATTTTGAACGGATATGAATTTTATTTCAGGAAAATCTTTTCTTAATCTGTCTACGGTTTCTATCTGTCTTTCATCGTATATGATTGCGGACAGCTCACACTTCTTGATCGAATAAACGATGTTTTCATATGACCAATCCTTGTTAAAGCCGACACTGACACCGACATAACACATTATTGCAATATCGGCAGTCATCCACTCTATGCTGTTGGGGCCATAGATACCGATGATCTTATCTTTATATCCGTTATGAATTAAATAGGAAGCAAGATAATTTACATTCTCTATAAAGGTTGCATAAGTAACCGGCTCAAATCCGTTTTCTTTTTTCTCGTAGAGATAATTATTTACTCCCCATTTCGAATAATCGTCTTTCAGAAATTTCTCAAGTGTGTTTTCCATTTCACTCTTCCCTTTCTTAATTCTTAGTCCAACGGATATTCAAGAAGAACATATTCATAGATCGAGGTTTTATCTTCCTCGGCATATGTCTGAGTTACTTTGCCGTCTCTTGCAAGGGCACCGATACTGGGAAGACCGTTTTGCATGAGTTCCTTCATAATAGAATATACAAGTGCTTTTCCGAGTCCTCTGTGCTTTTGGTCAACGCCCATGTACAACATTACATATTTATCGGGATGTTTTCTTGTCTTAAGTATTCCCGGAATATCAAGAAGTCCCGCGTGATATACTCTGTTTCCGTAATCGGGAAGACTGATATAGAATCCCACCGCCTTGTCATTGTAATAAGCCATCTTCGTCATGCTCATGTTCATGATGGTCTTATAACTCTTAAACATCTCACAGAAATCTTCTTTGGAAAGATGCTTATAAATCGGGAAGTCGCTGTAAAGTTCCGTGATAAGCGTGTACACTTCCTCAACTGCTTTTTCGTATTCTTCCGTTTTCGGGCTTTCGATTCTGTATCCCTGTGCGAGAAATTCTTTGTATCTGGTTTCGAATTTCTCATTAACGTAATCTTCACCCACGGATCTGAAAGCACTTGATGTGTAATGCTCGCATATTTTATATCCGCTGTTTTCAAACAGACTTAAATAATAATCTTTGTTGTAAGGCTCACCTGTATAAGGAGCCATATCAAAATTATTGATCTTAAGTCTGTACTTAAGCCAAAATGATGCATCAACAGGTCCGATGATCTTAGTTTTCTTTTTGCCTCTTGCGATCTTCTCAGCTTCTTCGAACAGGAATTTCGAAACTTCTTTATCATCCACACATTCGAAGAATCCCAAATAAGCTATTGGATCTTCCTCATAAGTGGTTATGGCAAATCTTCCTACTGTTTCCTCTCCCTTTAATATAAGATACGCATCCAAGTCGAAGTATTTCGAAAGAGGATGAGTTTTTTCCAGAAGTGATTTCATCTGCGAAGGACTTTCCATATTATCCTTCTTCGAATAAAGCTTCTTTGGAAGATCTGTAAATCTTTTGATATTTTGCTTATCGCTTCCTACACTTACGATTTCCATTATGCTCTCCCGATTATCTCTATTTTACCGGTGCCTCCGTCCATCCTTATCATGTCTCCGGTTTTTATCGTATCCGTTAATTTCTCAACACCGACAACGGAGGGAATATTCAGTTCTCTTGAAATGATCGCGGTATGGGACAGAAGTGACCCTTTTTCCGATATAACTCCTTTTGCAGAAGCAAGCAAGAATACCCATCCCGGATCGGTCATCTTCGTTACAAGGATTTTATCCTTAACATCGTGTGCATCTTCAGGTCCTGAAATGACGAGAGCTTCTCCTTCCGTTACGCTTCCGGAACAGGGAACTCCTTGAAGAGTGTTCTCCAAATTTTTCTTTCTATGTGAGTTTACACTGGAATGTCTCTTATCGAATTCATTTTCTTCAAAGATCAGTCTGGTGTAGGGAGGAAGCATTTCATAAACAGAATATGCATCCTTTCTCTCCGAAACCTGTACCTTCATATCGCATGGGTTATCTGCCATGGCAAATGCTTCGTCGATTGTCAGATAATAGATATCCGAAGGCTCTTCGATATATCCCTCTTTAGAATATCTGTCGCCCATGGTATCAAATATTAATCTGACGATTCCATATATCCTGCTTCGATTCAGTCTGGATTTTTCTCTTCCCGCAATTCCCATGGCACATCTCTTACCATAGAAACGAGTTATGGGATCTTCTTTAATCTTAACCGGATCGTTTCGGTTAATGTCTTCGTAAATCTTCTTTAATCTATCAGGATCTTTTCTGTACTCTGCGATCCTTTCATCGAGAAGTTCGGGATTTGAACGAAATGTCCTTCTCTCAAGTTTTAACTCTTCAAGATTTCTGTCACCGAACTGTTTGATGTATTCATCCTTACACTTAGCAAATTCTTCATCGGATAACTCATCTTTTCGATAAGCTAGCTCGATAAGAGCTTTAACAGGCTTCATGCTCTCGATATCGGATATGCCTGATATGTATTTATTTATGTAAGCATCATCCTGACCGGACTTTTTACGAAGTCTGTTTTTAACAAGACCGGTGAATATAAAAGCATACATATCATTTAGAAGAGTTACATCCCAAATGCTGAGAAGCTTTTCCCTTACTTCATCATATAACCCGATGAGATCCTTAAGATCCATATTCGGATCAAAGCTTTCATAGAAGTGATCGTTAACTCTGACAAATTCTTCTTCCAGACTCTTCATATGCTTAGGAACAGATATGAGTTCACTGAAGGAATTGATGTATGTCATGAACCTGACAAAAGCACTGAGTTCAACACTGCTTTCATCAAATGACTTATTTTTTACGCCAAGCATTTCCTGCCAGACGGGAATTATCTTCTTATTAAAAGGAAGGAATTTTAGAACCGTGTACCAGTTACTTATTTTGTAATAAATCCTTCCGTTTGCATGACCGACCATGTTGTTAAACACATCGGTATGCTTATTTAATTCTTTATCATTTTTAAGGACTCTTCTGCTGACCCCCTTAAATACACCGCTGTAAACCATGTGTACAAAGGATACGGTTAAAGGAAGTGAAAGCCCGGGATAACTTTCTACAATATTACTGTTATCAAGTATTAAGGGATTGTCACCCTTTATGGTGGTTATTGGTCTTGCCTGAAGAATGTAGAGCTGTCCGTTTAAAAATGCGAACTCAATATCCAGATACTCTCCGAGCAGTTCTTTGATCTTGCCGGAAACATCAATAAGTTCTTCAATCTTATCTGAAGATAGAAGGTCTTCTTTTCCTTCGTAATAATATAGTTTATCCGTCAAATGATAATAGTAAGTGGTTGTATCGACAGAGCCTGACACAACGCCTTCACCCAGACCTTTTCCGCAGGCAATAACACTTTCATTTAAAAGGCCCTGTGGATTTGCGGTAAAGAGCACTCCTGCTACATCCGCATCAACCATATCCTGTACGATAACGCACATCTTAAGATCTGCAGGTTTTAATCCCTGCTTATCCATGTAGTTGAGAACATTTTCCGCATTTACGCAATCCCTGCATTCGCGGATCATATTCGGAATGTCTTCAGGTTTAACATTGAGATATGTTGCAAACTGTCCGGCAAAACTTTGGTCCGCTCCGTCTTCGAGATTACAGCAACTTCTTACGGCAACATTTCCTGTTCTTGATGTGAATCTATTCTCATCAAATTCTTCGCCGAATTCTATAATCTCAAAAGCAGGTACATTTATCCCGGCTTCTTTCAGTTTTATAAGATTGTCAGCTTTACTTCCGTACATCCTAGACCTTTCCGAAAATAAGGAATGCAACTATGGTAAGCAGCATCGTGGACTCCTGCAGATAAGTGTATCTTTCTACTTTATCCACAAGTTTAAACTGCTCCGGATCTTTCATGTACTGGATAAACTTCCAAGTCATCCATGATACAAGAAGGAACAATACTGCTATGGAAATCTTATTCAGTCTGAATACGAGAATAAAGTTTGTGATGATATCAACAATCGTAAGGATCATGACAAAACGAGTTGCTTTCTTATATCCGAAAAGTTTCGAATATGTGGTGTAATCATTCTCATCCTTAGGAGCTTTTATCTTACGCGATACTTCCCAGATAAGAGCAGGGAAATATAAGGTCCAAAGTGTCATGCATGTGGTTAATGTAACCGCACGAAGATCGTACTTAATAACTGTAAAAGAAATGATGTAGAGATTTACGAACATCTGCACGGGATTATGTGTAACAAGAGCAAGAGGAAGTGAGGGCTGAATCTTTGCTCTCTGGAAAAACCACTTACTCATAAGATATCCGTAAAAATACAGTATTCCGAAAAACAGCAGATTGTTCATGTAGATAATATTAAGGACCATAGCGATAATCTCGAAAAATACGCATATAATCATTACATCTTTTTTATATACCGCTCCTCTTGCAAGGGGTCTGTCGGGAAACAGAACCTTATCCGTTTCAAAGTCCTTAAGATCGTCCGCAATTCTTAGCCATAAGAGAAATGCAAATACTGTGTATGCTCCGGTAATCTCCTGCATACCCAATTTGAAATCCGTAACTCCTTCGTTCAGGAGAATAATAAAATGTATTTCAAGGAAAACTATCAGTCCAAGGATAAGTCTCGGAATCAGAGGATACCTTTCCTTCATATATATATGCATTCTTTTCAGCATGAAGTTCCCACTCCTTCCCCGTACAAAACTTTAGTCTCAGTATTATCCAAGCTCTGATTTAAAATATCTTCATCAATCCTTACTGCATCTTTCTTAAACAGTTGCACTATCGTCGATCCGCCGGGTTCGAAATATCCCTTCTCTTCACCTTTGGAAAACTTACTGACATCTCTGTTAACAATCTTTCCTACAAGAAGAGCTCCGACCTCGATATGGATCATTTCACCGAAATGATCGGTTGCAAGTACATTTATGATTCGATGATTTTCTTTATAGATCTTATATGCCTTTGATAACGGACTTACTGTATGAAGCTTACCTTTGATTATCCGTGACTCTTTAACAGATCCGTTATCAATGAAACAATATCTGTGATAATCATCCACACAAAGTCGATATACCAGACACACTCCTCCGGAATATTCTTTTAGATCATTTTCACCGGGTGCTATCTCATCAAGGGAGTACGTTCTGCCTTTTACCTCAATTCGCAAATCTTCCTTAATATCATATACAAGAAGTTTTGCATCAGCAGGCGAGATAAGTCTGTTTTCGGCGGAATCAATAACTCTTGCGCCGTCCCTTAACTTTCTAGTGAAGAAATCATTAAAGGATGCATATTCCCTGTCTTCGAAATCTTCCATACGGATGTTGTTTGATTCTATGAATTCGGGAATCTTCTTCCTGCTGCCCGGTTTTGAATTTATATATCCGTACAATCGTGACGCGAATGGTGATACCACAATTCTCAGGAGCAAACGTCCGAAGAAATTACCGTACAGGAACTTAAGCGCTCCCTGCCCGTATTGGACAATTTCCTCATATTCTTTTTTCTTCCTGTCGTATATTCTCATATCACTACTATGTAAAGAACGATTACAGCGATTGCAAGTAGTGCAAAGAATGCATATGCAAGTCCCTTAGGTTTTACAATCTTTACCTTAATAACTTCAAGGATTGTTATAAGTACCATTGAAAGTGTAAATACTATTTCAAATACATCAGGCGAAAGTACTTTTACCGTAAGATACATTACGGAGAAAACAAGTGCCGCATATGTAATGGGAAGTCCGGTGTAATATTTTACAGGGCCCTCACCGTCAGCAGTAACGACATTGAAATATCCCAGTCTTGCGATTCCGGCGATGGCATAAAGGATGTAAATAACCAAATGGACCGGGGATACAAAACCTATATTCATATAAATGGTTACGGGAAGTGCAATAAAGCTGATGACATCCACAAGTGAATCAAGTTCTATACCGAATGCTTTCTCATCATCCGTTCTCTTAAATCTTCTTGCAACCACGCCATCAAAGAGATCACATATTCCGCAAAGCACAAGGCAGATGAAACTGTAATTTATTATCCCCTTTACCGCAAGGAACATTCCGATTACGGCAAAGCTCATCCCCACATATGTCAGAACTACCGACGGATTCCAAAATCCCACGATCTTTTTCATATTAAATCTCCGATCATTTAACTATCGTAACTGTTCCCGTACTTCCGTCTATGGTCACAGTCTGTCCGTCACGGATCTTCTGCATTGCATCTTTACAGCAAACGATTGCGGGTATTCCGTATTCTCTGGATACGATCGCAGCGTGACAAAGTATTCCACCATACTCTGTTACAATTCCGGAAAGGATTGCAAACTTCGGAGTCCAACCGGTATCTGTAAATCTGGTTACGAGAATATCACCTTCCTGAAGTCTGTCTATCTGTGAGAAGTCCTCGATTACTCTTGCCGTTGCCGTTACGGTTCCGTTATTTGCACCGAGTCCCTTTATGGATGAATCTTTTGCCTTAGCATCATCTCTGTGCTTTGAGAAGATCGTTCCGATCTCGTTATCACTCATGTAATTTCTGTAGCAGTCATAGTAATGCTTATTTCTGCTTATGATATTGCGAAGATCTTCTGCGGAGTTTTTACCGTCAATATAATCCCACAGATCTCCCACTTTCAAAAACCACACATCTTCGCAGTCAGCAAGAACACCTTTGCCGGAAAGATACTTTGCATACTCCATCGTATAAACTCTGAGCATGTAATAGAATCTTGTGGAGACATCTCTGAATTCTTCTCTCCACCAAAGCATCTTTCTCATGCCGGATACTTTCTTTTCTACTTTGCGGAATGTCCTGTCGGATACTTTAGCTTTAACTTTCTCCAAAACCTCCGAATACATTCTGTGTCCGTTCTCTTTGTCCTCAAGCGGTGAATATGAATCTTCGAGAACGACCATATCCTTTACCATGGCGATGATGGTTTCGGGTTCTTCGTAATAGCAGGGATAAGTTATATCAAGTTCCTTATCAGAGTGATATCCGTACTTATCAATTATCTCTTTGACCGCAGGTACATAGTTCTCCTGCGATGAAAGTGTTCCTGCGATATCCTTCGCACTCTTTTCCTTCCAATAAGAAAATGCCTTTTCATCTTTACGGATCTGTCTTGTAGCATCCCACATTTCATAGAAGGGAAGAAGGTGTGAAATATTATCTATGTTTCCGAGAAGCGAAAGATACTCACTCTCCGAAACATATTTAAGAAGACTGTCCTTATAAAGTGACTGATGTATTGTATTGATAAAAATCTGCCAGAAATATGTAGTCTCACTTCTCAGATATGTCTTCTTGGTGATCTTTACAAATTCTTTCTCTATATCTTCTATCTTATTATTGTCGTAATTATCCTTGTAGCGATAATACTGCTCAAGTAATTCATCCTTATATCTCTGATTGTTTTCTCTTCTGCTCTTAACAATCTGACTCTGCTTAATTACTATGCGAATCATTCTTGAAAGAGTCGAAGGAGTTATCTTGGTAGTTTGTCCGTCACCTTCATAATCTCCGATGATTCCGTATTCATTATCGAATTCTCTTTCTTTATATCCGATAACCTGGCTCATGGCTTTCTTAACAACGGACATATTCCAATAAGGACGACCGTAATACATTTCACCGAGTTTTTTCGGCATTTCATTGTCTTTGAGAATCTCGGATTTTACGATGAACGAACGGAGAGAAAACTCCCAGATGTATTCATACAAGCTCCACATATATGGAGTGCATACTGTTGCAGAGACTCCGCCGTCTTTGAAATCCGCAGTCGTCCACATATCTACAATTCCGTTGTATCCGATCTTGGTGATCCTTCGTGCCTGAAGAATGTAGAGTTTCTCATCCGCGATCGCGAATTCTATATCGCACGGATATCCGAAGAAGCACTGAATATCGGAAAATACTTTTCCGTAATTTTCTACAGCTTCCGAAGCCAGGAACTTATTTGCATCCTTTCTTCTTACTTCTTTACCCTCATACCAATTATAGAAATACTGTTCAGGTGCGGTCTTTCCACTTACGATATTCTCACCGAGTCCTTCCGAAACTTCGATAAGCATCTCCTTATCAAAACCGTTTACGGGATCGATGGTAAAACAGATTCCGCTTAAGGAAGCATCGACCATTTCCTGAACGACAACAGACATCTTCATCGAAGGAGCATCAATCTTGTTGTTTGCAACATACTGAAGAAGTACCTCTCCGAACATGGATCTGTAGCACGCGATTACTTTATCTGCTATGTCTTCTTTTTTGACATTTAAGAAAGTATCGTACTGTCCCGCAAATGAATACTCTTCAAGGTCTTCCATATTACCGCTGCTTCTTACGGCATACAGTTTGTCGCTTGATGCAAGCTTATCGATCTGTGCCACAATGTCTGCGGGAATGGTAACCTTATCAAAAAGAGCATTCAGCTCTTCAGAGATCTGTTTTACATTATCTTTATCAAGCTTCTTAAGACGATCAAACAAATCGAAATCAACTGAATTCGCTGCGATGACTTCATCATATATATCCGTATCAAGAATAAAACCGCCGGGAACATTAAATCCTTTCTTCTTCATCTGAAGAAGAAATTTTCCCTTATTTCCCAGTTTCTCTTCTCTTTGTTCATCAAGTGCAAGTTTTACAATCATGTCTTTCTCCGAATCTTAAAATGGATTTTTTCTGAGCTTACATACATACAACAGCATATTCATGATAATGTGCGTTAGCGCTCCTACCAGAACATAGAGGAGATACAACCCGATGCCCAGATCGTAGAATAACCATACGACCAGAGCACAACCGAAAATCGAATCAGCCTGATCCAGGAAAATAAAAAATATCTTCCATCCTCCTGATATCGTCTTTCCGGGTGTTATATCCAATCTTCTCTTAAGAAAACTGTTGGGTAATTCAAAGAGTGCATATCCGAGTCCGAGTAAAACCCCGACCATCAGATTAAAAAGAAATGTATTTTCGTGATTTACGTAGAAATAATTAAGATGATCTATGCCTGATGAATGACACACCGCACCCCAGATCACAGTAGAGACAGTATCAAATATCAGATATCCGATAAAACCCTTCCAAGTTTTGTTATCACCGAATATCCTCTTTCCGTCAAAGAAATTCTTTCCCATATCCATGGGTTTCATTGCCGATTTCATCAATTTGGTCTTACACCAAACCATTACAAGTATTCCGGCAATGATGGCAGGAAGTAACGTGACATACATCTTCACGATCGTATCTGCCAAAAGCTTTAAAGTATTCATTTGATTTTCTCCAGGCAGTGCATATGACATTATAAAGGCGTATGTTTCATGTTAAGAAACACACGCCTTTATAATACCATATTTCGCGTTTTTTCGCTTAAAACTTGTACTGCATAAAATTA
The DNA here is from genome assembly GCA_902794095.1 of uncultured Lachnospiraceae bacterium. Lineage (GTDB taxonomy): Bacteria > Bacillota > Clostridia > Lachnospirales > Lachnospiraceae > AC2028. Next base: position 172,961 of record CADBFZ010000003.1, on the reverse strand, counting down.
CCGTTTTTGACAAAACCAAAATCCGTATAAAGCAGAACACCCATATCGGAAGCGGTTATCTGAACAACTCCGCAGCCATAATTTCTTGCTTCTTCAACAACTCTGGAAAGAAGTTCTTTTGCAATTCCCTTCCTTCGATAATCCGGGTCTGTAAACATGCTGGATAACAGTCCGATCTTTCCACTGGGGCAACTAAAATAAGGTGGTTTTTCCACAAAAGACATCCCGCTTGTCCCCACAATTTTATCTCCATCCATGGCAAGCCATGATACGAATGTTCCGTCGCCCATATGTCTGCGATAATAATCCTTAAGATTCGGAATCAGATCGATATCCTCGGTTGCTCCCTCTTCTCGAAGTTGGTTAATTCGCATGCTTATAAATACATCCAGTTCGTCTTCCGATAATTTCTTATAACTTATAGACATATCATCACCTCCGAAAATGAGTTTTCATCATTTTACTCCACTTGAGGTAATATATCTATATTTTATGGCCTTTCAGGAAAATCTCCTTCCGGCTTTTCTCCTCCCGGGCCACCGTTTCCATGGTTTTCACCATCGCGCTCTTCACTACCCGGTCCGAATCCGCCTTCACCTTCGCCTCCCATATTCATAGAGCCCATGACTTTCAAGTCAATACCCGTTGCATCGATAAGAGCCGAAGAATCCTCCTTCTGGCCCGAGTCGGTTGAAGGAATACTGCCGTCAAGCTGACCCTTAACACTTTCAGCACGAAGATAAATTACTTCTTTTAAGAGATCTGATGCTTCCAAATACTCGTCATACTCATAGAATGCAGTAGGGTCTGTTTCTACAAGTTCATCGATCTGACTTCTGATCCTGTTATATACTTCATCAAATCTTCCGCCGTATACATACTCCTCCACAAGCATGTTAAGATACTCATGGTACCTTTCAAGGTACTCTTCATTTTCGAGGAGTGCATCGAAAAATTCCGTAGATGAAAAGGGTGTATCTATTGCATCATTGATGGTACTTGTAGCATCCTCTCCTTCATTGCCCATTCCTCCAAAACTCAGGTTATAGTCCCAGGGAATGATGTTAAGCTGTCCGTCGTATTCATATAAGTAATAATTATGTGCCATACTTCCGGACAGAGAATCCATATTCACGACAAATGTATGTACCGCCATATATTTAAGAATATTATCTACATCAAGGTACTCTTCAAGATCCGTTCCTTCGCTGATATTCTTAAGAGCTTTAACTACTCTCTTATGATCTTTATCACCGGAATCGGTTATCGAACCATCCCAGATTGTCTGGTAACTGTCAAGATCATCATCGGAATAATTTAAGTTGGCTCCACCGCTTCCGAAGTCTCCGCCTGGACCACCTCCAAAGTCCGAAGGTGGAGTCATATTACCGAAATCGCCACCGGGGAAACCGCTTCCGGATACATCACCGTCACCGGGTGCCCCGCCCATATCCATGTTCTCAGGTTTGTACAGTTCTCCATCCTGAGTTCCGTAATTTCTCAGCATAAAGCTCTGCTCTACTCCTTCAAGTGCCAGATATACTCCGACGTATTCTCCATTCACAGATACAGAAGCATAATTGTACAATGACGCATCTGCGCCAAGGTACTTGTACATATCATAAACTATGGCTTCCTTCATATTGGTTGCATCCGCATAGTTATTATTCAATATAAGCTTATCCAGTCCGAAGCAGGTTTGTGACGAATCATAATGATCAAATTCAAGTTTCAAACTGTATCTGTCCGTATCCGGATCCATTGCTATGTTAGACAGACTGGTATTTCCCTTCGGACGAATACCGACATTTTTAAAAGTCACTCCGTTCACCACAACATCGCACTCATAATATTCTTCGGATAAAGCATTTGAAAGCATTGTTTCCCATTCCTCTTCATCCATCAATATATCTATGCTGATGATCTCGTCGGTATTAAAGAGCTCATCTTCATACTCCATTGAAACTCCGGATCCGCCCATTGCCTCGGTAAGCTCATCGGAATAAACCATTGCAGCAAAGCATAACAGAACAGCTACCACCATCAGTATTGCTATTATCTTTGTAATGTATTTATTCGCTATCATTATTTTCCTCCGTCAGGACATGTATTCCCCGTTAAAAGCAACAAGTGTTGCAGATGATATACCTTTAATATCATTAATTCTGTTTACAAATGATGTTTCGGAATTCTTTACTCTGATCTCTGCAGTTACTTCCACTCCGGATGCATTTACTGTTTTTGATTTAACGATATATTTAGCAACAGACTTATCAATCAGATTCAATGCATTCTCTTCGGATTTTTCATCATTACAATTTACGATCAGAATATAGGGAGTATCATGGAATATCTTATTGGCAAATAAATAGAGAATTATTCCGATGATAAGTGAACCGATTACTGCCAGAGGGATCATTCCTGCTCCGATTACGATTCCGGCTGCAAGTGACCAGAATAAGAATACGATCTCCATGGGCTCTTTAATGGCAGTTCTGAATCTGACGATGGAAAGTGCACCGACCATACCAAGTGATAAGACAACATTTGATGTTACTGCCATGATCACGAGAGTTGTTACAAGAGAAAGTCCTACAAGCGTCATGGCAAATCCTGTTGAATACATTATTCCGCTGAAGGTCTTCTTATATATAACAAAGATGAAAAGACCGATAATCAGAGCAAACAATAATCCGATAAATGTATCGATCGGAGAAAACTCTGTTACGCTCTCGAGAAAACTTGATTTGAAAATATCGCTGAATGTCATTTTATATTCCTCCTAATAGTTAGATCAACTTATCCATATCTGCGGCATGCGCCGTATTTTGAGAATGCTTCCTGTCTTATGTCTTTTACCTGGATCATATCCTGTATGATTCCCGGCAAAAATGCATCATATTTTACTTCAAGAAGCATATCCTCAGGTGAATCCGTTGCACTTATGTCGTTTACTTCCTTCGATAAAAAATCCTGCGAATAAAGACTCGTCCTGATCTGTGAATCAAAGGTGATCCTTACGTTACCGGGGCCATATATGTAAGGTTCTCTTACATAAGAGACCAATATTCTCGGTTTAAGCCTTTGATATTTCATCTTCGCATACAGCTCTCGTACAAGCTCGTTTGGATGCTCTATCATAAAGTCCGTATCGCCCGCTAAGATCTTCCTGCACTCATTTTCTGTTATAGGTGCATCGTATTTCAGACATAAACATCCGATCTTCATCTTTTTCTCCAAAGTAATGAAAGAGAAATCATCGTTGTAATATCTGATACGGAACTTTTCCCTCTTGGCTACTCCGGATACTTTTTCTCTCAGCGCTTTATCATCGATATTGTCGAAATATATACTTCTGATTCTGTATTTGCAGTCTCGCCCGGTATGTGGGTCGGGACTCATCAGATTTCGTATCCTGTTTCGAATCGTCAGATAATCCGTATATGATAACGAGTATTTAAGCTCGTGTCTGTAAGGTTTGTGTTCTTCCATAAGGACTCCTTTCATTTTGATAGTCATATCTTAAAACCCCAACCTGAAATGAACCTGAGTACCCAGAATCCTGGACACATATTTATGAACTAGGCGGAACACATGGATGCTATCCTGTATTGTACAGGTGGCATCCATTTTGTTTTTGCCTGAATTCGTTTATTGTTATAGTAATCTATATATTCTCCAATCGCTTTTGAGAATTCTTCGAAAGAAGAATAGTCTTTCTCATGGCCATAATACATCTCATTTTTTAATCTTCCAAAGAAGGTTTCCATAATACAGTTGTCATAACAGTTTCCTTTCCGTGACATGGACTGTGTTATGCCATGCTTTTGGAGTTCTGTTCTATAGTAGGCATGCTGATACTGCCACCCCTGATCTGAATGGAATATAAGACCATTTAGATCAGAAAATTTTTTGAATGCTTTATCAAGCATGCGTTGAACCTGCTCTAGGTTTGGGTTCATAGACAGATCATAGGAGATAATCTCATTGGTGTTCATATCAAGGATTGGTGAGATGTAGCACTTGCCCCAGGCGAAATTGAACTGAGATACATCAGTCGTCCACTTCTGTAAAGGTGCAGTTGTGCTGAAGTCTCTATTGATCAGGTTATCTGCGACTTTACCGACTTCTCCCTTGTAAGAATGATACTTTTCCTTAGGACGCTTACCCATAAGACCGGCTTCATGCATCAGACGTTGAACTCTTTTATGATTAACCTCATAGCCACGGATTAACAATTCACGATGCACCCTTCGAACTCCATATCTGCGTTTGTTAGAATCAAAAATGTCATTAATCTCATTCATTATGTCCTTATTTCTTTCAGCAACTACATCTTCTTTGCTTATTTCGAAGTAGTAAGTTGATCGCTGCTTTTTCGCCTTGAGTCGCGCAGCTTCCTTTTCTTCTCTCAAGGCGATCTCTTTTTTTATTACTTCGATTTCCGCCTTCATGTATTCATTCTCAGCTCTTAATCGAACTAGTTCTTCATATTCAGATTCATTTGGTTTTGGTGGTTTTCTAGTGCCGACTTTTCTCATATCTGGGTTCCTCGGTTTACGACCTCTCTGACTCGGTATGAGACCATTGTAACCGTAAATCTTATATTTGCGAACCCATTGATAAAGCTGTCCATTGTTGATACCCGCAGAAAAAGCAACGCTTCTGGTAGACTCTCCAGCCAAAACACGGGCAACCAAGGCATAACGCGCCTCTGGTGTCCATTCTTTATTATGACCTTTATGCCTTAAAGCATCTGGCCCACATGATTCTTCAATTCTAACCCATCTTCGTATTGATTTACGAAAATCTTTAGTATTAAGGCCATCCGGTGTATCAGGCCACTGTCCTTGATAGTACAATTCCACTGCGTTTCTCTTGTAATCATAACTGTAGCGCATAAAAATACCCTCCTTACTGGTTTGTCCAGTAAAGAGGGTACATATCAAAAGCAGGGGCTTAACCTAAAGTTATCACTTAATATCTCAGATTTTTACTTTCATCGTCATTGATTTTCCGCTGGGACATACCGCAATGATTTCACCACCGTGAGCCTCCGCAACAGCCTTGGCTATCGCCAGCCCTACTCCATATCCTCCGGTCTGAGTACTTCTGGAAGAATCCGGTCTGTAAAATCTGTCAAAGAGTCTTGTTACATCGGGAACTTCTTTAAGATCGCAAGTATTAAATACTTCGATATAATTTTTATTTCCCTTTTTGAAAACGCTGAACCTTATCTCTCCGTCCGGATCGGAATATTTGATTGCATTATCTATAAGTACGGAAAGCATCTGCTGAATCGCAGCCTTTTCTCCCGTCATCATAAGATCGTCTGCAATATCTATCTTAAATTCCTTACCGGCACCCTTTGCCTGAGGCTTATATACTTCTGCTATCTCCCATGCAGCATTACTGAGAGAAAACACTTCTTTGTTCGGCAAAGGTTTTTCTTCATCCAACTTTGATAATATGACCAGTTCACTTACAAGCTTAGATAATCTCTGTGTCTGACTTCTGATATTCTCCGTCCATTCATCTTCACCGTGTTCCATGGTTATGACATCCATACTGGTGGAGATGGAGGTAAGCGGAGTTTTGAGTTCATGACTGGCATCCGTGATGAACTGCTTTTGCTGTTCAATATTTTTCGCGATGGGCCTGATGGCTCTCTTTGAAAACAGCGCAACAAGGATAAATACTATCACCAGACTAATGCCTGATATTGCGAGAGTCATGAGAAGAAGATTCCTTATGGATTCCTGTTCTTTTCTGGTATTTAAGAAAACAACTACTCCCGCGCCATCCTTTATCTCACATGCATAACGGTAATCTCCGAGATATCCTCTCGAACGCTGTTTATCATATACTTTCTGAGCAAGATCAAGTGCGTTTTCACCATCGACAGAAGCGATATAATCAATTGATACATAATCCGGTGTTCCGTCGGAAGCAAATCTTACAATGAAGAATCTCGTCATGTAGTTGGACTCCAGATCAGGAAGCCCCATAAAAGGAGCCATGCCTCCCCCGGGTCTTTGATCCTGAGGCGGTGCTTCGAGAGGAGGTACATTAAATCCGTTTCCTTCCATCTCGGGGCGAACCGTATTTTCTTCGAAAGACAGTATTACATCGAGAGTCTTATCGGCGTTATTTGTTACCACCAGGTAATTTACTATGTTTACGGAAACGCCGATCAGCATTATAACCGCAAAGAATGCAAGCATCGCAGCGAGGATCACACGCTGCCTCATTTTCTTCAGCATGTTATCACCTCCAGAGAATATCCGGCTCCGCGTATTGTTTTGATCTCAACATCCGCATCTATTGATCTAAGCTTTTTCCTGACATATCCGATCGTAGTCCACACAACATCCACCTCGGAATCGGTATCAAGACCCCAGATTTTTTCCATTAAATGATCTGTAGAAAATACAAAACCCGGATGTGTAACAAAGAGTTCCATAAGCTGATACTCTTTATTCGTAAGAGTAACCGCCCTTTCTCCTACTCTCATCTCGTATCTGTTTCCATCGAGAATCAAATTTCCAATTTCCTGAACCGTATCATTATAGTTTTCACTTCTTCTTCCGAGAGCCTTAACTCTTGCGATAAGTTCACTGGTTGCAAAGGGTTTGGGAAGATAGTCGTCTGCACCGGCATCAAGTCCGGCAACTCTGTCTTCAAGTTCAGCCTTTGCGGTAAGCATAAGCACAGGAGTCTTGATCTGATTCTTCCTCATATTGATAAGAACATCAAGTCCGCTCATTCCCGGCATCATGATATCCAGAACCACAACATCATAATTACTGCCCGAAACATAATCCCAGGCATCGGTTCCGGTATGCACAATGTCCACAGAGTATTTTACTTTTTCCAGCAGGACTTTCAGCGCTTTTGCGGTAGCTACTTCATCCTCTGCTATTAATATTCTCATTTATCATCCTCTTACCGTCATGATAATCATAATATCAATACAACCTCATTTTATCACATAGTAGCAAAATAAAAATACCGGCAAACAAACTGTGTTGTCTGCCGGCTAAAGGATTGATATAAAGAGAAAAGAATTAATTATTTTGAACATCTGCGGAAAAGAGAACCGTAAGTATAGGTAATCTCTCTGTCAGACTTGATAGCGTCTTCAAATACCTTCATTATCTTCTTGCGGTTATCATTTATGAACTTCTGCTGACCGGGATACTTATTCTGCATCCTTTCAAAAAGTTCAGTCGCTTCGGTAAAATGCCAGGTATTTTCAACCGTTATCAGATCCACTTTCTTGAAATACTTTTTCAGTATCTCATCACGCGCATCCTGTTCAGATTGTTCTTCATTAATGATCTGATCTATAAAAGAAGAATTTAACTGCGCCTTAGTAAGCACATCCTTAAAGAAGTAATGCCAACCGTTTACAGATTCGGCGTTGAACGAAAATACTCCGTTCTTGGCAAGAACCTTACTTGCTCTCTTAATAAATGCTTCAGAGTCCTTAAGTTCATAGTTGATGTAATGCGCGATGATAAGATCATAGTCTTTATCTTTAGCAATTTTCTTCCATGAACTTTCGTTTTCGAGATCGTCAAATTCAAGAGTTACTTCCGTACCCTTTGACAGATCTTTTTTGTTCTCTGCAAGGAACTTTTCGAAATCATCGGCCCAGCTTCCGTGAACATCCACTCCGAATATCTTTACATTCTTAGGAATGTTCTTCCAATTATTTCTCCAAAGCTTGGCATATCCGCAACCGAGATCAAGAATCTTTTCATCTGCTTTTATAGGAAGAGATTTGAAGATCTTAACGTACCAGTCTTCTTCCTGAGATGTATGCTTAAGAGCGTCCCAATGACGTTCATCAGCTCCCTGATCGAGACTGATATTCTGAACCATCTCTGCAACATCGTCCCAATCAAGAGTTCCTGTTTTTCTCTCGAAGGTTCTGTTGATTGCATCGATAACCTTCTGGATGCGGTATTTCTTCTCTTCCATGTTCTTAAGCTGAAGCTTAAGAGCATCTTCTACATCAACAGCTTCTCCCGCTACGAGATTATCTCTGATCTCTTCGAGAGAAAAACCTATCTGTTTAAGTGCTACGATCTTCTCAAGTACTTCAAGTGCGGCCTTATCATACAGACGGTAATTACCTTCTGAATATTCCGAAGGCTTCAATAATCCTTTTTCGTCATAGAGACGAACTGCCTTCTGTGATACGCCTGCTTTTTTTGCTATTTCCCCGGATGTCATTTTGTTATTCATATGGGAACCTCCTTTCTTATAATATCACCTTAAGGGGTTCCCCAAGGGGAGAGTCAACAATATATTTCAAAATTATTTTCCGAGAATTTCAGATGCTTCTTTCATCAGGTCGATAATGGGTAAATGCTGAGGACATACTCTCTCACACTGACCGCATCCTACGCAGTCCGATGCCTTACCGGATCTTTGTATTAATCCTGAATAGAAATTTTTCGATCTCCAGTCATCGGGATAACGGCGAAGTGTGTTGATGGTTCTGAACACATCGGGAATACTGATCTTCATTGGACATCCGTCGCAGCAATACTTACATGCGGTACATCCGATCTGAGGTATTCTGAGTATTTCATCTGTTACCTGATTTACGATAGCAAATTCTTCTTCTGATAAGGGCTCAAAGTTTGCGAACGTTCCGATGTTGTCGTTCATCTGTTCTTCGTTGGACATACCGGAAAGAATTGTCATAACACCGGGTAGTGATCCAACAAAACGAAGTGCCCATGATGCAACGGAACTATCCGGTCTCTTTTTCTTAAATATGTCTTCAATCTCGGGAGCCATGCTTGCAAGTGCTCCACCGCGAACAGGCTCCATTACGATTATGGGTATATTTCTCTCGTGAAGAATGTCATACAGTTCCTGAGATCTTACAACAGGATTTGTTCTGTCGAGATAGTTGAGCTGGATCTGAACAAATTCAACTTCAGGGTGCTTATCGAGAATCTCAGTCAAAAGCTCGGGACTTCCGTGGAATGAAAAACCAAAATGCTTGATCTTTCCCTCTGCCTTTTTCTGCAATCCCCATTTGAAACAATCATACTTTACGTATACATCGTAATTGTTTCCCTCTTCGATGGAATGGAGAAGATAGAAGTCAAAGTAATCAACACCAAGTCTCTCAAGCTGTTCGCTAAAAATTCTTTCGATATCTTCTTCCTTCTTGATCTCCCATGCAGGAAGCTTTGTTGCAACCATAAAGTCTTCCCTGGGATAACGCTTAACCAGAGCTTCACGCGCAGCGACTTCCGATTTACCGCCGTGATATACATAGGCCGTATCAAAATAATTCATTCCGGCTTCCATGTACTTATCAACCATTCTACAAACATGCTCATGGTCGATCACCCCGTCATTTTCAGGAAGTCTCATAAGTCCGAAACCAAGCTTAGGCATTTTGTTAAGATCAATACTCATACATTTTCCCCTTAAATGATATTGATTATTCCCTGTGCATTCGGATCATCCATGATGATCTCATCAACTCCGGGAACATTGATAGTTCCCAAAAGCGGATTCTTAATACTTATCATAGGCGTTGTGATATCTGCTTCAACAACAGATTTCTCGAAAGCCAGATCCGCATTCAGCATCTTGCAGTTAATAAGCTTAAGTCCCATGCAATAGCAAAGAGGCTGTGTTCCGCTTATGGTACAATTCTCAAAAGTAACATTCTCGCAGTACCATGCAAGATACTCCCCATTTATTACAGAATTTCTGACTACGACATTTTTCGCATGCCAAAATGCATCCTTGGTATTGAATGTGCAATTTTCAAATACCGAATCGGTTATATATTGAAAAGAATACTTTCCGTTCAGAGTAACGTTTTCGAATTTCAGGTTATTGGAACGCATCATGAAATATTCGCCCTCCGCGGTTGAATCTTTCATTTCGATTCTGTCCACCGACCAGCCAAACTCCGGTGATACGATATCGCAATCGAATATCTTTATATCCGAACATTCTCTGAGTGCCTTGATTCCGTGCATCTTAGTGCCTATGATAGTCGCATTATTCGTATACCACAACGCAGCTCTGCACTTATCAGTCATCTCACTGTCTTTAATTGTAAGATTATCATCATGCCAGAAAGGGTAACGGAGATTAAAGAAGGTTTTCGATACTTCTATATTTCTGCCTTCTTTAAATGCACTTTCACCGTCTGCAGGACCGTCAAATCTGCATTCTTCAACCACGATCCCGTCCTGTCCGTAAAGCGCCCTTTCTTCATCAAAAGTTTGTCCGCTTATTGTCATTTTTTTCCTCTTATTAAACCATCATCTTATAGATCTTTGCGCACTCTTCTTCGTTAAGGGTAATAAATCCGGAAATGGTTCCGTTTCTTCCGTCACCGTTGCAGAGAACATCAACCAGTTTGGGGATATCCTCTTCCTTAGCACCGAGTTCTTCAAAGTTCTTGGGCATTCCGATAGAAATAAGGAAGTTTCTGAATGCCTCGATACCTGCCTTTGCGGTTACTTCGGGATGAGCAAAATCCATCTGGCATCCCCATACCCTTACCGCAACCTGCGCAAATCTCATTACATTGTGGCTTAATTCATATGTAAATACTGCGGGCATGGTAACCGCAAGTCCGGCACCGTGTGCACAGTCATAAAGAGCTGAAAGCTCATGCTCGATGGTGTGGCTGAGCCAGTCCTGACTTCTTCCTACACCAACCGCATTGGTGTGAGCCATTGTTCCGGCCCACATGATGTTTGCTCTTGCTTCATAGTTATTGGGATCTGCAATTACTCTGGGTCCCTCATGTACCATGGTAAGAAGAAGAGCTTCGATGAGTCTGTCCGTTACTTCAACTTCTTCGGAATTGGTCAGATATCTCTCATAAAGGTGAGCCATGATATCGGTGATTCCTGCAGCAGTCTGATAAGTGGGAAGAGTCTGGGTAAGTGCGGGATTAAGGATACTGAACTTGGGTCTTATGGCATCTGATCCTGCACCGCGCTTGAACATTCCCTCTTCCTTGGTAATTACGGAGTCTCCGCTTCCTTCACTTCCTGCTGCAGCGATGGTAAGTACGGTTCCTACAGGGAGTGCCTTCTCGATTCTCTTTCCCTGATAGAAATCCCAGAAATCTCCGTCATAAGGTACGCCTGCTGCTATTGCCTTGGATGAGTCGATTGCACTTCCTCCGCCTACAGCCAGGATGAAATCAACGTTTTCTTTTCTGCAAAGATCGATTCCCTCATATACGAGTCCGCTTCTGGGGTTGGGCTTAACGCCTCCCAGTTCGACGTATTCAACACCTGCCTTCTCAAGAGACTTCTTTACTCTGTCCAGTAATCCTGATCTTACTACGCTTCCGCCGCCGTAATGAATAAGGACCTTGCTTCCGCCGAATCTCTTAACACATGCTCCGGCCTTCTCCTCAGATTCTTTACCAAATACAAAACAAGTAGGTGAATAGAATGAAAAATTTTCCATTTATCGTCCTTTCCGCCGCCCTCGGCAATTCTACACTTTATATATTAAGGATATCATCGCATTTAAACGAGCACTAACAATATTTTGTAAAAAAAAGACCGCTTTTTGTCTTAAAACGGTCCTTTTTAGAGTTTATTTCAGTATCTTTCTGATCTGTACCTCATCCGCATCCGGGAGAATCTTCTTAAAATGAGTAACTATTCTCTCAAGAGATTCCTCGGGCGTTCTCTTATACACTTTATCCGTAAACTTCTTACCCATGAACTTTTCGGGAGTGGTATATTCCGCTATACCCCAACCGTAATCGTTACCGAACTTATCCTTTGCATAGGTAAAATTGCTCGTGATGACGTAGCACTGTTTCTGGAGACGGGTTATGGATGAATCAAATCCCTTTTTCCCGCCTTTGCGGTAATTCCCGATTTCTTTAAGCTTCTTTGAAACGATCGGAGCATTTGCATCCAGCAGTTCATACAAAACCTTATCATTATAAGAAGCAAGTCCGTCCTCATAACGGGCATCAAAGTCATATCCGTCGCGCCTGTAGTTTGCAAAATCCGGGAACCACTCGGGACTGATATATACAGCCTTGTTTCCGATGAACTTTCCGTATGCGCACTTGGTCTTTCTGATGACCGGACCTTTCCATTCCCAGGCTTCCCAAGGGTCTGAGTCATAGTACCAGCATCCGTCCGCAATATGCTCCTCGAGAGAAAAGCCTTCAATCTCATTTGCAAAGAAAGGAACGAATCCGAATTCTTTTACGGCAGATGCCAGCTCTTCCATGGATCCTATTTCAAAATTGTCGCTGAATGTTCTTCCCATAATTACTGCCTTCAGAGAATTATCTCATCTCCGGAATGAACGTAGAGGAGTTTATCCCCCATGATCTCTTTCATAATGTCAAAGGCATCGACGCCTGTGCAATGACATGTGTAAAAATAAGTCGGATACTTAACCAGTTCCCGGGCAATCTCCTCAATATCTTTAACCTGATCATCCCTATAGGGAGTTTTCTTCATCAGGTGAAATCCGCTTATTACGGAATCCGGAGCCTTTCCGTATTTTGCCAGGAAAGCATCCATGATGCTTAAGATTCCGTTGTGAGCACATCCGCCCATCAAAACCTTTTTATCGCCTTCGGTTAAAACAGTGAAGTGCTCGTGCTTGAAGTCATCTCTTACAAACTCATCGCCTGTTTTGATCAGAAGTCTTTTATTGGTAAAAGGAAGCTCGTGGGTTCTGTTTTTAATAGTAAACAGTTCAATCCCCTCTGAGATCTTGCAGTCTCCGTCTATCAATTTTACCTGCTTCAGATCCCTGATGCTCTTATCTATTCCGATATATCTGAATCTCTCATCACCCGCATCCGGTCCGTCGTCCGCATAGTAATCGCCTGTTGCAAGTGCCTGCATATAGATGCCCGCGTGGTTGTTAATTTCCGCAAAGGGAAGTATTCCTCCCGAATGATCGTAATGACCATGACTTAAGATGACAGTATCCACTGCGCCAAGGTCAATTCCCAGAGTCTTCGCATTTTTCAGAGTATCCTCCGAAGGGCCCAGGTCCATCAGAATCTTCCTGTCACCGCTTTCTATATAAAAGGATAATCCGTGTGCACTTATGCATCCGGCTTTTCCTTCCGTATTTTCGATCAGATTAACTATTCTCACCGTTTTCTTCCCAGCCTTTACAAACATCGCACCATCCTATGGCACCTGATGCAACCATAAGTTCATCGGGAGTCAGCTTAACGGAAGTAAAATCATTTCCTGCTGCGGGATGAACATACTCAAATCTCTTCATTGATATATCAAGCCATACCGGAATGTCTTCTTTTATCCCGAAGGGGCAGACACCGCCGGGTTCAAATCCAATAAGGTCCGAGACCTGCTCCCTGGGAACCATTGAAGGTTTGGTATGGAACAGCGCCTTGAATTTAGAGCTGTTCACCCTTCCGTCTCCTGCCATTACCACTATCACAGGCTTTTCATCTACGATAAAAGAAAGAGTTTTGGCAATCTCCGCTTCGCTGCAACCGATCTGCCGGGCGGCATGCTCAACGGTATCTATGGTCTGAGTGTGGTCCTCAATTCGGTCTTCAAATCCTTTAACCTTAAGGAACTCGGCTACTTTCTCATTTCTCATGGCTTGTATTTCTTCCTTAATAGTAATGCGATCGGGTAGTACCCTCACAATTAAATATTATAGCATAACCCGGGGCATTCACCCCGGGTTTAAGAAAGCTTAATAGATATTATTCATATCCTTGAACTTCTTGGATACCTTAGCCCATTTAGAGATCATCTTTTTCTTGGCATAGTTTCGCTGATTCTCGGTTCCCAGGGACTTATAAAGCATGTATCTTTCTTCCGAGAGCTCCCCGCTTTCGATTGCCGCCTTTATCGCACAACCGGGTTCCGTATCATGCCTGCAGTCACTGAACTTGCACATGCTTTCAAGCTCTACGATATCCGAGAAGGTCTCATCGATTCCGTCTTCCGTCATTGCCATTCCGATTTCTCTCATACCCGGAGTATCGATAATCGAAACCCCGTTTTTAAGTTTAAGCAGCTGACGATGGGTTGTGGTATGTTTACCTGTCGAATCGGATTCCCTGACTTCGGATGTCTTCATAATCTCCTCACCGGACAGGGAATTGATGAGTGTGGACTTACCCGCACCGGATGAACCCAGTAGGCAGATCGTAACTCCGGGTTTCATATACTCTTCCAGTTCATCCGTCCCAATTCCGTAGATTGCTGATATTGCATGAACCCTTACCTTGTCGGATATTGATTCCACTTCCCTTATATATCTTCCGGGATTGGTGCAAAGGTCTGATTTGGTAAGGACTACGACGGGAATCGAACCACCCTGAAGCACAACGCTCACATATCTGGCAATTCTGTTATAGCTGTAGTCTTCGTTAAGCGATGTGATGATGAATGCGTAATCTACATTTGCGACCATGTACTGCATCACCGCTGTCTTAGCCTGATCCGGTCTTTGAAGCAGATTCTTCCTTTCGCATACGCTTAGTATCATGGATTCACCCTGAGGGTTATATCTGAAATTTACATAGTCTCCAACAACAGGAAGGCATTCACTGTCTTCACCGTAGAAACTACCTTTGAGCTTTCCCGGAATTTCCTCATCTTCATATCCGATGGTAAAGCTGTTTTTTGATACCGACATAATCCTGCCGATAAGTTCTTTGTTTTGATCGATTGAAATATTGTTCACTTCTGATTCTCCATAAATGTAATTCATAGTATGGAGACCTCAGCTCAGATGCCCTTCTGGCAAAAGAAAACCGTGACTGAAAAGCCACGGTTCAGATATCAATTCATTTTAAGATCAATGAGCATAAACCGAGGTCGTCATACTATATTCGTTTGCGCAAGCTTTTCTATTTACAAACATTAAAACTACCTCGCTTTCTTTTAGATTTCGTGACTTAAGAATATCACATGCAAAATAAATGTCAAGATAAAAGGGAACGGTTCTTTTTCACCGTCCCCTTTTTACTGCGTCACATAAATTACATCTCAGGTACTTTAGGAAGCTTAGCGATTGAAGCTGCGATATCCTCATCGGTAGGAATCTGATCGGTCATCTCTCCGTCGTTAAACTTCTGATATGCAACAAGGTCGAAGTAACCGGTTCCGGTAAGACCGAATACGATGGTCTTCTCCTCACCTGTTTCTTTGCACTTAAGTGCTTCATCAATTGCTGCTCTGATAGCGTGTGAGCTTTCGGGTGCGGGAAGGATTCCCTCAACTCTTGCAAACATCTCTGCTGCTTCGAATACTGCGGTCTGCTCTACGCTGGTAGCCTCCATGTATCCGTCATGATACAGCTGGGAAAGAGTTGAGCTCATACCGTGGAAGCGAAGTCCTCCTGCGTGGTTGGGAGAAGGAATGAAGCTGCTTCCGAGAGTATACATTTTGGCAAGAGGACAAATCATTCCGGTGTCGCAGAAGTCATAAGCAAATGTTCCTCTTGTGAAGCTGGGACATGATGCGGGCTCAACTGCGATGATGCGGTAATCTGCTTCTCCGCGAAGCTTCTCACCCATGAAAGGAGCAATAAGGCCTCCGAGATTTGATCCGCCACCTGCGCATCCGATGATGATGTCGGGTTTGATTCCGTACTTATCGAGTGCGGTCTTGGTCTCAAGTCCGATTACAGACTGATGAAGAAGAACCTGATTAAGTACGCTTCCGAGAACGTAACGGTATCCGGGATTCTTGGTAGCTACCTCAACTGCTTCGGAAATAGCACATCCGAGACTTCCTGTAGTTCCGGGATGCTCGGCAAGAATCTTCTTTCCGACTTCGGTTGTCTCTGAAGGAGAAGGAACTACGGAAGCTCCGTAAGTTCTCATTACCTCACGGCGGAAAGGCTTCTGCTCATAAGAAACCTTTACCATGTATACTTTACAATCAAGTCCGAAGTAGGAGCATGCCATTGAAAGAGCTGTTCCCCACTGACCTGCACCGGTCTCTGTGGTTACACCCTTAAGGCCCTGCTTCTTGGCATAGTAAGCCTGAGCGATTGCGGAATTAAGCTTGTGACTTCCGCTGGTATTGTTTCCTTCGAACTTGTAATAGATCTTTGCAGGAGTTCCGAGCTTCTCCTCAAGGCAGTAAGCACGTACAAGAGGTGAAGGTCTGAACATCTTGTAGAAGTTACGGATCTCCTCGGGAATCTCGATAAAAGGAGTTGTATCATCAAGTTCCTGAGCTACGAGCTCTTCACAGAAAATAGGAGCAAGCTCTTCAGCGGTGAGAGGCTTTCCTGTTCCGGGATTAAGAAGAGGAGCGGGTTTGTTCTTCATGTCAGCTCTGAGGTTGTACCATGCTTTGGGCATATCCTCTTCGGACAGATAGATCTTGTAGGGAATTGTCTTGTCAGCCATAATAATCTCCTTTCTAGGCCTGAAACCTTTCGGTTTCTTTTTCGGGACAGGAATAAAAAAAATACCTGTCCCACAGTAATAGTTACTGCTGGGACAGGTAGAATGTTTACCTGCGGTGCCACCCGGCTTGGTGTGATCTCACACCCACTTAGCGCATACAACCATATGCCGAATTTGTTAACGGAGATTCACCTCCGTCTCTCATACTCCGATCTCTCGTTTCTGATCGCCCTCAGAAGTCCATTCGGTTAAAACACTTTTGTCGCAATCCCACCGCCTGCGACTCTCTCTTAAAAGGAGGTCCTAACTTACTTACTCTTCATCAACGGTTTATCTGAATGTAACACAGGAAAAATTAAGATGTCAAGATGAGTTTCACCATTTGTTCCATTCACCGGTATCTATAATTTCTAAATTCTCAAGTTCCGGCTGGCTATACACTAACGAAAGTCTTAATCTTCGTATCTGTATTCGAAAGGTGATCCATCTGTGAAGTCATGGCAATAGACTATATTGTTCTCGGTGTCCAGACTGTCAAAGGCACACGGCCACAGTTCGGAGTATTTTTCATCATCTGCGGAAAGATCCGTCTCATTATAGTTGTAATCATGATCATAAAACATGAACGCTCTGATCTGATAAGGATTGAGCCCTTCCTCAGCTCTATAATCCGAGGTGACCATAAAATCCCAAAGATAAAGATCTTCACCTTCATCTCTTAATGCCCACGTAGGATCGCAGTGATATCCTTTTCCGTCGATCATTACATAAGTCCAGGAATGTGCATCCTCCGAAGAATCAATGGCAAGTGCATCCACTCCGCACTGAAGAAGAAGATAAGCGTAGATTGAAGCTATTTCACCGCATATTCCACACTTCTTGGAAAAGGCACTGTAAGTCGCGCCCTCATCCAGGTCGATTCTGCCGGATTCGAATTTTTCATAATCGTATGTAAAATTATCTGCGATGTAAGTATACAGAGAGAGACACTTCTCAAAATCGGAATAATCGGTTCTGACACATTCATGAAGAATAGCCGTTATCTCCTCTTCAAATTTTATACGTTTTTTCTCAAACGCTTCCTTGGGAATGGCATAATATATATAACCCCTACCATTTTCATAGAACAGTCCGTCTCCATAATATGGACTAATATTCACACAGGCTACCGGATATAGATAATTTAATGTATACGGATCAATTACCTGCCAGTATGTTTCCTCATCAGGACACTCAAAAGAATCTTCTCCTGCACGAATTGCATCTATCATATTATAGAAAGCCTGCCAGAATTTTTCATCGCGGATTTCCGAAAGCTTTTCAGAATATATATAAGGGGTAAAAGAATAATAATCGGATACCGAGACTGTTTCTTCTGTTTCTGCAATATCAGACTCTTCAACGTCGGTAATCCGTTCACTTGCATCATCTTCCTCCCCTTTATTATCCTCCGAAACTATTCGATCAATTACAAGATCATCTCCGGAATATCCTGTACCTCCTTTTGCAGCACATCCTGAAACCATGATCGCCGCAGCCAGAACAGCGGCCAAATACTTGTAGAACTTCATCAATAAAACCTTCCTTTTTCATAATACGTACCCCTGTGCACCGATGCATAATATCACCGGCGCACATTTATATACAACTTATTTTTCTTTAAGGTTTTATTGAGATTTGGGATTCTCATTTCTCCAGAATATAATCTATAAGAGTCATCTTATCGTTTACGATCTTTTCTTCACCGACTCTTACAAATCCACACTTTTCGTACAAATGACAGTTTGCAGGTTCCTGAAGAATTGTCTCCAGCTTCCATGTCTTTACATCAGGAAGAAGTTCAAAGGCTTTTTGGATAGCTATATACCCTATCCCGCGATTCTGATATTCGGGAAGTACAAAAAGCGGACTGATGAAAGAAACCTCATGCTCATTCGGATCATTATGACCTATATTGATCGCGCCGACTCTTACTCCGTCGAGAAGTATGAAATAGTATTTCCTGTTTGTGACCGCAAATCTGCTCTGTATTCTTTCAACAGGCTCGATGGCAGGTGAACCTTCGTCATGATACTTTTCGTAAAGAGGCATAAAACTCATGACCTGCATTTCATGAAGTATACCGATCTCCTGCTCTTTAACCGGATCAAGCTTTATCCTGTTAACCAGATCGGCATTTCCTTTATCATGCAGGTTAAATCGGTCTTTGATCATCTTCGCCACAACGTCAGGTTCAAGATTTGTATTATCTATCTTGATGTAATTTTCAAAAGGGATCTCTCCATCGTTACTTACTATGCGATACTTTGTCTCCTCTCTGAGCATTCTTCCTTCGGAAGCTTCAATGTCTCGCTTTGATGCTTTATTCCTAAGTCTGTTTTCGGTCTTGTTTCTCTCAAGTCTCACAGCTCTGTCGGCAACAAGTTCGACATAGTATACCGTTCCTCCGGTAGCTTCGAATTTGTCTGTAACTGATTTGATATAGTCCCAGTCATCCTGCATATCAAATGCCCACATGAAGGTAAAGATCATGCCCTGATAATTTGTCTTCATGAATTCTTCGAAGACAACATCACGAAGTCTGCTGACTACGCTTCCGTCAAATTTACCGAAGATCTCAAGAACAGGCTCGATCATCATGTGATTGTGGAACAATCTGAAGTCTGTGATCTTCATTAGTTCCTGACCTACTGTCATCTTACCTACTGCTCCGCTTCCGATTATAACTATCAGATCCATAAACGTACCTCCCTAATAAAAAACCGCTTATCCTGCAGGATAAGCGGTAATCACCTTGATCTGTCATTGTGAAATCTGCTCTTATCTGCAATCCGGATATTTACACATGCCTTTAAGACCATATACTTCGTACATGGTAATAATGGTAATGTATGAATATCTCATTGAATTGCTTTTCAAGAGCATATCTCCTCACAAAATTATTACGTTGATTCTATCTCGGTATTAAGTCTGTGTCAATTACTTTTAAATCTCTATATCAGAAAGTTCCGGAGTCTCGGGAATTTCTATATCAGGAAGTTCTCCGCTGAATTCCGTATTATTCGCAACTTCCTCAGGATCGGGATACTCTTTAGGCTCTTCGTCTTCCCAGAGTGACTTATGCTTCTCGTGCTCTTTATCAAGTTGCTGAGCCATGGCCTGCATATTCTTAGCCATCTGGTACATCTTATCATCATATTCCATCAGCTTCTTTTCATCGGTTAACGGAACGATGTCGCCCTTCGCAAGGCGTCTGAAGACGATCATGATCTTTCCGAGATTTTTCATCTCTTCTTCCATCGCATCACCCTGCTGCTTGGAAACCTCCATATTGGCGATCGCAACTTCCTGCTCGACAAGAGAATCGAGAACCTTTTGATTATCTTCAAATGCTTTCTGAGTTGCTTCCAGGGATAGCTCAAGCGTTGCTGCCTGGTCCGAGAATGCAGATTCTCCCGTAGCTTTAAAGGCATTCTCTGCTTTTTCTTTTTTGGAAGCCAAATCCCTTATCTGATCAACCAGCTGCCTTCGATTGGCATAATATGTCGGCTTAGCCTCACCTATCTTCATATGACACCTCCCTGTATCAATATCATGAAATCCGTTTCATGAAGACAGTCTTCCATATAGTATATCGGCATGTATAGCCTATATATTTACCTGCCAAGTATTTTTTTTACTTCCTCAAGCTTCGGAGGATTCAATGGAAGAGGGAATCGTGATATTGCAATTCCCGAACATGCACTTGCAAATCTTACCGTCTCTTCATCACTCATGCCATGCAATAGTGCGTATACGCATCCTGCTTTGAATGTATCACCGGCACCAAGTGTGCTCTTAACCTCTACATCGAAAGGCTTCATGTAATGAATCTCCTCGCCCTTCCTTGCATATAGCATCTCCTCACCACCTCGGGTTATTATGGTAAGACCTTCGGCTTCACTTTGCATAAGCTTCATGATCTCCTCGGCTTCCATTCCCTTATAGTCACCTTCGGTGCATTCTTTGGATACAACATTTATTGCCGCATGCTTATGTAGATATGAGTCGTGCCTTGAATCGATAGTCACATAGGGAACGCCATGCTTTACACAAAGTTCTGCAGCAAGTTTGGTTTCATCTCCGAAAAAGGGATCGATGGCAACAGCTTTTGCAGATGCGATATCTTCCTCCTTAGGTATACTCCACCAGCGCTTACCTTCAGCAAACAAGGTTTGGAATCTTCCCATGGGAGAACGAACAAGTCCCGCTATTACGACATAGTCCATAACTCCGGGATCGTCGTAGTTAAAATTCATTGATGACATATCTACGTTTTTGCCTGCATAGAAATCCTTAAGCATGGGAGCGACTTCTTTTCCAATCCAGGTGCCGTCCATCTTTACACTGACTCCCAGTGAATCAAGAACCGTCGCAGCAGTTCCGGTCTCGCCTCCCGGAAGAAAATACTGGGCACCAATCTCTGCGTACTCATCGGGTTTTAAAAATCCATCTTTTAAAAGGAAGGAATGAGTTCCGAGAATCTGACCAAATAAATATGCATCCGCTTTCTTATCCATAACTGTCTTCCTTTCAATTCAGATTATCCAATGCTTCTTTAACTTCCGCTTCGGTTATTTCAACATCAGAGTCAAACAAGATCAATCCGCCCGGATACTCATGAGCTTTCATGATTCCTTTAAGATATACCTGGGCGATATGATTAACACATACTCTGCAATCATACAGATCCTTCATGATTGATGCGGGCGATATATCATCTTCGTCTTTAACATGCATCACATTAAGCAGATACATGTGAAAAATCTTTGCAGCTTTCTTGCGGACAACCGCTTCGTCGGGATGTTTAGTATCATCCTGATCAATCAATCCGAGTTTGTGTGCTTCAACAATTGCTTTTTCATTTTTTAATATCAATGTCAAAAACCGAAGAAGACTCACTGAGGCTTAATCCTCCATACTGTATTATCACAAGCGTTGATTCCGGATATTTCAAAGATGCCTGTTTCATTAACGAAGCTTTCTTCATTCCACATATCCGTTACTGTATATGCCTTTGCATTTTCAAATGCATCAGCATCTTTCATTTTTCCACGAAGGAATTTCAGAATGTGGTTCTTATCCACAGTAATCTTCTCGTTATTATCCTCTAAGTCGAGATTGAAGAAACCGAGGGCGATACTTCCGTCATCAAGAGGCTTGGCAAGAACATCAACTCGCTTATTGTCACGCAGATAAACCGTATCCGGATTTTCAGTTTCAAAAGTTGAGTAAATTCTCTTAGCCTGAACTCCCAGTGGATCCTGATTTAATGCGATGAGATTTTTGTTGGAGATGATGTTGTAAATCCAATCTCCCTTCTCAACTCTTCTAAGATCCAGTCCCAGCATAAGAGGGGAGTTGATCATACACCACATTGCCATGTGACTTCTGCACATGGTTTCATCGAGACCATCCATTCCGATCATCATCATGTCAGGATCGTTCCAGCCTTTTTCAAGACCTGCAAACTCATCCATGATAACTGCTTTGTTGTACTGGTTCGTTACACCTGTGGTATAGTCACCGGCCCAATTGCCTCTTCCGGGATTTCCGTCAGCACCCACCTGGAAGGTAATGTCATTAAGAATTCTCCAAGAGTCTCCGACTTTGTACCCCCAGTTCTGAGGCTGAGTCTTTCCCCATTCGCAGATGGAGAGAATGATTTCTTTTTTATCGGGACGCTTTTTAAAAGCTTCTTCAAATCCCTTTACAAGTTCGGCATATGAACACAGAGTGTTCTCCTGACGTCTGTGATTCATAAGGCGAAGTATGTTTTCACCCTTTGCAAGATGAATCTTTATCGGTGCTGATTCTGTAAAAGAAGTCTTACTCTCTGTTTCCGGAAGAAGATCGTCATAGAAGAACTTGGCATTATCTCCTTCGCCTGTTGCTACTTCCAACCAGCATCCTACTTCGGGTTCTTTTCCCGTTGCGTACTCAACATAAAGATCTGCATCACACTCATCATCTGCGGTTATCGTAAATCTAAGTTCGCTACTTAGGATTCCTACGGGAGTATTATCGGGTCCGGTTCCGTCAAAAGTTCCGATTCCTTTTACGAATGATTTTCCGTCCTCTTCACAGATACATGCTCCGTTACCAAAAAGAGTTCCTTCATTAGCAGCATCAAGAGAAACTATTATCCCTGCGCCTTCCACTCGAATGCCTTTTATTGCAGGTGCATAGGTGTACTTTGCATTTTCAGCATTTGAAAATGTTGCATTGTCCCAGAGGTAATAACAATTATCAACTTTGATAAAATCGATGTCCCAGTTAATATATGTCTCGGCATCCTCTGCTTCGTGTCCGCATGTACCTACAGCAGCACCTGCGCAGAGATTGCTTCCGATGTCATTGTACATTCCAAACTTTAGTCCCTTGGAATGAAGGAAATCCGCAAGTGCTTTAAATCCTGAAGGGAACTTTTCTTCTTCGTTGGAAAGAAGACCGTTAACTCTTTCTGACTTATAGCAACCGTCATCCAGAACAACATATTTGTATCCGAGTTTATCCAGCCCGAGTTCCACCATTTTCTCGGCCATGGCTTTTGTAAGTACTTCGGTATTTCCGCTTCCGAAAGCATTCCAGCTGTTCCATCCCATAGCAGGAAGTCTTCCGCACTTTTTTCCGGGTACCACGGATCCGTCTTTAAACGCATCAAAACGGAATGTCTTATCCGTGATCTCCATAGGTCTTTCTGACAACTTCATTTCATTACCCCCAATTTATAAACCGCTTACCCATTCGGATAAGCGGTTATGATTATTTTGATTCGGTTAGTTTGATGGCTCTTGCTACCGCTTCGTACCGCTTCATCATCAGATCGTTTTTGCTCTTGATGGTATCCGAATCGGATTTGCCTGCCGCCTCCTCAAGCTTAGCTGCAAGTTCCGACAGCTCCATGGCACCTATCGTCTTGGATGTACTCTTAAGTGCATGTACATAAACTCCGTACTCTTTCCAATTCTCCGCTGATAAACTTCCCTTTATCTTCTCTGATTTTTCCGGGTAGCTTACTGCATACTCATTAAGGAGTGAGCGATAAAAACTTTCATCATTATTTGTGTACTGAAGTCCTTCTGAGGGATCAACACCTGCGGCTCTAAGTACGTTAAATGAATCCGCTACTTCGACGTCACCCTTTTCATCAAGTTTCTCTTCAGTCTTTACGTCTTCTTTTACAAGCTCGATCTTATCTTCGGGAAGATGTTTTCTGAGCATCTTCTCAAGTGCAAAACTGTCTATGGGCTTGGTGAGATAATCGGAAAATCCTTCGGACAGATATCTTTCCTTTGCTCCGATTACCGCATCCGCAGTCAGACATATGACGGGAGTTTTAACATTCTTTCCGCCGGATGTTTCGCGAATCTTATGAAGTGCTTCGGTTCCGTCCATCTCCGGCATTCGCTGGTCCATAAGGATCAGATCATACTCTGTATCTTCTGCCTTCTTAACTGCCTCGGCTCCGGAAAGCGAAGTTTCGATATGCATGAGAGTGCTCTTAAGAAGATTTGATACAACGGCAAGATTTATCCTGGTGTCATCAACAACAAGTACTTTTGCGGAAGGTGCACGGAATGATTCTTTATATGCACCACCCTTTTGCATGTTGGTTTCAAAGCGTTCCTGGAAATTTCCTACGGATACATTTGATACGATTCTCTGAGGAATTGTTACTGTGAAAACAGAACCTTTTCCGTATTCACTTTCTACTGTAATCGTGCCGCCCATCATATCAAGAAGGCGCTGTGTGATTACAAGTCCTAATCCTGTTCCCTCGACGGTACTGTTTCTTTCCATCTCAAGCCGTTGGAACTTGGTAAACAGTTTTTCTTTATCCTCGGGACGAATTCCGATTCCTGTATCACAAACTTCAGCTTTAAGAAGTATTGTTCCGTCGCCCTGCTCTTCTCCCCTGAGAGTAAGTCTTACAGAGCCCTTCTCAGTATACTTAACCGCATTTCCGAGAATATTTGTCAGTATCTGACGAACACGAACCTCATCTCCGTACAAGTCATCGGGAAGAGTTCTGTCCACGTCTATCTTGAAATCAAGTCTCTTATCCTGAGCCTTGAAAAGGATCATATTGTTAAGATCGTTTAAAAGTGAGCTGAGCTGATAAGGTGCTTCGGTAATATCCATCTTACCGGCTTCGATCTTGGAGAAATCAAGGATATCGTTTATGATCGCAAGAAGGTTATGTCCCGCGTTCTTAACATCATTTGCATAGACTCCTATGTTATTAAGGGTTTCCATCACTTCAGCGGAATCGCTCTTCGCAAGTTCCTGAGCACGCCGGTCTTCCCTAAGGATCATCTCATTCATTCCGAGAACGGCATTGATGGGAGTTCGGATCTCGTGTGACATGTTGGCAAGGAAATCACTCTTGGCATGATTTGCACTTTCCGCACGGACCTTCTCCGCAAGAAGCTCTCCCTGAGCCCGAACAAAAGGTCTGACCGTTATCATTGACAAACCTGCTGCAACGAGAAGAGAAAGCAATAAGATTACTATATAACTGATAATGGTTGATCTGGTTTGTGAAGAGAGCTGATATTCAAACCAGTCCACCGCGAAGTCAACCGCAACGATTCCTGCTACGTTTCCTTTTGAATCAAAGACCGGGCTGTATGCGCTGTAGAAAACGCCCCATGAATCGGAGTAAGGAACCTCATCAACCGCAGCCACGCCTCTTCCGGCACTGGCAAGTGCTTCGGTATATTTAACACTGTCGCCGTAAGCCGCCGGTCTGACCTGGTCCAGGTCCATGGTGAAAATGAAGTCTTTCTCGCCTACCTGCTTGATGGCATAAACGTATTCCAACTCGACATTATCTCTAAATACTGCAAGTCTGCTGTAAAGATCCTCGTACTCGGGAGTTCCGATCGTACTCTCATCCAAAGCACCCAGAACATCTCCGTTAACCGAGCCTGCCGCACAATTTGAAATATCCAGCATTCTCTGCTGAATCGCCTTACGGATTCCGACCCTTGCTCTGTATATGGAAACCGTACAAAACAAGGAACTGGTGATCAAAATGATCACTTCAACCAGAAGTATAATCTTAGTGAACAGTTTGTTCTTGGATGCCGAGTATCCCATCCCGCTTAATACCTCACAGATACATTAATCTCTCATCGACCAGGTAACAAATTTCCAAAACGCTCTCCAAACTACGCGCCACAAGGTATATAAAACAACTCCCGCAATCGGAGCTATCCACAATGGTTTATGAAGAAACCACACAACGGGTAGCGCCACTACGGAAGCTATCACTATGAATTTTATTGCAAAGAAAAACCAGGCAATCCCCATAACGGCTTTGCCGAGATTTTCCTCCGCTTTTTCCTGTCTTTCCCTATCCTGTTCAGACATACCCTACCCCTAATCGGTCGTAAATCCGACCTCTTCCTTAATATATCTCCTAAAAATTTATTCTATCAAAAACAGCCCCCCGACAACAATAGAAAAAGAACCGTTTCCGGTTCTTTTTTCATTAAAAATCGTAGAAATACAGCCCGTCTCGGTTACAGTGGAAAAAGAGTTTCCTAACCCCTCTTATCTTAAACCTTGCCTCGGCATTTCCCTCGGGATATAGCTTAACCAGCTCGCATTTATCGGATGAAGCAGCCGCCATAAAGGATATGTAGTGAGTCTTTTTCATCTCATGCTCTATCCTGACATAATACTCATCTTCAACCATCTCTACAATTACCTTGTGATCATCATCCGAAGGCTCCGCTTCCTCAGGCATAAGCTGAATCCCGTGGCAGCAGATCAGTGCCTCCCCCATACCGTGAATCACGTTACCGCAAACCGAACAGACATAGAACCTCGATCGCATCATATTAGCCGATACATTGGCATTTTGTATCCTGTTTCCGGATAAAAGCTCCGCTATGGAAATTCCGAAAGTCTGCGCTATGGGCTCCAGCAGGGTTATGTCCGGATATCCCCTTCCGGTCTCCCATTTAGAAACGCTCTTATCGCTGACCCCGAGTTCGGACGCCAGTTCGCTCTGGGTCATCTTCTTTTGCTCTCGAAGCTGCTTAATCGCCGCTCCCGTAATATATTGATCCATATTCTGTTACCTCCATAACGGCATCATAACGCTGTGCCGTCCGGATAACTACCTACGTAAAGTAGAGACTGCCTTTAATGTACAAGTCGTCTCCCAATTACCAAGTATCTCCACCGCTTCAAAGCCTGCTTCCAAAAGGGCTTCTTTTTCGTGCTCAACAGTAAGAGGAGTATCGTAGTGATAGAATACCCCATCAGGCAGATTCTCCTCTTTCCGAATCCTTAACAGCTCTCTCCTGAAAAAGTCCTCCTGCTCATTAAGCTCCGCAAAATAATCCGTAAGTATAAAATACCCTCCCGGTTTAAGAGCTTTGCAAAGCTTCTTATAGAGAGGAATCTTCTCCTCTTTGGAAAAGTGATGAAGCGACTCTACCGATACTGCAGCATCATACTTCTCTTCACCGAAAGGAACATCGAAATATGAATCACAGATTAAAGTCAGCTCTTTGTCCGGAAATTTTGCTTCAAGTGCATCAAGCATAGCTCTGGTCATATCTATTCCGGTAACCTTCGCAGAAGAGTTAACCTTAAAATATTCTTCCAGTTCAAGTCCCGTTCCGCATCCGAGATCCAGAATGTGAGCTTTTTCTACCTTCGGTAAAAGCGATGCGGTAAATTCATAGAAAGCGTCATCACCCTCAACATCTTCTCTCATATGTTCATCATAACCCTGACAGCGGGCTGTAAAAAAATCATCCATACGTTCAAGCATTGTGTTTCTCCTATATACAAAACAGGACAGGTCGTAAGAACCTGTCCTAAGTTAATTTAATTCAGCTTTATTCTTTTTCAAAAAATCAATATTCCTGCCGTACTCAAAGGCAGTATCCTCATCGTTTGACTGAAATGCTTCAAAGAGTTCCTCCGGAATCTTACCCGGCCTTGTCCTTTCATAGATCGTGAGGTTCCAGGAATGTTTGCACTTCTTACATCGGTATATCAGCCACACATCAACGGTTTTACCGTTTGCATTAACTCTAAACTTTCCCGAATTAATGAATTCCTGTTTCTTCCCGCAACCTCCGCAGCGTCTGAATACCCTGACGCAGGCTGTATCAATTTGATCCACTTAAGGTCAAGCCGTTCTCTGATCTCGCAGGATTCTTTGTATGCTTTTTTCAGACAAAGAAAAACTGAGGGCAAGTTCTACGTTGGATAAACCCTTAAGATGTCCCGCATAGATCTTTTCATTTCTTTCACGAAAGAATGATTTAGCGGATGTGGTTGTGCCCCACTCCTGTTTTTCTTTACTCGGTATATAAATTGACTTTCCTTCTACATATTGCTGAATCGTTTCAATTAATTCTTTGGGCAGTATATCCTCTGCCTTTATATAGCTCATTTTTATCCTCCTAAAATAGAACTGTTAGGATTCATCTGAGCTTACGATTCAATTTATTTAAGCTCAGACTACTGAGCCATTACTACACGGATCCTCATAAAAACTCCTTTCAAAAACAAAACAACGTTTCTGTCTACGATTATAAATACCATTTATATGTGGCGCAACCTCAAGAATATTTCCAAACAAACTTGAGCCTTATGCCACGTTGTCTCTTGTGATGTTCCTGATCCATCCGCCCTTAAGATAGTGATGAACCGCAAAAGGCATCTTCGCAAATTCATCAGTACACATAAGTACATATACGATAAGGGGAGGAAGCTTTAATACAAATGCGCTGATAAGACCAAGCGGTACCGCAAAGCACCACATACATATGATATCCAGCACCATTCCGTATTTGGAATTTCCTCCGCACCTGAATATGGAGGCAATAAGAACAGTATTGATAATCTGTCCCATCTGATATGCGATGTTAATGTACAGCATTATCTGCAGATATCTGATGGCAGTCTCCGTAATATCCACAAGACCCGGAACGAAGGGACTTATAAGTAAGAGTACAAATCCTGAAATAAATCCCGAGAAAACAGTAACTCTTACAATGGATGATGCATCCTTCTTGGCAACATCAAGCTTGTTCTCTCCGATTTCTTTTCCGAGCATAATTGAAGCTGCCGCGGAAATTCCAAAGCCAACAACAGTTACGAGATCTCTGACAGAAGATACAACAGCGTTAGCAGCTACGATATCTGAACCGAGATGTCCCATGATGATCGAGTTAACCGTAAATGCAAGTCCCCACATTACGTCGTTAACAAATGCGGGAAGGGAATACTTGAAGAAGTCAACGACAAGAGCTCTGGGAATTCCAAACATTACGCGAAGACTCTTCGGAAGAACTTTTTGTCTGAGAAAATCAATCAGACAGATAAGTGCTCCGCTTCCGCATGAGATTGAGGTTGCAATTGCCGCTCCCTCTATTCCCATTTCAGGAAAAGGCCCGTGGCCGAATATTAGCAGGTAATTGAATATTACATTTATGAAAAGTGCCGCGGTTGATGTTACGGTAGAAAACACAACTCTCTCGCAACTCTTCAGTATTGTAAGATAAGGCTGGAACAATCCGAGGAAGATATAAGAAGGTGCGACGAATCTCAGATACTTTGCACCTGCCGCGATAAGTTCCGGATCATCTGTCCAGATCCACATAACATGTCTCGGAATGAAAAATGCCGCCGCGGAAAAAGAAACCGTTACTATCATGGCAATTATCAGTCCGATACCAAGGATCTTGGATATTACTTTTACATCCTTCTTACCCCAATACTGCGATGCGAGGATCGTGAGTGCGGAATTAAGTCCAAAGAACATGACGTTAATTAAAAACATCAACTGTCCGGCAAGTCCCGAGGCGGAAAGAGATGTCTGATCCACATTTCCCAGCATCAGGGTATCAGCAACGCTTACCGATGAAGCTATCAAATTTTGTATTACGATGGGAATTACCAGAACAAAAAGTTCTTTGTAAAAACCTTTTCTGGCAGATAAAAAATTCTTCATGTATTATCTTATTTCTTTTTCTTTCCAATAACACCGAATACTATACGGCATACAGAACCCAGAGCCGTCACACATATTCCGGTTTTAACCAAAGTCTCACCTATGCCCAAGTTAATAGCATACTGTATCTGTAATTCCGTTGGGGCATCCTGATATGGCAGACCGGCTTTTATTATCCAATAATATAATCCGATCAGTAGTATTATTGTGCCTGCAATGATCAATGAATCAAAAATCTCTTTGAATACTTTCATATATCAGTTTTTCCTTTCCGCATAGGATTTAACGATACTGCAAACAATCTTAACCACCGAATCCATACCCTCTGCAGTTATATGTTCAAAAGGTCCATGGAAAGCATATCCGCCGGTTCCAAGATTAGGACAGGGAAGTCCGCGGAATGAAAGCTGTGCTCCGTCCGTACCTCCTCTGATAGGAACATCCTTAACCGCAAGCCCCTGCTCAGCAATACATTTTTTTGCAGTTTCTACAATATGAATATGAGGCTTGATCTTTTCTATCATATTGCGATACTGTTCCGTTACTGATAAAGTTACGGTTCCATCACCATACTTCTCATTAAGTATCTTCTCAATTTTACGAAGCGTTTCAATCTTTGCATTGAACAAAGATGCATCATGATCTCTTATGATATATTCGATCTTTGCATTTTCAACATCGCCCTTTATATCTGTAAGGTGATAGAATCCTTCTCT
Source organism: uncultured Lachnospiraceae bacterium (assembly GCA_902794095.1). Taxonomy (GTDB): domain Bacteria; phylum Bacillota; class Clostridia; order Lachnospirales; family Lachnospiraceae; genus AC2028. The sequence continues at coordinate 142,816 of CADBFZ010000003.1, read as the reverse complement.
GTCTTCCGTATGAGCGGGAGTCTCGGCAGAAGGAAGCATTGAAGAAATCTCACATGCAACAAGCGCCGCATTGATCATTCTGTTCTTGGCATCACCTGGATGTACGCTTACGCCTCTGACCTTAAATACGGCTTTCGCAGCGTTGAAGTTCTCATATTCAATCTCGTTTTCCGGTCCGCCGTCAATCGTATAACCAAAGTCGGCATCAAATTTATCAAGATCAAGGAGTGATGCTCCATGTCCTATTTCCTCATCGGGAGTAAAAGCAATACATATTTTACCGTGCGGGATATTCTGCTTTTTAAGTACTTCCACCATGGTCATAATCTCAGCGATTCCGGACTTATCATCCGCACCGAGAAGAGTTGTTCCGTCAGTTGTAATAAGTGTTCTTCCCTTAAGATCCTTTAAATGAGGAAACAGTTCGGTAGTAAGAACACGACCGTTTCCCAGATCTACATCTTTTCCGTCATAGTTTTCGTGAACGACGGGATGAACGTTTTCTCCGGAACTGTCGGGCGCTGTATCAAGGTGAGCTATAAACCCGATCCCCGGTGCATTCTCACATCCCTTTGTTGCAGGAACATGTCCCATGACATAACAATTATCATCGACGGTGGCATCCTCAATACCCAGATCCTTCATCTCCTTAACAAGAAGATTAGCAAGATCAAACTGCCTCTTTGTCGAGGGAACAGTTTTTGAATTTTCATCACTTGTTGTATGGATCACTACATAATTTAGCAGTCTTTCATATGCTCTCATGATTGTTTTTCATTCCTTCTTTCGTAAAATGCTTTTTTGCTAAATATTAACACTATTATATCCCAGATAAGTCATCCATGGTCAATTTGTTCCTTATTTTGAAAACTTAAGCCGGAGGAACCACCCTCCGGCTTTTTGTTTACTGCGCAGGCAAAATCATCTGCGAATCATACTCGGTTCATAGCAGGTGAACTATTTATCGGTTATATCAACGAACATTCCGACATATGATAAAGGAGTTCCGTCATCACGTCTTAAAAGCCTTCCGAGAGCATGGTATTTTCTCCATTCACCGCTCTTTGTTTTAAGGCGGTATTTCACATCGTAATTCTTCTCTCCGGAATAATCCGATATGGTATCTCTAAATTCTTTAAGGACATTTTCTTTATCATCCGGATGAAGACGGTCAGACCATGATTCCAATTTATTCGGAAAGTCATTCTCATCGGTAAATCCGAGCATTCTCCTGAATTCCGGGCTCCACTCAACGGATACCATATTACCGTCATCATCAAATTCCATTCCCCACATTCCGGAACCGAGAGCTTCATGCATAACACGGATTGTTGCTTCCTTGTGTGCTGCAATTTGTCTTTCTTTGGAATTCTTTAATTTGGCTTTATTGGAATACATCTCCCTGTCTGCGGAAAGCATGGCCTGATGGATGTCTTTTTTCTCAACCATTTCATAACCGAATGCACACACATAATCTGTCTGTGCCAGTTCAGCCCGCATTTTCTCGATGTCTTTTTTTACATCATCCTCTTTTTTATTCAGATAAAAAATTGCATACTCATCGCCACCGATACGATATACTTTTTTGTTCTTTACTCTGTTTTTTGTAAGACATTCGGCAACGGTATAAAGCGCTTTATCTCCGGCATCGTGACCCTGCGTGTCATTTATCTTTTTCAGATCGTTCATATCCACAGATACAACCGCAGTTATCTGATCCTTCAATTTTTCAGAGTCCGAATAATAGCACTGACGATTTAGCAGATGAGTAAGGGTATCCTCCTTGGCGGTAAGTACATACAAGGACAGATAGTATATGAGTAACAGCGAAGCAAAAAGAGTGCTGTAATCTACATCTATCTCGAATATTATATTCAGAAGAACACCTATCGATGCTGCAATAATACTGATCAGTATGCCTTTTCTCTCGGCTGTGCCGTATCTGGCATATCTCATCGTAAAGGCTGCTACAAACAAGATGACATAGAATAAAAACAGAAAATACGGATAGTATCTGAGTACATTGTCAGCCGCGATATACAGGTTATTAGAATCGAACCAGTAAAAAAGATGTGTCCATTGAGATGTGTACAATAAAGGAGCACTGATCAGAATGGGCATATACAGCAGTAATCTGCGCTTTTTGACAAATTCTGCCATATCCATAATTCCCAGCATGATAATGGGATGAAGCAGATAGACTGTGGGAGTAAGAACTATCCTGGTATAAGTCAGATATCCTATCTCCCTTGTCCATCTTTCGATAGCCCATAAAAGAGCCTCTGTGAATATTAAGATGATTACGATCCTTGTTGCCGTTATCGTCCTCTTGTTCAAATGAACATTTGACTCAAGCATTACCCAAAGGCCCAAAAGCTCCGCAATCATTATATAATTGCTCAGCGTTAAAGACGCGATACTCATATATATATATCTCCTCTCTTTGGAGCAGGATCACACATAATAGAATACCACACTTTATTTAATTAATTATACCTAAACCGTATCAGACCCTATTATTTCCAAATAAGTCACAGAATATCGATATATTCACCGTTAAGTGCTTTATTCATACTTCTGACCGCACAGAATTTTCCACACATGGAACAGGTATCATCGTGTTCGGGCTTACGGTCGTCACGAATGCTTTTTGCTGTTTCCGGATCCAGTGCACATTCCCATTGGGCATCCCAGTCAAGTACTCTGCGCGCATCACCCATACGGTCGTCTATGTCTCTCGCATGAGGTATCTTCTTGGCAATATCAGCTGCATGTGCTGCTATCTTCGATGCAATGATTCCCTGCTTTACATCATCAAGATTGGGAAGTGCCAGGTGCTCGGCAGGAGTTACGTAACAAAGGAATGCCGCACCGCTTGCCGCAGCAATAGCTCCGCCTATTGCGGAAGTAATATGATCATATCCGGGAGCAATATCCGTAACAAGAGGTCCCAGTACATAAAAAGGAGCTCCCATACAGATAGTCTGCTGAAGCTTCATGTTCGCCTCGATCTGATCCATGGGCATATGTCCCGGACCTTCAACCATTACCTGAACATCCTTTTCCCATGCTCTTTTAGTAAGTTCCCCGAGTCTGACAAGTTCTTCGATCTGACATACATCACTTGCATCCGCAAGGCATCCCGGACGGCAGGCATCTCCAAGTGATATGGTCACATCATATTCACGGCAAATTTCAAGAATCTCATCATAATATTCGTAAAACGGATTTTCTTCACCCGTCATGCACATCCATGCAAAGACAAGGGATCCTCCGCGGGATACGATATTCATCTTTCTCTTATGCTTTTTGATCTGTTCGATGGTCTTACGCGTGATTCCGCAGTGAAGAGTGACAAAATCAACTCCGTCCTCGGCATGCAGACGTACAACATCGATAAAGTCCTTTGCGGTAAGTGTTGCCAGATCTCTCTGATAATGAATCACACTGTCATACACAGGTACCGTTCCTATCATGGCAGGACACTCCGAAGTCAGCTTTTTCCTGAAAGGCTGTGTATTTCCATGTGATGAAAGATCCATTATAGCTTCCGCTCCCATATTAACGGCAGCCATCACCTTCTCCATCTCAACATCATAATCCTTGCAGTCTTTTGATACTCCAAGATTGACATTGATCTTGGTTCGAAGCATTGATCCTACACCGCTTGGATCGATACATGTATGAAGCTTGTTTGCACAAATGGCAACCTGTCCCTTTGCTTCAAGGTCTCTTATCTCCTCTTCCGTTCTGTACTCTTTTTTTGCAACTGCTTTCATTTCAGGAGTGATGATACCCTGTCTTGCGGCATCCATTTGTGTAGTGTAATTTCTCATTATATATTTCCTTTCAAGCATGATTATTTTGAAAACTCACCTGTAAGATCAAAAGCATGGTTCATTGGTCCTGAGCCCTCTCCAAGATCCAGCATATAGGACAGTGCACCCGAGATATAATCCTTGGCTCTTTGTACGGATGCTTCGAGGTCACAGCCTTTTGCAAGATTAGCTGCTATCGCACTGGACAGGGTGCATCCCGTACCGTGAGTATTTGGATTATCAATCCGCTTTCCTTTAAACCATTTATACGATCCGTCCCTGTATAAGAGATCGTTGGCATCATTTATACTGTGCCCGCCTTTTAATAAAACAGCACAGGTGTATGTCTTTGCAATCTTTTCCGCGGCGCGGAGCATTTCATCTTCACTTTGGATAGTCATATCCGCCAAAACCTGCGCTTCGGGAATATTGGGAGTGATCACTGTGGCAAGAGGTATCAGATGCTCCTTAAGTGTATCTATGGCATCTTCACTGATAAGTCTTGCTCCGCTGGTTGCTACCATTACCGTATCCAGCACGATATTTTCCGCATTGTATTTTGATAACCTTTCGGAAATGACCTTTATCAGATCACCTGAACTTACCATTCCGATCTTTACAGCATCAGGACGGATATCCTCAAATACCGCATCAATCTGCTGAACCAAAAAATCCGGAGTAACTTCCTGTACTCCTCTTACACCGGTAGTGTTTTGTGCCGTCAGTGCGGTTATCACACTCATGGCATAAACACCATTCATCGTCATTGTTTTCAAATCTGCTTGAATTCCGGCGCCTCCACTGCAGTCGCTTCCCGCAATGGTCAATGCTGTTTTCATTTTCATAATGAACTCCTTTCACATCAGCATCGTTTTATATAGCGGCTTAAGGTGGTGCCCCCAATCTGCCGCAATCGTTTTCAGGCTTTTATCATTTCTTCAGACAGCTTATAAAGCTCCCTGCATTCACTTTCAATATCTTCGGATGCAAAGATCGCACTTACTAAAGCCACGCCATCTGCTCCGCTTCCGGAAAGCTTAAGAATATTTGATCTGTTTATTCCCCCTATCGCTACCACGGGTATATCAACAGCAGCGCATATATCACGAAGCGTTTCTTTCGGAAGCAGGTCCACATCTTTTTTCGTAGATGTAGAAAACATTGAACCTACTCCGAGACAATCTGCTCCGTTTTTTACAGCTTCCAAAGCTTCGTCTACAGAGTGTACCGATACACCGATCATCATATCTTCTCCGACTCTCTCGCGAACACGTGATGCTTCCATATCTTCCTGACCGACATGGATACCGTCCGCATGACACTTGATTGCAATATCAACATTGTCATTAATGAAAAACGGTACATTATAGCTTTTGCACAGCTTAGAGATTTCCAATGCCTCTTTAAGAAAAGCCTCATCATCTAATTCTTTTTCACGGAGCTGAACACAGGTAACTCCACCCTTTAATGCAGACTCAACCTGCTCATATAAAGTTTGATTTCCTGTCCATGCTCTGTCGGTAACTGCATACAACAGCATCATACTTTTATCGCACTTCATATTTAGCTCCTTTCTTAAGGTCTTCGGGAGTCATATTGTAGATTGCATCGATGATGTAATTTCTGTAAGAAGAATTTCCATCCTGTTTACTCATTCTGCCGTAAGCTATTTCCCCTGCGTAACCCATTGCAGATACTGCAGCTGCTGTAGCGTCCAAGACGTGATCCGGATTTGCTGTTACAAAAGCTGCTGTCATGGCAGAAAGCTGGCAACCCGTTCCTGTAACCGAAGACATCATCTGATGTCCGTTTCTTATGCAATATGCTTTCTGACTGTCAGCAACGATATCAACACTTCCTGTGATTGCAACTACAGCTCCTGTCTTTTCTGCAAACGCTTTGGCAAGGCATATCGCATCATCAAGATTATCTTCACTTATTCTGTCTCCGATACCTGCGTCCACGCCCTTGTTCGTTGCGCTTCCTACTGCCAAAGTTTTTATTTCGGAAATATTTCCGCGGATGACTGTGAACTTAATTTCATTAAGAAGACGCAGTGCTGTTTCAGTACGAAGCTTCGATGCACCCACACCTACAGGATCCAGTACAACCGGATGCCCAAGTTCGTTGGCTCTCTTTCCGGCAATCAGCATGGATTCAATTGTTCTGCTGTTTAAGGTTCCGATATTGATATTAAGTCCGTCACAAATATTCGTGATATCTTCCACTTCATCTTTATCATCTGCCATGATGGGAGAAGCTCCACAGGCAATCACTATATTTGCACAGTCATTAACCGTTACATAATTTGTAATGTTGTGGATGAGCGGATTCTTACCTCTTACGTTCTCAAACATTTTTTGAAACATATTTCATCCTCTTACTTATTTAATGAATCCTGCATGTTCTGAAGAATTCCCGATTTCTTAAGACTGTAGATCAACACAGCCGAAATGATCGCACCACCTGCGGTTGAGATCAGGAAAGGAATTATATACACATAAAAGGCAAGTTCAGCTGCGTTTTTCCCCATAAAGAAAATAGCAACAGGATATGCGCACAGTCCTCCGAGAACCGCTGTACCGAATACCTCTCCGATTAATGTCGCAGGTATGTTCTTTGTCTTTGAATAAACCACTCCGCACAGCAGAGCTCCGAACATACTTCCGGGAAATGCCATTAAACTTCCAAGGCCGAGAAGATTACGGAATAGTGAAGCAGCAAAAGCAACTGCCACTCCGTATACAGGACCGAGAATAACTGCGCACATGATGTTTACCATATGCTGAACAGGTGCACATTTACTTCCCAAAACAGGAAAAGAAAACAGACTTCCTACAACCGCTACGGCGCAGAACGCACCTGCAACTGCCAATTTCTTAGTGTTAGTTTTTTTCATGACTTATTTTCTCCTTTTAAAAAGTTGGGATACCCACATAGTAGTTCGGTCGATGCTTACTGGCATCCTCTCACGCCGGAACACGGCTTCCCATCGCATAATACTAGACTCAGGGCGCTCCCCCTCAGTCCGCCACATCTGTGGTTTATTCCCTCCTTTCTCAGAAGATAAAAAAACAGGAGAATACCTTTTGGGCATCCTCCTGTAAAAAATCCTTGTGTATGACTTCCTACGACGGCATTATCCGCATCAGGTTTAAGGGTCGAAGTTTGATTACTTCCTCTCAGCCTGCTACACAAGCTCCCCTGACTTTATTCCTTAATTCTTATACCCTTTATCAGGCAAAATTGCAAGGGTTTATTGAAAAATTAAGCTTTCTTATCATATGCAATCTGTTTAAACAGATTGTAAAGTCCGCTTCTTATCGCATTGTTATCATGATCCGCGCCGGTTATCTCATACCAGATGTGATTGCATCCGTTTGCTTCCATAATCTCGTGATATGACTTAGGATAATCTCCCACAACAGAATCGTTTGTTCCGCAACAGATGATAAATACATTGGGCTCTGTTGCACCCTCTTCAAAAAGCATTTCGCTTTCTTCCATCTGTCCGGGATGACTCATGAACTTATCCGTTGTTGCAACTACTCCCGGAGCTGCCGAGATTGCGCATACATAACCGAAAAGCTCAGGTCTCTTCAAAGTGATATAAATAGTCTCTCGTCCGCCCATGGAAAATCCGGCCAGATAAGTATTTTCTCTTCCGGTAAGAACGGAATAGTTTTCTTCGATATAAGGCATAAGATCGTTTGTCAGATCATTGATAAAGTTATCATAAGGAAGACAACTCTCCGCATCAAATCCCGGCTTCTGATCGGGATCCCATGCTGCGAACATATTGGGACATACGATGATGGTTTCTTCGATCAGTCCGTCCGCAGCCATATTTCCGACGATCTCTTTTATCTTATTTCCCGAATCTCCGGAAAAAGAATACTCATCTCCGAAAATTCCGTGAAGCAGATACAGTACCGGATACTGTTTGTCTTCGCTGTAGTCTGCCGGAAGAAGGATGCTGTATCCTCTCTCCATTCCGCAGGTCTCGGAATAATATGTTCCGTGAGTAAACTCACCGTACTCCACATCTGAACGCGTTACGGTTAAAGTCGTGGGGCATCTTTCCTCTATCTCATCGTTCAGAACAATTTCCTGTTCTGCGGTCTCTTCTTCCGATGCTTCTTCTGTTTCATCAGAAGCAATACCACTTGCGAAAGAGCTCATATCCTCCTCGCTGATTTCTGTTGCTTCAGATACGTTATTGTTATCTGACACAATAACATCCTCCTGTCTGTCACTTGCGCATGCACTGAGTGCAAGCATTAATGCAATCGACATTGTAATACATTTCTTTCTCATTTTCATCTCTCCGGATTATTTAAACTGTAAGCCACTGATCCATTCCGGCTCCGGTATCTTCATTAGGTCTTACTTTGAAACCGAGTTTTTCATAAAATGGTTCTTTTCCCTTTGCAGCATTCAGATTCAATTTAACTTTAAATCCCGGCTTCATATCATCCTTTATTCTCTGAATTACAGATTCAACCAGTTTCTTGCCTATTCCCTGCTTCTGGTATTCAGGTGCAACTATTACGTCAGATAAAAACGCAACATATCCTCCATCCCACAACAGTCTTACAACTCCGATAGCTTTATCATCATCTCTGACGCAGATAACCATATATGCATTTTCTACACAGTTCTTCGCTTCTTCCAGTGGGAACTCCATCCATCCCACCATCTTGCGAAGTTCCATATATTCTTCCGGAGTAATGTGATCGTCAAATGTTATCATTCCCGTTCCTTTCTTGTAACTCTAAATACTCTTTTAATGCTGTATATTCACGAAGATACATTCCTCGACGCATTTCATCAGTATCCGCATATTTCCTATGTTCAGAAAAAATCTTGATGATGTCATCTAATGGAAGCCATCTGGGCTCCATACCGACTTCCTTCTCTCTTTCGGTAAGATGCATCTGAGTAGTACCGCCTTCTTCACAGACAAAGTATCTGTTTACCCACTTCCACTCTTCGTAGTATTCGTCTATTTCAAACAGACAATCGGATGGTTTTACGAGTATTCCGGTTTCTTCCGCTATCTCACGGATGCAGCATTCTTTCTCATCTTCGTCACCCTCGAGGCCGCCTCCAGGAATCATCCACTGATCGGTATTGGTTTCATAAGACAATAATATATTTCCTTCTTTAATTACTATCCCTCTGCATGCCGTACGGGTTTTATCCCATTTACCAAAATAGTTGTCTCCGACTATATCAATGATCTTCAACACTCCTGATTTCCTTTCAATTCTTTTACACCGTATCATAGCACAAAACCCCGGCTATCAGAAACGTTTGATAACCGGGGAATTTATTATATTATTTGTTGCTTCTTACAGGAATACATATCTCACTCACATAGTCTTTCGATGACGGATCACCGGGAAGATAATTTTCGATATCGTAATCGGGAATTAATTCATACTCGGAAACCGGAAGCCATTCCTTATAGATCTTATCCCACATTTCCTGAATTGCATCAGGTGAAGGGCCTACACACTTAAAGACTGCCCATGTATATTCCGGAATATGGATTATCTCAAATCCGGCCGGAACTCCATTAACATCCGATGCCTTACATCCGATTCCATACTTAAACTCATCTCCTGCTGTTTTCTGCTGTGCGCATACTCCCAGGTAGCAAGGAACCTTTCTGCATTCTTCATCTGCCAGGTACTCATCCCAGAATTTCGGAATCTCGGTTTCGCTCGTCTCTGCATGAAAACTCTTTGCACGCACAAGTAAATCCATAGCTTCCATTTTCTCAATCTTGTATTCCATAATCTGTCCTCCTTCAATTGCAATCTTTACAGTATACCTGCTCATGAATTGAACCGGACTTCCCTTTTTGGCCTGCATGGGTGATATGCCGTGGAACCTTGTAAATGCTTTGGTAAAACTTTCCGGAGTTTCGTAACCATATTTAAGTGCTATATCGATTACTTTACCATCTCCGTTTACAAGCTCTGCACCGGCCTGCGAAAGACGTCTTTTTCGCAGATACTCTGTCGGTGACATTTCCGTAAGCATCGAAAATGCTCTGTGAAAATGAAACACCGATAGGTTTACATGTTCAGCAATATCATTCATGGTGATTGCCTCTGTAAGGTTATCTTCCATATATGCTATGGAATTATTAATTGTCTTTATCCAATCCATCGGTATCCCTCCTTTCACAAAGAATTATATGGTCATACAAGATTTAAAACCTGTCCCTGTTTGCTTTGTTTTGTCAGATATGATTATTTCTTCAGACGTTTAATTCGTTCTGCAGTATATTTCTCAATCTGTTTCCATAACGAGTTCAGCTGTTTTTTGTGTGTGCACAGTTTTTCGGTGCAGTTCTTACACTGAAGATAATCGTTTGTTTTCTCTGAAAATCTTTCGGGATGCAGATAAAATGTTATTTCCCAGCGGATAAGCAAAGCTACGGATAAAACCAGCAAACTCCATGTGTAAGATTTTCTTACGAAAAAGAGCGGAGTAAACATCATTGCATAATCCCAGTTGTAAATCCTGCAAGTGCTGCAGCATTTGTTCTTCATGAACCAGCTCTGGAAGGGGCAGAAGAACAGAATGCATATAATGTCACAGATGGAATATGCGCTGCACAGAAGTATCATGATTCCGTCATCAAGAATACCTGTCATGTACAGTGCTCCGAAGACTCCATTAAAGACCACCCATATCAGAGCAACAAGCATCGTAGCATTATTGTCGTGGATTACAATTTCCGTCGAACCTGATTTTATATAGTTCTTTGCAAACTGTTTCTGACATCCGGGGCTTTCGTATTTTGATGGGAAAAATCTAAATATCATTTCCACTACAAATATAGCCCATGTTACAACGATGATTGTCGGCATCTTTTCAACACTCTCAATGATAGATGCTTCCGAATAAAATCTGAACCTTATGTAACTGATCAGAAGCAAAACAAATAGTACCGATCTGTAGATCAATCGAACATAATGCCAGGTACTGACTATACTTAATTTTCTTCTCTTCTTTTGCATATGTTCTCCAATACCGAAACAATCTCTTCTTCAATAGAATTCAAATACTTAATTCTGTGTATTGTATTTTCCGTTTCGGTTTCTCCCAGCTTTATTTCATCCGAATCCGAGCTTGCCGTTCCCAGTGCTCGTCTTATATTATACTCAAGCCATTCCACCCAGGTATAAGCAATGCCTATTAGTTCATGGTATGACATGAATCCGTTATCGTAGTTCTCTAGATATCCTTTGAAAAATGCTTCCAGATTTTCTCTTTTAAAATTCCCGGTAACAATTCCTGCCCATTGCATGGAAAGTTCCAGACATGATGAAATCGGATTGCCGTATCCCAGACATTCAAGATCGATGATATATGCTTCTCCGTTATGCCACATCACATTCTTCGGATCCATATCATCGTCGCTGATCACTTTAATCTTCGGAAGATTTTTCCTTGCTTCATTTAATTTGGCACATGCATTATCAAGAAATGAAATGCTTGGTTCCAGCAACTGAGCAATCCTGCTTTCCTTCTTACGCGCTTCATCCAGTAAAGATTTGAAATCTATATCGCAGGTATCACTCTCTTCATCACGTACCGGTTTCGAATCAATGGAATGAATCTTTCCGAGTAGCGATCCTGCAATATAACACTGCTCAGCATCAATCGAATTGAAATCTGTTATCCTACCTTCAATCCAAGGAAATATATAATAATATCTTCCATTTACGGATATCATCTTTTTCCCATCAAAAGATAATGCCGCCACAACAGGAAGACCGGCGTCTTCCAAAATCCGCTCCAGCTTTTCCGCTTCGGAATAATTACTCATTGCATCCGGGCGGCTCATGATTTCAGGATTCAAACTTTTCACAGCATAAGTGCCGGCAGATGTATGCACCTTAAACATTTTGTGCATATATCCGCCGGACACAGGAAGAATCTCTCCTTCAATTGTTCCCAGACCGCATTGTTTTACCAATGCATGTATGTTTTCCATTAAATGTCAGTTACGATTGATAAATTTCTCTATCATCTTAGCCGTTTCATCAACAGACTGATCGGTGTTATCGATAAACAGATTGAACTTACCCTTGTTTTTTCTAAACCATCTGTTGAATCCCACGTGAGGCTCAATCTTTTCATCGGAAGTAAAGCCTCTTTCGGCAGGTCTTGCTTTGAGTCTTCTTATGATCTCCTCATCTGCGGGACTAAGAACTATAAAATCCGTTGACTCGATGCACTCGGGAATTTCCTGACTTGCCATATAGTCCTGAGGATTTATACAGGATACAAAAATCATATCCTTTCCCTCAGCCATCTGAGCAGCTTTCGCCAAAGTATCGTCTTTATACTTGGACTCTCGTTCGGTTCCGGCATAGTCCCACCAGTTAAGACCAACCTCATCGCAGTCTATGCATGCATACTTTGTATTATCAAGAATACTCTCCAAAGCATCCTTCATTGTTGATTTTCCGGAACCGCATGCTCCGGTAATAATATATAACTTCATCTTTGTACTACCTTACAATCCTTAACATACTCACCGTATTTGCACATGAAATCTTTTAATTCCTGCTCTTCGGTGATCCAGATGATAACCCATACGGTTTCGATTCCAAGATCTTTGTAAACCTGTAATCTGTGGTTACCATCATTTAACTCAAACTCTCCGTCCACATAGTGGACAATGATAGGAGGCATCTCGGTTCCGTCCTGAATCACTTTTGTCAGTTCGGAAATCTTGTGCTCCCACCAATCCTTATCCACACGGTACGTCATATCTTCCTCAGGTCCCGAGCATCTCTTAAATAAACTTACCGGGAACTGTGCGGGACTGAAAAAGAATCTGTCGCATAATTTTAATCCGTCGGAAAAGGGAATGTTCCTTCCTTCTTCATTAAGATAAAGATGCACCCATGCATCCATCTTCTCCTGTTTGCCATACTCAATGGCAGACTCTACGGTTGCGCTATACTTCAGCATTGTTATCTCCTTCTTACTGTAAACAACTTTTTTGATTGAATCGTAAGAAAGGGAGTATTCTTCCATCAATGCTTCGATTGTTTTTCCGTTTTGAAAAGAATCGCGGATTGCTGCATTTCTCTCTCGTATGTACTGCTGATAACCCGAGGTTGCACCCCAATCATTTTTCTCTGCTCCGGCCGGAATATAGATTGTTTCTCCCGATACATATTTCTGAATCTGTTTCAGGAGTTTCTCCGGAAAAATGTCTCTCGCATTTCTGTACTTCATAACTCTAACCTCTCTACAGGAGACATCTTACCTTCCCGTATAGAACTTATATATATCGCAATCGTTTATAACTGTTTTTTGCACAAAATCTCAAATCGTCTTTTTCCGATGCTTTGTTTCTCGACGCGTCTCCATCCTTCAGATGATATCTTCTGGCTCTTGTCCATACTTACTGCCAGAACAGTATCATCACCTGCTAGTCTGAGCAAGTTGTCCATCATAACATCAAGCTCACCTTCACCGCCCCAGTTCACAAGATTTCCGTAAGGAATATCCGTGATAATGATGTCCGGCTTTATATCAGGAAGACTCTTTGTGCAGTCCGCTGCAAAACATTCGGATTCGATATCTTTAACAAGTTTTTCTTTTAATTTATCAATACTTTCAATCGCTTCTTTATGGGAGATTTTTCCAAACTCGGAATAAAGCTTTTCCAGTTCTGTTTTTCCCTCGTCAAGTCCCGCATACTTTAACAGATTCAGATTCTTCCGGGCATGTATAACCATCTCTTCGGAAATATCGCTTCCGTATATCCTGCCGATATTTTCTCCATAGAAGAATCCGAGAATAGTTAACGAATAAGCGCCTCCGCAACACGGATCATAAACTATGAGATCTTCTTTCTTCTTCGAGTATTCCATTGCTCTTCCAAAGATCTCAGTAATCAATCTGACAGGATAATTGGGAATTCCCTTCCCTCCGTAGATTACTCTTCCGCTTGCGAAATCTTCGTAATTGTCCGCTGCTCCGTATTTATAGATCAAGCGGTTATCCTCCTCACTTCTTATTGAAATGATCGTAAACATCCGGGGCAACAGCTATCAGGAAGAATGCTCCCACCAATATCGTTCCCCAGTCGTTTGTGTGCAGAGATATTACTTTATACAAACCGGCAACTATCAAAGTAATACTTAAGAGTATCGCAAGTACGGAAATTATCAGTCTAATTTTCTTCATTGTATCTCCACATCATTCCTAATGATTTAAAATATGTTCCATCGAAATTGTCCGGTATTTCTTTAAACTCGGAAGTATAAAAATAAACCATATAATCCCGTATAAAAATCGAGGCATCATATATATCCGACAAATAGTTTTCTTCACCGGGAACAAGATGACAGACCCTTGGTGATAAAAGAATTATTTCGATTTCTTTAGCCCAATCGCTGTTGAATACCAATCGAACACTCTTACTTCCGACCGGATGTAAAGACATCCTGCCATTTTCGACACAATCACCGCTGATATATGTCATTTCTTTCAGAACAGAATCATGAAATCCGCTATACTCGTTCATCAGATAATCTATATCCGATTCCGATTCAATATAATTCCATCCGGTAAGCTTAGTAGAGTGAACAGACAATCCCAGTTCCGTTTTGGGAACGGATCTTTTTTCAAGAAGCTCGTTTAGTACCTTTTCATTTTCGAAGATTTCCCTATAACCTCTGTCATGATTTTGTGGATTATACGTCCATTCTCCATCAGGAATCGGATTGTAATCTATGGTCTCCACATTTACTTTATACGGAGGCTTTGTTTCAAAATCCAGATACTGTATCAAAGCTACATTTTCCGGTTTGCAATAATCATCCACAATGTAGAAATCACCGCGCCTGTTTATAACCCCGTATACTTCAGAAATATAGTATTCATTTTTTAACTTGTTATAAACACGTGCTCTCATCTGCTTCCCTCACCGTAATGCCTTGCAATAAAAATACTTTGATAGTTTGGGATCTTTGTCCTCACGTACGAACTCCAGCTCATATCCCAGCTTTTTATAAAATTCGGGAGCCTGGAATCCGAATGTGGTTAATGTGATCTTCTCAAAACATCTGTTGCTGTATTCTTCTTCAACTGCACTGACCAGTTTTGATCCTATGTTTTGTCTTCTGTGATTTTTGTCGATTATCAGATCTCCGATGTGTACTTCGTTGTAATATGCTCTGCCTGTGATCGATCCGATAATATTTCCGTTAGTATCTTCCGCAACAAACCAGTACTCTTCAAAATTCAAATCCACATCACTGCTTTTTGCATAATCTGTAAAAGCCTCATTTATAAAATCTCCGACTTTTTTCTCAGGTTCACTTTTCTTAACAATTTTCAAAATCTAATCCTCCAATGGTCTGTACCACAGCTGAACTTCAACATACGCAAATTGCCTTACTCGTGTGACAGCTATACTACCGTCTCGACGTCATTTTCATTGATTAACTACTTTCCCTCGGGATCAGACATACACTTCCTCCCGGATTTTCCTCATTCTCGACCACACATTATCCCCGAAATTACTGAGCATGACTGTGATCATCCCGTTATTAGGATTAAATTCGGAGATTGCACTCACTCCGTCATCAATTCCCTGCATATACACATAGTCCTGTCCATCCGGATTGTCGATGATCCATACTCCGTAGCCGTAATACCCCTCTTCCGGATCCTTACCGTCACCGCTTTGTTTTGAAAACATCTCCGATACCATTTTCTCAGAAAGCAACTCATGTCTGATCAGGGCGTTCCAGAATTTCACGATATCCCCTACTGTCACAAATGCCCCTCCGTCACCGGTGCCCTTTGCTCCGACAGAATAAATATTTGTGCGGTAGTCTTTTGTATCCGGACAATAGATATAGCTGTTTGCGCACCTTGCAGGCAGCTTATCAAAAGCAAAATATCCGGTAGAACTCATGCCACATTTATCAAATAGATTTTTCTGAAGATATTCATCAAAATACATACCTGTGATCTTTTCAATGATCATAGCGAGCAGTATGTATCCGGTATTGTTGTACTGAAACTTTTCCCCTTTCGGATACATCATGGGTTTATCTATAAACAGCGGAAGCATATCCTCGTTATGTCTTATCCTGTAATTAGGATAATCTGTCCAAAGCGCCTCATAATCATCCATGACTGACTCATCGAAATAATCCGGTACGCCGGAAGTGTGGTTCAAAAGCTGCTTCACGGTGACACCCGGATCAATGCTTTTCAGATCGATATCAAGAATAGCTCCAAGAGTATCCTCAAATCTTAGTTTCCCGGCTTCGATCAGCTGAAGGATTCCCACGGCCACAAATGTTTTACCCATGGATGCAGTTGCAAATCTTGTGTTAAGCGTATTCGATATCTCATTCGCCAGATCTGAAAATCCGCCGCTGTAATTCAGCAAGACTTCATCACTTTTGATGATATAAGCATTTCCTCTAAAATCATTATCCATTTCAATTTTCATAATCGATCTCCATTATGGTTTAGGATTTTCCTTTTTACATCCCATAATATCAACACAAATAATACCACAGCTTCTATTATCATCATTGTTACGTAAGGGATTAAGCACCCATTGTTATCAGAAGGATTTATAGCCGCAACGTGGATCATTAAGTTATATGCAAAATGAAAGGTCATGGCTGATATAAGATTATTCTTTGTAAATCTCATCAGAAAACTGTAGATATAACTTTCAATAATACATCCGATCAAAAATAACGCTATGGGTATCTCAATACTATTCTGCATGAAGTAATGATAATGCCATAAGCACCATATCAAACCAACCATACCTGGAATAAGCTGTTTGTTAACACCAAGTTTATTGAGCTCAGGCTCCAGATACCCTCTCCATCCAAGTTCTTCTGCCACAAAGGCCCACAGGATGATAATCCATTGCTTACAGGATACGGCTCCAAAAAAAGAGTTGTGTTCTCCAATGATCAAGGATGAAAGCAGTTTTGCTGCAATCATAACAACACAAACGATTACCGCCGGTAAAAAGATTGCTCTCGTCAAATAATCTTTGTGGAATAATCGAGAAAAAGATACTCTCAATTCCTTGTTTACCGCAAAAACAACAATCGCTGCGATAGAAGGAGCAGCTGCTTGAATACCGTATAAGACAAAACCAATGGCATTATTTAAATCCCTGCTCTGTGTTGCAACAATCATCAGCGGGAGAAGGAACGCTATAATTATGAAAAGAACCACATTTTTAGACGGCTTATTCATCTTGTGACAGCAATACAACCGTCTCAACATGGCTTGAGTGCGGGAACATATCAACAGGAGTTGCCTTTACAAGTTCATATCCGCCTTCGCGGAAGATCTTGATGTCTCTTGAAAGAGTCGCGGGATCGCAGCTTACATAAACTACTCTCTTAGGTGCAAGCGTCAGGATTGCATCAATACAACTTCTTGCACATCCTTTTCTGGGAGGATCGACGACGACAACATCGGGAGCTTTTCTGTTACCTTCACCGGGAAGCATTGTCTGGATTACATCCTCCGCAGCACCTGTAATAAACTCCGCATTTCCTATTGCATTAATCTTTGCGTTTTCCTTAGCATCCTTGATTGCTCTGTCTACGATCTCAACTCCGGTTACATGTCCTGCTTTTTTGGAAAGCATAAGTGAGATCGTTCCGATACCGCAATAAAGATCGAGCACTTCCTCTTCCCCGGAAAGACATGCATAGTCCCTTGCAAGACCATATAGCTTTTCTGTCTGAACGGGATTTACCTGATAGAAAGAAAGCGGGGATATCTTAAATGTAATTCCGACAAGTGTGTCGGTTATATATCCTTCACCGTAAATTGTTCTGTACGAATCGCCGAGGATAACATTATCCCTTCTGGTATTGGGACATACGGTTACGGATTTAAGGTCTGTCGGCATTACATCTGTAAGTAACTTGATAAGTCCCGCCTCATCAGGAATCTTACTTCCGTTGATGACAAGATTTACCTGGCACTCCTTCGATGTGAAGCCGTGTCTTATAAGTACATGTCTGACTAATCCTTTTCCGGATTCTTCATCGTATGCCTTAACATGATTTTTATTCATCCAGTTAAGAACCGCATCAAGAAGCCCTGAATTGACCTCGGGCTCAATAAGGCAGTCATCTGTTTCAATTACGGAATGAGTATGTCCTGCAAAAAATCCCGCATGCGGTTTTCCGTCCTTACCCATGCGAACCGGATACTGAGCTTTGTTTCGATATCTGTATGGATCATCCATTCCGACAATGGGAAGAAGCTTTTCATTCACTTCCTCTTCAGTCAGGGAGCCTATCCTTATAAGATCATTTTTTACTTTATTATATTTATACTTAAGCTGCTCTTCGTATTTGTAATTCTGCAAAGAGCATCCGCCGCATTTTTCAAAGACGCTGCAACGAGCCTTGCATCTGCCGTTTGAAGATTCGATAATCTCCATGCACCTTGCAAAGCCGTAGCTTTTTGTGACCTTCATCACCTTAGCTTTGATGCGGTCTCCGGGTAATGTGTTTTTAACAAAAAAAATGAATCCGTCACTCCGTCCGATCCCGGATCCGTCATCCGAGATATCATCAATGGTCAGAATGATTTCATCATTTTTCTTAAAAGAGTTTTCTTTCATTATTCTTATTCCGTTGTGATCGTTGATCTTACGTTAGAGTCATTCAAGAATTTTCTGGGTCCGAGCCACTGTCCTTTTTTCTCTGCATTTGCTTCAAACAGTTCTGTGTAGATCTCGATCTTAGAATCACACTCATCGGCAAGATTAAGAGCCATTGCTTCTACGAGCTCGGGAAGCTTGGGCGATCCGAATTCATACTTTCCGTGATGAGCCAATATGCAATGCTGAAGCTGAGTAAGTTTTATATTGGGAAATCCCTCGATTTCTTTTGCGGCAGCGCCGACCATTTCGGAACCCATAACGATATGTCCGAGTAACTGACCTTCATCGGAGTAATCGTTTTCAGGGAAAGGAGTAAGCTCCTTGGTCTTGGCAATGTCATGGCAAAGAGCTGCTGTTACAAGCAGGTCTCTGTTAAGAACGGGATAGGACTTGCTGAGGAAATCACATACTGAAGCGACTCCCAAAGTATGCTGCATAAGTCCGCCCACAAATCCGTGATGAACGGTCTTTGCTGCAGAGCAGGTTCTGAATTTCTTGACCAGTTCCTTATCCTCAACAAAGAACTTCTTAAGAAGAGCGTTGTAATGCTTATCCTGAATGCTGTCTATTACGGACATAAGCTCTTTGTACATCTCGTCATTATTTCGGCTGCTGACGGGAAGATACTCTGAGGGGTCGTATTCACCCTCGGATGCTACTCGTATTCTTTTGATATTAAGCTGCTTTGCGTTATTCCATACATTAACGTCCGCGTTTACTTCAACATAATCGTGCTTATCGAAGTCATCGATTCCGGGATCGCCGGGATCCCAGATCTTGCCGTCAACGGATCCGGTTTTGTCCATCAGCTGTACATTGAGATACTCTTTACCGTTTTTGGTAACAGCATGAGAGATACCCTTGCAGAGAAAAATCTCTCTTATATGATCGCCTTCGGAAAAATCAGAGATATGTTTCATTTTATTCCTTTCAAAACAAAAACTTATTCGTATATGATGCCTGAAGAACGGGCAGTCATAATGTATTCCAGTTCTACGTATTCCTGCTGCGATTTTCTCATTACCACCGCAGTGATTTTATCGCCCACATCGTATGTTTGAAGCGCAGTTATATAGTCCGAATAATTGGTGATCTGTGTATCGCCGAGTCTTACAATTACATCGCCGGTTCTGATACCCGCAAGCATCGCAGGTGAATCCATGTCGGTTCTGAGTACGTAAGCTCCGAAGGGAACACCGAGTTCGGAATTGGCATCGCTTGTAACGTAGGTTCCGATAATACCAAGGTAAATGGTAGGCTCGCCGTTAGCCATAGAAGCAATTCGGCTCTTGAGCTCGCTGATTCCGTATGCCCATATCAGCCCGTCCACATCACTCTTATCCTGGTCGGGTGCGATGACACCGATAACCTGACCTGTAAAGTTAAAAAGAAAACCGCCGGCATTCTGTGCTCCGTAGATATCTGTCTGAAGCATGGTATCTGCAGTATCCGCATATTCTACGGTACTCCTGGATGCGCTGATCATTCCGTATCCGATGGATCCTGCGCTTCCCATGGGACTTCCGAGAGCAACAACAGGAGTTCCGATGGTTGCAAATGTACTTCCGAGGCTTGCAACATGTGGATCTGCCGCAAGGTCCGCACTTAAGTGGGATATCTTAACGGAGAACATGGCAAGACCGGTAGCTGCATCAACCGCTCTGAGCGTGCCTTCCGTCGTATAGTTATTACTGAATCTTATCTTAAAAGAATCCGCTCCTTCGAGAGGAGTAAAATCAGCGATAATGTAAATATCGAGAGTACCGGATGCAACTATAAGACCTGATGCCTGATTACTCTGCTGTACCATCATTCCGCTCCAGTCCGTATCGGCTGTGATGGCTGTGATGGTGACAACGGACTTGCTCATTTCCATCGCATAAAGAGCCATGGACTGATACAGAAGCCTGTAGTCTCTCTGGTCCAGGATCATTCTGGAAAAGAGTGCCTGGATCTGCTCATCGGTAAGAGGAATCTCGGCAAGGGAAGCATCGTCGACGGGATCGGTGCCCAAGAAGGCTTCCTGGTCCATATAGTCGGATAATACTTCCTGGGGAGTGACCTCATCCCCGGTATCTATGAAGTGAACTTCGTCCCTGGTCTGGGTTTCACCGGGCTTGGAAACCCATCTGCTTAATACAGGTTCCAGGAGCCAGATGGTTATTGAAGCAATAACACCGAATAAAATGGCAAGAAGTGCCGTTATAAGCGATTTCCTAAGAAGACGGTATTTGTTGATGGGCCGTCTTTTGATCTGTTCGGAAATAATGCTCTGCTGAAAAGCACCCGGTTTTTCCGCCTTCGGCTTATTCGATTTTTCCGCGTTTTTTACTTCTTCCATGGTTATTTCAGTATATCTTTACGCTCCAAAAAAGTAAAGAAATAAGGCATTTCCTGTGATATACTTAACATATCATGAACAGCAGAGTTTTAAAGACATTAGAATACGACAAAATACTTTCTCTTTTATCGGAAGAAGCCGATTCGGCTCCCGGAAAAGAACAAATAAAGGCCTTAACTCCCGTATGTGACCTTAAACAGATCGACGAATGGCAGACCCAGACCGCAGATGCCCTTTCCAGACTCATTAAAAGCGGCAGAACAAGCTTCGGAGGCAATGCAGACTTAAGATATATAGTCAAATCCCTGGAATCAGGTGCGTCCCTTTCGGCATCTGAGCTGTTACAGATAGCCGCTCAGCTGGAAAATGCGGCAAGGCTCGTCAAATACGGTGAGGAATCCGGAGGTGGAATAGCCTCCGCTCTTTCTGCACTCAATACCGGAACCAAGCACTCGGTGGATCAGGAAGAAGGCGCTAAGGCAGTAAGAGAGGACGATTCGGATTTTACCGACTCCCTTTCGGACCTGTTTGCATCCCTTTCACCCCTTCCCCTTGTTTCGGGAGAGATTAGAAAGTGCATTATTTCTGAAGAAGAGATAGCCGACGACGCATCGCCCGAGCTTAAGAAGATCCGCAGACAGATCCTCGTTACAGGCGATAAGATCCATTCTTCACTTACGAATATGATAAACGGCTCCATGAGAACCTATCTCCAGGAAGCCGTTATAACCATGAGGGACGGCAGATATTGTGTTCCGGTCAAATCCGAATACAAATCACAGGTTCCCGGAATGATCCACGACCAGTCCTCAACAGGATCAACCTACTTTATAGAGCCCGCATCCGTCGTTAATCTCAATAATGAGATCAAGACCTTAATGCGCGAAGAGGAAAAAGAGATCGAAAAGATCCTTGCAGACCTTAGTGCAAAGTGCGGACTTCATACCGAAGAGATTTCGCTGAACCAGAAGACCCAGACCACCCTTGATGTAATCTTTGCAAGGGGCAGGCTGGCTCTTAATATGGATGCAACCAGACCCGCATATAACAGAAAGCACTATCTTGTCCTTAAGAAAGCAAGACACCCCCTTATAGATAAGAAGAAAGTCGTTCCCATAGACATTTCCCTGGGAAGGGATTTTGACCTGCTTGTTATTACAGGACCTAATACCGGCGGTAAGACCGTTTCCATCAAGACCGTGGGACTCTTATGCCTTATGGGACAGTCGGGACTCCACGTACCCGCCGCATCCCATTCTGAGCTTTGTGTATTTAACGATATATTTGCCGACATCGGAGACGAGCAGAGTATTGAGCAGTCGCTTTCAACTTTCTCATCCCACATGGTAAATATCGTCGATATATTAAAGAAGGCAGACAGACATTCCCTTTGCCTCTTCGATGAGCTGGGTGCCGGAACCGATCCCTCCGAAGGTGCTGCTCTTGCTGTTTCCATCCTTGAGCATATGCATGGTCTCGGTATCAGGACCATCGCAACAACTCACTATACCGAGATCAAGATCTTCGCTCTTAAAACAGAAGGTGTCGAGAACGGATGCTGTGAATTCAATGTGGAGACTTTAAGTCCCACATACAGACTCCTTATCGGTGTTCCCGGTAAGAGTAATGCGTTTGCGATTTCATCCAAGCTCGGGCTTCCGGAAGATATTATTAATGAAGCCAAGAAGCACATTGACGCAGATGCGGAAAGCTTCGAAGATGTAATTCAAAATCTCCAGCAGGCACGTATCGAATCCGAAAACGACCGCAAAGAGATTGCTGAATATAAAGCCAAGATCAGAACTCTTCAGGATCAGCTTCACAATAAAAACGTCAAGATCGATGAGCAAAAAGCAGGCATCATGAGACGTGCCAATGATGAAGCCATCAAGATTCTGGAAGAAGCCAAAGAGATTGCGGATAAGACCATCCGTGACATGCAGAAAGCAGGAATCACTTCCGGCATGGCAGATCTTGAAAAAGAAAGAACCGCTCTCAGAGAAAAGATCAACGAACTCAGTGAAAAGGATGTAGCTCCCAAGAAGTCTTCCGCCAAGAAGGCTTCGGTTACGGATCCTTCCAAACTGACCAAGGATACCCATGTCATTGTCAATTCACTTGGCATGAAGGGTGTCGTTCAGACAGAGCCCGACTCAAAGGGTGATCTCTTTGTTATGTGCGGCTCCATGAGAATGTTTGTAAATGTCCGCGATTTAAAGATTGATTACAATGCCGTTCCGGAAGAAAAGCCCGGAACCTCCGGAACATACTCCGGTGCGCTTAAGATGGAGAAATCCCTTAGCATCTCTGCAGAAATCAATCTCCTGGGCATGACCACGGATGAGGCTGTTTCGGCTGTATCCAAATATCTCGATGATGCTTATGTAGCACATATGTCTCCCGTTCGTATCGTTCACGGTAAAGGTACGGGAGCTCTCAGAAACGCGGTCCATGCATATCTGAGAAAACAAAAAAATATTCAGGAATTCAGACTCGGCGAATACGGTGAGGGTGACGCCGGAGTCACGATCGTAAAATTTAAATAGGGGGAATAATAACTATGGCAGATAAACAGAAGATTCTGATTGTCGATGATGACAATAACATTGCCGAACTGATTTCTCTTTATCTCGTTAAGGAATGCTATGACACTCTTATTGTAAATGACGGAGAATCGGCTCTCGAAAAAATACCCGAATTCAGACCGGACCTTATGCTTCTTGATATAATGCTTCCCGGAATCGACGGTTACGAAGTATGCAGACGTGTTCGCACCACTTCGGAACTTCCTATCATTATGCTCTCAGCAAAGGGAGAGACCTTTGATAAAGTCCTCGGTCTTCAGCTCGGTGCTGATGATTATATCGAAAAACCTTTTGATTCCAAGGAAATGGTTGCCAGGGTAAAAGCGGTTCTCAGAAGATCCGTATCCAAGACTTCCGAGGTTAAAGAAACTCTCGATTCGGATATCGATGCAGTCGCATATCCCGATCTTCTCATTAACCTTACGAACTATTCCGTTACCTACAAGGGAAACACCATCGATATGCCTCCCAAGGAGCTTGAACTTTTATACTTCCTTGCTTCTTCACCCAATCGTGTATTTACCAGAGAGCAGCTTCTCGACCGCATCTGGGGTTACGAATACAGCGGCGATACCAGAACCGTTGATGTCCATATCAAAAGAATACGTGAGAAGATAGGCGAAGGCGATTCATGGCGCATTTCCACCATATGGGGAAAAGGATATAAGTTCGAAACCGTATGAGACACACCCTTTATCTGAAATTCATTATCGGATATGTTATATTCGGTCTGTTTTCTTTTCTGACCGTTACTCTTTTTGTGCCTCGTATCACCAGAGAATATCTGATAGGTCAGAAAGCTCAGAATCTGTATTCCGAAGCATCGCTGATCGCAGATACATATGCGAAAGGGCTGTATTCATCCAGAACATCTCTGGAAACCGTAACGCTGCAGCTTGATTCCCTCAGTGTTTACATGGATGCGGATATTCGAATTATTTCTCCGGATGGAATCATCATTCTCGATACAGCAAGCACGGATCCCGAAACCACTCAGCAGTTACCGGAATTCGATCCATCATCCGGCGGAAGCACTTATTATCTGATCGGTAATTTCTTCGGTTCATTCGATGAGGAAGTTCTCTCTGTAATATGTCCCATCATCACCAAATACAGAACCAAAGGATATGTTACGATCCATGTCTCAATGGCTGATATCGAATCCGAGATAAACTCTCTTCTCAACATTTCTTACATCACATTATTCATAATGTTCCTGCTCTCGCTTATCATTTTGATTTTCTTTACGACTCTGGTTTATATACCACTTCGTAAGATCACAAAAGGTGCGGAGAGTTTTGCAGACGGCAATTACCATTATGAAGTTAATGTCGATACAAGGGATGAGATGGGATATCTTGCCGCTGCACTAAATTACATGTCGGGTAAGATTGCCGACTCCGAAGACGATCAGAAGAAGTTCATCGCAAACGTATCTCACGACTTCCGTTCTCCTCTTACTTCTATCAAAGGTTATCTCGAAGCGATGCTCGATGGAACCATTCCTCCCGAGATGCACGAAAAATATCTCGGAATAGTTCTTAATGAAACGGAACGACTTACCAAACTTACGAACGGTCTTCTTGCTCTTAACAATCTTAATACCAAAGGAATGCATCTTGATATCACAGATTTCGATATCAATGATACCGTCAGAAAAGTTGCCGAAACTTTCGAAGGAACCTGCAGGAAAAAATCTATTGCGATAGAACTTGTTCTTATGGGTGATGAATTATTTGTTCACGCAGACAAGGGCAGAATAGAACAGATAGTTTATAACCTCACTGATAACGCAGTTAAATTCTCACATCACGATTCAATCATTAAGATTGAAACCGCTGAGAAGAAAAATAAGATCTACGTCTCGGTTAAAGATACCGGTATAGGAATTCCTCCCGAAGATATCTCAATGATATTCAACCGTTTCTATAAATCGGATTCTTCAAGAGGTAAGGATAAGAAAGGAACCGGACTGGGTCTTTCAATCGTTAAAGAGATTCTTACGGCGCACGGAGAAAACATCAATGTTGTCTCCACTCCCGGAGAAGGAAGTGAATTCATCTTCTCACTTCAACCTTCGGATCCTGATGAAATATAATGTGACAAGGGGTCGAACCCCTTGTCACTTTTTTAATACCTCATTCTATACAGATAAGATCTTCCTCTGTTTCCTATTTTCTCGATTACATTTACCTTACACAAAAATGCAATGATAAGACTTGCTTCATCTCTTTTCATTCCGAAGTTTGCTGCATCGTTAACCGTAAACTCTTCGGGTATTTCCGAAGGAAGAAGCTGAAGATAATCTTCGGGACATTCAAATGTAATATCATCAATTATATCCGTCGGCACTTTATCAAGCCATGTTCCGTGTTTTTTATTATCCTTACCGTATCCATCTTTTATTCTGAATTCATCGGCATCTATTACAACAAATCGTACACTTAAATTCGGATTGTTAATGTATTCTCTGATTCCGTATACTTCCCTTATAGCGGATTCAACGCTTCCGACCTTTGGAGACGTACGCCTGGGATTACTCATCTCCCCTGTATCCGGATCTATCCAGAATATCTTTCTCTTACGGATGATGGGATGAACAACGGTTACTTTATACATAGGAAGAAAGTCGGATAACTTCTCACAAAGTCTTTTCAGATTTCCGGTTTGTATCTCATAGATATGATCTCCGGTAAAGACATCCGCTACATGAGTTCCAATGGGAATCTCCTGTTTATCTTCATCGGGCTCGATATAATTTTTGATTACGGCATGTATTGTTTTCTCAGAAAGAGTTCCTATCG
Organism: uncultured Lachnospiraceae bacterium; assembly: GCA_902794095.1. GTDB lineage: Bacteria > Bacillota > Clostridia > Lachnospirales > Lachnospiraceae > AC2028. The sequence goes on along the minus strand of CADBFZ010000003.1, from coordinate 116,549 downwards.
TAGGTCTGTCCCTATCGGAAGTTACACTTAAAAGAGCATTATGAAAACGCTCCCGCATTTCCTTGGTTACGGAAGTGGGAGCGTTTACTGTTTCTTTTTGTGTTACTTTTTTATTTCGCATGTACCTGTCTCGGATGTTTCTCATCCGCTGCATATAATGCTTTAAGTATGATGGGTGTTGAAATACTGGATACGACTATAAGTAAGATTACCGCGGTAAAATATTCTGAACCGATCATTCCTACGCTGAGACCTTTCTGCGATACGATCAGCGCAACTTCACCTCTTGTCATCATTCCGACACCGATCTTAAGTGAATCGTGCCAGGAGAACCTGCAAAGTCTTCCCATAAGTCCGCATCCGATTATCTTACAAACAAGACCAACGATGACGAAGCATACACAGAAGAGAATAAGGCTTCCGTCAATTGCGGTGAGGTTTGTCTTAAGTCCGATGGATGCGAAGAACACGGGACCGAAGAGCATGTAAGAATTTGTATCCATCTTCTCTGCGATGTAGCTTGAATCTTTGATGGAACAAAGAACTACGCCCGCAACATATGCACCTGTGATATCTGCAATTCCGAAATATGTTTCAGCAACATATGCCATGCAGAAGCAAAGTGCAAGTCCCATGATGGGAATTCTTCTGGTATGAGGATATCTCATATCAGCAAGTTTAAATATCTTGTAGATGACCCAGCCCACACCGAGAGCTGCTATGAAAAACAGTGCGGTGTTAAGGATTACTTTACCGGGATTGGAATCGGGATTCTTAAATCCGATTACGAATGTGAGAACTATGATACCGATAACATCATCGATGATCGCAGCACTCATGATCGTCTGACCGATCTCACCTTTAAGCTTGCCCATCTCACGAAGTGTTGAGACGGTTATACTTACGCTGGTTGCGGTAAGGATTACTCCTACAAATACTGCGGTATAAAACTCAGGTGATCCTACTTCGGAAAAACCGTAGAAGCACATATAGAGGATTGTTCCGCCTATAAGGGGTACCGTTACTCCTGCAACCGCAATAAGAAATGCTTTGAATCCTGTCTTAAGCAGATCTTTGAGGTTTGTCTCAAGTCCGGCCGAGAACATCAGCAGTATTACACCGATCTCAGCCATCTGAGTTATAAAATCACTTTGATCTACAAAGTGAAGAACACTGGGACCGATCAAAAGACCTGCAATGATCTCTCCTACTACCTGCGGTGCCTTCACTCTTCTGGCAAGAAGTCCGAAAACCTTGGCAAATACGATAATAATAGCAAGATCTCTTAATATTGAGTAATCCATTTTTTATCAACCGTCCTCTTCACTGTCGTCCTGAACGGGAATGATTATTTCTTCGTCATCATCCTCTTCAAAGGAACCGGCCATATTCTCGCTTTCTTTATCCATAGCCTCTTCACCTTCTTCAAGTGAAGCGAATTCTTTTTCACCGTTGGAAAGTCTGTCGCGAACCTTTGCAACGTTGGCTATCTTCTCACCGCCGGAAAGATTCATGAGTTTAACTCCGGAAGTGATCCTGGAAAGAATGCTTATATCATCTATACGTATTCTGATCATCTGTCCGCCGTCGGTGATCATGATAAGTTCCTCATCACCGTTTACGGCTTTTGCAGCAAGCAGGTCACCGGTCTTGTCGGTGATCTTGTAACACTTAACACCCTTACCTGCTCTGTGCTGACCGTTGAATTCATCTATGTCGGTACGCTTACCCATTCCCTTTTCGGAAATGAAGGTCATGTATTTACCCTGTGATGCAAGCTGCATTGCAACTACTTCATCGCCGCCTGCAAGATTCATACCGATAACACCGATACTTCCTCTTCCGGTGGTACGTACTTCTTCTTCTCTGAATCTGATGCACATACCCTGCTTGGTAGCAAGAAGGATTTCGGAATCAGCATCCGTGATTTTAACATCGATGAGTTCGTTACCGTCTACAAGAGTGATAGCTCTGAGTCCGCTCTTTCTGACATTCATGAGCTCGTCCATCTTCATCTTCTTGACGGTTCCGTTCTTGGTTGCAATGAAGAGGTTCTTGCCTTCTTCAAATCCCCAGATGGGAATGATCGCACTTACTTTTTCACCGGGTTCAAGCTGAAGGAGATTTACGATTGCAACACCTCTTGAAGTACGTGAGCACTCGGGGATATCGTAAGCCTTCATTCTGTAGACTCTTCCGGCAGTGGTGAAGAAGTTCAGTGAATGGTGGGTTGTGGTCATGAGGAGATCTTCAACGTAGTCATCCTCAATGGTGGCCATACCCTTGATTCCCTTACCACCTCTGTTCTGAGCCTTGAAATTATCAACGCTCATTCTCTTGATATATCCGAGTCTGGTCATTGCAATGACAGTGTTCTCATGAGGGATCATGTCCTCATCGGGAATATCGAATACATCATTGCTGAAATGTGTATGTCTCTCGTCACCGTATTTATCTGCGGTTTCGGAGATTTCTTTTTTGATCACACCAAGGAGAAGTTTCTCATCTGCAAGTATTGCTCTGAGTTCTTCGATCTTAGCAAGAAGATCGTTGTGCTCTGCAAGAAGTCTGTCTCTTTCGAGTCCGGTAAGAGCTCTCAGTCTCATGTCTACGATAGCCTGAGCCTGTACGTCATCGAGTCCGAATCTTGCAATGAGTTTTTCTTTTGCCTCGGCGGGAGTTGCGGATCCTCTGATGATACTGATGACTTCATCGATGAAATCAAGAGCTTTGAGGAGTCCCTGTAAAATATGATCTCTTTCTTCTGCTTTGCCGAGATCGAATTTGGTACGTCTGGTTACAACATCTTCCTGATGCTTCAGATACTGCTGAAGTACTTCGAGGAGTGTTAATACCTTGGGCTCATTATTAACAAGCGCAAGCATGATAACACCGAAAGTATCCTGAAGCTGCGTATGCTTATAAAGCTGATTTAAGATAACGTTTGCGTTTGCATCTTTGCGAAGCTCAATTACGACTCTGACACCTTCTCTGTTACTTTCATCTCTGATATCAGTGATTCCGTCGATCTTCTTGAGCTTAACAAGTTCGGCAATTTTGATCTGAAGGTTAGCCTTGTTGACCATGTAAGGAAGCTCGGTAACAATGATCTGGCTCTTTCCGTTGGGAAGCTGCTCAATCTCGGTTACCGCTCTTACTCTTATCTTGCCGCGGCCTGTTCTGTATGCTTCTTCAACGCCGCGATGTCCGAGGATAAGTCCGCCGGTAGGAAAATCGGGACCCTGGATTATCTCCATCACGTCCTCGATAGTGGTTTCTTTTCCTTCGATGCGATCGTCAATGATCTTGATGACACCGTTAACCGCTTCTCTTAAGTTGTGAGGAGGAATGTTGGTAGCCATACCTACCGCAATTCCGGTAGCTCCGTTTACAAGGAGATTGGGATAACGGCTGGGAAGAACAACGGGCTCTGATTCCGTTCCGTCAAAGTTGGGAATAAAGTCTACGGTATTTTTGTTGATATCCGCAAGAAGCTCCATACTGATCTTGGAAAGTCTTGCCTCGGTATATCTCATTGCCGCAGCGCCGTCGCCATCCATGGAACCGAAGTTTCCGTGACCGTCTACAAGAGGATATCTCATGGACCAGGGCTGAGCCATAAATACGAGTGATCCGTAAATGGAGCTGTCACCGTGAGGATGGTATTTACCCATCGTATCGCCGACGATACGCGCACTCTTTCTGTGTGGCTTATCAGGTCCGTTATTGAGTTCTACCATGGAATAGAGAACTCTTCTCTGAACAGGCTTGAGTCCGTCCCTTACATCGGGAAGAGCTCTTGCCGCGATTACGCTCATTGCATAATCGATGTAGAAGGTCTCCATTTTTTCTTTGAGATCTACTTCCTGTATTTTGTCAAAAATAGTATCTTCCATAATTCCTCTTTTGAACGAAGGTATTTATCAGTTATCAGATATCGAGATTCTGAACAAATCTTGCATTCTCTTCGATGAATTCTCTTCTGGGCTCAACCTTATCACCCATGAGAGTTGTAAAGGTAAGGTCTATTTCACTGGTCATCTCTTCATCGAAACCGACTCTGAGAAGTATTCTTCTCTGAGGATCCATTGTTGTCTCCCAAAGCTGCTCGGCATCCATCTCTCCGAGACCCTTGTAACGCTGGATCTTATTATTCTGATCTCTTCCGACTTCATCGAGGATCTTATTAAGTTCCTCATCGGAATATGCATACCATTCCTTCTTGTTCTTCTCCAGCTTGTAGAGAGGAGGCTTAGCCAGATATACATGTCCGGTCTTGATAAGATCGGGCATGAATCTATAGATGAATGTAAGCATAAGTGTAGCAATATGAGCACCGTCGACATCGGCATCGGTCATGATAATGATCTTGTCATAACGAAGCTTTGAAATATCAAAGTCATCATGAATACCGGTTCCGAATGCGGTGATCATTGCTTTGATCTCGGCATTTGCATAGATCTTGTCGAGTCTTGCTTTTTCTACGTTGAGGATTTTTCCTCTGAGAGGAAGGATTGCCTGAGTAGCTCGATTACGTGCTTCCTTGGCGCTTCCGCCTGCGGAGTCTCCCTCAACGATATAGATCTCGCAATGTGAAGGATCTTTATCTGAGCAGTCTGCAAGTTTTCCGGGAAGAGCCATTCCTTCAAGAGCGGTCTTTCTTCTGGTAAGATCTCTTGCTTTTCTTGCTGCTTCTCTTGCACGCTGAGCAAGTATGGATTTATCGCAGATTGCTCTACCTACATCGGGATTCTGTTCGAGATAAATAGTAAGCTTCTCACTTACGATATTATCAACAGCGCCTCTTGCTTCGGAGTTACCGAGCTTCTGCTTTGTTTGTCCTTCAAACTGAGGATCTGCAATCTTAACACTTACGATTGCGGTAAGACCTTCTCTGATATCTTCACCCGACAGATTGGGCTCGGAATCTTTGAGCATCTTTTTATTTCTTGCGTAATCGTTAAATGTTTTGGTTATAGCATTTCTGAATCCCTGAAGGTGAGTTCCGCCTTCGGGAGTGTTGATGTTATTAACAAATGCAAATACTGATTCGTTGTAAGAATCATTATGCTGGAACGCAACTTCAACATAGACTCCGTTTTTCTCACCCTCAAAATAGAGAATGTCTTCGTAGATGGGAGTCTTGCTCTTATTCAGATGCTGAACGTATTCCTTGATACCGCCTTCATAGTAGAACTCAAGAACCTTTCCTGCGGTACTCTTGATCTGAGATTCTTTTTCGGAGTGGGAATCCTTTTTAACGGTAGTGTCAAAATTAGCTTCCTCTCCTCTTTCCTCAGCATCTTTCTTAGCTCTGTTCAAAAGCTCATTGATCTGATCTTCGGAATCTTCCTTACCCTCTGCAGCTTCCTTAGCTTCTTCAATCTGGCTGTCGGTAAGAATTGCAGCGGCAGCTTCCGCGGATCTGTCATCTTTGAGAATGATCCTGAGACCCTTGGTAAGGAATGCCATCTCACGAAGTCTGAGCTTTAAGATGTTGAAATCATAAATGGTAGTCTCGGTAAAGATCTCTTTATCGGGAAGGAATGTTACTGTGGTTCCGGTATCATCTTTATCACAATCGCCGATGATATGGAGCTTTTCTACAACATGTCCTCTTTCGAACTTCTGTCTGTAGATATGACCTTCCTGTCTGATGTCGGCAACAAGCCACTCTGAAAGAGCATTAACAACGGAAGCACCTACACCGTGAAGACCACCGGATACTTTATATCCTCCTCCGCCGAATTTTCCGCCGGCGTGAAGAATGGTAAATACAACTTCAGCAGCAGGAAGTCCTGATTTATGGTTGATACCTACGGGGATTCCTCTTCCGTTATCTTTTACCGTTACGGAATTATCCTCGTTGATAGTTACCTCAATGCGGGTACAGTAACCTGCAAGTGCTTCATCAACGGAATTGTCTACTATCTCGTAAACAAGATGATGAAGTCCTCTGCTTGCGGTAGTACCGATATACATTCCGGGACGTTTTCTGACTGCTTCAAGTCCTTCAAGAATCTGAATCTGGTCTCCGCCGTATTCCTGTGTAACTTTGGTATTTTCCAAGCTGCCTTCCATGTTACCTCTTTCTCTTATAAGCCAAAGGTTTATATTTAAGACATCTGTCTTACATTTCCGTTTTCAACATAAAATACTCTGTTCATGACAAATCTGTCATTAACAAAGTCATCAATTCCGGTACATGTTATGAATGTTTGTATATCACCTATACTGTCGAGAAGGAATCCCTGTCTTTTTCTATCAAGTTCGGATAAGACATCATCCAGCATTAGAACGGGACTTTCACCGGATATTTTTTTCATCATGTCTATCTCTGATAATTTGAGAGATAGAGCAGCGGTTCTTTGCTGTCCCTGAGATCCGAATTTCCTGATATCGATATCTCCCGCCATAAATGCGAAATCATCTCTGTGAGGACCTATCGATGTCATCTTGGATTTCAAATCTCTTGCTCTTGATGCTTTGAGACTCGCTTCAAAATCTTCGACGGTGGTACTGGGTTCATAGATGATACTTATATTTTCACGTCCTCCGGAAAGTTTATAATGAACTTCCTTTATCTCTTCTTCGAGTTCGGACGCAAATTTATTTCTTCTTTCGACAATCTTAGTTCCGTATGATATCAGCTGATCATCCCAGATGCTTAATGAATCTTCCAATGATCTGTCAAAATAGATATCTTTTAAAACCTGATTTCGTCTGTTAAGAACTTTGTTGTAATTGTTGAGATTATAGAGATAAAACTGATCGAGCTGACACAGTTCCATATCTATGAATCTTCTTCTGTAAGTCGGTCCGTTTTTAACGATATTAAGATCTTCCGGACTGAAAAAAACTACCTTGCAAATGCCCATAAGATCGGCAGCTTTTTTTATCCTGTTTCCGTCAATCGCAATTCCCTTTGACTTGGAACTTCTCAGATGCATATCCACTCTTGTGGGTATTCCGTTATTTTCAACAACGGTTCTTATGTGAGATTCTTCCTTGCCGAATTTTACGATTTCACTGTCGCGGCTTCCTTTATGTGACTTGGTTGTGGCCGCTATATATAAAGCTTCGAGGATGTTTGTCTTACCCTGGGCATTATCCCCGTAGAAGATGTTGGTACCTTTATCAAATTCTATGTTCAGTCTGTCATAGTTACGGTAATCCGTAAGTTCCAATGATTTTATGATCACATCAGTTTTCCTTTTTCTTTACGACCAGACTGTTACCCTTATACTCGATAACATCACCGGCTACTATTTTCTTACCACGCTGAATTTCAACGTTTCCGTTTAACTTAACTTCACCGTTTTGGATGTCATATTTAGCATCAACTCCGGAAGCACATAATCCTGCTGCTTTAAGGAGCTGACCGAGTTTTATAAAATCATCTTTAAGATAAAATTCTCTCATTTTTATACCGCACTTATTGTTACGGGAAGCACTACGTATACATAGGACATGTCATCTTTCTTGATAAAGCAGGGAGCTTTTGAATTAACAAAATCAAGCTCTATCTCTTCATCGTCGATAACATTGAGTGCATCTATAACGAATCTTGGATTGAAACCTATAACCATATCTTTTCCGGACTTTGATGCGGGAACATTTTCATTCATGTTACCGGTTGCGGAATTGATTTTGATTGAAATGCTGTCGTCTTTGATATCAAGAACGATGGGTTTCTTATCGCCTTCTTTTACATAGATTGTTGATCTGTCGAGACATTCTATAAGTCTCTTCTTGTTGATCTTAACTTTAGTCTCATAGTCTCCTACAAGCATCTTGTTAACATCAAAGAAATTTCCTTCGATGATTCTGGAAACAACTTTTGTTGATCCGAATTCAAAGCTTATATGATTAGGATTAAAGATAATTTCGACATCATCTTCAGCCCCGCCGTTAATAATCCTGGAAAGTTCTTTTAAACTCTTTCCGGGGATAATAACTTTCTTGTCCGAATAATTTTCTCTGAGATCCATTGTGCACATTGAGATACGATGACCGTCAAGGCTGCACATTCTTACTTTGTTGTCTTTAATCTCCATGAGTTCTCCCCTCATAGTCTGCTGACCGGGAGTATCCTCACTTATCTCAGCGATTGAGAAGATGGTCTTTCTGATAAGCTCTCTGAGAGAAAGCTGGCTCATTACGATATTGTCATTCTTATCAAGATCGGGAAGATATGTGAATTCATCATCACTTCTGCCGGGCATGTTGTGTACAACCTGCTCACATTTAACAACAGTCTGATAATTGGAATCTGTAATGATCTCAATATCGGATGCTGAATCCGGCATTTTTCTGATTATCTCGAAGATATGCTTTGCATCAAGAGCAACAACACCTGCTTCTTCTATATTTCCGTCAATGACGGTTTCAATTCCAAGATCAAGATTATTAACAGTAAGAGTTATCTTTCCTCCTGTAGTGTTGAAAAGAATACACTCCATAATAGACATTGTGCTTTTAGCAGGAAGAGCTCTGAGAACTGTCTGGATACCTGCTACTAATGATGATTTGGAAGAGGATATCTTCATTGTGAAAAACTCCTTTTGGTGATTGAGTGCGCCTTTTTTATGTTATATATAAATGATTAAAAGTATAATAAGTAATAGGGGCTGTGAACTATGTGCATAACCTTATTTATTATACTATTTTCAAGGCTAAAATGGAATGAATAAGTATGTGAAATAGTACCGGTTATTAAATAAGTTACAAACCTTGATTCACATTTGAAAAATTATGTAAATCATCGATTTATGACCCTGAAAGTATCTTTTTTATTCTATCCACTTTCTCCCGGGTATTTTTTCCACTTTTATTGGAATTAATATCGGCTTCAATCTTCTTACATCCGCTTATTACTGTAGTATGATCGCTTCTGTGAAGATTATGTGCTATCTGTTGATAAGTGATTCCGAGCATATCGTAGGCCAGATACATGATTATATGTCTGGGATAGACAATATCGGCATTTCTCTTATTGGACATGATAGCGTCCTTGCTGGCATTACATTCCTGACAAACCACATCTACTATACGGTCAAAGGTGATCATGTTGGATTCTGAGGGATAAATGAAGTCTTTAAGGGCTTCTTTGGCAAAATCCATGTCAGGTTCCATATTATTGTTAAGTTTTGAGAAAGCTATAATCTTATTAAGAGCTCCCTCAAGTTCTCTTATATTTGACTTAATATTGGAAGCAATATAATCGATTATTTCTTCGCTTATCTTAATATTGTACTTTTCTGCGTCATTTTTAAGGATTGCAGACCTTGTTTCATAGTCCGGAGGGGTTATATCTACGGTCATCCCCCATGCGAATCTGGATATATATCTGTCATCAAGTGACTTAAATTCCTTAAAATTCTTATCTGAAGAAAGAATTATCTGTTTTCCGGCATCATGAAGGGTATTAAATGTGTGGAAAAACTCTTCCTGAGTAGCTTCTTTTCCTATAATAAACTGAATATCGTCTATCATAAGAACGTCTACTGTACGGTATTTATCACGAAGTTTACTCATAGAATCGGCACTGTTACCGCTTCTAAGAGATTCAATAACGTCATTTGTGAACTGTTCACTGGTAACGTATATTACTTTTTTGGAGGGATCCTTCTTTAATATAAAATGACCTATTGATTGCATAAGATGGGTTTTACCGAGTCCGGGACCTCCGTAAATATAAAGAGGATTCCAGGTTTTACCGGGATCTTCGGCAACCGCAACAGATACCTGGTGAGCCATTTTGTTGTTATTTCCTACGACAAATGATTCAAAGGTATAATCAGGATTGAGAGTATCGTTATCAACCTTGGTTTCTTCAGGCTCAATAACGGCATTTGAATTATTAAGAATGAACTTGACTGATATGATCTGTCCCAGCTCTTCTCCGATAACTGTCTCAAAATAGAGCTTGAACTTATTATTTAAGTAACCCAGAGCTCTTTCGTCTTCTTTTTCGGACCTGATATATACGGTATTTCCGGATACTTCACAGAATTCCAGATTTTCAAACCAGAGATGGTATGTAATATCAGATACGGCAGCTTCTCTTTGGATCTTTCTCTTGATCTCTTCCCAGTACTCTTCGTTAGTAAACTTCTCTGCGTTCATAGGTAATTTAAGTATTTCTCCTGATAGTTTATGCAGCATAAAATGCCTATTTTTTAGGCTGCCGTACCATTTTATAATGGATAGATTTTTAATTCAAATCGGGTTATTCCCTTTTGTGCGTTTGCGGGTTTTCCACAATTGTGGATTAAGTACTGAAAACCCCAAAACCGGTTTTTTCGGAGAAATGAATGTAAATTATGTGGAAAACATGTATCTAAATTATAAAATCGAGAAATACTGATATTTACTGGGTTTTTCCACTGTTTGACATAAAAAAGTTTATAATTTGGAGCAAATATCCACATCTTGTACACTAAATGGGGATAAGATTATAGCTGATATTTAAAGTGGATAACTCGGTGGAAAAGAAAATTTTTCAACATTTTTTCAAAAGTTCAAAATCCTGATTTTTCCCTAAAATTAAATAAAAACCGCTATTTTTGCTTGACACTACTTCCTATATTAATTAAAATCTGTTTTGTGTCGTTTCTGACTGATCTCAGGTAGTGAGATCCCGGTGCTGATAATAAGATCAGCACATAGCGAAGAGATTGATTAAAAGGAGGTGTTTCCTTATGAAGATGACATTTCAGCCTAAGAAAAAGTCTCATGCCAAGGTTCACGGTTTCAGAGCAAGAATGTCTTCAGCCGGTGGACGTAAGGTTCTTCAGAGCAGAAGAGCAAAGGGCAGAAAGAAATTATCGGCTTAAAAGTAAAGGTCACATTTGATGTGACCTTTGTTTTTCCGCATATTTAAAATGGAAAGATTAAGAAAGAACGCGCAGTTTTCGGAAGTTTACCGTACACACAACTCCTTCGCAGACAAATTTTTGATCATGTATGTCAGAAAAAACGGTGAAACTTATAACCGAGTAGGCGTAAGTATCAGTAAAAAAGTCGGAAACAGTGTCGTAAGACATCGCGTTAAGCGTTTAGTTAAGGAAGCTTTTCGTAATTCCGAGAATATGTTCAATAGTGGTTTGGACATAGTTTTTGTCGCAAAAAAGAATGCTGCATCAATGTCGTATGAAGAGACCGTGAAATCTCTGATGGGTCTTGCAGCTTCCCATCACATCCTGTCAGAAACAGGTAATTGATCATATATATATTATGAAGAGATTTCTCATTTGGTTGATTTCAATTTATCAAAAATATTTCTCTCCTCTTAAGAGATACAGATGTCCCTATTATCCTACCTGTTCCGTTTACGGTAAGGAAGCAATCGAAGTTCATGGGGCATTTGTAGGTTCTTTGCTTGCTTTATGGAGAATTTTAAGATGTAATCCTTTTTCACACGGAGGATATGATCCGGTCCCTAAAATGAGGAAGAAATATTCAGGGAGACTTTAATGTATTTTACTTTATTAACACCTAATTCCGTTCCTATCTTCAAGTATATCGTTTGGATACTTGGTAAGATCATGGAGGGATTATTCTTTGTTCTGGATAAGATAGGAATCCCTAATATAGGTATAGCAATCATACTTTTTACCATTTTCGTAAATGTATGTATGATTCCTCTTACTTATAAGCAGCAGAAGTTCTCCAAGCTTTCACTTAAGATCAATCCTGAGATCAAGGCCATTCAGAAGAAGTATGATGGCAAAAAAGACCAGGATTCAATGATGAAGATGCAGGCTGAGACTCAGGCTGTATATGCAAAGTACGGTGTTTCCCAGGCAGGAAGCTGTGTTACTTTGCTCATCCAGTTCCCTATTCTAATTGCTCTGTACAGAGTTATCTATCAGATTCCCGCTTATGTAACCAAGATCGGTGATACATTCAGAGTTCTTGCAACCAAGATAGTAGATGTTGACGGAGGTTCTTATATTACAGAGAATCCCGATGCACTTAACAGTGTAAAGTCCGCTATTCAGATGTATTCCAAGAATCTTGCAAAAGAAGGAAATCTTACCAACGGAATAATCGATGTTCTTAACAGAGTATCCACTTCCGATATGGTCAAGATCAGTGAGCATTACGGTCTTGCCGATGCTTCCTTTAACGGACAGCAGATCCTTTCTACAGTGGATGCATCCGGTAAAATCGTAACCAAGGGATTGCTTGATACTTACAACAATTTCCTCGGACTCAACATTGTAAATACTCCTATGAATATCATCAAGGAGGGATTTGCAAGTCATGCTTATCTGCTTGTAATTATGGCAGTTCTGATTCCTCTTTTATCAGGATTTACACAGTGGCTTTCCATCAAACTTGCTCCCAACCAGCCTCAGGCTACCGGTGATAATTCACAGGCCGATTCAATGGCTCAGTCCATGAAGACCATGAATGTCATGATGCCTCTTATGTCTGTATGGTTTACTTTTACATTCCCCGCAGGTATGGGTATCTACTGGATAGCTAACGCAGTAGTACGTATTGTTCTTCAAATCATCATGAACAAGCGCATCGATAAGATCGATATCAACGAACTTATTGAGAAGAATGCTGAGAAGAGCAAGAAGAAGCTTGAGCAGATTCAGGCTAATCAGGAAAGAATGCAGGCTTATGCGGCTATGAATACCCGTAGCATTCAGACCAAAGCTTCCTATGTTAATAAGACAGACTCATCCGATGTAAAGGAAGAGGATGTAACAAAACCTGCCGAGTATGCACCCGGTTCAATGGCTGCCAAGGCAAACATGGTAAGCGAATTCAATAAGAGAAACAGTAAGTGAGGTCACATATAGATGGATTACAAAGAATACACAGGTAAGTCTGTTAACGATCTGATCACTGATGCTTGCCAGGATCTTGGTGTTACCAGTGACAGACTTGATTATGTAGTTGTTTCCGAAGGTTCTTCAGGATTTCTCGGACTCGGTTCCAAAAACGCAGTAATCAAAGCTCGTATCAAATCCGACGAAGTACCTGCTGAGGAAGTTAAGGCAGAAGAGACCAAATCTGAAGTTAAGGCTGATGAAGCTCCTGCAAAAAAGAACGAATCAGAAAAGATCGTTCCCGTTTCAGATCCTGCAAAGTATGAAGGGGTAGCAGTTAAGTTCCTTGAGGATGTTTTCAAGGCTATGGAGCTTGAAGCTCAGATTAAGACTTCATTTGAACTTTCAGAGAATGCACTTGATATCGAACTTCTCGGAAGTGATATGGGAATCCTTATCGGAAAAAGAGGAGCAACCCTTGATTCACTTCAGTATCTTGTAAGTCTTGTTGTTAACAAGGACAGCGAGCAGTACATCAGAGTAAAGGTTGATACCGAGGATTACAGAGAGAGAAGAAGAGCAACTCTTGAGAATCTTGCAAAGAATGTTTCTTCCAAGGTTAAGAGAACAGGCCGTCCTTATGAGCTTGAGTCAATGAATCCTTATGAGAGAAGAATAATTCATTCCGCACTTCAGGATAATGATTATGTATATACCTACAGTGAGGGAGAAGGTTCAAACAGACACATCGTTGTTGCTCTCAAAGAAGGCGTAAAGCCTACCGGAGATCGCGGTCGTTATAACGGACGCAGAGGCAGAAGATATTGATCTGTAAGATTTAACCCTACAGGGCCATGGCATCTGCCTTGGCCCTTTTTATAAAATATGTCGGAAGTTACTTCATCTACAATTGCAGCTATTTCCACCGCTTTGTCGGAATCGGGAATCGGTATCATCAGAGTCAGCGGACCTGATGCTGTTTCTGTTTGCACAAATATTCTTTTTGATGCAAAAGGAGAAAAGGTGATTGATTCCATGCAGGCTTCTTCTTTCAGACATTTGTATGTTAAGGATGGAGAAGAAACAATTGATGAATGTATAGCTTTACTTTATAAGGCTCCTCATTCATATACAGGTGAAGATATTGTAGAGATTCAGTGTCACGGCGGTGTTTTTCTGCTTAAAAAAGTTCTCGATCTTGTAGTTAAAAACGGTGCTGTTCATGCAATGCCCGGAGAGTTTACAAGAAGAGCTTTTTTAAACGGAAAAATGGATCTTGCTCAAGCCGAAGCTGTAATGGATGTAATTTCATCCAGATCTGAAGCGGCTCTCAGAGCATCCAGAGATCAGATGTCCGGAAGAGTATCGGGAGTCATCAAAGATCTCAGGGCAAAGCTTTTGTATGAGACAGCATATATCGAATCTGCAATAGACGATCCCGAGCATTATGATCTGACAGGATATGATGAACATATTGAAGAAGTGGTTCATGAAGTATCCGGAGAAATAAAGAAGCTTATTAATTCTTATGATTCGGGAAGATTTGTAAGAGAGGGAATCAATACCTGTATCGCAGGTTGTCCCAATTCAGGAAAATCTTCGCTTCTTAATTTGCTCACAGGTCAGGACAGAGCCATTGTTTCGGATATTCCGGGAACAACCAGAGATACCATAGAAGAGTATGTAAGACTTGATGAGATCTTACTTAAGCTTACGGATACAGCAGGAATCAGAAAGACCGATGATCCGATTGAAAGTATCGGAACCAAAAAGGCCATGGATGCCGCATCGGGAGCAGATCTTGTTTTGTTTATGATAGATGCTTCAGAGCTTTTGACCACGGATGACATGGAAATCTTTTCATCCGTATATACCGGAAAATGTATTATCATTCTAAACAAAGCAGATAAGATTCTTAAGATAAAACCTAAGGATATTTATGAGCATTTCAGATATTCTGCTGATGCTTCTCTTCAGAATCTTTCCGAAGAAGAATTTTTTGACAGATATCCTTGTATCGTAATGTCTGCATCAGGCGGACAGGGACTTGAAGATCTTAAGAGATGCGTTAAAAAACTTTTTATGTCCGGAGAAATATCTACATCATCCGAAGTAGTTATAACAGGACTCAGACACAAAGAGCTTTTAATGCAGGCGGATGTTTCACTGGGTAATGTACTTGAGTGTATTTCATCCGGCATGGAGACTGATATTTATACTGTTGATCTGTATGACGCATACAGATCTCTCGGACTTATAATCGGAGAAGAGATCGGTGATGATCTTGCCAATGAGATCTTCTCCAAATTCTGTATGGGCAAATAAAATGGATCTGAAATGTACCGGAGTAGAATTTGAGATGGATGTTGCCGTAGTAGGCGCAG
This sequence comes from uncultured Lachnospiraceae bacterium, assembly GCA_902794095.1. Lineage (GTDB taxonomy): Bacteria > Bacillota > Clostridia > Lachnospirales > Lachnospiraceae > AC2028. The sequence continues at coordinate 101,374 of CADBFZ010000003.1, read as the reverse complement.
GTCATGCGGGATGTGAAGCCGCACTTGCCTGCAGCAGACTCGGTCTTGAGACTGTTGTCTTCACCGTAAGTGTGGACAGCATTGCTCTTATGCCTTGTAATCCCAATATCGGAGGATCATCCAAAGGACATCTTGTAAGAGAACTCGACGCACTCGGCGGAGAGATGGGTAAAAATATCGATAAGACTTTTATCCAGAGCAAGATGCTTAATACATCCAAGGGTCCTGCGGTTCATTCACTCAGAGCTCAGGCGGATAAAAAAGATTATTCCGTAGAGATGAGAAAAGTTCTTGAATCCCAGGAACACCTTACCATCAAGCAGGCAGAAGTCTGCGAGCTTTTATGGGAGGAGATTCCTTCGGAGTCAAAAGAAGGAACTTTTGAGAAAAGAGTAACCGGAGTTAAGACACAGACCGGCGCAGTATATCACGCCAAAGCTGTTGTTTTATGTACCGGAGTATATTTAAATTCCAGATGTCTTACAGGTGAGTCAATTGTTTATACCGGACCTAACGGTTTACAGGCAGCAACTCATCTTTCTGATTCACTCAGAGCAGCAGGAATTAATTTACGAAGATTTAAAACAGGAACCCCTGCCAGAATGGATGGAAAAACAATTGATTTTTCCAAGATGGAAGAGCAGAAGGGTGACGAGAGGATAGTTCCGTTTTCTTTTTCAACTGATCCGGATTCCATCCAAAAAGAACAGGTGTCATGCTGGCTCACACATACTAATCAGAAAACACATGATATTATCAGAGCCAATCTTGACAGGTCTCCGATCTATGCCGGAATCATTGAAGGTACCGGTCCCAGATATTGTCCTTCTATTGAAGACAAGGTTGTAAAATTTGCAGAGAAAGAATCACATCAGGTTTTCATAGAGCCTGAAGGTTTATATACGGATGAGATGTATGTCGACGGAATGAGTTCTTCACTTCCCGAAGATGTACAGCTTGCAATGTACAGAACCGTTCCCGGTCTTGAGAATTGTAAGATAGTCAGAAATGCTTATGCTATCGAATATGATTGCATCAATGCAAAGGACTTATATCCTCATCTGGAATTTAAAATGATCAAAGGACTTTTTGCCGGAGGTCAGTTTAACGGAAGCAGCGGTTATGAAGAAGCTGCTGTTCAGGGTTTTGTTGCAGGTGTAAATGCTGCAATGGAAATCCTCGGAAAAGAATTCCTTGTTCTTAAGAGAAGTGAATCTTACATCGGAGTTCTTATCGACGATCTTGTTACCAAAGATAATCGTGAGCCTTACAGAATGATGACTTCAAGAGCTGAGTACAGATTGCTCTTAAGACAGGACAATGCTGATCTCAGACTCAGAAAGTATGGACATAAAGTAGGTCTTGTTTCTGATGAAGTTTATTCAGGTGTTCTGAAGAAACAGGAGATGATCAATACCGAGATTGAAAGACTTAAAGAAATCATGCTCGGTGCAGGTAAGGATGTATGTTCTTATCTTGAATCCCTCGGTTCATCACCACTTTCTACAGCAACATCACTTGCATCACTTTTGTGCAGACCCGAACTTAATTATGAGTTGTTAAAACCTTTGGATCCGGAAAGACCTGAACTTCCTTCGGATGTAATCGAGCAGGTTCAGATAGAGATCAGATATGAAGGTTATATAAAGCGTCAGGAAAAACAGGTTAGGGAACAGGAAAGACTTGAAGTAAAAATGATTCCTGAAGATATTGATTATGATGATGTACCTTCACTTCGTTTGGAGGCTCGTCAGCATCTCAAAGAATTCAGACCTGTTTCGGTGGGACAGGCATCCAGAATATCAGGTGTTTCTCCTGCTGATATTTCAGTACTTTTAGTTTACCTTGAGAAGCTTAACAGAAAAAATCTTATCAATAATTAAATGACACGTGTGTCATAATTCTATGCATGATTATTCTAAATTAATTTCATATTTATCTCAGTATGGAGTTACTGTATCCGATGATCAGATAAAGCAGCTTGATACATATTATGAGATGATGATAGAGACCAATAAGTCTCTTAATCTTACTGCTATCACCGAATTCGATGATGTACTTATCAAGCATTATATTGATTCGGTTACAATCATAAGAGATATAGATATGTCAGGAAAAAAATCTCTTATTGATGTTGGTACAGGAGCAGGCTTCCCCGGAATGGTTCTAAAGATTATTTTTCCGGAGCTGAAGATTACCTTGTTCGACTCTCTTCAGAAGAGACTTACATTCTTGGATGAGGTTATCTCTACACTGGGTCTTTCTGATATATCAACATATCATGGTCGTGCCGAAGAGGCAGGACATATTTCGTCCATGAGAGAACAGTATGATCTATGTGTTTCCCGTGCAGTGGCAAACCTACCTGTTCTTTGTGAATTCTGTTTACCCTTCGTAAAAAATGGTGGTAGATTTATTGCTTATAAATCCGATAAGGGAAATATTGAACTTGAATCTGCTGCTCATGCTTTAACAGTTTTGAAATCTTCTCTTGTTAAAGAAGATACATTTACATTACCTGATAGTGATATGGTAAGAGACTTGATCATTATATCTAAAGATTCTTCCTGTCCAAATACATATCCGAGAAAACCCGGAACTCCTTCCAAGAAACCTTTGTGATAGATATATATATCAGCACTATATATTGTTTTTAGGATAGAATCATTTTACCCATATACTAGATTCTTATGTTTCACGTGAAACATTTTCTATATTTTGGGTTTTTATGTTTCACGTGAAACAATTAGTAGTGGTTTCTTAAAAAGGTTTCACAATACCATTTTTTATTACCACAATATATTGAGATATTAAATAATGAAATGTTCCTGTTGCGGGAAGAGAATAAAAAATAATTCATCAGCCTGTCCCTATTGTGGTACATGGTTTGGTTACAATGAAAATATTGAACGGCCTGCAAAGAAAAAGCGTCAAAACAGGACTCCGGAAGAAAAAGGGGACATAATAAATAGGATTAAGGAGAATCCCTGGATAGATTTGGTTATGTCATCAACTAAACCAATATTTATTTTAGGATTTTCCTGGTTAATATTCTTTATCATTCTTATGATTCTGGGACTGATATTTTAATAAGCAGCCATTCCTGAAAATATATAATAAGCCGATATCCTTTTATTGAAGAAATAGTATGTTAAAAAACTACGAATAATTTTTCACGTGGAACAATTCGTGATATAATAACCACTGTCCGCATTATAAAAAAGGGGTAAATATGAATAGAATTTTAGCAATTGCCAACCAAAAAGGTGGTGTCGGAAAGACCTGCACCACAGTAAATCTCTCAGCATCACTCGGTGAGCTCGGTAAAAAAGTCCTTGTTATAGACATGGACCCTCAGGGAAATTCATCCAGCAGCTTCGGAGTTAATAAGAACGAAGTAGAAAATACCATCTATGAAGTAATGCTGGAGGAGTGCACTCTGTCCGAAGCAATCATTAAAGACGTTGCTAAAAACGTATCGATAGTTCCTGCCAATGTAAATCTTGGCGCAGTTGAGATCGAGATGGCCGGTAAGGATAAGGCTAATCTCATCCTCAGAAGAGAACTTGATTTTGTAAAAGACGAATACGATTATATTTTCATAGATTGTCCTCCTGCCATAAGTCTTACTACCGTAAACTCCATGGCAGCAGCAACCGGAGTAATCGTTCCGGTTCAGTGTGAGTACCTTGCACTTGAAGGTCTCGGTCAGGTTATCGAAACCATCAACCTGGTCAGAAGCAGAATGAATCCCACACTTGATCTTACCGGAATCCTCTTCACAATGTATGACGGAAGAACCGTTCTTTCCAACGATGTTGTAGACAGCGTTAGAAATACCGTTAAGTATCATACATTCGAAGCAAAGATTCCCAGAAATATAAGGTTATCGGAAGCTCCTTCATTCGAGCAGCCCATTACCGTATATGATCCTAAATGCAGCGGGGCAGTTGCTTATATGAACCTCGCTAAAGAAGTCGATTCAATGCTCGCAGGCGAGTAAAGATATCAAGTGTTATAATTATTTGTTTTTTGGAGGGAAAAATGGCAAAGAAGGGACTTGGCAAGGGACTTGATGCACTGATACCCAATGTGGTGAAAAATGATACGGCTGAAGAAAATACCAAGGCCGCAAGGGAAAAATCAAAAACCGAAAGTGATGATTCCCGTACCATGGTGAGCATCAATAAGGTTGAACCCAACAGAAAACAGCCCAGAAGAAAATTCGATGAGGATGCTCTTCAGGAGCTGGCTGATTCAATTAAGATCCACGGACTTATCAGCCCCATTCTTGTTCAGGACAGGGGAGATCATTATGAGATAATCGCCGGTGAGAGAAGATGGAGAGCATCCAAGCTTGCCGGATTAAAAGAAGTTCCTGTTATTATAGGAAATTACAGTGAGAAAGAGATCCTCGAAATATCCCTTATCGAGAATATGCAGAGAAAAGATCTCAATCCCATTGAAGAAGCACAGGGATTCAAGAGACTTGTCGATGAGTACGATCTTACTCAGGATGAAATAGCCGAAACACTGTCAAAGAGCAGATCTGCCATTACCAACTCCATCAGACTTCTCAAACTTTCAGACAAGGTTCAGGAAATGCTCATCGAAGATCTGATCTCAGCCGGACACGGAAGAGCACTTCTTGCAATCGAAGATACCGAGAAGCAGGAAGAAGTTGCTCAGAGAATTATTGATGAGAGACTCAATGTCCGTGATGTTGAGAAGCTTGTCAACTCATTGAAGAAACCCGTTAAGCCCAGACCTGTTACCGATGAAGCACTTAAGGTTTTCTATCACGACATGGAGGAGAATCTGAAGATGGCAGTCGGAACCAAGGTTTCAATCTCTGGCAAAGGAAACGGAGCAGGCACCGTAACGATCGAATTCTATAATAATGAAGATCTTGATCGTATAGCTGCAAAATTAAGAAGCTGACATTAGTGTCACATTTGGAGGTGCCGCATTGCAAAGCAGTATATTAAGTACGCTCGGTCTTGGAAGTCTTGATCCCGGAATATGGGTTATCGTTCTTTGTGTATGCTTTCTTGCAATAATTATTCTTATCGCAATGAATGGCAAAAATAAAAAACAGATATCAATCCTTTCCGAGAGAATTGATGCTCTTACATCCGGTGAAGACGGAAAGAGTCTTGAAGAGGAACTCGATCAGATAATCGAGGATAACAAAAAGCTCCTCAAAGATTCATCCAGAAATTCCGACGACATCAGAAAGATCTTCGGAAGACTCAAAGGTGTATATCAGAAAATGGGTATCGTAAGATACGATGCTTATGAAGAACTCGGCGGTGAGATGAGTGCCGTAGTGGTAATCCTCGATGAGGAAGACAACGGAGTTCTTATCAATAATGTATATTCCACCGAAGGCGGATATGTATATACCAGAGTCATAGAAAAAGGAAAGTGCGAACATGAACTCGGAACAGAAGAGATCGAAGCACTGAACAAAGCATTAAAAAAATAAAAAGCTTTAAGCGAGGAAAATAAAATGATAGACATTAAGCTCATAAGAGATAATCCTGATCTTGTAAAAGAAAACATCAAAAAGAAATTCCAGGATGAGAAGCTTTCACTTGTTGATGAAGTATCGGAACTTGACGACCGGGTCCGTAAGGCAAAACAGGAAGGTGACAGTTTAAGAAGTAAGAGAAACGCAGTCTCCAAGGAGATCGGCGGTCTTATGGGCAGAATGAAGAAAGCTGAGAGCACCGGAGATACTGCAGAGGCTGAAAAACTCAAGGCAGAAGTTGATGCCAAGAAGGCAGAAGTTGAAGCAGGTGCCAAGAGACTTGAAGAGCTCGAGAAGATGGAAGAAGATCTTGGTGAGAAGATCACCAAGATCATGATGGTCATCCCCAATATCATCGATGAGTCCGTTCCTATCGGTAAGGATGACAGCGAAAATGTAGAAAACGAGAAATTCGGAGACCCCGTAGTTCCTTCTTTTGAAGTTCCCTATCATGCAGACATTCTTGAAAGAATAGGAGGACTTGATAAAGATGCTGCCGGACGTACCAGCGGAAACGGATTCTACTATCTCATCGGTGACGCTGCAAGGCTTCACTCCGCAATGCTCAGCTATGCGAGAGATTTCATGATCGATAAGGGATTCACTTATTGTATCCCTCCTTTCATGATCAGAAGTAATGTTGTTACCGGCGTTATGAGCTTCAAGGAAATGGAAGCTATGATGTATAAGATCGAGGGTGAAGACCTCTATCTTATTGGAACCAGTGAGCACTCCATGATCGGAAGATTCCAGGGACAGCTCATTGATGAGAACAAACTCCCTCAGTGCCTCACCTCATATTCACCCTGCTTCAGAAAAGAAGTCGGATCTCACGGAATCGAGGAGAGAGGTGTTTACAGAGTTCATCAGTTCGAGAAGCAGGAGATGGTAGTTCTCTGCAAGCCCGAAGAATCAATGGACTGGTACAACAAGATGTGGCAGTACACCGTTGAATTCTTCAGAAGTCTCGATATCCCCGTAAGAACACTCGAGTGCTGCAGCGGAGACCTTGCAGATCTTAAGGTTAAGTCCTGCGATGTTGAAGCATGGAGCCCCAGACAGCAGAAGTATTTTGAGGTCGGTTCCTGCTCTACCCTCGGAGATGCTCAGGCCAGAAGACTCGGCATCAGAACCAAGGGCGAAAACGGAACTTATCTTGTTCATACACTTAACAATACCGTACTTGCTACTCCCAGAGGACTTATCGCTTTCCTCGAGAATAATGTTAACGAGGACGGAAGCATCAATATTCCCAAGGCTCTTCAGCCTTACATGGGCGGAAAGACCAAGATCGAGCCCAAGGCTTGATCCAAAGAATAAATGCATAAATTTCTGAGAGCCATAGGCTTTAGTAAAATAAAAAGAGAAGACATCAAGGACCTGGTGCTCCAGAGCGTCAAAAAAAATGACTCAAGGGGCTACACCATGTCCCCTGATGACGTTATGCTCGCGGAGTTTTCAAGGGATGTGGGCGAAGGCATCGGAATAACCGCTGCCGGAACCTTCAGCGAGGACGATCTCTTCCATACCGATTATTATTTTCCTTATCTTAAAGGAACCGGAATCACTTCGACCGAAGACGTTTCCGTCGAAAGACACGCGGCGAGAGATTCCTATGCCGGAATCTGCGATGATGTAAGACTCGGCATGTCCCTTATTTTTTTCATCCAGAATAAGATCCCTTATATCAGCGCTCAGGTTTCGGGTCGTCTTCCAATAAAGGGAACCACCCTGACTCTTGCCGGACTTTCGATCAAGGGCACGATCCTTCTCCCTGCGGGAAAAGAATCCGAAGAGGACGAAGTTAAAACAAAACTTCAGAAGGTTGAAAGATACAGACTTCTGAAGAACGCAAGAACAGGTAACGAAGAAGCAATCGAAGAGCTGACCATGCAGGATATGGATCTTTACAGTGAAGTATCCAGAAGAGTCGGACACGAAGACATCTACAGCATCGTTTATACCAGCATCATGCCTTACGGTGTCGAGTGCGATCAGTACAACATTTTAGGTGAGATCGTTAAGGTTCGCAGGATATTAAACAACATCTCTAAAGAGGAGGTTTATATCCTTACGCTCCTTGTTAACGATTTGACATTTGATGTGGCCATCAATATAATGGATTTGCTCGGCGAGCCAGTTCCGGGCAGAAGATTTAAAGGTATCGTCTGGCTTCAGGGAAGCATCAATTATCCCGAAGAACCCGACGTTCCCATAGAATAATGTTTCCGTAGCTCAGCAGGATAGAGCGTTCGCCTCCTAAGCGAAAGGCCGGCGGTTCGAATCCGCCCGGGAACGTGAAAGAAGTCTGTTTTGCGGACTTCTTTTTTTTATAAAATTTTGCGCACATTTATATATTCTCGTACGTCTATCAATACAGAAGGGAGGTGCAGGAGAAATTTCCATGGAAATCGAAGAGTATTACGACAAAATATACCGGTATTGCTATTACAAAGTCGGAAACAAAACTCTGGCAGAAGATCTGACCCAGGAAACCTTCCTTAAGTATTTAAAAAGCACCTGCACCGGACCCGAACATTATCTCTATACCATAGCTCGAAATCTGTGTATCGACGAATACAGAAAAGTGAAAACCGTAAGCCTTGAAGAAGAAACGGTTGAACCTGCTGACGGAGGCTTTGAGCAGAGCGTTGTGGACAGGGAAGCTGTTGCAAAGGCTCTCGGAAAATTAAGCGAAGAGGACAGGGAATTAATGATCCTCCGTTTTGTAAACGATGAGCCCCTTTCCGAGATATGTAAGATCATGGGACTTTCAAGGTTTGCACTTTACAGAAGGTTAAACAACGCCAAGTCGGAACTGGTTAAGTATCTGGAGGAGTAAGTATGATGAAGGACAGAGAGTTAAAACAACTGTTACAAAAAAATACCGAATCTCCCGATCATGCATCCAAAGACGCATTTATCAGAAGGTACAAAAAAGAAACCGGGAGTGAAAAAACCGGACATATCAAACTGGTAATGATGCAGGCAGGATATATCCGTAAAAGGATCTGGATCATATCCCTTCTGATCGCGGCTACTTTCTTTTTCCCTTATGTGGAAAGTGAAGATAAGCTCTTTGTAATTGCGGGACTTATGCCTTTTATGGCGGGACTGTCGATACTGGAAGTGTTCAGATCCGAGTACTATGGCGTATCCGAACTTGAGGCGGTTACGAAGTTTTCCGCAAAAGGAGTTTTCTTTGCAAGGATGACCCTGATATCCGCATTTCAGCTCATGCTGACTGCAGTAATCTCGGCCCTGATCGGAATAAACAATCCATATGGAATCGCGGTATCGGGATCGATGCTTCTGATCCCTTGGTTTATAACTTCGATCATCAGTCTGATCGTTGAGAGAAGCGAGTTCGGAAGAAACAACAGGTATTCGTTTGTAGCGGTTGCGGTTTGCGTAACATGGATACATACGACTTTGTACAGTAACGGATTTTTCCAAAGTTTGGATATGAGATATTTGATCTTTGTGGCAGCCCTTCTTTTTGCACTAAATGTATTTGAAGTAAGAAAAACAATTGAGACGGAGACTTTGGTATGGAATTAAAAGCTGACAGACTTACCAAGCAATATGATAACAAGATAGCGGTGGACAGAATAAGTTTGAGTCTGGAGAAGGGCGTGACCGGACTTCTCGGAGCAAACGGTGCGGGCAAAACAACACTTATGCGTATGCTCAGCGGACTTCTCACTCCCACAAGCGGAGAGATTTCTTACGATGATATGTCCGTTAAAAGTGAGGATTACAGAAATGTACTCGGATATCTGCCTCAGGATTTCGGATATTATCCCGAATTTACCGGAAGGGAATTTCTGATGTATTTCTGCGCGCTTAAAGGACTGGATAAGAAATCCGCAAAGGCCAGATGTGCGGAACTTCTTGAGATAGTCGGACTTGAAGAAGCCGCAGATAAGAAGATCAGAAAGTATTCGGGCGGAATGAAGCAGAGAGTAGGAATTGCACAGGCAATCATCAACAGACCCGAAGTGCTTATCTTAGATGAGCCCACAGCAGGACTCGATCCCAAAGAAAGAGTCAGGTTCAGGGATCTTATTGGTGAACTCGGCAAAGAATCCGTTGTTTTACTTTCAACACATATCGTTTCCGATATAGAGCATGTGGCGGACAGACTGATCATGATGAAGGACGGTCAGATCTGCTGGCAGGGTGTATGGAAAGAATCCGACGGAAGTCTGGAGGAATTCTATCTTAAGCAGTATGAATAAAGGAGTCTGTAAATGAAGAAAAATTCGTGCTTCGGCACATTGTATAAATATGAACTTTTAAAGATTCTCAGAAATAAGGTCACCATAGTAACGTTTTTGATCTTCTTTGTGTTTTCTTTTATACAGGGAGAATTCGAAGTAAGAGGAAATATTGATCTTGAAACTCTTGCCGAGTATCAGACCATAAACTATCGCCCGGTTGATGATAAGCTGCTTTCCGAGTGGAGTGCGGTAACGGATGAGTACGGTGTTGTCACTGATGAAAAAGACATCGCCTATGATTCGATGGAAGAATGGATCAAAGATATTGTCGGATATCATGCGGTTCTTGAAGATATTACGGAAGATTTGATCTATGAGAAAAGACTTGAGACCATAGATGAAGCGTATACGGAGTCATATCTGACTCAGGAAGAGATCGATTACTGGAAAGCCCGTGAAGAGGAAGTCGATAAACCCTTCGTATGGCATGATCTGTACGTAGCTTTCGGACTTGAAAACGGGATCTGCAATACAATGCTCATGATGCTCTTTGTGGTAGGGCTCGGGCTTGCTTCGGTGTTTTCTGTTGAAAGTCAGAGGAAAACCGATCCCATGATCCGCTCAAGTATTAACGGAGAAAAAGAGCTCTATTTTGCGAAGATCCTTGCAGGGATGAGCTTTTGCCTATTTTCCGTAGCGGTATTTCTCGGAGGATTTATAACATATGTAGGCGTAGCCTACGGATTTACGGGTCTTGATATTCCGGTTCAGATCGAATATCCGTTTACACAGCTGAATATGACATGCGGACAGGCAATCGTAGTCTTGATCATACTTACGGTATGCGGATCCGTATTTATCTCGGCAATTGCCATGTTTGTATCCGAGGTACTCAGAAATTCTCTTGCATCGATGGGGGTTTTGCTCGGAGGTTATTTTGTGATCTTTGCCCTGGGAACAAATATCCCGATGAAAATGAAAACTCTCTCCAAGTGGATCTCATTATTCCCTGCCATTCAGATCACACCCAGATTTGTATATGAATTCAGATTGTTTAAATTCGCGGGACATTTTTTCAATTCCTATAAAGTAGCTCCGGTCGCGTATATTGCATTGTCAATTTTTATGATATTCGGAGGATATTTCCTATATAGGAAATATGAAATAAAAAGTAATTAAGTATTTAAGTTGCTGTTGTGTATTTTTAAGTAAATTGGCGACACTTTTCTGAAAAGTGTCGCTATTTTTATCTAATAAAACACTAAATAGGGGCTTTGATTTTGGTTATTATTTTTCAAATTAGGTAAATGCTAATAAAAATAAAGTACGAAATTTAGCAAAAATTGCTCAAAAAATACCAATAGGCTGAGATACAAATGAATATTTATAAAGTATTATAATGGCAGATTCGTATGGACATTCAGGACGAACATTAAGAAAGGAGTATTTCCATGAACGCAAATTCAGATGTGATGATCCCCGAAAAGGGACCGATTACCGATGAGCTTCTCGGCCGTATGGACAGATGGTTCCGTGCAGCCAACTATCTTGCAGCAGGACAGCTTTACCTGCTTGAGAATCCTCTTCTCAGAAAGCCCCTCACTATCGATCAGGTTAAGAAGAAGATCGTAGGACACTGGGGAACCGTACCCGGACAGAACTTTGTCTTCGTACACTTAAACCGTGCCATCAGGAGATATGATCTCGACCTTATTCTTCTCTCAGGTCCCGGACACGGCGGAAACTTCTATATCGCAAATGACTACCTCGACGGAACTTATTCCGAGGTTTATCCCAATATTTCAGAGGATGAATCCGGTATGCAGAAACTGTTCAAGCAGTTCTCATTCCCCGGAGGAATGCCTTCACACTGCGCACCCGAAACTCCCGGTTCTATTAACGAGGGTGGTGAGCTCGGATACGGAATCGCTCACGCATTCGGTGCAGTTTTCGACAATCCCGATCTTATCGCTGCAGTAACTGTAGGAGACGGTGAGGCTGAGACCGGACCTCTCGCTACTTCATGGCAGTCTAATAAATTCCTTAACCCCGTAACCGACGGTGCAGTTCTTCCTATTATGCACCTCAACGGATACAAGATTGCTAACCCCACCGTATTCGCAAGAATGAGCCACCAGGAAATCGTTGATTTCTTCCACGGCAACGGATGGGAGCCTTACTTTGTAGAAGGCGACGATCCTATGACCATGCACAAGCTCATGGCTGAGACTCTTGATACTGTTATCGAGAAGATCAAGGCTATTCAGGAGCATGCTCGTACCACCGGCGACACCACTCGTCCCGTTTGGCCCATGATCGTACTTCGCACTCCCAAGGGATGGACCGGTCCCAAGGTAGTAGACGGCAAGAGAATCGAAGGAAACTTCCTTGCTCACCAGGTACCCATCTCCATGGAGAAGCCTGAAGAGCATCTTAAGATCCTTGAGGATTGGCTCCGTTCATACAAGCCTGAAGAGCTCTTCGACGAGAACGGAAGAGCATTCGAGGATATCAGATCTCTTGCTCCCGTAGGAAATGCCAGAATCGGCGCTAACCCTCACGGAAACGGCGGACTTCTTCTCAGAGACCTCAGACTTCCCGATTTCAGGGATTATGCATTTGATACTCAGGGACACGGCGAGCGCGACGGTCAGGATATGATCGAGCTCGGAAAGTTCGTAAGAGATATCTTCAAGCTTAACAAAGAAGCTAAGAACTTCAGAATTTTCGGACCCGATGAGACCAATTCCAACAGACTCAATGCCGTATTTGAGGCAGAGAACCGTGATTGGAACGCAGAGCGTTATGATGATGACGATCACCTTGCAGCAGACGGAAGAGTTATGGACTCCATGCTTTCCGAGCACATGTGCGAGGGCTGGCTCGAGGGATATCTCCTCACCGGACGTCACGGATTCTTCGCAACTTACGAAGCATTCGCACGTATCATCGACTCAATGGCTGCACAGCATGCTAAGTGGCTCAAGGTTAGCAACCAGCTTCCTTGGAGAGAAGAGATCGCTTCCCTCAACCTTATCATGGCTTCAACCGTATGGCAGCAGGACCACAACGGATTCACTCACCAGGATCCCGGATTCATGGATCACATCGCTAATAAGAAGGCAGACGTCGTAAGACTCTATCTTCCCCCCGATGCTAACTGCCTGCTTTCATGCTTCGATCACTGCATCCGTTCACGTAACTATGTAAACGTAATCGTTGCATCTAAGCATCCCAGACCTCAGTGGCTCTCCATGCCCGAAGCAGTTAAGCACTGCACTCAGGGTATCGGAATTTGGGAGTGGGCTTCCAACGATCAGGGACAGGAACCCGATATCGTATTTGCATGTGCAGGTGAGACTCCTACTCTTGAGGCTCTTGCAGCAGTTTCAATTCTCAAGAGCGAGATTCCCGAGATCAAGATCCGTTTCATCAACGTAGTTGACCTCTTCAAGCTCCAGCCTGCTAACGAGCATCCTCACGGACTTCAGGATGCCGAGTACGATATGCTCTTCACCCAGGACAAGCCCGTTGTATTTGCTTTCCATGGATATGCATCCCTTGTACATGAGCTTACCTACAGACGTCACAACAACCGTCTCATGCATGTACGCGGATACAAAGAAGAAGGCACCATCACCACTCCTTTCGATGTACGTGTTCAGAACCATGTGGATCGTTTCCACCTTGTACAGCTTGCACTTAAGAATCTTCCTCAGCTCGGAAACAGAGGTGCTTACCTCTACCAGAAGATGAGCGACAAGCTTGTTGAGCACACCCAGTACATCCACCAGTACGGCGAAGATCTTCCTGAAGTAGCCGGATGGAAGTGGGAGCACTAATTTTCAGATAAAACAGTTTTCAATGTTCATAAACTCCTTTAATAAATCCGGTTGGCATAAGCCAACCGGGTTTTTTTGTAGAAAACGGCTCTATATGGTATAGTTTTTAAGGATTTTTCCACAGGACATACCTTGTCTGCCTGTAAAAATCGGCACTTCTCGCTTTGTGTCGTGGTTTTTTCCGGACAGATTTCCCAAAATAAATCGTGAAAGGAGGTCACAAGTTGGATCAGAAAAAAACAGGACAATTTTTAAAAATGCTTCGTAACGAAAAGCAGATGACCCAGGAACAGCTGGCTCAGGTTTTTAATGTTAGTTCCAGATCTGTATCCAGATGGGAAACCGGAAGCAATCTTCCGGATATTTCTCTGCTTGTCGAGATAGCGGACTTTTACGATGTTGATGTAAGGGAAATCATAGACGGAGAAAGGAAAAGCGAGATGATGAATAATGAAGTAAGGGAAGTCGCCGAACATATGGCGGCTTATGCCGGCAAGGAAAAAAGTAAGCTTTTAACATTTATACAGATAGTGTCGATAGTCGGAGTTGTGGTACTGGCAGCATCCATAGCAATACAATCCGTAAACTTCGAATTAAATGCGGCTTCTGTAGCAACAATTGTTGCGTCCATAATCGGACTCATAGTAATGGGAGTGATCACGCTCTACGTCACGGGAGTTCTCCAAAAAGTAGCAAGGAATAAAAAAGGTTTCTTTACTACGGTAATAATTGTGGTATGTTTGCTTCTCGGATATGCACTGATCAGGTTCTTCCTCATTTGTCTGGCCGTGGGCCTATTGATATTTTCAGTTTGGGTTGAGAAGATTGAGGTTCATACCGATATCGAAAATTACGATAACTATTTCAATACACCTATTGAAAGTGATGGTGATTACCAGATATATCATCAACTGGATGAGGAGATGTTCAGGATCTATCCGGAGACCATTACACCGGACATGGATCCTGAGGACTTCATGGTTGTTTACTATAATCCCTGGGACCCTCAGTTTGTCACGGATCTTGTAGTGGATTATACACCTGATGATTATGCCGCAGAGATCGCAAGACTTGAATTGATAGGAGTGGAAGAAGAATACCTGGATTACTACAATGTAACCGGTGAACCTGAAGGGTATGACATCATTGCGATGGATGCGGATGAATACTACGGATTTGTATATGCCATGATTCCCGAGGGAGCACCCGCTGACAATACAGAGATCACATATGTCGGAATCTGGTTCTGCAATTACTTCATGGATCTTGATCCCGGAGATTATCTTCCCGAAGAGCATATTCTCGAAGGACTGGATGTAAGTACCAATAATCCTTATGCATTGAGACGCAGGGAAGAATTGGGAATCCCGAGTTTTTGATAATGAATTATGGGAAGGGCTGAGCATCGGTATCAGCCCTTTTTTGAGCTTATACTTTAATGTTTGTTTTGGAAACTATTAATTTATCATTAAATATGTTGTGTTCAAATTAGCCAGCATAGTATTATAAAAACTGTGTGTTTTATCGGAAACTATCGATTATAACGACACATTCACAAGGAGGAATAAAATGTTAGACAATAAAGTGAGAATACCCATGATTGCCGGGATAGTGGTATATGGAATCTCTATATTGCTAAGTGTTCTATGCGCATTGAACACTCAGGCTATCCTGCCGCTATTTACGACGGCGCAATATGAGGGTAATATTTTCCCTCCATCAATCCTAAAAAGCGTGGTGGTTCTGGTTCTGTACATTGCATTTCTGGCTATTATGCAAACCTCAAACGGAAAATCTAACCGCGTGATAGGAATTATCATGCTGGTTGCATACTGTATTCCCGGCATGGTGAATTTATACTGGGGATTAGTCGAGAATGTTATGATTGCCCAAAAGGGTGCCGAATATCTGGCTGCATATTCAAGCATGAATACAGCTGTAACCTTAGTCACCGCGCCGTTTACAACGGTAGCCGGAGTGCTGGTTGTAGTAGCTATCGCAAGATTCGGAATAATCGGAAAAAAATCTGATGAAGAAGTATCGGAAAATGTAAGGCCGGGAGGAGGATTATGAGAAAAAAGATCGGGATAATGCTTTGCATCAGCATGGCAGTCACCATGCTGAGCGGATGCGGGATCACCATGGAAGTTCCCGAAGAGCAGGAAAGTGAAGTGACAGAGCTTCCTCCTGCCAGGGCACAGGATGATTTCTATCGTTTTATTAATGAGGAAGCTTTAGCTGAGGCAGAGTTCAAATATGGAGCAATGTCTGCAGGCGGCGGATTTGATCCTGAGATTACGGAAAACCAGGTCAAGGATATTATCAGGGAAGTTGCGGCCGGAAGCGGATATGAAGCAGGCTCTGAAGAAGATATCATCAAAACCGCATATGATAAATACGTTGCATATGATTTTGAAAACAGCCCCGTTCCAGCAGAACTTGATGCACTTTTGCATGAGATTGATTCGGTTGAAACCATTGAAGATTTTCTCGATGTAGATGCAAAGCTTCAGAGAGATTACGGAGTAGGAAATATCTTCAACGTAAGTGTGGACTCAAACTATCTTGCATCCGGTGAGAGGATTCTGGTATTTAACCAGTACAGCGGAATAATGGATGTAAACTTTACGGATCTTGAAGATTCATACCGCAGTTTGAATTCATTAAAAACCTACGGCAGTGCGAGCATGCAGGCAATGGGTCATGATATTGATTATTCCGATGAAGCGGGAACGCAGTTCGGATATATCGCAATGGATCTTTTCAATAAGACCAACATGGATATCATAAACGATCCGATGAATTTTACTTATTTTCAAGTATACTCAGCAGATCAGATCGAGGAACTGCTTCCCGGTGTGGATATCAAAAGTTATCTGTCCAAGATCGGAATAAGCGATTCACATCTGCAGCAGTTTGGAATATATGATCCGGATCAGCTTGCAACTCTGGGTGAGATGCTTAATGAAGAAAGACTCGTTGCCCTTAAAGCGTGGGAAATGTCAAAGCTGATAAAAAGATACAGAAACTTTGTCGTCTACGGATATGATGCTCTGGAAAAATATGCATCTATCGATTATTCATCCGAGGAAGACCGAGTAATCAATGAGATTTACGACGTTTTTATGGCGGAGACGGATCCCATTTATGTAGAGAAGTATTATACCGAGGAGATGGATGATGCTCTTATCGCACTGTGCGATGACATAAGGGAAGGATACAGACAGCTTATCAGTGACGCAGACTGGCTCAGCGAACAGACCAGAGAAGGACTTCTGGAAAAGCTTGACAATATCGTATATGTTACCGGTGCGGATGTAGTAAGGCATGACAATTCCGTATATAAAAATATAACCGGTAAAGACTATTTTGAATTTTATCTCAATTATACAAGACAGGGTATCAAGGAAAGTTTCGGGGATCTCGATGAGGACTTCGACAGAGAATCCGTAATGATGCAGATGCAGATCTTAAATGCCTGCTATAATCCCGCATACAATAATATCAATATTACAGTATCGATAATGAATACTCCTTTCTTTGATATGGATGCAGATTACTATACAAATCTCGGCGGACTGGGAATGGTAGTTGCTCATGAGATGGGACATGCATTTGACAGTAACTGTATTCTTTTTGATGAAAACGGAAAGTATGACCCTTCATGGATCGCTGCTGAAGATTATGACAAACTGGTTGCAAGAAACGAAGATGCGATCAGGTATTTCGAAGATAATTTCACCATATTCGGTGTTTATCATGTAGACGGAAAGCAGACGCTCGGAGAAAATTATGCAGACCTCGGTGCGATGGAATGTATCTCTTCTCTTACACATAATGATGAAGAGAGAAAACTTCTCTTTGAGAATTATGCAAGGATCTGGGCGGAAAAAACCGTTGACTCAGCTCTTTTGGATCAGATAGACATGGATGCACACAGCCCTGCTCTTATAAGGGTTAATGCGATTCTTTCAACTCTCGACTGTTTCTATGAGACATATGGTGTTTCCGAGGGAGACGGTATGTATATTGCTCCCGAAGACAGGATCTCGAGATGGCATTAAGGGAGGAGTGAAGGAATGAGAATAATTTTAAAAACAGTATTTAAAAATATATTCGGAAAGCCCTTAAGATCGCTCCTTGTAATCTTTTCGATTTTTTTCTGTGCGCTTTCCGCAATGTTCTGTTTTGATCTTGCCAAAACAGAAAAGAATCTGATAAACGATCTTCTCAGTACCATGTCCGGCGAAGCCGATCTTGGTGTAAACATGAGAGTGTGTGACGTTTCCAAACTCCCCGAAGGTCTGCCCGAATATAATGCCTTCAGACTCAGAGGCGTTACGGATTCAATCTATACTGATATTGACGGCGAGTACGCATTCGTAAAGATGGAGTCCATGTACATCTACGGCATTGACCCCGAGACTGCAATTGCAATGGGCTATCTTGAAGAAACCGATCTTCAGACCGGAGAGATCATCATAACCGATAAGGTAGCAGATGCATGCGGTTACAGTGTCGGTGATATGGCTCAGATTCATGATCTTGCCGGAGAAGTTCATGAACTTAAGGTAAAAGATATTGTCACGGCAGATCTTAAGAATCTTTTGTTCCAGGATTATAACGGTGTAGTTAATGACGAAACAGCGGATATCCTTACCTGCGGAAAGCCTGTTTCCGGAACAATGATGATCGATGTTATCGATAACAGTAAGATTTCGGAAGCAGAACAAATCCTTAAAGATGAATTCCAGGCTGAAAACGTTCAGACTTATGCTCTGACCGAAGAAATGGAAGATATGATGAACGAGCTCTACGGACTTTTGTTCATCCTGTTTGCGATAACTTTCCTTCTTGTAGTGTTCATAACATTCTCAATCTGTGAAAGAATCGTCGGTGAGAGAATGTCCTTTATAGGAACACTTCGAAGCCTCGGTCTGAGCTCATCACAGACAGCATTTGTCCTTTTACTCGAGAATGTTATGTATGCTCTTTTGGGCAGTATTCCCGGCGTCTGGCTTTATCTTTCACTCAGAGGTCCCATGATGGAATCTCTGTTTGATATATCGTCAGCGGGTCTTGAGGTACATTTTGATATTCCCGAAGTTTCGATCGCGCTTGTCCTTACCGTAATAATATCCGCAATACTTATTGAATGTCTGATTCCTCTTAAGGCAGTTTTAAAAGCACTTAATACTTCGATCAGAGATATTATTTTCGATAACAGAGACACGGAATATAAATTCAGCAAGAGTGGAACCGTTACGGGAATAGTAATGCTCGTAATTGCCATCCTTTCACTTGTTTTCGGAAAAACACTTTTCGGTGCGGGACTGTGCCTCATCACTGCGGTAATCGCTCTGGCACTTCTTTTCCCCAGGATACTCAAAGTCGTTACCGGTTGTTTGGTACGTATTTCTGAAAAGAGAGAAAACGGCAAAATGTATCTTGCAGCCGGTGAAGCAATGTCGAGAAAAAGTACTGTCGGAAGCGGCGTGCTCTGTGCGACATCCGCAGCGATGTGCATACTTATATATGTGATCGCCATGGCTATGTCGGGACTGTTCAATGCAGGTGTATATGATTGTGATACGATCGTAACCTGTTCCGGTAATCAAAAACAGCTTTCGTTTGTTCAGTACATTGATGGAGTAAATGATCTTGAGTACGTATATTACTCCCTGGATTATGTACTTGTCGGAGAAGAAGAGATCGAGAAAACCTGTCTTATCACCGGTCTTCCGGATGGAGGATTCAAATTCTATCACGCGCTCGAAGGAGTTCCCGAATCCCTTGAAGACGGAACCATATGCGTAGAGAAAGTATGGGCAAGACGTAACGGCGTTTCCATCGGAGATACGATCAAGCTTACATTCAATTCTTCGGGTGTTTTCCCTATTGAAAAAGAATACGAAGTTGTTTCGTTCTTCAAAATGGATGATTATGAATCACTCAAAAATAATTTCGTTATTTCTGAATCGGAGTACAAGAGCATTTATCATGACACTCCGGGATATATACTGATTCAAAGTGATGATCCTGAAGGAGTAAGAGACATAATCGACAAATATGGGGTAGGTTATGTTTCCAAGGTTCAGACCAAGGAAGAGATGATCGAAGAACATGAGAAAGACAACGCATCTTCGGAGAGAGTTCTTTTTATCGTAATAGCAGTAGCGATGGGAATGACTTGTATCGGAATGATCACAAACCAGCTCATCGGATTTGAAGGCAGAAAGAAAGAATGTGCTGTAATGGTCTCGACTTCAATGAGCAAGCGTACGCTTTCCGGAGTGCTCCTCAGGGAAATGCTTATTACCTCAATTACATCCGTCACATCAGGAACACTTGTGGGATTGATCCTTACACTTGTGATCAAAGGAGCTGTTGAAAATTCGGAATCCGTAATGTTGTATTTTGATATGAATCCTTTTGCGGTGTTTATGGTTTATATCGCAATGATCGTAATATTTACGCTGACGGTATTGTTCCCGATCAAGAATCTGAGAAAGATGAAACTTTCGGAACAGCTCAAATACGAATAATTAACAGTGCATATTGATAATCAGGAGATAAGCAATGAAAAAAATTATAGATGTAGCAGGTGTAAGCAAGACTTTCGGAAAAGGAAGTAATCTCAATAAGGTTCTTGATAATTGCAGTTTATGTGTTAACGAGGGTGAGTTTGTATCACTCATGGGTGCTTCCGGATCCGGAAAATCAACCCTCCTTTATCTGATCGGCGGACTCGACAGAGAGTTCGAAGGCAAGATTACGCTTTGCGGAGAAGATATCGGAGCGATCAAAGACAGCAAACTTTCCAAACTCAGACTTGCAAATATCGGATTCGTATTCCAGTTCTATAATCTGGTCATGAACTTAAATGTGGAGGATAACATCCTTCTTCCCATGACCGTAAACGGCAAGAAAAAGAGCGAGCTTAAGAAAGAGCTTGATGAGATCCTTGAGATTACCGGCCTTAAAGAGAAAAGAAAGGCAATGCCCGCAACTCTTTCCGGCGGACAGCAGCAGAGAGTTGCAATCGCAAGAGCAATCCTCGGAAACCCTTCGATCATTCTTGCAGACGAGCCCACCGGTAACCTCGATTCCAAATCGACCGCAGAGATCATGGAGCTCTTTGCAAGACTTAACAAAGAAAAGGGTCTTACCATTCTTCAGGTAACCCATTCCGAGAAGTGCGCGGGGTACGGAACCAGAACCATTCTCCTCGACAGCGGTAAGATCGTAGGCGGAGAAGGGGAAGAAGCTCAGGCAGCTCCTGCTGAGGAAAGCGTAGCGCAGGCTGAAGAAACAGCAGCTCCTTCCGAAGCAGAAAAAGAAACCGCAGAAGTAACAGAGTAATTAAATAGACTCAAACAAAAAAGGAGCAGACCGATATGATCTGCTCCTTTAATAATGCATTTAAATTAATCAACAGCAATGTCGATGTTCTTGCCGGTAAGTCCTACGTAAGCACCGTTAGATGCCTCGCTGCTCTCGGGATGAGCGATGAGCCACTTGTTGCGAGCCCAAAGGAGCTTATCCTCGTCATTTCCTTCCTTAAGAGCGGGCTTGTCGGTGTTGGTTCCCTTGGGAAGAACTACGGTTACGCGGAATCCGTCGTTTCCGTCGCACTGGCAGGGAGCATAGTGAAGGCTGTCTTCGTATACGAGAACAACATCGCCTGCTTCAGCCTTGAATGCTACAACATCCTTGGTATCAAGCTTTCCGTCGTGGATATCCTCTGCCTTAGCAAGGAGAAGAACGAAAGAAGTGGTTCCGATGTTGAGCTCGCTTCCTCTGTGATACTCAAGGCAGTTGAGCTTGGTGTTTCTTCCCCAGCACATACCTATCTGAATAGGCATTCCGCCGTAAGCGCGGTCTGTGAAATCCTTGTAAAGATCGGTGCAAGCTTCGAGGCTGTCGATTCCGGGCTCGTAAGCTACTCCCTCTGCGGGAAGATCTATCTTATTCATTGCATCAAGCAATGCAGATACATCATATCCGGTTAAAACCTTTCCGTACTTTTCGAATTCTTTGCTGTGAACTGAGATTAACTGCATAGTGAAACCTCCTATATAAATAAAATACCCCTACACTTAAGATCAGTGTCTTTTCATATAATACATCATTTAAAATATTCATGATACCGTTTTCTTGCTAAAAACATGGGCAGTTTTTGTTATAATAGAAAAAAAGGAGGGCCTATGGACGAACCGTTTATCACCGTCGACCTGCATGGTATGAGGTGCGATGAAGCAGAGAAAAAAATAGAAAAAGTACTCGCCTCGGCCGGCACAGGAACGTATCAGATACGTCTTATTCATGGGTTTAACAGAGGCACAAACCTTCGGGATATGATATATGACAGCTTCAAGTATGATAAGAAAGTAAAACGCATCATGCCGGGGGATAATCAAGGTATTACAGTTCTTGTTTTGAAAGAGCTTTTTTAAGGATAAATCAATAAGATAGATTAAAATAAGTCGGCTTTTCTACGCGGAGAAACCGGCTTATTATTTTGAGAAAATAGCGTAATTACGCGGTTTTTCTTGTTTTAACATTACAATCAGTCATATTTTTATGTTAAAATACCTCTTGATTTTATGAATACAGAGTAGTATCTTAATTTCATAATTGTTCAGGGCAGATAATTAATTATATCTGCAGAAGGAGAATATATGAGTAAGATCAATGTCAGTGAGAAATACAGGCCCACATATTATATGCCTCCTGTACTTAATCACAATTGGGTAAAAAAGGACAGAATAACAACACCTCCCATCTGGTGCAGCGTTGACCTTCGTGACGGCAATCAGGCTCTTATCGATCCCATGAGCCTTGAGACCAAACTGGAGTTTTTCAAGCTCCTTGTTGATGTGGGATTTAAAGAGATCGAGGTCGGCTTCCCCGCCTCTTCCGATACCGAGTTTGAGTTCATCAGAGCCCTTATCGATAAGAATATGATCCCCGATGATGTAACCATTCAGGTTCTTACTCAGGCAAGAGAGCACATTATCCGCAAGACTTTTGATGCGGTTAAGGGATGCCCCAAGGCAATCGTTCATCTTTATAATTCTACTTCCGTTGAGCAGAGAGAGCAGGTTTTCAAGAAGGAAAAGCCCGAGATCTTAAAGATCGCAGTCGACGGTGCAAAGCTTTTAAAGGAGCTTGCCGATGAGACTGACGGAAACTTCATGTTCGAGTACAGCCCCGAGAGCTTTTCTCAGACCGAGCCCGAATTTGCACTTGAAGTATGTAATGCGGTTCTCGACGTTTGGAAGCCCACTCCCGAGAAGAAGGCTATCATCAACCTTCCTTCAACCGTTCAGGTCGCAATGCCCCATGTTTTCGCCGATCAGATCGAGTATATGTCCGATAATATGAAGTATCGTGAGGGCGTTGTTTTATCCGTTCACCCTCATAACGACAGAGGAACCGGCGTAGCGGATGCTGAGCTCGGCGTATTGGCTGGAGCTGACCGTGTTGAGGGTACTCTTTTCGGAAACGGAGAAAGAACCGGTAATGTCGACCTTGTTACCGTAGCCATGAACATGGTTACTCACGGTGTGGACAGCGGACTTGATTTCTCCAATATCATGCAGATCCGCGAAGCATATGAAAGATTCACCAATATGAAGGTTCACGAGAGAACCCCTTATGGCGGAGATCTCGTATTTACAGCATTCTCCGGATCCCATCAGGATGCAATCAGCAAGGGTATGAACTACCGCGCAGAGGGTAAGACCGGAGCAAGATGGGACATTCCCTATATTCCCATCGATCCCTCGGATATCGGAAGAGAGTACGAATCCGATGTTATCCGTATCAATTCCACTTCCGGAAAGGGCGGCGTAGCATTTGTTCTTAAGCAGCAGTTCGGCTTCAGCCTTCCCACAGCTATGAAGGAAGAGGTCGGATATCTCATGAAGGGCATTTCCGACAGAAAGCACAAGGAGCTTAAGCCTGATGAGATGTTCTCGGTATTTGAGGACGTTTATATCACCTCAAGACCCGTTTTTGATGCAACCGAGATCCATTATAAGCAGCTCGGAAACGGCGGAATAGAAAGCTCCGTCAGCTTCAAGGATAAGAGCGGAGAGCAGAATGTCGTAACCGTAGGTAACGGAAGACTCGACTCCGTAAGTAATGCCATCAAGCTTTATCTGGGAGTCGACTATGAACTCACCGGTTACGAAGAGCATGCGATCTCCAAGACCAGTTCCTCAAAGGCAGCTTCCTATGTAAGCGTTGTTTCTGAAGGTAAGACCTATTGGGGCGTGGGCGTGGATGAGGATATTATCAAGGCATCCAATGCGGCTCTTGTAAGCTGCGTCAATAAAGTTGCTGCAGACCAGCACATCAACAGAGCCCGTGAAGAGAGACTTGTTGAGGTACTTACCTATATCCAGAGAAATTACCTGGATGTGTCCCTTGATTCCATGGCTGAGGAGTTCCACCTCTCCAGACCTTATCTTTCCAAATATATTAAGGATAAAACCGGGGAAACCTTCCAGGATGTCGTCCGTATCGAGAGATTAAAGAGGGCTAAGACCCTTCTTAAGGACACCGCAAAGTCCATCGAAAACATTGCACTCGAGGTCGGATACGAAAATGTCGAGCATTTTAACAGAATGTTCAAGAAGACCTACGGAGTAACCCCTATCCAGTACAGAAAGCAGTAATCATGCGGCTTTGAGCCCCAAAAACGACCCTCGGACAATACGGTCCGAAGGCCGTTTTTTATTCTCCGGAGGGATGAATTGAGATAAGGATCCTCCGGATGATGTTGACAAATTTCTAAAAAGAGGTATATTTATAACAATTAGAGTAGTTGTTACAACATTATGAGTGCCAGCAACAACAAAATGCACCAAATATATCACAAAATGTTATCTATTTACCTCTTTTGGATATGAAAGGAGCCCGGATGATCAAAAACAGGATCAAAGAGTACCGTGCAAAGCTCGGAATCAACCAGGAAGAGCTTGCTTTTAAGGTCGGAGTACGTCGCGAAACCATAGGAAATCTCGAGAACGGACGCTACAATCCCAGTCTGGTACTGGCTTGGAAGGTTGCCAAGGTCTTCGATGTTCCTATTGAAGAGATTTTCACGGTGGATGATATCATTCGCTGATGCGAATATGATAAAATGCTGTTCGTGCGGCAGATAAATCCGCCGGGAAGGATAGGGCATTGAAAGGCTGGTTAATAGTAAATTCTTTTGTTAAATGGGATAAGTTCAGCGAGATCTATAATCTGCTTCTCGAAGCGGGTAAAAAGGTCGGCGTGGAGCTTGATCTTAAGACTTCATCGGACATATTCTGCAGCGTGCAGAGCGGTTTTGATGACTTTGAACTTCCCGATTTCGGAATCTTCTGGGATAAGGACATTCTCCTGGCTTCCCGCCTTGAGAAGATGGGGCTGAGGCTTTTTAATTCGGCACAGAGCATCGAAGCCTGCGACGATAAAGGTCAGACCGCCATAGCTCTTGTGGCCGGAGGAATCAGAACCCCGAAGACATTTTTATCCCCCAAGGCATATCCCACATTCGGATGCACGGAGCTTTCTTTTCTAAGGAAGGCGGAGGAAGAACTGGGATATCCCATGATAATTAAGGAAAACAGGGGATCTTTCGGTCAGCAGGTTCATCTGGTTAAGAACTCGTATGAAGCGGAAGTTCTTATTGCTTCTTTTAAGGAACATCCTTTTATAATGCAGGAGTATATCGAGGAATCTGCGGGCAGGGATGTGAGGATCAATGTAGTCGGAGACAAAGTGGTTGCTTCGATGTACAGATATAATGACAATGATTTTCGCTCCAATATCACAAACGGCGGCAGCATGAAGAGCTTTACCGCAACCAAGGAGCAGGAGGAGATGGCAATCGCCGCATGCCGCGCCCTGGGTCTTGATTTTGCGGGTGTGGATGTCCTGTTCGGAAAAGAAGGCCCCATCATTTGTGAGGTCAACTCCAATCCCCACTTTAAAACAACGCTCCAGTGCACAGGCATAAACATGGCCGAGCACATAATAAGTTATATAAAAGAGTACATGGATGAAAGAAAATAGAGCGCTTCTGGTTTATTTTGAAGCGGATATAGAAAAAAACAGATGGTTCATAGACAGCCTGACTCAGAAGGCTGCAGAGAGAGGGATTTGTCTCGATCTTATAACGCCGATGCAGGCATTTGATGAAACGGACGCGGTTTTTGCGATAAACAGATCCAGGGACGAAGAAGTTTCGAGATATTTTGAAGGTCAGGGAATCAAGAGCTTTAACAATTCGGAAACCGTTCGTATAGGAAACGACAAGTTTGAAGAGTATTCTCTTTTCCGGGAACTGGAAATGCCGGTAATGGAGACGGTACCCGGGGATACACCCGAAGATGAGATTCCTTTTGCGGCGCCTTACATCGTTAAGCACAGAAGGGGCCACGGCGGAAACAGGGTATTTAAGGCAAGAAAGTACGAAGATGTCCGCGAGATCATAAGAGGACTTAATCCTTCCGAATGGATCATACAGAAAATGTGTGATACCCCCGGTCAGGATATGCGCCTGTATATTATGGGTGGCAGGGTGCTGGCATCGGTTCTTCGAACTTCCAAGACGGATTTTAGGAGTAATTTCAGCCTGGGAGGTGAAGCGGTGCTTGTCGATCCCCCCGAAGAGGCGGTAAATATGGCACTTAAGCTGTCCGATTACCTCCTGTCCGATTACATCGGGGTGGATTTCATTAAAGATCACGGAAAATGGATCGTAAATGAGGTCGAGGATGCGGCCGGGGCAAGGATGCTCTACAACCTTACAGACCTTGATGTAGCCGAGATGTATATAAGTCATATTTGTGAAAAATCTTCCCAAAAGCTTCAAAATGGGATAGAATAATGCAATGCGCGGGGCGAAGGGAGTCTAACGCCCGGTATGAAAGGAGATTCTTATGTCCGAGAAAACCGAAAGTGCCGTTAAGACGGAGAACACCGAAAATACGGAAAAAACCGAAAAGGCTGTCAAGACGCACTATGATATTAAGATGGAAAAGCGTAAGGAGGCTAAAAGACGCGAGAAGCGCGAGCAGACTATCTGGAAATGCGCAGGAATCGTAATCCTTATTGCGATCATCGCATTCATCGCTTCATTCCCTATCAGAAAGTATATGAGAATGACCGAGACTGTCTGCACCATCGGTGACAGAGCAGTAAGCCGTGTTGAGTTTGATTACAACTACAACATGGTTAAGAACGCTTACGTTAATAACTACAGCTATCTGCTTTCATCATACGGAATGGATGTTTCCGATATTGAGAACCAGATGTATGATGAGACCCTTACCTTCAGACAGTATTTCCAGAAGGAAGCCGTAAACCGCATCAAGCAGACCATCGCTCTCGGTGCCGAGATTGCAAAGGAAGGTTATACCGCAGATGTAACCGAGCAGTATGAGGAATATGCTCAGACCATGAGAGATGCCGCTAAGGAAGCTGATATGAGCCTTAAAGCATACTATCAGCAGTCTCTCGGAGAATTTGCTACCGAGAAGAGGATCGAGAAACTTGTCAGAGAAACTCTTCTTGTTACAGAGTACAGTGACTACAAGCAGAACGGATTTGAGCCTACCGATGATCAGATCAATGCTCGTTATACCGAAGATGCAGATGATTACGATGTATTCGATTACAAGATGGTAAGAATCGACGCTGAGCTTCCCACCGAGCCCACCGAGCTTGCTGACGAGGGCGCAGCGGTAGCAGAGGACGGATCTTATACTCCTTCCGATGCCGAGAAGGAAGCTGCCATGGCTGCAGCAAAGGAACTTGCAGATGAGGCAGAGCCCACTATTATGGAAGACGGCGAGCTTCACGAGGCTGAGAAAGCTTCCGTTGTAAACTATCAGATACGTAACTGGATCCTTGATCCTTCCAGAGTAGAAGGCGACACCACCGTAGTTGAGGCCGAAGCAACCAACAGCTATTATGTAGTCGGATTCGTAGCAAGATATCAGGATCAGGAGCCCACTCTTTCACTTAGAATTATTTCTACCAATGAGGATAACGGAGCACAGATCCTTTCCGAGTATGCTCAGAACGGAAATAATGAAACAGCATTTATCTCTCTTTATGATAAATATGCCGTTGATCAGAATGTAGAGGGCGGCCTTTACGAGGGAATTACCGGAAGCGCTCTTCCCGGAGACCTCAGCACCTGGGCTAATGACGATACCCGTAAAGCCGGAGACGTCACTTCCTATTTCGACACCGCTTCTTCCATCACATATGTAGCTTATTATGTGGGCGAAGGAAAGCCTTCGTGGTATTATACTATTAAGAATATCTTGATGTCGGAGGAAATGGACAATTATCTGGCAGGTATCACCGAGACTCTTGTTGTAAACGATCCTAAAGGAAATCTTGATTACCTTTCTGCAGAAGCAGCAGCTGAGCTCCTTCAGCAGATGCAGGAACTTTACAACACAGAATCGGGTGAAAATTAATCCGATAACAGACCTTTTTGCGGCCGGAAGACAGAGATAGGGACTCTTCTTACGGCCGCTTTTTTATTAAATGAACATAACTATTCCAAAAGAAGTAAATTATATATTGGATACGCTGTTTGATGCAGGTTTTGATGCCTATGTAGTGGGCGGCTGTGTAAGAGACAGCATACTCGGTAAGGAACCGGACGATTGGGATATCACCACCAATGCGCTTCCTCTTGAAGTCAAAGCATTGTTTCGAAGAACGGTGGATACGGGTCTTCAGCACGGAACAATTACCGTAATGAAGGGAAACACCGGATACGAAGTTACTACTTATCGTACGGACGGAGCTTACAGCGACGGAAGGCATCCCGATAAAGTGACCTTTGTTCCCAGCCTTGAAGAAGACCTGAAAAGAAGGGATTTTACGATCAACGCAATGGCCTATAACGACAGGGCGGGGCTGATCGATCTCTTCGGAGGAATGCAGGACCTTAAGGACG
Organism: uncultured Lachnospiraceae bacterium; assembly: GCA_902794095.1. Lineage (GTDB taxonomy): Bacteria > Bacillota > Clostridia > Lachnospirales > Lachnospiraceae > AC2028. The sequence continues at coordinate 72,796 of CADBFZ010000003.1, read as the reverse complement.
GTATCATCAGATGCGTCGGAAATGCCGAAGAGAGATTTTCGGAAGATGCACTCAGAATGCTCAGAGCCGTCAGATTTGCCGCAAAACTGGGCTATAAACTCGATTCCGATGTGTATGATTCCATCAAAAAAAGAGCATCGACGCTCTCTGTGGTATCTGCAGAAAGAATCACAACGGAGCTTATCAAGCTCCTTACCTCGGACCATCCCGAGATGATAAAGACAGCTTATGAAACCGGCCTGACCGCAGTATTTTTCCCGGAATTTGATAAGGCCATGGAGACGGAGCAAAACCATCCCCATCATATGTACAGCGTAGGGGACCATATCGTTGAATCTGTGAAAATATCAAGAAATGATCGGATCATCCGTCTTACCATGCTACTTCACGATATAGCCAAGCCGGAGACTCTTACCATAGACGAAGCCGGGGTAACGCATTTCCACGGACATGCAACCTTAGGCGCCGAGATGGCAGAAGAGATTCTCAGAAGATGGAAGCTGGATAATGACACCATAAGACGTGTATGCAGGCTTATCAGGTATCACGATCTCGGAAAAGGAATACCCTGCAGCCCCAGAGTTGTCAGAAAGGGCGTACGACTAATGGAAGAGGATTTTGCCCTGCTTCTTGAAGTTGAGAGAGCGGACATTTTGGCGCAGAGCAATTTTAAGAGAGAAGAAAAGCTGGATATGCTGGCACAATATTCGGCAGAATATGAGATAATCGTTAGAGAAAACCAGTGCTGCAATCTTAAAAACCTTGCGGTTAACGGAAAAGATCTTATGGGAATGGGCATAAATCCCGGTCCCGGACTTGGTAAGATCCTCAGCGCACTGCTTGATGTGGTTATCGACGATCCCTCCATGAATGATAAAGAAGCCCTGCTTAAAATCGCAGGCACCATGAAAGATGAAATTTAATTCATTTCTCAATAAAATAAAGGTCAAAGTTGCCGTGCTATCTGCGTTTGTAATGGCACTTACCTGTTTGGGCGGCTGCGGAAATCAGCCCTCTTCGGGAAATCCTGCGCAGCCTTCCGTTACTACTTCCGATACCGGATTTGTCATGTACGGGACCTATGATTACGATTCTACGGATACCGCGGTTTTGGTAGCCAAGGACACCGAAGGTGCAACGCTGACGTTTCTTAATAACGAATTGGGAAAGAGATATACCCTCGGATACGACGGAACCACGGGCTTTTATGACAGATACGGTCAGCTCATCTCCCTGTCTCAGTTGACCGTGGGAGATATCGTGGACCTTCGTTTCGTCAAAGAGAAGAGACACCTGACCATGGCGGCATTATCATCCGCTGCATGGGTTAAGCAATCTACCGACCAGTATGTTTTTAACGGAATAAAAAACGAAGTTACTCTCGGAAATGATATTTACAAGCTTTCGGACGATCTGTTTTGCTACTCCGGCAAGGAAGAGCTTGATTACAGAGAGATAAACAGCGCGGATGTCCTTACTTTCAGAGGAATCGACACAACCGTTTACAGCGTAAGCGTTGAAAAAGGACACGGATATCTGAGACTTTCCGGCCATGAGTATTTTGTAGGCGGCTGGATAGAGATAGGAACCAAGAACATTCAGAAGATCACCGAAGACATGCTCCTTACCGTTCCCGAAGGAACCTACAATATCGTAGTATCCGGAAGCGGAATGAGTGTGGACAGAAGCGTTACGATCAAAAGAGGACTCGAAACGATCCTGGATCTTTCGGATGTTGTTCCCGAAACGCCCAAGGAGGGACTCGTTCTCTTTTCCATTACACCTGCAGATGCAACGCTTTATATAGACGGCGAAAAGGTAGATACTTCGTCAGCGGTTTCACTGACTTACGGACTTCACCAGCTGATGTGCACATGCGACGGATATCAGACTCTTACGAGATACTTAAGCGTGGGTGAAGAGAGTGCCGGAATCAGTATCACCATGGAAAAAGAAACCGAGGACGTCAGCGGAAACGGATCATCATCCGATGTTAGCGGCAACGGTACCTCAACGGTTCAGACCACGACTACGGCAAACAACAGAGTGTACATCAATGCTCCCACAGGGGCGGAATGCTATGTTGACGGCAATTACGTGGGCGTAGTTCCCTGTTATTTCCCGAAGACAACGGGTTCCCATGTGGTTACGCTGAGTATGACCGGATATAACACCAAGAGTTATACGATCACCGTCGATGAGGGCGCCTCGGATATGTCGTTTTCATTCACGGATCTGGAGGCCACAACCCCCTAGAAAGCACGGTTTTTCTTGACAAACAGGGGTTTTATGTTTATATAATAAATTTAGCGATTTCCCGTTTAAATCGTGCAAACAATTACAAATACAGGAGGAGTTACATCATGAACAAGACCGAGTTTGTTGCAGCTGTTGCAGATTCCGCTGATCTTACCAAGAAGGACGCTGAGAAGGCTGTTAAGGCATTCACTGACGTAGTTACCAAGGCTCTCAAGAAAGGCGACAAGGTTCAGCTTGTTGGATTCGGAACTTTCGAGGTTGTTAAGAGAGCAGCCAGAGAAGGAAGAAATCCTCAGACCGGTAAGGCTATGAAGATCAAGGCTTCAAAGGCTCCTAAGTTCAAGGCTGGCAAGGCTCTTAAGGACGCTCTTAACTAATTGTTCTATGTGTATAACAGCGCACCCGTTTGACTTGTCAGGCGGGTGCACTTTTGTATCAGAGGTATGGTATGAGACTCGATAAGTATCTGAAAGTATCCAGGCTGATCAAGAGAAGAACCGTAGCCAATTCCGCCTGCGATGCTGGAAGAGTTACGATAAATGACAGACCTGCCAAGGCATCAACCGATGTAAAGGTCGGAGATGTTATATGTGTTTCCTTCGGAAACCGTGAACTCAAGGTAAAGGTTACAGATGTACGCGAAACGGTTAAGAAAGAAGAAGCCGACGCGATGTATGAGGAATTATGATGGCAACAGCCTTAAACAAATCCAGAAAAAGAAAACAGACCGCAATGGAAAAGCGCCGCAGAAGATCCGGTGCTTACGGATATGTTACCGCAGCAATCATTATTCTGATGATCACGGTAGTGGTCATGATCCAGATCAAGGATGTTAAATCCAGACTCAGTGTATATGAGGAACAGGATCAGGCTCTTGATGAACAGATTGCGGCAGAGCTCGACAGGGCAGAAGAGCTGAACGAACTAGAAAAGTACGTTCAGACAAAGGCGTATGCCGAAGAGCAGGCTCACGAGAAGCTCGGACTTGTTAACGAAGGTGAGATCATTTTCCGACTTGAGGATAACTAGTGGAAACCAAAGCCGAGATCGTCTGTAAAAAATATATGGATGAATTAATGGCAGGCGGCCCGGTCCGCCTTGTCATAGGGGTATCCGGCGGGGCAGATTCTATCTGCCTTTTATTTTTGATGAAAAAAATGCTCCCTGAGGGATATATCAGGGTTTTACATATAAACCATATGATCCGCGGAACCGAGGCGGATGAAGATTCTTTATTTGTCCGAAATCTTTGCGATAAAGAAGGTATTCTTTTTAAAGAGATCAAAAAAGACATTCCCGCTATCGCAAAAGAAACCGGCTGTTCCGAAGAAGAAGCCGGAAGAAAGCTCAGATATGAGAGTTTTGAAAATGAGGCCGTAAGCTGGGAAAAAGAAGAAAACCTTCCCGAGGGAAGCGTGCGTATAGCCGTTGCACATCACGCAGAGGACAGTGCGGAGACCTTCCTGTTTAATCTTTTCCGCGGAAGCGGGATAAGGGGACTTTCGGGAATTTCCGGAAGCAGGGACCGTATAGTAAGACCTCTTTTGGAGACGACCAGGGAAGATATTGAAGAATATCTGGCATCCATAGGGCAGGAATTCAGAACGGACAGCACTAATGCGGATTCTTCATATGCAAGGAACCGTATCAGAAATAAGATATTACCCGAGGCATCGGAAATCTGCTCTGCGGCTTCGGAACATATAGCATACGCATCGGTCAAGCTTCGGGCTATTACCCGGTATCTGGACTCTGTGGTGGATGAAGAGATTAAAAATGTTGTGTCATCATCCGGAGAAGAATTTACCGAGATTGATAAAGAGGCTTTCAATAAGCTTCCGGAGGTGATAGCTTCCATGCTGATCCTTAAGGTTTTGACTTCCATGACTCCGGGTAAAAAAGATATCGGAGAGGTTCACGCCAAGGCCGTCATGGATATGGCAAAGGCCGGGGCGGGAAAGCATCTGGATCTTCCGTATGAAATATCTGCGGATTTTTCTCATGATAGGATCACTTTAAGACGGGGTAAGCCGGTGGAAGGTGATGATCCTGCGGTTCAAACCCGCCTGATTAAGGCATCAGATCTTTCGGGAGAGGAAAAAGCAGCATTGCTTGACCCCTCAAATCCGCTTAACAGGTACACTAAATATTTTGATTGTGATAAAATATCCCTCATCGCATCAGATTTAAGGATAGAAGATTCTCCGGTATACGAGATCAGAAAAAGACGATCCGGAGATTATCTTGTTATCAGAGACAAAGAAGGAAGGCCATGCAAAAAGAGTGTCAGCGATTATCTGACGGATCTTAAACTTTCTGCTCCGGATAAGGAGAAGATAGCGGTCATGGCTGTCGGAAGCGAAGTACTGTGGGTCATCGGATACAGGATGGGTGACAGCGCCAAGCTTACGGATGAAACGGATAATATATTAATAGTCAAGATGGAGGCGTAAAAATATGGCTGAACATGTTGAAGTAATGCTTAGCGAAGAAGAAGTTGATAAGAGGATCCAGGAGATCGGAGATCAGATAACCAAGGATTATGCGGGAAAGCAGGTTCACCTTGTATGCGTTCTTAAGGGAGGAGCTTTCTTTATGTGTGAGCTTGCAAAGCGCATTAAGCTTGATACTTCCCTTGATTTCATGAGTGCATCAAGCTACGGTTCCGGAACCGAATCCAGCGGACTTATCAAGATAGTAAAGGACCTTGACGAGCCCCTTAAGGATAAGGACGTTATCGTAGTAGAGGATATTGTAGACAGCGGAAGAACCCTCAGCTACCTTCTCAAGATGCTTTCCGAGAGAGGACCCAGATCTCTCAAGCTTTGTACTCTTCTCGATAAACCTTCGAGACGTGTTACCGAAGTTGATGTGGCTTATACGGGATTCCAGATTCCCGATGAGTTTGTTGTAGGTTACGGCCTTGATTACGATCAGAGGTACAGAAACCTGCCTTATATTGGTGTTGTAAAGTTCGATTGATCCGTTTGGAGGAATTATTTTGGAAAAGAGTGCTAGAAGCCCCTTCAGATCGTACCTGTGGTTGATCTTTTTCATCCTGGTACTTGTATGGATATTGCAGACCCTTAAGGGTAATTCAACATCATATTCATACGGACAGCTTCAGAATGATCTGATCGAGGGCAAAGTCGTAGGTTGTGAAATCACCCCGGATACTACGGGAAAATGCGGATATGTGGCCGTTGAGCTTAAGAACGGAGCTGTTCAGAGAGTATATGTCACGGATGTAAACGAAGCGGATAACCTGCTCAGAGCAGCTGGTGTGGACCCCGTTATCAAGGATAAAGCCGTATCGACCTGGATTACCAACATATTGCTGCCGATAATACTTCTTGCTTTTGTAATCGTATTTCTAATGTCGGCACTTCTGGGATCCGCCCAGGGTCAGAGCCAGGGAAGCCGAATGCTTAATTTCGGCAAGATCCGTATAAACATCATAAACGGTGACGGTAAGATCACCTTCGCTGATGTTGCAGGTCTTAAAGAAGAAAAAGAAGAACTTTCGGAGATCGTTGATTTCCTCAAAGATCCCGGTAAATATTCAAGCCTCGGAGCAAGAATTCCCAAGGGAGTACTTCTCGAGGGTGCACCCGGAACAGGTAAGACCCTTCTTGCAAAAGCTGTTGCAGGTGAAGCAAAAGTTCCTTTCCTGTCCATATCGGGTTCCGATTTCGTAGAGATGTTCGTAGGCGTTGGTGCTTCCAGAGTAAGAGACCTTTTTGAAGAAGCCAAGAAGCGCATGCCCTGTATTATTTTTATCGACGAGATAGATGCCGTTGCAAGAAGGCGCGGTACCGGTCTCGGAGGCGGACATGATGAGAGAGAGCAGACCCTTAACCAGCTCCTCGTTGAGATGGACGGATTCAAGGAAAATTCCGGAATCATCGTCATGGCTGCAACAAACAGAGTCGATATTCTTGATCCCGCAATATTAAGACCCGGAAGATTCGACCGTAAAGTAACCGTTCAGAGACCCGATGTTGCCGGCAGAGAAGAGATCCTTAAGGTTCACGCAAGGAACAAGAAGCTTGCAGAGGATGTTAATCTCGAGAACATAGCACGTACAACAGCAGGATTTACGGGAGCAGACCTTGAGAACCTTATGAATGAGGCTGCCATCGGTGCTGCAAGAACCGGAAGTCCTTTTATCACCGCTTCCCAGATCAAGGATGCATTTGTCAAGGTCGGAATGGGAACCGAGAAGAAGAGCCGTATTATTTCCGAGAAGGAAAAGAAGATCACGGCTTATCACGAAACCGGACACGCAATCCTGTTCCATGTACTTCCCGATGTGGGACCTGTTTATTCGATTTCCATCATTCCTACCGGCGTAGGTGCCGCAGGATATACAATGCCTCTTCCCGACAGGGATGAGATGTTCCTTTCCAAGAGTAAGATGCTTCAGGATATCATGGTTACTCTGGGCGGAAGAATCGCCGAGGAGATCATTTTCGGTGATATCACTACCGGTGCTTCATCCGATATCAAGAAGGCGACCAAGGAAGCCAGAAGCATGGTTACCAAATTCGGTATGAGCGATAACATCGGTGTTGTCTGCTACGATGACGACGATGATGAAGTATTCATCGGAAGAGATCTTGCTCATGCCAAGTCCCACAGCGAAGAGGTTGCAGGCGAGATAGACCGCGAGGTTAAGGCAATTATCGATGATTGCTACAAGAAGGCTAAGGATATCATTCTCGAGCATCAGGGAGTTCTTCATAAGTGCGCAGAGCTCCTGATGGAGAAGGAGAAGATCGGCAGAGAAGAGTTTGAGGCCCTTTTCGGAGTCAATTAATTGTAAGGATTGCACAAAAACAGGGTAAAGTATCTGTTAAGTTTGTGAATCGTTGCCATTTTGCAAAATTGGACCGGGTGCTACTATATTCATGTACCCCCAATACATTTTGTTTTGGAAATACCCCAAAGAGATAGATTCTCTGGAGAAAAGACAGCTTCCCCGGCTGTCTTTTTTCTTTTGCGTTTAACTTGTATAGGTTGGGGAAATGAGCTACAATATTTTGTGGTTTTGTTGATGTACCGGACGTATCGGAGGATTTCATGTCTGCAGATTTGATACATCGGAAGAGGGTTCTGAACAATCAGGACTATATTCTTTCAATGAGAGCCGTTTTTAATGTAAGGGCTCTGTATTCAGATACGACATCTAATTATCTTAGTCCCGAAGAACCTGAAGCAGGTGAAGAGATCACTGTCAGATTCAGAACGGGCAAGAACAACGTGGATGTTGTCCTTCTCGTGAGCGGCGGAAAAAGGCTGGTCATGACCAAGGCTGAGACCGAAAGACATTTTGACTATTACGAGACCAAAATGGAAGTGACTGACAGCAAGCTGTCTTACCACTTCGAGATCATTTCCGGTGCTTTGAAAATATTCTTTGATTCAAGAGGCGCTGTTACGGAACCCAATGAGTACTACGACTTTGTGGTATTCCCCGGATTCTCCACTCCCGATTGGAGTAAGGGCGCCGTAATGTATCAGATATATGTCGATCGTTTCTGTAACGGCGACAAGACCAATGACGTTCTCGATAACGAATATCTATATATAGGACAGCCGGTTCACAAGGTTGAGGACTGGTATGCTCCTCCTTCACAGATGGATGTCAGGAATTTCTATGGCGGAGATCTTCAGGGAGTCCTCGATAAGATGGATTACCTCAAGAGCCTCGGTATAGAAGTCATATATTTTAATCCCCTTTTTGTATCACCTTCCAATCATAAATATGATATTCAGGATTACGACCATATTGATCCTCATTTCGGTAAGATCGTGGATGACGGCGGAGACGTGCTTCCTCCGGGTGCTACCGAAAACCGTCTTTCATCCAGATATATCAGACGAGTTGCGGGAATGGCTAATCTTACCGCAAGTGATGAGCTTTTTATCGAAGTCGTAAAAGAAGCCCATAAGCGCGGCATGAAGGTCATTTTAGACGGTGTGTTCAACCACTGCGGTTCTTTCAACAAGTGGATGGACAGGGAGAGAATTTACGAAAACGAAGAGGGCTATGACAAGGGAGCTTACGTAAGTCCCTCAAGCCCTTACCATAATTATTTCTCATTCAACAATGAGAACGGATGGCCCTACAATGGTTCATACGACGGATGGTGGGGATACGATACACTTCCCAAGCTTAATTACGAAGGCTCTGAGGAGCTTGTTGAATACGTCCTTAAGATTGCGGCAAAGTGGGTTTCTGAACCTTTCTGTGCGGACGGCTGGAGACTGGACGTAGCCGCAGACCTGGGACACTCACAGGATTACAATCACAAATTCTGGAAAAGATTCCGTAAAGCGGTTAAAGAGGCCAATCCTAACGCACTTATCCTTGCAGAGCATTACGGAGATAAGAAAGCATGGCTTCAGGGCGATGAATGGGATTCCGTAATGAACTACGATGCATTTATGGAGCCCGTAACCTGGTTCCTTACCGGAATGGAGAAGCATTCCGATGATTTCAGGGAAGATCTTCTGGGAAATGCGGACGGATTCTGGGGCGCAATGATCCATCACGGCGCTACATTCTCAACACCCAGTATGCAGTCTGCCATGAACGAGCTTTCCAATCACGATCACTCCAGATTCCTGACCAGAACAAATCATATGGTGGGAAGAACGGGAACTTTGGGACACGAAGCTGCCGAGAAAAATATCGATAAGGCGGTATTTAGGGAAGCAGTTGTCATTCAGATGACCTGGATGGGAGCCCCTACAATCTATTACGGAGACGAGGCCGGTGTATGCGGCTTTACAGACCCCGATAACAGACGTACATATCCCTGGGGACACGAAGACAAGGAAATGATTTCTTTTCACAGGGATCTGATATCATTAAGACACAGGCACCCCGTTTTTAAGACCGGTTCCATCAAGATGGTGGACAGCGATTATAATTTTATCGCATACGGAAGATTCGACCGTGACGAACAGATTCTGGTTATCGTCAATAATAATAAGACTGAAATGCATAAGAAGTTGACCGTTTGGGAGATCGGAACCACCAGATCCGGTGTGATGAAGACTATTTTTATCACGGACAAAAACGGTTATAATATGGGCGGAGAGCAGTATAATCTCAAGTGCGGAATACTGGATATAACAGTGCCGCCCGAATCAGCCACTATTCTTGCTTTTTATAAATCTGTTTGATATAATTCTCACTTGCAGATTGAGCATGCGGGTATGGCGAAATAGGTAGACGCAAGGGACTTAAAATCCCTCGGGGGCGACTCCGTGCCGGTTCGAGTCCGGCTACCCGCATTTTAACATGTAAAAATTTATTATCTTTGATATAAAAAGTTATGCATTTTAAGAGAATAGCGAAAAAGAGTATATGTGCGGCAGCGGCAGTTGCAATACTTGCTACAGGCTGCAGCCCTTCGGATTATCAGCCTCATACGGACGTTTCAGCTAACGAGCCCGTTGAGACCGTCACTCCCAGCCCTTCGCCCACGAGCAATTATGACCCGGGACTTATGGCTATCGGTGAGAGATATGAAAAAGACGGCCAGATCGAGAGCTACCTTACCGGTGAATGGATTGATACCGAGATAGCTTACAGAAGACCTATGGCTGTTATGATCCCCAACAACCGTAACGCTCTTCCCCAGTACGGAATTTCATATGCGGATATCGTATATGAAGCACCCATGGAGAAATGCAGCTGTACGAGACTTATGGGAATCTTCCAGAATTACGGGGATCTCGAATACATCGAGCCTATTCGAAGCAGCAGACATTATTTCCTGCTTGAGGCACTCAGCTATGATGCGATCTATTGTAACTGGGGACTTGCAGCAGCTTATGTCGGACCTCTTTTAAACAGCGATCTTGTAGATAATGTCAGTGCTTCGGTATCCGGAGTAAATGTTACCGCAGATGAAGCATTCTCCAGAGATAAGGATCGTCAGGAACTGGGTTATTCACTTGAATATACCGGTCTTATGACAATCGAGGGATACAACGCCGCAGTTTCAAGACTCGGATACAGCACCACATATCCCACCAAGAATTTTACATTCCCTCTTAACTTTGCTACTGATCTGCATTATGCAGAGTATGGGGATTACGGTAATGTAACTACCATCTATCCCGGCGGTGACCATAACCAGTCTTCACCCAACGGATACAGTGAGTTAAATCCTTACTTCGAATATAATTCTGAGGAAAGACTTTATTACAGATATCAGAACGATGCCCCCCATATCGACGAATACAACAGTGAGCAGGTTGCGGTTACGAATGTAATTATCAAGTTCGTTGACGGCGAGGCTCTTGACGATCAGGGATACATGAACTTCAGCGTATCCGGAGTCGGAGAGGGATTACTCTTTACCAACGGAAAGTGCATCCCCATCACCTGGACAAGGGACCTTCCCTTTGATGAGAATCTCGAGTACAACTCATCCGCATATGCACAGACCAGATACTACAACGCAGATACCGGGGAGGAGATAATCCTCAATAAGGGTAAGACCTGGATCTGCCTTGTATGGGATAAATACAGATCATTTACCAAATATTACTAAGAATTAAAAAGAGGACCGATAAGGTCCTCTTTTTTTGTGTCTGTAATTAAGATCAGGTGGACAGCAGGATTCTGTCGTTGTCCAGCTCTTCACCGACTTTGTTTTTGAACTTCTCTATCAGATCCTTGGGGGTCAGTGCATTTCTTTCTTCTCCGCTGACGTCAAGGACAATATGACCGTCATTCATCAGAAGTGTTCTGTTGCCGGTGCTTAGTGCCTGCTTCATGTTGTGGGTAATCATAAGGCAGGTGATGTGTCCGGCTTCGACTATGCTCTTGGTAAGTTCTATAACTTTCTCTGCGGTTCCGGGGTCGAGAGCGGCGGTGTGCTCATCGAGGAGAAGGACCTTGGGAGTTACGATAGTTGCCATAAGAAGGGTAAGTGCCTGTCTCTGTCCCCCGGATAAGAGGCCTACCGGATCCTTCATTCTGTCTTCAAGTCCCATTCCGAGCTTGGAAAGTTGTTCCCTGAAATTCTTCTTATCCCTTGCTGAGATCCTGCTGAAAGGCGAAGTTCCTTCTGAAGATCTGAGGTATGCCAGAGCAAGGTTTTCTTCGATCGTCATGGAAGGAGCGGTGCCTTTTAAGGGATCCTGGAACATTCTTCCGATAACGCGGCTTCTTTTGTGCTCTTCCAGATAGGTTATATCCTGACCTCCCAGGAAAATAAAACCGTCATCTACGAAAAAGGATCCTGCAATGGCGTTAAAAAGAGTGGATTTTCCTGCTCCGTTTGATCCGATGATGGTGATGAAATCCCCGTCTTCTACGTTAAGGCTGAGGCCGGATATCGCTTTCTTTTCGTTTACGGTTCCGGGAGCGAAGGTTTTGCTGATATTACGTAATTCGAGCATTTTCTCAAGCCTCCTTTCCCGATGCATCCTTGGATGCCAAATGTTTTTTACGGGCAAAATGTAATTGTTCCTTGATGGTGGGGAATGCAATCGCAAATGCTACGACAACTGCGGTCATAAGCTTAAGTCCCTGCATGGGAACGATTCTTGTCTTAAGGACAACCGCGTATATAACTCTGTAGATGATGGAGCCGAGAATGGCGGCGACAGCGCCTTTGAACATGCTCTTCTTGCCGAGAACGGTTTCGCCGATTATAAGGCAGGCAAGGGCAATGACCACGATTCCTGTTCCGCTGTTAATGTCCGCAGTGTTCTGATACTGACCTACCATTCCGCCTGAAAGAGCGGTAAGAGAGTTTGATACGCAAAGGCCTACGGTTGTTGTGAATCTGGGATTAACGGATGATGCTCTGACCATGTCGGCATTATCGCCCGTTGCCCTGATTGAAAGGCCGAGTCTTGTTGAGAGGAACCATATAAGTCCTGCAGCGGCCGCGAAGGTTATGATCGCGATAAGGAGCATATCGGAATAAGCTCCCGCAAAAGAAGCCCCTCTTCTAAACATTGTAAAAAGCGTCTCTGTTTTAAGGAGATTTACGTTTGAGCTTCCACCCATGACCCAGAGGTTAACCGTATACAGGCCGAAGTTGGTAATGATACCTGCAAGGATCGATGGAACCCCGAATCTGGTCTGGAGCATGGCGGTAACAAAACCGGCAAGTACGCCTGCTGCCATGGCAAGGAATATTCCCAGCACAGGGTGACCCGCAGCGGCCCATGTAACGGATACGACCGCACCGAGAACAAAGCATCCGTCGGTTGTCATATCGGCGATATTTAATATTCTGAAACTCAGAAACAGTGCAAGGGGAATAGGGGCATATAACAGTCCCAGTTCCAGAGCTGTTTTGATAATATAGGCCAAAACCAAACCTCCTGAAATAAAAAATATCCGGCCTCCCAAACAGGAAGCCGGATACTATTATATACCATATCAGTCTTCGGAAGTGGTAACTTCTACGATTTCTCCGAAAGCGGTGAATCCTGAATAGTCAATTCCGAGGGCCTCGGCGGTCTCGGTGTTTACGGTAACGATTCCGCCTTCCATGGTGTAGTAATCCTCCATGCCGTCCATTCCCTGGGTAACTGCCTGGTAAGCAAGATCAGCGGTCTTGGTTCCGAGATCGGTGTAATTAACTCCGCAGGTGGTAAATCCGCCGTTTCTTACAAAGGAATCAGCTCCGGTGTAGTGAGGGATTCCTGCGTTTGCAAGATCTTCATAAATAGCAAGCTCAGCAGCCATGATTACGTTATCGGTGGGAGTGAAGATTGCATCTACGCCCTCAGAAATAAGGGAAGAAACTGCTGCAATTACTTCATCGTTGGTGGAAGCGGTGTACTCGATGTAGGAAGCACCCTTTGCCTCGATAAGCCCTTTAGCCTGAGCAATGGGAAGGGCTGAGTTTGCTTCGGAAAGAGAATAAAGAAGTCCGATATTGGATGCATCGGGGTTAGCGGTGAACATCATATCGATGATGGTAGCGGTATCGAGCATATCGCTGGTTCCGGTTACGTTAGCGATACCGGTAAGTCCTGCACCTTCGGGATCAGAGATTGCCGCATATACAACGGGAGTCTGAGAAGAAGTGGTGCTGGTAGCCGCAACCTGTGCTGCCATGGTTGCGATGGGGATGATTACGTCACATCCGTCTGCTACTGCCTGATCGGAGATCTGCTTGAGAGTACTCTGATCGTTCTGTCCGGAGTATACGGTGTAAGTGATGGTAACTCCGTTTTCTGCTGCAAGAGCATCGAGCTCTGCGGTGATGGCATTTGCAATCTCATCGAGAGATGCATGATCGAGCTGTTTGATAACAGCAACCTTGATCTCATTAGAAGAAGCGGGTTTTCCGCATCCTGCAAGGGATAAGGTCATAAGTGCGGCAGAAGCAAGTGCAACTGCCTTTTTGAAAAGATTCTTTTTCATAATATCCTTTCTGCCTAAATAGGCACTCCTCATACAATCGCGCACTTTAGTACGCTAATGTAACATATTACAGGCAAGAGCCTTCTACGTCAAATATTTCCTTGCTAGGGGGTATCTGCTGGGCTACAATAAGACTTGATTTTATTTAGGTCTTACAAGGAGGAGAAATGAGACAGGAAACTAAATGTATTCAGGCAGGATATGAACCCAAAAACGGCGAATCCCGTATGATTCCCATCGTTCAGAGCACGACCTTTAAGTATGACACCAGTGAAGACATGGGTAAGCTCTTCGATCTGGAAGCCAGCGGATATTTCTATACCAGACTTCAGAACCCTACCAATGATTATGTTGCAGCCAAGATCGCAGCTCTTGAAGGCGGTACCGCAGCTATGCTTACAAGCTCGGGACAGGCAGCTAATATGTTCGCTGTTTTCAACCTTGCTAATTGTGGGGATCATGTTATTTCTTCCTCTTCAATATATGGCGGAACCTTCAACCTCTTTAACGTAACCATGAGAAAGATGGGTATCGATTTTACCTTCATCTCTCCCGATTGCACCGAAGAAGAGCTTGAAGCCGCATTCAAGCCCAATACCAAGGCTGTATTCGGAGAAACCATCGCAAATCCCGCTCTTACCGTTTTTGATTTCGAGAAGTTCTCCAAAGCCGCACATAAGCACGGCGTACCCCTTATCGTAGACAACACATTCGCAACTCCCATCAACTGCAGACCTTTCGAGTGGGGTGTTGATATAGTTACTCATTCCACCACTAAATACATGGACGGACATGATGTTGCTGTAGGCGGATGTATCGTAGATTCCGGTAAGTTTGACTGGATGGCTCATGCCGACAAGTTCCCCGGACTCTGCACTCCCGATGAAAGTTATCACGGAATCACCTATGCCGAGAAGTTCGGCAAAGAGGGTGCATTCATTACCAAGTGTACCGCACAGCTTATGAGGGACTTGGGATGTATCCAGGCTCCCCAGAACGCTTTCTATCTCAATCTCGGACTTGAGTCCCTTGCAGTAAGAATGCCCAGACATTGTGAGAACGCACAGAAAGTTGCCGAGTTCCTTCAGGGCAACGACAAGGTTGCATGGATCACCTATCCCGGTCTTAAGGGAGACAAGTACTATGAGCTTGCTCAGAAATATATGCCGGGCGGCACCTGTGGAGTTATCTCTTTCGGCGTAAAGGGCGGAAGAAAAGCAGCCGAGGACTTTATGAGAAAGCTTAAAGTAGCCATGATCGCTACACATGTTGCCGACGCTCATACCTGCGTGCTTCATCCCGCTTCTTCAACACACAGACAGCTTACCGATGAAGAACTGATTGCAGCAGGCGTTGGTCCCGACCTTATCAGACTCAGTGTGGGTCTTGAGAATGCAGATGACATAATCGAAGATCTTAAGCAGGCACTTGCCTGATCGTTGAAAGGAGAACCGGTATGATAGTAACTACTACACCGAGTGTTGAAGGACATAATATAGTCGAGTACAAAGGAATCGTATTCGGCGAAGTAATAGCCGGTGTTAATGTGATCAAGGATATGGTTGCCGGACTCTCCAATTTCTTCGGCGGCCGTTCGTCAACATACGAAGACGAGCTTATCCAGGCAAGACAGCAGGCCGTTGCCGAGATGCAGCAGCGTGCAGCCCAGATGGGAGCAAATGCCGTTGTCGGAGTGGATATCGATTATGAAGTGCTCGGAACCGATAACGGAATGCTCATGGTAACCGCAAGCGGAACCGCAGTAGTTATTCAGTAATAGAGGTGTATATATGGAAGGTGCACAGGAAGTAAAAAGCAGGATTCTTGAAGTTTTTGCTGAAAAATACGGATCGGCGGAAGGAGCGAGAGTTTTCTTTGCTCCCGGAAGAGTCAATCTGATAGGTGAGCATACCGACTATAACGGCGGACATGT
This sequence comes from uncultured Lachnospiraceae bacterium, assembly GCA_902794095.1. GTDB lineage: Bacteria > Bacillota > Clostridia > Lachnospirales > Lachnospiraceae > AC2028. Next base: position 57,191 of record CADBFZ010000003.1, on the reverse strand, counting down.
ATTCCCCTGTGCTCTTACGATAGGAACATACGGGGCTGTTCGTCTCAGGGAAGACAGACAGCTCCGCTTTTATTCGATGAATTTCGAAGACAAAGGAGTTATCACTTCATCCCTTGATGAACTTAAACCTCTGGAGGATAAGGACTGGATCGCTTATCCCAAGGGAATGATCTGGGCTTTCGGAGAAAAGGGATATAAAGTAGATAAGGGATTTGATCTTGTTCTCTACGGAAATATTCCTAACGGATCCGGACTTTCATCATCTGCATCCGTTGAGGTTCTTACCGGATATTTCTTACGTGAGCTTTTCGGATTTGATGGAATCACCAATCAGGATATTGCCCTTATCGGACAGTATTCCGAGAACAAATATAACGGCGTAAACTGCGGAATCATGGACCAGTTTGCCATTGCCATGGGTAAGAAGGACAACGCCATCTTCCTTGATACCGCAACTCTTAAGTACGAGTATGCTCCCGTTGTTCTCCACGATGCCAAGCTGGTTATCGTATGCTCCAATAAAAAGAGAGGACTCGGCGAGTCCAAGTACAACGAAAGAAGAGCAGAGTGCGAAAAGGCGCTTTCGGAGCTTAAGACATTCCTCGATGTTAAGACTCTCGGAGATCTTGATGAAGCTACCTTCGGTAAGTTTGAATCACTGATCAAGGATGACGTCAGAGTCAGAAGAGCCAGACATGCCGTTTATGAGAACAGAAGAACCGTTTCTGCGGTTGATGCTTTAAAGCACGGAGACATTAAGGTATTCGGACAGCTCATGAATGCATCCCACGAATCACTCAGGGATGATTATGAAGTTACCGGAATAGAGCTGGATACACTTGTCGATGCTGCAAGAAAGGTACCCGGAGTCATCGGCGCCAGAATGACAGGCGCAGGATTCGGCGGATGTACCGTAAACATAGTAAAAGAATCATCCGTGGATGAATTCATTAAGAAAGTCGGTGAAGAGTATCTGAATAAGATCGGATATGCCGCTGATTTCTATGTTGTAGATATCGGAGGCGGGCCTTGCGAGATCTGATCAGATCTCATCCAGAGATTTTAAGATGACGTTTTTACTGGATGAATTGAGAGTTTCTGCGGTCTTTTTAAGTTCTTCGATCTTTTCGGTTTTATTTTTATCCCGATAATAGACCGCAAGCTTTCTGTATGCGGAAGTGATGTCCGCATGAAGCCTTACCTGCTCTTCCAGAAGAGGGATCGCTTCTTCAGTGTATCCGTTCTCCCACAGTCTGTCCGCCCATTTCTGAATGGTCTGGACAAGAAGAGTATATCTGTCATCATATTCGGTAAGGGTTTTTAAATTGGCAACACCGTAATGAAGCTTAAGATCGGTGTTGGTCTGACCGGTCAGATTAACGATTTTTTCGTTTTCAAGAGATTTAAGAAGTTCCCTGCATTCCTTAACCTCGGGGTCATCGGCCATGACATCCATGGGAAAAGAAGACATATCGGGCTTAACGTATACAAGATCGTCGAGAGGTTTTCTGCGGACTTCGTTGGCTTTACGTTCTCTGTCCCAAAAAGCTTTCTCGGTGTTTTCTTCGATCCTTCTGTTTCGTCTGATGTTGTGTCTGACGAGGAGGATGAAGATTATGAAACTTGCAAAAACAGGATACTTCATACTATAATAGTCCCCGATATACGTTAATAAAGGGTAATTCGATATGATGAACTTTCACAGTCGTAAAAATAAGAAAATCCTCGCGGCGGCCATTGTTATAATACTGGCCATTGCAATGATAGTTCCGATTATAGCATCTGCCTTTGGCTGATTCAATCAGTGAAGGCGCCGGAGGGTATACGGAATGAATAGTGTAAATGGCGCAGCTTCTGCTTGCGCCTCTTTTGATATTACGGCATCCGGATTTGCCGGTTCATACGGGGCCGCTAAGGCATGCGTGGAAGCTTCTCTTCCCGAAAACATAAGGGAAGACATATGGAAGAGATTGCATGCATGGGCGGAAAAGACGCTCTCGGAATATGCAACTTCCGAAAGTACGCCCGGCGTCCACAAACTCCTCTGGGAAATAGGGGAGAGGGGATACGGATTTTCCGTAAATGTCCGTGATATTCCCGTAAAGCAGGAAGCCGTAGAGATATGTGAGGCACTCGGGCTTAATATCTATGAGCTTGAATCTGCGGATTTTAAAGTCGAAATAAACAATTACCCGTATCCGGACGGACAGTCCAGGATCGGTGAGATCATACCGGGCAAAGACAAACTGATAATAAACGGAGAAGATGTTTCGTTTATGAACAGACCCGGAACAGATTGATTCAATCTAGGAGGAAATTATGGAATTCAGAGAAGAACTGCTTCGAATCATGGAAAAAAACAGCCGCATGAACACTAAGGAACTGGCGGTACTGCTCGGAGTTTCCGAAGAAGCCGCGATAAATGAACTCAAGGCCCTTGAAGATGAGGGAACTATCTGCGGTTATCACACCATGGTTAACTGGGACAACGTTTCCACTGAGAAAGTAACCGCTCTTATCGAGGTTAAGGTTACTCCCCAGAGAGGACAGGGCTTTGATAATATCGCGGAGCGTATCTACAACTATCCTGAGGTTGAGAGTGTATACCTGATGGCCGGCGGATATGATCTGATGGTAATCCTTGAAGGCAAGACCCTTAAGGAAGTATCGGGATTCGTAACCGAAAAGCTTTCCGCACTCGAAACCGTAACCGGAACCGCGACTCACTTTATTCTCAAGAAGTATAAAGATCACGGAACCATACTTGGCAAGAAAAAAGAAGACACCAGGGAGATAGTGACACCATGAGAGATCCTCTTTCAAAAAAAGTCGTTGAGATAAAGCCTTCGGGCATCAGAAAATTCTTTGACATCGTAAGCGAGATGAAAGACGCCATTTCACTAGGCGTCGGAGAACCCGATTTCGATACTCCCTGGCACATCAGGGATGAGGGTATCTATGCTCTTGAAAAGGGCAAAACCTTCTATACATCAAATGCCGGACTTAAGGAGCTCAGAGAAGAGATCGCTGCATATTTGAAGCGTACCCAGGATATCAAGTACGATCCCATCAGCGAGATACTCGTTACCGTCGGCGGCTCCGAAGGTATTGATGTTGCCCTCAGAGCAATGTGCGATCCCGGAGATGAGGTACTCATTCCCCAGCCCAGCTATGTATCATACGAGCCCTGCGCAGTACTTACAGGTGCAAAGCCCGTTATCATAAACCTTAAGCCTGAAAATGAATTCAGACTCACCGCCGAGGAAATTGAAGAGGCAGTTACCGAGAAGACCAAGATCCTGGTACTTCCTTTCCCCAACAATCCCACCGGTGCGATCATGGAAAAGAGTGATCTCGAGGCTATCAGTGAAGTTATCATTAAGCACGACCTCTATGTAATTTCCGATGAGATCTACGGAGAACTTACCTATAAGGGAAAGCACGTATCCATCGCAACTCTTCCCGGAATGCAGGAGAGAACCATTCTCATCAACGGTTTCTCCAAAGCATATGCAATGACCGGATGGAGACTCGGATATGCATGCGGCCCCAAGAATATCCTTGCACAGATGACCAAGATCCACCAGTTTGCCATCATGTGTGCTCCCACTACCAGCCAGTATGCTGCGGTTGAAGCGGTTAAAAACGGAGATCCCGATATCGCAAGGATGAGAGAAAGCTACAACATGAGAAGAAGATTCCTTCTCAATGCTTTCAAAGAGATGAACATTGAATGCTTTGAGCCCTTCGGAGCATTTTACGTATTCCCCTGCATCAAGGAATTCGGCATGACCAGTGAAGAATTTGCCACCAGATTCCTGCAGGAAGAGAAGGTTGCAGCCGTTCCCGGAACCGCATTCGGCGACAGCGGTGAGGGATACTTAAGAATATCCTATGCATATTCTCTTGAAAGACTTGAAGAGGCAATGAAGAGATTTGCCCGCTTTGTCGAAAAACTTCGCAGCGAGAAGAAGGCATAATATATGTCCAATTCAAATCAAAAAAGTACGACAATGAGCATTGTGCGTAAGCACGATATTAAGGCTCAGAAAAAATACGGACAAAACTTCCTTACGGATGACGGGGTTCTCGACGAGATAGTCGAGGCAGCAGGCGTCTGTGACAAGGACCATATAGTGGAAATAGGTCCCGGACTCGGAGCTCTGACCAAGAGACTTGCCGAAAAGGCTTCCCATGTAACCGCCATTGAGATCGATACTCAGATGATCCCTGTTTTGGATGAGGTTTTGGAAGGCTTTGACAACACCAGGGTAATCTGCGCAGATGTCCTTAAGACCGATATGAAGGAAATTGCGGAGACTTATCCCGGAGAGGATGTTAAGGTAGTCGCAAACCTTCCCTACTACATCACAACTCCCATCGTTACATCCCTTCTTGAAAGCGGAATTCATTATAAGAGCATAACCGTAATGGTTCAGACCGAGGTTGCGGAGCGTATGCAGACCGGCCCCGGCTCCAAAGACTACGGAGCACTATCCCTTGCGGTTCAGTACTATTCAAAGCCCGAGATAATGATTGATGTTCCCCCCGAGTGCTTTTATCCCATGCCCGGAGTCGGAAGTTCCGTAATAAAGCTGGACCTATATGAAGAACCGCCCGTAAAGGCTTCAAATCCCGAGTTTATGTTCAGGATAATCAAGGCATCCTTCATGCAGCGTAGAAAAACCCTGCAAAATGCCCTTCAGAATAACCCGGATACCAAAATATCAAGGGATAAGACGGTAGAAGCTCTTGAAAAACTGGGACTTGATCCGATGATCAGGGGAGAGGCACTTACCCTGGAACAGTTCGCAGCCCTTTCGGATCTTCTTGTATAATCATCGTTATGTGCATAACCTATCAAACACCGCTTCAGCTAAGGCTTTGGCGGTGTTTTTATGTGTCAAAACGAGCAAACATATCCACATTTGGTGTTCCAAATGTGGAAAAAACACAAAATATGGCTTGAGTTATAGACATAATCACACTAGTTATGGTACAATTTCGAAGATTGGATTAATAGATATTGTGGTTTATTTCTGTCTTTCTAGGGGTGGAACCGTGGATAAGTACGAATATAAAGTAAAATTACAGGAAATAAACAATCTTATAGATGAAAAGAACTATTTCGATGCAGCTGCCATAGCGGATACCATCGATTGGGAGAAAAAGCCCGTTGAGACCCTTGTCCGTATCGGCGACCTTTACAGAAAGGTCATGAGATATGATGACGCCATCGACCTTCTCAGACTCGCTTACAGAAAGAGTCCCGAGAATAAGAATATCTGCTACTATCTCTGCAAGCTCTACATCAAGAAAGAATATATAGTTCAGGCCGTATACGCTTATAACGAATTCGAGAGAATCGCTCGTGAGAACGATTCCAGAGTCTATAAGCTTAAGTACATGCGCGATCAGATGCTGCATGTAGAGATGGCTCAGAAGATTGAAACCCTTGAAACTCTCAAGAAGCTCGAGTATTCCGAGAAGTGGGCATATACCCTCGCTTATCAGTATTATCTCGACGGAAGAGAGAATGATTGTGTAAGAGAATGCGATGAACTTATCGCAGCATTCGGCGACGGCAAATATGTCTATGCCGCAATGCTCCTTAAGAAAAAATACAGAGAACTGGATCCCGAGCAGCAGAAGATCTTTGATAACTGGAAGGAAGAAAAGTCCGGAGCAAAGACCGAAGAAAAAGAACCCGCTCAGGATGAGATGACTGCCGATACCCGTGAGATCCCCAAGGCCGAAGAGGGTGCAACCAGGGAGATCACCGCTGAGGAGATCGGAGAGATCAATAAGGCAGCTAAGGTTTCTACCGATACTGTAATTTATGATCCCGCACAGGTACAGATGGCACTTGATAAGGTTAATCTGTCCGACGAGACCAGAATATTTAAGCCCATTGATATACCTGCAGAGCCTGAGATACGTGTTAAGACCGTTGATGTAGGCAAATATAACACCATCGATCTTCAGAAGGCACTTGCTTCCGCAGTTAGGGAAGTTGTCGGAGAACCTTCCCAGAGCGAAGTTACCAAAGCTCTTATGGCTCCCATGATCGATCCTGATACCGGAAGCCTTGATAATCCCGAATTTGCGGAGCCCAGTGAGAAGGAGTTTGATTACGATACTTCCGAGATTCCCGCTGACGAATCACCCGAGACCGTATTTGCGGAGACGGGTGCGGTAACTACAGCTCCCATCGAAAAAGAAGAAATCGCCTCTGCCGAAGAGGAAGAGATAGCGGATGACTACACCAGGGTTATTCCCGATATCAATGAATATCCTGCTTTCAAAACTCAGGAAGAAGAAGTCGTTTCGGAAGCTCCCGAGCGTATCATAACCGAAAGCGACGGAATAAATACTTACTATCCCAAGGACATGTCCCGCTATGAGCAGATGTCCGAAACAGGAGCAATCAGATTCCGCGAAGCTGCAAATGCCCAGCCTCCCGAGTCCATCGCCTCCGCTCTTTCACAGGGTGAGGACGGACAGATCAAACTGGTTCTTCCCGATGATGCGGAGATTACCAGACAGATCACCGGTCAGATGAATATCGCTCAGGTTCTTGAAGAGTGGGAAAACAGACAGGCAGAGCTTGAAAGAAGCCTTCAGGAAGAATTCCACGAGCAGGTTAAGGAACAGACCGGAGAACTCTTCGATCATTTCGAAACCGAGATTCTGAATTCACTTCTCGAAGTACTCGAGAGAGAATCCGACGAAGAGGAAGAAGCAAGCCAGGCAATCTACGAAGGAAGAGTTAAGGAGTTCGACGATCTTCCCGATGAAGCTAAGCTTGAGACAGGACTTATCCCCGTTACCACGATTGCGGAACTTACCGAGAAAGAAGCTGATGACGAAGCTGCCAAGCAGCGCATCCGCGACAATCAGGAAAGAATCCGTCTCGTAGGCGAAGACGAGAGCATAAGAGATCTTACCAAAGAGGAAAAAGAACTCTTCGGACCTTATATCCAGAGCAGAGCCGCAAAGCGTCAGCTCGCCGTGCTTCTTGATTCACTCAGCATGGCCTCATATACCGGAAATGCCATCCTTGCAGGTGACGACGGTATCGACGTTGAGAATCTTGCTATCAGAATTCTCAAGGAAGTCAGAAACAGCGACCAGAATCTTACCGGAAAGGTTGCCCGTATCAAGGGTGAGAACTTAAACGGAAAGAGCATGGATGCTACCATGAAGCTCCTTGACGGTGGCGGACTCATTATCAGCGATATCGCTTCCATCACCGAAGAGACCGCAGAGAAGCTCGAAAGTGCCCTTATGAAAGAAAACCAGGGTATGATCGTAATTCTCGCCGACAGAAAGAGAAGCGTAGAGAAGTTCATGGATATGTATCCCACTCTCTGCGAAATGTTCACCGCATACATGGAAGTTAAGGCTCTCAGCGAGAAGAAGCTGGTTGCATTTGCGAAGAAGTATGCGCGCGAGCGTGAATATGTGATCAACGAGATGGGTGAGCTTGCACTCCACACCCAGATATCCATGAGACAGTCCAACGACCATGCCGTTACTGTTATGGAAGTTAAGAAGATCGTTGATGATGCCATTAAGCATGTTGAAAAGAAAACCGCCACACATTTCTTTGATATCCTGCTTGGAAAGCGCTATGATATAGAAGATATGATAATTCTCGGCGAAAGGGATTTTGCCTAGAAATATTTAAGGGGGTACCCGGATGGCATCTGCTAAAGAAACCAATAAGAAAACCGTGAAGCCTGCAAGCGCAGGCAAAACGTCTGCTAAAAAAACTCCTGCCGAGCCTGTCTCGGCAGAAGTTTTTATTTCTAAGGATGATATGTATCTGTTTGGGCAGGGGACCCATTACGATATATACAAAAAACTCGGAGCACATCCTTCCGTTAAAGACGGAAAGAAGGGATACTATTTTGCGGTATGGGCACCCAATGCTCTTTCCGTACATGTAATAGGATCCTGGAACGGATGGAAAGAAGATGAGGGCGAGATGAAAAAGCTCGGCCCCGTCGGAATCTGGGAAATCTTTCTTGAGGGAATCACTCCCGGTCAGATGTACAAATTCCTGATCTATGCTGAGGACGGATCCAAGCTCTACAAGGCAGATCCTTACGCAAACCAGGCGGAGTTCAGACCCGGCACCGCATCCATCACCGCAGATCTTTCCCATTTCAAGTGGAGCGATACCAAGTGGGAGAAGGAAAGAGATAAAAAAGACCCTTACAAAGAGCCGATGGCAGTTTACGAGTGCCATATCGGATCTTTTATGAAGCATCCCAACGGCACCGAAGACGGTTTCTACAACTACCGCGAGTTTGCCGCAAGGATCATAGAGTATCTGAAGGAAATGAATTATACCCATATCGAACTTATGGGTATTGCGGAGCACCCCTTTGACGGATCCTGGGGATATCAGGTAACCGGATATTATGCTCCCACATCCAGATACGGAACTCCCGAGGATTTCATGTATCTGATCAATGAGCTTCACAAAGCAGGTGTAGGAGTAATCCTTGACTGGGTTCCCGCACACTTTGCTACCGATGCTCACGGACTCGGAAGATTCGACGGACAGTGCATTTATGAAGATCCCGATCCCAGAAGAGGAGAGCATCCCGACTGGGGTACCAAGATCTTTAATCTGGCTAAGCCCGAGGTTAAGAACTTCCTGATCGCCAATGTTCTCTTTTGGCTGAGAGAATTCCATATAGACGGAATCCGTGTTGATGCGGTAGCGTCCATGCTATATCTGGATTACGGCAAAAAGGACGGACAGTGGCTTCCCAATAAGTACGGCGATAACAAGAATCTTGATGCCATTGTATTTTTCCGGCATTTGAATTCGGTTGTAAGAGGAACTTATCCCGGATTTATCACCATCGCGGAGGAGTCCACCGCTTGGCCTAATGTCACCGGTCCCATCGGAACGGATAGCCTCGGTTTTACTTTCAAATGGAACATGGGCTGGATGCATGATTTCTGTGAGTACATGAAGCTCGATCCCGTAATGAGGGGAGGAGCTCATCACAACATGACATTTGCCATGACCTATAACGAGAGTGAGCACTATATCCTTCCTCTTTCCCACGATGAGGTTGTTCACCTCAAGTGTTCCATGGTGGAGAAGATGCCCGGCTATAAGATTGATAAGTACGCCAATCTCAGAGTCGGATATACATATATGTTCGGACATTCCGGCAAAAAGCTCCTTTTCATGGGCCAGGATTTCGGCCAGGAAAGAGAGTGGAGCGAAGCCAGGGAGCTTGACTGGTTCCTTCTCGGCGAGAAAAACAATTCCGGCATGAAGGCATATGTGGCAGAACTCCTTAAGATGTATCATAAGTATCCCTGCCTGTATAAGATCGACGACAGCTGGGCGGGATTTGAATGGATGAATGCGGATGATGCCGACAGAAACATCTTTACTTTCGTAAGAAGAGATGATACCGGTAAGAAGAATCTGCTCTTTATCCTCAATATGTCTCCGATGAAATGGGAGAATTACCTTGTTCCGGTTCCCAAAGCAGGAGATTACAAACTGGTTCTTAATTCGGATGAGGACAGATTCGGTGGATTCGGAACAACGGCTCCCGAGAAGATCGCATCCGAAAAACAGCACCTGGTCCTTCAGGAAAATACAATTAAACTCGATGTTAATCCCTATAGCGCACTTGTCTATACCTTCTGATGCGCTTTGGAAACCATAAGCAGCATCTTCGGTTTCTGAGGGGTTAAGAAATAGAGAAAAATGGCCGAAATTATAGGTGAGTGCATGGACGCACTCACCTTTTGGTTTGTTTGGGACGGATCCCCTGATTGAATCGATTAGGAGATTTGATTTGAAGATCACATTCGAAGGACAGGACAATTCCACCGCGATCAAATATATAAATAACGTGCCGTCAGGGAAACAGAAATCCTCAGAGACTTCTTTTTCTCCTGAAAACATGTCCGCACTTGTAGATATCGGAAGCGCTCAGATTCCTCAGGGCGCCGACGGAAAACATACCCTTCTTGCAGGAATCAAAAAGGACGCAGCAGCTTCCGAAGCCGGCGTTCTCAGTGATGCCCGTATCGTAATGGCTCACACCATGTCGGGGGATGACTTAAGGAAAGCTAATGAAGACGGCTTTGACCTTAAGAACATGAATTCCGAAGAATCCGTAACCATCCTTGATAAGGTAAAGGCGGAGACCGCAAAGGGCGGAACCGTAATTCACGGATATAACGACGATCTGGACGGAAGCGTTCTTGAAAGTGTCGGAAATGCAGGACTTGAAAGCATCATCAAAAAGGCACTTATGTCCGAAGACCTTCCCCTTACCGATGAAAACTTCAAAGACGTTAAGAATGCGGTATCTCTTGCTTCGGAGCTTGAAAGCCCCGCAGAAAGCGAAGCCGTATATATGATTGAAAATGAGCTTATGCCCATCGTCAGGGATTTCTATGTTGCCAAGAATGCAGCACCCTCATCGGTTCAGGCAAAGCCCGTGGCGGAAGACCTCGATTCTCCGGAAATGAAGAATGTAAAAGAGAGCATGCTGGAAGCAGCCAAGGTTCTCGAAGATCCCGAAGAGGGATTTGAAAGAGCAAAGTGGCTCTTTGACCGCTCCCTTCCCGTAACCGGAGAAAACATTTTAAGATCCAAGACTATAGATGAGATCAAGTTCCCCATCCCCGTAGAAAAAGCTGCAAAGGCTGCTGCACGTGCCATCGCGGAAGGCTATAAGGCAGAAGATGCCGACCTTTCCGGAAAGCCCGGTATCTATGAGCAGGCTGCGGAGATGCTTGATAAGTATTTTTCCGAGGGAATCGAAAGACCCGAAGATATTTCCCGGCAGAGAAAGGTTCAGGAGATCAGACTCTCCATGACTGCCGAGGTCAATATTGAGCTTATCAGAAGCGGATTTGCAATCGATACTGCTCCCATCGAAGAGCTTTTAAATGAACTTAAAGTAGCCGAGCAGGCTGTTGCTATAAAGTACTTCCCCGAAACCGCAGGCGTTACCGCACACGGAGATAACGCTCCCGGAATGAGCATCGGATCACCCGAAGATGCCGTTAAGGCATACAGACTCATGAATGCGGTCAACAATTCAGTAACGGAACTGGCAGATGCGCCCGCTTCTTCCCTCGGAATGTTCACAACCCGCGTATCCGCAGAGGTTGCATTCAGAGAATTTGAAGAGATCGCCCTGGGTGAGAAGGACCGCATGCAGAAGGCAGGGGAGAGCTATGAAGCCCTCATGACTCAGGTTCGCCCCGATCTTGGAGACAGATTGTCCAAGGCATTTGCAAATGTCGACAGCCTGATTTCCGAGATGGGTCTTGATCTTACCGACGAAAACAGAAGACATGTAAGAATCCTTGCTTACAACCGCATGGAGATAAGCGTTGAAAATATAGGTAAAGTGGCAGAGGCTGATAAGGCGGTTACCGATGTCATCGGCAGGATGAAGCCCGCAGCCGTTCTCGATATGATCCGTGGCGGATTCAATCCCCTCGAGAAGACCTTCGATGAGATTAATCAGTTCTTAGACGAAAGAGTCGTTAAGACCGGCGGATACGAGAAAGCATCGGAAAACTATGCACAGTTTTTATATGCCCTCGATAAAAATAAAGAGATCACTGAAGCCGAGAGAGACTCCTATATCGGAATCTATCGCATGCTTAACAAGATCGAATCCAAGGACGGTTCCGCAGTCGGTGCGGTTATCGAAACCGGAAGCACTCTTGATTTCTCAAGCCTTCTTACCGCTGTAAGAAGTTCCAGATTCAAGGGAATGGACGTCAGAGTTGATGAAAATACAGGCCTGACCGAGATCAGAACCGTAGGAAAGAGCATCACCGATCAGATCATGGCTTCTTTTGCGGAAGAATCCGCCAAGTATTATGAAAAAGAGGCTGAGGAGATCAGAAAGTCCGCATATGCGGGCAGGGAAAGCATGGAGCTTATGCAGGCTGCAGAGCTTGAAGAAACCCCCGAGAATATAAACGCTGCAGTAAATCTTCTTTCCGCTGATGAAGATCTTTACAAGGTCCTTTCCGGATATAAGAAGGACAATAAGAATCTTGAGGACAAGCTTAAGAATTTTGAAGAGAAGGCTTCGGATTCTGAGGGATATAAGGAAATGCTCGAATCCGTAAAAGAGACCGTTTCGGAAATGACCTTCGAAGCAGGTTCTGTTATAGACGTAAAAGCCCTTCAGATGGTTAACAAGCAGATTTCCGTAGCAATAAAAGCTGCGGATGAAGGTGTGGAGGAGTATTTCATCCCCGTAGAGATAGGCGGAGAAGTCTCCAAAGTAAGAGTATCCTTCAAGGGAAGCACCGAAGATGCTTCCTATACCGATATTACATTCAAGACCCCTTCGGGAGCCAAGTGCAGGGCTCATATCGAGGCTTCCGAGACTTCCGTAAGCGGATATATCTCCGTAAATTCGGACGACGATATTAAGAAATTGACCTCCGCTTCCGATATATTTATTGCAGACTTAAAGAGTCAGGGTTTTGATACCTCCGCAGGAATCGGAGTTGTCAGAGCAAATTCATCAGCCGGCACGGATGCCGGTATCTACAGACGGGAAGGAGCCGGTCGTAAGGAGCTGTTCGGGATTTCAAGAGATTTCCTGAAGGCAGTCAAGGAGACTTACAATGAGAATTAACTATAACGTATCGGCTATGATCGCCAACAACTCCCTTAAGAACAACGACGATCTTCTCTCTGCCTCACTTCAGAGATTATCTTCAGGTTTTAAGATCAATGGCGCCAAGGACAATCCTGCGGGACTTGCCATGGCGAAAAGAATGAATGCACAGATAGTCGGCACCAAGACTGCCGATGAAAATACCATGGACGGTATTTCCGTAATCGAGACCGCAGATGGTGCTCTTTCGGAAGTTGCAGCTATGCTCCAGAGAATGAACGAGCTTGCTGTTCAGGCGTCCAACGGAACCATGAACGATGAAGATAGAGAGATCATCCAGAAAGAGATCACTCAGCTTAAGGACGAGATAAACAGAGTTGCAGAGAGTACTGAGTTTAACTCCCAGCCCCTTCTGGACGGATTCTATGACCTTAAGGCTTATACCGATAATACCAATGTAAAGGTCCTTACCTATTCTAAGGATATTCCCGCAGCAGAGTATACTTTTTCAAGTATAACCTGGACTCAGAATGCTTCAGGCGGATATGACATTGGCGTAACTGCCGGTGCAGGACTGACGGGCTTTGATCCGTTAAAAGGAAGCATGACGGATGATGTTATAACCATAACCGGTGCGGATGGTTTTGAGATGAAATTACAGGTTCCCTTTAATGGAACGGACGGATCTGTCTCCGCTCTCAAGGTAGAGTGCACCGGAATCGGAGCAATGAGACTTCAGGTAGGCTCCAACGAGGGACAGGTTCTCGAGATGCAGATTCCCGCCATCAATCTCAGCAACATGGGACTGGAAGGCCTTGATCTCAGCACCGAAGATAGTGCAAGAGAAGGCATCGACCGCATCAAGAATGCAATGACATTCGTAAGTACCATCAGAGGTCAACTCGGTGCATACCAGAACAGATTGGAGAACACCGATGCAAGACTTGATATAACCGAAGAAAACATGACCGCAGCTTACTCCAGAATCATGGATGTAGATATGGCTGAGGAAATGACCAAGTATTCAACCTACACCGTTATGACCCAGGCAGGAACTTCCGTCCTTGCACAGGCTAACGACAGACCTTCCACCGTATTACAGCTTCTTCAGTAAGGAGGAAAATAAATGCTGGATACCCTTAAGCAGGATTTCACCAGAAGAATCACCACGGCCAATTCAACCGAACTTATAGTAATCCTCTATGATATGGTCCTTGCCTATGCAGATGATGCCGAGGAAGCTCTTAAGAATGATCTGGATCATGATTTCTACGTATCTATCTCCAGAATGAGAAATTGCGTAAACGAGCTTATGTGCTCTCTTCACATGGAGTATGAGCCCGCACAGGCACTCCTTTCACTCTACAGATACTGCATGAGAAAACTCTCATCCGCGGGCGTAAGGAGAAGCATTGAACCCTTGGATGAAATCAGAAAGATCATCAGACCTTTGAGAGAATCCTATTCGGGTCTTGTTGAACTCAACACCTCCGGACCTGTCATGGGAAATTCCGAGACAGTATTTGCAGGACTCACCTACGGAAAAAATGACATTAACGAGAACCTCGTAAACAATATCAACCGTGGAATGCTCGTATAAAGACATAATGCACATAGTAAAAGAACCCTTTGAGCAAAGGGTTCTTTTTTTCTTGCAGTTTATTGTATAAAATGAGAAATGAGGGGATACGGAGGCTTTAATGAACGGAGAAAAAATAGCTTCGAAAATTGTTAACTATACATTTGAGGAGGCAAATAATACCATAGATACTCTTGCAGCTGTTAAATCAGCAAACGAGATCACCGCGATATATACGGCACTTGAGGCTTATTTTTTGGCTGCATATGAAGGAGAATATGACATTACCAAAAACCTGACGGCTGCGTTCCATAAGAAAATCAGGAAACGCGTCTCAGAGGAAGAAATGGATGGGTACATTAAAGTATTCTCTGATGCGTATATCCGGTTCTCTGAAAAGGGAATTATTCATAAATCCATGACCGCAGTATATGAAGAGGACTTTGTGGGTTATGTTGATACTGTGATCGATATGATCGGAGTATGTGCAAATGAAAGTAACAAAAGAAATGTACTGTCGATAATACATGAGCTTCATAAGATAGCGGCCAGATCCGGATTCGGAGAAGATCCTGTTCCATTGAAAGAGACGACGGCAGTTATAGCCATAGGGCAGTTTGCGCTTCTCGTCATATTACACCTTTTCATCTGGGAAGTATATGAAGCAATCAGGCCGTTCGTTCATGAAATGTGGATGATCATTACCGAAAAAATCCCCATTTTGAATGAGTTGATTTATCACGGATTCACACCACCATTATTGGTATTATTTGTTACGTCCGTATATAAACCGGTGTTTAAAAGATACAAGCTTAATCCCCACAGCGGAAGGCTCTATCTGGTAGCCGTTTTCCTACATGCGATATACGAGATTCACTATACAAGTAAGTATCGGTGCTCCGGGGGAATGGACCATTTACCTATCTTGTATGACCTGGTCTTCTTTACCATCTTATTCTGCAGGTCTTTACAATTTGTTAAACCGCGAATAGAGGGATAACCTAAATGTGTCAAATTTGCCGGGATAAAAAGAACCCTTTGGATGAAGGGTTCTTTTTTATTTTCGACACATGTGTCGCAAAAATGTTGTGACTTTTATACGAAATTTGAAAATATGACAAATTCGTATTGAAATTTTAAAAATGCGACGATATAATCGCACATACAAAAACATCCTTCAAAAGACTGTCTGTCTTCGGATGTGAACGAAGAGTGGAGAATTCCGCATTCGTATAGGGGAAGATCTTCCCAAACAATCAACTTAGATACGTTCGAAATGAACGGATTATAAAACGGAGAAAATCATGATTATTATGACCGCATTTTTGGCGGTCTCCGGAATATTTGATTATCTCTTTCATAAGATACCCAACGCGCTGATCGCATTGATGTTTGCTACCTGTGTTTTCTACACAGGATTTACATCCGGACCGTTAAGCATATTGTGGATGCTTTTAAGAATGGTCATTACGATCTTTGTTTTCTATTCCTTTTTTGCAATAGGAGCATTGGGTGCAGGTGATATAAAACTGCTTGCGATTTGCTGCGGATATATGACGGGAAGCAGGGCGGTGTGGTTTGTTTTTATATCCTTCGTGATTGCGTCGATTGCCGGAGTGGTGATCCTGTTTCTTAGGAAAGAGTTTGGAAAAAGAATTCGGAGACTCAGTTTGTATATCAAATCATTTATCAAAACGGGAAAACCCGAGAGATATCACTGCAATACGGAAGCTGCCCTGAAAGCCGGAATAGCTTTGGCAGGACCGATGTTTATCAGTGCTCTGATCGGGATCGGAGGTCTGTACTGAATGAAGTCTGAAAGAGTACTTGTCTTATTTGACGAAGATGAAGAATATGCGCAGTTGATGGGAGAGTATCTGATGGGATGCAAGGGGCTTCCGTGGAAAATAGCTGTATGCACTTCGGAAGCGGATATTCCCTCAATCTGCAGTGGCAGGAAACCTGTACTGGTTACCAGCAGTTCTTCATATAATGAAAGACTTCGCAGCATCGATGCCGTTAAAACCATAGTCCTGAATGACGGCTACGGAATATGCGTGGAACCCTATGTTGAGAAGTACCAGCCTGCTGAAGAGACTCTCCGGAGAATTTTGGAAATCTATATGAAGGATGCAGATGAAGACAGCGTCGAGAAAATCAGGCCCTCCGGTGAGAAAGCAAAACTGATCGGTGTGTTTTCCCCGGTACGCAGATGTTATCAGACGACCTTTTCAGTTCTTATGGGAAGACTTCTGGAAGACAGAGGAAGAGTTTTATATCTGAGCTTTGAATTCTGTGAAGGAAGTGAAGAACTTATTCCGCCTGATAAAACAGGCAATCTGTCAGACCTTATGTATTTCATAAAAAGTCCTTCGTCGGTATTCTCGGTAAGGTTTAGGTCGATGGTAAGAACTATTGCAGGACTGGATTACATTCCCTGCGCACTTCCCGGAACGGATCTTACGGATATTCCGGAAGATGAGTGGAAGTCATTTATCACGAGGATATGTTCACTGGAAGGATATTCTTATGTGATCCTTGATCTTTCGGAGTGCATCAGAGGCATATTCGGAATTCTAAGAATGTGTGACGTGGTTTATACCCTGACGCGTAATGACAGAGTAGCGAGAACCAAGATCGAAAGCTACGAAAGCATATTAAAGATGTATGACTATTCGGATGTGAAGGAAAAAAGTATCAAATGCAGTATTCCGTCCGTTAACAGAGTTCCTTCTTTTGCGGGAGAAGATTTATCTGGAGAACTCATAACCTTTATCAGAAAACAAATGGAGGTGCTTTGATGGATCTTACTTCCGAAAAAGAAGAACTTAAGGAAAGCGTAAGAGAAAGACTCGGATTCGGAAGGGAATATACGGATGAAGAAGTTTCGGAACTTATAGATGATTGCATTATGGAATCCGAAAAGTTCAGGCTCCTGCCCATAGCTGAAAAGAGACGCCTCGGAAAAGAAGTTTTTGATTCTCTCAGGCGTTTGGATATATTGCAGAGTTTTATCGAAAACAAAGACGTTACGGAAATTATGATCAACGGTTATTCCAATGTCTTCGTCGAAAAGGCAGGGGCACTGGGAAGACTCGATAACGGATTTGATTCCGAAGAAAAACTGATGGATGTGATCCAGCAGATAGTTGCGGGATGTAACAGAACCGTTAACGAAGCATCCCCCATCGTCGATGCCAGACTTTCCGACGGATCCCGCGTTAACATAGTTCTTCCGCCGATAGCTTTATCGGGTCCCACGGTAACCATCAGAAGATTTCCCGAAAAGCCTGTAACGATGGAGGGACTTTTATCGTTCGGTTCCATAACCGAAGAGGCCGCAGAATTTTTAAGAATTCTTGTAATAGCCGGATACAACATTTTTATCAGCGGAGGAACAGGCAGCGGTAAAACGACATTCCTGAACGTTTTATCAGGATTTATTCCCTCGGATGAAAGAGTGATCACCATCGAAGACAGTGCAGAACTTCAACTACAGGGAATAGAAAACCTGGTACGACTTGAAACCAGAAATGCCGGCCCGGGTGTTGATGAGATCAGCATAAGGGATCTGATACGTTCCTCTCTCAGAATGCGTCCCGACAGGATTGTTGTCGGCGAGGTCAGAGGCGGAGAAGCACTTGATATGCTTCAGTGTCTGAACACGGGACATGACGGATCGATGTCAACGGGGCATGCCAATTCATCTAAGGATATGCTTTCAAGATTGGAAAACATGGTGCTTATGGCAGCAGAGCTTCCTCTGGCGGCAATAAGACAACAGATAGCATCAGGATTGGACATTATTGTTCATCTGGGAAGACTTAGGGATAAGTCTAGAAAAGTATTGGATATATCGGAGGTTTGCGGATATGAAAACGGAGAGATCCTTATCCGCGGGCTCTACAGCTTCCGCGAGAACGGATTCGAAAACGGAAAGGTTATCGGTTCACTCCAAAAGATCGGAGAACTCACGCAAAGAGAGAAGCTTGAGCGCGCGGGATTATCACTGTGTTAAATGGGATGCCGGTAAAAGGTCTTCGGTGATTGCAGGGGCTGTGATCAGAGTGCTCATACTGTCTTATTTTTTCTACAGAAGTTTAATCGCCGCGGTACCCTTAGCGGTTGTGGGTTACTTGTACTACAGACAAAAAGAAAAGGAACTGGCTTCTAAGGATGTAAAGATCTTAGAGTCGCAGTTCGGCGAAGCAATACGCGGAGTGGATGCTGCGCTTAAAGCAGGGTATTCCATAGAGAATGCATTTGTTCAAAGCGGTAAGGACATGGAAAGACAATTCGGGAAAGATTCTTTTATCCATGAGGAACTTGAAGTAATCAGAAGAGGCCTTGTCATAAACATCACATTGGAAGATATGCTGACGGATCTGGCTGCAAGGAGCGGAAGTGAAGCAATAGAAGATTTTGCGAAAGTATTTGTTATTGCCAAAAGATACGGCGGGAATATGAGCGAGGTAATATCCGCCGCTGTTGAAACAATCGCGCTTCGAATAGAAACTACGGAAGAAATCTCTACAGCAATCTCCGGTAAGAAGATGGAACAAAACATTATGAAACTCATGCCCTTCGGAATTCTGGCCTATGTGGGAATCAGCAGTCCCGGATTTTTTGACCCGTTGTATGGAAATCTTACGGGGATTGTTTTGATGACGGCGCTCCTTGTCGTATACCTGACTGCATATTTCATGGGGGATAAGATATTGTCCCGTCTTGAGGAGGCCGGATGATGTTTGAGAAAGTATCTGAATTTATATACGTAAAGAGCAGGTTGATACCCGGGATAAAACCGGATGCCGGAGTGATAAGGACAATTAATTATCTTTATCCTGCAGGTGACATCAAGGAGACGTACAAAGCATTTGAGATAAAAAGGATAAGTCTCAGCCTTCTTATCCTGACTGCAGGAATCATTTTGTCGGTCTTTATGAAGATATCCGAGGTAACGGAAAGGTCCATTGGAGACGGTGTGTTTGAACGAGAAGAGTGGAACGGAGAAAAGCAATCTGTTTCCTTATACGCACAAACGGAATCGGGAACTGCAGAGGTTGAACTGAGCATTTTCGAAAGGACTTTATCAGAAGAGGAAGTAAGGGATTATATCTCGAAGTTTGTAGAGAGCGCAGGAAAGTTGATAGGAGGGGATAATCCCGATCTTGAGCATGTAAGTTCGGATCTGGCACTTCGTGAAAAATATGAAGGCTATCCCTTTAAGTTCATTTGGAGATCTTCCGATCCGGGAAGGATTCTTTCATACAGCGGAAGAGTTGATATATCAGCAGGCGAAGGGGATGTAGTGCTGACTGCAAATTACTCTTACGGAGAGTATGAAGGTTCGATAAGCATTCCGGTTCATGTGATCGTTCCTGAAAAGAATCCTGCGGATAAATACAGCGAAGATTTTACAAGCTTTATATATGAAAGTGAGTTATCGGAAAGAGGCTCCAAAGAGTGGACTCTGCCTGATGAGTTTGAAGGAGATAAAATCCGCTGGGAATTTAAAACGGAAGACAACAGTCTGTTAATGGCAGGACTGTTCGGGATGGTGGCGATTGTTTTTTTTTTCGCATCGGGAAAAGATCTTGTCTCCAAAGCTGAGAAGAAAAAAGAAAACATGAGGAAAAGTTATCCGAAGGTTTTACGACAACTTGCTCTTTATGTCGGTGCGGGAATGACCGTTAAGGCAGCATTTACTAAGATTGCGGAAGATTCTAAGACTTTGCAAACAGATGAAATGATCTATGAAGAAATGCGCTATGCATGTCACGAGATGGGGCAGGGCATAGGAGAAGCAAGTGCATATGAGAGATTCGGGAACCGAACCGGACTTAGTGAATACATAAAACTTGCGGGGCTTTTGTCACAGAGTTTGAAAAGAGGAAATCCGGGCTTTGTTATGAGGCTTAGGAGTGAAGCTGATAACGCTATGCGGGAAAGAGTATTGGAAGCGAGAAAAGCAGGAGAGGAAGCTCAGACCAAATTACTGGTTCCAATGATGATGATGCTCGCAGTAGTGATGGTAATGATAATGATTCCGGCAATGACCGGAATGAATATATAAACAGGAGGAACTACAAATGAGATTAAAGAACTTCAAGGATTTTCTGCGTGAGGAGGACGGTATGGGTACTGTGGAAATTATACTCATCATCGTTGAAAAGCCTAACGCAAAACACAGGTATGTTTTATGTGGAAAATAAAGGATTCATTATGAGGGAGTAAAGATAAGTGTTTGTAATATTAGGTCTGGTTTTATGAAAGGAAGGTAAGGATGGATGTTTACAGCTAAGGATAAGGAGATGCTAGGGAATCCGTACTTTAATATAATAACGGAGAATCCCGTGATGTATGAGGTACAGTCAAAGAACACTGGTCATTATTGGGTGATAATGCCTCTTATAGACCATAAGTTTAAATATGTCAGATTGATGCATAAGTACAAGAAGGAGCATGAATACCATGAGCAGACAACAACGGCATCAGTTTTGGATGCAGTATTAGAGATTATTTGTCATGATGACTACAAGCTTCACACCAAAAATCCAATCTTTGAACAGTTCGTTCAGCAATATTCTTAAATAGGTGGTTCCACCAAGATTCAATGGTATAATAAGGGCAGGTGGTGTAAACAGGCCCAGATTCTATGGAGAAGTATTATGATTGAATACACGCTCGAATATATAAAGCAGTTTGAAAGAGAAAAGAAGTTTTTAGCAGATGAAGTGCCTACTTGGTATGATTGGGCAATTGAGCGATGGAGATATCGTGTACCAATAGATTCTAATGAAAGTTGGTACATGCAGGTGTTCTTTAAAGTGGATGGAGTTCTTGATTATTATAGTCTTGATGAAGAGGTAGCTTATGACTCCCATTATTCATTTAGAATATCAAAAGACGATGCAGAAAAACTATTTGGGAATAAGGAAACTTACTTACATAATCTTATGAAAGATTTCTTAAAAAGCAATACAGGAGAAAACCTTAAAGAATTGTTAGAACCATACATTTTTGAAAGAATATCATATTATTAAGACGGTAGATGCGCCAAGAGACTTTGTTCTCCTGGCGCATATTTTTTTAGAAATCATCATCATTGTAATCGTTGTTTTTCCAGCCAGAATTAAAGTGCAGTTCTCCAGTTTCCATGTCCATAGACATATTATCGCCCATGCGCATATGGAGATCACCATCTGAGTCGATGCCCATATTGTCAGAAGTCTGATAGATATAATCTCCGTCATCATAGTCAAAGATAGGATTATACATAGATTTACGCCTCCTTCTTTTCAAATTGTTTTATAAAGGTGTTATAGGTTTCTTTAAGCTCATCGATAAGGAACTGGACTTCTGGATTATTTGATGAAGCGGTTACGTTTATAACATTTGTGATAAAGCCTGTTGTATTCTTGGAATAGAAAGGCATGTAGTAGGCAATAAAGCCGGTATCAGGGTAAAAGTAATATTCACGCCATGCTTCGCGTTCAAAATACGCTGCATCGTAGTAATCTGATTTAGCATCCCTGTAGAGCTCTTTGCAGTTTTCTCTGCTCTTATCGACAAGTTCCAGTAAGTGATTTTGTACTTCTTTGTTGTGGCTGATTGCTTTTTCGAGAAACCTTTTGCTTTCTGAAATGCGTCGGCTCCTTATGAGCAGATCCAGAACCTGTCCTGCATAAGGGAAAACATAGGTGCTTTTTAAGGCGTCTTTTTCTGCCTCAGTTTCAAATTCATCGAAGAAATAAGAAAGAGCAGTATTCTCACTTGATGCAATGCTTTCAATCATGCCTGTCACATTAGGGGAAGATGGGAGAGTAGTATCCCGTAATGTCCAGTGCTGAACAGGGTTTATGGTATATAGCAGAGGAAGCTCTCTTGCTTTTAGTTCAGTAAGCATATCGAAGTCTTTATTCTCTATTGCAAGTGAGATCATACGGAATCTAAGATCATCCTGCTCTTTGAGCATCACATCAAGGATGTCTGTGTAGCCGATATTACGCCTCTTTACGCTTGTTCCTGCCCCGAATCCCAGATAGTAATCTTTCTTATCCTTTCCGACAAACCAGATATATCCTTGATCCATCAGGTACTTAAGAAGTTTGAAATTGCCTGCTTCTAAAGCATAGTCAATGACTGTCTTACCAAATTCATCAGGGTTAAGGAAAGGTTTATCTTCACGATTTATATAGTCTTCCCACTCTTTGGGGTCTTTGGAGAAGGAAATGGAGTAGTTTGTTTTTCTGTTTAGGGAAGGGGCAAGAGCTTTACCGCCACTAATTATATCCTCGCAGGATACGCCGAGAAGCTTTGAAAAGATAGGAAGATCCTCTATTTGGATGCCTTTATTTCCCTTCTTGATCTGACAGATGCGGTTTTGCATCTTTTGAATGTCATCCAGATTATAATTTGACCCATCACGCTCTTTGAGATAGGCGATTCCAAACTGACGATCATTTCCGTATGGGCTCCTTTTTATAAGATCGGAAAGGTGTCTTCCGATAAGTGTGTTGTCTGTCTTGTACATAGGCTATCTCCTTTGAGACCATCATAAGTAGGTGTATGCAAAAAAGATATAACAGATTTGCATATGCAAAAAGCATATGTTAATCATAACAGATAGATATATATGCGAAAAGCATATATCGAAGGAAAAATATAGAGCCGGTGGGATTTACCGGCTCTAGTATTAGAAACTATCAAGGAATGAGAGAGCCGCATCAAAGGCGGCCTCTTCTGTTTTTGTATCCTCTTTTGGAGAGGTATCTGCGCTTTGGGAAGATATCGTAAGCTTTCCGGAAAGCCTTTCTGCTATAAGGTCTGCCAACTTCTCAGCATCAGTGGATGCAGGGTCTTCATTTATAAGTCGGCGTACCGCTTCAATTACCATGTGGCTTTCGGAGCGGTAGCCGTATTTCTTATAGTCTGTAATGGCATCGTATACAGCAAGATCTGAAAGATTGTCCTGAAAACGAACGGTCTTCCTTTTGACGTTCATTACCTGCCTCCCATCTTATGACGGATAAGTTCCTCATATCCTTTGGCATTGATAGATACATCATCAAGGATGAGGGCATTTTTCTTATCTGCCTCGGAGAGGAAGTGCTTCATGATGGTTGCGCCGCCTCCGATAAAGATAAACTGGGTAAGGTCAGAGTTAAAGTTTAAGGCTCTGATTTGATCCATGAGGTTTGTAGCATAGGATGTAAGACCTGTCTTTATGATATCAAGGTAGTCTTTAGGGATATCGCTTGTCCCGTAGATCATGACTTCCTTGATGGTGGTTTCATCAGCTTCCTGCCCGAAGTTCTGGCGAAGTGCTTCGTTGATGTCATTCATGCAGGTGATAGTTCCAAGTGGAAGGGACTTACATCTTGTCTGATCAGGGATAAATTCTGTCAAAGGCAGAATATCCACTGTCCAAGAGCCGATATCAATGACAAGGGCTGATTTGTGGAAGTCCTTCATGAAAGAGACAATTCCGGCATAACCTTGTGGAAATACATCAACGGAAAGAAGTGTCACCGAGTACTGCACATCCTCATATTTGAAGATAAGGCGGCGGTTTTTGGTGTAGTATTCCACAAAGTCTTTTTTCTCTGCACCCATACGGGTAAGGGGAACGCCTACACCAAGATGTACATCTGCAACAGTGGTGCCGGTCTTTTTAAGTTCCTCAGCGATAGCTGCCATTGTAAGGACTCTCATGTTTTCATCCTCTGTCTTTGATTTCTGGACGGATACTTTTCCGTTCCCGATAGCATAAAAGCCCTCTGTTGTTTCGATTACCCTTGTAGCAAGGGGTGGTTTTCCGGGGAGCTTCTTTACTCCTGAAGAAAAACAGTTGTGTGATGTCTTGGTATTTCCGTATCCTACATCTACTCCGATTACATATGCTGCCATAGTCTAAATCCTCCTTGTAAATTAAAGTTTTTCAATAAGTGCAAAATCAACATCGTTTTGTTTCTCGTCCTGAAGCCTTTTAAGAGCAAAGGCAAGCTGGCTTTTTTCCATGCGCAGGCGGTCAATCTCTTCTTTTTGGAGTCTTACGGTTTCTTTAAGGGCTTCATTTAAGGTTTTATCCCTTCTGGAAGTAAGGACCTTTCCCTCCTGGGACTTTAAAGCTTTCATAAGTTCTGCGTTTACCTGCTCGTTTTTATAAAAGAATGAGCGGGAGAGTCCTGTTAATTTAGTTAGTTCCACGATAGAGATATGTTCGTTTGCTTTTACCATGCGACGGATTGTATCTATCGCAAGGATCTTTTTTTCTTCGCTGACTTTCCTGTTGGAAAGAAGCATGTTGTCGTAGTTGTTCATTATTCCATCCATCCTTTCTTGAATTTCTTTATCTTTTCGTTACGTGCATCAATTACCGGCTTCGTATTTTCTGCAAGTACCTTCGGGCTCATCTGTCTGTAATATGCCACGCTGCTTATGGACTTATGCCCAAGAAGTGCTGCTATGGTGGCATCATCATTTAAGAGGTCACAGAGCTTTTTGCCGTAGGTGTGTCTGAATAGGTGCGTGCTTGGAGTTAAGGGATTTCCGTTTGAATCCCGAAGATCAAGCGTATTTATCATGGAAGAGAGCCTATAGCGAAGTGTTGTATACTTCATAGGCCTTGTAGGATCCTTATCTGATACAAAGATGTATTCGCAAGATCCATATTTTTCAATTGTCTCTTCAATACAGGCACGAAATAGGGCGACAAGTTCAGTATTTAATTTCTTGTTGTAGCCATTTCCGGTCTTTGACTGAGAGATCCTTACATAGGGGTCATCACCAAGAAAGACATCATCTATCTTGATGGTCATGGTATCTGAGATGCGAAGCCCTAAAAGCTCATGTATCAAAAGAAGCCTTGCAGTCTGCTTATCAAGGAGCTTGTATCCAAGGTGAAGAGCCTTTATGTCTTCATCCGAGTAACTTTTATAGATGGTGCGCTTATGCTTTTGAAAGTCACTCTTTAAAAAGATTCCCCGAAGATTGTTGTATCCAAGGAGCTTTCCAATGATGTTAAGGAGACTCTTTAGGTTACTAAGCTCGCCCCGATAGTCTTTTCTTCTGTTACATTCGAGGTAGAGGTAGGATAGGTATTCTTCAAGAAGAGCTCTGTTAAAGTCCTTAAGCGATTTTATATCCGGGTAGTTTTTATCCAAAAACTCCGATAGGTTATTTATGGCTCCAACTTCCTGTATCACTGTCCTTACGGCTAGGCGCTTTAAGTGGTAGAGAGCCCCTTCCTTAACTTCATGCTTAATATCTTCCTGCCTTATCTTTGTAAAATTAACCCTTGTGTCACAGCCGATTGGAGAAGCTCTAAGCATAAAGGGCATTGATTCTAACCTCCAGATATCCCTATCCTTGTCAAAGTCTTTGGGATCATCCGGTAAAAAGTAGTCATAAACTGTGCGAAGGTATAAAAGATCAGGGTGCTTTTGTGAGCCTTGAAGTTTTCGGTCACGTTTTTTCTTATTTGTAACAAGAGGCTTTCCCTGCTTTATCAGGTATTTTTTCAGCTCCTTTTCCATGTCATTAAAAGGTATGTCTGTGATACTTTGAAGGTCGGGATAGGCATCGCTTATAAAGCGGGCAAAATTGTGGAAGTGCGTTGCTTCACTTCGAAGGGATGAATAGGAAAGAGAGCTTGCCCTGTCGAAGATGAATGCAGCAAAGGCCTGTCTTAAGGGCTCATTTGGCATCCTGGATAAGTCAAATGATGCGTCCGGTTCGTAGCTTGGTCTTAGCATTACATCAAGTGTTAAGTTCTGATAGCAGGGAAGATCCCCAAAGTATAGCTTCATGAAAGATTGTTCTCCTTAAAATATTCGTCCTGCAGAAGGTCTATATGACCTGGCAGGTGGTCAATATACTGCTTTGTCATGTCATCCCTTGTATGACCAAGAAAGGCTCTTGTTGTTCCGATGGCAGCTCCCGACATATGAAGGTCTGTTGCGATGGTGTGTCGATAGTCATGGGATTTAAAGTTTATATCCCGTGTTTCCTCATACAGAAGGAGCTGTTTTTGCATCTGCTTTACAAAGGTAGCTGCCTGGTATGGCTTGTCCTTATCCTTGCAGGACGGGAAGATGTAGATGGATCCGGTTTCATCAGAAGCTATGTGCCTTTTTAAAAGCCTTGATACTTCTGAAGGAATCGGGATCTGTTTTTCTGAGCGTAACTTGTACTGGTAAATGGAAAGCCAGTTTGTGCTTCCGTCAGAAAAAAGTGCATCCTTTCGTAGTGAGCAGACTTCATTGATGCGAAGCCCTGTGGAATATAGAGTTAAATACATAAGTCCAAGGGTTTCAGGGAAGTCTGAAAGCACTGTAAAGATCCTGTCTATGGTATCTTCCGGAACCGACCTGTCATGATGCAGATAAGCAGCCTTTTTGTAGAAGTAGTCAAAAGGAAAGGACGGCACAAGCAGGTTTTCTCTGACAGATAAAGCTGTAAGGAAAAAGGAGAGCATGGTAAGCGTTCTGTTATATGTCTCCGGTCTTACTTCCATTTGGTCCTTGTATTCAATAAAGCTTTCAATGTCTGAATAGGACAGCTCTGAAAGCGTGGTATGCCGACTTTCTATAAATCTAATGAACTCCTTTGCTCCGTAGTACTTTTCGTGTAGGGATTGCAGGGAGTATTTTGGGGATAACACAAGCAGGTACTTCATATAGTGCTGAAAATAGGTGCGGTTATCTTCTGCTATATCCCCGAAGGTAAAGCACTCGATCCCTCTTGTAGGATTTTTTCTATCAGATAAGGTAAATTTTTCTAAAAACCAGCAGGTTGCAGTAAAGTCAGGTTTTTTGTCTGATAAAAACAAAAATTTCCTTGCCCGATAAAGAACCTGCGGAGCATTTTTAGAGATAGCATCCATGTTTGTATCAAGGTATTCATAGAAAGCCTTTTCCTCAGCTAAAGTTATCTGCTTTAAGTCCGGGATCTGATTCTTTACGCAAAAGTCATACAGATAGTAGAGCGGAGTTATAAAGTGCTGAACCATGTAGTGATTTTTGCGGTTTTCTATTTCAGACAGGTCTGATAAAAGGATCCGAAAAATCTGCTTTTTCATAAGGACTGGTGCAGGCAGGGAAAAGTCAAAGAATAAAAATTCCTTGCGTGCTGTGTAGTAGAACCTTTTTGCAACCTTTATGTCCGGATAGTAAACAAGGTAAAACAGCTTATTTTCATAGGCTGGCTCTCTTACAAAAGTAATCTTTTCGATTTCAGATAAAACCATGCGGTCAAGGTATTTGATATATTCGATTACCTTTGAAGGAACAGATAATTCAAGGTATTTTTCGTATGCTTTTCTTGTATCAGCAGTAATCTCAGTAAGAGAAGTGATCCCAAGGGCATAAAGAAAAGTAAGTGCCTTTCTTCCGATAGCGTTTTCAGCATAGGAAAGAGAAGTAAAAGGATGTCCTGCGCTTTTAAGGTAAGCAAAGCAGATAGTTTCAAGGTCTCCCTTGTAGGCTGAAAACTGTTTTGGGGAGAAAGCAAATTCTTGGCGTGCGTGGGATATAAAAGCCTTTAGGGTATCGACAGTTACTTCTGATAGAGAAGATATTCCGCGTGATGATAAAAAGTCGTATAGGAAATCAACTCGTTTTCCAAGAATAGAAGGCGAGAGTATGAGCTCTTCATATAGACTATTTTCACTTCTTAAGACTCTTAAAGCAGCCATACTGCCTCCTTTCCCGTAAATACGTATTTTTATTCATTTTCCTCTTAGGTGCCCAACCCCCTTTTTAGGAGCCTTGTCAAGAAGTAAAGACTGCTTGCGTAAGGCTTTACAAGGCAAATAAAAAGGTTAAGATCGGCTTAGAGGAAATCTGATACATTAACGCCTGATGTGTTATTTTTCAGGTAGATGTCCTGCGCATCCTCAATTTCACGCGGTGTTACATGCAGGTAATTTTCTGTCGTTGCAATGTTTTTGTGTCCTAAAGCCTTTGAGATTTCGACGATTGGCCAGTTGGCTTTGCGTCTTTCATCTGCAAAGTAGTGGCGGAGCATGTGGTTTGTGACTTTAACACCGCATTTCTTTCCGATATTTTCCAGGGTTGAATAAAAGGTGTTTGCAGTAAGGGGCTTACCCCTTGTAGCTCCATGAAGGACGATAAATAGATAGTCCGTCTTTTTAAAAAGCTCAGCATTCTCAGATAAATAGACATTTATCAGGGAAAACGTGGCATCTGATATCTTCATGAACCTTTCTTCTGCATTCTTGGCAAAGGCTCTGTTGGCGTTTGCATCACGGTATCTTACAAAGATCCTTTTCTTTTCAAAATCAATGTCTTCTGTATATTTGATTCCAAGAGCCTCACCGATTCGAAGCCCGGTTTCTTCCATGATCATGATCAGGAGCTTGTCTCTGTTGCAGGTGCAGGCAGAGAGGATTTTCTGAATGTCTTCCTTTGTAGCAATCCGGGCGGTATGTTCGTTTTTCTTTAAGTACCCGTCATAGGTAAGAAAGGATGAGCTTACCGCAGTTCCGACCGGTGTAACGTATGAGAAGTTTCTGTCATCAAGGACGGATAGGTAGGGAAGCTCTCCATTTCTGTGAAGGAATGAATATAGCCCGAATACTGCCTGCAGGTATGAGTTTGCTGTATTATTCTTAACTTCCTTGTAGGAGCCAGTGTGGGCTCCGGATTTTACATACATAAGAAACTCGTAAAAATGCTCCGACTGGTCTGCAAACTTCATGGAAGCTACAGAAGAAAGAGTTAAATCCCTATCTGCTAAGAAATCCATATAAAAGGGAAGGATCCCTGCAATCCTGATCACAGTGTTTGCAGCTCTGTTTTGCATGACCTTGTGTTTTAGGTATTTGGTGCACTGGGGCTCGATCTGTCCTGTTTCGGTATTTTTTATGTAATAGTATGTTCGTCTGCCCTTTTTGACAGAGCCGGAAGTATATTTCATAGACTCGCTTCCTCCTTTCATAAGGTATGTGGGACATAAAACACGTAATCCGAAACTGGAAATACAAATTTTATGTAAAAATGTATAAGCCATAATAAAACTTAACTTCAAACACATAAAATATGTTCTATGCAATAATAAAACACATAGAACACAGTATGTCAAGAGAAAAATATGTTTTATAACAAAATAAAACTCAAATAGAACTTAAATAGATGTGTAAACTGATGCTTATAGAACATAAAAGCTGGAAAAACAGTGTGTTTTATGTTAGAATAATCGCTGTACTATTGTACTTATTTTTAAGAGGAATATTTGATGCGTAGAAAAGAACTGACAGATTTTCCATTTGATAAAGAAGTTTTTAAAGAAGTAATCATAAAGGCAAGGGGCGATAGGAGCCAGGCTGAGTTTTGTCAGGATACCGGGCTTTCATATGCCTACCTTAATAAGTACGCTAACGGGAAGCTTTCAGATGCTCCGACTATCGGAACCATTAAGAAGATTGCTGTTGCTACAAAGACGGTAAGCTATGAAGAGCTCCTTACTGCCGCAGGTTATGATGCTGAAAAGTATAAGGATGATAGACCTGTTGGTGCAGCCAGGAAGGATTTCTTCCATCCTGTGTTTCTTGGCATGGCAAACAGCAGCTATGATTGGAAAATCGAGTCCAAGGGATATAAGGATAACGAGCCTTTTGAGATCATCATAGAAAGAAATGAAGTAAATAAGTGGTTCTTTGTGCCTGTAACAAAGGCGAATATCACAAAGGATGAGATCCAGAGCATCATCATGAACCAGCCGAAGTTCACACCCGGCAGCAAGGTAAGCTTTGTAACAGATGATGCAGGTATCTTTGAAACATTAAAGGCTATCGAGCTTCCGCTAATCTCCCTGTACATATCTGTAGTCAGGGTACTTGGGCAGGAGATTATAGATGAAGTCAGCATAAAGACCAGCATCAGTACTGAAATGACTATAGTAAACGAAGACAAGGTAAGACCACTTGAGATAGGTGAGGGGTAAGCTTTATGGCAAGTTTGTATTTTTCTGATGTTTTGAGAAAAGCGGATATTGATCCTGCAAAGGTAAAGCTTATAAGACATAGTCTTACAGATAAAAACTTCAAAGCCTGCTATGATGCCGGAAAGGTTTATGAGTATACGTGCCATCAGAAGATGGGATTTAGCAAAGGCTATGAGTATTGGGTTGCATTTATAAGTGGATCCGGAACATTAGCAAAGTTTCATTCTATATATAAAGTTGGAGATTGTAAGCCTGACACTAAGGATGTTATGCCAGCAGGGCTTCCAGAGTCTGAACAGAAGAACTATTTTGGCGAATATGCAATATATGACCTTAAACAATTAGATGTATTAGCGGATTTTGAGAATAAACTCACAATAGAGTGGGGAAATTCCACCAGAGCATGGCATCAGAAGGGAACGACAGAGAAGCAGATCATATCAATATCACCGGATGAAAAGAAGGTATTTACCGGCTTTGAGAATCTTGTGAAAACATATGATGAGCTTAAGGAAATCGTAGAGAACCCGGAAGTATATGAAAGCTGGCATACGGCACTTAAGTCTGTATATGCGGTATATCTGATCGTTGATACAGAGACCGGAAAGCAGTACGTAGGCTCTGCATATGGCAAAGATGGATTATTTGGCAGATGGTCAGTATATGTTGATACTCACCACGGCGGCAACAAGGGAATGAAGGAAGTAATCTGTGATTATCCGGACAGATATCATGCTTTTCAGTTTTCAATACTCCAGATCCTGCCAAAAACCGTGACAGATGAAGAGGTCATACATATAGAAAGTCTCTGGAAGAGTAAGCTTTTAAGCATAAAATTTGGTATGAACGATAATTAAAGTCCATATTATGGGACAGGGTATTTGCTAATATTACAGTGGAAACATAAAACACATGTAAAAACATGGGTAGGTGTACCGATTTGGAGGTGGCTTATGGCAAATACAATTAATGAAATCATTGGCGTTAGGGTCTCAGAACAAATCTTTAATGTTGAGAAGCTACAGCCTGGCAGGTCTTGGATAACGGAACTGTCTGAGGACGGAATCGTAACATACTATACAGAGTATAAGAGCAGGAAGAAGCACGACATAGTAAAGACAGAAGTACCTGCGCAGGAGATGAGAAGCTTTTTTAAAGAGCTTTACGATTTTGCAAGAGGCGCTGAAGATTGTTTCGTAACAATAGATGATTGCAGCCGTAGAGTCACATTTATATATGGACCGATGCATAAAGAGATATTTGATGGTGAAGTCACTAAAGGCGACAAATCGCTTACCGGAATAATTGAAGACTTTGCCCAAAAGCATAGATAAGCGACCACTTGGAAAGGAAGCGTAGATGTATAGAAAGCCATTACAGACAACTACATATGGAATAGCAGTGTTTAATCTGTTCGCGGCTTTTATCTATAGCATTGCCATAGTAGATAAGCTGCATATTGAGGGGAAGATAAGAGTACCGGTACAGATTGCATTTATCATTGTCTTTGCTGTTTTGGAGTTCATCCCTAAGGTGGTTTTACTTCCAGCAGGAGCTGCAGGATTTATGAACGGCTTTACAGCATGGAGCCTGCTTGCTGGCATAGGAAACCCTGTGATTAGAATGATACTTAGGATTGTAGCAATTATTGTTTTTGCATTAATAGAACTATCACTTTTTACTGATGTGACACTTGGGAATAAGGAAGATACGAGGATTCCAAGTATTCAGCAGGTAAGAGCACAAGGATATAGGAAGAAAACAGTGGATGGAGTTACGAGATATACAAAGGAATGAAACCACTTTGCTAAAGGAGAATAGTTATGTTTAACGATACGAAGTCACTAATTGTGGTCTATAAGGATGAGATGCTTTTAAATGAGCTTCGAAAACTTGTAGAGACCAAAGATGATACTGCTGAAGGTGTTGTCGGTGTAAAAGATGGTTCTGTGAAGATTGTTTCATGGAATGAGAAAATGTGGCTTGGCCAGAAAAAGAATGGAACCATTAACAATAAGGTTCTGTTTATTGGTGATATTAAAAATACAGATCAGTTAATACCTATACTTGATGTGAAGTTCGATAAGTATGGGGTGATGTATGGATGGGCTGGTAATCAGGCAGTCCTTACCTGTGATCCGAAAAAGCTTGGCTCAACTGAATATCAGGAGTTTTTAAAAGAAATAGAAAATCTTGATATACCAGAAGCCATTAAGAAGGCAAATCGAATTGAAGAGGCTGACGAAGCCGAGGATGTAAAAGAGGAAATAGAAGAGGAACCTTCAGTTGAAGCTACCGAGGAACAGGCAGAAGAAGGAAAGAAGGTTCCGGCATTTCTTAAAAATATGAAAAAGGTAGCAGAGGTGGGAGCTGGAAAGCTTGGGGAAGCTTTTGAAGTAGCTTCAAAGAATACAGAAGAGTTTAAGAGGAATATTACCAAGGACAGGGCGGCTATGAAGAGACAGCTTCTGTTTTACGGTATTATCAATCTTTATAACAATGATTTGGAGAAATTCTTGAACTCATAAGGGGTAAATGCTTATGGATGAAAAGGAATATCTTTATAGAGGTTGGGATTTTGCAGCTAAACTAGCCGGAGCCGAATTTGCTACAGACCAAGCGGCAAGTTACGTGGCAGAAGTCGAAGCCGCTATAAAAGAACTTGAAAATGGAATAATCAGTTTAAAAAGTAACCAGACAGATGCTTCACTTGGAGGTTTTCTTGCGGAAGAGTGGCATGCGCGGACTTTTAACATTGATGCGATTGCAGATGGATCAGCGCATAGGGCAGAGAGACTTGGCGTAACCGGATATGGTTCTGTAGACATCCAAACTAATTTTGGAGAGGACTATAGCGGTAAATATATGGCGACTGCTGAAAAGAGTGCTACCGCGCAGGCAACGCTTAATAGGGATACGGGAGCAGCTTTGTATGAAGGTCAGAAGAGACTTATCCCGACAGACCATCTTGATGGCGCAAAGGCACATGCTCATCAGCAAGCACTACGAAATTCTGAGATAAGACCTGATGTAGCAAATGCTTACTCGGATACTGAGAATCAGTTGGTAGATAGAATTAAAGATGCTGATGGTCATGAGTCAAGGGCATTAAGCAAGTCTGATGATCTTAAGATGGCAAGAGATGTAAAAAACGATAGATTTACTGCTGAGAAGTACGGCGTTGATTTGGAAAGCGTAATCAAGGCTGACTATATTATTGATCACGCGCTTAAGGCTGGATGTACTGCGGCAGCTATTTCTATGGCAATGCAGATAACTCCAGAGATCATAAAGGCGATTGATTACCTTGTAAAGAATGGCGAACTTGATCTTAAGCAAGTACAGAAGGTTGGAACAAAGGCCATATCTTCAGGAGCAGAGGGATTCCTTAGAGGCTCTATCGCATGTACATTGCAGATTCTGTGTGAGCAGGGAGTCCTTGGCGAAGCATTTGTTAATGCAAGTCCTACGATTGTGGGCGCTGTAGTTGCGATAGTTCTGCAAACAGCAAAGAATAGCATTCTTGTTGCTGCAGGCAAGATGAGCGCAAGGCAGATGGGAAGCTCTTTTGTTGAGAGTGTCATCGTAAGTGCAGGATTTATTGTCGGTCTTAAAGTCGGTCAGCAGATTGGTGGAGCTATCGGACAAGCGATTGGTGTTGCAATTCCTGGACTTGGCTATGCGATTGGAAGCCTCATTGGATGCACATGTGCAGTTGTATATCAGGTTGGCAAGAAGCAGCTTATATCCTTCTGTGTTGATACCGGATTTACCTGCTTTGGTCTTGTAGAGCAGGATTATCAGTTACCGGAGGAAGTTCTTAATGACATGGGACTTGATCTTGCTGAGATTGATTACACGCCGATCGAAACAGCACAGATTGAAAGAACTGAGCTTCCAGATATGAACGGTATTGATAGAGCGGATCTTGAAACTGTTGATATCAAAATGGTTAGAAGGGGCATTATTGGAGTTAATAAAGTAGGATACGTACTTTGATATAAACAAAAAATGAGAGGTAAAAAATGAACAAAAAAATTGATTTTATGTGGGATGATAATCCGGTTGATATCACTTCGGAAGCGAATTTTATTTGGAGTATTGCAAATAAGCTTCGTGGATCATACATGCCGGATAAGTATGGTGATGTAATCATACCTATGACTATTATTCGTCGCTTTGAGTGTGCTTTGGAAGCAACTAAGGCAAAGGTGGTTGAGACATACAAGAATAATATGAACTATCCGGCAAAGGCCATGCAGAAAATTTCCGGATTCCAGTTCTATAATACGAGCGAGTTTGATTTGAAAGAACTCTGCAATGATCCTGATCATATAGCAGCAAACTTTAGGGAATATCTTAATGGTTTTTCTGCCAATGTTCAGGACATTTTCCGTGAGCTTAACATGGATGACCATATTAAGAAGATGGATAAAGATGGTTGTCTGTACAACGTAGTGAAAGCATTCTCAGAGCTGGATCTTTCTATTCAGACATTCGACAGCATTAAGATGGGGTATATCTTTGAGAATTTGATAGGTCGCTTCTATCAGAATGTAGATGCCGGACAGTTTTACACCGGACGTGATATCATCAAGCTTCTTGTAGCACTTCTTACAGCGGAAGGATGCGATGATATTTTTGATGATGGAAGAGTAATTACAGTTTGTGATCAGGCATGTGGCACCGGAGGTATGCTTTCGACCGCATATAGTTATTTGCGTCATTACAATCCTACGGCAGATGTGCGCTTGTTTGGTCAGGAA
Organism: uncultured Lachnospiraceae bacterium; assembly: GCA_902794095.1. GTDB lineage: Bacteria > Bacillota > Clostridia > Lachnospirales > Lachnospiraceae > AC2028. The sequence continues at coordinate 22,230 of CADBFZ010000003.1, read as the reverse complement.
TATATGGGGCAGACATACGCTGTAGGTCTTGCTGAGATGCTTATTAAGGGGCAGGATGCAGATAACTTCCGTCATGCAGACACCCTTAAGGAAGACTGCTTCTCAGATACTAAGATGCGTTTTCTTATTGAAAATCCTCCTTTTGGTACACCTTGGTCAGGATCAGATGCAAAAGCAGGACAGGAAGATGCAGTAAAAGCCGAATATGCTAAAGGAGCTGCTGGAAGATGGGGGGCTGGTCTGCCTGGTGGCGGTGATTCCCAGCTTCTGTTTATGCAATCAGCCGTAGCGAAAATGGACGATAAGCTTGGAAGGGCAGCCATTATCGAGAATGGATCTCCTTTGTTTACTGGTGGAACGGCATCAGGTGAATCTCAGGTGCGTCGTTGGCTCTTAGAACAGGATTTGATTGAAGCTATTGTAGCGATGCCTGTTGATTTATTTTACAACACGGGTATTGCAACCTATGTGTGGATTCTTTCAAAGAATAAGCGTCCAGAACGAAAGGGAAAGATCCAGCTTATTGACGCATCACAGATATGTCATAAGTTAAGAAAGCCGCTTGGCAATAAGAAGAATGAATTTAGTCCGGAGGATAGGGCTGATATTACAAGGCTTTATGCTAATTTCGAGGAGAATGAAGTAAGTAAGATTTATGACAATACAGAGTTCATCTATCGTGAATACACTGTAATGCAGCCGTTACAGCGTAGCTACGGATTCTCAGAGGATCGTATTCAGAATATGCTTCAGGCTGGCGCTTTAAAGTCGTTGTGGGATGATACTAAAGTTGCAGATCTTGAAGAAAAGGGAACTACCGCAAATGCAAAAGAACAGAAAGCGCTTGAAGAGTTCTATGAAACAAGACCATTGTATGATTCTATTCTTGAGAAGCTTAATGGTGCAATCACCGAAGATAAGTGGTTAAGTCCTGAAGCGTTTATGCCAGTTCTTGATAAGGTTCTATCCGATGTGAAAATTGATAATAAGCTTTTGGAGAAGATAGCTGATGGTCTTTCCGTCATGGACAAGGATGCCGAAGTTCAGACTGTGAAGAAAGGCAAGAATGCCGGAGAAATAATATACGACAAGGCGTCCAAGGATACGGAATTGGTTCGTTGGGACGAAACTATTGAGGATTATATGGCAAGAGAAGTCCTACCTCATGTGCCCGATGCGCAGTGGTTCTGGGAAGAGAATGTTGGGGCAAAGAAGCCAGTCATTAAGACAGGAGCAGAGATTCCGTTTACAAGATACTTCTATAAGTATCAGCAACCTGAGGCTAGTGAAGTGCTCGCAGAGCGTTTCAATGAATTAGAGCGTGATGTTGATGAGCGTATAAGGAAGCTTTTTGGCAAATCTTGAGGTGTTTGAATGAGTGAGTATAAGGATAGTGGAGTTGACTTTCTGGGAAAAATTCCAGCAAGTTGGTCAACGACACGTTTGAAGTATTGTTTGTCAGAACCCATGAAATATGGAGCCTCAGAATCAGGGGTAGAGTATGATGAAAATTTATGCAGATATATACGTATAACTGATATAACGGCAGATGGAGAACTTAAGGATGAAGGAAAACTATCATTAACAGATAAGCAAGCGGCAGGGTATAGATTACGTGATAAAACTGTTTTATTTGCCAGGAGCGGCGGTACTGTCGGAAAAAGTTTTATGTATAAGAAAGAACATGGACCGGCTGCTTTTGCGGGATATTTAATATCGGCGGTAGCTGATGAAAATGTGATGTTACCTGAATGGCTATTGTATTATACAAACTCTTGGGCATATCAAGAGTGGGTCGCACAAATATTTACTCAGGCAACTATACAAAATATAGGAGCAGATAAATACAGCAATATGCCAATAGTTCTTGCTCCTATTGACGAGCAAAAGAGAATACTGTCGTTTCTTGATAGAAAATGTGAGACTGTTAATGCACTTATCTCTGATATTCAAAACGAGATTGATTTATTAGAGTCATATAAAAAATCTGTAATAACAGAAGCAGTAACAAAAGGATTAGATAAGCAAATTGAGTTGAAGGATTGTGGTATTGAGTGGATAGATAGAATTCCTGCTCACTGGAAGGTAAAACCATTCAAATATGTACTTAATGAACGAAATGAAAAGAACAATCCTCCGCAGACCGAGGAAAGACTCTCACTTTCTATTGGATTAGGAGTAACAACTTATGATGAAAAAACCACTAATCTAGACAGGTTTAAGGAGGATGTATCTTTATATAAGCTTGCGCATGTGGGTGATTTGGTAATGAATAGCATGAATATGATTGTTGGCGCAACTGGGGTTTCAAATTATTTTGGATGCGTTAGTCCGGCCTATTATACTTTTTACGACAACGAAAATGATCATATTATGGCCAAGTACTGCGAGTATTTGTTTTTGACACCGTTATTGATGGGCGAACTTCATAAACTTGGAAAAGGAATAATGTTTATAGAGAGGGGAGAAGGCAAGGTCAATACATGCCGATTAAAGGTTTCTAGATATGATCTTGGACATTTACTTCTTCCTGTTCCTCCGGTAGATGAAGTTAGAGGGATTGTTTCTTATTTGGATAAAGTAACGCATGAAATAGAACGTGTTATTGAGGAAAAGCGAGAGCAGTTAAATACGTTAGATGTATTCAGAAAAGATATTGTTTATGAATACATTACTGGAAAAAAGGCAGTTCCATGTTGAAATATAAGTGAACCGGAGAAGTGGTATATGAGAGAAATGAAAGAAAGCGGAATAGAGTGGATAGGACAAATACCTAACGATTGGGATATCCGAAGAGGAAAATATTTATTTACTTATGTTCAAAAGCCCATCAGAAAAGACGATGAAGTAATAACCTGTTTTAGAGATGGAGAAGTAACGCTAAGAAGCAATAGGAGAGAAGAAGGATTTACCATATCTGATAAAGAAATTGGATATCAAGGTATAGATAAAGGAGACCTTATTGTTCATGGAATGGATGGTTTTGCAGGGTCAATAGGAATATCTGATTCAAGAGGAAAGGCATCACCTGTCTTAAATGTTCTTGATACCGATGAAAATAAGCGGTTTTTTATGTATTACATGAGAGCGGCTGCTTGGTCTGGATTATTTTTAAGTTTAGCAACAGGTATTAGAGTAAGAACATGTGATACAAACTGGGGAAAACTACGGGAAGTTATGTATTTAGTGCCATCCAAGGATGTGCAAAATAGAGTAGTTAGTTTTCTAGATAAAAAAAGTAGCGAAATTGATAGTCTAATAAGTTGTATACAGAAAGAAATTGAAACACTGGATGAATATAAGAATTCTCTAATAACTGAGGCTGTTACAAGAGGATTAGATCCAAACGTTGAATTAAAGGATAGCGGCACGAAGTGGTGTCCTTATATTCCTAAAAACTGGAATTATACCAATCCAAAGGCATTGTTTAAGCAGAGATATGATAGGGCATATCCAGGGGATCGTCAGCTAACGGCTAGCCAGGAGCATGGAATCGTGTTTCAGGATGAATTTATGGAAATGACAGGGGCACGTGTTGTAACAGTTATTAAGGATTTCAGCATTTTAAAACATGTTGAACCAGGTGATTTTGTTATAAGTATGAGGAGTTTTCAAGGTGGGCTTGAATACAGTGAAAACAGAGGGTGTATAAGCTCTGCCTATGTAATGCTGATTCCGGATACAAAACTCGTATATCCTCCTTTTTACCGGTGGTTTTTTAAATCAAGTAAATATATAAATGCTATTCAAAGCACTTCAAATCTCGTCAGGGATGGTCAAGCGATGCGATATGCTAATTTTGCGCAGGTTCCTTTGTTTATCATTCCAGTAGCTGAACAGAAAAAGATTGCCGAATATTTAGATTTAAGAGTGTCAGAGATTAATAAGGTGTTAAAGGAAAAGGAAAACCAGATTGGTATATTACAGGATTTAAAAAAATCAATCATATATGAATATGTCACAGGTAAGAAGGAGGCTCCGGCAGTTTGATAAGACAATTTGGATGGTTTTGGTTTTTATCTGGCAAAGAGGAACTATTAGAAAAAGAAAAATGTGGAAAGTGGATGTATTTTTTTGATGACCAGAACTTTGCTCAGGAGATATGCCAGAAAGCCATTGATGAAGATGTTTGTGTTGAGTGCAAGTGCACAGATATGGAACTTACCGGAGAGAGTACCGGAGTCATATGTTTTTACTTAAATGGCGATGATATTGATAATCATAAGCGAGTAATCAACTTTATGATACAAAACAGCCTAATAAAGAAGACGAAAACGGGCAGATATTATAACATAAGTTTTAAGTTTGATGAGCAGACGAGAGCTGGAGAGTACGGCGCAGATTTCGAGGGAAAGATAAAGTTAGAGCAGTTTATAGATTTACAGACAGGAGCGTGGATTCATGAATGATATTCTTTCTGAAAAACAGTATCAGCATGAGATAATGGATTATCTGAAAACGGAAAATGGGTATCGTGTAAGAAAAGATACTGATTTTGACCGCTATTATGCAATGGATAGAGGAATGCTTTTTGAGTTTCTCAAATCATCTCAGTCGGAAGTGATGGATGAGTTGTATAAGATTTTCAAGGCGGATACAGAGGAAACAATCGTTAATGTAATCAATGAGACGATTACTTCAAGTAAAAGTTCTTTAGTTGAAACACTTAAGAATGGTATTGAAATAAGTAATCGCCATTTGGATCTGATGTATACGAAGCCGGCTACAACATTTAATAGGACTTTGAATGAGAAGTATGAGAATAATATATTCTCTGTTATGGAAGAAGTATGGGCATCTGATGACGAACGTATTGACCTTGTGATTTTCTTAAATGGTATTGCGATTATGTCCTTTGAGCTAAAGTGTAATGCTGCAGGACAATCCTATCAGGACGCCATCCTTCAGTATCGTACTCAGCGTAATCCGAAAGACAGACTGTTTCTGTTTAAGGCAGGTTGTATAGTTAATTTTGCTATGGATCTTGAGCAGGTTTACATGGCTACAAAATTAGATGGCAATGCCACATTCTTCCTTCCGTTCAATATGGGTTCCGGTGAGGGCATAAATGCGGGGGCAGGAAATCCTACATTCATGGATAGATATAGCGTATCTTACATGTGGGAAGATATCCTGACAAAGGATACGATACTTGACCTTATTAGCAAATTTATTTTTGTTGAGAGAACAGAAGAAGTAGATGAGATAACAGGAAAGAAAAGAAATAAGGAAACATTGATATTTCCTCGTTATCATCAATTAGATCTTATTCGTAAATTGTTGGCATCGGTAAAGGAACACAAAACAGATTTGAATTATCTGATTGAGCACTCTGCTGGATCTGGTAAGACGAATAGCATTGCCTGGCTAACCTATAGATTGGCATCTCTTCATGATGCTGATAACAATATTATTTTTGACAACATCATAATCGTCACTGATAGAGTAGTTGTCGATAGGCAGCTTCAAAAAGCAATTCTTGGAATGGATCATAAGGCGGGTCTTATCAGGGTTATGGATGATAAGTGTACATCTGCTGATCTTGCATATGAATTGACTCATAATACGAAGATCATAGCTACAACCATACAAAAATTTCCGTATATTGTAGATACGGTTGCTAACCTGAATAATAAGCATTTTGCAGTAATCATAGATGAGGCGCATTCTTCGACATCCGGAAAGGATATGCAGGCTATTACGCAGTCACTTGGAGCTGGAGAGAAACAGTACGAAGATGCAGACGACATGATTAATGATCAGATCGAAAAGTCTGGTAAGCAGTCTAATGTTTCGATGTTTGCATTTACAGCTACACCGAAGGATAAGACACTGCGTCTCTTTGGGAAGCTTAATCCGCAGGGACAGTATGAGGCATTCCATCTTTATTCCATGAAGCAGGCCATTGAAGAAGGCTATATTTTGGATGTGCTTCAGAACTTTACTGAGTATGACACGATGTTCCAGCTCAATAAAGAGATTGAAGAGGATCCGGAAATGAAGACCGATGATGCGAAAAGACAAATTGCGCGTTTCATCGAGCTTCACGAGACCAATATTGCTCAGCGAGTAGAGGTTATTGTTGAACACTTCCGTAATGTTGTTATGGGAGAACTTGGCGGAACCGCGAAAGCCATGGTAATAACAGCTTCAAGACAAGGAGCGGTAAAATATCAAAAAGCATTTAAGGATTATATTGCCAGAAAAGGATATTCTGGCATTGATGCATTAGTAGCATTTTCAGGCAAGGTTAAGCTTGATGACGACGATACAGAGTACACCGAGCCTGGAATGAATGGCTTTAGAGAAGAGCAGACTCCAATTATGTTCGATACAGATGCATATAATGTGCTTATTGTTGCAAATAAGTATCAGACCGGATTTGATCAGAAGAAACTTTGTGCTATGTACGTACTGAAGAAGCTGAAGGGAGTAAATGCTGTTCAGACATATAGTAGATTAAACCGCATATGTCCTCCGTATGATAAGAAGACGTTTATTTTGGATTTTATCAATACGTATGAGGATGTTCAGGCATCATTTGCAAGGTTTTATACAACAACACTTCTTTCAGGAAATGTTAATCCAAAGCATATCTATGATTTGGAGGCAAATCTTGATGCATTTATGGTACTTGATCCTTTGGATATTCAGAACTTTAATGAGCTCTTGTTTAAGAAGCGCGAGAAGAATATAACATCAGCAGAGAAGAAGGCTCTGACATTCTATCTGCAGAAGTCGGCTAATGCGGTAAGACAGTATAATCAGGAAAAGCAGAAAGAGATCCGCTTTAGAATGCGAGGATTTGTGAAGTTTTATGATTTCCTGATACAGGCAAGTTGTTTCAAGGACGTTGACATTCATAAGAAATATGTATTTATTACATATCTTCTCTCGTATTTAGATGTTTCCGGTGGCGGAGCCGGTTTTGATTTAACTGGAAAGATTAAAGCAAGCAATTTCATTCAGAAGAAGGGTGATACCCATACAACTGATACAGAGAAGCTTGTATCGAAGCCGGTTACTAAACTTCCTGAGTCTGATGGATTTAATCTCACAGAAGCAAAGATTGAAAGACTAAGCCGAATCATTGCAGATATAAACTCACGTACAGGCAAGACCTACGATAATGATGTTGCTGTTAAGGCTATGCTTCAGATTAAGGATCTTCTTATGAAGTCAGAGAAGCTTAAGACATCCGCAAAGAATAATAGCGAAAAGGATTTTGAGTTTACGTTCTATGATGATATAGATGAAGCTTTAATTGAAGGTCTTGAACAGAATCAGGATTTCTTTACGCTACTTTTGAATAATGACGAGATTAAGCATGCAGTATTAGGAATCTTTGCAAGTGAGATTTATACGAGCCTAAGAGAACTGTCATAATAGGAAGGTGTAGTTATGGAAAAAACAGGTTATATTTACGTCCTTACAAACGAAAGCTTTCATCGGGATAATTGGGTGAAAATAGGGTACGCTGAGGATGTAGAAAAAAGAGTAAGAGAGTTATCGGGAACAGCAGTGCCGCTTCCTTATGAGATTTATTGTACCTATGAAATCCCAAGGATACACGGAGTGAAAGATCCTGATAAGTTGCTTCATGACCTGATTACAAAGCTCAATCCTAGCTTACGTATATCGCCAAACAGAGAGTTTTTTGAGATGCTTCCGACAGATGCTTTTGATATGCTTTCTGCCATAGCAACAATGCATGATAGAGCAGACAAACTTAAAGTAAATGACAAGAATCAAGCAGTCAAAAACATGCAGGATGAAAGTGAGTATACCGTAGAAGCACTATTTCCGAAGGGCTCTGACGTAAGAGACCTATTTGAAAAGATGAAAAAGATTATTCTGAAGGTAGATTCCTCATTAGAAGAAGCTGCGCGACAGAATTATGTTACATTCAAGAAGAATGGTGGTAATACTGTTTCAATATGGCCTAAGAGTGGCTGGGTTGAAGTTGTTCTGAATGCAAAGACCGGACAGATCACCGATAAGAACGAACTTCTTTATGATATTACGAGCCGTAAGTGGTCGGCAGCGCATTACGCATTCAGATTCTATGATGATTCAGATGTGGTTGCAGTAGAGGATCTTGTAAGACAGACAATTGCATTAAAGAAATGACGTCGAAATGACGTCGTGAGAGATTAAGGGTGACGCCGAAATGACGTCGCTCTTTCTTTTTGTTCATTTTTCTGTACCCAGGGGTTATAGGGATCGCCCTATTCCAGATGCCGTGGGCAGATGGTTTGCGTAAAGTTTGCCTGCAACTTTAGGCGTATCCTGTTATTCTTTTTTTCTTGTTTTTCATAATTTCTGTCCGGGGTCGTACATGCCCTATTTTTCAGGGTTTCAAGGTGGTACGGCACCGTAATTTCACAAAATTCATTTTTACAATTTTATAAGGCCTGTTTTTAAAGGCTGTACGGACGCGTACAACCCAGTATTTGTACGGTTTTGAGCCTGTTAAGGGTGCGTATTTTATGCCGCTTTAAAGCAGGGAGATTATACGGGGGCGTAGTACGGGAGCGTACAGATTTTTGTAAGGATTGTTTCGGATTTGCTTTCAGTATGTCCCACATATAGGTAGAAAGCACGAAAGGAGGTTTTTGGATGGATTACGCAGTGCTTAAAAAAATAGCAGAGTACTCAGATGTTTATGAAGTGGCGGCTCTTGGAATTAGCTCTGTAGAAGAAATGAAAGCAGCCTTAAAAAAGAAAGGGGCTACTGGTGGAACCTTTCAGAGAAGAACGGAGTACCTGGCAGGGCAGCCTGCATATATCTCAATAAACGGAGATGAGCTGTCATATGACTACCAGACTTTGGCAGAGGATCTTCAAACATTGACAGAAAATCTTATTCCAAAGGGCTATGGGCAGGATTCTGAACAGGAACTGGAAGAAGAGATTGAGATGCTAAAAAGGCAGATTGCTGATCTGACATCTGAGCTGCAGGAGTACTCACAAAAGATTACACAGCAGGAAGATTATATTAGCAAGCTTAAGGCAGAGCTCTCAAAGAGGGCTGGGGGATCCTTAAAGACAGAACTGGAAAGAAAAGTACTTGTGGCAAGCAGCATATCTGTGGGTCCAAAGGTGCATCCATCAGACGAATGTTTCCTTGTGGATCCTGACGAGTTATTGGATGTAGATGCTTGTGTTGCAAGGTATGGCGGAGAGCTCGATTCTTTCTATGAAGAGATACCGACAGATACAGAAGATGCAGGATTTGAGCCGGGGCATGAGCTGACAGAGAAAAATCATGCACTTAGAACAATGAAGACTGTGGGAACAAAGAGGTTCTTTTCAAAGAGAGTCAGGGATAATGCTGAGGTCAAGAAGGTGGAATCAAGAGTAGGGCAGTTATTCCCGGCGCATGGGGATGGTAAGAGTGAGCGTCAGAAAGAGAGGGATAAGATTCTTCGCAACAGATTCATTTCCTTAAATAATATTATCAAGTCTGACAGGCTTACCAATCAGGAAAAGCTCATGATGTATGCCATGAACTCTGAGTATCATAACACGCATATTGAGAGGCTTTTGACATATGCCGGGGCTCATTGTATCAATGCAGATTTCCTTATTTATATATTGGAAGATCCGGATACCTGCTCAACATATGAAAATACAGTGGCGTTCTTAAGCCAGTTCGCAGATGCAAGCGAGTATAGGATGAAGCTCAACCTGGCTCGTGAACTTATCGAGGGAAAGTGGTATATCACAGCAGACTATAACGGACGAAAGACAAAGTTTCAGCTTGTACCCATTGATGAGATCAATGAACTTCGTAAAGCAGTAGGTCTTCCAATAAGTAAGTATTCTTATAAGGAAGAAGAGGAAGATGATCCTTTCCCTGATGATGTAGAAGAGGAAGTACCTAAGAAGCCGGATTTTGTTGAAGACATTGCTCCCGGTTCTTATGGCGATATTGATATTCCTGATGATGGATTTGAGATGCCGCCAATGGACAATGAGGAATTACCTTTTTAAGGGAGGGATATTATGAGGCTTTTTATGAGTTTGACGGAAGCGGAAGTAAAACAGTTTGATAAAGCATGTGACAAAGCAGGCATGACAAGATCCCAGTATCTTAAGTGCCTGCTTAATGGCAGGCGTGATATCAGACCGCCAGTATTACAGTACAGAGAAATGATACATGCACTTGAAAGCATAGAAAGAGATCTAAAGGTTATTGCAATGAAAGATGATCTTTCCGATACAGACAGGCTTCTTATCATGCAAAAACTTTCGGATTTAAAAGAGTTGTTTTCAGGGAGATTTCATAAGGAGGTTTCGGATGGAAATAAAGGATAAAGAATATACGATGGATGAGGTCGTTGAGCTTGTAAATGCTCAGGAAGGAGACTTCATTATTAATATCAAGCTGGAGGTGGATGATGGCGACAGTGAAGGAAGTGTATAAGAACCAGCTTGATATGGCATCAGTAAGGCTGGTTAAAGATAAACCTCTTATGAGTAAAACACCGATTCGTTCCCCGGAGGATGCGGTTAAAGCATTGGGAGAGTATCTGTGTCAGATGGATAGAGAGGTTATCTGCGTAATTAACCTTAGAACGGACGGGATTCCTATTAACTGTAGTGTTTGTAGCATGGGTGCAATAGATCAGGCAATAGCTCACCCAAGGGAGATCATGAAAACAGCGATTCTCTCAAACGCGGTAAATATTGTAATGATGCATAACCATCCAAGTTCTAATCTTAATCCAAGTAAGGAAGATACAATGCTCACAGACAGGATGGTCACAGTTTGTGAGATCTTAGGGATTCCACTTGTAGATCATATTATTGTTGGAGGCGATAACAGTGAATATTTCAGCTTTAGAGAGAAGGGAATCCTTCCCATGAAAGCGATAAAACTTGAAAGTGATTATAACAAACTGGATATGAACACACCGAGTGTTGCAGAAGAGCATGTGACCATGAGGCCAAGACGGCATAGGTGATATTTTCCCTGGCAGAGATGTCAGGGATTTTTTTATTTATGTTTCGGATTAGGGCTATGCATGTCCCACTAACCTTATGAGAACAATCAAAGGCGCTTAAGAAGGGAGGTATTTAATGTACAAGTTTGAAAAGAAGATCAAAGCGGCAGAAGAAAATGGTATCAGGTTCTCAGAAGGGCAAAAGACATACATAAGATGTGCTCGCATCAACGGGATAGATTTGCTTGACCATCTTTATGACAGGTATTCAAGAGATTACTTAAGTCACCCACATGATGAGAAGAGCAGCGAGTATCTTGCGGTTATAAGCGTGATCCTATCTGTCTCTGAGTACTTTGATGAAAACCTATGCGAGCTTGTTGACCAAATGATTGAGCAAAACAAGGTTTATCCGGTAAGGAAGTGATCATATGGCAGAAAGACAAACCCGTGAAGAGAAGATGAGTGCTATCCAAAAGAAGTTAGAGGATGGTGTCAGGGCAATCTTTACTTCTGAAAAGTATCAGGAATATATCTCGGCAATGTCAAAGTTTCCGAGGTATTCCATCAACAACTGCATACTTATTGCAAGTCAGCTACCGGAGGCAAGTCTCGTTTGCGGTTTCAGAAAATGGCAGACCGAATTTAACAGGACAGTCAATAAAGGGGAGCACGGGATTATGATCTTGGCTCCCATCAAAGGTAAGACTGAGGTTGTAGAAGAGGTCTTCGATGAGAATAACAAGGCTGTTGTCGATGAGAACGGGAACCAAAAGACAGAGAAGGTAACAAGAGAGTATCAGACCTTCAGGCCGGTGTATGTTTTCGACGTTTCACAGACAAGCGGAGATCCGCTGCCTACTCTTGCATCGGAACTAAATGAAACAGTTGATTCTTTTGAGGAAATGAAAAGTGTTCTTATAAGTATCAGCCCGGTTCCGGTGTCATTTGAAACAATAAACGGCGGTGCCAACGGATATTATTCTCCGACTGCAGGAAAGATTGTAATTGATGAACGTCTGCCTCAGCTACAGATGCTAAAGACGATGGTTCATGAGATCGCTCATGCAACCCTTGGACACGGCAGTAAAGAGGATAAGTGGGACAGGCAGACCAAAGAGGTTCAGGCGGAATCGGTAGCGTATTGGGTAACGCAGATGATAGGACTCGATACATCTGACTATTCTTTTGGGTATATATCCGGTTGGAGTAAGGATAAGGAAGTTTCTGAGCTTAAGGAAAGCCTGGATGTAATCAAACAGACATCGGATAAGCTCTCTTCTTCTATAGAAGAAAAGATAAGGGAACTTAAGAAAGAAAGGGAATCTCTTCCTATGGTATCAGAGGAAAAAGAGCCGTATATACCGACACCACACAAAAAAAGATAAAAATATTTGTTTTGCATTTCGGATTAGGAAGATACATGTCCCACAAATAGGATGAAAGGAAAAAATCCAGCACACAAAGATAAGGAGGTAGCGATATGGATTATTCTTTTGGAAATGCTCATGTGGAGGTAGAAAAGAACTTCACAAAAAACGAGCAGGTAAAGGCGACTGTAAAGGCAGTTGCAGAAAAAATCAAGGAGAAGGAGGAAAAGGACAATGCTTGATTTCGAGTCATTTCAGCAGTATGTGAAAGACAACATCAAAGACTTTCTGCCTTCCGAGTTTGCGGATGCAGAGGTAAACTTGCAGACCGTAAACAAGAATAACGGAAAGCAGCTCCACGGCATCACGATTCGCACAGGCGAAAACCCTGTATGCCCTAATATCTACCTGGATCAGTTCTATGAGAACTATAAGGAACAGGGCATGGATATTGATGTAGTCATGGAAAGGGTAGCGCAGCTTGAGCTTGAGCACATGAACCCTTCCGAAGACTTTAGCAGCATTGCTGAGAAGTTTAAGGATGTAGAGTTTATTAAGTCTCATGTTGTAGTTGCAATCGTAAATGCAGAGAAGAATGCCGAGATGCTTCAAAACACACCTCATAAGCTGACAGAGGATCTGGCCATCATTTATAAGGTATATCTTGGTGGCGGCTCAGATGGTATTGGAACTATTACCATCAAGGATGAACATATGAAGCAGTGGGATATTTCGCTGGATGAACTCCATGCATGTGCAATGGAGAACAGTAAAACTATCATGCCTGTAAAGGTTCAGGACATGGGAAGTGTACTTGCCGAGATGATGGGTGGTATGCCGGAAGACATGATGCCTATGGTTGCGGAAGATAAGATGATGTATGTCATCAGCAATGAACAGAAGGTAAACGGTGCTGCAAGTATTATCTACTCAGATGCACTTGAAAAGCTTTCTGAAAAGCTTGGTACAGACCTGTACATTTTACCTTCATCGATCCATGAGACAATCGCCATTTCTGCAAACTTCGGTACACCAGAGGAACTCGCACAGATGGTAAGAGAAGTAAACGCGACTCAGGTTTCTCAGGAAGAGCAGCTTTCTGATCACGTTTATAAGTACGATGCTAAGACAAAGACCCTGTCTTTAGCAGACGTAGAGGGTTTAAGCCAGGATATCTCAAAGGTTTCTGAAGACAAGCAGACCTATGATGCAGTAAACACAGAGGTTTCGAGACCTCGCCACCACAGATAAGGAGTAAAGGTATGGAGATTACAGATATCAGAATGAACCTGCTTGATAATGCAGGCGGTGTAAAAGCCATCGGAAGCTTTTCGCTTGATAATGCATTTGCTGTCCGTGGTATGAGAGTCATGGAGGATAAGAAGGGCAGAAATTTTGTTGCCTTTCCCTCCAGAGAACGTGCAAACGGTGAGTATGAAGACATTGCTTTCCCTCTTAGCAAAGAGTTCTATCATGAGATCACCGATGCCATTATGAAAGAGTTTCATCGTAAGCAGGAGGAAGTTGCCCAGGAGGCTCAGGACAAAAGCCACAATCAGGATGAGTCCAAAGGTCAGGAGCAGACTCAGGCGGAAGATGCAGCTAAGCCCCATAAGGGACGTGGACGATAAGGAGGATCCTTGTTATGCAGATTTCCGAAGTGAGGCTTAAAAAGAGGGATGGTGATGATAAGTTCCTTGCCAGTGGTTCCATCACCTTTGAAGGAATGTTTGTTGTATCCGGTATCAAGGTTATGAGAGCAAAAAGCGGAGACCTTTTTGTGGCATATCCTTCATGGAAGAACTCAGATGGGGAGTACAAGGATGTATGTTTTCCTATGACAAAGGCTCTTCGAGAGGATATCAACATGCAGGTGCTTTCCAAGTACGAGGAGCTTTAAGATGTAAGCGGGGCTGCCATAATAGGCGGCCCTTTTTTTTTGGAGGTATTTATGGCAAAAGGTATTGTTGCAAAAATCTGGAATATAAAGGATGGATCAAAGGGAAGAGGAGCCGGAGCACAGATTTCAGATTCCATTGACTACATAACAAATAGCGAAAAATGTGATGAAACTTTGGGAGGAAGCCAGGCTCAGATAGGAAGGGAGCTTACCTATGTCACAAATGATGTAAAGACATTGGAGGGGCTTTATGTCGGATGCCGCAATATCTCAGACATCAAGAATGCTACAAATGAAATGATGCAGGTAAAGGAGTTTCATGGAAAGCTTGGAGGCAGGGTAGCACTCCACGGCATTATATCTCTTGATGCAGCAGAGTCGGATAAGAAGAATGCTGGGAAACTTATGATGCTTCTAAATGACCTTTTAGAGGAGATATTTCCAAATAATCAGGCGGTATATGCAGTGCATACCAATACAGAAAACCTTCATATCCATTTCATATTAAATACCGTAGGGCTTGGTGGTAAGAAGATTCATATGGATAAGTCTTTTATGAGTAAGGTGTTTGATCCGGCTCTTAACAGGCTTGCTGAGAAGTATGGTTTTACGCCAAATGAAGCTTGGGTAAAGGAAAAGCAGGAGGATAAGGTTTCTTTCGGAGAGAGAGTAGTTAAGCTAAGGCAGGCCGTTGATGAGGCAGTAGAGCGGTCTGAGGATTTCGAGGAGTTTTTAAAAGACTTAAAAAAACAGGGAATCGTGGTTAATTGTGGAAAATATCTAAGTCTTAAGGCAGAGGGGATGACAAGAGGTATTAGAAGCTATCGGCTTGGTTCTTTGTATACAGTTGAGGCAATCAGAGACAGGATCCTTAATAAGCGAGAGGAATTGATACGAAGCGAAGTCGGAGAGCATGTAGGAAGAAAGAAGGACCCTGCAACAGTCTTTGTAAAGACATCTCCGCTAAAGAAGTTTAAGGATATGTCAGAGGATGAAAAAAAGGAATGCATTAGGGCTTTAAAACTTGGCAGGAATCCTTGGAGAGAAAGGCAGGAGTCAAACTGGCAGCTTCAAAGGCTTTCTGATGAGTTTAGGCGCACGGCGGGTGTATATGAGCTTATAAGGGTATATGCGCCAAATACCGGTAATGCTCAGGATGCCTTGGATAATATTGTAGCCAGGCAGAAGGAAATAGCAGCAGAAAAGAAGGCTGTCAGGGAAAACCTAAAGACCTATCAGCCAATCATAAGGCTCTACAAGGAGATAAAAAAGTATGCAAGAAAAGCGTACCTATATGAGTTTGCTGCCTGTGATGAGTATTTATCTTCCTACATGGAATATAAAAAGCTCTGTGAAAGATTAGAGAACGGATATGGAAAGAGCGTTCTTGAAGTATCTGCCTATATTGAAGATCAGGAGAATCAGATACTTTATGCCACGGCACAGTCAAAGGAGCTTTCTGATGAATATAAAACTATTTTGAGGTTCAAGGAAAATGAGCTCAAACAGGGCATTTCAGAATATACATCCCTTTATGATGCAATCGGCTTTTCAAAGGCAAGGACGAGAGCCATGCAGATGGGTGTTTTTGAGAGCTGTATAAAGTTCATTGCAGCGGATGGAGCTGACGGGGCATACATAAGAGTTGTTATTACACCGGATATTATTGACGGGAAACGTACTGAAAAGGCTATTGTTACTGTCTTTGATAGATCAGGGAAACAGTTATCTGAGATTTCTTCAAAAGACATGTCTATAAAAGACTTTAACCGTAGCATCTCAGAACTAAAAGCAGAGTACGGATTATATAAATGCCATTCATTTGATAAGAGGGAGGATGCAGAGAGCTTTGTAGAAAAGCAGCAGGAAGAAAAAGCGAAAAAAGTAAGACGCCAGGTTTCGGATTAGACCAAGGTGTGTCCCACATAAAGGGTAGAAAGGAGGATTTTATGAGCGAGCTTAGGTATGAACCTAAATCGAAGGCTCCGCTCAAACTTGAATCTGATTTCTACCCTGTTTTTTCGCTCTTTTCTGATAGGGAATTAAATGCGAAGTTTATGCAGCTAAAGGCAAATATCTGTGATCTTAACCCTGCGCTTGTAACAAAGTGCATTACGGGAACAGAGCAGGATTTCATAATGCTCATGGACAGAGCAAAGGACTTTATTAGGGAGCGCCTCAGGGGGATTTCCGAGGAAGAGGAAAGGAAGCTCTTAGAAATGTTCCGGCAGTGTGTGTTTGGGTATTATGTCCTAACTCCGCTTGTAGAAGCAAAGGAAGTATCTGATATCAAGGTACTTGATTATGACCATATCGTAGTAAAGGCAAATGGAAGAAGATATGTGGCAAAGTGCCAGTTCTTTGACCAGACAGATTATAAGGATTGGTTTTCAAGGATCCTTCGTATTCACAGACTTGGAAAGAGTGAGGAATATGCTCTTTCACACTGCACGGACAGAAAAGGGGTAAAGGATTTCTATCTTCGTATTGATGTACAGCTATCCTGCATCACTTCCACAGAGAAGAACAATATTCATATCCGAAAGATGCCAAAGACAAAGCTTTCCTGGGAGTACCTGATTGAGAACGGAATGCTTGATGAAGAAATGATTACGTATTTGAAGGACAGAATATGTGCAGGCTACGGATTCTTGATATCAGGCAGAGGCGGATCCGGTAAATCCACACTCCTTAACAACATGATTGATTGCATCCCATTTGGGGAGTCAGTGCTTGTATCGCAGGAGTCGGATGAGCTGTATTCCAATGTACATCCTCAGATTCAGTTTGAGCATACGATGACGGTTCGAAAAAAAGACACAGTAACAGATTTTTCATTGGAGGACGAGCTTCGGCTTGGTCTATTACAGGACATTGATAATTTCATCATCGGAGAGATCAAAGGCGGTGAGGCATTATATGTATTCACCACAGCCATGAGCACAGGCGCAAGGTTTTTTGGAACAATTCATGCCAATGATGCAGCGAGCAGTGTGATAAGGCTGGCTCAGTGTGCAAGGTATATTTCGGATTATCCTATGGAGACGCTTTGTGAGATGCTTACCTGCACGCCCTTTGTGCTTATCCATATGAGCCATTTTTCGATAGATGAAATCCTTGAAGTAAGCGGCTTTGATGAAAAGACAAAGAGACTACAGTTTAACGAGATCTTCAGGAAGGAGGACGCATGACTTACTTTTCACTTGCACTTGCAACCATTCCCGTTCTCGTATTCCTGGCAGCCCAGGATTTGAAGGAACGGATGATTTACAGCTTCCCGGTGCTTTTTTTATCAGGGGCATGGGCGGCTCATTCAGTAATTCTCTATAAGGATAATCCTATATTTGTGATAACGGCATGGAGTGCGACTATTGCGCTATTTATGGCCTACAAAATCAGTGGCATGTGGGGAGATGGAGACAGTGACATGTGGCTCCTTTTTACGGGCGTCATTTTAAGCACCTTTGAACTTAAGAACATGCTGCAGTTTGGCTTTGTTGTCTGCATATTACTTGTGGGTGTTCAGGGGATTGCTCTTATAGCGGGGCTTATAGAGTCAGCCATCAAAAAGAGAAAGCTTGACAGGCACTCTGATATAGCGGTTGCTCCAGGGTTCGCAATGGTTCTTATTATGGTCATTCTTTATGGAATCAGTAGGGAGGTGAGCATTTTATGAATGATGAGATAGAAATCATAAAAAAGCAGCTTCCTGATATGGCTGGGATTCTAAATGCAATCCCTGGCGAAAGATTTGAGATTAAAGGAGCCCAGACACTTCTTATTGTTCAGAGGCGTATGGAAGATACGGAGCTTCAAAGGGAGCTGTCCGTGTATACGCACCTTTTTTCAAAGGAGAGCTCGCCGGGAGTAACAGAACTTTCAAACGCAGCAGTTTCTTTTGTAAAGATCAAGACTCTTTGTGAAGCAGGAAAGACTGATTTTGATCAGGTATCAATAAGAGAGCTTATAAAGGAATTTCATGCTCAGAAGACCAAGGTTGTAAACATCATCCATTTGTCAAAAGTAAATGCGCTTACAGCAGAGGATTACCAGAAAGAGGTAATCCAAAAGACGCTTGATAAGTCAGAGAAGTATCTGAAAGCTTTTGAGGATGAGATAAAAAGGGCAGAAAAGAAGATTGAAAAAGAGCCTGAGAGCCTGATAAAGGCAAAAGAAGAGGTTATTCCTTCTGAGGAAGAAGAGGTAAAACCTCTTAAGCCAAAGAGAAATGTTTTTTCAGAAATAGTCGAGAAACTTGCAGGCTTCTTTGAGAGCATCCGGCATAAAAGGGAAGTCAAATCCTTGTTAAAAGAGGAAGAGAGTAAACTGGCAGACTCAAGATGTGAAGAGATCCCTTTTTATGATGGAGCTCTTAAGTATACAGAGAGCCATGTATGTAAGGATATCCCGGAGTTTTCAATATTTCTTCGTAAGGGGAATGTTTATTTCGGGTATACAAGAAATGCTACAGCAGGGGTGTATGACAACAGGGATCAGAGCCTTTTAGAACTTATGAATGTAAGCAAGGACTTTATCCAGTTTCTAACAACAGACCTTCTTTCCGGGGAATATATCCTAAAGCCATTTGAAGACAGTGAGAAAAAGGCGATGCAGCTCTACTTCAACTATATCTGCGTTTGCTTTGAAAAGCATATAGGTAAGAATCTTTCTGTACAGGAGTATCTGCATTTCAAAGATTACTATAACCGGCTGGTGCTTATGATGTTTGACCTTGAAGAGAAGGAAAGAAGCGATTACTACAGAGCTCTTGCAGTTGCTGACAGCTATGTCGGTTACATGAAAGGCTATGACCTTACTGTATCAGATGATAAGGAAGACATTATAAGAAACATAATAGCAGGGAAAAGCCTTAACTATGTCGGAGATCTGGAGCTGATTCTTGAAAATCATGTTGTATGTGATGAGGCAAGAGAGAAGCTTTTGGAGCTTTCAGAAAGCATTCGATACTTTCATGGCATGGTTGAGACAGTTGAAGTAGAGACTTCTATTCCAGAGAATCCCGTTGATTTTAAGGGAGCAAAGATAGTGGTTGAAGTCTTGGATGAAGCTGGAAGACTTTCAGATGAAGCCTTGTTTTCATCGGACAATCTTGAAATTGCAGTCACTGATTACCTCGGAAAAGATGTGCCACTTAAGAGAATTGGCATCGAAAAGGAAGGGGTAAGAACCTATTTCTTTACAGGTAAGACAGGAGCCATGTCAATTTCAGCTATTACAAACGATGTCAGGAATGCCTGGATAGAGGAAGAAAGAACTTATTTTGAAGCGATAGAACAGAAACTAAATCAAACAATGATAAGAATTGGAGGATATGCGATATGAAGATAGATTCCGGAATTATAAAAATGCTTATTGTAGTGTTTGCAGTCACGATTATAGCAGCACTGATCTTAAGGCATGTGATGGAAAAGAAGGGACTTTATGAACCTTCTCAAAAGGTAGAAACATCAGTAGAAGAAACTTCCGAGGAAACGGTGGATGATGAGGAAACCAAGGAAGCTGATAATGAAAGCAAGGTAGTAAGTGCGGGTAACGGCTATGAGAAGATTTCAGCAGATAAGGCAGTCAGCGAAAACACTTGTGTACAGGTTGAGAAAATCTTAACGGAGGTTACAGACGATGGGAAAGGGAACCAGGAGCTTAAATATACCAGCTACTATATGTCAGATGTAAATCTCACGGCTCTTTCCGATTCAACGGCAGATTATACGCAGTGCATTACAGAAGACGGGTTTGATGATTCTAAGATAGAAAAGGTTAGTTTTGCAGATGCCTTTGGTTTTAGCTATCAAGGATGTACTGATATGGCAGAGTTTTTTGAACTTGCAAGGAAATCATCGGGCTTTGACTATGACATGACAGATGCTTCCTATGACGAAGAAAAGTATGAGCTCATGAAAGAGGAAAGTTATGAATTTAATGGAGATTGCAGTATTCTCTATTCCATGCTTGGTGATATGGATTATGACAGATTGATTCAGTCCACATGCTATTACAGTCTTTCTGAGCTGGAGGATGGCACCAAGTACCCTACGATGTTCACTGCTATTGTGCAGTACGTAAAAGGGAATATTACTTATACAAAGACCGCTTATCTTGGATTCTCATACTACAAGGAAGGTGAGACTGGAGGATGTGGCTGCGGATCTGATTCCGGTTGTGGCTCTTGTGAAGAAGAAAACTGCGAAGGTACAGATGGATGTTGTGGTGATACTGATAGCGCTTGTCCTTCATGTGGAGGTGTAGGTGGCTGTACAGAGGATTGCACAGGAAATTGCTGTAAGTAAGGGAGGAGCTTATGAAGATTATAAGAAAAGCATTGGCAGGGCTTAGCATACTGCTGACGTTTGTTCTTTTCCCTGCCATGCCTGTATTTGCAGGAAGCTGTCATAACACTGATTGTGGATGCAGGGATTATGGTATCAATAGCTGCTATGTCGGCATGACCTGTTGGTATAACGATGGCGATGGATGTTCCGGTCATAGTTGGTATCTTTATGAATCAACATCGGCTACGTGTACGTCAGGGGGAAGAGTTGTTTATAAATGCTCTATCTGCCCGGGAGAGAGAATCTTTACAACGCCTCCACTCGGACATGATTGGGGGCCTTGGACCTGCGTAAATTCAAGGCAGCACATGAGAACGTGCAGAAGATGTGGTCTTACCCAGTATGAAAATCATTCTATGTCGAGCTGGCATTCTCACGGTGATGGTAACTATAGCAGGAACTGTCCGATATGCGGTTATTCACAGTCGAAGGGATTGTTCTTGTCAGTATCTACAACCGACTGGACTGCAGGAAATGTAACTGTAAATGTAAGCGGCTATGATGAAGGAGAAGGAAATTCAAGTATCACGCTATACAGGGTAAATTGCATTACCGGAGCAACAACTACCGTGGGTAGTTACGGTCATGGCGGTGCTCATGGATGGACGAATGATAGTTTCACACAGACAGATGAAGGAATTTACTACTTCTATGCTATATCTACGGATACACAAGGGCATTCCATTCAGGCAAGTACAGGCAGAGTTCATCTTGATCACTCGAATCCTGTGATTATAGGTGCTGAGAATACCGAAACGGATTGGACGAACATTGCGCCTGTGATATCAGTAAGGTCAACCGACTATTTGTATGGAACAAGTACAGTAGGATCGGGAGTAAGGAGTCTTACGATTTATGATGATACCGGGCATACAGTCAGAAGTGGTGGAAGTTCTACAGCTTATACACTTGAAGAAAAGTATGAAGGCGAGCATATCTGGAAGATAGAGGCTGTTGATAATGTGGGGCATGTGACAGATGTTTATGTTACGACTAGATATGATATCACGCCTCCGGGGATTGACGGAACAGAGATTACCTTTGTTACAAAAGAAGGGAAAGTTATTTCCGGTTACTGCCAGGATAATATCATTGATCAGCACATAGATGATGAGATTGTAAGAAGTGAACATGGCGCAAACATGAGCAGTGGTATAAAGAGTGTCATCTTGTATAAGGTCACGGGCACGGATGAAGAAGTAATCTATTCCGACACGACTTATCATAGATTTGACTACCCTGACACACATTCATATTTTGATGTGTACTATGACATTAATCTTACGGATGATATGGTGGATTATTATATTCTGATCACAGAGGATTTTGCAGGGAACAGGACAAAGAAAAAGCTGACAAGTCAAAGGACTCTGCTTACACTCTTTCATACCTCAATAGATAGAGGAGCATATTAAGACAAGGCTTCGGGAGAAATCCCGGAGCTTTTATGCTGTAAGACCGTAAATATCAATGAGCTTCCAGAAATAGGAGCCGCTTCTTTTTTCTTCTTCCACACTGACATTATGGCGGTTTCTCATCTGGTATTCATCATGTCCCACAATATGTAGGACGGATTTTGCGGACATTCAAAATAAAAAAGAATGTGGAGGTAACAGACAATGGCAAAATCATTATTTGAGGAACTGGGCGGCAAATACGAA
>CADBFZ010000002.1 GCA_902794095.1 uncultured Lachnospiraceae bacterium | reverse complement strand
TTTGTAATCCTGCATCAGAGCTCGCAGGTATTCAGATGAATCAGTCGAATTCCCCATATTTGTATCCCCGCTGTTAGATGGCCCGCCTCAAAAGGGCAGCCACTTAATATCTTAACATATTTTTATTATGATACAAGTGTCAAAAACAACAAAAAGATTGTTTTTTGCGTGTCATTTTACATGCGTTCTATCATGATATTCCTATAATCCGTAAGGGATGTAATCGGTACCACAACGTATACACCGTCATCATAGACCATATTTTCGACAATATACTGTCTCTGTGCCTCGGTTACGGTAGTTAGTTCGTCATAACCCACCAAAACGAAGGCTTTTCCGACGGATGCATCCTGAGGAGTGTTAAGAACGTCCAACCACAGGCCCGGATTGGCATTTTCCGCAATCGTATGGACCGAATACATCCTTACGTCACCGTTTGTCAGCTCTTCCACTATCGAGGAATTCCAGAATGTGGCATATCCGCACTCATATCCGTTTGTATCAAGCCAGGATGCAACCGGATCCATGTGAGAATCGCTGTTATTGTGTGCCCAATTATAAGGTGACAGATATGTCGAATAGCTTACTCCGAGAATGCAAACAACAAATAACGCAGCAATGGCTTTGGTTCCAAAAAGTGAATCCTTCTTAAGCAAAGGATCGGAGTCATATTCCGCCTGAAGAGTGATAAAAATAAAGGGAAGGAGTGGTACCCAGTACGACTCGTTGTACGCCCAATCGGAAACCATGTATATAACAGATAAAAAAATACCGAAAGAAATGTTGTAAATCGTAATTATTCTGTGGGCAAAAGAAAGCGTCTTGAAATTCTTGCAAAGTCTTACAAGTGAAACAACATATAAAGCAGCCAAGGTGATGGCAAGGAAGTTGATCACCCCCATCTTGCTCATAATGTTTACGCCGGTGCGATATCCCAGGAGCTGGAGATAATCTGCATATGTTGCAAGAATCTTTCCGGGATCAAGTTTGATCCACAAAGGATCCGTTCCATAATTGGCACTGAAACTGAATTTTGTGGGAAGAACGAATTTATTGATCAGATATCCGAAGCAGGATACCGCAAAAACCAGGAATGTATATCCGGTAAATCTGAAACACTTTTTTCTGTCAGCAGTATTACCGGAAGCGTCGTTTAGCACCGTGTAAACCACGGAGCCCACTACCAAAGGACAGCAAAAGCACATAAGACCTCTTACACCGTCACATCCTGAGATCAAAGCGAGTATCACTAATGCTGTGATGCGTACAATGGTGCTTGAGCGCTTATCTTCATCCTTATCTCTACCGGAAAGCTTGATAATAAGTCCGATTGAAAGGATGTAATTGATCATAAAGCTGTAATAGAATCCGCCGTACAGCACGTTTAGAACATACCAAACGCCGAAAGGCCAGCACAGCGCCGCAGCGGTCCATAATCCCATTCTTCTAAAGCCCGCTGCCTTAGCGGTATAGATATAAGAAGCAGTGAGCAGGATCATCATGATCAGATTGGTAACAACTCTGGAAAGGAGCCAATTGCCGTATCCGATTATTGCAAATACAAGCTTTCTGATGAGTACAACATCGAATATCCTGACCCAGGTCGAATAAGCCCAGGTTGTGCTGACAAAGGTATGCTCTTCGTTCAAATGTCTTGCAAGAACTAGCTCAACCGCGAAATCACTGCTTAAGATCTTGTTTCCCTTCTGAGCAATAAGAATCGAAGTAAAGATCATTCCGGTTATGACGAAAAGCCAGGGAAGGATATCCGGAAGATTCTTGATAAACTTATTCTCACTCAGTTTTTTGATCATTGATATCTTTACTCCTTCCAAGAATGATTACTGCCCATACAAATGCTGCCAATGAAATCAGATCACAGATTCTCCATATAAGAGGAACTTTGTATCTGGCATGATATGTACCGGATGATCCGGGGATTATTTCGAGGCTGACTCTGTAACCTTCTCCTATACCGGTCTTATAAACCGCTCCGTCATCACCGGTTACCACAATATTATCGAATGCAAATACCGGAAGCAGGATATCAACTCCGCCCGCTCCGTTATTTATCTTATATATCTTCTCTGTATCGCTTTCAGTAAGAACTTCATAGGACACATCACTGCCGGAAATAGTGGAAGTTCCCTTGAGAGCTCTTATGGGAACAACCCCTCCGGCGATAACCAGGTTGTCGTCTGAAGACACGTTTCTATCCAAACCGTCGGGAGTTGGTGCCCAGTCCAAAACAGCCATAACGGGAACATTCCTGACCAAAACCCTGGGATATATATCTACATACGCTATGGTAAATACCAAAGCAATTATTCCTGTTCCTGTACAGAATCCTAAAGCAATCAGTCGCGATAATTTGTTTTCTTTAATCCTATCCATAAAAAGAACAATTCCCGCTACCGCTGCAAAACAGTAAAACACTGCCGCATATTCCATAAATCTCCAGGGGAACTGAACCACATTGAACAATCCCAGAACTCCCTTCGATTCACTTATCGCATTCCAAGGGAAAAGCTTTCCTGAAATAAATGAAGCGATCAATGCCATTGCAAGACTCTCGATTCCAATCTTAACTGCGCCGTTCTTCGTTTTCTTTTTAATAGAAACAAAGAGACAGCCGATGAGCATTATGAGCGCAATGATGATAAAAAGACCTGTTCCAAAGTACATATCGACTTCTTTACCGGAATGGCCGGGAATAAACTTCAGATCAAAAATCTGCGAGAATGTCAGTGCTGCATCGTAGATATCAAAGGACATTTCTGATGATGACTTAAGTCCCATGCCGATAAATGATGTAGCCACGGGGAACAGATAAAACAGGTTTATAAACAGCAAAAGCAAAACAGAAAAAAGCAGCTCAGGCAGCTTCTTCAAGGTCTTAGGAAGATTGATAATGCAGAATATGAAAATAAAGAAAGCCGCAAACATAGTTGACAGTACGTGGCTTTGGATTATTCCGGTTATTCCAAGTACTAATGGAAGTACGTCGCGAAATGATCTGTTCTCCGACTTATAGATTCTGATAAAACCGTATACAGCAAGGGGAAGAAATGCCATGGCAAATAACTCTCCCTCATCACTTCTGATATACAGGTCACAGAGCCTGTACATGCTGAGAGTATACAGATATGAACCTAAAACGCCCCACTTTGCTGCGCCGAAGGTTTTGGAGAATGAATAATATGCCAGGAATATCGTTAATATATTTATGTACATGAAACAGAAATTGTACGAGAAGCTGAGGGGTGCTCCAAGCATGTACACCACAGAAGCAGGAACCATAAACAGATTTGAATATAAAACATCGATAATATATCCGAATCCGTTATACGCACCCGACATGAATTTGACCGGAATATTTCCTCCAAGCATCTCCTGAGCAAGTGACCCCACTCGGTACATATGGAATGCATAATCGTGTCCGTATAAAACCGATGAATTAAATAAAGGAAAAGATGTAAGAATAAACAGAACGCAAAGTGAAAAGAATGGTCCCCTTCGTGATTTATCCGCGCCCTTTAGAAAAAGAATGAATGCATCAATCAAGGCAAAAGCAATCGCAAGCGAAAGGAAAACGAGAAATCTCCAAGGCTTGTACTCTTTAATCGTAAGGGAATCAATTCTTATTCTTCCGCTTCCGTTCAATCTGAAAAAGGCATTCATAACATCATTGCCGGGAGCGGAATAGATTCTTGAAGTTACTTTGGTAAGTCTTTCGACCAGAATAATGTCATCCGAAAAATATGAAGTATCCCCGGAATTATCAAAAGTCACTATCTTAAGAAGAGGATCATTATTGGGGTTGCTGTCATACATGCTGCTGTATGATACTTCAGCTTCATATACGCCAAAGGGAATATTTGCCTGCCAGATACAATAATCCAAAGCTTCCGCTTTATTTTCCACAGGAATAGAAATATCCGCTACTGCGCCACCCGCTTCACACATGTATCCGGAAGCCAGTCCCTCAGGGGTATACACCAAATTCTCCGCCCCAAGGGTAAATGAATAGCTCTTTTTAAATATGAGAAATAAACCTAAAGCAGCCAGGATCAGGATCTCGGCTACGAAAAGAATGCGGTATTTGGATATGACGTCTGCCGCTTTAAGTCTCATACATCCTCTCTGTCGGTTCCGGACTCGCCATTTTCACCGGTGATCTTGCGAAGCACTTCCTCGGAGCCGTCATTTATATCAAGAAGGGTTTCAAGGCTCTGGATAAAGAGTCTTTCCCTGTGCCATCTGTTGTTCTCTTCCCTGTCCATGTAGGCCTTGAAGTGGTCCACCTGCCAGGCTATGCAATCGGAAATAGAAATCCCCTTGGGACTGAATTCGCCGAGAAGATTTCCGTTTGAGCACCAATATTCAAGTTCCTTATAAACTCCTTCGCAGGAAGCAATCCTGTTCCAGAGCTCTTCGCTTCCTCCGAGGGAAATAATGTAATCATGAAGTAATTTAGGGTCCATATCACGCCTCCAAACCGCTTAAGATTATAACAAAAAAAGCGCTTCCCGAAAAGGAAACGCTTCATGAAGCAGGGGAAGAGAGGATCGAACTCCCATTAACGGTTTTGGAGACCGCCGCACTACCATTGTACTATTCCCCTATTCGCCGTAAAACGACCGACTCATGCATTATACAACATGGCTATTTTCAAGGCAAGCAAAATTTACATAACCTTATCGGAAGCTTCCCTGACATTGGAAACACCGATAATCTCGGTATCTTTGCCGCCGGCCTTTTTAGCCTCGGAAAGTACGGATGCGGGCACGATTATGGTCTTAAAGCCCAGTCTTACAGCCTCTGAAACTCTCTGAGATACCTGGGATACCGTCCTGACTTCGCCGGAAAGACCAACTTCTCCGAAAGCCACAACATCGGGAGGTATGCATACATTTTTAAAAGAAGACACTATAGCAAGGACCATGGCAAGATCCAGGGCGGGCTCGGAAAGCTTCATTCCGCCTGTCAGATTAACATATGCATCGCAATCCCCTAAGTGAAGTCCGCATCTTTTCTCAAGAACGGCCATCAGGAGATTTACCCTGTTATAATCAACGCCCGATGCCTGTCTTCTGGGAACTCCCAGATTGGACCTGCAAACGAGGCTCTGAATCTCTATAAGAATGGGTCTGGTTCCTTCCATGCTGCAGGATACAACGGAACCCGAAGCATCAACGGGGCGTCCGTCAAGCAGATACTCGGACGGATTGGTAACCTCGGTAAGGCCTTCGCTTCTCATTTCGAATACGCCGATCTCATTGGTGGATCCGAAACGATTCTTTACGCCTCTTAGAATGCGGTAGGAAGCGTGTCTGTCTCCCTCAAAATAAAGCACTGTATCGACCATGTGCTCCAAAACTCTGGGACCTGCTACTGTTCCCTCTTTGGTTACATGACCGACTATGAAAATGGAAATACCCAAAACCTTGGCAAGCTGCATCAGTACCTGGGTTGATTCCCTTACCTGGGAAACGGAACCGGGAGCCGATGAAACTTCCGTGCTGTACATTGTCTGAATTGAGTCTATGACACAAATGTCAGGTTTGTCGGAACGCACTGCATCGGAGACAATATCAAGATCAGTCTCGCAAAGAAGCTTCATATCTCCTTCGAACTTACCGATACGGTCAGCTCTCATTCTGATCTGAGCTTTTGATTCCTCGCCCGATACATATAATACCTTAAGGCCTGCAGCGGACATATTTCTGCATACCTGAAGAAGGAGTGTGGATTTACCTATTCCGGGGTCGCCTCCGATAAGGGTAAGCGATCCTTTCATCACTCCGCCACCAAGTACTCTGTCCAGCTCTGCGATTCCGGATGAATCTCTTTTTCCTTCACTCAAAGATACGTCATTAAGAAAAGTGATTTCCGAAAGAGCCTTGCCTGATGCACCGCCCTTAGCCGCACTTGAAATGCGAAATGAGGCACTCCCGGGATCAGCCTTAACTACAGGCTCTTCCACGAATGTATTCCATTCGTGGCACCCCGGGCACTGCCCCATCCATTTTGCCGATTCATATCCGCAGCTTTGGCAGAAATATACACTTGTCTGCTTAGCCTTAGCCATTTATCAAGCCTTCTTTACGCTTACGAATGCCTTGCGATTGTCGGACAGATCAAGAGAAAGACTGAGCTTTCCGCCGAGTCCTGTCTTAACAGCACCGGTATCCTTGCCGTCTTCTTTTACCTCATAAAGGGTATCGTCGGCAAGTCCGAGAGTGATGGAAACTGATCCTTTTCCGCTTACGGTAAACTCCATGGAATCTGCAGTTTCGGTAAAGTCGGTAACGGTGGTTCCGGGCACGGACTCGTATACAAAAAGACCGTTCTTCTCGAATCTGGTGATATCCTCATAGGTCTTAACCTTGAGAAGATCCCCTCCGAAAGGGAAGTCCTCTACTTTCGTCTTCTCCTTAAGATGATAGTCTCCGAAAGCAAGCTTTCCGTTTTCGTCCGTGTAAATAATCTCAGCCATTTTTTTAACCTCCGTTATTTTGATTTCTTTGGCTTAGCGGATTTAAATACAATGTTATCGCCCGAGCATGAGCAGGTGACGCTGTCGCCGGGTCTTATATTTTTCCTGAGGATTTCCTCTGCGAGTCTGTCCTCTACAACATTCTGCATTCCGCGCTTTAAAGGTCTTGCGCCCATCTTCCTATCTGCATACTTATCAATCAGATATTTCTTGACGGAAGGGGCAAGTTTAAGCTCGATGTCCATCTGTTCCTTACATCTGGATGCCAGCTGTGATGCGAGAAGATCTACGATATCCTTGAGATTTTGGTCGCTGAGCTGACTGAAGACTACGATGTCATCGATTCTGTTAATGAACTCAGGCTTGAAAGACTTCTTAACCTCTTCCATAACTCCCGACTTCATCCTCTCATAGTCCGCCTTTTCTCCGCCGCTTGATGCACCGAATCCGAGATTCTTGGGATCTACGATCCTCTGCGCACCCGCATTGGAAGTCATGATTATGATTGTGTTCTTAAAAGAAACCTTTCTGCCCTTGGAGTCCGTCAGATGTCCGTCATCGAGAACCTGGAGCAGAATATTAAATACATCGGGATGAGCCTTCTCTATCTCGTCGAAGAGAACTACCGAATAAGGATTGTTTCTGATCTTATCGGTAAGCTGGCCTCCCTCTGAAAATCCTACATATCCCGGAGGAGAACCGATCATCTTGGTAGTCGAGAAGCTCTCCATGTACTCGGACATATCGATTCTGATAAGAGCATCCTCGGAACCAAACATTGCCTCTGCCAGGGCCTTGGAAAGTTCTGTTTTACCTACACCGGTAGGTCCCAGGAACAGGAATGAACCGACCGGTCTTCTGGGATCCTTAAGTCCTACTCTCCCTCTCCTCATGGCTTTCGAGATGCCTTCTACAGCTTCTTCCTGACCGATGACTCTCTTATGGAGAATTGACTCGAGCTTAAGGAGTCTGTCGCTTTCTTTTTCATTGAGCTTGGTTACGGGAATCTTGGTCCACATTGCAACTACCTTAGCAATGTCATCCTCACCGATGCTGCCCTTGCGGACATTTTTATTCGCCTCGCTCTTCTTAAGAGCTTTATCGTACTTTTTGATAAGCTCATCCTGTTTTAACTTGATCTCACGAGCCTGAAGGAATGCTTCCATTCTTATGGAAAGTTCGATCTGTCTGTCCATCTTGTTGATCTCATCAAGGATGGACTTGTGCTTTTCGGGAACCTCAAGACTCTTAAGGTGTGCACTGGCAGCTGCTTCGTCGATAAGGTCGATTGCCTTGTCGGGGAGATTTCTGTCATTGATATATCTTGCTGACAGTCTGACCGCAGCTTCAATAGCACCGGTTGTGATCTCGATGTTGTGATGATCTTCGTATTTATGCTTGATGCCTTCAAGGATTCTTACGGTTTCTTCCTCGGTGGGCTCCTCTACCATAACGGGCTGGAAACGTCTCTCAAGAGCGGCATCCTTCTCCACATATTTATGGTACTCTGCGATGGTGGTTGCACCGATAAGCTGAAGCTCTCCTCTTGCAAGGGAAGGCTTCATGATATTGGATGCATCGATTGAACCCTCTGCACCACCGGCACCGATAAGGGTATGAATCTCATCGAGGAAAAGAATGATGTTTCCGCTTTCCTCAACTTCTCTGATGACACGCTTAACACGCTCCTCGAATTCGCCACGGTATTTGGAACCTGCGACCATTCCGGGAAGGTCAAGTGTAAGGAGTCTTTTGTTCTTAACGGTATCGGGAG
Source organism: uncultured Lachnospiraceae bacterium (assembly GCA_902794095.1). GTDB lineage: Bacteria > Bacillota > Clostridia > Lachnospirales > Lachnospiraceae > AC2028. Next base: position 190,529 of record CADBFZ010000002.1, on the reverse strand, counting down.
CATCGCCTGATGCAATGAGCATTGCAAGGCCTTCAACAACCGCAGTCTTACCTACACCGGGTTCACCGATGAGGCAGGGATTATTCTTGGTACGTCTTGAAAGAATCTGAATGATTCTCTTGATCTCATCTTTTCTGCCGATGACGGGATCGAGTTTACCCTCTGCCGCAAGCTTGGTCAGATCTCTTGAATACTGACCCAAGATCGACATCTTGTCCTCGTCGCCTTCACCCCTCTGCATAAGGTCTTCCCTTGCAAGTCTGGGATCCTGACCCATAGCAGCTAAAGTATCCGCATAAACCTTCATGGGATTGATTCCCATGGTTGCAAGAAGTCTTACCGCAACATTCTCACCCTCTTTGATAAGAGACAGCAGAATATGTTCGGTCCCGACAAGTTCGCGGCCGAATCTTGTTGCAGTTCTTGCTGCTTCTTCCAATATGCCTCTTGCTCTGGGGGAATATGTTTCCTTGGACTCGATGGCAAGTGCGGTATTAAAACTGATCATATCCCTGATCATATTGGTAAGCTTATCGGGATCTACGCCGTTTGACGCAAGAACCTTGCCTGCCATACTGTCCGAATTAAGCACAAGTCCGAGAAGGATGTGCTCTGAACCTATATAACTCTGGTGAAGCTTACCGGCCCACTTCGTAGCAATCTGAAGTGAGATCTTTGCTTTTTCGGAATATTTACCTTCCACCCTGTTCTCCTGACTGATCCGATCTGTACTCTTCGAAGATCTGATCTACTAATTTGTGTACATCCTCGCGAGAAATATTTCTGCAAGATGCGCGTGCGATATCCACCCTCAGGCTCTCCTTGAGCTCAGCAAGGGCATTAACCTTACCGGGATCGACACTTATGACCGCACCGCGTCTTCTGTCTACCTTGACATAGCCCTGCTGTCTGAGTACCGTATATGCCTTGTTTACCGTATGCATATTTATACCGATATCATCAGCAAGCTGTCTGACTGAAGGAAGAGGGTCGCCGTCGCATAATCTGGCTGCCGCGATTCCCATGATTATCTGATCACACAGCTGGTTATATATAGCTTCATCGCTGTTGAAATCTATCTCAATATACATCTCTTCCTCCTTTCTTTGCTGTTATATTAAAGATATAACAAACACCGCTCAAGGTCAAGAAAACGGGGCGGTTTTTACACCGCCCCGTTGCTAAAATTTCGATTATTTATCGTCATCATCCCAGTTGAGGAAACCAAACTCGAATTCATCATCGTCGTCATCAACGAGCTGCTTTCTGTGGTGCTCCTTAACTACGGTATCGGACTGAGGTCTGGTTCTGTGAGGCTTCTTCTCGATGTACTCAACAGGTGCCTCTTCCTCGGGTGCTGCTTCTCTTACTGATTCACGGACGGGCTCAGCAGCTCTTCTGTCTGCCTCTGCTCTTCTCTCACCCTCAGCTCTTCTCTCGCCCTCTGCGGGTCTTACGGTGTGTGAGCTCTGTCCTCTCTGAACATCTACGGGTCTTCTCTCGCCCTGAGGTCTTGCGGGTCTGTCGGAAGGCTGTCTGTCGGATCTTCCGCCCTCAGCAGGTCTTCTGCGCTCGCCGCCTTCAGGTCTTCTTGCTCCATCACGTGCGGGGCGGGATGAACGCTCGCTTGAACGCTCGGGTCTTCTGCCTTCACCGTGTCCTGCGATTCTCTTAGCTCTTTCCTTCTCAGCCTCTGCAAATGCTGCTCTGTCGTCGAGATCCTTCCACTTCATGAAGAAGAATACTGCTGCAACGATAGCTGCTACAAGGATTAAGATTACGATTATAAGTACGGTTCTGAGAGACTTGATCTTAGCTTCCTGCTTGGTAAGAAGCTCGGTGTTGTGCTCGTTGGTCTCAAAGAGATTGTTGATGTTGTACTGCTTGCCCTGAACATAGTCAAGAAGGAACCATCCGTCCGCCTGCTGCTGAGTATCCCAATCCTTCTGAACTGTGGTCTCAACGGTCTCGGTGGTGGTAGGAATCTGCTCCTCTGCGGGGCCTTCAGCTCCGGGCTCCTTAAGATCTCCTGAGAGACTTACGAAATCGGATCTGATATATCCTGTGGTGCTTACTCCGTCCTTGGTAAATGAGAGATAATACCAGGTATTTCCGTCGGTTCCCTGCTTGGTTCCGGTTACGGTAAGGGTAAGTCCGTTGTTAGCTTTAGCTACGATCTCACTGTTGGTTGATGCATCTGCTCTTACGTTAACGTCTGCGGTGGTGGTTCCGCTTACAGGCTCAACCGGGGTAATTCCGTCTGCGTTAGCAGTGGGAGGTGTGGTCGTTGTTGTTGTAGTGGTATTTCCGTTTGCTGCGGGAGTGGTTCCGTCAGTGATCTCTACAAGGTCTGATCTGATCCAGCCTGTGGTGGTCGCATTAACGGTGATCTCATACCATACATATCCGTCGGTTCCGGTGGTCTGGCTCTTGATCTCAACGGTGTCGCCCTTTGAAAGTGATGCAACAGCGTCGGATGAGGTTGAAGCTGAAGATCTTACGTTAGCGGTGGTTGAAGTAACCTTACCGGTGCTCGCAAATACGGTAAGCGCAAACTGCTTGCCGAATAATACGAGAAGAACTGCGGCAACGATGAAAAACGTCAGTGCCGCCGAACTTATTTTCTTGCTGAGATTATTGGTTTTCATTTTCTTAATTACCTCCGAACTCATGCTTCATCGATAGCTTTGCCGATGTCATGTCTCATGTACTTATTGTCAAAAGAAACCCACTCGGTAGCATCGTATGCATTCTTACGTGCGGTCTTAAGATCACTTCCGAGAGCGGTTACGCCGAGTACTCTTCCTCCGTTCGTCACGATCCTGCCGGCGTCATCAAATTTGGTTCCGGCATGGAAGCAGAATACATCGTCTCTGCCTTCGAACTTCTCAAGTCCCTCAATGGGGAATCCCTTCTCGTATTTAACGGGATATCCGTCACTTGCAAGGACTACGCACACTGCGGCGTTATCCGAGAACTTAAGGTCTATCTGATCGAGCCGTCCGTCAATGCAGGCCTCGAAGACATCTATAATATCATTCTCAAGCCTGGGAAGAACCACCTGAGCCTCGGGATCGCCGAATCTTGCATTGTATTCGAGAACCCTGGGTCCCTTGGGAGTAAGCATGAGGCCGAAGAAGATTACACCGTGGAAAGGTCTTCCCTCTGCAGCCATTGCATCAACCGTAGGCTGGAAAATGTATTTATCGCAGAAATCCGAAACTTCTTTGGTATAGAAGGGGCTGGGTGAGAAATTGCCCATTCCTCCGGTATTGAGTCCGGTATCTCCGTCTCCCGCTCTCTTGTGGTCCTGAGCGGAGGACATAATCTTGACGGTCTTGCCGTCAACAAAAGAAAGAACGCTTACTTCTCTTCCGGTCATGAATTCTTCGATGACCATTCTGTTTCCGGCGCTTCCGAACTTCTTATCCTCCATGATCTCCTTAACTCCGGCTTCAGCCTGAGCAAGATCTTCACAGATGAGAACTCCCTTTCCGAGAGCAAGTCCGTCAGCCTTAAGAACGATGGGGAAGTCAGCCTTTGTTCTGAGATACTCCAGAGCCTTCTCGGCATCGTCGAAAGTTTCGTAAGCAGCGGTGGGAATGTTGTACTTTTTCATCAGATCCTTGGAAAAAGCCTTGCTGCCTTCAAGGATAGCTGCGTTCTTGCGGGGACCGAATGTTCTGAAGCCCGCATTTTCAAACTCATCAACAATTCCGCCTACAAGAGGATCGTCCGGTCCTATAACCACAAAATCGATCTCTTTTTCCTTGGCGAAAGCAACGAGCTTGTCAAATTCCATCACACCGATGGGAACACACTCCGCAATAGCTGCAATTCCTGCATTTCCGGGTGCGCAATAAAGCTTGGTACATTTGGGGCTCTTTGAGATTGCACAAGCAATCGCATGCTCTCTTCCGCCACCACCGACTAAAAGTATTTTCATATCATGCCTTTCTGACGGCGCGGCCGTTTTCCATGACCAGACGTCCGTTCGCAATATCATCTATAGCCTTGGGAAGAAGCTTCCACTCTGCCTCCTCCATAACTCTTCTCTGAAGAACTTCGGGAGTATCATCTTCCAGTACTCTTACGGGTATCTGATCGATGATGGGGCCTTCGTCCATTCCCTCGTTTACGAAATGAACAGTGGCTCCGGTAACCTTAACTCCTCTTTCCAGTGCCTTCTCATGAACTTTAAGTCCGTAGAAACCTACTCCGCAAAAAGAAGGAATGAGTGAAGGGTGGATATTGATGATCTTACCGGGATAAACCTTGCACATCTCTTCGGGAATCCTTACAAGGAAGCCCGCAAGTACGATCAGATCGGGCTGTAGCTCAGCAAGCTTATCCATAAACGCTTTATGGAAATCGTCTCTTACCGCAAAATCCTTAGGTCTTACAACAAATGCGGGGATTCCTGCATCAGCTGCTCTTTCGAGACTCTTTACTCCGGGATTGTTGCTGATAACTCCTACCAACTCAGCTCCCGTTATCGAACCGTCTTTAACGGCATCGATTATAGCCTGAAGATTTGTTCCGCCTCCGCTTACACAGACGACAACTCTTAACATAAGGTCACACCCTTTTCTCCGGCGATAACGCTTCCGACGATCCAAGCCTTTTCTCCGGCAGCCTTAAGGAGCTCTACAGCCTTGTCCGCATCAGCAGGATCAAGTGCAAGTACCATTCCGAGTCCCATGTTGTAAGTGCTGTACATCATGTTCTCCTCGATGGATCCGGTCTTCTGAATGAGTCCGAAGATGGGAGGAATATCGTAGCTGTTCTTGTCGATCTTTGCATTGGTTCCGTCGGGAAGCATTCTGGGAATGTTCTCGAAGAATCCGCCGCCGGTGATGTGGCTGCATCCCTTAACCTTAACTCCGCCGTTCTTAAGAGCCTTGAGGGCCTTTACATAGATTCTGGTGGGAGTAAGAAGAGCTTCGCCGAGAGTCTCACCGAGCTCGTCATAATACTTCTTGAGGGACTCCTCTGACATCTCGAATACTTTTCTGATGAGAGAGAATCCGTTTGAGTGGATTCCGCTTGATCCGATTCCTACAAGTACGTCGCCGGGCTTAATGCTCTCGCCGGTGATCAGGTCTTTCTTGTCAACAACACCTACGGAGAATCCTGCGATATCGTACTCTTCATCGGGCATCATTCCGGGATGCTCAGCGGTCTCACCGCCTACAAGTGAGCACTCTGCCATCTTGCAGCCCTCTGCAACACCCTTTACGATCTCAGCGATCTTCTCGGGGATGTTCTTGCCGCATGCGATGTAATCCAGGAAAAAGAGAGGCTCACCGCCCGCACATGCTACGTCGTTAACACACATCGCAACGCAGTCGATACCGATGGTGTCATGCTTATCAAGAATAAATGCGGCTTTGAGTTTGGTTCCGACTCCGTCCGTTCCGGAGAGAAGTACGGGCTCTTCCATTCCCTTGAATGCCGCTGCGGAGAATGCTCCGGAGAATCCTCCGAGGCCTCCCATAACTTCGGGTCTGTTAGTCTCGCTAACACATTTTTTGATGAGTTCTACGGATCTGTAACCCGCTTCGATATCTACGCCTGCTGACTTGTAATCAAGTGCCATTTTGTCCACCTTTATATAAATATTTATTTGTTCTCGAGGTATTTTTTGTATCCGATCTCCTGAAGCTTGGCATCCTTATCCTGAACCTGCTTCTTAAGATCTGCTGAGTACTTCTTGAGCTTTGCAAGAAGCTTCTTGTCAGATGTTGCAAGGATCTTGGCTGCAAGGAGTCCCGCATTTGCTCCGCCGTTTATCGCAACGGTTGCAACGGGAATTCCACTGGGCATCTGTACGATGGAATAAAGTGAATCTCTTCCGCCCAGTGATGTGGTATGCATGGGAATACCGATTACAGGCATGGGGAAGATTGCCGCACACATACCGGGAAGATGAGCTGCCATTCCGGCACCTGCGATAATAACCTTAAAGCCCTTCTTCTCTGCGGATGATGCATATTCAAAAAAGACATCCGGCTCTCTGTGAGCTGAGATAATAGTCATCTCATAGCCTATCCCCAGCTTATCAAGGATCTCTGCCGCCTTAGCCATTACGGGCATATCAGAGTCACTGCCCATGACTATTCCGACCACCGCTGCGGGCTTTTTCTTAGCTGTACTCATCATTTTCCTCCTAAGTCTTTTCCTTATAAATGTAAAACCATGTGTATTTTACTAAAAAAGGGGTATTCGTGCAAGTTTGTTAATCTACATTTAGTAATATCTTAAAGAAATAATAACAATATTTGGTACTGAACCCCCTTTGTTTACATGATTAAAGCTCCGGAACAAAGTCCGAAGCTTTTGTTTACAACTATGTGGGGATCCAAAGCAAAAATCCCGAAAGGATCAGTGCTGCGGAATTAAGGATTATCCCTGTAATGCTTGTTACCTTAAAACAATCCGGGAGTCTTACTGCCATAACTCCCATAAACCATCCCGTAAGCGAATAAAGAGTAGCCAAAAGGGCTGCCGCTCCGAATCCCATAGGCACATCACCGCCCAGCAGATAACTGCTTCCGATCCCGTACAAAAGAGAGATCAGGGCGATAAGTCCCAATATTGCAGACATTATCCCCATGTAGGGATGACGCCTGTTTGTAAACATGTAAGATCTGCGCATTTTTTAGAACATTATCTTAGATCTGGATGAGAGGAGCTTTGCTCCGCTTATTACAAGCATGATGCCCGCACCGAGTCCGAGAATGATGGTTGCGATGCCGATGGCAAGATCCCATGCGCCGGTTGCTCTGACTACTTTATAGATCTTTTCTTCTTCCATTTTGTGCTCCTGTAGAATTAATTCTTATTTAGCTCCGTAAAGTGAGTAGTACTCGTCGATGGCCTTCTTGAGCTCATCGTCGATCCAAACCTTGCCCTGTCTCTCGGTATTGTACAGGTATTCGGTTACTTCTGCCATGGTTACGATGGCAGCTGCGTCGAATCCATAGGTGGCTTTGATCTCGTCAAGAGCACTTCCATCGGAGTGAAGTCCCTTTTCCATGCGGTTAAGAGATACGATGAGTCCCTTGATCTCAACATTTGCCTGAGCCTTGATGATGGGATAGGTCTCCTCGATGGATTTACCGGAAGTGGTAACATCCTCGATCATGATGACCCTGTCGCCGTCATTTAATTTGGATCCGAGGAGGATTCCGGTATCTCCGTGATCCTTAACCTCTTTTCTGTTGGAACAATATCTTACATCGATTCCGTAGAGTTTTGAATAAGCAATGGCTGTTGCCACTCCGAGAGGGATTCCCTTATATGCAGGTCCGAAGAGAACATCGAAATCATCCCCGAAATTATCATGAATAGCCTTTGCATAGTACTCTCCGAGCCTTGCGAGCTGGGTTCCGGTGACATACGCTCCCGCATTCATGAAAAAAGGAGACTTTCTGCCACTCTTAAGAGTGAAATCTCCGAATTTGAGAACCTGACTCTCGATCATAAAATCGATAAATTCCTGCTTATACTGTTCCATAGCATCCTCACTTAATGACATATTTTTAGCGAGTTACATTTTAGCAATTTAAGGCTCCCATTTCAACCGCAAGAAAAAAACAGCGGCAGAATCAATTCCGCCGCTGTCATAAATCTTCTTTTTCAAATAAACATACTTATATCCGAAGTTTCCCCGGAGCCTATGAATGTAGCCACTCCGCCGAGCTCCACCCCGTCTATGAGTTCCTCTTTTGTGATTCCCATAACGTCCATGCTCATCTGGCAGGCTACCATCCTGACGCCGTGGTTTTTAGCCGATTCAATAAGCTCCTCGAGTGATGAAATACCCTTGCTCTTCATGATACCTCTTATCATCTTTGAGCCCGCTCCCATCATATTCATACGTGACAGTCCAAGCTTTTTGCTGCCCCTTGGCATCATGAAGCCGAACATCTTCTCGATAAAGCTCTTTTTAACCTTAACATGCTCGGATCTTCTGAGAATATTAAGTCCCCAGAAAGTAAAGAACATGGTAACGTTCCTTCCGAGACTTGCTGCTCCGTTTGCCAGGATAAATGCCGCTATCGTCTTGTCAAGATCTCCGCTGAATACGATGAATGTCTTATCATCACCTACCTGAACTTTTCTGCCGGAGCTCTCACCCAAAGACTGCTTATCACTTTGCGATGAGTCTGACCTCCTCTTCCTGATGACTGCGGTAATGACTCCGTTTGATGCTTCAAGCGAAAGGAGTTCGTTGCCGGTTCTTTCGGTCCACACACGTATATCCGAATAGAATGCATCCTCCGTAGCTTCGACTCTGACAACGCTTCCTGCAGCAGCTTTTCTGAAGGTATCACCGACTTTTACGATGGGACCGGGACATCTTAAATTCCTTGCATCAAGAAAGATCTCCTCATCCTTATCCGTACTCTTTTCCTTCAGCTTTCTGTACGCCTGATACCCGCCTGCAAGGTTATAAGTATCATATCCCCTGTCAGCAAGTATCTCGCTTACTTCCTCGCTGAAATCTCCCTCACGGCAGAATACATACACGGGTTTGGACTTCGGTATAACATCAAGCCCTTTGGGAAAAATGCTGAAAGGAATGTTTATGGCGCCTTTTATTTCACTGACTATAAGCTCGTCGGGTTCCCTGAGGTCGACAAGAGTAACCTTCGAAAGATCAAGTTTGGCAAATTCTTCGGGGGTTATATTTTTGTATTCTTTTTCTGCCATATTAATATCCTCCGATGATCAGATCATGTAGTACCACTCATCCGACTGGCCGAGATCTACGATCTTAATCTCGTCATTGTCGGTTTTATATTCCATCTCAAGATTCTTCATGCTGACTCTTGTATTCGGTGCAACGGATTTGGTAATAAATGCACTGCCGCCGATAACCGCATTTTCTCCCACCACCGTATCGCCTCCCAAAACGGAAGCATTGGCATAGATAGTGACATTGTCGCAGATGGTCGGATGTCTTTTCAGGCCGGACAGTTTCTGGCCGCCTCTCGTAGAAAGCGCGCCGAGTGTAACGCCCTGATATATCTTGACATTCTTACCGATGACCGCGGTTTCACCGATAACGATTCCCGTTCCGTGATCGATAAAGAAGTATTTGTCTATGGTTGCTCCGGGATGAATATCTATTCCCGTCTGGGAATGCGCATACTCGGTCATAAGTCTCGGAAGAACCGGGACCATCAATTTATAAAGCTCATGTGCGATCCTGTATACGGTTACGGCCACAAGCCCCGGATAAGCAAGGATTATCTCCTCAAGGCATCCGGCTGCGGGATCTCCGTCAAATGCGGCCAGCAGATCTGTTTCAATATATTCACGTATCTTCGGAATCGATTTAAAAAACTCCTTACAGATACGATAGCTTTCTCTTTTTCTGTCATCATCTGTGAGAGTTCCTCTTCTGGTACAATAATCAAGTGCCAGGAAAACCTCTTTGTTGAGATGATAAAAAACATCTTCCGATATCACCGCAAAGCTGTTTTTCGGATTATATATCTTGTAAGAACGGTCCCTGAAATAACCGGGGTAAATAATACGGAACAGATTCTGTACAAGTTCCTGCACCTCTGCTTTATCCGGCTGGTTAAAAAGATCGATCTTATCTATATTTTTTCCGCCCTCATAATCGGAAAAGATACGCGAAACAATTATTTCTATTTCATCTTCTCTGATATAGTTGCCCACTTCAAAAATCCTCATAGTACGCAAAATCCCTGCCGGACCGCCTCAGATCCGGCAGTTCATTTATGCGTTAAGCAAAAGTCTTCAACACCTTAACAAGTGCATCGATATCATCCGGTGAATTATACAGAGCAAGTGTGGGGCGTACGGAGCCTTCATATCCGAATCTTCTGAGCACAGGCTGTGCACAGTGATGACCGGTACGAACCGCTATACCGTAACTGTCCAGCCTCTTGCCTACTTCTTCATCGGAATATCCGTCGAGTTTAAAACTCAGAACCGATGCTTTGTTAAGTGCGGTACCGATAAGGTGGAGCCCCTTTACGTTACTCATCTCCTTCATCGCATACTGCAAAAGTTCATGTTCCCATCTGTATACGCAGGGCATACCTATCTCCGACAGGTAGCTGAGTGCGGCACCAAGTCCGACTGCATCTGCGATACTTCCGGTTCCGGCTTCGAATTTATTGGGTGCCGGATTGTATATAGTGCGCTCGAAGGTAACATCAGCGATCATGTTGCCGCCGCCGTGATAAGGCTGTGCGGCTTCGAGAAGTTCCTTCTTTCCGTATACAACGCCTATTCCTGTAGGTGCAAAGATCTTATGTCCTGAGAAAACAAAAAAGTCTGCATCAAGGGCTGAGACGTTAACCGGAATATGTGCGACCGACTGCGCACCGTCAATCAGTATCCTGACGCCGTGTCTGTGTGCAATGGCAATCAGTTCCTCAATGGGAGTAACCGTGCCGAGTACGTTAGACACATGTGTAACGGCTACAAATTTGGTTCTCTTTGTAAAAAGCTTTTCATACTCATGAAGTATGAGCTGTCCCGACTCGTCGCACGGAATAACCTTGATAACCGCTCCTGTTGCCTGTGCGATAAGCTGCCAGGGAACAATGTTTGCATGATGCTCGAGTATCGAGACGATGATCTCATCACCCGGTGCAAGCTGAGGCTTTACATATGCATTTGCCACAAGGTTTATTCCTTCGGTTGTTCCTCTTACGAAGATTATCTCTTCGGATGATGGAGCACCGATGAAGTCTCTTACGATATCTCTTGCATTTTCATATGCATCGGTAGATCTTGCTGCAAGAGTGTGTGCTCCTCTGTGAACATTGGAGTTTTCATGCTCGTAATAGTAGGAAAGACGGTCGATGACGGCTCTGGGTCTCTGAGTTGTCGCACCGTTATCCAGCCACACGAGAGGGTTACCGTTTATGCGCTCGCTAAGTATCGGGAAATCATCTCTTATCTGTGCGAGGGTTTTACTGCCTATCCTGATGGATTCGTTTCTGGAAGAGTTTGAAGAAGCCTCACTTCCTCCGCGAGGGGTTAAGTCTCCGCCAAGCGATGTCGGAGCATCGATCTTTCTGTCCTGCTCCTTAGCCTGGGACTGTGATAAAACCGCAGGTGAATAACCGACACTTTCTGCAGATATGTATCCCGGAACATCTCCTCCTCCGGGCAAAAGCTGAGCTTCAGGTGCACTTGCCTCCTCCACCGACTTAAGCCAGGGATCGGTGTAATCACCTCCGTATGAAAAAGACTGTTCCTGAATAAGCGACTCCGAGGCAGGAATACTTCCACTTCCCAGTACGATATCTGAACCGTTAGCCGAAACGGGCGCATCGGATAAAGTGACACCGGGAACAGAGCCGAAAGGTTCGGCCTCCGCAGGTGCTCCATATACGCTTTCTGTAAGATCCGGGAATATGCTGTTGGCTAATATTTCAAGCTCGGCTGCCCCCGGAACTCCGGCAAGGTTCTCAATCGTAGTCATAATATTCACCTACCTCTACATCCTCAAGTACTGCAATCGCATCATCTGCAAGAATAGCTGCGGAGCAGTAAAGAGATAAAAGATAAGATGCAACTCCCTTATCGTCGATTCCTCTGAAACGTACTGACAAACCTCTTGAATGCTCGTTCTTAAGGCCGGCCTGGAAAAGACCTACAACTCCTCTCTTAGCCTCTCCGGTACGAATAAGAAGAATGTTGGTCTTGCCGCTCTGTGACTTGGGATTCTTGAGTCCGTCAACAAGCAGCTTGTCTGTGGGTATAATAGGGATTCCTCTCCAGGTAAGGAAAGTACCGCCTGCAAGATTTACTACTACAGGGGGAACTCCTCTCTTGGTGCACTCTCTCTCGAAAGCAGCGATCGCTCTGGGATGTGCAAGGAAGAAAGAAGGCTCCTTCCATACCTTGGTTATAAGCTCATCAAGATCGTCGGGGGTGGGGGCTCCGTTTCTGGTCTGAATCCTCTGGGTATCGGGAACATTCTTGAGAAGACCGTAATCATCATTGTTGATGAGCTGGCTTTCCTGACGCTCTCTGAGTGATTCGATTGCAAGTCCGAGCTGCTCCTGAACCTGATCGTAAGGAGCGCTGTACACATCCTCAATTGCGGTATTTACATTGATGATGGTTGAGATCGAGTTGAGTCTGTACTCACGGGGCTGAGTCTCATAATCCACGAATCCGTCCGGGATGATATCGCTCTTTTTCTTCTGGCTGCAGAGAACATCAAGAGGGGTTTCTCCTTCAACCACACGGTTCACTCTGTAGATTCCGGTTTCAAGTCCCTTGAACTCAAGGAATTTTGTGAGCCACTTGGGAGTGATAGCACCGAACTGCGGCTTGGTCTTGGTTACATTCGCAAGATTGTAAGCCGCCTGGGCACCAAGTGCGTTAATGCCCGTTTTTTTTGCTTCTTCATTTGCCATTTTTAATACCTCCTAAAAACTAAACATATGAAATCCCTGCCGCGCGCTTGGCAAGGTCTTCAACTTACAACCAGGCTCCTTCATGCGAGAAGATGATATCCTTCATCGCATCGATTCCGCCTTTAAGGTTATATACAGGTCCTTTGTATCCCGCTTCCCTGACAGTTCTGATAGCAAGGATCGACCTGAGTCCCTCTTTACATACAAAGATCGTATCCTGATCCGGATCCAGCTCGTTTTGTCTTCTGGCAAGCTGTCCTATCGGTATCACAACGGCACCGGGAAATCTGAGAAGAGATCTTTCGTGCGGTTCTCTGACATCAACGATCAGCATTTGATCACCGTTATCTATTCTCCGTGCCAGCTCATCCGGAGTGAATCCTTCTATAGGTTCCTCATCATCGGAGATCTTAAGTCCGCACAATTCCTCATAATCAAAATCCTCAACAGTATCGATTGACGGATCATCACCGCACAGCGGACATTCATGATCTTTTTTGATATTAAGGATCACGGAGCGGAGAGTTAGCGTATCAACGCTGAGAACCTTTCCCGTCAAATGCTCTCCTATCCCGAGGATCAGTTTTAAAGCCTCATTAGCCTGATAGCTTCCGATTATTCCGGGGAGAGGACTTATGGCTCCTCCCTCGGCACATGTAGGAACAAGTCCGGGTTCGGGAGGTTCGGGATAAAGACATCTGTAGCAGGGACCTCCTTTATGATCAAATACCGCCACCTGACCCTCGAACTGATATATCGCACCGAATACCTCGGGAATACCCAGAAGTTCACACGCATCGTTTATCAGATATCTGGCTTTGTAATTGTCGGTGCAATCGATCACAAGATCGTAGCCTTCTATGACCTGCGTGATGTTTTCCGCATCGAGCTTGAGATTTTCGGCTTCAAATAAAATATTTCTGTTGATGTTTTTCACCTTATCTTTGGCTGATGCAACCTTCGGTCTGTTAATGTCTCTTGAGGTATGGATCACCTGACTCTGCAGGTTCTCAAGCTTTACTTCGTCAAAATCAACCGCCTTTATATTGCCTACTCCGGCCGCCGCAAGATATTGGATAACAGAAGAACCCAAAGCACCCACACCGATAACGGCAACCTTTGACGCCTTGATCCTCTTTTGTCCCTTTACTCCGATATCCCTGAGAAGAAGATGTTTTCCGAAGCGTTCAATCTCTACATCATCAAGTTCGGTTTCTTTTCTTCTCTCCTCGGGAATAATGCTTTCCTCCGGTGCACCGCCTGCAATGGCCGGAAGAAGTAATATTTCCGCATTTTCCGGTAATCTATCGTTCCATCTGTCGGAAGAGGTAATATCTTCATTACCCGAATAGATACGGATGAACTTTCTCAGATCTCCGTTTTCGTCAAACAGTATCTTCCCGGAATCGGGGTATTCTTCGATCAGAAGATCCAGCAATCCCTTCACTGAATCTGCTTTTATATCAAGTTTTGAATTTCTTCCGAAAAAACTTTTAAGTGTTGCCGAAATATATACCTGCATAGTTCTCCTTTCAAAGTTCAATTCACTCTGATATGCATCTCACTTATCTCTCCGGATAATCCCGCAGCATATCCTCTTACAGAAGACACGCCTCCTGAAGTTACGGATATAACCGGATATATAAGTCCCGGAATCATATGATCTTTATCCTTACCCGACAAAACAGCTTCCTTATCGGGATGGGAATGAAATATTCCAATGACATCAAGTCCCTTTTCTGCTGCCTCACTTTCGATAATCAATAAGGCTTTTGAGGAGATCAGATAATTCCTGCCGCTTAGATCCGAAGTTTCCTCATTTCCGCATATAACAGCTTCCGAAATGACTGTTTCACCGTTTCTTCCCAGCAGCACTCCGCAAGCTTCGCCCGGATAGGCTTCCACGGCCGCACGGGTTATCTTCTCATATTCTTTTTGTGCGATTGTGAACTGTGAAGCCGACATATCTGTTTATACATATAATTCTCATAGGTTTTATCTTGATAAAAATCATACAGTACAGTTATGAATTTGGCTTATACCCTTATTTAATAATGAGCTATAACCTATGCCTATAGCCATCTTTTCGCCAAATCAAAATGATCGGACTCTTTTGGGTGCGGATTAGGAATTGAAGACAAAATGTGATAAAATTAATTGTTGCCTTAGGGCAAAAATAAGCCGGAGGATTTAAAATGATCAAATCTGAACTGAGTGAGATCAAAAAGCTCTACACACCCAAAAACTGCTCCGTAACCAGAATAGCCGGATGTTACGTTGACGGAGAAAAGAATAAGAAAGCTACATTTGTAAAGACATTCCACTCTCTTCCCGAAGAAGAGACCTATAAATACTTCGATATATTCAGAAAGGCCCTTTCCGGAACCGTAGGTAAAAATGCCCTGACACTGGATATAACAAATGAAGCCGAAAAAGAAGGAGGTCAGCAAGATTTCCTGTTAAAACTCAGAGACTCGGCACTTCAGGATGAAGAGCTTCTGGATGATTACTATAACCGCATCATCTCCTCTCTGGAGTATGTGGGAAATTACCTGATACTGGTGGCTCACGACGTCTATGATATCCCTCAGAAGACAAGAGACGGATCCGTCAATGACGATGCATCCGAAGATATCTACAACTATATCTTCACCGTCATCTGCCCCGTGGATCTGACAGATGCAGGACTCTCCTACGACCCCAAGACCAATGAATTCCACGACAGGAAAAGAGACTGGATCGTTAAGCTCCCCATGCTCGGTTATCTTTTCCCCGCATTCAACGACAGAAATTCCGACATCCACTCCATAATGTATTATTCCAAGGATGCGGAGAACTTAAACGAGCAGTTCATTGAACTCATGCTCGGTGCGGGAGAACCCATGACCGCAGTTTCCCAGAAGGAAACATTTGAAGCTATCGTTGAAGAGACTCTCGGTGACGAGTGCAGATTCGAAAGCGTTAAGAACATCCACGAAGAGATGTCCAGAATGATTGCGGATAACAAAGAGCAGCTCCTTCCTCTTACAATGGAGAAGCATGATATCAGAAATCTTCTCGAAGCAGGCGGTACCAGCAACGAGAAGATGGACACCTTCAATGACAAGTACGAGAAGATCTCGCCTGAAGACAGACCTCTTATGATGAGCAACGTCTTCAACTCAAGATCTTTCGATGTAAGAACACCCGACGTCGTAGTCAAAGTAAAGCCCGACAGAACAGACCTTGTAAACGAAAAGTCCGTTGACGGCAAAGACTGTCTCGTTATCGAATTAAACGGAGAAGTCGTAGTTAACGGAATCAACGTAAGATCGGATTCGGAGGCATGATATGAATAAGATTGCGATTTTCCTTGCAGACGGTTTTGAAGAGATCGAAGGACTTACCGTAGTAGATATCGTCAGACGTGCAGGCATAGATATCGATACCATATCGATAAACGGAAGACTTGAAGTTAACGGATCCCACGGAATACAGGTAAAGGCCGACAAGATTTTAGCCGATATAAATAAAGATGAGTACACCATGCTCGTTCTCCCCGGCGGTAAAGTCGGAACAGAAAACCTTGAAGCCTGCGACGAACTCATCGACATGATAGGCAACTTCTACGGTGCCGGAAAATACATCGCCGCAATATGTGCGGCACCGAGCATCTTCGCCCACAGAGGTTTCCTGATGGGCAGGAAAGCAACCAGCCATCCTTCATTTGAATCACATCTCGAAGAAGGCGGCGCAACGGTAACACACTCTCCCGTCGAAATAGACTCGGGTATCATTACCGGTCAGGGAATGGGAGCATCCATCGATTTTGCACTTACCATCGTTGAAATATGTGCAGGAAGGGAAGAAGCTTTAAAGATTGCAAAGGCGATAGTTCATCACTCGCCCGAGTTTGAATAAAGCAGGATTAAAAAATGGAAATAGAAAGAAAGTTTTTAATAGATAAATTACCTGATGACATTGAGAGCTATCCGTTTCATTTAATAGAACAGGCATATCTGTGCACCAATCCCGTAGTCAGAATAAGACGTGAGGATGACGATTTCATTCTTACCTACAAAGGATCGGGACTTATGCAGAGAGAAGAAGCAAATCTTCCTCTCACATCAGAAGGTTATTATCACCTTCTTACCAAAGCTGACGGCAATGTCATTTCTAAGAAAAGGTATCTCATCCCCTTGGAGCACCCTCAGGTAATCGAAGGAACTCCCAAGCCCCCCGATGAGTATTCACTTCTTATCGAGCTTGACGTATTCGATAAGCCCTTCGCTCCTCTCATGATCGCAGAGGTTGAATTCGGAAGTATAGAAGCTGCACAGAACTTCTTACCTCCCGAATGGTTCGGACGTGATGTAACATACGAACCCAAGTATCACAACTCTCATATGGCAATGACCGATGAGTTCAAGTTCGATGATACCGAAGAAGAAAATCAGTAAATCATAATAAAATCCCCGTAGCCAAGTGCTACGGGGTTTATTTATTATCTGGGTGCTACCATACCGTCTCTTCCGTAGAGCTTAACAAGTTTGTGTAATCTCTTCGAAAGTTTCTCACTCCAATCCGCGTAGGAAGTTCTCCACTTCCAGTTATCTCCCAAGGTTGAAGGAGTATTGGTTCTTGCTTCGTTGTCGAGCTCGAGGTAATCCTGAATAGGGATTATGCAGGTGTCCGCACAGCTTGCAAAGCATTCTCTGATGATGGCTGCGGGAAGCTCCGTTCTCTTTTTCACGCCGGTGTATTTCATTGCATACTTCGCGGTCTTCTTATCACAGTTAAGGGACCAGTGAAGGATGGTGTCGTTATCGTGAGTTCCGGTATAAACAACGAAGTTGCGGTCATAGTTATGAGGCGCATGCTCGCTGTTTGCGGAAGGATCGAATCCGAACTGTGCGATCTTCATTCCGGGGAAGCCGGTCTTTTCTACCATCTTGATAACGCCGTCTGTTAAGAATCCGAGATCTTCCGCGATAACGGGTCTGTCACCGAGCTGACGCTTCATCTCTGCGAAGAATTCAAATCCGGGTCCCTTTACCCATTTACCGCCGCGTGCGTTCTTATCTCCGTAAGGAACGGACCAATATGAATAGAATCCTCTGAAGTGATCGATACGCACGATGTCATACATATCAAAGCAGGCTTTAAGTCTTCTCATCCACCACTTGTATCCGGTCTTCTTATGATAATCCCAGTCATAGAGCGGATTGCCCCAGAGCTGTCCGTCTTCCGTAAAGCAATCGGGAGGGCATCCTGCAACCGCTGTAGGGTATCCTTTTTCATCAAGCTGGAAAAGCTTGGGATCGGACCAGGTATCTGCTCCGTCGGGAGCTACATATATCGGAATATCTCCGATGATCATGATTCCGTTATCATTCGCATACTTTTTAAGCTTCTTCCACTGTACGTCGAATTCATACTGCTGGAACATGTAGAAGCCGATATCGGAAGCAAGGAGTTTGGTGTACTTCTCCATGGCTTTCTTATCGCGAAGTCTTATATCATCATCCCAGAGAAGGTAACTCTTTCCTCCGAAATGATTCTTAAGAGCCATGTACAGAGCGTAATCATTGAGCCATGATTTATTTTTCTTACAGAAGGACATGAAATCCTTATCCTGAAGAAGTCCGCCCTTTACAGCCCTTGTATAGGCCTTTCTGAGAATGGCAAAACGGGAAGTGAACATCTTCTCGTAATCCACATATCTGGCGCTTCCGCCCCAATCAAGAGCATCACACTCAGACTTCTTGATGAGGCCTTCCTCTATAAGAACCTCAAGATCAATGAAGTAGGGATTGCCCGCAAAGGTTGAGAAACTCTGATAAGGAGAATCTCCGTAACCTGTAGGACCAAGGGGCAAGATCTGCCAATATGACTGACCCGATACTTTAAGGAAATCGATCCAGTCATATGCCGCCTTACCGAATGTTCCTATTCCGTATTCCGAGGGAAGACTCGAAACCGGAAGAAGTATTCCTGCTCTTCTGATATGTTCCTGTTTAGCCATAATTATTCTCCCAAAATAGGAAACCGTTTTCCTATTTGCTATTGTAGTCTACACCGGCAATTAACGCAAGAGATTTTTTTATACCGCTATAGTTTTTGCACAACTGCTTTTGGAAGAATAAAAAAAGAACCGCTTCAAAAGCGGTTCTCGGATTTATAAGAGTGAGACACGAGGGAATCGAACCCTCGACAACTTGATTAAAAGTCAAGTGCTCTACCGACTGAGCTAGTGTCTCATGTACAGGGCTAGCGGGATTCGAACCCACGAGTGCAGCAGTCAAAGTGCTGTGCCTTACCGCTTGGCGATAGCCCTACGGCCGGTTCGAACTAGTACCTGCGGTCATAAAAAAACGCCTGTTGGCGTGAGGGTGGGTAGAGGGACTCGAACCCTCGACCTTCAGAACCACAATCTGACGCGCTAACCAACTGTGCTACACCCACCATAACGTGCCCGAAGGGATTCGAACCCCCGACCCACGGCTTAGAAGGCCGTTGCTCTATCCAGCTGAGCTACGGACACACACAAAACAGACAACGATTATATTATCCAAAATGAATCGTCATGTCAAGGAAAAAAACAAGGAATTTATATTTTTCTCAAAGACAATTTTTCGGGCTGAATTACTGTCCGATATTGTTGCTGTTTTCGTCGTAAATATTCTTCCAAACTTCTTCTTTGGAAGGATTCGTGTAAGGGCTCTGCTGGGCATCATAAGCCTGCTGAGCCTCTGCAGTCTGTGAATAAGGAGCCTGGCCGTAAGGAGTCTGTGCATAAGGATTCTGAGCAGCGGTATTCTGCTGATAAGGATTCTGCTGATAGCTCTGCTGCTGAGTAGGCTGCTGATATGCATTCTGCTGGTATACGTTCTGTCCGTATACATTCTGCTGATAAGCATTTTGCTGGTATGCATTCTGCTGATAATTCTGCTGCTGGTAAGGCTGCTGATAAGGATTCTGATAGTATCCCTGTCCGTTAAATCCCTGAGGAGCGGGAATACGGTTCTTGTAATGAATCTCCTTGGAAAGACCGATGATCATATAGAAAAGCCAGGGAAGGAAGAAGATTCCGACTGCATATCCTCCGCCAAGATTAAATACCTGTGCAACCTTAATTGCATTCATTATCTTAAGCACTAATCCGATCACACATGCAATACACAGGATCACTACCATTCCGATCAACGATCCCAGCGCACCGTACATTCCGCTCGAATGGGATCCGCTGATAGATACAATCGAAGCAATAAAGCTGATAAACAAAACAATTATCATTACCGTAGAGGTAATGGAAGTGATAAGGAAAAGCCAGAACAACTTAGTCATGTCCGCAATCTTATAAAGCAGATAAGAATTGTAATAAGGAATGATAGCTCCCCATCCGGGCTCTCCCGCCTTATTAAACATGTTCCACAATCCTATGATGGTAAGGATTGCGAATACAAATCTGAAAGTATTGCTGAAGCTGGAAATATAGGTATAGTTTTCTGCAGATTCAGACATCTGGGCGAGAAGATCTCCAAGATCAAAACTTGAACTGTACATTATATGATTCCTTTCTATAATCAATGTGCAAACAGATAGAACACAATATATGCGACAACTACGAACCAAAAGATGGTTGAAAATGGTTTGCTGAAAATAAAACCGAGAATCTTGAAGGGCAGCTTTATTGCAAACCCCAGCAGTTTCAGAAGTAACCATATAACTGCAAGCAAGATGATTATTATCAGAGCAGTAAACATTATCATTCCTCCTCACAAAAAATGTGACATGGGGTCCGACCCCATGTCACATATAATACCATATATGCAGAAAAAATACAGTTATCTGTATGCTAAGAAGACATCGTCGATAGTTCCCCAGCCGCCTGCAGCGCCTGATACTACTATCTCAAGAGTTACCTTATCCCCCGCACTTACGGCAAGTCCGGGTATTCCCGAATCGCTGATGGAGCCTGTCTCCTGCCACTTCTGCCATCCGGCCAGTGTTACACTTCCTTCAACCGAATCACCCGTAGTCTCATTCGTAACAACGATCTTTACGACATGTCCGTCACCCATGTCACCGCCCTGAGCCTTCATGGAGAAGACCATCTCTCCATCCTCTCCTGCTGTAATGCTCTGCGTCGCAGTAAAAGAAACCGCTCCTTCGCTCCAGAAATGAAGTGAATAATCTCCTCTGTAAGGATCGTCGGTGGTAATGCCCGCCATGGCATCGCTTATGGTCCAGCCGGTGGAATCGCCTCTTTCCATGTCTCCGTTAATCAGGAGATTTTCGGGAAGGATGTTAACCTTGATCATTACTTTTCTCGGAGTGCCGTCGCTTCCGGGAATCTCATCAATGATAGTGCAATGCGCCGTATACTCTCCGACGCCTGTAAAGCTTGCAAGTTCTTCTTCATCCCACTCTACATTAAAAGTAAGACGCTGCTTGTTATCGAGTTCTCCTCTTACCGTCATGGGTAAGTAATCATGGATATCTTCGCCGTATTCCATCGAAATCGGAGCAGGCATGATTATCTGCGATAAAGTAAGTCCGTCCTTCTCATGACCTTCTCTCATATATCTGAAGGTGTTAAGCGAATCAAGTGCATATCCCGCAAAATCAAACAATGCCTGATTGTCCACTGCACTTCCGCCATAATAAACTCCGGCATCGGAAGGATCGTAAACGGATGCATAACTTGAAGCCCATCCGGAACCATACTTCTCCCAGGCTTTTCTGTTAGCTGCAAGAATCTTGTCCGCATCCCTTCCTTCGGGATTGTAGTAATTAACAGGAATCCATGCAGGCTCCCAGTACAGGCATCCAAGCGCCGCATCTCCTACGTCTGCAATTGCCTGAGTTACGGAAGATATTTCATCAGCCTGTCCCTGTACGCTGTAGCTGTAATAGGGGTTATCTGAATTTTCTTCACGCGATACGGTGTTGCCGTTTCCGTCACCGTCATCAAGAGTGTATGCCCAAGATGTTTCGAGAACCATTACACGCTTTCCTGTCATGTCGGCGATTTCTTTCATCGTGGAAGTAAGGTTCTCAAGAGTTCCGTGCCAGCAGGGATAATAGGAAGTTCCGAAGATATCGTAGTCCACATTGTAATCCGTAAGATGCTTTGCATAAGTTACATAGTCATGCTCGGGATTTGAATAGTGAACCGCAATAAGAGCATCGGGATAAACTTCTCTGATTGCTCTGCTTCCTGCGTTATAAAGAGCACACCTTTCAGCCCATCCGTTTTCTCCGCTCATGCCGTTATCGGTTTCATTTCCGACGGATACGATGGTAACGTTAACACCGGCATCCTTGAGCGCCGTAAGAGACTCTCTCGTAAAGCTTTCTAGTGCTGCAACCTTCTCCTCATCACTCATGGTAAGCCATGCCTTGGGAGTCATCTGCTTGTTGGGGTCTGCCCAAAAGTCCGAATAATGGAAATCAATCATCACCTGAAGTCCGGCCTTGGTGGCACTTTGTCCCATCTTAACCGCAGCCTGAGTGTCGCAATTTCCTCCGCCGTATCCTCTTCCCTTATCATCGTAGGGATCATTCCAGACCCTGAATCTTACAAGGTCCAGTCCGCTTTCTTTTAACAGGGAAAAGAAACCGTCCATATCGAGCTTATTGCCGTCATAATCGTAGTAAGCTGCACCGCTCTTATCAATTGCCAGGTATGAACTTACATCCGCTCCCATGAGGAAATCAGAGGGCAAATTATCGATTCTTGAAACGGATACGGATATTTCCCTGTCCGATGTATTTAAAAGCTCCGCACATTTCGGCGCCGTGTTGTCATTACCGCAACCGGTCAGTAAAAGCGCGGTGGATAGAAGTAAAGCTGTCAGTTTTCTTTTCATAGGAACTCCATTAGATAAATTTTCAAAAAAGACCGTACGCATAACACGCACGGTCTTTTGAATTCGGGTAAGTATCAGCCCTTGACTGCACCGCCGGTAATTCCTTCGACGTAGTACTTCTGAAGGAACATGAACAGTACGGTTACGGGAATTGCTACTACGATACCGCCTGCGCAGAATCTGGTGAAGAAGCCCTGGTAGTCATTGGTCCATACCCAGTTCTGGAGTGATACTGCTACGTTGTAGCTTGCGCTGTGTCCGAATGCAACGTATGAAGCGAAGATGTAATCACACCAGGGAGCCATAAATGCAACCAGTGCGGTGTAGATTACGATGGGCTTGGAAAGAGGAAGGATCATCTGAACCATGATCTGTGCTCTTGTTGCTCCGTCGATACGTGCTGCCTCGTCAAGCGACTTGGAAATGGTATCGAAATAACCTTTACATACATAATATCCCATTCCGGATGAAGCCATACCGATGAGGATGAGTCCGGGAACAGCGCCTGCCTGGGTCAGACCCATGATCTTAAGCAGGAAGTACAGACAGATCATAGTTAAGAATCCGGGGAACATTCCGAGGACAAGCCATGTCTTCATAAGGAACTCTCTTCCGGTGAATCTGAATCTGGAAAGCGCATATGCTACGCAGATTACTATGACGGTCTGAAGAAAAGCAAGGCTGAGTGCAATGATAAATGAGTTCATATACCATCTGGGGAACTGGCACTCGCCGTTAAACAGGAAGATATATGAATCAAGTGAAAACTGCTTGGGTACCAGATATCCGACCATTCCGCCGAACTCAGTCTTATATGATCTGAATGACTGAAGCACGAGTCCCACAAAAGGAAACAGCCAAATAATGCTGATAAGTATCAAAGCTACATATGTGAAGAAATTTCCGATTTTCTGTTTTTTACTCATTATTGGAAGCCCTCCTCATCTTTAACTGAAGGCAGCATTCCGTATACGACAAGGGATACGATAGCCGTAACAAGGAATACCATGATACCGATGACCGCTGCAGTCTTGTAATCGTTGTTGGTAACGGTTACGGTATACAGCCATGTAACAAGAAGGTCCGTAGATCCCGCTGCCTTGGCAAGTCCCATACTCTTGGGCTGTCCTTTGTTGAGCAGGAAGATAATGTTAAAGTTGTTCAGGTTACCGATGTAGCTGGTAAGAAGGTAAGGGCCTGTGATGAACATCATGTAAGGAAGTGTGATCTTTCTGAAACTCTGGAAAGCACTTGCTCCGTCGATTCTTGCAGATTCATAAAGGTCTGCAGGGATGTTCATGAGAAGTCCGGTGGTGATAAGCATCATATATGGGATACCAACCCAGAGGTTGATCACGATGATCAATACTCTCGCATAGGTTGCATCCGTCCAGAAAGGAATCGCCCTTTCAATTATTCCGTGATTCATTAGGAAAAGATTGATAAGACCATCTGCCGCGAAAAGTTTTCCGATGTACAAAAGGCTTACAATCTGGGGAACCGCAATGGTGGTTACCAGGATGGTTCTCCATAATTTCTTAAACTTAATTCCTTTACGGTTAATGAGGATCGCTACTGCCATTCCGAGGAAATAGTTCAGGAATGTTGCGAAGAGCGACCAGATAAGTGTCCATCCGAGAACCCTGAAGAATGTGGATCCGAGCCCGCCACCTCCGAAGTTGAAGAGTTCTCTGAAGTTATCAAGTCCAACCCAGCTGAAAAGAGCTGCGGGAGGAGTATGTTCTTTATCATAGTTGGTAAATGCTACACAGATCATGAAGATGATCGGGATTACCGTGAATACGAAAATTCCGATAACGGGAATGGTAAGGATGGTCTGTGCAAAATTCTTATCGAAGAGGTTCTTCCAATCCTCGATATTCTTAGGAAGAGTTCTGCCTTCTGCAAGTCTCTTCTCACACTTGTAGCTGTCGGTGACATTGATACACCACAGCACTATCAGTCCGATAACCGCAAAAATAGCAAGTATACCGTATAACAATATGAAGAAGCTGTTATCGCCGTAGGAAATGGTTCCGTCGGGATTATAGCCTCCGCCGGAAGTTCCGAGTGTTCCGAGCTTGGTAAGATACTGCCAGCCGAAACCGAATATTACATAAAGAAGAGCAGCTTCACCCGCAAGAAGAGTAATTCCTCTCAGGAACTGCTTTCTAAGGATATGTGCAAAACCGAAAATGACCATTGATACTTTGGTCTTCCAGCTGCTATGGGTTATTGCTTCTCCGAGTCCCTTCCTGTTTCTGGCAACAAGCTGCCCGAATTCATGAAGGGCTTTTTTTGTTTTATCAAGCTTTTCCATAGGTGAATCCCTCCGGGAAAAAAACACTACTCTTTTCTAAAAGAGGCAGGGAGCCGAACGGTCCCCTGCCCCGCAAATACTAAAGCCGATCGTTCAATACGTGTCTGCTTTTAATTCTTACTGAGCGTAGCTGCTACAGGTATCCTGGAAGTCCTGAAGTACCTGCAAGAGCTCTGCATCACTGGCATTGTCATAATCTCCTGCTATGATGGAATCTCCGAGAGCGGTAGCAAGTGACCAGTAATCTCCGGGATACTGTCCCTGAGGTACGGTAAATGCAAGCTGCTGTCCGAGAGCTGAAAGTGCTGCATCGGAAGTTACTGCATCAGAAGCCTGAGCTGTAAGGTTGGAAGGTCCCCAACCTACTTCGTTGTAACGAGCGAGCTGAACCTCTGCAGATGAGAGGAACTTAGCGATTGCCTTGCAAGCCTCGAGCTTGTCCTTGTCGGTCTGAGGCTTAACACCAAGGAGCTTGAATCCGCCGAATCCGGAGAGCTGTACTCCGCCTACGGTAGGAAGCTTAGCTGCTGCATAGTTATCTCCGAAGAGATCCTTAGCTGCGCCTGAATCCCAGGTTCCGTCAACGATCGCACCAACGTTGGTAGCGTTGCTGATGGATGATCCGTTTACGAATGCAGGTGACTTGTGAAGATTGATGATGTTCTTAAGAGCGGTAACACCTGCGTCAGATGCATAGTTAGAGTTGCAAGCGGTGAAAGCACCGGTGGAGTCGGTGTCATAGGTAAGGGTACATCCGTTGTCTCCGAAGAAGAAAGCGGGCTGATACCAACCTGAGTTGATCTCCATGTAGAAGCTCTTTCCTGCCTTCTCACAATCTGCAACGATTCCCTCAAGGGTGGAAGGATCGGAAATTACTGAGCTGTCATAGTAAAGGAAATATCCGTTATCAGAAGTGATGGGATATGCATAAGTGATATCGCCAACCTTTGCTGCACCGACAGATCCTGCATCGTTCTGCTCTGCTACCCAAGCTGCATCTGTATCACCGATGGGGGTGATGGCCTGTGCTGCAACGAGACGGGAAAGCTGATCCTGAGGGAATCCGTAGATGTCAGCACCTGCTTCAACGTCAGTAAGCATGTTGGTAGCTGCATCGCCCTCACCGACGGGCTCGACGATAATGGTGTAACCTGAATACTCGGGATTTGCCTGCTGGAATGCTGCAACCTGGTTCTTGGTGAACTCAACAACATTATCAGCAACCCAAATCTTGATTTCTCCCGTTGCCTTACCGCATCCTGCGAGTGAGGTGAGAGAGCTTGCTACGAGTCCCGCGCTGAGAGCAAGACTAAGTAACTTTCTTTTCATAATTTTTCCTCCGTTTCATTATCCGGCGTGACCATTCGGAACCACTCCGAAAAACGTTTTCGCGCCTTTACAATCACGAATATATCACACATATCACAAAAAGAAAACGTTTTTTTAAAAATTTTTTTATGATTTTTGACGAATGTGGAAACTCCAAATTAGATTATCGTTCCCAAAATCAAGACAAATTCACTATTTTCGCGGAAAACTGCCACTCTGAATTTATTAAACTTTTTTGACATTAATTCCCGCGGAAGGTAATATTTTTTTCAGGAAAATAAAACACGGATCATCGTTTTCGGATCCGAAAGGATATAGATGAGTTCACAGAATAAAAAGAAAACAAAAACCGGCAAGACCACTACAGGAAAAAGAATCTTTGAGATAATCCAGATAGGAAGCAGATCCGATATACCCAGCTTCCTGTTCGACGCACTTCTTATCACCATAGTCATCCTGAATATCCTCTCTCTCATACTCGAATCATTTGAACAGCTCGCATTTTTGTCGGGAGTATTTAACTTTCTGGATATACTGAGTATTGTTTTCTTTACGATCGAATATGTATTGAGAATAGGAACGGCAACATACCTTTATCCCGGTGAGACCAGGGCTAAGGCCGTATGGAAATTCATAACTTCACTAGACGGAATCATCGAACTCCTGACGATACTTCCCTTCTACTACCTGTCCGGATTTGTTGTGTTCAGACTGCTGAGAGTCGCACGAATCCTGAGACTCTTTAAGATCAATTCAACTTATGATTCTTTCCATGTAATACTTGCGGTATTCAAAGATAAAATAAGTCAGATACTTTCATCCATACTTATCATACTGATACTGATGCTCTCATCGAGTTTGTGTATGTATTCCGTTGAGCATGAGGTTCAGCCCGATGTTTTTCCCAATGCGCTTTCAGGTCTGTGGTGGGCGGCTACAACGATATTCACCGTCGGATACGGAGATGCAGTTCCTGTAACTATCATGGGTAAATTCATAGGAGTCGTGATAGACTTTCTGGCCATGGCGGTAATCGCCATACCAACCGGCATCATCTCCGCAGGATTCGTGGAGAACTACACCGCTATCAGAAGAAACCAGTCAAAGGGTGAAGAAAGAGCGGGCCTCATCACTATCACCGTCAATCCGGATATGCCCTATGTAAATAAAAGTATCGGATATCTTGAAGACAATGAAGGCTCCGACATCCTTGTACTGATAAGAGACGGAGTCACCGGAGTACCGACGAGAAACATAATACTTAAGTCGGGAGATATACTTGTTTGCAGAAGAACTGATTAAACCCGGGATTCTGAGGGGAAGTGGGTATCATATAACAGTAAAGGCATCAAAAGTCACGTTATTCGTAACTTTTGATGCCTTTTTCCTATGCGAAATCGGGCAGAAGCATCAATTTCCACGTTTTCCCGCGGTTTTGATGCTTTTTACCATGGATTCTTCCTCCGGAAGCATCAATTCCCGTAATTTCTCGCTGTTTCGATGCTTTTCCTCCGGAATCCTTCGAGCAAAAGCATCAATTCCTATGATTTCCGCAGTTTTCGATGCTTTTCCCCCGGACATTGTTTCAGATTGGAACCGCGGTTAATTCTTCAAACTCTTGGACATAAAAAGCAGCAGATCATCATCATTAACACAGGGCGCATACTGATCCAGAACTTTACCCTGATACCACACTCCGCTTCCGTCCGGAATATATCCGCGCTTTACGTATATCCGCTGCGCAGGACCGTAACCCGAATGGACTCCCACAGCCAAAAAAACAGTATCTGAGATTTTGGATGCTTCACTTTCAGCAACATCAAGAAGCTTCGTTCCGATACCCTTCCCATGGATATCAAAGAAAACCGTCAGATCCACGATCTCAGGAATATCCTTCCCACCCCAGGGGCCTTCCGATGGATGAAGTACCAGCGTGCACTGACCTTTCACATCACCATCATACTCGGCGATAAATACAAGTCTAACGCTTTCCTCCTGCTCCCTATAATAACTCTCGTAAGTTTCTATCTCAGGATGCCATCCATATGACAAATACGTATCATACAGTATCTTTGCATCCTCCGGCACCATACTCCGTACCTTAATCTTTCCGTCATCATAATAAGTTTTCATCCACTATTCTCCTTACGGAAAAACACATATTCAGAAACTATTTCTTTATCCAATATACAATATTAATTTCACTATAAAAATATCCTTGAGCACATACTCAAGGATATTTTTCGGAATGCGGATGAAGGGACTCGAACCCACACGCTTGCGCACAAGAACCTAAATCTTGCATGTCTACCAATTCCATCACATCCGCATGCTAACTATGTAATTGTCTCCGCAAAACTGCGGATGAAGGGGCGCATGACGTCCAGTGGACGTCAGGTTTGCGCGGACCGTAGCGGAGCGAAGACCGAACCCACACGCTTGCGCACAAGAACCTAAATCTTGCATGTCTACCAATTCCATCACATCCGCTTATAAATTCGGTGCGGCATTTCACCGCACCGAATAACTTTACAACATATTTAAACAATAATCAATTCTGTGAAAGCACGGAAATCCCTTCTACAACCGCAGGAAGGAACTGCTGCTTTCTCGATACGATTCCGCTTAGGAATACTCTCTCGTCGTTTTCGGAAATATCCGTCTGGAATCCTGACTTCATGACTTCCTTTGCTCCCTCACCGGCCCAGATGACACCCGATGATTCTGAAGGGATAAGCGTTACCATGAAAAATGCCATGTCGAGCTTTTCCTTGGCAATGAAATCCTTGATGGCTTCCTTCGCTTTATTTTCCGCGATTTCGGTTTCTTCCTTCATCATTGCATTGACCTGGGAGATACCTACGGAATAACCCTCTATGGTAAACTTCTTGAAATCTCTCTTAAGAAGTTCTTCTCCGGTCTTATGCTCGAAGTCACTTCCTGCCCTGAACATCTCACGTGCGAATTCATCCTGAAGTATTCCCGCAATGTGAGCAAGCTCGTTACCGCACTGGATATCCACATCGGTACATGTAGGACTCTTGTAGATAAGAGTATCGGAAAGGATTGCCGCACAAAGAAGTCCTGCAATCTCGGGCTTAACTTCAACATGAGCTTCCTTATACATGAGATATACAATTGTGGAAGCTGAACCCAGTGGCTGGTTTCTGAAAAATACAGGTGAGATGGTCTCCACCGCACTTAATCTGTGGTGGTCGATTATCTCTAAGATGGATGCGGAATCAATGCCTGTAACCGCCTGATTCTTCTCGTTATGGTCCATCAAAATGACCTGCTTTTTCTTCGCGCCCAGAAGGTTTCTTCTGGAGATCATTCCAACGTATTCGCCCTTTTCATCAAGAACGGGGAAATATCTGTGGTGAGCGGATGCCATGACAGGTCTTACATCATCCACATAATCTGTCATTTTGAAAGTAACAAGATCCTGCGACTTCATGAAGTGAACTACAGGGATAGCCTGATCCACAAGCCTTGATACAGAAAATGCATCGTACTTGGTTACGATGATTCGTACTCCCTTGTCGGAAGCATCATTTCTTACCTTGTCATCGGGTCTTGTTCCTGAACAGGTTATAAGACAGGATGCACCGGCTGCAAGGCATTCTGCGGCATCTTCCGTTCCATCGGGGAGAATTACAATATCGCCCTTTGAAACGCCTGCTGCCCCAATCTGAGAAACAACGACCTTACCGTGGTCAACGACGCCGTCTTCCTCTCCCGCAACCAATGTTCCTTCGAGAGTTTCTACTATATTTGAATAAGGTGTTTTGGATAATGCGAGAATTCCGCAATCATCCGTATCCATGTAGGATTCAACAATGTCTCCGAGAGTGATGAGACCTTTTAAAGTCTTACCCTCAGTGATGCACAGAGTTACGGAGTCCGCATCCTGCATCACTTTCCATGCTTTCTTAAGCGACATCAGAGGTGACGCGCCCGGGAGCCTTTTGATATCCATATCCATTACCTGGGTTCTGATATCCTTGACGTACTCGGGAGCCTTTACTCCGAATTTGGACAGAACAAATTTCGTTTCGTCGTTAAGATGCCCGCATCTGACCGCTCTGTAGTCTCCGCCTGTCAGACGCCTCTTAAGATCCGCATAACCTATAGCGGAACAAATGGCATCAGTATCGGGATTCTTATGTCCTATGACATAGATGGGACGTGACTGATCTGCCTGCATGGGAAATCCTCTTTTCGTTTCTGAATCTGTTTAGCTTAAAACAAATCCCGGAACAGGTCCGAAGAAGGAATCCGTCATGTTACCGCGTGCGCTTCTGATAGTGCATCTCATAAGTACTGCGCCGGGTTCATATCCGTATACGGTCAAAGTATTCTTGCCCTTAACGGCATTAACCTTAACCGACTTAACCTTCTCATGGATAAGAGCTACCTTGCACCACTCTGCACTGCTGTTTTCGCCTGCCTTGTAAGAATCCGATACCATAGGAACATTAACGATATCGCCTCCGTTTACGGCAATTGCAAGTGATGAACGGGTCTCTTTGAAAACAGGTCCTCCGGGAGCCTCACTGAATATTATCTCACATTCACCGCCCTCAGGTAAATAGAAGCTGTAATCTGCCGAAGGCATATCTTTAGGATTCTTATTTCCGCCGTCTGTGGGATATACTCTGATACCGCTCTCAAACTTGCCGTAAGGCGCATATACCTTGAAGTCACAATCCTTGCCGGCATTAACCTTCTCAAAGTCAGCCGCTTCGATAGCACAACAAAGTGAAATGCCCTCTGCTGGAACCTCAACCTCTTCGGGAAGAACGGGCACATAGTGAGAAGCTTTTAATTCCTCTTCGGTAAAGTCTCTGGCAACTACCTTGATCTTTGTCTTATTTCTGCCTGAAGTAAAATTAATATAGCCGATTGCAGTATCTTTGCCTGCGCATGTGGCATGGAGTTTATCCTTATCCGCACTTACTCTGATATAAACAACGCTTGCATCAGGACCTTCGGGGCTTAAGTTATTCTCATCCGCAGCACCCTTAAGCTTGCCTGAAGTTTCGGAAAGAACTATCCAGTCGCTATCAGCCTCTGCCTTCCACTCCGCATCATCTACGCAGCAGTTCTCGGCTCTGATCTCGCCAACCGCGCCGGGAGCAAGAAGGTCGTAAACAAGAAGCTCCTTCTTAGTCCAGTCTCCGCCCATTGTAAACTTGGGGCTTCCGGTTACGCTTACGCATACTCTGTCATTTTCATAAGGGATAACATATTCCCTGGTGGGAACCATGTGCTCTTCTTCGTTCCAGTTGATGAATCCGATGTGCTCGGAAAGCATCATGCCGTTCCACTTACCGCCGCCAAGCGCGTTGTATTCTTTTTCGAGGACGCGGTCCAGGGTCATGCACTGCTTGATGCCTTCGGCAAAATAATTCGCTGAGGGACATCCTGCCTTAGCAAGGACCTTATTAAGTCCGCTGTAAAGCTGCATGGTAAGTACGTTCATTGAAGCCTTTGCGGGGAAGTAAACAAGCTGGAAGAATGCATCCTCAAGGTCGGTTCCCTTGAACTTAGCAAATGCCGCATCAGCCTCTGCGATAACCCTTCCTGCCTTTGCCAGCATCTTTCTTCCTTCGTCAAAATAAACCGGGCTGTAGGTGAAGGGAGAAATGCTCTCTGGACGTCTTACGGAATTGATTCGTGTGTAGTCTTCAAGGATATTTACTGCCTCGGATACGCTATCCTTGCCTGCTTTTCCGAACTGCTTGTTAGCCCAGTATTCGGTGTATGCGGGGTACTCATTGCTCCACTTATCATAGTCATAAGCAAGATCCATGAAGTAGTTAAGAGGGAATTCAACAGGCTTGATGTCACCCACATTAACGATCCATAGATCCTTAACACCGCACTCGTAAGCCTGACCCATCTGTTCAGCAACTCTTGCGATATAGCTGGAATTTACCCACTCATAAGATACGGGACCGCCGTGGTAATCGAGATGATAATACATACCGAATCCGCCGTTGTGGTCTCTGTCGCAAGCAGGAGGAAGGAGTCTCATGTTTCCATGATTATCATCTGAAAGAAGGATGATGGTTCCGTCGAGACCTTCCCATGTTCTTAATCCTTCGTTATCTTCATCGCCGTAGTAGAAGTTCTCAACCTCTTTGTAAACGGCAAATACTTTCTTAACTTCGGACGCTCTGTCACCGTAAACCTCATCGATAAGCTTCTGCTGGGTGGTAATAACATCCTTGAGGTAATTGATATTATCGAGGGTCGTGCATTCCCTTCCGAGCATCTCGGAATCCGCCTCTCCTCTCATACCTACGGTTACGATATCTTCAAAAGGTGCATTTCTCTTAAGACCGTCTCTCCAGAAATTGATCAGGCCTTCTCTGTTTCTGTTGAAGTTCCAGTCATTTCCGTAAATTGAATCGGGTCCCTTTACATGTGAGAACTCCTCACCCTGTCTCATACAAGGCTCATGGTGTGAGGTTCCCATTACAACGCCGTACTCATCTGCAAGTCTTGCATTCTCAACGCCGGGGCCGTCATCGGAAAAACATGAAGACCACATTGCGGGCCACATGTAATTACCCTTCATACGAAGAAGAAGTTCGAATACATGATCATACATCTTCGCATTAAATCCGCCGAAGTTATTCATGGTCCAGTTGCCGTATGAGGGCCACTCGTCATTTATAAAGAAACCTCTGTACTTAACCGAGGGCTCCTTGCTGATAAAAGTACCGGTAACTTCGACGCTGTCCTTCTTAGCCGGAGTTACATCAGCAAACCAAACCCAGGGGCTGACTTCCATAAGCTCAGAGATATGGAAAAGACCGTAAATGGTTCCTCTCTTATCGCTACCTGCAATAACAAGAGTATCCTGACCTGCGATTTGGACTACGGTGAAGAGATATACTTCATTCTTACCGCGAACCTGTGAAAGGTCGATGAGACCATCTTTTTCGAGCGCTGCGATAATCTCAGACTTTCCGATACATCCGGCAACGATCTTACCTGCAAGTGCATTTACGTCCGTAAAAGAAACCGACTCTGCATCCTTGCCTGAACCGAATACTCTGTTAAAGTCCCCGGAAACCTTGCCTGCAACACGGAATACTCCGGGCCAGTCTTTTTCATCAACTACTATGACCGAATCTTTATTAATGTTAAAACTCATATTTCATACCTCGTTTTGTAATGTTTATGTTCAGAGTTTTATATTTATGTAAGCGTTTACATGACCCATTTTATCACATGCTTCAGGAACTTCATACACAAAAAACGTCCCAAAATCGGGACGTTTTTTTGATACATATTTATGTTATTACGGTTCAAAATGAGGCATGAGCTCGAGTTTGTGGAGATTAAGAACATGCATGCGGTCGATTTTGGCTTTAATAGCTTCGTCCTCGCACTCTCCTGTTGCAATATATCTGTCCAGGACCTTGTAGGTAAAGCCAATCTTGTCTTCATCGCTCATTCCGCTGAGACCATCCGAAGGAGTCTTGTGAACGAGATGCTCGGGGAGTCCAAGGTACTCTCCGATCTGAAGAACTTCCTCTACCGTAAAGCCCGCAAGAATGGACATATCTCCCGCAGCATCACCGAACTTGGTGCTGTATCCGATGTAGTCCTCTGACTTATTGCAGGTATTGATTACTCTTCCGCCGCACTCAAGTCCCTGTGCCACCGCATAAAGAGTGGTCATCCTTACTCTGGGAGGAATGTTGATCTTGGTATCCTTACTTACAACAGAGCCGGCATCTTCAAGAGCTTTCTTAAGAGCAGCTACGGTCTCTCCGATATTAACAACCTTGTGCTCAATTCCGAGGAATTCAACAACCGCTTCGGAATCACTGATATCCGGCTGAACTCCGTCGGGCATAAGGACTCCTACTACTCTCTCTTTTCCAAGAGCTCTTGCAAGAAGAGCTGCGGTGATGCATGAATCCTTACCGCCGGAAATTCCAAGGACCGCCTTACAGCCCTTGCCGTTCTTCTCAAAATATTCTTTGATCCACTCGGTTACATCATTTACTGTCTTTTCAACATTAGTAAGCATGTTTCACCTCTTATTCGTGCTTCATTCTCCAGTCGATGGTTCTCTGCAGGTAATCTACATAATCGGGATTCTTGCACATTCCCTTTCCTTCACTGTCGGAAATCTTCGCAACATCCTGACCGTTACACTCGGTGGTCTTCATAACGATGTTAAGAGCGGGAACATCAGTGTCATTGGCAACATAAGTTCCGATACCGAACGCAACATTTGCTCTTCCGTTAAAGTATGCATTAATATTGCTTGCCTTCTCGAAATCAAGTGAATCGGAGAAAAGAAGGGTCTTGGTCTTAGGATTAATGCCAAGTGACTCATAGTGCTTAATCATCTTATCGCCCCACTTCATGGGATCGCCGGAATCCTGTCTTACGCCGGAGAATAGAGTCGCATAGGTAAGCTGGAAATCCTTAAGGAAGCAGTCGGTGGTGATAGCATCTGTAAGTGCGATTCCATTGAGGACTCCGTACTCTTTGACCCACGCATCCAGTGCGTACCAATTAGAGTATGCGGGATTGTGCTTGTGATTTCCCTGACCTACGCACATGATCCACTCATGAGCCATGGTTCCAACGGGCTTTAATCCGAACTTCTTAGCCAGGTATACATTGGAAGTTCCTACGAAAAGAGAACCGTCAAGCTTCGCCTTAGCAAGCTCCGAAACCGCAAGTTCCTGAGCTTCTGCGGATAATCTTCTTCTGATACCAAACTCGGAGAAAGGTCCGATTTTCCAGGTTCCGTCTTCGAGCTTTTTAATCTTGTCATCAAGGCGCTCTTTGAAACTTACAAGGAGTTTGTCGTAATCAAATCCCATGCGGAAATAAACACCGTTTACGATTGCAAGGGTAGGAATCTCATACATGGAAGTGTTGAGCCATGTTCCCTTGGTCTCGATGGTAAGTCCGCAAGGAGACTTGGTCCCAATCTCGAAATCCTCGAATCTGGGATGCCAGAGTCTTAAGAAATCAACATAGGATCTCTGGAACCAGGTGATCTTTCCGAGATACTCAAGTTCCTCTTCGGTAAACTTCAGCTCGCAGTAAAGCTGAATCTGACGCTTGATCTCTTCAACCATTTCGGGAGTAAAGCGGACATCGGTATTTCTGCATCTGAATGTCCAGGTTGTGGTGTAGCTGGGGAACTGATGGTAGATTGCCTGTCCCATGGAAAACTTATAAAGGTCTGTCTCAAGCAGGCTGTTGATGATCTGTTCCATATATAACTCCTTTCAAAACCTTCACGCGAAGGTAAACCGTTTATTGTCCGCTTTCGTAAAGTCCGTGCTCACGAATGTATCTGTATGTTCCTTCGGGAATAAGATCTTTGCAACTTTCAGGATTTTCCCTGATCATTGTAGATGAAATCTTCCGGCCTCGGTACTTGGAAATATAAATCTTAGCGCTATACTTTTCTTCCAGTTCTTTTTTTCGTGCGAGAATTTCATCCATGTCGTCATCACCTCTGGGTATAACCGCAAGGGTAACCGATGAAAGAATCTCTTCGAACTTAAACCATCTGTCTATTTCAAAAAGAAGATCGCTTCCGCATAAGAACCAAATCTTCAGGTGACCGGCACCGCTCTCTTTCGGAATACCCATATCCCTGAAAAAAGAAATCGTTTCTATCGAGTAGCTCGGTGTATCTTTGTCTGTTTCCACCGTCGATATCTCCCAGGGAATATCAAGACCTTCAAGTCCCGCTCTTGTCATCTCGATACGGTCTGTGGCTGAGCTTACTTTCTTGCCGACCTGTTCCTTAAAGTAGGGATGGCCCGTCGGGATGATGTAGATCTTATCCGGCTGAATCTCCTCGTTAAAGTTCTTCAGGAGCTCATAGTGACCCATGTGGAACGGATCGAACGTCCCTCCGAATAACGCTATGTTGTAGATCCTGGTTATCTCCAAGGTTCCTCACCCTTTCCGGTTACGTGAATCTGACAGGTTTCCATTGCTTTGAGTGCTGTATCGTGGCTTTCGGGAGATACACCCGCGCTGCAGGATGCATCGACATAGATGGGAATATCGGGGCAGAAAGCTTTGATAAGAAGTGCATTACTTATGACACAAATGTCGGTGCAGAGTCCGAAAAGTTCAATTCCGTCATAATCACCTTCAGCGAGCTTCTCTGCTACAAGCTTTCCAAGATCTCTGCTTCCGAATGTTTCTTTGTCGAGGATCACGGGATTGTCGACGAGCTGAGAAAGTGCTCCTGTGATCTGCCATCCGTCGCTTCCTTTGATGCAGTGAGGAACGGGAAGGTTCTTACCCTCTTCTGTGTTCATGTAGTTCTCACCGTGAGTATCTCTTGTGAAAATAACGGTATCGCCATTTGCTACGGCTGATTTTATTTTCTTAGCACAGTTATCAACAATCTTAACTGCCTCCGCAGATCCGAGAGCTCCATCGATGAAGTCCTTCTGCATATCAACTACTACAACAATTTTCTTAGCCATAACAAATACCTCCGATTACGCTATAAAAAAATAATAGACTTTAGCTTGATAAATCACAATCTGTTTTATCAAATCTGTTTAAGTATTGTCTCA
Source organism: uncultured Lachnospiraceae bacterium (assembly GCA_902794095.1). GTDB lineage: Bacteria > Bacillota > Clostridia > Lachnospirales > Lachnospiraceae > AC2028. The sequence goes on along the minus strand of CADBFZ010000002.1, from coordinate 154,012 downwards.
ATACTTATCTTAAATTCATTATACACATTTTAAGTATTATTTCAATACTTATTTTCAAAATTTTTTTAATCGAAAAAAAAAACACCGGAATCCGTCTGCAAATCGAATCCCGATGCTAACATAAAATCAATCGTTAATGCACTTGTTCAAAAGAGCTTCGCACCCCTCCGTTATCTGTTTGAATACACCTTTGAAATCTCCCGTATACCAGGGATCGTCAATATCCTCTGGATGCGATGTAAAGTCCATAAGAAGAGATACTTTGCCTTCAGGATCTCCGCCGAGAATCCTGTTCATATAGCTGAGGTTAAGATTCTCCATTCCGATAATGTAATCGTAGTTCTCGTAATCATCGCGTCTCAGCTGTCTTGCCCTCTTTCCCTCACAGGATATTCCGTGGCGGGCAAGTTCTGCCTTAGCGGGAGGATAAACGGGATTACCTATCTCTTCCGTACTGGTTGCGGCAGAGGCGATTTCAAACCTGTCCGAGAGTCCTCTTTTATTAACCAGATCTTTCATAACAAATTCAGCCATGGGCGAACGACAGATGTTGCCCCAGCAGACAAACAGTACTTTTATCATATGAAAAACTCCGTTTTTATAATCATATATTTGCCACTTATTTGATGAAATCAAAAGGTATAAACATGGTATCTGGAGCTTTGTCTTCTCCAATAACAACTACTCTCTTGGCATTATGCAAGGGACACCTCGCCTATACATACACTTCTTCAAGCGAATTAATACTTGTAATCCCTTTTTCCTTCATTTTAATCTTTACATCTTTAGACAAACAGCACATATTAACAAGTGTATCCATAGATTGACCGCTAAAAATTCTACTCATACTCTTGCAAAGCCAATCATAGGTAACCCAAGCACATCCAATATCCTTTGCAACAAGCTCGGCTAATAACAGATGTGTATACGAATTCTTTTTCATAGTTGATTTAACGGCAGCAAGCCAAAGTGCTTCCTCGTCACATTCAGTTTGCGATGAATATTCAAACGGATTATAACAAGCATTTCCTTTATCCCCAAAATCGTTCCATCCTAAGCAATCATGATAATTAACTAATATTTGCGTGCCTCTTTTTGCTTCTATCTTCATTGTCTCAAAATCGCTCATTTTAAACCTCCATTATCTATAGTATTAGGCAGATTTGCTGCGAGTATCTTTATCTGAGATAATATGTCTTTTTCTGTCTGAGTCAAAAGACTTTTAGGTTTCTGTGTCAGGATAACCAGACGAATTAAAAAATCAGTGTCAGATAAATTCTCAATAGCTTTAGAATCCTTGTATTCGCGTTCAAATGATAATAATCTCCCATGAAAAAGATTGTCTTTGTAAAACGAGTCAAATCCATCGGAAGCTTCATTCAACAATGCTCTCGACAACCCAGTAAACGCTCTGCCTGGGGATGTCAATTCAAGTTCAGATTCAACCTTTAAAACAACTACATCATCTTCTTCAATCGGCTCAATAATTGTAACTTTTTTTTGGTTGTAATTGCTCTCCAAGGCGTTCATCTCCTCCAATTTAAGCTTGAAGAATCCTAAATGTTCTTTCAAGCAACCTCCCACTGGGGTCGGATTAGCCAACCTCATTTTTATAATAGTTTCAAACATGCAATCACCTCGTTTCTGAAATCAAATATTTCGTTTTTGGTTGTGAGATAAATATATCATCACTCATTATGCATGTCAATATTTTAATTCAAATATTAGATTTTTGGTTATCAAATAAAAAGAAGGCTTGATTCAGCCTTCAATAAAACCCAAGATGTTTTCTCTCATAGGAGAGATAATAGTTGCAGGTATAAAAACGGTATAAAAAGTACCCTGTTTTCAAAAAAAACGCATCAATAACGATGATTAGCCAAGGTCCGTTCTGTTGCCCCAGCAGACAAATAATACTTTTATCGGCATTTCTTACCTCCAAAACCGCATCAAATTGCTCCAGTTTGCGCCGGTTTGCCAAGCTACTGAAACTCCGGTCATTTTACGGAAAATCGGGCCAAATGGCAAAACCCGGCAAAGTGTGGCAAATCTTGGCCGTGAATCGTAGTCAAAACGTAGTTTTTTATAGGGTCAAAAACTACTCGCGCCCCGGTTTGCAAGAGAGGGGGGGGTGCATTTGCACCCCCTTAGGAAGATTTACTTCCGGTTTTCCTTACTATAGCTCACTTCTTTTTCTTCGGGGCAGGTAACTCTTCATACATCGACTCTAACAGATTGCAAAGAAACTCTTTGTTTTCTACATTATCGACAAGGAGCATCTCCTTCGCTCCCTCGTATGGAAGTTCCAGACCGGCTTCCGGCATCATTTTCACAGCAGACTTTACAGGCTTCACAAGAAAGCGGTCATCATAAATGCCACCGACAACTTTTCCACGATAATAGATGATGTATTCTCCCATCATCGCCCTGTATGTTATATCATCCAGCTCTGAGAGCTGTTCTAAAATATAATCCAAATAATCTTTACTCGATGCCATCTTTTATTCCCCTATCACTCCACACATGAGCTTCGACGTACCGCTCTGGGCCGTATTTCCCATCCGGATTCCAGTCCTGGGGAAGTCCGTACTTTTTAATCACGCCTATTATCTCGTCATATGTATAGAGCTTCTTTCTGTACTCTTTTCCATCATTAACACGGTCACTGAACGTTGGATGAGAATCTCCATAGGTAAAAGAGACTGTGCTCAGATCCAGGTCTGCCGTATCTATCACTATGTGATCGCAGTCTTCAAACCAGCTCTGTAACCATGGGCATTCACCAACCACCAGATAGTGGGGGACTTCGCGTTCAATCTTCCCGCCTTTTTTCCGGAACTCGGTCCTTAGTATCTCTTCGAATCGCCTTCTATCGGCAACGTAACTGTCTTGCCTTTTTGCGCACATGCTTTCAGGTTTTTCGGACTTTATGGTCAGAAGCACCTTATTGGCTTCTTCTTCGCTTAGGTCCGACAAATTACGAAAGGGACCTGTCTTCTTGTCAAAATAATGGTATAAAAGCATTTTCAATTATCTTCCGATTTAATCTATCATCCATTTATCTTATAGAACCTATACAGTTCTTCCCTCTCATCATCAATATCTTTGTACATCTTGGTTTCTGCCAACTCAAATCCGCATTTTTCTGCCGTCTTCCATGATGGAATATTTATATCTTTAATAGTGGCTATGATTTCTTTCTCCTTGTAATGATCAAAGAAATAGGAAATGTATGCCTGAACTGCTTCACTGACATATCCATGTCTTCGATATTCCGTTCCGGCAAAATAACAAATACCTATCCTATCCGTATCCTCATAATATGTACATCCAACATTTCCGATTACTTCCCCTGTGGCTTTGAGCACTATGGTGCAAGGTATATAATCAGCTCTTGGATCATCCTTTTCAGTAAGAGCAACTGCTTCATTTATCCAATCCCCTGCCCAATCTGAAAAGTTTTCATCAAACCCTATTTCAGTTAAGCTCCCATCCTTAGCCATCTCGGCATACGCTTTTTCGTCTCCGCGTTGGATAGATCTTATAATTATTCTTTCTGTTTCTATATTCATAGTCACTTTTCCTTATTCCGGTATAACTTACCACTTCCGTCTAGAAGAGTTCATCAAGAAGAATGTAGTAATCTATCTTTTCACGGTCCGGCTCTATACCAAGTTCCTCGAAAAAGCTGTCAGGATCAAGGCCCGGATATACCTTGCCGTATGTTCCATCAAAATTATGGCGAAGGCTTCTGTACAACATTGCTATATCTTCCCACTTATCTGCGATACCGCAGTTACCCATATCGATAAATCCGCTTATATCACCATTCTCAATAAGGATATTGGGAAGACAAAGATCTCCGTGGGATAATACGGGTTCATAGGAAGGTCTGTTCTCCTTTAGCCAGGAAAGCAACTCTTCGGGATCTTTGAACCTGCCGTTCTCTCCGAATGTATCAGGTTCAGCGTCGCTTATATCCACAAGACCGTTCTCCACCCTGTATGCGGCTTTCTTAAGTTCTCTGTCCAGATCCTTTACGACAGGGCAATCCGCTATATCTATACTCTGAAGCATCTTTACCGACTTTGAGAGAAGCGGAACAAGTTCCTTCGGACGTTCCAGATAGTACTTGTCACAGGCAACCTTTCCTCTTACCCTGGTCATAAGAAGATAACTGTAAGAATCATCTTCTTCGAATACTATTACATGAGGTGCAAGGATCTTGCCTTCAAGCCAGCACATCATTTCGACTGCATCTTTATCATCACATGGCTTATCAGTGATCTTCAGCACCATATCCTCGAAGATAAGTATCTTCGATCCTGATTTACCCATATCGTCTATCGTGTATTCTCTGCCTTCAATATACTTTCTAATTGCTTCAGGCAGACTCTGTATCAGGCTGTCCATCATATAAATACCTCACTCATATCTTTTCAGAGTTTGATCTTTCCTTCGGCCATTTATCCATTACGAAACAGCCGCCGGATTTCCGGAAAAAGGTTTATCTGTAAAAGCATCAACAATATATTGCTTCATTGCTTGTCTCCTTGTTCGATGTTCGACAATACTATCTCAAATTCATTCAAAAACATAACTGTTCTTTGGGCCTAGATATGATTCTTTTGGAGGCCATTTTGTATCCCACAGAACAATTCTCTCCAGAATCAGATTGGGACTCAGCTGGCAATATGACAATCTGTTCACTCCGGCCTTGAAGTGAATACGGGCAGATACGATTTTGGCATTCCGTCTGTTGTCTTCTGTCCACTGGGCGCTCAGGAAAACCGGCCTTGAAGAATCATAGATTGTATTGATTCGAGTCGGTTCCTCCCCATTAACACTGATCTCAAAAAACTGAAAACTCTCGTCATATACCGGAAAAGACGGCGCAAAGATGAATTCCGCATCATATTCACCCGCATCCTCTGCAAAAAACAAATACTCTGCATACGGAAGCGAACCGCTGTCTTCGTTTGTAAGATCTATCGTATTGGGATAAAGCTTCAAACCGCTGCCATGTCTGCCATACGGTTCCATAACTCTGTAACAAGCACTGTCGGTTGCCGTCATTTTCGCAAAATCACGGCCTTCCGCCACGGCATGCCCTGCATGAACCAGTATGCTTCCCTTTGAAATTTCCTTTCCGCTTTTCGCACGGCAGACGCCTTCATAGTATTCTTTTCCGCATGCCCTTACTGTAAGCGTCACGAAACACTCATCACCGTCGCTGATAATGATGGTACCGCTTGAAACGACATCGCTCGGAATAAGTTTTCTATCCACCCTTACCCGAATTCGGTCTGTTCTGTATGTTTTTCCCTCGATCAGATTGGAGAAGTTTCGTATGCATCCATCAGTTCCCTCCGAAGCAACACCAATCCAATCCTTATCTGTCGTTACGGTATAAGATATGGCGTTTTCACTTCCGCAGGAAATCTCCAAAGTAATATCATCTATATCCGGCCTTAGAAAATCGTAAAGGGTGTCCTCTCGCTTCGTATATTCCCTGCCGTCATAAAACCAGGAATCATCTGATTTGGTAACCAGCATCCTGCTTTTCCTGGAAGGATAAACATAAGTTCTCATTGGGAATTGACAGCCGGAATCGTTCCAGTTTCGGAAACCGAAATGCTCCGAGAGGGCGTGTCCATAGTATTTCCCGTCTGCAAGTGCATGGAAATCATCAATCAGCTTTCGATCCGCCTCAAGGCCCGCCTCAATCTCCGCACACAGGTCATTGGCAGTATTTCTGTTCTGATTCGCATAATACTTGTTCCAAGCAGATGCAATCCAGGTCTTGTGCAGATTCGCCGTACCGTAAGCCGGATAATAGATAAGTTCATAGAACGCCGTACGGATTTCTTTCGGAGTGCGTTCCAAAAGCTCATCACAAAGTTTCTGTATCTTCACACATTTTTCATACAAATCCTTGGATTCATCATAATGTGCAGGATGATAGACTCTGTCGTTCATAATCTCATGCTTGCGACGCTCATTAATCAGAGTGTATTCAGATATGATTTCGCATATGGAAACCCTGTCTTCTTTGGAATAATAGTCTCCGAAGATTCTCTCCACCCAGTCCTGTACGAAACAAAAAGCGTTGTTGAGCCGGGCGGAACCGTAATTCTCCATATCAAATGCCATTTTCATTATGTAGGAAAGTTCCAATTCCTGAGATACCAGATCTCCGACATTGACAACAAGGATGTCCTGAATTCCATAATCATAAGCAGTGCCGAGCTGATCCCAGATGCGCGGAAGATAGGTTGACCCTATCCACTCATATGCATAAGGTCCGCCATGCATATCGACATGATAATACAAACCATATCCGCCATTACGTTCTCTGCGCTCTTTAGCAGGAAGAGTCCTGGTATAACCGAAATTGGTGTCACTGAACATAACCGTTATTCCATCCATCTCCGGATCATCGATTAAACCGGGAGTATTTTCATCACCGTAATAAAATTTTTCAACCTCCGTAAAAAGAACAAACTGTCTTGCCACTTTCGAAAGATCCGAATTAACACATTTGCGAATCAAATCGTTCTGTGTCTTAATGATGTCCCTCAAAAGTGCAATATTGTCTTCAAGCGATGCCTGAGCCATGATTGCGGTATCCCTCTCGCCACGCATACCCATTGTGATGACATTTTCAAACGGCGCATTACGCTTCAGTCCATCCTCCCAGAAACGTATGATACCTTCTCTGTTTTCCCTGAAATCCCACGCGTCTCCATAAACAGATTTCGGTCCCCTGACCATTCTGTATTCTTCACCGGTACGCATACATGGTTCGTGATGGGACGTACTCATAACTATTCCCAGTTTATCAGCCAGTTCAGCACTCTCAAGTCCGGGGCCATCCAATGAAAAATTCGAATTCCACATAGCAGGCCACAGATAATTTGCCCTCAGACGAACCATCAATTCAAAAACTTCCGCATAGCATTTGGCATTGATTCCACCAAAACGCTTCTTTGCCCAATTACCAAAAGCCGGCCATTCATCGTTGATAAATATCCCCCTGTACTTAACGGATGGTTCCTTCGAAATGCCAAAAAACGATTCCGAAAGAGTTATCTTATTCCGAGATGCCGGCTTAGCTCCGGACCAGTTAACAAGCGGAGATACTCCACAGCTTTCCGATACAGCAAGCAGCCCATACATAGTGCCACGTTTGTCGGCCCCCTGTATTACGATCCTATCCGCATCACCTTCTTTAACCAGGTCCACTCTGTAGACCTCCCGCTTTATGCTTCCATCCTCATTTCTCAATCCATCTGCAGACAGAATTCCTTCTTCACGCTTTACTCTAAGAAGGTCACTCTTTTCAAGGCTTCCCACAAGAATGGTTGTCCCTTCACCTGAGTCGGATACTCTGTCGCCGAAAACAAGGCGAAGGTCATTTCTGACCCATTCAGCAACCTCCCTGACACCTGCAAAATCATTTTCATCACAAATAATTCTCGTATGCGCATCAATTATCGGGCACTTCATTTTTTTAACGCGATCTCCTTCATTCGTTAACTCCCTAAAATAGTTCCACTAAATCAATAATCAGGGCGGCCGGCACTTCATCGCTTTTCATAAATGCTTCTATGAGTTCTTCACTTTCAAGCGCAGCCAATGAAACTTCAATAATCCAGACTATTTTCATTCAATAAAAATTCAAATAATCCCATAATTGTTATGCCATGATCATTTCTCCACACAGGAGCATTGCCACCGGTAATGATTATCTTCTTAAATGAATCGGGTATTTTAACAAGTGAAGCCTGTTCCTGTTCTATCTTTTCCTGATTTGGTAAAGCATATACGGATTGGATATAATATCTCTTGCTTCCTTGATTAACCACAAAATCAACTTCTAATTGTCTTCGCACTTTTTTTCCATTTTCATCAATTCGAATCTCTACCACCCCCACATCTACGTTGTATCCTCTATAAATCAATTCATTGTAAATGGTATTCTCCATTAAATGTGTCTCTTCAAATTGACGGAAATTCAAAAGAGCATTCCGAAGTCCCAAATCTGTATAATAATATTTCGAAGGTGTACCTATATATTTACGACCTTTAATATCATATCTTTCGCTCTTCTGTATAAGAAAACTCTCCATGAGGTACTTTAGATAATTCGATATTGTAGGCATTGAAACCAGCTTATCGCCATTGCTATTAAATGTATCCGATATTTTTTGAGCATTCGTCAACGAACCAATAGCTGAAGCAATAACTTTCATTAAGGTTTCCATACTTGCAGCTTCTCGTATTTCATACCTTTCAACTATATCTCTGACATAGATCTCGGAAGTTAATCTCTCAAGATATGCTTCCTTAGATTCATTATCAGGTTCTGCCAAAATATGAGGCAATCCACCATAGAATAAATACTCTTGCCATGCTTCAGATTGTTCCTTACCGGATGCCGGGAAATATTCCGAAAACGACAACGGTGCTATATGTATTTCATCCCCGCGACCTCTGAATTCTGTTAAAATATCTGATGATAAAAACTTAGAATTGCTCCCCGTAACGTATACATCAACGTTCTTCTTCCTTAGCAAACTATTCAAAACACCATAAAGTCTGATTGGAACATCCGGGTTTTTCTTTTCTTCTCTGGTTATTGCATATTGTGCTTCATCAATAAATACATAATATTGTTTTTTAGAATCAGTTATTCTGCTTTTAATGTACTCGGACAATTTTTTGGGATCACAATAATCTATATAGTCATCATCATCTAATGGCACAGATATAATACAATCCTCAGAAACGCCTTCCTTAATGAGATAATCATAGTACAAATTAAAAAGTAAGTATGACTTACCACATCTTCTAATTCCTGTAATAACCTTGATCAATCCATTGTTTCTTTTTCTTATTAGCTTTTTTAAATAGTTATCTCTCTTTATCTCCATAAAAGCCCCCATTTTAGATTTTTGGTTTTGTTACCGTTTTTCTAAAGTATAATATGTTTGTGATAACACTACAAGCTATATTTTAGAAAAACGGTAATTGTACCGCTTTTCTTAACAAGAGCGACAGAATGATCTCCTTAAAGCGAATTACTAAAACCCATGCTTGAATATGCGAATATGCAACTAGAACCTAAACTGATTAAAAAGAAAAAAACATATCGGAGCTGAAAAAAGATTAACTGTTACCTTCAAATTCCGGTTATTTGGAAACGTGTGCAAATCGGGTGCAAACCCAAACACACGTTGGGAGTTCAAGTGAACCCCTAAGACGCAAAAAAGGGGGTTCATTTTGAACCCCCTTGATCACGTTCTCAGTCCGGCTGATTGCGATTCGGATATTTTGTGATCTTCACTCTATACCTCGATCAGCGTATAAGTCCCCCGCGTCTTTTTCGATTCATACAGCGCCTTATCCGCCGTCACGATCAGATCGTTGACTAGCCTTGTTCCGAACGCCGCTCCGAAACTCATGCTGATCCGTACATCCGGGCTGCTAGCGATCCTGATCTTTGCCAGCTCCGTCTTCAGTTTTGAGAACTTGTTTTCCAGGCCTGCACGCGTAATATCAAGGAAAACCATCATGAACTCATCGCCGCCGTAACGGATGACCACGTCGTCATCCCGGACTGACTGTTCCAGTATCTTCGCGACCTTTTGGATTGCTTCATCGCCGCCCTGGTGACCGGCTGTGTCGTTGACTTCCTTGAACAGGTCGATGTCCGCCATGACCACCGCTTTGCACGGTTCATAAATGAGCTTTTCATTCAGGAATCTTCGGTTCCGGATCCCGGAAAGCGAATCGATATAGATCTCCTTTTCGAATTCGGAGATCTTTTTCAGCTGATCCAGGTTCTGCAGCTTGGCCTTCGTGGTATCCTGGCAGCCGTATACGAGGTGCGCGAGGCTTCCGTCTTCATTCCTGTCGCCTACCATGAAGATACCTTCAAACCAGCGATGCGCGCCTTCACTGTAAAATTCCATACTTGTCGATCCGTGCTCTTCAACAGCCGCAAGGATCCTGTCCTTATCCAGCCATTCGTATAAACCGGCGCGGAAGCTCTCGGCCACGGAAGCCGCAACATTGTTTCTCAAAAACTGCAGCGCATCCGGATCCTTATCAACCATTTCCACATATTTGTTGGTGCTGATCATGCGGTAACTCATATCGCTGACATCGATAAACAGCGAGAAATTGAAAACCTTCCCGATTGCCTCGATGATCTTTAAATACTCCTCCAGCTCCTGCTGCGCCGTGATATCGCGATAGCAGCCCATATAAATCTCCAAAGAGCCGTCATCCGGACGTCTGATGAATCTTCCCGCTCCGGTCACCCAGATGATGCTGCCGTCCTTTTTCTGCATCCGATAGGTGGCGTGCGTGATATCCGGCAGATCCCTGTGGATCCGGACCGAATCCCAGAAAAGCTTGACTATGGCGTCCCGTTCTTCCGGAACAAGCGTCTTAACCCAGCTGTCAAATTCATTCGGCAGATCCTCCAGGCCGTCATAGCCGAGCATCTGTCTCGTCTCGTCGTTGAACTCAAAACCAAGCATGTTCTCGCTGCGGTCAAACGTGCAGAAATACATGCCGGCTTTCATACCCTTGGCAAACATATCCTCTCTGTATTTGGCGATGCGGTATTTGCTGTTTGCCTCATCGATCCTTCTGTTGCACTCGGCCAGAAGTTCCCGCATCTCCTCCGGGTAATCGGAAATTTCAAACAACGGCGTCAGATCGTCTACCGCCGCGCTGTCTTCGGCGGTGAACCGCCCAATACCCTTATTAATGCTGTCCACAGATGCCTTCTTATCCATAAGTATCAACCTTTCCTATGATCTTTGCTAAAAAAACAGCTGCAGATACTATTGTATACAAATCGCACAGATTTTCAACTTTTCGCTTATCCTCCAAATAAGAAAGAAGTGGAATTTTACATTTTATCTTCAGCCACATGTAACAGATAAAAATCATCCGCATAAATGCGCTCTCCCTGCACATACGGGATCAGGTTTTCCTTATGCCACCGCTGCATTCTGGGTGCAAACCACTCCTGCTTACTCCACTGTTCATAATGAATTCCGAGACAATCTAACAAGGTAAGAATAAAACAGGCATCTAACACATCGTAACGGATCGTACCGCCTGCATTCCGATATCCTTCTGCAATTTGTTTCCTACACGCCAATGTTCCGCCGATATTTCCAAACAGAACAGCAAGATCATACATCGGATGTCCCATTCCGAAAAACGAAAAATCAATAGGCACAAGTCCATCCGGTGTTTGCAAGATATTCGATGCAGACAGATCACCATGGATCATCTGAAATTCATCCTGCGCGTTTTCCAATACAGCTCCGGCATGGTCACAGCACTTTTGCATGATCAAAGAATACTCGGCGCTTAACCCAAGATTTTCCAGTGCCTGAAATCTCCTTTTTGTGCATTCGCAATGTTGCTTTCCATAGGTTTTTACCGGTGATACCCGGAATCCCTTTGCCTTCTGATGCAAACGAGCAAGCATCTCACCGATCTGATAACAGATCGCATCATTCAACTCAAGCTTATCTAACGATTCACCATCCAGCCATTTCGAAACCGTAACATATATACCATTCTGTAACTTTGTAATGAGTTCACCATAACGGTTTTCGACTGCTTCGCGTATCTGCATGCCCTGTTTCTTTAAGTGGGCTTGAAAAGCAAGTTCCGACTTATATATCTCGAAACGTTCAACACCGTCGTAAAAAAACTCTGCTGAAAACCCCTCTGCCGGCTCGTGTATTTGCAGCAAATACTCGTTTCCCACGCGATAGGTCAGATTCTCATTGTGTCTGAGCAATTCTATTTCTGTCGCTGATATATTGTAATGAGCTAACGCTTCTAAAGCCACTTGCCTGTATTCTGTCGTCATGCTATGCCCTCTTCCCCATAACAATCTTGCAAGATATCTCTGATATACTCATCCCTCAGCTTCTATACACCCGGGACATTCCCCGTTTATCTTTTTCGAACAGCCCACGCAACATTCACCGCAAGCTGTAATAGTAGTAAAATCTGTCATTTATCTATAACCTTTTAACGATATACCCTAGAACCTTTTAACGTTATGTCCCTAACCTTTTAACGATATGGCCTGGAAAAAACTACTGTCTGCACATGCCTGATAGTACGAGAAAAAACGCAAAATGTCAGAAAAGCTTGATTTTACGGCATTTTACAGCATTTCGGCTATCTTTCGTGAAACGTAGTAAACAGGTCGATGTCATACTACTGATGCCGTGATTTGCTTTTTTCTACATAGGCAGATTAACTTCCGATTTAATGTGTTAGCATCAGCACAATTGTTTATCTTGCTTCCTAATTGTTTTAGTAGCAAGTATAATAGCGATTACTATAATAACAACTTTACTGAAATAGCCTACATATTGATTACCTCCAGTCACAAGTTGTGAAAAAACATTAATCAGAGAATGCGTTATTACACATATCCAAAGGTTATTTGTTTTCACATATAACGCTGAAAGAATAAAGCTATTTACAAGTAAACCAATTAAAAATGGGATCACATCAGCATGTGTTTCATCTAGATAAAAAAACAAGAAATGCCATAATCCCCACGAGAAAAATGTGATGATCGTAGCTAAAATGTAGTGCAGTCTTTCCTGCAAAATCGGCTGAAACAGGTATCTCCAGCCAATTTCTTCTATACCACCTAGTACTATATGCTTGAAAAACATTATGATTGGCAGATACCACACTCTTATTGATATCCTCCCTCCGAATACAACCGGAAGAAAATCCAAACATAAGAACAAAATCATCCAACCGTAATTTAGAGGGCTTTGTTTTAACCTAAAGAAATCACAGATTACGGTTTTAAAACCTGTATTTCTATATTTGATTGAAATAATGGTTCCCCATAACGCTGAAGAAATACCACCAATTGCAATGATTATCCATCCTAACGGTGTGGCATAACCCACCTCCAGTCCAAATCGTCTTAGTACAAAGGCAATTATGCATACGACGACAATTTGTCCTAATGCTCCGACCAAATAGAGCGTCAGTGCCTTTTTGTTATTCATACCATTCCTCTATCCTTTTTATCTTCCAATAAAACGTACTATCACAGCAAGCCGACAAACTTGAATTTATCAAACTATTCCCTGTTGTTCTTTTTCACTTCGTCCATCTCCGCTATCAATTCTTCTAACGGACGATATTCTCCGCCCCACCATTCAAAAACATGCATACCTTCATCTTCAAGAACCGATTCCGTAAGCTTCATAGTGATTCCAAGTTGCTTTAGAAGTCCTTCGTGGTCAACTGCCTGATAATCAAACGGAAGTAATTTGCAAAATTCTTTGTACGATACTCCACAAACCACATTATGTACGCCAAGTGACGCGATAGCGCCGAGACATCTCTCACAGGGTGCACAGCTGGTATAAAGAATTGCTTTTTCCATTATCTCGTCAGAATACTTATTGGCACACTTATGCACGAGATTAAACTCCGCATGACCAAATATGTGTTTCTCAAAATCGGCGGTATTCTCCGCTTCCTCCAGAATTTTCCCATCATAAACAAGCACGGCACCAAAAGTATCAAATCCCTTCTTACCTGCACTAATGGCTAATTCGTAGCATCTTTTCATGTATTTTTCATGATCGCTATTCATTTCAAATTTCCTTTCATGATGTAGATTCTTTCATAACCAATTTATCTGGCGAATTCCGAAGCGGCATTTTTCATACTTCTCCCTTAGCAAACAGATTATCTTTGCCCATACCGCATACATACGGGTTGCAGTCGTACATATGACAGAACTCCAGGAAATCAGCTCTCTGCTTTGGATCATTCATAATCTTTACAAGAATCTCGTTTGGAATCGTCCTTGCATATGCTCCGGGGCCGGCAAGCGAAATGTTCTTAACCCCGAATCGCTTAAGAATACCTTCCAACTCATCAGGCATAAAATGATAAGTCACACACCAAGGGGATTCTCCACGGTCATAGGCCTCTTTTGTTTCTTCAACATCTCCAAGGAGTCCTGTATCATATGCATTAACCACAGATTCTTTATTAAATGCGAAACCATCTATCATCTGACCTCTGCTGCTTAAGCACCACTGAACCCACGAATCCTTACTGTTTTCATTCAGGATAAACTGGTTCTTTTGGATTGGATTCGCCAGATAGGGAACTGATCCCAACCTGCTTGACACGCTGATCATGATACGTTTATTTGCTATCCTGACTAATTCACCAATGACCTTTTCCTGATTGGGGTAAGTATATGAAATCGGTGAGTCAAAAGACATAACAAGATCAAAACTTCGATCTGCATATGCCGAAAGATCTTCCAATGCGCCTTTTACAAAAGTAATCCTGTCAGCAACGCCTTCTCTCTCTGCAATCTCCTTTGCCTTATCGATCATTGGCTGTGAGATATCAAAGTGAGTCACATGAATTCCCTGCTTTGCAAGGAGTATGGAAAATCTTCCGCACCCGGCTCCTCCGTCAAACGCTGTCCGTATTCCGTCAAGAGAATGTAAAAGTTCGCGCTCTATATGTGCTTTCTGTACAATGTCATCAATAAATGTATTTTCTCGTTCTGCTTCCAATTCCCCTTTATCGGGCTGGTTCCACATCCGTTCCGATATCCTTGTACTGTAATTATCCATCATGTTATTTTCCTTTCCTGACATAAATCAAAAGGAAATTCAGGATATCATACAGTCCTTTATCCAGAAACTCCTTATCTCGGATCCCGTATTCATGCCCCGATTCAAACCACTCATGCCAGGCGATATCATAACAATCAGCTTCTTTAACTTCGATACTGCACTTGTCACCGCATTCGTCCTTAAGCAACTTCTCCCACCAATCAGCAGTCTTGAACAGTTCTGAATCATCACCTTCTGCCCATGTCTCAAAAAGTTGTTTCAGTTCACCTTGCGGCTGTTCTTTTAATCCGGGAACAGCGATCATCACAGTACCGCCATTTTTGACATACGGTAATACATTATCGGAAAAGATTCCTTCTTTACACCCAAAGTAATGATACGCATCCACACTGACTATGACATCGAAATACTCCTCTGCAAAAGGCATATTCATGGCATCACCATGGATTGGTATAATCTTATCCTCCAGACCATTATCACGTATTCTCTTATAGTTTTCTGTTGCAGGGACCCAAAGATCAAATGCGTATACATGCTCTGCATCCGTTTCATTGGCTACAAACAACGATGTCAGGGCATAACCGCAGCCCAGATCTAACGTTCGTTTAAAGCAGGTACCTTCAGGACTTCTGCGGATCAACTCATCAAGAAGCCTGAAAGAATTGGGGCCCATCAGATATTCCTTTGTAAAATACTTCTTATACTTTTCTATGTTGCTCATACGTGCCTCCAGTCAAACCTCCGAGAGCGCCAAAAACTCTCTTCGATATAATCCATAATCTTCTCTGAGCATACCGTAAATGTTATAATCACAGTAGACTGAAACCATTTTGCCTTGCCTAACTGTCCCCTCTTTTATGAACCCACACCGCTCCAGCACCTTATTCGAAGCAATGTTCCTTACATCGGCACGTCCGTTCAGCCGTTCTATTTCAGTATTTTCGAAAACGAACTTTACTACTTCCTTCAGTGCTTCTGTAGTAATTCCCATATTCCAATATTCAGGATGAATACGATACCCTATATCACCCATCCTCGAATTCTGTATATCAAATACTGCAATCATTCCAATAACAGTATTTGTTTCTTTCAAAACAATCCCCCAGTCAAAATCAGGTGAAGGCTTTCTTTTTACCCAGGGACGAGCGTCGATAAACATCAGTTCCGGATTTTTCTCATTTTTACTGGCCTTTCGCCCCCAATAGGTATAAATTTCATCTCTCCCAAGCCATTCTTTCAAATCCGGTACATCTGCTTCGTTAAGAGTTCTGATAATCAGTCTGTCTGTTTCAAGAACAGGCTTATCTATCTCGTAATCTTTTAACATGGCGCCTCCATCAGATCAAAGTTATTCGCTTACGTTTATCCAATATCGTTTCATTTCCGTCCCGTCAACGTTAATGGTGCTTTCAAATACTCCGCTATTGGCAAGAATAGTTTTTTCACTTGCTGTGTTATCAGAATCGCAGGTAACAAGCATCTTCTCAATTCTCCGTTTTTTAGCGTTTTTAACATTCAGTCTAAGCATCTCTTTTGCATATCCCTTCCCACGTTCAGAAGGACGTACAGAATAACCGCAGTGACCTCCCCATGTACCAAGGATAGGATGATTTATATGATGCCTCAGATCAATAATTCCTACTAACCGATTATCGTTTTGCCTGATTGCCAGATAGGTATTAGAAGGTACTTCTGTACCGACTTCTCTGCATGTCTCTTCACTTTTACGAAGTTCGCAAATATGTATCCATTCTTCGGCAGAACGGCACGAATTAAGTGACATGCACCCGGCAAATTGGTCTTCATTATCCGCATCTTTTTCTAATACTTCAGCCCTAAACGCCCATATTTCATCAGCATATTCCGGGCAGGGAGCTATAAGTTTCATTATGTCTGTCACCGAATATCCTTCCTAAATAAAAAGTTAATACTCTGCTTCAACACCTTTCCAAACAAACAATCCTTCTGAAGAAGAAATCTCTTTGATCAGATCCAGTATGTTTTTTCCAATAATTCCTCTATCGTCACTTTATCATCTCCACAAACTTGAATTTATCTTTCGTCAGTCACAAAATGCTTAACCGTCTCTACAGGTTGACGCAACTCTGTTTTGAAAAACGTAGGATAAACGGTAATACTGTCGTTCTCATCCACCCAGCGCAAGAACTCCTTGCTCTCATCCTCCGTGAAACTGTTGCTGATGAGTTCAAAATCCTTCGGTACTTTCATGTAAAAGAAGAAAGAGATTTCATATATCAGCTTCCCCAGATTTGTAGGCACATCCCCATAGAAGTAATTCTCATGAATAAAACCAAGTCTGTCTATCTCCATTCTGACTCCGATTTCTTCATATACCTCGCGGACAACAGCTTCTTCAGCGGTTTCTCCAAACTTTATTCTTCCCCCTACGGAATACAAATAGTCCGAACGTTCATTGCCTACCATCAGAAATTTACCATCTTTTAAAATTATTGCCCCAACCCTGAGGTTGATAAGCCCCTCGTCACAGAGTACTGTCATATCTTTAGCCATAGTCGTTTCCTTCCCGTAATTTTCTCATCCTGCTCATCAACAAATATATCGTTATCCGGAGATGTCAGATATCACTCCACATGATCCTGCAATTCCTTGCAAAATCCTGGTTTGAAGATATCTGGTCTTCCTTGAACATGTAAGTCATTTACTTATAATCATACGTGCATTGATACTATCCCCAATAAGGTATAAACAGCTGATACACGAATGCTATCGGTAGTGATATCACTAATTCCAACATTGTTTCTTTCGGTTTCCTGATCAAAATGATGACACCGACCAGCCACGTTATAACCTCCGGCAGGTGAGTCACATAGAATCCCTGCGTGATCAAAAATGCCTGTGAGAATAACACTCCCAGGATACAGGCTGATATCAGGACAGCAACAACTCCATCTCCCTTTGCATACCAACAGATAAACGCAAGTATCGGCGAAACCAAAGAGAATATGACCCATACCATCATATATGTCCTTGGCAGGAAGCCCAATACATAATGGCAATACAAGTAGTATCCGGCAACCATGCAAATGAAAAACAAAAATGTATTGATTGCTGCCCTTACCGGCGTTCTGGTATATACTGATATAACCGTCCCCAACAGGATCCATATTGCAAATCTTCCAAGGTAGTTACTAATATCAATCCTCTGCAATATTACCGGCAACTCATTTACAGCACCGGAGTCAAGCCGTTTCTGCAACACTCCAAGAGCAAATCCTGCCATTGCAATGCCTATGCTTACCAATATCTGAATATGCCGTGGAGTGCTCTTATCAGGCTTACGTATCCTTGTCAAAAATGATTTTACGTTTTCCATAGCCTATTTCTCATCTCCACGGTCTGGTTTTATCGATCCAACCATTACTCTTCCAATACTTATAATCCGTATACTCCGGATTGGCCTTTCCGAGTCCGGTCTGCAGCATTCTTACTGCATAGAACTTGCATTTGGTCATAAAATTTGTTCTTGCGGGCCGTGAAAAATCTATCCGTTTTACCTTAGCTGCGGTACCAGCCAGTTTTGCCGTTATCTGTCTCCTCTTTTTTTCCGGGATTTTTTCCCAGTCGATCTCGGTCATCAGTTTAAAGCTGCATACCCTGATATCGCTGACACCCCACCATGAAAGACTGTCTTTGATATCTTTTGCTGCCGATTTTCCCCCTGCGCCTAAACACTGTGTGATTATTACAGCACGCTTTCCAAACATTTCCTTCGCAGGTCTGTGTGGCATCCATCTGTATCCGAAGTGATCCAGCATTGCCTTCATGGCACCGGTTGTATGGAAGACATATGCGGGTGATGTGAATACGAGCAGATCTGCTTCAAGTAAAGCCTTCTCGATCTTCTGAGTATATTCTGCATCCTTGCACTTATCCTCATACGTTCGAAAGCAGGCCGTACATCCGATGCAGAACCCCGGACAATCCCTGGGAAGATAAAACTCAGTGATCTCTGAGCGGTCTCTTAACTCATCCAGAAAGATCTCCTTAAGCCTGTATGTAACACCATGTTTTTCCGTACCGTTAATAACCGTTATCTTCATCAGAAATTCCTCCCATAGAGTTTATCGAATTGCCGGATGTGCTTTTCCATCAGCTTAAGCGCTTCCTGTTCTCTCTCCGGTTCTCTGTCGCAAACGGTAAGGAGCATATATATGGGAGCATAAAACTGAAGCGTCATTACCGGAACGTCATCTGCCACCAGAAATCCTTGAGCTACCAGCAGTCCAAGAAGCATCCCCTGGTAAGTTAGCGGCATATCAAAATACTGTTTAGAGTATACCTTTGCAAGGTCTTCATCCTGAAACTGTTCAAGTGTCAGCATTTTTCTAAATCGCTTGGTATAACTGTCATGAAGGTAGTACGTAAATAGATCGGTTCCCAGTTTGACCAGATGATCTTCATCCATGTTTTTATAAACTTCAGCATCTGCGGTCGGATCGGTACCGTTTATGCTTAAGGTATGCGCCTGCTGTTCAAATCTGTGATTCATTTCAGCGATGATGGCGTCAAAGATCGCCTGCTTGTTTTTGTAATGCTTATACAAAGAAGGTGCTTTGATCCCGACCTTTTCCGCTATATCATTTACAAAAACGTTGGCATAACCTTTTTCTGAGAAGAGCGTCAGCGCTTCATCAAGAATCCTTTGTTTTGTATCCATATGCTTACCCCTTGTTGGCTAATTCAATTTAGCCCATCATAAGCTAATTTGAATTAGCCGTCAAGATTCTTTTAGTGATTTTTGTAAAAAACGGCGGCTACAAGATCTCTCTCATAACCGCCGTTTTAGGTTTCATTATTCAGTTAGCTTAGAGCGATTAATTGCGATATAACCTTCAATTATTTATAGCAGAAATAAAGCTGCACTCATTAATCCGATGACTATAAGTGACAGAGCTATTGCTGTCACCATACCAAGTTGCATATTCGTTTTGTCAGCAGCATTTTGTTCATGTGTCGCATATTCTTGGTCAGAACCATGAAACTCTGTTTTTGATTTTCTAAAACATAAAGAAAACAAGGGAATAGGTAGTAATATCAATGCTCCCCATTTCGAACCATACTCACCATTGCCTACATGGAATAAAGGTGAGTTTTTGAATGTATCGGGAATAAAGAGCCAAATAACAAACGCGATAACTATGCCGGCAATTATAATAAAATTCCTGAGATTCTTATATTGTTTAGCAGTCATTATTCTTCCTCCGTACTCTCATGATAATCTATTATCCTGAAAGTTATTTCTTTTTCTTCGGCGCAGGCAATTCATCATACATAGTCTCAAGCAAGGTTCTAAGAAACTCCCTGTTGTCGATATCATCTACCAACAGCATTTCTTTTGCCCCCTCATACGGGAGTTCCAAGTCTGCTTCCGGCATTAATGCTTTTGCTGACTTTGTAGGCTTGACAAGAAAACGATCATCATAGATTCCGCCGACAATTTTGCCACGATAATAGATTATGTATTCTCCCATCATCGCCTTATAGGTAATATCGTCCAGCCCCGAGAGCTGTTCTAAAACAAAATCAAGGTATTCTTTGCTCGATGCCATAACCATCACCGCCTTTAGCTCGTTTAATTAAAAAATAATCTCTATACAAAGTTGGTATCTTTTAACCATTCCACAGACTTTTTGAGTGCTTCAATAGTCTTCGTTTCCAATACACATCTTGCATTTCTGTTCTTTGCAAATTTAAGCCTTGATGCCAGATCAATCTCGCCATCACCGAGTGCCAGATGATTCTTGGGAGGTTTTTCAGAACC
Organism: uncultured Lachnospiraceae bacterium; assembly: GCA_902794095.1. Taxonomy (GTDB): domain Bacteria; phylum Bacillota; class Clostridia; order Lachnospirales; family Lachnospiraceae; genus AC2028. The sequence continues at coordinate 133,522 of CADBFZ010000002.1, read as the reverse complement.
ATCATGAATATGAAAATGAATCAATCGACCTTCGTGCTATATTAAATACGGGACGTCTTTCTCTCCCGTAGCTTTAGAATGCCCGATATCCCATGTCAATCCAAAAAGCGGGCTTTCAAGAAGAGAATCTATCGCTTTCATCTCATATTCACGAAAGCCGTCTGTATTCTCTACAGAAATCATAATATCGCTCCCGGCAATCCATTCCTCACATAAAGAGCGGAATGCTGCAAAAGAAGCCATATAAGTATCAAAATCCCTGTCATACATTTGAACCTTTCGATCAGGCAGAGTTATGAAGATTCCATGATTCATGTGCATGTTAAGAGTCAATGGTTGAGTTCTGTCTCCATAAGTGTCACGAAGCGGAAGCAACTCTTTAGCAGCTTCAATCGTTCGCCTTACCGTCTCCAGATATGCTGCAGATACCAGTGGATTAAAATCAGCAACATTCAGGTTCTCATCCAGATGAATTGTATAATAAATCCCTGCATATTCCGCTGCTTTGATCAGGGTGTCTATCTGCTCCAGCTTGTTCACCTGAAACTCCGGGAAATTCATATTAAGTTCTATGAATTGAAGACCGAGGCTTTTACAAAGATCTATATTGTCCTTTAGTGTTCGATTTTCAATCAGAGTCGGCATCCCAAACTGCATCTTTATTCTCCTATCGTAGCACGTTATATTCCAATACAACTTGTGGCGTAATTGCACCCTCAGATTGTATCCCACAACTGCGCTTCTACATAAGCGTACTTCCCTAATGATTGTTTAAGAAATGCATCTACAGAACCGCAGTTTCTGATGCTATCAAGAAGCATCTCTTTTGTGAGAACAACCGGTTCTTCTCCATGCACGATAAGCGCACAGCTGTCACCCAGAGTAAAGCTCACCCGGTCATCAGGTATATCAGAAAGATCAAATACAATCTTTTCACTACTGTCAAACCATTTCCTCAGATATTCACACTCCATAAGCGTAAAAGAATACGGGTGCTGCAGTTTGGGCTTTCCGCCAAGCCTTATAAAGCTATCCCTCACATACTCATCCGCTTTCTTTCGATTGGGATAATAGTTCTCAAAATCGGCAAAGCGTCCGAAACTTGTAATGTCCGGATGCGTGGCAGCAAGGTTTGCAGCTATCGCAAATGCTTCTTCCTCAGGAAGATTCATTATATTTTTCAAAGGATCCGTTCCGGGATAATAGTAATGTGTGATAAACAGTTTATCCATGTTCAATCCTTTTTGAATATTCTTTATACCGCCTTAATCATGATCATTTCCATAGGTTGCTCGTATCCCGGTACGTCCACAACAAAACCGCCGCAATCTTTATAACCGAGTTTTCGATAAAAATGCTGCGCCTCTTCGTCAACCTGAGTCGAGGTCATCAGCATTCCATAGTCCTGTGATTTCATATCACTTTCCCAACGATCCATAAGCAGTCTTCCTAATCCCTGACCTCGATATTTCTCGTCAATGAATAACAGAGTACAGAAAGGTGTATTATCCTGAAGTTCCACGTGTCTTATTTCCATAGCCAAATTAATACTCCATAACATCTATTTTTTTCTTAAGAACTGCTGCGTAGTCATGGCCTGTCTTTGTTACATTCTCGGGATTCATCTGGTAGTGGATGTTGTAAAGGATTCCATTCTCTCCCGTTCTGTCAGGCATATGGTCTTCATCAATATGAATGCCTATCACCTCAAGGCAAAGCATAACGTGATCATCGCCCGGTACGATCTCCTTTTCCCAGACGTACTTGCATTCAAGGTTCATAAAGCATTCCGAAACCATAGGAGCATTAACCCATGACGCCTTTTCGACAGTCAGGCCGGAAGCCGTGATCTCATCTGCTTCAAACTGATTGTTCTGAATCGTTGCCATACACGCAGCATGGCACTCTTCAGACATAAAATTGATAACGGCTTCTTTTGTCTCGTTCACGCTTTTGTAAAGGTGTCCGTTTTTATTCACGCTGGCAAGGATAGCATAAAAACCATTACCGTGGCCGGCACTCGTAAAAGTTGCCCATGACTGCATGCAGGCATTTGGCATACCGTTGGATTTGTATGTGGTAACAAGAAACAGCGGTGCCGGAACCGTGGCCACAAATTCCTTCCAGGAAAATCCGAAATTCCTGGAAAAATCTCCGTATGTTCCTTTCATACTTTCAGGCATATCTTTGTAATGATTTTTCATATTCACAATTCCTCCGTCTTCAAAATACGATTCGGCCATTGCCTTCTTTTCTCCACCAACCCTCAATTGCTTTTATTATGAATCTCGCAACTATAAGTTGCGCACATTATCTGATTCTATTATTTTAGGGAAAAAGCATCCTGCCATTTGTTCAGCCAGTAAAGCTGGCCATCGACAAAGCCTTCATCTATACAGTCAACTCCATATATCTCAAGTATTGTAGCCTGCAGCTGAAAATGCCTGATCCCTACCCAGTACAAAAAAGAGTCAATCTCTTCACGACTAAGCGTATGACAGTCTAAATAGCCCGAAAGAAACTTCTGATATACTTCCTTTGTCAGTTCTATATCTTCCTGCTTCAGGTTAAAATAATCCGTCATATCACACATGACCATGACATCAAACATGAACGGAGCACGGCAAACGGTGTCAAAGTCCACAAGATAGATCTGTCCGTCCTTATTCTGCAGCAGGTTTCCTCTGTGCAGATCACCATGACATATCCCCCGGGGAAGATTTTTAACTCTCTCCCACAGACGATCACCCAGTTCTTCATACTCTTCAATACGGGGATATTTCTTTTGACGAAGGAAATTCAGATATCGGCCTATGAAAAAATCTTTGTCATGTAAGACAGGCTCAACAGGATAATTCTCCATAAGCTGATGAAACCTTGCTACCAGTTCTCCGACTTCAGACGCACAGTTTTCAAGTTCCGGTTCGTCTCCGTCAATGAATTCCATGAGAATGATCAGTTTTTTCTCACCTTCGGTTTCTGTTTCAAAAACCGTATCTTTACTCTTAGTCAGTATGATCTTAGGTACCAAAAATCCCTTTTCCTCAAGGTATCTCATAATGGAAACCGACTGTCTTGCAGTGTTAAAGAAAGCGGAACCAATAACCTTTAGAAGATATTTATCCTTACCGTTTACAACATATGTATGGCCGCCACCTTCCCTTAGCAGTTCCAAAGAAGAGTTCTCTATTCCATAATACTCTGCCAGTATATTTTGAAGCATTCTTTCATCCATGATCGTATCTCTCTTAAATAGTTCTTAACCTAAGTCAAAGTACAATCTCAGGATTATCGTAAAAGAAATCATCTGATTCCTTCCAGTTGCTATCCCAGATGCATTGATTTCGCTTATCATATGAATAGGCGTCACACAACATATCGTATATGGTTCCTCTCGGGAAATCCGTTATCTACACCTCTCCAATATTCCAAATCCTTCATCAATATCATCTCCGAGGATTTCCTGAATCTTTTCAAAATCATGCTCTTTATGAAGTTTGTCCATAACACTGAGCAATTCCTTTTTACCGTACTTTCGAATGAACAGAGCCATTGCTTTTATGGCGTTCACATCATCGTATTTATAAAAGCCTTTCCTGCATCCTCTCAATTCATCACATTCGTAACAGCCATCAATTCCCTTCTCCATACAGCAAGCTGAATTCGGACAGACTCTGCCCGGGCAGTTGATAGCATTAGAACAGGTATTGTAGGCAGTTCTACAGCCACCACACCAATTCTTTAAGAAGCAGTGATTACACGACAACCCGCAACGTGCGATTGGATCCACACCCTTTCTGGCCATCAGACACAGTTTATCTTTAATCCGGCACATAGCCTCTATGTGCATGATCCAGTGCCTGGAAAAAGGCATTTTTATAAGTCCACGAATGTCCTTCTCACACCAGTAATCTACAAGCCATGCAGCCTTTTCATCCGTGCTTACGCACTTGCTTTCCAAAACCCCGGTTTTGTCCTCTTCGGAAAACTTATGCTTTAAATCTTTATATGAAAGTCCCCGAACCAACTCATTAGTAGATTCCATCACTGCTTTGCAATATTCAAACAGTGCATTTATATCCAGTCGTTTCGAAAACTCTGCGATTTCATCACCGACCAATTCATTACCGGTAGTGATGATTGGACTGCCGATTTTCTTCTGCCATTTCCCGGAAAAGAGAACCTGCTCATCCCCTTTAATAAGAGTATGCGCCACAATATCCTCAATCCTGAAAATATGCCACATTGAATAAGCCAGAGTTTTGCTGTGATAACCCTCTGCTCCTGCAAAAGGCATTTGATAGTATGCATCCTCCGGATAGGCATCTACGATATACGAAATCTGTGTGAACAGATCATTTCTCAGATCAACAAGAACATCTATCCCCTCGGCAAAAGTCGCCTCCTTGCCAATCAACGTCTGCATCTTTTTATTTTTATCCGACCATTCTTTATTCATCTTTTTTTACTCTGCTTTAACGATCTTTACAATTCTTTCTTCAAATACCCGCATGTAAAAGGAAAGAAATCAAATTTCTGTGTTCCTACATGAACCGCTCCGTTATCTTCATACCACTTACGAAGTATCTTGTTTTCCTCCACAATTCCGATATTCATTATTTTGAAACCGTTATCTCGTGCTGTGGTATATGAATGCTCAAGCAGCATCTTTCCAATACCCTTATGACGGTGCTCAGGTAAAACAGCCAGGTTGTTAAGTTCGCACTCATTATTCTCCAGGAAGTGTAATGAGTAATAACCGCACAGGACACCGTCATCCTCATATACATACATGGGTCTGTGTTCAGTATCCATTTGCCAGAAAAGCCATTCTTCCTTAATAGCAAAAGCAGTAAATCTCGGAGCATTTTCTTCCGTTAAACCAAACTCATCTGCAACGGTCTTAAAGCTCTGTTTAATTAAATTGACACATGCCGGAATATCTTCGTGACATACTTCTCTTATCATCTATATATCCTTCCTGAAAGAAAATAATAATAATTTTATCTCGTAGTAAAGGTAATATCCCTGTCTCTTATGATTTTCTATGAATCACCGAAACATGAGTTATCTTGTTAGCCTCGTCTTCGTACTCTTTTTCAAAATGCATACCGATTGCTTCCGCAGTCTTGATAGAAGCTTCATTTGTATATTTACAGTATGAATACAGTGCAGGATAATCCGTATTTGCGAAGGCCCAATCACGTACTGCCTGTGCGGCTTCCTTGGCATATCCGCGTCTCCAATACTTTTTATGAATGTGGTATCCGATCTCAGGTAAGTTCTCTCCGTCAATCTTCTGTATTGTTATTCCGCAATCTCCGATAAATTCTCCGGTTTCTTTCAAGACAACCGCCCACAATCCGAATCCGTACTTGGCGTAGTTATCCAGATTCCATTCTATCCAGCGTCTCGTCCTTGCTTCATCGAAAGGAGCCGGATAATGTTTCATAGTCTCTGCATCGGACATGATTTCGTATAAAGCTTCATAATCATCCGGTGTGTACTCCCTCAGTAGGAGTCTTTCTGTTTCTATCATCACTCAATCCTTTTCAACGACGTCTGTCTTTTCCTGTCTGCAGACATCTCCATCGGGGACAGTAGTCTTAAGAATACCTGCAACTCGTTTGATCAGCTTATTCTCCCGAATAGTTCTTATCCCAGTATCTGCATAAAGTTAATCTTATTTACGATGCACCAGAGTTCTACGGTATTGCTAAGTTTATCGTAATGCTCATAGGTGAGCTTGCCCTTGTAATCGTTCTTACCGAAATTGTATTTAAGCTTCTCACCATTCTTGGTAACTACGATGAAATCCCTGGTTAAGATGTTATAGTCCGCAGGTACCAATAAGATATTAAGGATGCTTGCGGGACTTAAAGTCTTATCTCCTATAGTCAGCGCATATTCATCCACACGAATGCGGTTGGGAAGATTCTTCATCTTATGGTAAAGAATCGCTCCGGGAATAACTTCCATGATCAGTTCTACAAGCGCAATTAGAACTGCAAAGAGCATGATCACAAAGTAGGTAGCGGTGTCATAGCCGGTGATAAATTGATATACCAACATTCCGAAGAAAAGAACAACTAAAGCGACAGTAAAAATCACCCATCCGACAAGTTTCTTCTTGTTTGCACCTACTATCTTTTCATTTGGAATCGGGAATTCAAATCCCTCTTTAAAGTACTCTGCGGTAGCTTCGATATCATGTGCCTTGGTATATCGTGTCTGACCGAGGTATGTGACAAGTTCCGCAAATGATCCTTTCGACAGGTTGTTGGCATTGATCTTCAGAGTCTTACCCGAAGGTTCTTTGATATTGATCTCACGGGATGTACCGGTATAAATTCCGTTCATGTAATGTCTGGTTACATGTGAACCTGCAAAAGCATCATAAGGATATTTCGTAACCTTCTTTCCCTTTACAAGTTCAAATCCATCCTCATGTATGTGCATGTAGTATTCCTTAACGAATATGATGCACAGTAATGCAGCAAGCAGTCCGAGCGCCGCACCCACGATCAAGCAGGGAGCAGGGTTCTCTTCAAGATTCCATATTGCATTGCCTATAAACAGACCGACGATAAAGCATCCGCCAAGTGCAAGTAATGAAGCATTTCGCTTATTCTTAGATACTCTGAATTTCTTGTTATTCATTTGTTTAATCCCCTCATTTCAATGTATATTCTTTACTCGTTCTGCCGCCTTTGATATTGGATCTTCTTTCGGTTCCCGTCTCCACAAGTTTCTCACTTACCATGTCGCGGAAGCTCTTCTTATAGAGAGGTCTGTTTAAAACCGCTTCGTATGCTGCCTGAAGCTCAGGTAATGTGAAGGTCTTATCCACAAGGCAAAACGCCTGATTGCTGTAGAATATCTGCTCCCTCAATTTCTTCATTGCTTCGATCAGGATCTCCACATGATCGAAAGCAAGTGCTTCTTCTGTCTTTAGTGTCGGGATATAGTTTTCATATCTGACCGCTCCATTTAGGAAGCTTTCTTTTTTCAGACTGTAAACTATCTTTACACCCTTCTCTTCGTTTGTCAGTTCAATCGATGAATCGTTAAACTCAAGATCAAACCACGCTGCATCTTCCGCATCATCAAATCCCTTAACTTCCCTGAGTCTGGGGACTAATGACAAATAGGCGATACTCATAACCCAAGTTCTCGGATCTCTTCCCGGCTTGGTGAAGGTATAGATCTGATCGAGGTAGATATCAGTAAGTCCGGTCTCTTCTTCAAGTTCGCGAGCCGCTGCCTGATATGCTGTCTCGTTCTCCTCGATAAAGCCTCCGGGAAGCGCCCAACAATCTATATATGGATGATTGCCTCTTTTAATGAGCAACAGTTTTAAACCGGAATAATCTTCATTCATTCCGATGATCAGTATGTCTGTTGTGACCGATGGTCTTTTGTAATTGCCGGGATTGTACTGCTTTAAGAATTGTTTTTCCGTTAAGCCGTCTTTATTTTTCTTATTATTCATAACCTGTTCTCTTAGAAAAAAGATCTGATTGATATGTTTCAAAAGATGCTTAAGTATTATTTCAATACCTAACAAGATTATTATACACTTTATATGCTTTACTGCAATACTCGCACTGATAATGATAAATTATTAACCATCCTGACAAAAAAATAACTAAATTCCATCTTTACTTTTGCTATGTTACGATATATATGTTCTTTTTTTTCTCTATAAATGAAATATGTTGTTTTTCTTATGACGGGATCGTTTTTATGAAAGGGGGCTCTAATGATTCGTGAAGGCACTATGGACGGCAAAAGCAGAAGGATGTCCATCAAGATTATCCTCACAGGAATAGTTCTCTTATCTCTTGTTCTTATCGGTGGAATAATCACCATCATCGCGGTAATCAATCTTCGAAGAGGAATGGAAGATGAAGTTGCACAGGGCGTTAAGGCTACATGTCAGACCTACGCCATGGTATTGGAATACACAGAAGGATCCGAGGATGGCTCCACGGATAATCTGGAAATTGACATGAATGAGAAAACAGGTTACGACTACACCTACTTTGAAGGTGATACCCGAGTAAGATCGAGTATCAGCGGTGTAATCGGAACAAAAGCAGGGGACGCGGTAATAAAGGCAGTTCTTAATAACGGAGAAAGCTATCAGGCTCAGAACGTTGTTATTAACGGCGAAAAATACTACGTTGCCTACGAGCCTCTTTTCGACGATAACGGTGATGTCTACGGAATGGCTTTCGTAGGACTAAAAAAAATCACCATCAGTAACTATATCAGCCATAGAGTTAAGATTATGCTCACCTTGGCAGGTATCCTGATCATCACATTTACGGTAGTTACTATTTTCTATGTATTAAGCATCGTTCATGCCCTTGACGAAAATGTTAAAGCAGTTCGTCAAATGGCTACCGGAGATCTGACCATTCACCTCAGTGATAAAGTTAAAAATCGTCCCGATGAACTCGGTGAAATGTCCACTGCTCTCTTTGACATGGCAGCCAAGATCAGAAGCGTAATCGGAAATGCCAGAACATCCTCCAATCAGGTCGATGAATCGGCAGAATATCTGTACAGCACTTCTAAGAGTGTTTCGGATACCGCAGATAACGTAACCGCATCCGTATCACATGTAGCGGACGGTGCATCCAGCCAGGCAGAATCTCTTCAGGAAGCTGTTGAGAGTGTTAATAACATCAATGAATCCATCAGTCTGATCATTCAGAATACTGATGAGATGCGCTCCACCGCAGATCTGATGCAGGAGAATTCAAAAGCCAGCCAGGATAAGCTTGCAGAGCTCAGAGTATCCACCAGAGAAAGCAATGCGGCTATTGAAAGCATCGTTGAACTGATTGGCAATACCAACACTGCAGTTACAACCATCAGTGAAGCCGTAACCATCATCGACTCGATTGCTGCACAGACCAACCTGTTATCACTGAATGCAAGTATCGAGGCTGCAAGAGCAGGTGAAGCAGGAAGAGGATTTGCTGTTGTTGCTGATGAGATAAGAATTCTCGCAGATCAGTCCGCAGATGCAGCTAAGAATATTCAGGAAGCTATGAAGGGTCTTGCCTCGGATTCCAACAAGACCATGGAAGAAGCAGGAAGTGTTCAGGAGAAGATCGGCAATCAGAGAAGCACCATACACGATACTATCGAACAGGTTGATATGCTTATCGCTGATATCAACAAGTCCATTGCCATTACTAAAGAAATCGTTGCCAATGTCGACAAGACTGAGAAGGCAAGTAATGTAATTGCTGAGACCATTTCCAACCTCTCCGCAATCTCCGAAGAAAATGCAGCAAGCTCCATCGAAACCAAATCTTCCATGCAGGATCTTTCAATCACAATGGAAGCTCTGTCAGAGAAAGCTAATTCTCTTAACGAAATCGCCAAGGTTCTTGACGAAGAAATGGCATTTTTCAGATAACAAACAAAACATACATAAAAGTGCCCGCAAGATGCGGGCACTTTTCTTATATCATGTAAAATATTATTTCTTATAATCGTAGAAACCTTTACCTGCGTTAACACCGGTCTCACCCTTGTCGATCTTCTCTTTCAGAAGAGTACAGATCTTATTTTCTAGAGTTCCCTCAACCTTTGATTCCGGCTTCATGATGTGAATGTTATAAGCGGTCTCAAGCCCTACTATATCAAGGATCTGGAAAGGTCCTGCAGGTGCGCTTGTTGCCAGCTTCCAGGTAAGATCGATAGTTTCGGGATCCGCTACTTCGTTAGCCCACAGTTCCTGTGCGGCGCTTAAGAAAGGAACCAGCATGGAGTTAAGGATATATCCGGGCTGCTCCTTGTGAAGCTTAAGAGGAACCATATTGATATCCGCAGCAAAAGCAACAACCTTATCATAAACTGCCTGATCGGTTCCGGGATGTCCCATTACCTCTGCGGTGTTGTTCTTCCAAATGGTGTTTGCAAAGTGAAGTGAAAGATATTTCTCAGGTCTTCCGGTATGCTGAGCAAATCTGCTGGGAAGCATTGTTGATGAATTGGTTACGAGAATTGTTTTCTCAGGAAGAAGATCCTTCATCTGCTCATAACAAGCAATCTTGGCATCGGGATCTTCCGACATTGACTCGATAACAATATCTGCATCTGCAAGAGCCTTTGCCATATCGAGTTCGATGGTGATGTTATTCTTGAGATTTTCCTTACCGGTCTTGAGAAGCTCATCAATCTTCTCTTCCGTGATGCCGTCCCATGCTTTGATCATTCCTCTGGGATACAGCATCTTTCCGACAGGATTGGGAATGAGTGCCTTGGCTGCTTCCAGATCCTGAAGCATCAAGCCTGAATATCTCTCAATTTTGGGAATGGTTCTTCCTATGGAGCTTTCGCTTCTAAGCCAGAAAGTAACCTTGTGTCCGGTATAGGCACACATAAGTCCGATCTGTGTTCCCAGCACCCCGCCGCCGACTACTACTACATTTTGTAATTCCATATATACCTCCAAAAATAATATAGTACCCGAATAGTTAATTTTTTAACATATCCGAGTACTATTTTATCTTATTGGGGTTTTATTATCAATCACCGTAGCACTTTTCAATACTCATCCAGGAAATTGTGTCTTATTCCCTTTTGCTTGTATTCGATAACCGTATCGAGGTTTACATTCTCAACGCTTCTGAATATGTTGGACTCGATAAAAGGATTAGTCTTCTTAAGTTCTGCGATCAGTTTCTTCGTCTCAAGCCTCTTGGAAGACGTGGTTCCGTCTGTATGGCATGTCGTACATGTATCTGTGAAGTGACATGCACATTGCAGGAAATGAAGGTCGTTGTAATCACGCCATGCAATGATATCACTTTCCCTGACCAGATAAAGAGGTCTGATAAGCTCCATCCCTTCAAAGTTGGTGCTGTGAAGCTTAGGCATCATTGTCTGGATCTGTGCTCCGTGGAGCATTCCCATAAGTATCGTCTCGATAACATCATCATAGTGATGACCGAGGGCTATCTTGTTACATCCCAGCTCTTTAGCCTTGCTGTAGAGATACCCTCTTCTCATCCTGGCGCACAGATAACAGGGATTCTTATCAATGGTATCGACGGTATCAAATATCGTACTGTCAAAAATGGTTATCGGAATCCCGAGCGCTTCTGCATTACTTTCTATAAGTGCTCTGTTCTCAGGCTTATATCCCGGATCCATAACAAGGAATGTCAGATCAAACTCTACCTGCCTGTGCTTTTTGATCTCCTGGAAAATCTTGGCCATAAGCATCGAGTCTTTTCCACCGGAGATACATACTGCAATCTTATCGCCCTCTTCGATCAGTTTATAAGTCTTGCATGCTTTCGCAAAAGGAGAAAAGAGCTGCTTGTGGAATTTCTTAGCTATGCTCTCTTCAGCTTTCTTCCTTTTTTCCTCTTTATCCGCTTCGCTGCTGATGCCGGATCTTACGTAGCCCACATACCCTTCTGCAAGGCTGTAGCAATCCCTGCCCTGAAGTATTTCAGCAGAATCATCAATTGCACGTGACAAGTGTCCGATCTCACAATAAAAGATCAGCTTTTTATCGGAAGGGATATTCAGAATGACACTGCTGTCATATACATCCTCAGTAGGAACACTGACGGCACCCGGAATTATTCCGTATGCCATCAGTCCTTCATCCCTTATATCTATTAATACGTTCCTTCAGGCAGTGCCCGAAGTTCGTCACAGCTTATTTCTCTCATAACTTTTCCGGATTACCAGATCTGTCTGCCTTTCTCATCGGCTATAGCGCTCTTGCGATAGAAGTAGGAATTGACCTGATCACACCACTCACGTGCATTAGCCAGCTGTCTCTCAAAACGCTCTCTTACATTCTCGAAGATCTCCTCATCAACCTTACCCTTAAGCGAATCCCACTTAGCAGCAAGCTGCTTAGCCTCATCATATCCCTCGAAGTGAGTGTCGTAGATGTGCTGGATAACTGTCTTACCGCTGTGAAGCTTATGTGTATAAGGCAGATGATGGAAAAAGAGTACTAGCTCGTCGGGGCACTCATCGGGTGAGTTGTACATCGAAGCATTGGGCTCATTGTACTGAAGCGCATATCCTGTTCCCTTGTCGGTTCTGTCAACACCGATTCCGAAGTGATCGGCTCTGTGATAGGTTCCCCATCTGTCATACTCATATCCGTCAACGCTGCATCCGTAGTGAAGTCCGGGAGTGACCATCCAGCCGATACCGAGAGGACTTGTGTACTTCTCATAGATGGCACGTGAAGGAAGAAGGATTTCTTCGATCGTTTTAACCACTTCCGCATCATCGGATATGGTCATCTTTATGAAGTCTTCCGCAATCTCCTCGGAAGAAAGATCCGTATCAAAAGCCAGTCTTCCGAAGCCGAAGAGATTGGCACCTGCCAGGTAGTTTCCGGTCCAGTTGAAATCATTACCGGTATTGGTAACCGCTGCAACTCCTGAGAATCTGCTGCCCCAGGTCTTACCGCTTACGATATCCGCTACGGTATCATCCTTATCGGCACAGTATGTCTTAAATCCGAGGATTTCCTTAAACATGGGCATCAGGTAGCAGACATCGATCTGATGACCGGTGTACTCTTGTGCGATCTGAACTTCCAGCATCTGGTTTGTTTTCTTAAGACCTCCAAGAAGAGGTGAAATAGGCTCTCTGATCTGGAAGTCCATGGGGCCATTCTTGATCTGGAGAATAACGTTGTCATGATAATCTCCGTCCATGGGCATGAAGTTATCGTAACCTGCTCTTGCTCTGTCAGTCTTATAATCTCTCCAGTCCTGCTTGCAGTTATATACGAAGCATCTCCAGATGATGATCCCGCCGTAATCTTTGACGATATCGGCAAGCATGTTAGCTCCGTCCGCCTGGGTTCTTCCGTAAGTGAAAGGTCCGGGACGTCCCTCGGAGTCTGCCTTTACCAGGAAGCCCTTAAGTGTGGGTATCTTGGCAAAGCATTCAGCTACCTTATCCTTCCACCATGCTATAACTTTCTCATCGAGAGGATCCGCACTGTCCAGTCCTCCGATCTCAATGGTTGATGCATAGTTAAGGCTCAGGTATAATCCGATACCATACTCTGCAAATATCTGACCGAGCTCTGCAAGCTTTGCAAAATATCTGTCGGTGATCATGTAGGAAGCTGCATCTTTAACATTTACATTGTTGATGACAACAGCATTGATTCCGACTGATGCGATAAGTCTTGCATAATCCCTTGTACGCTCATCGATCACGATCTCGTTGTTAACATAGAAGAATGACTTGCCTGAATATCCTCTTTCGATACTTCCGTCCATGTTGTCCCAATGATTGAGCATTCTCAAAGGATTGGAAGGGCGAACGGTCTTGGCAGATGCATATACTTCTTCAACCTTCTTCTCTGTTGCTACTGTTCTGAGAATATCAAATGCAGCATAGAGTGCAGCTGCGGGGCTCTTTGCATCAATTACAAGAGAGTCAGCGTTGGCTGAGATCTTATACTCTTCATTGTCCAGAATATCCTTACCGCAGTTAACCGCAGCAGGTGCTACTGCAGAACCGAAGGTCACATCAGGCTCTGCATCAAGCATTGCCTTAAGGCCTTCTTTTAACTCCTTCGCTGCATTCTGAGATACAACATCCGATGCATCGGCTCCGTTAATGACAATCTTCTTAAGGCAGGCACAATCTCTGTTTGCCTTCCTGCTCTTATAGCCGAGCCAAAGTTTTGCGTATTTACTCATATTTTCCCTCGCTTATTTTTTTATTATGCTACAAAACTCAATTTCTTCTTCCCTCTCTGTGGAAAAAGAAACCGATTATGCTCCTTTTACAAAGACATTATATGAATCGGATATATTCTCGGAAGTTATATCCGTAAACCAACCGAGAGTCACTTCTTCCTCATTGTCGTTATACTCTTCTTCGGTGATCTCGTCGAAGTGCATTGTATTATTTTCAAAATACATTGCGCCGTACCTATGCTCCGCACCCTCGATACCATTATCTACGATATTGCAGACATGATAGATGCAGTTTCCTTCATCATCGCGCACAAAGCCGATGGGCTCTGTGTAATGATCGATAACAAGATCCGGATAATCATCCATAAGGCCGGTGTCAAATTCGGTCATGATACCTTTTTCAGTCACTTCATAAATGCTTATGATTGAGGACGGCCCATTGTTATATGTCTTACATACACATATTTCCAAGTATCCGTCATCGTCAAAATCAGTAACGGCATAGGTGTTATACCAATCTGACAAATTCGGGTCGTAATTCATCCACTTGTTAATATTCTCATTTATGAGCATCATCTGAGCGTTAGGATCATCAGTACCTTTCCAGTAGTTATATCCCAGATCTTCTACAAAGGAAGGTATGGTGATGTCCTCACCGAGAGTATCGATTGCTCTGAGAAACATGGGAGGATTCATTAAAGTCTGTGTGCTGAACTCACCGAGAATATTTGCATCGGGGTCACCCGCAAGAAGAAATATTCTCGAATCCTCCTGCTTTTCTCCGTCTTGAACCACATATCCGAGGCACTCACCAAGGTCGTCTGCTGTAATATTTCCTTTCTGAGTTCCGAAGGGAATATATATTCTTCCGTTATATTCAATGGATCTGAATGTATCTTCACTATCCGAGGGACTAACATAGGTATCTGTATTAAATGCTATGGGATCCGCAGGGAGAGAATAATCTATCTTATTTCCGCATCCGGTTAATACCCCGGCAATGCAAAGTGCTGTAATAATACTCAGTTGTTTCTTCTTAAAGATCTTGATCATGTTCCAAATTCCATCTTTCTATATATTTATCGATTAAAGAATCGCACCGTTAGTGATATAAATCCACAAAAATTATTATCATATCCCCCGAAAGCCTCGTCAATACCTATGTTTTCACATAAAAAGAGAGCCCTTTTTGAGCTCTCTCTTCCATAATATATATAAACGTATAACGTTCGCTCTAAAACCACCAATCAGGTAAAACTGTCAGTATCTTATCGACATAGTCATAGTTGAACAAAATTCCTGACAAAACAGGGAAAAATAAAACGAAAAGCGTGCCCGATACAGCTGCCGAGAACCTTATCACGGACTCTTCTCTCTTAAATCCCATGCACTGAATGCTCCTGCATATCATAAGTATCAAAACCTTGGTACATACGAAGTACTGATAGATAAATACGGTTCTGGTAATGAATACCCAAGGAAGAAGCATGCTTATGTAGAAAACTAAAAGCACCGCAGATACATTGTCTTTTTTCCTGATTGCCAGATATCCGTGATGGATTACAGATAATAGTCCGGCAAAGCATACAAAGGGATTAACAAATGTTGCGATGACCGATTTGTACCCATCCGTGATCAGTCTGAAATCCGTAAGGGGATGCCAGTCGATCAGCCAGCTGTACCACGGAGATGAATAAGGGTGCTCCGCAGTTACGTTACTGTGATATTCAAACATGTGAATGCTGTTTGAAATTGCATGCTCGATAAGATTCTTATTCGGATATACTTTCACAAACGGTATATAAGAAAGCACGTACACGATCGCCGGGAATACGATAAAACTTCCAAGGCAGATAAGCACGAACTTTACGATATCGGACGCCTTGCTCTTCTTACGTATCTTTCCGATCATCCATATGAAAAGAATGAGAGCAAGTCCTGCTGCAGCATATGCAGCTGTCCACTTGGTTGCGATACCGAATGCAAATGCCGCTCCCGAAAATACCAGATATCTGTATTTCTCTTCGTATAGGAATGCCACGCATCCGTAGAACATGCACAGTATAAAGAAAGCAACGATGATATCGATCGTAGAGATCCTTGATAAAACAAAGTGCATGAACTCGGTTATCTGCAGGCACCCCGCAAGGATCGCATATCTGCTGTCCTTTGTGATCCTGAGCGCAAGAAGATACATAACAGGAATGCACATAACTCCGAAGAGTAAAACAATGATCCTGTATCCGAAAGGATTCATTCCGAAGAGCCTGATGCCTAATGATATAAGTGTCTTTCCGAGCGGAGGATGAGTGTCTTCGTAAATTGACATTCCCTGAGTAAATTCGTACGCCGTTCTTCCATGATAGACTTCATCGAAGATCATCGAATCGTAAGCGGTAGGCATTGAAGGAAGCATCTTCTGCTCATCGAAAAGAGCCGCAGGCTGACAGTCATCCAAAAGATCAATCCTGTTTCCATTAGCATCCATAACCGCAACTTCTGCTATCTGTACCTTCGGATCCTGGAAAATAATACAGAACTGATGCGTTCTTACATCTACACTAACCTGTCTCCAGGTAAACACTCCCTTAAGGGACAGGTCTTCTTCTATTTCCTTCCATTCACCGTCTTCGGCATAGTAGAGTTCAAAGCTTTCTTTACCGCTCAAAACAGAATAGATGCATACCGAACTTACATCTTGAATCGCAGGAAGTGTTACATAGATCTCATTTCCGTTTGCACACTCTGTTCCGAATGTTTCGTAGGTTGAAGGTGCCTCGCTTCTTCCGAGGTGCATCGATCCTATAAGCAGGAAAATACCCGCAAGAAGTGCCATGGCAAGAAAATCGTTTCTGCCGGGTTTAATGTTTTCTTTTGACGCGAAGCGGTAGTAAGGATATGTCCTGTCTTCGGCAAGGGAGAAAAGATTGCTCCTAAGCGGCTTTCCGATTAGTTCCCTGTATCCAAGGAAGAACATAAAGGCATAGACAAAAGAGTTAACGATTGCCAGAAAATCCGCATCCATCCTGCCGTGGAATAAAGTTGCGTTATATGTCTTAAGAGATATCATCTGGAAAACAAAGACTGCGATCCAGCCGAATCCGTTTGAAAAAGCAAGGATCAAAACCAGGATCTCGTATAAAAACGAAGCTCTTTCATGCATTTCCGGAAGAAACATCACACAGGTATATGTCAGTATAAATGCACACCATATAAAATGCCTGACTGATACATCTGCTTTCATCCTTATCAGGAAGATCATTACGGCAATAAGCGCAATTACAGTAAAACCAATGCACCATGCAGAATCCGAATATGATAAATGCAGCAGACTCCATATACCCGGATAGTTATATGAGATAAATCTGACACCATCAACGCGGTCGAGATAAACCGTCATGATGTCGGCTACAGATTTTCCTCTAAGGATATTTACGATAAATGCGATAACGGGAGCACAGACTGTTAATCCGAAGTGATACAGACGGACGCTCTTCTTACCGCCGATCAGTCCGGATATGTATACGAAAATAAAAAAGGGAAGAACGAATACTATTTGATAATTCAACGCGGTGCTCACGCCAAGAAGCAGAAAGGATAGTTTAACCTTTCCGCATCGCAGAAGGTATAGAGCCCATATAATCACGGAGATATAAAAAGCAGAATAACTGCCGCCATAAACCGTGTTGAAAAGCACGGTCGGTAAAAAGAGTGAGATCAGAAATCCGATCACCGCGCGTTTAATGCCTGCCTCACGTTTTACAAATGCATATACGCCAAGGGCAAGGATGATATCTGTTGCCACCGATAACAGGCAGTACAGGTATTCTGCATTTTCAAAATCGATCAGGGAAATCTTGAGTATTACAGAAGCTATGATGCCAACAAGCATCAGAATACGGTACGGTTTGATAAGAGCTTTGAAATTCATAGGTCTAAAAAATCTTTCTTCGAAAAATTACATCCGGCTCGGATGCATGAGTTTAGCAAAAATATATTAACATTTTAGAGAATTTTAATAAAGTACTTGAAAAAGAAAATCAATGAGCCTATTATGGGCAAGATGATTTTTTCTTATAGGAGGTTGTTTTAAGTCATGAACAAAAAGTTTTTAAGCATTTTAACCGGTGTTTCAGCTCTTGCAGTTGCAGGACTCCTGAGCATCATCCCTGCATCCGTAAGCCATGCTACACCTTCGCAGGCTCCCGCAACAGTTACGACTATACACGTGGAAGATTCGCGTTCAGGGTATGCCGACCCTAGCGGTACCCCCTTCGAAACTGATGTAAATTGTGAGTTTGAATACTCATATTCAGGTAATGCAACCATACTCGGTGTTTATTTTCGTGGATTTAATTTTTCAGTCGGTGATACAACTCAAACGATACAGGGTAATTGCTCACTCACGACAACTCCTGCTCCTAATAATAGTTTTGATCAAGCGGACACAATAGGTGGAACTTTCCGTTTTACTTATGCTGGATCAAATTATGCGGCTTCAATAAATACTTCCGTGAATCCCACGAACAGTGCATGGAGTGGTACTTTCTCTTTTTATGAGACGGGCGACTATGAAGTACATCCTTCAAACCCTTCAACTCCCGGTACTCCCGCTGCTCCTTCCGAGAATCCCGGCGCTCCCTCTGATGATCCTGGCGCAAAGGCATTCAATGAAGCTATCAACAATACCGTTAATGAGATCGGTCTTGCAATCCTCGGCCTTAACGCTGACGGAACAGTTAACGAAACCAGAACCGTAGAGTACAAATCCAGTGGTGCGCTCAGCCCTAAGATCATCTATGCACTGGCACACGCCGAAAACGTAACCCTTATTTATACCTTTGAGTATGAAGGAATCATCTTCCAGTCTGCGATCACTTCCGAGGCTGCGGCTGCAATGTATTCTCCGACCATTCCCTGGTATGGTCCCTGCTACATCGCCACTTTCTGCCCTCCTATCCCCATCGGATTCGTACAGTAATATCACATTAATCAAAAGAGAGCCTGTAAAGGCTCTCTTTTTTTATAGTCCCATGGATGCTGCAAGCACCGCAGGAACTTTAGCTTTGATATGCACTCCCTCTTCGACATAGTCTTCAGAGATGACCTTAGCCTCTCTGTGAAGTCTGTTAAGGAGGTCTCCCGAAGTGTAGGGGATCACGGTATCAACGTCCATATCACCCTCGGTGAAGATCTTCTCAAGTGCATTTAAGAGGTCATCGATTCCGTAACCTGTCTTAGCAGAGATAAATACGGATTCTGTTCCGGGCACGTTCTTGACCGTCATATCCGGATCACGAAGATCTGCTTTATTATATACGTAGATCCTGGGAATTCCCTTGGCATCAAGGTCATTTAAGGTATCTTCCGTGATCTTCATATGCTCTTTATGATTCGGATCCGATGAATCCATCACGATGAGAAGTACATCGGCATATTTAAGTTCGGACAGTGTGGATCTGAATGCCTTGATAAGGTCATGCGGGATGTTCTCGATAAAACCTACCGTATCTGACAAAAGGAACGTCTTCTTACCCGGAACGGAGATCTTTCTTACCGAAGTATCGAGTGTTGCAAAGAGCATATCCTTCTCGAATACTTTCTTCTCTTCCGCTTTTTCAGCAGACTTACCGGTCATTTCAATCAGGCAGTTCATAAGAGTTGACTTACCCGCATTGGTATATCCGACAAGTGCTACATGGGGATATCCGTCTCTTTTGCGGCCGTTTCTCTGAACAACCCTCGTATGTTCAACCTCGGCCAGTTCTTTTTTCAACTCGGTTATTCTGTGAGAGATCTGACGTCTGTCGAGCTCGATCTGTTTTTCACCGACACCCTTATTCGCCCTGCTGCCACCGCCGCCGCTCTGACGGCCGAGGTGCTGCCACATGCCTGTAAGGCGGGGAAGCATATACTGGAGATATGCGGATTCGACCTGAAGTCTCGCCTCACGGGTTCTTGCTCTTCTCGAGAAGATCTCCAGTATGAGATTTGTTCTGTCCCATACCGGAACCTTTATGATCTTCTGGAGATTCTTCATCTGAGCAGGGGAGAGATTGCCGAGACATACGACGTGCTCCGCATCATTTACCCTTACTTCCTCGGCAAGTTCCTCTGCCTTACCCGATCCGATCCAGGTGGCGTTATCGGGATGCTCGAGTTTCTGGGTCATTGATGCCAGAACTTCGAGGTCACACGCTTCGCAGAGAGCAACAAGTTCGTTCATTGCGTGATCAAATTCATCTTCGCGCTCCGTGGTCCTTAGTCCCACGAGAATAACCGGAATCAGTTCATTATCACTTATCAGTTCGTTCAATACTGTATTCCTTTCTGTAAAACTGCTCCGTTTAGGCCTGAGCCATATTCAGATTATAATACAATCCCTTAGTCTCCATAAGCTCTTCGTGATTTCCGCTTTCCGCAATGCCTCCGTTCTGAATTACGAATATGCGGTCTGCATTTCTGATGGTAGAAAGTCTGTGTGCGATGACAAATGATGTACGTCCTTTGAGGATCGTTGCAATTCCCTTCTGCACAAGTATCTCTGACTTTGTATCGATCGATGAAGTAGCTTCGTCGAGAATAAGTATCTTGGGATCCGAAAGAATGGTTCTGGCAAAAGCAAGAAGCTGCTTCTGACCGGCGGAGAGTCCTCCGCCTCTTTCGGTAAGTTCCGTATCATAACCTTTCTCAAGATTCATTATGAAATCGTGAGCGTTAACTTTCTTACAAGCCTCTTCTATCTCTTCATCAGTAGCATCAAGCTTACCGTATCTGATATTCTCCCTGATGGTTCCGGTAAAGAGAAAGTTGTCCTGAGTCATAATTCCCAGCTGGCTTCTGAGACTATCGATGGAAACGTCCTTAACATCCGTATCATCTACGATTACGGTTCCGCTCTGTACATCGTAGAATCTTGAAATGAGATTTACGATGGTGGTCTTACCTGCGCCCGTAGGTCCTACCAGTGCGATAGTCTCACCGGGTTTGATATCGAAGTTTACATCCTTTAGAACAGGTACGCCGTCTTCGTAAGCAAATCCCACATCCTTAAAGCGTACTCTTCCGATGATCTCGGGCATCTCTCCTACCTTCTCACCATCCTTGATCTCAGGCTCAAGATCGATGATCTCGAAAACTCTCTCCGCCGCAGCAAGATTGGTGATGATCTGGTTGTAGAAATTTCCCAGGTTTGCGATGGGTTGCCAGAAAAGTGACAGGTAGCTTGAGAATGCAACCAGGAGTCCTACATTGGTCGCATCCAAATGGAGAACCGTTACCGCCACATAGAGCATGCATATTATGCTCACTGCGGTACTTACCTCAATAACCGAATTGAACGCATCATTTACTCTTATGGCATCCATGAAGCTGTCACGATGTTCCTTGGTAAGTTCATCGAATGTCTCAAGTGCTTCATCCTCTGCCGCAAACGTTTTGATGATCCTTATTCCGGATATGTCCTCATGCAGAAATGCATTAAGGTTGGATGATTTCTTCCTATGGATCTGCCATCTTACGCGGCACAGATTCTCAATTATGAGAAGTCCGATGATCAGGATGGGAAGTCCAACCATTCCCGCAAGTGCAAGTCTCGGATTCTTGATCAGCATGATGACCATAACCGCGATAACAGTGATGAAATCGGGAAGCAGTGTGATGACGAAATTCTGAAGCACCTGCTTAAGTGAGTTAACATCACCCATTACACGTGACAGGATCTTTCCGGTAGGCCTTGAATCAAAGAACTTAAATCCGAGCGTCTGAAGATGAGTAAATACTTCTTCACGGATCGTCTGTATGATGGAGTTTGTCATCTTGCTCATGACATACATTCTGATCTTCACGAGAACAACTCTCAGACCGTTCATTGCAAGTGCGATGCCTACAAGCACAAACACACCTTGGATGTTTCCCGGTGTAATGTAATCATCAATGGCTGACTCGATGATAAGCGGATTGATAAGGCTTACCGCTACGCAATATGCCATGATGAACATTACGATGACTATTGTCTTTTGGTATTTAAAAAGGTAGCTGAGGAGTCTCTTGATCGTTACCGACTTTTTGACTGTCGATATATCCTCGTCCTCTCTTATTGAATTGGCGGCCATTAGATCACCTCCTTTAATACGGGCTCTCCGTACTGAGATACATATGTCTCATAGTAGAGTCCCTTCCTTGCAAGCAGCTCGTCGTGGGTTCCGCGTTCTGCGATTCTGCCCTCGTCGAGCACTATGATCTCATCCGCATCCTTAACAGAGCTGATACGATGCGCGATGATTATTTTGGTCATTTCATTAAGGCTCTTTAATCTCTTCTGAATATCGCGTTCCGTCTCCATATCAAGCGCGGAGGTGGAATCATCCATTATCAGAATGGGAAGTTCCTTGGCAAAAGCACGTGCGATGGAGATACGCTGCTTTTGTCCGCCGGATAATCCGACACCGCGCTCTCCAATTACGGTCTCATAGCCCTTATCCATCTTGTCGATGAATTCACTTGCTCCCGCATTCTTACTTGAACGTCTGATGACACGGTCACTTATGCTGTGACGGCGTCCCATCTTGATATTTTCCGCGATAGTATCCGAGAAAAGGAATACATCCTGCATTACAAGTGAGATGCTTCCTCTGAGCTGTTTGAGAGTCAGGTTCCTGATGGGAACTCCGTCAAGTCTGATCTCTCCGTCGGTTACGTCATAAAGTCTGGTGAGTAGTGAAACAATCGAAGTTTTACCCGCGCCGCTTGCACCCATTATTCCAAGGGTTTTACCGGCAGGGATTTCAAATGAGATATCCTTCAGGATATCGTGCATGTCCTCTTTATGAAAACCGACTTTGTCAAAAGTTATGGTACCTTTTACTTTCTCAAGAACCACAGGGTTCTCGGGATCGTTAATGGTTGATACTTCGTCATAGATCTTGTTGAGTTTCTTAACCGAAGCTACTGCCTCAGAGAAGCTGTTGGTAAGCCATCCCAGCATTTCCATAGGCCATACGATGTTGTTCGAGTAAGTGATGTATGCGGTGATCACACCAAGGGTGATACCGAACTTTCCGTTTACATAGAACACACCGCCGAGAGCAAGTACCAGAAGGGGAACTATTCCCGATACGAATGAAAAGAAAGGATAATACTTTACGAAGACCTTGGACAGATCAACATTTAATTCCTTGTACTTGTCATTGTGCTTTCTGAACTTGGTGATCTCGTGACCTTCTCTTGCAAAGGCCTTGACTGTTCTGACACCCGCAATATTCTCTTCACAGGTTGTGTTGAGTACGGCGTTCTCTTCCGAGATTTCTCCGAATACCACATCAAGCTTTTTATCCATCTTGATGGCGAGAAATCCGCAGACCACGATCGCGATGGTAGGAATGATAGCCATATACGCATTAAGCCTGTACATACACACCAGAATAAAGACCGTATGAAAAGCAACTTCTATGAGGAGCATCGAGATAAAGGAAAGTGCTTCCCAAACCTTGTCGATATCCTCCTTAAGTCTGGCCATGATCTCACCGGTATTGTTTTTGTCAAAATAGCTTGTATCAAGACTCTGAATATGTCTGAACAGGTCGCGTCTTACTCCGACTACTACCTTGGACGAAACAGAGTCAAAAGAATACTCTTTGACATACTGGAAGATGGCACGCATAGCTCCGAGACAGGCATATATGGCAAGAAGCTTAAAAAGCAGTTCTACCTTACCTCCGACTATGACATCATCAACTATATGTTTCTGAACTTCGGGAACGATCATGGATACGGTGACCGAAAGTATCAGAGCAGTAAGCGCAATTATGTATTGCCATAAGTGGCGCTTAATATGTTTAAATAAACTGAATTTGTCCCTCATTTTTAAATCACATCCTTTATAAAACAGTCCGAAAAAGGGTAAAAAAATACCGGAAAGCTCAGCTTTCCGGTGTTATCGCAATAACCGCTATACAGTTAAATATGATCATAGCACAAGATCATATCATACCCGCATAGTCCCTTTCCGGAGGCTGTAAGTACTATTCATAGACATCGCGTAATTCTGATGTAGTCCTAACTTAATCATTTTTAGTTGCCTCCTTTCTGAAAAAAACACGGTTAACAGTTTCAATTTGTCTCACTACAGACACTATGTAACATAACGAATTAAAAAACTTTTGTCAAGAGAATTTGTGATGCAGCATGGAAACTGCGGAGCTGTTTTATGGTATAATACCTGTAGTGAGGGATTTAAATATGGCATCATCTGACATCGGACAACTCATTACAGAATACTGTAAAAACATGGACCGTCAGGAAGAGCTGAACAAGGCACTCTTTAACAAGCTGCCGAAAAAAGAGTGGATAGGGAGGCTTGCAGACCGTGCACATGAACTCACCGAGATAGCTGCCAGGGATGAACAGATCCTCAGTGATATACATACTCTCCTTGAACGCGACTTGTCTGAGGAAGAAACCCTTACGCTTTACAACCGTGTCGTCGAAATGTACAACGATGACTATGACGATTATGTCGTTATCTTTCCGCTTCTCAAAAAGCTCGAAGAAATCTACAAAGACAGCGGTGATTATGAAAAGCTGATCTTTATCTATAAAGCAATATTCTACGAAATGAACGAGATAAGAAATCGCGGCTCGGGACAGATGAGAATGAGCGATGAATATCTCGAGAAAATTTTTGCTCTTTCAGATCATTACAGTGAATTATCCCCGGATGCAAGACGCGGAATCTGGGTAGCATGGTACAACTATGTCGTGATCGATACCGAAAATCCGGACTTTGATATTAACAGATCTTACCTGCGTCACAGAAAAGCCAATGATTTCTGGAACAGTGATGTAGTGCAGGCTCTCGATAAAGACAACGAATCAATCCTTGAGATCATCGATATCATGAACAAGGATTGGATGTGCGTTGAAGAACATATAGACGATGCAAGCGATGAGGTAAAACAATACCTCTACGAATACTCAGGGAAATGTTTTGCGAAAGATTCCGCGAAAGCAAAATCCATCACGGATTACAACGACCGGGTATACGCCCTGTATCTGCGCACCAGGATCGAAAGCGGCGAAGAGACGTACGAAAGTGCTCTTGATAAATATCTCGACTACTACAAAACATGTATCATCAAATTCGAAGCCGCCGGAAAGCAAAGTGTTGAGGAGCAGCATTTCCTTAACAACGGTCCACTATACATGCTCCGTCTTGCAGGTTATCTCGAGGATGAGAAGAAAAAGAACAGGATCATCTCCTATCTGATCAAATCATCCAAGAAGAATCTGTTCAGCAAATACAAGGATTTCCCCTCGCAGTTTATCAACGACGTTCTTGCAAAGTGGTGTTACAAAACTCTTGTATATCTGGATTCCAGAAAAGAAAAAGAAGAATACATCCTTGACCTGATCGTCAAGCGCCAGCTTCCCACCTATCTGCACTCCGTAATAGTCTCGGAGCTTGCAAGTGTTTTTGCTGAAAGCGCTCTGATATATATGCCGGAATTTTTCGATGACCTTCCGGTAAGAGAAGACATCCCTGAATACCTGCGTCACTGCGGACTCTTCCATGATGTAGGCAAGACAAGGATTGCTGATATCATTAATCTCCAGTGCCGTAAGCTGGGTGATGAAGAATTCGATTCAATTAAAAAGCATCCTGAATACGGTGCCAAATTCATGGAGAATGACCCTGAACTTATCATCTATCGTGACGTCGCAGCAGGTCATCACTGCTACTATGACGGCTCAGGCGGATATCCGGATGATTACGATCACAACACTCCCTACCGTGCAGCAATCGATATCATAACCATTTGTGACTGCCTTGATGCGGCTACCGACCAGTACGGCAGAAATTACAAGAAAGCTAAATCACCGGACGAGATCTTCGCAGAGCTCAAAGAGTATGCGGGAACCCGTTACAATCCCGATCTGGTTAAACTTCTGGATCTTGACCCCGACCTCAAGTCCCGTATAGGATATTTCATCGGTGCAGGACGTGCCGAGATAATGTATCAGGCCTACAGAAAAAAGATTTAAATGAAATGTGACACGGGGTCCGACCCCGTGTCACTTTTTATTCTTCGATAATACGTTTTACTTCTTCGGTGGTAGCGGCTATATATGTCGCCCCGGCTTTTTTAAATTCCTCTTCGCTGCCGTATCCGTACAGGACTCCTACAGAGTCTATACCGATCTCACGTGCTGCGTCGATATCATAGTGCCTGTCTCCCACCATGAGAACTTTACTGAGGTCTGTGATACCGTACTCTTTGATAACATGTTCGATGATCTGCTTCTTAGTCTTAAGATCTGAATCATTACCGCATCCGATTACGCTAAAGTACTTGGCAAGATCGAAGTGATCCAAAACAATCTTTGTTCCTTTTATAAACTTCGATGTAGCAACCGCAAGATCCAGTCCCATTCCGGACAAATCCTGCAACAGCTTTACAACGCCGGGATATACGTCATTTTCCAGGACTCCGCCCATTTGAAAATAGTACTCTCTGTATGTGGTAATGGCTTTCTGAGTATCTTCGGGAGAATATCCCAGCATCTTTCCGAAGGATTCCTCCAGAGGTGGTCCGACAAATCGTCTTAAACTCGACCTGTCTTCAACAGTCCCACCCATCTTTTTAATGGCATATTCAAATCCGTTCATTATTCCCGGACCTGAGTCAGTGAGGGTTCCGTCGAGATCGAACAGTATGTGAGTGTAACGCAATTACTTATTCCTTTCTTGTGACACCTATTTAATCTTTAGTGTTTTAAGATATGCTTTCTGTTCATCCGTAATGCGATAGCTTTCAACGGATTTTTGTATGGCCTTATTATGCGTCCACTTATCAAGTTTCTTCTTCTCGATGTAAGGGATTATGGTATCGTACTGTTTTGCGAGAGCTGTAGCAAAATACCAGGCGATCATCATATTTACGTAATACTCGTCCGATCTGAGCTTGGATACCATTTCGGGATATTTTACATCATAATCATCATCAAGGAAATGCTCCATGAGCATACCCACTCCGAATCTTACAGTATAGGTCTCGTCAGACTTAATCCACTCTTTAACACGCTTAAGAAGTTCATCCTTATGCTTCTTAAAAATCTTCGGAGACATCTGATCGCAGGTTGCCCAGTTATCGACATAGGGCAGGAACTTCTCAAGTTCTTCAAAGCACTCGTCCGCATCCTTCATTCCGGAAAGGATAAATGCATGAAGCTGATTTTCCTCGAAATACTTGTGAGGAAGGTCATTTAAGAAATCCTTGTAATCGCCGGACTTTAAGATCTCCTTGGCCATTGCTTTAAGCTCAGGGGTTCTTACTCCGATGATGGACTCAGGCTTAACCGTAGGGATGATCTTAACCTGCATATCGCGGTATTTCTCATCCTGAAGCTTTTTAAGTTCCTTGTGCAAATCTGTTTTTTTCATTTAAAACTCCGTCAGTTCGAAATGTCCGGGGTTGCTTCCGCCGTCGACATACATAAACTGATTTCCCTCAGGATCATATTTCAAATAGTCAATCTTGGTCTGTGATCCGTACCAGGAATCCATCTTGATAACATCGTCATCGCACAGATACATATAATAGCCTTCACCGCAGTTAAGAGATCTGATCACACCTAAATCACTGTGCCAGATATAAAGGTCGGTAAACTTGGTTTCTTCGGAATCATCGATGATACCGATAAAAAGTTCATCTACTCCGTCACCGTTAAGATCGCGAAGGAGGTATCCGAATGTGTTGTCGGGATCCTTCATCTCATCGGAAATGTAAAGCTTGGGATCTTCATTGGCCCAGTCTGATGAAAAGCCTTCTCTGTAATAATCAAGTGTTTCATTATACCAATCTTTGGGAACATTGGAGCATCCGCTCAGGATAAAGACAGAAAGACAAAGTGAGATAAGCTTTACAACATTTCTTTTCATATTTATTTCCCCTCTTTTTCGATTTTCCTCCATTTTACCATAATTATGATGTCTACGGTGAGAAGGGCGAGAACCATTCCGACAAATCCTGCATTCCTGCCAAGGAATGTATCGGGGGCTTTATCGGAGTTAATGAATCCCTGAAGAATGGATGGGCTGCTGTTGAATATTGCATGCATAAACGCAGCGGGCCACACGGAGCCACTCATTTCAGTTACGAACGTGAGGATAATACCGAGAAGCGTGCAGAAAACACACATCTTAACAATCCCCACATAAGGAAATCCGGGATAGTCCGTACCGAAGTTATGACCGATGCAGGTAAGAGGTGCATGCCAAAGCCCCCATATAATACCACCAATGATAAGAGCAGCGGGCCTGTTCATAATCTTCATAAGTTTGGGCATCATATATCCGCGCCATCCGCCTTCTTCGCCGAATGCGGCAAAAGAAACCACCAGTCCGGTCACGATGGCATATACAGGGAATAAGACAAGCATTCTTTTTTCTATATCCAGTGACAGGTAATATTCGGAATCAAACATAGAAGGTGCAAGCGCAAGTGTTATTGCATTTGCAGCTTCATAAACGATCCATGGTATAAGACATGCCGCTATGTAATAGAACCACTTTTTGTCTTTGAAAGATATACCAAAATACGAATTATCTTCACCTCTGAACTTAAATCCTTCCCTCGTGATCACTCTGGTAAGAACATTGCCTATAACAGGAAACATCATTCCCAGTGCAACAAAGGACTGTCTCATATTTCCCATGCCTTCCCAGGTTGACCTGTCGGGATTGGCGATAAAAAACCATGCAAAAGAAATCGAAAAGGTAAGCCCCAGATATATCAGGAGTCGTTTTTTATCACTCATAATCTCTCTCCTTTCTCTCATATATGCGTACGGAAATGCAGTATGAGATGTAATAAAGAGCGAGAGTTATGAGAGGTGAAAGTGCCGCCATAAACATAAGTGCAAAAGAATGTGTTTGGGCCCATTCCATGATCTCACCTATATCCACCTTTTCAAAAACACTCAGGTCTCCAAAGAACAGATATGCCGTCACGCAACATGCAATCACCTCAAGTATGGCTGTCTTGATCATCTGCCCTTTTTCTTTCCCGAAGGCAACAAAAACCGGAAACTCTATGGTTGCACCGATAAATGCCAGGGAGAAAAGCTCAATAAATATTGACGAATATAACATCAAAAGATCAAGTACAAAACCATCCGGTAAAAATGCCATGGAAATGATATTCCATACCATGCTGAGAGAAAAACATATGTAAATGCATATGCCTATAAATACATATTTTTCCGCGATATAAGTACTCTTTGAAACAGGCATCGCTGACAAAAACGAATGTATCTTGCTCTTCTCGTCATTTTTCAGCACGTTCGGGACCCAGTTGGAAATAAAACAGAGCAATATGATCGGCATCATCTGAGCCGGCACTGAAATAAGATATTCGAGGAATGAAAAGACCTCACCTTCATCATTTTCCACCATAAGTCCGCTCGGAGTTCCGACACTTGCCACGATCAGTTTTATTATGATCATCAGCAGAGTCAGCACTGAAAAGCCGGTGACCAGCCTTTTACCTCTGATAGAAATAAAATCCTTATATAATAATCCTCCCATCAGATGACACCTCTCTTTCTTTCCGCAAAGTATAAAGAAAGGCAATAAGAAAAAACACTCACAAAAAGCGCGATCAAAAGGAAAACATATCCCTTCTGTCGAAAATAATCCAGAGGCTTCCAGAATACAGAAGAATCAAAACCGACGCCGTCACCAAGTACGTGGATTATCACGAATTTCACGCTCTTAAACTTTATGATCACAAAAGATAAGGCAATTGTAAGAAGTGAGAAATACTGCGCATATTGCTCCTTACCGTATCCGAGTATTACACAGTAGAGGATCAGAAAAGCACTGTAGATACTTAATAAAGATGCCGATGAAACAATGATCCCAAGAAAGCTTCCGAATCCCATAATATCGGTAAGTGAACTCAGGACCATGGCAAGAACGATATCCACTGTAGCACCTATTGCAAACAATGCATAGATCGTCAGAAATCTTGACAACATTCTCTTTTTCATAGAGACGGGAAGAGAAGCGGATACTTTGAAAAAACCGGCCTTGCCGTCAGCTATGAATACATTCACCATATCTCCCACACTGACTATAGGAATCAGCATTGACATGATAAGAACCATGGAACCCAGATTTTTAACATCAACCTGAGTCATATTATTATTTTCATCAAGCAACACTTTTCCGACTTCCGCAAGATTACCGAAACGGCTGCTCAGAACATAAAGAATCGATATGACCACCACTCCCGATATGACATAAACAAAAGTGGTGAGCTGTTTCTTAAGGCACATAATGTCCTTAATTATCAAACCTTTCATGGTATTACCTCACGATTTCACTTTCATCTTTTTGCGTTGACATAGTGGATCATAATATCTTCAAGCGGTGCATTTTCAATCACCATACCGGGATAGAGCTTCTCCGCTGTGTGTCTGTCATTAACCAATATCTCTGCACCATAATCGCTGACTTCGGAGTGCACTATAAGAGAATCACTCACACGCGATGCGTCATCTTTTCTGCACTTTAGTATGCCGTGCTTTTCAAGAATCTCATCCTTATTTCCGGCAAGGACTATTTTTCCGGCGTTAATGAATACAACCTCATCCGCAATCTTCTCAAGGTCGCTTGTGATATGTGAAGACAGAAGGATCGTGTGGTCCTCCTCTACAACAAATTCCCTGAAAATATTTATCATCTCGTTTCTGACGATGGGATCCAGTCCGCTGGTGGGCTCATCCATCACAAGAAGCTTTGCATGATGTGAAAGAGCTGCTGCGATCTGAAGTTTCATCCTCATACCTCTGGAAAAAGCACCGCACTTCTTCTTTGAAGGAAGCGAAAATTTCTTCAGATAATCAAAGAATGCATCTTCATCCCAGTTTTTGTAGATGTTCTTCATCATGATATTGATATCGCGTCCGGTCATGAATTCATGAAATCCCATCTCATCAAATACCACGCCCACATCTTCTCTCAGGTATGCGGTCTCTTTTCCCACAGGCTGACCGAAAAGTGTGATCTCACCGGAATCTCTTTTTATTACATCAAGAATAAGATTGATGGTAGTGGTCTTTCCCGCACCGTTCTGTCCGATGAATCCGCAGACAGTTCCTTCGGGCACGGCAAAGCTTACATTATCAAGTTTGAAATCACCGTAATCTTTAGTAACGTTTTTAAGCTCGATGACATTTTTAACTTCATCCATTTGTATTCACCTCATAGCCGTCAATGTTTACGTACCATCGTTGTCAGGCAAGTCTGATAAAGGTGTACGTCCCGTTGTCAGCTCTGACTCTTCTCTTCGTAAATGATCTCCAGCATTTCTTTTAGTTCATCAAGGGATACTTTTCCCATGACAGCCTTCTCCGCAGCCTTCTCCAGATGCTGCTCAATGGCGTACTTCATATTCTCCTTCATTAGTTCAGGATTGATGCCCTTTACAAAGCTTCCCTTACCCACGACGGATTCAATGTAGCCGTCACGCTCGAGATCTTCGAATGCTCTCTTTGTCGTGATAACACTGATCTTTAAGTCTTTAGCGAGAATTCTCATTGACGGAAGAGCGTCCCCTGCCGCCAGTTCGCCTGTCATGATCAGGCTCCTGATCTGTTCCTCGATCTGCTCATAAATGGGCGTTCCCGAGGAGTTACTGATGATTATGTCCATATGGATTTCCTTTGCGCGCGGCGGGCCGGTCAGCGCTAAACCTTTCCGCCTTAATGATTAATCATTGTATATATGCAATATATACAATTTAAATACACATGTCAAGACCTCACGGCAGCACACCCCAACCACCTCGGCACAGCTAATAAAATCGCCATTTTGCCCGATTTATTAGCCTTTCTCAGTTGCTATGCCCTTATTTCTCACTCAAAAGGCTAATATTTCTCACTTTTCGCCAGTTTTATTAGCCCTCCTCAGTTGCTATGCCCTTCTTTCTCGCTCAAAAGGCTAATATTTCTCACTTTTCGCCCGTTTTATTAGCCTTTCTCAGTTGCTAAGACCTGTATTTCCGGCTTAAAGGCTAACAATCGCCTCATTTTCATCCATTTTGTTAGCCTTCCTCAGTTGCTAAGACCTGTATTTCCGGCTTAAAGGCTAACAATCGCCTCATTTTCGCCCGTTTTATTAGCCTTCCTCAGTCGCCAAGACCTACGCATCGGCCTCCCTGTCTCACACACAAAAAAATCGCCGGCACTCAGCCGGCGATTGATCTCTAAACTATAAAGCGGAACAATCCATTTTATTATGCTGTTTGAGCTTTCTTGAAATATCTGTCAAGGAAGAAGTCGATGTACTTCTCAACAGTTCCGAGAACTTCCTCTTTTCTGTCAGGCTCTCTGTCAGCCAGTTGTATGAGAATTGAAACGGGAGCATAATACTCCATTGCCATCATCTCTGCATCATCCTGTGCAAGAACGCCCTTATCCATAAGGCTCTTGAAAATAGCGGAGAACTGTCTCTGCATGTTGTCGAATTGATGCTCGGAAGTCTGTCTGCTGAAATGAGGATTTCTGAACTGCTCGATGGTTCCCATCTTTCTAAGCTTCTTGATCTTATCATCCTCGATGGTGAATCTGATCTGGCTCATGCTGAACTCTTTAAGATCCTCACGGCTGGAAATAGAGGCACTTACATCGGGAGTCATCTTCATCCTCTGTCTGTATCCCTCTTCCATCTTGGAACTGAGCTCTCTGAGGACTTCCTCTTTACCCTTGAAGTACTTGTAGATGTTGGGTCCCTTCATACCGATGGATTCTGCTATTTCATCAACCGAAGTAGCGTCATATCCCTTCTGGGAAAAGAGATCGAGCGCCGCATTGATAATCTTTTCTCTGACTGAAGCTGTGCTCATTGTACTATGCTTTTCCTTTCATCCGTTTTCTGATACTATATTTCCCCTGCGTCATCCCCATAACACAATTATTTGTATGTTATAAATGCTTTCCTACATTTTTAGCAGATGGACAGTTGTTTTTCAACCCAAAAATTGCTAAAGATTATTAAACATTCCTAAACTTTCAAAATCCCGCCAAAGCCCATATTTTTCGCGTTTTTTACTTTACCTTGGCATTGCGGTGGCAAGTAAAACCATTGGGCAAATTGCAGTAAAAACAGCCCATTTTTTGTGCTATTTTTATAGTCTGCGTTATCGGTTTTTGGGCAGAATTCAAAAAAAAGTTGGACTCAACTAAACGTTGAATCCAACCCCTTAAACCAACGACATTTCTAAGATAATTTATTGCACTTTTGGCATTTTAACATATTTGGAAAAAAATGCCATACCTCCGGAAACTTTTTTTGAAAACATGTAGATTCCGAACCTGCAACCCGTGAAATGATCGAGTCTGAAGCTTAATTTATGTTCTTCGGGAAATTCCTTATACTCAGCGCATTCGCAGATTCCCGCATACGCTGCGTCCACATCTCCCCTCTCGTCATTGAAAACTACGCTGACGGAAACGCGAAGGGTATTTCCTGAAAGTCTTGTCTTTCGTACTGTTTTGGCAGGACCCTCACCCAGCTTCCAGATATCGCCGGTGTCATTCGTGTAGGATGCTACTTCCGCATAGAGTTCTCCGTCCTCCTTGCAGATGCCCACCATGAGGTAATTGCCCTGGAAGGTGCAAAGACCTGCGTGGTCACCGTCATTAAGTTCGGACCCGTCAATGGTGATCTCAGCAGCATCTGCAGGAAATTCCATCCTCTGGGTCAGGGTGTTTGCTGCATGGAAGATGTTCTCTGCGGTCTTGTCAGTTTTGATCCAAAGTCTTCCGGAATCTATGCCAACAAGATCAAGATCCGGCTCATGATTAAACTGCCAAAAGCTCTTAAATCCGAAGGTTCCGTAGTGCTCTTTATCAGAGGCGAATTTAACCGCCGGGTCATAGTCGAAATCATCGCTTCCCATGAGGGGTGCGTATTCATAACCGGGTTTCAGATTGATCTCTTTAAGCTGAGCGGATGCTTTGCCGCTTTCACCAAATACCGGATAAGGCTTTCCGGCTTCATCCTTCTCCCATGTTATGGGAACAAGTATGGGGACTCTTCCTACTGCGCCGTTATCCCTGAACATGATGGAATGCCATACGCCCTCGGGGCCTTCCACAATTCCGCCTTGGGCAATGCCTGAATTTCTGAATCCCAGATCATCGTCAAATACATCGCCGCCGGTAAACTCACCTTCCAACGAATCCGCTGAAAAGCATGCTTCGGTTCTCCTCCACATATCACGTCTTGAATGGATCAAAAAAAGGTAATACCTTCCGAAGATCTTGTAGATGTGGGAGCCCTCATATCCCAGATTGGGATTTCCTTTATCGCTTACGATGAGTCTGTGAAGACCGCCTTCTTTGGGGCCTGTCAGATTCTCATTAAGCTCTGTAAGCCATATGTCGGTGTTGCCGTATACAAGAAATGCCCTGCCCTCATCGAATAAAAGCGAGCAGTCATGGTAGAAGCCTTCGATCTCAGATTTAGTCCAGGGACCTTCCACAGCATTAGCCCTGTACAGATAGGTCTTATGCGTATCGTTGCAGACAAATACCACATAGAACGTTCCCTCATGGTATCTGAGAGTCGCAGCCCACATGCCCTTGCCATAGATGTATTTACCGTCCTTAAGGCGCTGAGCATCCGTACTGTCCAGGCGGTCAAAAACATAGCTGCAATGCTCCCAATTGATCAGATCATAGGACCTTAGTATCTCTCCGCCCGGCAGAAAATGCATGGTGGTTGAGATCAAGTAAAATACACCATCTGCGAAGATCACATCGGGGTCGGGATAGTCGGTTTTCGTAATGGGATTGGATCCGTAAGAATAAGTCATGTCCATAAAGCGCTCCTGATGCAAAAAAAATGTGACACGGGGTCGGACCCCGTGTCACATATTAATTAAACTCTTAGCCCTGAAGAGCCTTAATGATATCGGGAAGTTTTGCATCGACTTCATCGTTTGCAAGCTGGCAGGTTCCTGCTGCTGCATGTCCGCCTCCGCCGTACTCAAGGCAGAGATTTCCGATGTTAACATTGGATGCCTTATTGATAATGCTTCTTCCGATCATGACTGCTGTGTTCTGCTTCTTGAAGCCCCATGCTACATGAACGGATACTTCAACCTCGGGATGCATAGCATAGATCATGAAACGGTTGCCCGCATAAATGGTCTCTTCGTTACGGAGGTCGATGATAACAACCTTGCCGTCGATCTTAGCAATTCTATCGAGCTGAGCCTTGAAAAGTTCCTGCTGCTCGAAGTAAAGGTCAACTCTTTCTTTTACGTCAGGAAGTTCAAGGATCTTGTCGATGGGATGGTCTACACAGTAGGTGATGAGCTCCATCATAAGATCGTAGTTGGATACTCTGAAATCATGGAATCTTCCCAGTCCTGTACGAGCGTCCATAAGGAAGTTGAGAAGAACCCATCCCTTGGGATTAAGGATCTCGTCTGCGGTGAAATCTGCGCTGTCGCCCTTATCAACGGCAGTCATGATTTCCTCGGATACTCTGGTGAAGGTCTTTGCTCCACCATAGTAGTTATATACAACTCTTGCAGCAGATTTAGCTTCGCCCTCGATGATGAACTTGGACTTAAGCTCTTCTGACTTAACTCTGAGAAGTTCGCTCTCGTGATGGTCAAATGCAAGCTTTACTCTGGGGTCGAAGGGGAGGTTGGTGGTGATGTCGTCACCGGTAATATCAACCTTTCCGTCCTGAACATCCTTGGGGTGAACGAATTTGATCTCATCGATCATATCCATTTCTTTTAAAAGCATTGCACATACCAAACCGTCGAAATCGCTTCTTGTGATAAGTCTTCTGCTCATAGGGATTTACTCTCCTTGAATTGGATTTTAGTTAGTGAAAACGCACTACCATTATATTTTATCATCTATTCATGCATTATCAACACTCTTTCCGTTTTTGACCTTTTGGAAACCGAGATAATAGATCACGTATCTGAAAGGCTCATCATGACGGATCCGCTTAAGTAGCGCATTCCTGTAGTCAAAGGCCTGTTTTTCGTATGTTTTAACGTCCTTGCCCTCCGCATAGAGGTACAGCGTCAGATTACCGATAAAGGCATGGGTTCCGTCCACCGCATCCGGGGCAATTCTCTCACCATATTCCCGCAACGTCTCACCGTTTTTAACACCGAGCCCGAGGACATCCAGCAGCCCGAATATCTGCCTGCACAGGATCCTATACCTCTCCTCCTCGCCCTTCCGGGCAAAAGAAAACGAAACAAGCAAATTCCCCACAACTATAAACAGTGCCACAAATCCGAGTCCGGATACGATGGGAATTACGATCACATACCAAGGAATATGGGTTTTGGGAGTTTCTTCCTCAGGGGTCTCTTCAGGTTCAATAACGGTGTCAGGCACTTCAGGTCCCTGATATCCGGCATAGCCCGAACCAAGATTTCCGTAAGTATCGCTAAGCTGCTCTTCTGTCAACCAATACGCGGAAAGTCCGTAACCGGGCGTGGGTTCATAGGGTATCCATCCTGCACCCTCTATATAAACCTCGGGCCATGCATGTGCCATGTAGGAATAAACCGTAACCTCAGCACTTCCCTGTGTTGATACGTAATAACCCTGAACAAATCTTGCGGGAATTCCCTCAGCCCTGGCAAGGAGTACAAAAGCCGTGGCAAAATGAGTGCAATATCCGCGCCTTGATTCCAGCATAAAATAATCCAGCATGGAGGAAGCATCCGTGACATACTCGGGAAGCGCTCCGGGATTGTTGTTATATTCAAAGCGTCTTAAAAGCGAGTTTAATCTCTCAAGCTTATCGATATCATCTTCGCATCCCTCATACACTTCATCCATGTAAGTGCGAAGCTCATCTGATAAAACGGGAGCATCCAGATAGTATTCTTTTACCCGATCGGTGTAAGCAAGATAATCCTCATAGCTGATTCCGAATTCACCCGCATAGGACTTATCCTCTATCACATAATTAAATGCTTCTTCGGAAGGAACGGTAACGCTCTTTAGGAACTGCGTAAAAACAGGATTTCCGATGTTGAGCCTGTAGTAGTTCAGATAGTATTCTTCCGGACTTTCATCCCCCTGCCAGGCCATGTCCCCGGATGTGAAGTTAAGTGAATTTCCTCCAAGGCCTTCAGGTCCTATCAAAGATTTAACCGGTACGAAAACATACTCGGATTTTAATGCCGAATACCTGACGGTAAGCATGGTTCTCTTAGACAGATCCGTGGGCTCGCACTCATATTCCGAAACACTTGCAAGAAAAGCAAGTGTGTCCAATATGGCATCATCGCCGGTTGAAGGATCGTTTGAATACCACTCCGAGCCGTCAAAAGTATCAAATGTTTTACCTGAAAGTCTTATGTATCTTTCCGCCGATGGAAGATCACTGAGCTCGAGAACTTCATCCTGACTGTGAGCGAGATTTCCGAAAATCTCACCTCTTCCGCTGAATCCGATGGAAGTTACCGTAGGATCGTAAACATCATTTGGCGTAAGGCTTCTTTGAAGTTCCAGGATTTTTTCCTGTGCAGCGTTAACGATATTTTTGACAAACTGCCAGTCATAAGGTTCATCCGGTGCGGGACTCATGATGATAAGGCTTAAAGAGATCATTACAAATATAAAGACATTCACAAGATGCTTTTTATTATCCGTATCTCCCGCTTTCTTCCAGGGCCTTTGCATTTCTTCGATTACCGTAACCATGATCATGGAAGATACGCAAAGGATCATGGGTTTATCAACGCTCTGAGATTCTACGGCTGCCCGGATCATGTACGCTACCAAAAGGATAGTAAGAATGATCTTAAGAGGTCTTATATAAACAAGTGCTTCGCCTATGACAACGGCACCGATTGAAATCAGAGGCAGGTAAAGAAAATTCTTATACCCGATCAGGAATTCTCTTATCGCATCATTTCTTAAGAGGAATACAAATGCTACGGATAAGGCAATCAATACTCCGAAGATGATAAGTCTTACCGTACAACCGGATTTCTTAAGAACGGGGATGAGAGCTGCGATAATGAGCGTAAGAAATACTGCAGTAAGGCTTCCAGTCTCAATTCCTATCTTCGGGAATATGAGCGAAATAAGCCCTACCGCTACGGTCCACACATATATGATTTCATATATCAGTGCGGTCATCCGAGCACCTCGTTTAATTTGTCCTCATAGCCCACCACTCTGTAACCCACATTTGAAGGCACTGCAGCACTTCCGGAACCTGCGGGATCATCGGTTATCAGGAAAAGCGTCTGTCTTACGGTATTACCTGACAGCACCTGACTGTATGCGGATACTTCATCCGTCCATTTATGCAATACAAATATCACCGACTCTGAAGGTGAAGGAACGGTTTCTTTTTCACATCCTCCGATCAGCTTTACGATCTCATTATCCCGTCTGAAGCAAAAGCCCGACATGCCGGCATAGAATTCCTCAAAAGAATCCGTTCCGCCGATCTTGTGGTCAATGAACTTGTCATTATATAAACTGACACTTACGTCAATTCCATTCTCCGCATAATAATATGTAAGAGCAAGGACAGTCTCCAGGATCTTATTTTCCAGAGGCAAATACTCTTCGGGCTTTTCGCTGTATTTGTAAGAATCCATGATTATCCTTACGGAAGGCGTATCTTCACCCGTAAGAGTCTTGACCATGGGCTTTCCAACTCTTGCCGTGGTCTTCCAGTTGATCATCCTGATGTCATCGCCCGGAACATATTCCCTTACGAGAATATCCGGAACCTTTTTATCACGGGGCGGATTTTCGCTTGATGCGATGATCATATCCGGACGGTCTGCGATATTTAAGATTTCAAGGCGGGGTGAAACCTGCACTTTGAGGGTCTCTTTATTTTTAAATGTAATTGAGAAAAGTCTGAGATAATCCGTTACGGTTACACTCTTAATACCCACCTCATACTCGCCTCTGTACTTGCACACAAGAAGTGTTTCCTTCCTGATTCCGGTATGGGGCATCAGCTCGTATTCGGTGTTGGTATCAAGTCCGCCTATATATGAGAAGTCGCTGAAAAAACCGGTCCTAACACCGGAGTGAGTGAAGCTGTCTTCATTTTGCAATGTAAAATAAAACGGAGTGGAGCTGCCCGCGACGATCGTCCTGGTATCGATCTCCTGATAGATCTTGAATCTTAAATAGACGATCTGGGTATAGATAAAAGAAACCAAGGGAACAAACAGCGTGAAAAAGAAAAAGCCGTAAGTTACCGGCCCTCCCTTAAAAGATATTGCTATCAAAGAAAGCACAAACAGCACAAGGGCTGCGATCCTGTTCCTTCGCATCTTACACCATCGGCACCTTGGCCTTTATAACATTTGAATAGATGATCTTATCGATACTTTCACCTGTGATCTTAGCTTCGTATGTGAGAGCGACTCTATGGTGAAGAGTATTTACCGCAACTGCTTTTATATCATCGGGTGTTACAAAATCCCTGCCGGAAAGATATGCCTTGGCCTGTGAAGCCTGAACAAGCATGATCATGGCGCGGGGACTGACACCCATGACGAATCTGTTTTCTTTTCTCGTAAGAGATACGATCTCGCCTGCATATTTCAGCACGCTGTCTGCAATCTTAATCTTACGAACTTCTTCTTTGATCTTCAGAACATCCGCTTCGCTGATCACGCTCTTGATCTTATCGGATGTCTTGCCTTCGAGGAAATTTCTGGTAAGGATGACCTCGTTTTCGGGGGTGGGATATCCGATGGAAAGCTTCATCATGAAGCGGTCAAGCTGTGCTTCGGGAAGAGGATAAGTTCCCACAAAAGAAGTCGGGTTCTGGGTTGCGATGATCATGAAAGGATCGGGGAGATTGATAACCTTATCATCAACGGTTACCTTGCCCTCAGCCATTGCCTCGAGAAGTGCGGACTGGGTTTTGGGCGAAGTCCTGTTGATCTCATCGGCAAGGATGATCCTGTGCATTATGGAGCCTTCCCTGTACTCGAACTCTCCTGTTTTCATATTGAGAACGGTGGAGCCTGTAACGTCGGAAGGAAGTGTATCGGGAGTAAACTGGATGCGTCCGAAATCAAGATCAACGGCTGCTGCCAGGGTCTTGACCAGAGTGGTTTTGCCCACGCCGGGGACGTCTTCGATAAGGACATGACCGCCTGCAAGGAGGCATATCAGAATGTTTTCGACAACCTCATCATTACCGATGAAGTATTCGTTGATAAGTTCACGTAATTTCTCAGTCATAACGATCTTCTTTCATACAAAACGCGTTATTTACCTTCAGGTTTGAACTCGAATATCTCCGGCTCCATATTAGGAGCAAATTCCATGATATCCGAATCGCTTGATATCATTCCGCCCTTAAGTCCCAGGGTCTTCTTAACGATAAGAGCCGCATCGGAATACTGAGCGAGAGCATTTTCGTGCTCCTTATGGATGATATCCTCTTCTTCATTCTTGGTTGCCTGCTCCATGGTAGCTGCAACCTCGGCAAGTTTCAGAGCACCGATGGTAGTCGCATTGGACTTAATCGCATGTATCAGGATCGAATAATCCTTCCACTTCTTGCCCACATAGAATTCATTGAGCTTTGCATATCTTTCATCATACTCTGATGCAAATACCGTAAGGATCGTACGATAGAAATCAACGTCGTTGTGCGTAAATACCATGGCCTTGCCCGTATCGAATCCTGCATTGGCAAGTGCTCCCACAATGTCCTCTTCACCTTCATGCTTAGGCGTATCCGGCTTAAGATCGGTCTCAGGCATTGCTTTGAAGATCTCGGGTTCCGGCTCCGGCATCTGCGCTGCGCCCTTGCTAACTTTCTCGGCAGGCAGATAAGTCATGAGCATCTGCTCAAGGGTTCTTCCTTCAACGGGCTTGGTCAGATAATCGTTAAAGCCCTGAGCCAGATATCTTTCCTTAGCACCTCTGATTGCATCCGCAGTCAGGCAGATGACGGGAGTCTTTTCGTTAAGCTTATTCTCAAGTTCTCTGATGCACTTAAGAGTCTCTGTTCCGTCCATACCCGGCATACGCTGGTCAAGAAGGATGACATCGTAAACGTTTCTTGCAGCAAGTTCAATCGCCACTTCTCCGCTTTCCGCCGTATCGATCTGCACACCCGTCTTCTTAAGGAGATTAACCACAACCAGAATATTCATGTGGGTATCGTCAACCAAAAGGATGTGTGCATCGGGTGCATGGAAGCTTTCGGTATATACATGGGAATCATCGTCCACTCTTCCCATTCTGTATTCGCCCATGGGAGCAGAGTTTTCGATTTTCTGCCACAGGTCAAAAGAGAACACCGAACCTTCTCCGTACTTACTCTGAACGTTAAGTCCGCTCTCCATCAGGTCAAGGAGCCTGGTGGTAATGGACATTCCAAGGCCCGTTCCTTCGATGGTACGGTTACGGACAACATCAAGTCTTTCGAAGGATTCGAAGAGCTTGCCCATGTCGCTTTCTTTGATACCTATTCCGGTATCTGCAACGGATACATGAAGAAGAACCATGTCGTCGGTTCTGTCTTTTTCATTAATCGTAAGAGTTACGCTTCCTGCGGGTGTGTACTTAACCGCATTTGTAAGAAGGTTTAGGATAACCTGATTGATACGGGCATCATCACCGTTAAGTTCACAGGGAAGATTGGGATCGACCTTTACAATGAACTTAAGGTTCTTGGCATCCGCTCTGTCCTGAATGGAATTAACGAGATAGGTGATGAGGGATCTTAAGCTGTATCTTACGGGAACTATCTCCATCTTACCGTCTTCGATCTTGGAGAAATCAAGGATCGAGTTGATAAGCTGAAGAAGATTTCTTCCGGAGTTTTTGATATTGCCGGCATATTCTTTGATGTTGGGACTTTCAGCTTCACGCATGATCATCTCGTTCATACCGAGAATTGCGTTAATGGGCGTCCTTATCTCATGGGACATATCCGCAAGGAAACTACTCTTTGCTTTGTTTGCGGCGTCGGCCGATCTCTTTTCCAGACGGAGAACCTGAGCTTCGTACTCCTGCTTCTGTCTGTTGAAGCTCATCTCTTCAACCTTCTTACCGTAGGCCTGCTCATTTCTGTAACCCAGATAATAGAAGATCGAGATAAGAACAAAGATTGTCAGGGATACCATTACGTTAACGGTAACCTGAGAGTATGCTTCATCCAAAAGGTCGGAATTCTTAACCGCCATGACTACGTACCACTGATCCATTACCTGACTGGTAAAGAATGTGTACTCTTCTTCATTAACTCTTATTCCTACTGTGGGATCGGTATTGCCGATAACCTGTTCCATGAAGCCTTCGCCGTAGACATCCTCCGCCATCATTCCTCGCATCATGGAATCTCTGTGGGCGATGATAAAGCCGTCGGAATTGACGATCATGGCATAACCGTTACCACCGATATCCGCAGACTCCGTAATCTCCTGAATGTGATTTGCCTTAACATCCAATGCAACGACATTGTCGTAAACCTTGCCTGCACCGTCGTATGATTTTTCCTTCAGCATCTTACAGATGGTGATAACAACGGAACCTGTCTGGGCATCAACATAGGGAGATACGATGACGATCTTACCGCCACCTGCTACCGCTGTCTTATACCAGTCTCTTGTCATGGCCTTGTAATCTGCGGGTGGAACCCATCCGTCGCCGTCCATGTACTCCGCATCGACAACTGCATACAGACCCGTAAAGTTCTCATCGAAATTCTCGAACTGTCTCTGGGTCTGATCGTAGATATAATCGCTTATCTCTTCGCTCGTATTGCCTGTTGCAAGCATGTAATCTACGGTCTCTGCGGCAACATTTAATGTGGACATTGCAAGAGTAAGATAATTATCCAGCTCTGTTGAAATATTCTTGGTCTTGTCTTCTCCGGAATTGTAGACACCGGATGCATATGTGGTGAAGAAAAGTCTCGAGTTATAGATAACCGCAAAGGTCATAAGTGAGAACGTAACAAGAAGCGTAAGGAAGAGATTTGCTTTACTTCTCTTAAGCCTTACGGTTTCTTTTACCTCAGGTGTGTCAGCCTTGCCACGGGTCTCGGCTTTGTATCTGATGGTAATGAAGAAAATGACGATAAGTATCAATACTCCGAGGAATACGGATACCAGGAAAAGCATTGTGGTGATAAGGGTATATGCATCGGAATTATCCACTCCCGCAGGAAGAGCATCCTTCATGCGAAGTGCAAGGTAATATCCGCCGATACATCCTCCGAAGACTATGAAGGATACGATAACCTGCAGCAGTGCCTGGAACTTGATCTCGGATGACGAGGAATCATTTTTCCTGACGCCGCGGGCTTCGTACTCTTTTTTCATAGCCCAGGGCATAAAGATCTGGGCTGCGTATGAGATGACGGAGAAATAGTAATAAGGATTTTTGGCGTTGCTGGACCAGTCAAAGCAGGAAGCGGTCCATGTTACGTACTCCGCAAAACAAAGCGTCAGCACAAGTCCGTTAAAATACGGAAACGCGCGGCCGTCTTTTTTGTTATTGTTCTGGAATAAAATGGACTGCAGGCAGAAGATCATAATGACGGTGGTAAAAGATACCTGCCATACATTGTTGAACCATCCGCCGTACTGGATATAGATAAAGAACTGGATAAGATTGATGGGAATCGGGATAAAAGAAATCAGCGGTCTGAAGCCCTTGGTATCGGGGTGCTTCATCTCGTAGACCGCAACAAGCAAAACCACGTACGCAACATTCCATCCGAAGTATGCTGTAAACTCATTTACCTTCGGTTCGACATGTGTTACGAGTGTGGATGTGATCCAATAATAACCGCTGAGGAAGCTGGCAAAATAGTACCCGGTAAGGAACAGCCATCCTCTCTTGGGCTTCTCGATATAACTGTATAAGCTTCCCAGCATGCCGATTATGGCCGTAAGAAGCATCAATACATCGATTACACTGTCTACAGTCATCATAATCTGATTAATTAACCCCAATCATAAGAAAATATACTTTAACCCTCTACTACGTTATTGTACAATAACCGCCCTTTTCCGACAACAAAAAACGGGGAACGGACATGCCGTTCCCCGATGCGCTATATGTACTTTTTCAGTTGTGCTTGTGAGCCAAAATCGTAAATCAATCGCTGTCGGCACAAACAATTGTCTTTACTTCATATCCTCTAAGTTGATATCAAGCGGAGCGTCGATCTCCTGACCGACGTACTTACCGTCTTTCTTACGCTGCTTTA
The DNA here is from genome assembly GCA_902794095.1 of uncultured Lachnospiraceae bacterium. Lineage (GTDB taxonomy): Bacteria > Bacillota > Clostridia > Lachnospirales > Lachnospiraceae > AC2028. The sequence goes on along the minus strand of CADBFZ010000002.1, from coordinate 89,524 downwards.
CACATTCGGATAACAGGTACTCGATCTGGCCGTTGACGGATCTGAAGTCATCTTCGGCCCATGCGGCCAGATCGTTGTAAAGCTTTTCCGACAGTCTTAAAGGGACTTGCTTCTTCTCTGCCATTAATACAGGCTGCCCGAATTAACTACGGGCTGCGCGTCATGGTTACCGCAGAGAACTACGAGCAGGTTGGAAACCATGGCTGCCTTTCTTTCTTCATCAAGCACAACGGTATTCTTCTCATTGAGACGCTCGAGTGCAAGTTCTACCATGCCGACAGCGCCATCGACAATAAGTTTTCTTGCATCGACAACTGCTGAAGCCTGCTGTCTCTGAAGCATTGCGGCTGCGATTTCGGGAGCATATGCAAGGTAAGTGATACGTGCATCTACGATCTCAAGTCCGGCACTCTCAACCTTGCTCTGGATCTCGTCCTTGATACGGCTTGCAACAAGTTCGGTTGATCCTCTGAGGCTTCCGTCATCAGCTTCGCCGTCTCCGGTGGTATCTACGTTATCGGTTACGTCATAAGGATATACCTTAACGACATTACGTACTGCGGTATCGCACTGAAGGGAGAGATATTCTTTGAAGTTATCAACTTCGAACACAGCCTTTGCGGTGTCCTTTACTCTCCACATAACAGCAACTGCAACCTCTACGGGGTTACCGAGAACGTCGTTGACCTTCTGCTTGCTGTTGGAAAGAGTCATGACCTTGAGGGAGATCTTCTTGTTATACATGTCTGCGGTAGCAACCTGCTGACCGTTTGCACTTACGGTAATGGGTGAACCGGTAGCCTTAACGTCGCCGCTCTGTCCGAGCTTGGTGCCGGAAGCGGGGTTGAATGCGGTGCAGAAAGGATTTACGAAGAAGAATCCGTCGCCCTTAAGGGTTCCCACATACTTACCGAAGAGAGTAAGTACAAGAGCCTCATTGGGTTTAAGAACCTTGAGACCAAGAAGCAGAATCCATCCGAGGCAGAGCCAGGCGATTGCAAGAACGGTGATGGGCCAAAGTCCGCCTTCTCCTCCGATGATTGCCGCGGGGATCGCAGCTATGTAAAGAACGATGATGAGGAATAGAACAAGTCCTCCGGTCTTATGACCCGTAATGAATTTTTCCTGAACATGATTATTAGTGTTACTCATTGTTGAGTCCTCCTTTTAATTTGATATCATTATGATATCATTCGAATATCGAAGTGTCAACATTATTTTTTAGGCTCCGGAACGTATTTTTTTCACCGAAACAGCGTAAATACTGTATAATACTTATATATTGTCCGTTATAAATGAGGGGATTTATATGTACTATTCCAGCATAGGGATACTGGCTCTTATCGTTCATCTGATAATCAATTTCGAAGCCATGAGACCAAACAAACGCACTGCCTCGACTCCGTCAAGATCAAGGTACAGAGCGTTTCTTCTCAGCGTCATCCTCTATTATGTTGCAGATCTTTCATGGGGTATTCTCTATGAATTCAAGATAATCCCGGTGTGCTATATCGCAACCGATCTGTTCTTTTATTCAATGTCTTTAACGCTCCTTTTCTGGATGCGTTTTATCATCACGTACCTGAACAAGAAAAACGCCTTCAGCGTGATTCTTAAATATGCAGGCGGCGGAATATTCCTGATACAGATCCTGATCCTTGCCATCAACTTCTTCTATCCCGTAATGTTTACATTCGAGACAGACGGCGAGTACGTTCCTGGCGTCGCAAGATATTCCATTCTCGGGATCCAGACACTCCTCTTTGCGCTCATCGCGATCTACCCGCTTTTAGTATCCCTTGGAAAAGAAATCGGACACAAAGAAAAACTCCACAATCATGCCATCGGTCTTTCGGGATTCATGATGACGGTGTTTATCATTCTTCAGAACTGGTTCCCTCTTATGCCTTTCTATGCGGTGGGTTGTCTTCTTGCAACCTGCGTGATCCACTCATTCGTAATCATGGATCAGAGAGACGAAATGGATAACCAGCTCGGTTCGGTTAAGGAAAAGGCATACAAGGATCCTCTTACAAATGTCCGTAACAAGACAGCTTACATGGAGATGAAATCCGCAATGGATCCTCTGATCAAAAAAGGAATCATGAATCCCTTCGGTGTTGCGGTGTTTGACGTGAATGATTTAAAGAAAGTAAACGATACACTCGGACTTAATGCCGGTGATAAATATCTCAAAGATGCAAGCCACATTATCTGCGAACAGTTTAAGCACAGTCCGGTATTCAGGATAGGCGGCGATGAATTCGTTGCGATAGTCGAGGGCGAAGAACTTGAGCATGCGGACGATCTTGAAAAGACTTTCGAAGATCTGATAACTCAGAATAAAGAAACCGGAGGCATAGTCATAGCAAGCGGAATGGATGTTTACAAAGCCGGCACGGATAACAGCTACGACGATGTCTTCAACAGAGCCGATGAAAAGATGCATATAAGAAAGAAAGCTCTGAAAGGTTCTGAAGCAATCAGATAAATGATGAGATTTTCGGGAAGTCATGTGTTAACTCAAAGTGACTTCCTGTTTTCTTTTTCCGTCAGGATATATGTAGGGAGTTAACAGACGGACTACAGGGGAGAAATATTATGGATAAAGAAAAATTCTTCAAGGAGCTGAGAGCATGGCTGATAGCGATAGGCGTTTCGGCCGGTGTGTTCGTTATTATATTTTTCATCATTGCGCGCGATGAGCCTTACGCAAGAAGTGTTATCGAAGATAATCCCGTTACTAATGCAATATCCGGGGGTGGTCCAAACGGAAATTCGGGCGGTGGTTCAAACGGCGGTTCAGGCGGCGGCAGTACGGCAAACAGCTATCCTCCATTCGATGCCTCAAATCTTAGCAGCACATATCTCGTCGGATTCGATTATGAGAGCGGGGATTTTATGGAGAATGCACCTGCTTTTGAGTGCAAGGTGCGTTTGGACGGAAAGATCGAAGTAGATTACAGATACAGTCTTTCAAATGACGAAACCGTGACCGTTCCCGTTTTATACGATATTTCGGATGCACAGTTTTCGGAGATCAAACATACCGTCGATTTACAGAAACTGTACAATCTCGATCCCCAATGTCAGGACCCGGATATAGTCTGCGACGGCGGATTTACGTACATGTACATCTATGACAAGAATGATGCATTACTTAAACCATGCGGCGGCTTCTGCCCGACAAACAGTGAATTCCACGATATGCTCAGAGTGCTTCATGACAGTCTCCCGGACGAGATGAAAGATGATGCGCTCTATTACAAGAAGATCTGGAGATTCCATGCAGGAAATGCGTCATATGAGCACTACGGCGTGTTCTTAAATTACGAAGAGCCTCTGATGGACCTTAAGTACGACTACGATACCATCGTCATCGACGCACAGTATAAAAGTGAAGCGGATATTGCATACTTCAAGGATTCTTATGATTCCGATAAATATGTCTTCAGCTATATAAATGTCGGCTCACTTGAAAACTTCAGGGACTATTACGATGAATATTCAGACCTCGGTCTTAGTGAATATGAGAACTGGGAAGATGAAGTCTGGGTCAATGTGGCTGATGAAAGATGGCAGGATTTCATACTGAATACTCTCGCACCCGAACTGATAGATAAGGGAATCGACGGATTCTTCGTAGATAACTGCGACGTTTACTATCAATATCCGACAGAAGAAATACTGCACGGACTTTCGGTTATCATGGAAGGCCTTAAAGACACCGGACTCCTTGTGATCATCAACGGCGGAGATGCATTCATGGATGCATATACGGATGCAGGTGGCGACATGAAGGACGTCATCGATGCCATCAATCAGGAGACCGTCATCAGTTGCATCTATTGGGACAAGGGAACATTCGGAAGAAATAACGATGAAGACAGGGAATATTTCGAAGCTTACCTTGAGAAGTATGCGGCTCTCGGTGCCAAGATCTACCTCCTTGAATACACCAACGGCTCATCCATAGACCTGGATATCCGGGATTTCTGCCGGGACCATGATTACGGGTATTACATCTCGGATTCCATCGACTTAGACTAAGGTGTGACAGAGGGTCCGACCCCGTGACACATAAATTTAATAAAAAAGTGACCGCACGATTACAATCTCCGTCATATAGGACAGGAAGGCAAAAAAACTGTTCCATATGACGGAGGATTTTTATTATGAGGAAAAAAATATTCGGAAAATACACAAAGTCCTATATCAGTCTTTTCATAGCGGGATTAATGATGCTCACGGCCTGCGGACAGGTAGCGGATGGTCCTGATGCAGACCCCGATCCTACTGCCACCACCTATACCGATGAAGAAATCGCAGACCGCATCAGACACGTAGGAAGAAGATACGACGGTCTTGATGACAGCTACGGATTATTCAGCGGTGGCGGCATTAACTATGCTACCAACGGAGGCATGGTAATGACTGAGGCTTGTTGTGATGAAGAAGCATCATATGACGCAACAAGCACTACAATTGGAGTACCCGTAACTCCCATAGATTCAGATCTTCCCTGGAACACAGAAGGATACAACAGCATTTCGGAGTCAGGCTTTGTAAACACATCAGCCAACAGATTCTCCACCTTCGGAGCAGACGTTGATACAGCAACCTATTCAAATTTCAGACGTACCGTTTATCAGGCATACGATTTCTATAAGCATGAAGATGAGTACTACGGATACGGCGGACTCGATCCCGATGCACTCAGAATTGAGGAAATGATCAATTACTTCGACTACTCCTATCCCGAAGCTAAGGACGGCGAGAAGTTTTCCGTAACCCAGACCATCGTTCCCTGCCCTTGGAATGAAGACACTCTCCTCTACCGCGTAGGCGTAAGAGCTGAGGAAGTAGATATCTCCGGCGGATCAAACATCGTATTCTTAGTTGATACATCAGGTTCCATGTTCTGGAATAACGGTCTTCCTCTTGCACAGGAAGCCCTCAAGACCCTCCAAAGGAACCTTACCGAGAATGACAGAGTCTCCATCGTAACCTACGCAGGCTCATCAACAGTCGTTGCAGAAGGACTCTCCGGCGATCAGCACAAAGAGATCAAAGAAGCCATCGATTCCCTTGAAGCAGGCGGAAGCACCAACGGCGCAGGCGGAATCATCACCGCATACGACATCGCGCAGGAATACTTTATCGAAGGCGGAAACAACCGCGTAATATTATGCACCGACGGTGATTTCAATGTAGGAACTTCTTCCGAAGCAGGTCTTATCGAACTCATCGAAGAAAAGAAAGAAACCGGCGTATTCCTCTCCTGCCTCGGATTCGGAGAAGGTAACTATAAAGATGACAAGATGGAAGCTCTTGCAGATCACGGAAATGGCAACTACTTCTACATCGACTGCACCGCAGAAGCAGAAAAAGCCCTCAGTAATGAAATCTGGTCAACCCTTTACACCGTAGCCAAGGACACAAAATTCCAGGTTGAGTTCAATCCCGAGACCGTAGCAGCTTACAGAATTATCGGATACGAAAATCGTCAGATGTCCGCAGAGGATTTCTCTGATGATACCAAAGACGGCGGCGAAGTAGGATCCGGCCAGACCGTAACCATCCTTTACGAAATTGTTCCCGTTGGCTCCGATTACGAAGTTCCTTCAGTCGAGTCCAGATACGGCGATGAGGGCGAAACCAGCATTTCAAGCGCAGATGAGTACTGCGTCCTCAACATCAGATATAAAGAGCCTGACGGAAAAGAAAGCGAGCTCAGAACCTACCCCGTAACCACTGGGATGTTCACCGAAGAGATGGACTATGATACCTCTTGGGCCGCAGGTGTTGCACAGGTCGGAATGATCTACAGAGACTCGGATTTTGCAGGAACATCCGATTACGAAGACATCATCGAAAGACTTTCCCAGGATCCCACAGTCATGACCGACGACCTCAAGGCACAGTTCCTTTACATCGTAGGCATGCTTGAAGACATGGAGTAAGTAACAAGCCCATTTACTATCCCCTGAGCTATAAGTAATTGATACTCATCGGATGTAAGAAGCGGAAATTCCGCAGAAGATGACAGATACCCCGTTTCGATAAGAACCGAAGGGATATAACTGTAATAGACAACTTTAAGATCGGACAATCCGTTTATACCACGGCCTTTTGCGCCGGTAGCCATAAGAGCCCCATTGTATACGCAGGCAGCGAGATTAGCGCTGTCTGCGTTATTTTGTATATTGCAATATGCGCTCATTCCGCTGACGGAAGTATTACCCGCCACCGCATTACAGTGCACACTTACAAACACCGCTTGGGGATTTAGGTTTTCAAAGGTGTAGCGATATTCCAGACTTACAAAAGAATCATCCGCACGTGTGAGGAGTACAGTAGCCCCATAGCTTTCAAGAAGAGCCTTTATCTTCATGATGATTGCGAAGTTTACGTTCTTCTCATACACACCGTTTCTGACACATCCGGGGTCCCTTCCGCCGTGTCCCGCATCCAGAATGACGGTAAATCCGGATAATACGCCTTCCGTAATCGCACTCTCAGCGCATCCTACTCTTCCCTCCGCCATTCCGAAATTTACATAGTGCTCCAAAGCCCCCTGCGGATTCCATCCGTATGCGGCTGCAACATCGGGATTATTACTCAGATAAAACACGGGATCAAAACCGGGCAAAGTACTGCATGCATTAACATGCATCGGATTAAACAGAAATATTAAGAACGAAACTACCAGGAACCGCTTTAAATAAACCATATCCCACCTCATTTCGATAAATCGATTATAGCACAGTGACCGCATTTGCAACCGATATCAAAAAGAGTAAAATGATTTTGTGACGCAGAATCCGACCACCTGTCACAAAGGAGTACCTATGTTATCATTAAGACCGTACAAGCCCTGCGATGCGGAGATAATCGCAAGCTGGATCAAGAACGAAGACATTTACCTTAAATGGGGCGGAAAGCTCTTTTGCGACTATCCTATCCCTGCAGAGGTAATAGACGAAAAATACAGATCTAAAAACGGCGACTGCGAAGAGCCCGATAACTTCTACCCCTGGGTAGCGGTTAACGATGAAGGCAAAGTCGTAGGCCATTTCATCATGAGATATTTAAAAGGAGACCATAAGCTTCTCCGCTTCGGCTGGGTCATCGTAGACGATTCGATACGCGGTAAAGGCTACGGTACCGAGATGCTTAGGATGGGCCTTAAATACGCTTTCGAATTCCTGAATGTTGAACGGATTACTCTCGGCGTATTCGAAGGAAATGAAATCGCCCACAGCTGCTATAAAAAAGTCGGTTTCAAGGATTTCGAGATTGTTGAAAAAGAACCTTGGAACCTGATAGAGATGGACATCAAAAAATCCGATTATCTGCACTGAGCAGGTAATCGGATTTTTATTCCTGATATTCTTTACTTTCCAGATATTCATTTTTATCCATAAAAGCTATGGTATCTCCGGGAACGGTGCCCGCTCTCCTGTTTGTCTCATTTTGCATGAGCACCATCTCGGTATATTCTATCTGATCCTGAAGGGTCGTCATATTAAGCTTAGCCGCTATTTCCCTGGCTTCGGGCTTATCGGAATTGATGAACCACTGCCATATGCACCTACCCGCATAATATACGCAGAAGAGCAAAAGTACGATGAAAACCGGCGTTTTAATTCTGCCGAACCCCCACATAATGTACAGGATCATGACCCCGACAACTCCAAATACTATGCCGTTTCTCGCATTCTTTCTGAACTCTTCCTTCTGATACATGTACAGATTCAGAAGCTTTCGCTGGTGATCGTCATCTTTTTCCTTGGATGCGATAAACTTCGATTTTGCCGGCTTCCTGCCCGCCTGCAAGGGCTTTTCTTCAATCGTTTGAACATTCTTCCGACAAAATAAAACGATAAACGCAACCGGAATAATAAGCACAAAGATCATACCCAGATTGAATCCCTCGGACATATTTGACAAAAGTCCGATGATGCAAACTGCGACTAAAAGCGCACCAAATATTACCGATCCGGGTATGTGTACCTTTTTCATAAACGAATTAAGAATTAGTTCCAAGCAAAGTCTTTATGTTAGCAAGAAGTACTTCATTGGGAATAACTTCTTTGGACGCAAGTTCCTGGGTCAGGCGCTCGTAAAGCCTGATGGCATATTCGCCGCCGGCTCTCATTACAAACTCCGTGGGAATATCGTCTCTTACAGGGAACTCTTTGGACAGATCATCTATAGTCTTCCAGAATTCGTCCCTTGAAATTCCGATTCCGTTAAAGCCTTCATCTTTGGATTCGGGAAAATAAGAATCAAGACCGGTAAGTTCAAACAGTTCCTGTCTCTTAGCTTCAAGCGCATCAAATGCTTCTTTGATGTAGTCGGACATAACATATGCCAGCTTAGGGATAAGCGAACAATTATCATAAAGAGCACGACGGTCATCTTCAGATAATGAGTCCTTCTCCCGGCGGTACTTTGCTATGTCGGATCTTTCCGATGACGAGTCGATCAGTTCAGCCAGGTCTTCTAAAACGCAGTACATGTATCCTGTCTTATCATTGCAGGCAACGTTGAAGGTAAGGTACATATTTGCGTTTGATTTGATCATTTCAATCTTTGTTTCGTCAAATACTTTTGCATCCGGCATATCTTTCCTCCGTTTAAACTCCCCTTGATAGTCAAAACACTATAACAAGTATTATAACATAATAATTCCCCCGTTCATTCCAAACGGGGGAATCATTTTCATTAACGGATCAATATGCACTTTTATACAGTTTAATGATATCTTCCTTGGTGGTTTTCCTGGGATTTACCGCGATATTTCCGCTCTTCATGGCATCATCCGCCATTGCGTCAAACTTCCTCTCATCAACTCCCACCTTCTTAAGGGAATCGGGAATTCCAAGTGATTCATTCAGGGCTTTAAGCTCATTAACCAGCATGCTGGGTTTAAAACTGTCTTTGGATACCGCAATCTGTGCAACGCGCCTGTAGATCTCGTAATATTTTCCGATATCTTCCACTGCGTTAAACTCAACAACCGTAGGAAGAAGTACCGCATTTGCAAGTCCGTGTGGCACATCAAAAAATGCGCTCACCGGATGACTCATGGCGTGTACATCACCAAGCCTTGCATGTGAGAACGCAATTCCTGCAAAAAGAGAACCGAGAAGCATTCCTTCCGCAGCACCGGCATTTCCGCGGTCTGCCACATACGCTCTGATATTCTTACCGATAAGCTCAAGTGCCTGAAGCGCACACATATCCGAAAACGGTGATGCCGCAAGTGAAATGTAGCTTTCAAGCGCATGTACCATCGCATCGACTCCGCAGTATGCCGCTGTCTTTTCAGGAACCGTAGCAATCAGTGAGGGATCCAGTATTACCGCTTCCGGTAAGAGATACGTACTTCCCACCGTCAACTTATAATCCCTTGAATGATCTGTAATAACGGAGAAAGCTGTGACTTCGGATCCCGTTCCGGCTGTTGTGGGAATCGCCAGCATAGGGACAACCGGACCGGGAACTTTGCCCACCCCCTCGTAATCAGTGATCTTGCCGCCGTATTTTCCTAAGATTGCTACGGCCTTGGCAACATCAAGAGGGGATCCCCCTCCGAAAGCAACTATCATATCGGCGCCGCTTTCTTTAAACTTTGCGGCAGCCTTTTCCACGGTATCTGTCGACGGATTTCCTTCAGTTTCCGTGAAGCTCTCGCTCGAAAGTCCTGCTTCTTCAAGCTTCGAAGCAATAAGGTTAACCAGTCCCGTTTTGTTCAGATGAGGTCCGGATACGATAAATGCCTTCGAAACCTTCATCCTGCTTACGGCCTCGGGGATCTTGTCCAAAGCTCCCGCGCCGAATGTTATATTTTGCGGAACCGCAAAAGAAAACAGACTCATCGCATGTTCCTCCTAAGCAAGTGCCTCCACAGAAGCCTTGATAATGTCGTATGCTTTATCACAGTCTTCTTCAGTGATAATAAGTGGAGGAACCATACGAATAACGTGATCGCCGATAGCGGTGATCAGGAGATGTCTGTGGAGACACTCGTGCTTAACGTCTACGCTGCTTACTGAATCGTCAAACTCAACACCTACTAAAAGTCCCTGACCTCTGACCTCTTTGACATGAGGAAGAGTCTTTAATTTATCCATGAAGTATGCACCCATCTTAGCTGCATTTCCTGCAAGGTCTCTGTCAAGAAGCTCTCCCACCTGAGCAAGTGCTGCGGCGCAGCTTACGGGATGTCCGCCGAATGTGGTTCCGTGTGAACCTGCAGAGAATGCCTTGGCAACTTCTTCTGTTGCACAGATTGCACCGATTGGCATTCCGCCTCCGAGTGCCTTAGCCATGGATACGATATCCGGTTTGATACCGTAATTCATAAAGCTCATTACTTTACCTGTTCTGCACCATCCGGTCTGTACTTCATCAAGCAGAAGAAGCATTCCCTTTTCATCACAGAACTCCCTGAGTCCTTTCATGAATTCCATAGTTGCGGGATGAACACCGCCCTCGCCCTGAACGGGCTCTATCATGATAGCGATGGTGTTTTCGGTGCAGGCATCCTTAAATGCCTGAAGATCGTTGTAGGGCGCATAGGAGAAGCCGTATGCCATGGGGCCGAATCCTATCTGGCAGCCGTTTCCCGGCTGACCTGTTGCGGACATTGAACCGAAGGTTCTGCCGTGGAATCCCATCTTAGCGGTTACGATGTGATATCTGTTGGGGCCGTACTTTTCGATACCGTACTTTCTTGCCATCTTGATCATGGCTTCGTTTGCCTCTGTACCTGAGTTCTGATAGAAGATCTTGTCCATTCCGATGGTGGTACAAACCTTCTCTGCAAGAAGAGCCTGGGGAATGGTGTAGGGATAGTTAAAGGTATGCATAAGGGCCTTTGTCTGTTCCACGACCGCTTCAACAACCTTCTCGTTACAGCTTCCTGCGGAGTTAACCGCGATGCCCGCATAGAAATCCAGGTAAGCCTCTCCTTTTTCATCGTAGATGTACTGATCCTTGGCAGTCTCTGCGAGAAAATCAAATCTCTCGTAGGTTTCGATCATGTACTTTTTTGCCTTGTCCTTAATGTCCTGTGCGGTAAGTCCTGTATCTGCCAATTTCATGTTTTTATCCTCCATATATATGCCATGGTCCTAGGAGGGGCCCGGTATTATTTATCTGATTCTTTTCTGACGCCTATATCGTCCGGGGTAATAAAACCTCTGATGATCAGGTACTGTTCGATGAGCTTCACGCAAGTCTCGATTCCCACTCTCTCACTGTTAAGTGTCATGTCGTAGTTAACGGGATTCGTCCAGTAATTGCCGTGGGTGTAGTATGCGTAGTAATCCGCTCTGTATTTATCCGTCTGAGTGATGGTTGCGTTTGCAACATCCTCAGTAACACCCATGTGCTCTATGGTCCTCTGCAGGCAGAAGGCTCTGGGAGCTTCGATATAAACGCTTACCACATTGTCCCTGTCTCTTAAGACATAGTCCGCACATTTTCCGACGATCACGCAGGATTCCTGATCCGCAAGGTTCTTTATGATCTCGCACTGATATTCGAAGAGCTTGTCATCGGATACGAACTTCTCGTTCTTAGCTATATAGTTTCTTGATCTCGGAAGCCCTTTTAAGAATCCGGAAAATCCACCGTTTGTTCTTATCTTCTCGTTAACCGCATTGAAGACATTTTCATCAAGTCCGCTGAGCTGGCTTGCAAGAGTAAGGATTCTGTTTTCGTAACAGTGAATTCCCAGGTCATGTGCAAGGAGCGATGCGATCTCTTTTCCGCCGGATCCGAATCCTCTTGCAAAAGTAACTACAAATCTTTTCATCTAAACCGCCTCCAATATACTTTATCCCGCAAGATATCTGCTTAAAAATTCTCTTGTTCTCGGGTTCTTCGGATTCGTAAAAAGTTCCGAAGGTGGAGCATCTTCCGCAACATAGCCTCTGTCCATGAAGATCGTTCTGGTAGATACGTCTCTTGCAAATGCCATCTCGTGTGTGACAATGATCATCGTAAGACCGGTGGTTGCAAGTTCCTTCATGACGTTTAAGACTTCACCTACCATCTCGGGATCCAGTGCGGATGTGGGTTCGTCGAAAAGAAGTACCTCGGGATTCATGCAAAGTGATCTTGCTATGGCAACTCTCTGCTTCTGACCTCCTGATAACTGTGAAGGCTTTGCATGAATGAAGGGTGCCATTCCGACTTCCTTCAGATGAGTTATGGCTCTGTCAAAAGCTTCTTCCTTGGAGATATGCAAAACCTTTCTGGTACAGATCATGCAGTTTTGAAGAACAGTCATGTTGTTAAAGAGGTTAAAGGACTGGAAGACCATTCCAACCTTGGCACGATATTCATTGATCTCACGCTGCACGTCCCTGATCTCTTTTCCGTGATATAAGATCTTGCCGGATGACTGTCTCTCAAGTTTATTGATGCATCTTAAGAAAGTTGATTTACCCGATCCCGAAGAACCTACGATGCATATGATCTCTCCGGCTTTTACATCCATATCTATTTTCCGAAGGACTTCGTGTTTTCCGAATGATTTACTGAGGTCCTTGATGCTGATAACCGTTTCTCCCATAATGCGCCTCCTTACTGATTGTCCATATATTCAACAGCCAGTGCATAATCGGTTTTTCCCTTGAGTTTCTTCTCGAGCAAGTTGAAGATCTTGTTGAAGAAGAAACACAAAACAAAATAGATCACGGCTATTACGAGATAACTTTCAAAGTACTTGTAGTAGTTACCTCCGACGGTCTTAGCTGCCATGAAGAGTTCCTGTACAGCTATAACATTCAGGACCGAAGTCATCTTGAGATTGGTTAAGAATGTGTTGGCCATTTCGGGGATGATGTTTTTGAAAGCCTGTGGAAGTACGATGTAGAGCATTGTTTTCATGGGTGACATTCCCATTGCCCAGGCGCCTTCTCTCTGACCGATATCTATGGATCCGATACCGGCTCTTACGGTCTCAGCCATGTATGCACCGGTATTAAGAAGTGTTACCAGAATTCCTGCAAAAACAGGCTGCATGTCGACTCCCAGCTGTCTGATACCGTAGTAGATAATCATCGCCTGAACGATCATCGGGGTATCTCTGAAGATCTCTACGTAAGCTCCCGCAACTATCTTCAGAATTCTTACAAGTATCTTCTTAACCGGATTGTCTCCCTCTCCCGATTTCATATCCTGGATAATTCCGATCACATATCCCAGTACGAATCCGAGGATTGTTCCGAGAACCGCTATGTACAGCGTCAGCTTCGTGCCGTCCAGAAACATTTTCAGATATTTATTTGTCAGATATATCATCCACTCAAGGGATGTCTGAGGGTCTTCTATTCCCGAAAATAAGTATCCCATAGTCAATCCATCCTTTTTGTAGGTCTGCCGGGGTAACCCGGCAGACTGATTTAAAACTTAGTTTGCAGCGGGCTGCTGACCGATTACTCTTTCCATAAGCTCGTCCATTGCTGCCTTATCGTCCCATCCGAGTGCATCCATAGCTTCCTGGATTCTGTCGCGAAGCTCGGTGTCATCTTTTCTCGTAGCGATACATACATTTACCATCTCGTCATCGCCTACGAAGCTGTCTGCCTCATCGAAGGTGATGATCATAAGATCCTGGTTGGTAAGAAGCGCTGACTGTGCGGTGGGAAGGTCTACGATACAAACATCTGCAACACCGTTTGATACTGCCATGAAACACTCTGAAGTGGTCTCAAAGTTCATTCCGATCTCAGCTCCTTCAATCTGATCGAGAAGGGGAATCCAACCGGTTCCGAGCTGGGTGCTTACTTTACATCCTGTTCCGAAGAGATCTGAAAGTCCGGTAACACCTGCGTAAGGGCCATCCTTCTTAACTACGATGCAGTTATCTCTGTAGTAGTAAGGAGTGGTAAATGAATATGCCATCTCTCTTTCTGCGGTGCGTCCCATACCTGCGATGATGCAATCATAATCTCCCGCATCCATTGAGATTCCGATTGAAGACCATTCAACCTTGTGGATCTCAAGTTCCATTCCGAGGTAATCAGCGATCATCTGAGCAACTGCTACGTCATATCCGTATGCATATAATGTTGAATCGTAGATCTGAACTGCTGTGCTTCCGTCGGGAGTTGTGGGTGAATCCTGTGTCCAGTTAAACGGAGGATAAGCACACTCCATACCGACTCTGAGAACGGGCTTTTCTTCAGTGGGTGCTTCAGCTCCTGCCGAAAGTTCAGCACTTGATGTAGTGGGTGATGCATCAGGTGATGCTCCGGTGCTTCCTGCGGCATCTCCGCATCCTGCAAGTGTTGCCAGTGCCATTGAAGCGGTAAGTGCTGCAGTGATGATGCTCTTTCCTAATCTCGTCATTTTTCTCATAATGTTTTCCTCCTTGTAATACGAAAAGGCGCCGCGAAATTTTGTTTCGTCAGCGCCTTTGCTTGAAAAGGATTCTACGCAAAGATGTATTTACTTACAACGTGCGATGTGCACAATCTGCATGAGCATTTTGCACAGTGTTACAAAAACATCAGTCTTTTTACTAAAATACAGTTCAAAAGGTCCAGATATTCCATGTAATCCGTGATCTCTATCTCCAGTAATTCTTCGATCTTCTTAAGTCTGTATATAAGTGAATTCCTATGGATAAACAAAGCATCCGCGGTCTTTGCACTGTTGAATCCGTTCATGTAATAAGCAAGCATTGTCTCCTGCAGAAATGTTCCGTTTGCATGATCATACTCTTCCAGTTTACTGAGTTTGTTGTTGCAGTAATTGAGTATTTCCCTCTGATCGTTTCCACGGAACATGTACTTATAAATGCCCATGGAGCTCGAACTTAAGACCTTTTTACCGGAAGGGTTGGGAAGCAGGTCCTTCTTAGGCACAAGACTCTTTGCCTCCTGATAGCTCTGACCATACTTTGAAGGGTCCGTATAAGGAGTACCCAGAATACATGTGGAGCAGATGTGTCCTTTAAACATAGGGGAATTATCAAGCTTTTTCAGCATCTTCTCCAGCTCGTGCTCAATCTCTTTGTTTTCTTTTGCCTCGAAGAGGAGAACGAATTTATTCAGGAATTTCATGAACATGGGGCGTCCCTTCATCTTCACGATCTCCTGATTCAGGCAGTTTGAATAGTATTCATAGAGGTGTTCATCCTGTTCAAGGTTGATGCCGTAAGTTCTGTCCACCGCAATGATCCCGGCTCTGTAAGGCTTGCTGAAATCAAGGCCGAACTGCCCGGAGATTTTCTCTACATATCTGCCGTTTACGTCATATCCGAAGAGAAGGTTATACAGATAGTCTCCCGTGCGCTTATTCATGATCCCGGTTTCAAGGATCAGATTTCCGATGCTCTGGTCTATGTCCACAAACGTTGCACCTTTCCATCGAACGTAGAAAAGCGGAAGTTCAAGATCATTTGCCCTTTTGATTATGTTTTTCGGAAGGGGCTCCTTATCATCGACAACGGATATTGCAAGTCCCGAGATTCCAAGGTCATTGAGTTCATCCATGGTCTTCCTGACTTCCTTAAAGTCAAACCTCACATAATCCACTACGATCAGAGCAAAATTGCCCTGATTCATATGCTCTGTATAAGGCCTGGTCTGAACATAATATGTCCACGAAACTATCCGGTTTAATCCGCTTTCTCCGGCCACAAGTTCCATTCCATCCAGCTTAAGGTTATTGACATCCATTACCGTTACCATCTGTGGTTCCTCCTTAACGCAAAAAAAAGACAAAGAAGCCTGAAACAAGACTTCTTTGCCTTTGCAGGGATTATAGCATAGCTCGGGGTGTTTGTCATACTTACTTATTCAGTGTAATATTATGATCGTGCTTAAATGCGCGATAATAATCATTGCAAATCAATTGGAGAAAAATAATGCTTGAAGTTAGTCACGTAACCAAAAAATATGGTAAAACCGTCGCCTGCGACGATGTCTCATTTACTTTGGATTCCGGTAGTCTTACTGTTCTGCTCGGTCCAAACGGTGCCGGCAAAAGCACCATCATCAAATCCATAATCGGATTTCTGAAATACTCAGGAGCTATAACCGTTAACGGAATTCCCAATAAGACCTCCGAGGCGAGAAAGATCATGGGTTACATCCCCGAGATTCCTTCGCTTTACCCCACCCTTACGGTATCTGAGCATATGGAATTCATCGCCAGAGCTTATAAGTTGACCGACTATAAAGGAAGGATAGATGAACTTTTGGATCGTTTTGAACTATCCGATAAGAAAAAGAAATTCGGAGATGAGCTTTCCAAAGGAATGCAGCAGAAACTTAATCTTTGTCTCGGACTCCTGCCCGACCCCCAGATAATACTTCTTGACGAGCCTTTATTGGGACTTGATCCTCATGCGATCAAAGAACTTAAGAAATATATAGAGGAAATGCGTCAGGCCGGAAAAACAATGCTTGTATCCACCCATATCATAGACAGTGTGGATATGCTTTGGGACCGTTCCGTAATAATGCAGGGCGGCAAAGTCAGAGCAAATGTTTCAAAGAGTGAAATAGACGGCAGGAATATAACACTGGAGGATCTTTTCTTTGAGGTGACCGAAGGAATCGAGAAGGAGGATGTCAGCCTGTCCGAAGATCCCGAATCCGCAGAAACCAAGGAGGGTTCCGCAGAATGAGAACCTTTCTTTACTATACAGTTCATACAGTCATAAATACACTGAAAAAATTGTTTAAAACCTGGCTTGTGTTTTTTTTCGCGATATTTATCATCGCAATGCTGGTAGGTTTAGGAGTCGGTACTGCAATCAGTAAGATTTCCGATACCATAGAGGAGGAAACAGCGACTGAGGAACAGGTTGATGATGAGGATGAGGATACTCCTTCCCAATTCGAACTCTTTATGGAGGAACATAACCTGGACAAAGCCGGTATTACCGATCTTGTTGTAACCGGTGCATTTTTCCTTCTCATTACATTGAGTTTTATGGGCGCCGATAAATCGGGGCAGTTATTTAAGCCTGCGGATGTAACTCTTTTATTTCCCTCGCCGATGAAGCCGCAATCCGTGCTAATGTTCAGACTGATGCTGAATCTCGGACTTAATCTGTTCGTTGCGGTTTACATGTTCTTCCAGGTTCCGAACCTGATACATAATGCAGGATTCAGCGTTTGGGGTTCATTTTCAATAATCATTGCCTATGGCCTTGTAATGGCATTCAGTACTCTTGCACAGGTTACTGTTTATACCGTGTTCAGCAAGGGTGAGGGCAATAGTAAGAAAAATATCGGAAAGATTCTTTTAGCATTTTATGTGATATTGGGAATAACCCTAATTATTTATCAGAAGGCCACAAATGCGGACATAGCAACTGCGGCAGTACGTTTCTTCGGCAATAGGAAAACATTCTGGATACCTTTTTACGGCTGGATCAGAGGAATGGTTTATTTTGCCGTGACAGGCGAAACTACAAAGTCCCTTATCTATATGGCGCTTTTCATCATTGCCAGTATCGTACTTATATTTATTATCTGGAAGACTGATGCGGATTTCTACGAAGATGCCATGTACTCTGCCGAGAGAATGGCCAAACTGGTCGAAGAGTCCAAGAATTCGGCAAAGGGCGGAATCATAACAAGGGAAAAGAAAAGAAGCGATAAGCTCGAAAGAAACGGATTCCATTACGGCTTTGGAGCAAATGTATTTTTCTATAAAGCACTCATGAACAGATTCCGTTTTTCGTTTCTGAAGATTTTTTCAAAGACCATGGTGATCGGACTTGCAGCGGCGTTTTTCTCCGCATATCTGGTCAAAGACAATAATATCGGATTAGATAAATTTATCGTTCCCGGATCGGTGCTTTTGATGATCACGTTTTATCGTACGCTCGGAAACCCGCTTCAGGAAGATCTGTCCAGAGAGTTCTTCGTACTTGTTCCGGACAGCGAGCTTAAGAAGATATTTTATTCTTTGCTCGGATGCTTTGCAGTAAACGCTATTGATCTTGTTCTTCCACTCGCGGTTGCGGCAATAATGCTGAAGACCTCACCTGTTACTGTACTGTGCTGGTTCATTTTTATTATGAGTGTATCTATTTTCGGGACTTCGGTGGGAGCTTTTATAAATATATCCATACCTTTGGAAAGTGCTCAGACCGTAAAGGCTATGGTCCAGATAATGTTTATCTATTTCGGAATAATACCCGCCGCAGTGTTTGTGGTAATCGGAATAATACTTAAACAAATGCTGCTCTTTGTAGCGCTGGGAGCTGTCGTGAATTGTGCTTTAGGTTTTGTCTTTATACTAATGTCACCCAAATTCCTGACCAATCGCTGAAAATGCTCCGCTCAATCAAGAAAACTCCCTTACTCTTCAATCTTTCGATTGACAGATAAAGGGAGTTTCTTTTTTTCTGACAAATAAAATACATTCCGATTACATTAGAATCACGCTGACTATAAAGTCTACTTCAAAGTCTACTCCTCGGTAGACTTTTTATATTATTACTTTATAATCTCGAAAGTAACTTTATCACTATCTGCCTTAGCACTGATCTTCAGTTTCATACGTTCGAGAAGATCTTTCGCAACGCTTAAGCCCAGACCGGAATTGGATCTGCCGGGGGTATCGTCGCCCGTGACGAATGCTTCGAAGAATCGTCCCGGCTTTTTGATGAATATGTCTACTGGCTTCCACCTGTTTTCGAGCGTCATGCCGGTACTGTAAGTGCGAATATTGATCGTAGATTCCGGAAGTGCATACTTCGCAGCATTACCGATCAGATTATCAATAGCCATTGTAAACAGCACTGCATCGCCTTCGAGTGTGAACTTCTCGGAATCATCCACCTTCCATTCGAGCTTTCTGTCGGAAGATATGTTTTCATACTTTCCTATAAGTTCCTTGCATACTGAGGAGACGTCTATGGTATCGTCCGCAGGTTCATATCCCGCAGCACCCGTCCTGTAGAAGGAGAGTATTTTCTCCGTGCTTTCATTCATGCGATCCGTTTCGGAGATAATCTTCTGTTCGTATTGAGCTTTCTTTTCATCCGACACTCCTGCGATCAGGTTCTCCGCGCAGCTCCTTACGATCATCAGGGATGATTTGTAGTTGTGGGCAAGGGCATTGGTGACGCTTCTTTCGTATTCGGCTCTTTCTCTTTTCCGTTTTGCTCTCCTGCACAGGATAAGAGCGGTGATGAAGCAGGACAGGATGATGATAAACCATGCGGTACCTGTAGCAGCCTTCAGCAAGCCGGTATAATTGATCACTTCTGCCTGACAAATGATATATCTGTCTGTCATCTCAGATGTTAACTTAACGATATATCCTCTGGTGAAATCGTGGATATTATCCGAGGGAAGCTTCGTGAGATCCGATGCAAACCGTCTGTAGTTTTCATCTGCAAGACTTGCAGCTATCTGATATGCCCGGTCACCGGGATCCAGCAGGTCGTCAGCCAATAAACATTCCTCTGTTTCCGTAACTTCCGAAGGGGCGTATTCAAAGGAAAGATCCGAACAAAAGCTTATATCCCCTTCGGGTTCGCGAAAAGTGATCACAAGAGGATAGACTATTCCCTCTCTGAAGACGTACTTTTCTATATAAGGATATTCAGGTTCTTCAAATTCACTGATGTCGTTTAGATATGCCGGTTTTTCAAGGGGGGTGTAGTAAAGCTCGCATATGCGGGTTAATTCTTCTTCGGAAAAACAGGCTCTTATGTCACAGAGCATGCGTTTTCCGCCTTCCCGCAGGACTATGTAATCGCCTCTTGTGACAAGTTCTCCGGTATTCCTGTCGGCAATCCATGTTGCTCCGCCGTATTTGTATAGCGGGAAGGATATTAATGGGGCTCCCGGTAATCCGATACCTGAATCCATGAATGCTGACTTATCATTAAACGCACCGTAAAGAGCAATTACGATATCTTCCTGAGAGTCGAAAGCTTCGGAATTGGGGTCTTCCGCTGTTCCGTCTTCAATGCTTTCTCGCCTGCTCAGATACTGCCTCATATAGCGTCTGATATAGGTTTGCCCATCAATGGAGTAGATATATGAAACGACGGTATTTTTTACAAGCGGAATCATAAGCAGGCAGAGCACAGCGCATATCACTGCCGTGAAAAGAATGATCCTCGGTTCTTCTTTTTTATTTCTTTTTATTTTTTTATTCTTAGCCATTTTTCGTCTCCAGTCTGTAACCATAGCCACGGATCGTGACTATCTTAGCTTCGGAGGTTTCTATTTCTTTACGGATGTTTTTGACCGGGTTATCCAGATTACGGGGAAGTGCATCACTTTCGGCACCCCACACACGTGCAATGAGCTCTTCCTTGGAAACAAGCCTCTCCGGATGTTCCATCAGGTAAAAGAGAACATCAAATTCCCTGGGCTGAAGAGCAATCTCTTTTTCACCCAGCCAGATTTTTCTTTCTTTTCTGTCAGCAGTCAGATCAAGATAACTAATGCAAGCCGGTCTGCTGTCGCCGTATCTCTTCAGAAATACTTTGATCTTGGCGGCAAGCTGCGCCATCGAAAAGGGCTTGATGATGTAATCGTCTCCGCCACATTCGTACCCTTTCAGAACGTCTTCTTCGGAATATCTTGCGGTAACGAAGATCACGGGAGTCTGTATGCCGTGGCGCCTTAATAAGCGGCATATCTCGAATCCGTCGCGCTCCGGAAGTCCGATATCCAGCAGGATCAGTGAATAAAGCATCTGCGTTGCAAGTTCGAGTCCGTCGTCTCCGTTGTCGGAAATGTGGATCCGCCACTCGCCTCCGCTTGTATTGCTCAGATATTCCTGCAGATTATCCGCGATATCCGGGTCGTCTTCGATTAACAATATCTCGATCATAAACATCCTCCGTTTGTGCACATATAGACATTATCACACAAATGTATTTCGAATGTATGCATAATAAAGAAAGACTCCTCAATGAGGAGTCTTAAAAAACTATGCATTAGCTAGCGATTGTATATTATCATCGTAAAATGACCGCGAAAGACACGGCAAAGTCACGAAAAGACACGATCTTTATATATAAAAATGCTATCAATCGTACTCAAAAATACCTTGGATCACATCGGATACATTCATAATATCCTCATATGCAAGAAGATCCACTCTATTGCATCCTCTTGCTTTAGGGTCAATAGCTTTTATCTGTTCACAGATCACTGTTCCCGATTCGCCCTTCTTCCCACATATCTGAATATGTATAGGACCCGCCTGAACTCCGGGGAGTAACGGGCATACATGAAATATCCCGGTTGCCTTTATAAAGGCATTCTTACTGACTATAACAAAAAGCTGTTTTTTAAAGTCTGATATCTTTATAATATCGCCCTGATAAAACTCGTTCATAAAATCTCTCTCCCTGCCGGCTCGCCCCAATCAAAATCGCAAACAGATATTTCGCCGTTATACTCTGCCAGCCTTTCTTCAAAAGATTTATGAACAAACTGCTTTCTAAGTACTATACTGTCGTTTTCTATTTCTATATCCAGCACATCAGAAACCTTTAACTGCAATTTATCCAAAATGTCCTTGGGGATGCGTATTCCCTGGCTGTTACCCCAAGATCTTATTGCTACCTGTTCCATGAAATCACCTCCTCAAATGTATATACATTATACAGTATACACATTATACCTGCAATCTCTTGGTTATTTCATTTTCTGGCCACATAAGAAATGACCTCATAATTTGGCTCCAGAGCTTTTTCTGCTTCATTTTATCTGTAATCGGGGTGGGGGGCACCCCGATTATAAAAGCCCCTAAGTCGCCGAGTTCGACAAATCGTGTGGATCGGGGTGGGTGTCACCCCGATTAAAAGAACCTCTATTGCTCGGAGTAGCGTCTCCTTCGCAAAGAGGTTCTAATTTAATCGGGGTGACAGGATTCGAACCAATGTTGGTTCTCAGAAACCCGGTAAAATCAATGCTTTGGAAGAGACTCTACAAAAAAAGACACGATAAAGACACGATTTTTATATTATTTCTGACATAGTAGCAAAGTTAAAATATTCCATAAACCGCTACACCGGCCACAGCAGAAAGGCATATAAGTCCGATGGGTGACAGACCCTTTTTGATGAACTTTCTTGAACCAAAATAAATCAATGAAAGGCCACAAGTCATGAGGAGTGCGGTAATATCAATACCGGTCCCGGTCTTCACATAGCAATTGCCAATAATCATATATACGCCGGTTGCAAGTATCACGCCGATCACGCAAGGCTTAAGTCCCCTGAGCACTGCCTGTACGTACGGATTCTTAAGAAGACTCTTTGCCGAAACCATAATAAAAAGAATGATGAGAAACGCAGGAAGCATTACCGCCATAGTGGCAATTACTGCGCCAAGAAGACCACCCTTATTGCTACCTACATAAGTGGCCAGATTCACCATAATAGGGCCGGGCGTGCTCTCACTTACCGCTATCATATACGAAAGCATCTCATCATCCAGCCATTCGTGCGCCAAAACCACATCTCTGATCAGCGGTATTGCAGCATATGCTCCGCCAAAAGAAAACAGCCCCACTTCCAAAAAGCCTATCAGAAGATCTAAATATATCATGACTGTCCCTCCTTTCCATGTCCTTTTGGGGCAAGAAAGAAGGCAATGCTGACAATCGCTGCACTAAGCATCACCACTATCGATGATAAATGCAATTTCAGCACATTTATAAGCATTATTACGGCAAAGGAAGCCAAAAGAATACCTATCTGAAACGGTTTCTTTTTCATCTTCTTGATCATCTTTATAGCCGCATCAAGTATCAATATGCCCACCGCAATCTTTATTCCCATAAATGCGTGAGCAATCCATGTAATCTCTAAGAATCCTTCAAGAAACATGGATATAGCAAAGATAATAACGAATGAAGGCACAGCCACTCCAAGTGTTGCAAGAATCGCTCCGGGAAGCTTACCTTTCTTGTAACCTACATACGTAGCACAGTTAATCGCTATCGGCCCGGGAGTTGATTCAGCGATTACGGTTATATTCATCATTTCGTCATGTGTAATCCACTTTTTCTGTTCGACACAGATATTCTCAATAATCGAGAGCATCGCATATCCCCCGCCGAAGGTAAATAAACCGATCTTGGCGAAGGTCAGGAATAGTTCGATTAGTATTGGCATAATCTCAAAAATCCTTTTTACATATATCAACAATTTGGAATAAGTATAATTTCTTGATGAATTTTTCTAAAAAAACGGAGGAAATTTCACAATTTCCTCCACAAAAAAATCATTCACCCCAATAGTCTATTGATTCCTGAGTTCTTCCGGATACTCCGAATAGAATCATCATAAAATCTTCTTTTTCATTAAAAATCTGAACAACTATGATTTTCTTGGGTTCGATTCTGTATACTAAATAATGCTGATGTGTGAACAGATACCAATATTCCGTTTCTACATCGTACATTTCAGATATATTTGTTCCCAGCTTTGGATTATCTGAAAGCAGATCAGCATCCGATATTATTCCCGTAAGAATGTTATTAGAAGTCTCTTCATCAAAATGTTCAATCAACCATTTTTTCAAAGACTTCAATTTATTCCTAACAAGAGGTGAGTATTCAAGCTTTTTCATTAATCAGATACCAAGCTCCTTCTTTAGGTCTTTGGATGAAATCGTACCCTCTTCAAGAATGGAGCGTTCGCCCTTCTCCATTTCAAGCTTGAACTTATACAAGGCCAGCTGTCTTTCTAATTCATCAAGTTCCTTGGAATTGATCATAGTTATCTGATCGTATCCATTTTTAGTCAGATAAACTCGGCTTCCATATTTAACATTTTTAACAACATTCGTGTAGTTTCTAAGTTCTGAAACAGGCATGATAGTAGGCATATCAAACCTCCTTGTGTTTATAGAGCCAATAAGTATTGTTCAAAATAATCGTAATATATCGCGCAGACTTTTGCAACATAATTTGTAGATGAATTATACAGCACTTTTTCTGTAAACTTCACTCGAGAATAAGAGCCCCTAAACGCGCAGAGGTCGACACGACCTAGGGGCGTGGGTGATGTCACCCCGATTAAAAGAACCTCTATTGCTCGGAGTAGCGTCTCCTTTGCAAAGAGGTTCTAATTTAATCGGGGTGACAGGATTCGAACCTGCGACCCCCTGGTCCCAAACCAGGTACTCTAGCCAAGCTGAGCCACACCCCGAAACTTTAACAATATTATCAATTATTCGCTTATGTGACAAGGGGTACGCCCCTTGTCACTTTTTTATATCATGCCATCGTCAAGATACGCTACGGTGAAATGATCCTGTCCCTTATCGTCCTGCTCCCATATAAGGTAGCTGGGCTTTCTGCCATCCTGTCTGGGATAGGATAAGGAACCGGGATTAACCACGGTGCAGCCTTCGGAATAGCTTACTGTGGGTCTGTGTGTATGTCCGAAAAATGCTACATCACATCCGCGGCTTTCGGCTTCCTGCCTTAAAACTTCAGTCGATACGCTGACGCTGTAGAGATGTCCGTGGGTTACGAAGATCTTATGTCCGAATACGTTCTCTTCCAGTTCTCTGGGCAGTGCATTGAAATAGTCACAGTTTCCGGCAACCATATACACAGGGATCTTAACCCTGCATCTGATGTCATCTTCACCTGCTTCAACATCCCCGCAATGAATCAGACACTTAGCATCGGGATGCATTTTCAGTACTTTATGCAGATTTTCGTTATTTCCGTGAGTATCACTCACAACAAGTGCTTTATTCAATCAAACAACTCCGTTCTCATCTTTCTGAGGGCCTTGCCCCTGTGAGAGATCTTATTCTTCTCAATCTCGGGGATTTCTCCCGTGTTACATCCGATTTCGGGGCAGTAGAAAATAGGATCATATCCGAATCCGTACTCTCCCTTTTCCTCATAGCCGATACGGCCTTCAACGGTCTCTCTTACGACCTTTTCGGTTCCGTCGGGGAGGACTGCTGCTATTGCGCAGACGAATCTGGCTGTTCTCTTTTCATCGGGAACTCCCTCAAGACGTTTGATAATCTCATTATTTTTGACGGTATAGGGTGTATCCTCGCCGAGATATCTTGCAGAGTAAATGCCGGGCTCTCCGTTAAGTGCATCAACCACAAGTCCCGAATCGTCGGCAAGTACTATGGAATCGGGAAGAAGCGCGTGTACGGCTCTTGCCTTGATCATGGCATTTTCCTCAAAAGTAGTACCGTCTTCAACGATTTCGGGGTCCACTCCCGCTTCCTTCATTGAAAGGATCTCGTAGCCGGAGCCTTCCATGATCTCGCGAATCTCACGCATTTTACCCATGTTACCGGTTGCAAAAACAAGTCTTTTCATTTAAACCTCTCCCATTTTTCCGGCAGCTTCCAAAACAGCCTGATACAAGCCGCTCGCCAGCCGGTCTCTGTATGAATCCTCCGTAAGAAGCGCATATTCGTCGGGATTATCAGCATTTCCGACGGTCAAAAGCGTTGCCGGAGCATTTATCTCATATAATACATTTCCCTGAGGGGCTTCGCTGATTCCGAGAGCCCTGTTCGAAATGGCAATGGCCGTGTTGTTCAGACATGTTTCACTGAGTTCAACGCTTCCGAAACCGGGAATGTAATACAAAGGGTCGTAATAGGTGCGGATTCCGTGATATACGGCTCCGTCATGAGAAACATCAAGTCCGATATAAATATCTGCGCCGGTTTCTTCCATAAGTTCGCTAGGTGTTATGGCATCCTCCGTCTCCAGGGAATTATCAGTCAGGTAAACCCTGACACCGTCCTGATAAAGGAGCTGGGCACATCTGTCCGCAACATCGGAACATACGCCTGCTGCCTCATCATTTCCCGAAGGATCCAGCACAACCACATAATCATAAAGGCTTCCGGGTGCAACCGCTTCCATGGTAACCACATTCTCCTCCATGGTAAGGGAATATTCGTAAACACGGTTCATTTCAAAAATAAGGAGAGCGCCGGTTTTGTCATACACCACCGAAATGCCCTTAACCAGGTTCGAGTCCCCGTTAATCCTTCCCGCATCAACCGGAACACGCGAATCCGTAAACGATCCGTAATAAACATCCGAGTCAGTATTGATATGGATCAGGAATTTTCTCTCATTATAGAGGTTTTCCGTAACTATATCAGATGCCTGAACCCCTGCAGGGACGGTAAAAACAACGCTTCCCGAAGGTGACGTTCCCGAAAGTGACAAAGGAACCGCTTCATTTATGTCATAAAGCGCCGCTTCGCTGAAATTCGCACTGGTGATGACCACGGGTTTGGTCATGGAATAATATACGCAAACTCCCATGCACAGCACAAAAATCAGTCCCCAGAAAAAGAAAGTATACGCTCTTCCGGGAAGCTGAGGAGTCCTGTCATTAAGTTGAGGATCTGCGTATTTTACAAGTGGAATACGCTTGGTTAAAGCTGACATTTATTTCTTCCTTGAAGGGGGCTTGGGTCCCCTGAATTCGTAATAATATGTCTTCATCATCCCGTTGTAGATCTTACGGTTCTTATCGGCCTTCTTGCCGACATCGTTCTGAACCCTCTCGTATGAACTTATGATATACATGCTCCAGCTGTCCAGAGCCTTATATCTCTCGCCCAGGGTTCTGTAAATATCCGCAACCGCTTCCTTATCCATGAGTCTTTCACCGTAAGGAGGGTTTGTTATGATAAATCCGTACTTTTTGGGATGGGAAAGATTGGCAACATCCCTTGCCTGAAAGTGGATCATGGAATCTACGCCCGCATCCTTGGCATTTTTCCTGGCGATGCTTACCATCTCTTCATCGATATCATAGCCCTGAATATCGGTATCTTTAACGATCTGAACCAGATCCCTTGCCTCTTCATAGGCATCATTCCAGATCTTCTTAGGAATAAGATGCTCCCAGGAGCATGCATTAAAGAATCTGTTCATTCCGGGCGCCATATTTGCAGCGATCATGGCAGCTTCAATGGGGATGGTTCCGCTTCCGCAAAAAGGATCGACTAAGATCCTGTCCGCTCTCCAGGGAGTCAGGGAAATAAGACCCGCAGCAAGATTTTCCGCAATTGGAGCCTTGGCTGTGAGCTTTCTGTAGCCTCTCTTATGAAGCGAATCACCGGTAGTATCAAGTCCGATGGTTACTTCATCTTTCATGATAAATACCCTGAAAGGAAAAGAATCCCCGTCTTCGGAAAACCAATCGGTGTGATAAACCTCTTTAAGCTCTTCTACCATGGCCTTTTTGACGATGGACTGGATATCCGAAGGGCTGAAAAGCTGTGACTTAACGCTGGATGCCTTGGCAACCCAGAATTTACCGTCCTTGGGGATATATTCCTCCCAGCGAACGGCCTTTACTCCCTCAAAAAGCTCCTCAAAAGTACATGCCTTAAAAGAGGCTGCCTTGATAAGCAGCCTTTCTGCAGTTCTTGAGCCTATATTGACCCTGGCGATAGCCTCGGCATCGCCCTCAAAGGTCACCCTTCCGTCGGATACACCGGTAACCTCATATCCGAGGTCGATTATTTCTTTTTTCAGTACCGACTCCATACCGAAATGGCAGGGAGCCATGATTTCAATTATTCTGTTAATGATTAGTCCTTTCTCCAGGTCAGGCGCATATCGGTCTTGCTGGGATTATCCATGATACGGACAAAGTCTTCTTCCGACATGGGTCTGTAAAAATAGTACCCCTGGATCATATCGCATCCCGCATCTGACAGGAATGCAAGTTGTTTTTCGGTTTCAACACCCTCGGCAATGACATCCGCTCCGAAAGCGTGTGCCATGCTGATGGTGGATCTGATAATGGTTTCGGCCTTGGGACTCTGGTCTATTTTACGGACAAATCCGATATCCAGCTTGATGGTATCGAATTCGTAGCTCTCAAGCGTTGAAAGAGAACTCATTCCGCTGCCGTAGTCATCCAGAAGTATCCTTACGTTCTTTTCCTTCATGGTCTTAAGGAAGTCGAGGGCATTCCTTTCAAGATTGGCATATGCGGACTCGGTGATCTCGATCTTCGCAGCGCCTTCCGGGAAATCTTTCTCTTCAAGTATCTCCTTGATCCTCTCAAGAAGGGAGGGATCGTAGAAATCAATCCTTGATAGGTTAATCGAAATCGGGACTATGGGCAAGCCCTCTCTCGCATTCTTAAGTAAAAGTCCGAATACGGTCTCCGCCATGTAAAGGTCCACTCTTGAAACCTTACCCGACTGCTCAAGGGCCGGAATAAAGAGGTTCGGGGAAACCATACCCATATCGTGATGCTTCCATCTGATAAGTGACTCCGCGGATACTATCTTACGGGTATAGGTATCGACTATGGGCTGATAGTAAGACATCAGCTCATTATGCCTCAGAGCATCACCAAGATCGGATACAAGGATCATGTGGTTTACATAATTAGTTCTCATCTTATCCGTGTACTCGGCGTGCAAAACAGCATCCGACTCGGATATTCCGGACTCCGCAAGCTTGGCCCTGTCTATCATAAGGCCCACCGATACTCCGGCATCCGTAATATGATAAATACCGCAGGTCACGGTAAAATCAAACATTTTGTACTCGGTGCGGAAGGTCATCTGATTGAGCTTACGCATCCTGTTGTTTTTGATCAGATCATTCTTAACTATGGCAACGAAATGGTCGCTGTCGAGTCTTCCCATTACAAGGGGTTCAAGGACTTCCTTGATCTTATCCCTTACCATGAATATGACGCTGTCACCGCTTTCTTCGCCAAACAGATCGTTTATGGTCTTAAAACCGCGGATATTGGTATAAATAAGGGAATAACCCGCACTAAGATCGAGCCTTCTGAGCATTCTGTCCGCATCTCGTAAGAATCCGGTTCTGGAGAGTACATCAGTCATCCAGTCACGGTCGATCACCTCGGTAATATCCTGAATTATACAGATATCCCTGAAATCATTGTCCTTAAGGTGCTTGATCCTGACATCCAGTGCCCTTCTGTATCCGCCTCTTTCGGAATGAACCGTTCTGCAGAAGTTACCGAGGAGATCTATCTCTTCTTTAATGATTTCCCGGGAGAATTGTTCAAGTACGGACTCTCTTTCACTCTCTACAACTATCTTATTAGCGAAGTCACAGATGAATTTTGAGAAGTATTTTGCCTTTGTAACACTGACGTCATATTTATTGATGAAATCGCTGGAAAACTTAGGTATAATCTCAAAAGTCTTCAAATCGATCTCGAAAACGCAAACAAACCCTTGTGTCATAACGGCATGCCAGTCATTTTCACTGACAGCTGTATCAACAGTCCTCAAAGTACCGTTTTCAAGGGCTTTTCCGACCCCGTGGAAAGTTATGACATCTCCGTCAATCAAGAAATAACTACCGTCATCTATCAAGTAAAATACTCTTCCGACGCTGTCATGGAAAACCACCTCATCTATAAGGTTCTTCCCCTCGATTTCTATGGTTTTCAAGAACGAAAAGTGAGGAATTATGGATATATTGGTAAGTCCCAGACCTTCTGCATACTTCTCATAGGTCAAATCATTAACCTGTCCGGGATATTCGGGGACCAGGTAAGCATTCTCAGCACAATTGGTACTTCCACACCCCATGGAAATGATTATCCCCGGGAAGCCGATAAGCAGATTTTTGAGCATGATCTCCTTAAGGAAATCATTTTGACGGTTTCCGTTTCCACCGCCCAATATAACCACATCCGAATTACGAACGAGGTTAAACGCATCGTCCTTATTGGTATTATCAAGGGTTTTAACCGTTTCTACGGTAAGACCGGCCAGGTTAAAGGCAACCTCAACCCTTTGTTCTACTATTTTATTGATCTTGGTAGCATCAGGATCCGATGTGATGATCAAAACAGAGGATTTCTCACGCCAATACTTGCCGAGATTCTCCACAAAGCCGTAATCGGCTATGAGATGAACCGGTCCCGTCTCATCATCAGGCCTATATTCAAGAAATGAACTGGTTAAAAATAGAACCATAAAACCCCCAACCGACACCCCAAATATCAAATCGTATTATATGAATTCTATCACGAAAAAGAAGTCCTAACTACTAAAATCAGTTGTAAGTTCAAATTAAGCCAAATATCGGTAAAACCGCCAAAAATCGGTCAATTTTCCTTAAATAGCTGCATGAGGGAAAGTGACCCGAATACCAGATATACATCCTCAGGTGAGGCACTTTCGGTCTGCTTAAGAGCATCCTTAAGGGAACCCGCATATCCGATACGGATTTCCTTTCCAAGTTCCCCGGAGATCTCCCCAGCAGCTTTGACAAGTTCCTCTTTCGGAAGTCCCCTGACAGGATCCGGAAGATCTATAGCCGTAAGTGACTCTGCACCCGGAAGCATTATTCTAAGAATTTCACGGTAATCTTTATCTTTGAATACACCCATTATTAAATGGATTTTCTTGTTCTCCGGAAGTGTTTTGTCGGAATATAATGAGTCTCTCAGAGCTCTCGCCGCACCCGGATTATGGGCTCCGTCGCGTATGATAACAGGTGATTTTGAAATTGTCTCAAACCTGCCGGGATGCTGTGTTTTAGCGATTCCGCGCATATAAATATCGTGTGATATTTCTTTATTCGGGAAGAGTTCTTTCAGTCTTCCTTCCACCGTCCTAAGTGTCCAAAGGGCGGTGTTTAGATTGTCATCCTGATACTTTCCGTGAAGAGGATTTTCAAATCCTTCGGGGATGATATTCTCCTCACATCTGATACAAGCGGCTCCGCAATTCTGTGCTTCTCTTTCAAGAATCCCTGCCGGATCATAATCCTCACCTTCGCAGTATACATGCGGCATCTTCGATATGATAGCAGGTGTATTTTTACGCATTATGCCTGCTTTATTAACCGCAATCTCCTCAGGTGTATTTCCCAGGAATCTCATATGATCCATACTGACGGAAGCAAATACCGCAGCAAGTGGCGACTCAAAAACATTTGTCGCATCTTCCCTGCCACCCATGCCGCATTCAACTATAACAACATCTGTTTTTTTATCCTTGAAGAAAGTTAAAGCGGCTGCTGTTTCAGCTTCAAAACCGGTGGGAGGAATCTTCATCCCCTCTGCCGCTTCCTTAACTCTTGTAACAGCCTCCGCATACTCTTCTTCCGTTATATTCCTGAGACCAACCTTAATCCTCTCAAGGAAATCAAATACCGAGGGTGAGGCATATCTTCCCACATTCAGGCCACACTCACTTAAGGCATACTCCAGATAGCTGCAGATTGCCCCTTTTCCGTTCGTTCCGGCTATGTGAATGACATTCAGGTCCTTTTCGGGATTACCAAGCCTTCCCAGAAGTTCTTTTATTACGTCGGTTCCGGGGATAATTCCCGCAGATCCGGTATTTTCAGTGTAGTTTTTAGCTTCAATAAAGTTCATGTATACATTATACCATCTTTTGAGATGGCTGATTCCAAATCGTCTCTATTCTTGAAAACCTACTAAACAAGTTGTATTATAGAAAAAGATTTTCAACAACCAAGGAGGCTCCGATGCTCATTTCAACAAAGGGAAGATACGCTCTTCGCGTCATAATCGATATTGCGGCTCACGACTCGGATGAGTTCATACCCTTGGGTGAAGTAGCTGAAAGACAGGGAATCTCCAAAAAATACCTTGAAGCCATCATCAAGGATCTCGTTCAGGCCGGAATCGTCAAGGGAGTTCGCGGTAAAGGCGGCGGATATAAGCTTAGCAAGAGCCCCGAAGAATGCACCGCATGGGACGTAATCCATGCAACCGAGGACAATTTTGTAACCGTATCCTGTGTAACCAACGAGAACTTTGAATGTCCTCAGAAGTCCGAGTGCAGGACCATGCCCATGTGGACTGAGCTTGATAAGACTCTGAAGGAGTTTTTCAGTAAATATACCATCAAAGACTTGGTGGAAAGCGGAACATACTAGATAGTAAAAGTCTTGCATAAGCAGGACTTTTTTATTGAAATGATAAATCATACAAGAATTAAAGGGTGAGGTAAATTATGGGATTAGGTGAAGTACTGCTCCTGTCCGTAGGACTGGCAATGGATGCCTTTGCAGTTTCTGTTTGCAAGGGGCTTTCACTCAAAAAGGTTTCTTTTAAAGAAGCCTCAATATGCGGAATATGGTTCGGACTGTTCCAGGCAATAATGCCTCTTTTAGGCTATCTTCTGGGTTCCGGATTTGCTTCTTTTATCGACAGATTTGCCACATGGATAGCCTTCTTTATACTGGCTTTTCTGGGCATAAATATGCTCCGTGAAGCATTTTCGGATGAGGATGAAGACGAGGATGCTACACCCGACCTCGGATTTAAAGTAATGTTTGGCGCAGCCATAGCAACAAGCATAGATGCAATGGCGGTAGGCGTTACTTTCGTAGCGGTTCCCGTCACTGTTTTTGCAGCTTCTTCCATTATTAATACGCTTTTTGCGGTCGCATGTATCGGTGTAATCACATATGCCATCTCATGCGCAGGAGTTTTCATTGGCGGTTATTTCGGTTCTGCATATAAATCCGGAGCGGTTGCTGCCGGAGGAAGCATACTTATATTCATAGGTCTTAAAGCCCTGATGGATAAATATGAGATTATAGGCGGAAGCAATCCCGATACTGTATTTTGGCTTCTTCTGCCATTTGTAGGAACAGTTTTCGGATCGCTCTTCGTATTCTTCCGTGTAGGCACTCCGGACAAACTCAAAAAAAGTCTCATAGCACTATCAGCCGGCATCATGTTCTCAGCTTCAATCTGGTGTCTTATGACTCCTGCCTTTTCACTGCCTTCCCTCGGAAACGTTAAACCGGTCTTTACCGTATTTATAGGTTTCTGGGTAGGCATATTATTCCAGTTTGGACTTGATAATCTTGTACCTCATACTCACGGCTTTTCGGGTGAAACAGAAGGTCTGAAGTCGGATGCAGATAAATCCGTCAAGATGATGCTTTCCATGATAATTCACCATATTCCCGAGGGTATTGCCATCGGAGCAGTATATGCAGGATTCTTATACGGAGACGGTCTTATCTCACGCTATTCCATGATCGCGGTAACCATCGGAATGCTAATCCAGAATTTCCCCGAAGCAGCTCTTTTATCCGTTCCGGTCAAAAATGAAGGCCGTGGCAAAGGTACATCCTTTTTCTACGGAATGATGAGCGGCGGTGTAGAGCCGATAATCGGGATACTTACAGTAATAATCTCAGGCCTTATTCCCTCTATTCTTCCCTATATCATGTCACTTTGTGCGGGAGCAATGATCTATACGATTGTTGAGTCGATGATCCCGGAGATGAGTGATGGCGGAGTAAGCGACAGAGTCGTTATTTCCTTCGCAGCAGGCTTTTCTCTCATGATGCTCCTGGCATACGCGCTTCCGATGATCTGATGGAGCCACTGTTTCGAACCCGAGAGGCTAAAATCTGGGGTCAATCCATGATTTTATTAGCCACTGCCGCAATATAGACCATTTTCTAAAATGCACAAAAATACCCCGGTCATTTGGAAAGCTTGGCTTAACAATTGACCGGGGTATGTTGTTAGTAAGGATTATTTCTTGTCGTCCTTCTTGGAGTCTTTAGCTTCTGCGTCAGACTTATTCTTACGCGAAAGAGCAAGTGCGGATACTGAGAGCAGGAAGATTGCTGCAAAGCCTGCGGTAGCATTTCCGCTGCTTTCGCCATCTGTAACTTCTCCCTGACCGTCAGCGGTATCAGCTGCCTGTGCATCGCTTCCGCCGTTATCAAATCCGTCAGCAGCATCTGCATCATCTGCAAGTGCAATGCTGAAATCGTCGATATAGAAATCTCCGTTTCCTTCTGTTTCGAAGAACAGTGCGGCATTTTCGAGATCTTCGGGAAGTTTAAGTGTTGCTTCGATAAGCTGCCAATCTTCACCTTCAATCTCATATTCTCTTACTCCGCCATCCTCATATCCGTCAACTCCCATAAAGAGCTGAGCATCTGTGGACTTATAGTAATAAGAGATGTTAATGGTATGTCCGATAAATCTGGAAATATCATATCTGAGAGTAGCATCCTGAGCTTCTCGTCTGACCTGAAGTGAGAATCCGAGAGCAGCACCCTCCGTTGTATTCTCCTTCATCTTAAGCATTATATTGGCCTGATGACCTGAACCGCGGCTTACAAATCCAAGCTGATCGGGAGTTCTGGTGGTTGAAGCTCCGTCTACAATGATGGGCTCGAAATCAATGAGGATATCCTCGGCCTTTCCGATTCCTGCGGTATCTACAAGAGTGAATTCCTCACCCTTTCCTGCCATGATAACTGCTTCGAATGCGGGCTTTCCGGTAAGATCCGAGTAAAAGAGAAGGGGCTCGGATTCTTTTCTCCAGGAAGAGGTATCGGTAAGTCCCCAAAGGGTTACTGAATTGATATTTGCACCTGCATCCTGACAATCACAGAGCATCTTGAAGAAGTCATAGTAGAACTTGGCCTGCTTGTACTCTCCTTCTTCACCTGCTACTGCCTTTCCTACGTCAAGCTCGGTAACATGAAGATTGTTGATTGCTGCAGAGTACTTCTCGATGGCATCCTTGTACTGATAAAGTGAATCGGATACGGTAAGGTGTCCCTGAAGTCCGATACCGTCGATAAGTCCGTCTCCGTAAATGGTTCCATCTCCATCAGGATTGATGACATCGCTCTGAACCATTCTGTGGCCCTCATTGAACTGAGTCTCGGTAAGAAATGCTATGATGGCATCACACTTTCTGGGGAACCACTCGTTGTAATCGTTGTAGTAAAGCTCGGGAGTGATGGATGAAAGATCACCCTCGGGATCAAGACCGTAGAGATCCGCATACTCCTTGGCATACTTGGTCTCAGCTTCTCTTGCGTAAAGGAATGAATAATACAGGAAGTCGGGTCCGATGATATTGTACCAGTAGCTTCTTCTCATTCCGTCTGCCTGGCCTTCATCGGCTGCTTCGTTAACTACATCCCATGCATAAATAACATCTGCATATCCGTTAGCATAGGTGTACTCGATAACTCCGTTAATGTACTTCTCAAGTCTGCTAAGGAGGGTTGCTCTGTCCACAAGACAATCCTCATCGAGATTTGCATTGTAATCTCTGGTGGGCTTGCCGTCTACGGTAGCAGTGAAATCCTTGGCAAAGATTGAAGGATCCACCTGAGAATGCCATACAAGGGTATGACCTCTTACGGGCACGCCGTTGTCCTTGGCCCAATCAAGAAGCTCCTCAGCTGCTCTGTTTACGGTAAAAAGAGAATCGGATTCAGCATCGAAGTTATATGCAGGCTTGAACTCATTTCCGAAAGTCATTGAGTTGAACTGGCTTACGATAAACTTCTCCTTGGATGCGTTACCGATCTCTGCTGACTGGTCTCCCCAATGGCTGATTGCCTGAACGGCAACTCCTACTTTAAAACGATCGGCGTATACGTCCTTAAGATACCCTGCGGTCTCATAATCCGATACGCCTGCAGCTCTGATCACATTTACGCTTCCCGCAAATCCGCTCAAAACCGTTGTCGCAGACATGGTAAATCCTAGAACTGCAGCACAAATCTTTCTGGCTAACAATTTGTTTTTCATGATCTCCTCTTTGCAGCACCCGCTGCTGCCTGATTCTTAATATCTCTAAG
This sequence comes from uncultured Lachnospiraceae bacterium, assembly GCA_902794095.1. Lineage (GTDB taxonomy): Bacteria > Bacillota > Clostridia > Lachnospirales > Lachnospiraceae > AC2028. The sequence goes on along the minus strand of CADBFZ010000002.1, from coordinate 53,923 downwards.
TGATGTTTCGATCTTGCTTCTTACCAGATTCCTGTACTCGGGTTTTACAAGGAAGTATATGTAAGAATCGATCGTGTAGCTCTCAGGCATACCTCTTCCTGCAATCTTGAAGTGCCTGAAACCCCTCTCAATATAAGAATTAATATCTGTATCTTTGATAAATGCAGGTCTTTCCATGCACTCCGCAAAAGTTCTGGGAGTCTTGGTATTGGGACAGGGGAAAGATGTCACATTATCAAATTCGAGCTGCATCTTTGACTGCTGTGCATAGTGCTCTGCACGCTTGGGGCAGTTCGGATAGCAGACTTCGTTAACAAGAATCTCGCATCTGCCGGCATTACCGGAAGATACTATGTTTTCGAGTGCTTCCTCATCATGGTTCAGATCGTAATCCAAAACCACAAGATAATAGTCCTTCTCGAATTCTTCAGCGAGCTTTTGCTTATCGGTTATTCTCTTGGTTGTGGATGAGATAACCTTGTAATTCGGATAATTCTCCCTAATGTATTTCTCAAGCGCGGGGGAATTTACAAGCACCTGATTGATGCCGTTATCCGCAAGTCTCATGATCAGGTTACAGTAAGTGTCGTAACACTCTTTTTCACCGATAAGAGTATTGGTCCATGTAAATCTGACGGGCACATTCCTCTGAGCATAGATGTTCAGGATGCCCTCTATCTGCTGCTTGGTCGCCGATCCCACTACCGCTCTTCCGCCGTTCCATATTGCACCGGGAAAAGTTCCGTAAGAGGAACCGATTGTATATCCGTCGCAAAAATAGTCCGGGTGAGCCTGCATCATGTTCATGACTACCTGGTTAAGGATTCTGAATACGCAAAATCCGGGTAAATGCCAATAGATCTTATCTTCACTGTTTCCCACTTTATTACTCCTTACCGGGCAGTTTGAAAGCCTGGGGCTTTGGTTTCTGGACCATAATGAGCTTGTTGCCGTTTAATGCATCATACAGTTTAAGTCTGAAGATTCCCTGATATTCAGGTTTGATCAGGAAGTTACTGTATGTTTCGATAAGTGAAAAATAATTATCGGTACGTCCTTCAATCTTAAAATTATGAAATCCGAGTTCTTCGCTATACTTTCCTACGATGTCTTCGGGTTTTACAAAGGTGCGGAAATCCTTGATCTTGTAATAATTTCCGTCTTTGAAATACTCACATGTCCATGGAGTAAGCGGTATCTGATGCTCGGGAGGCATTCTCCTGTTCTTCAGCTTTATACGCTGGTTTTGTGCAATGTTTTTATAATGATCGGATCGTCTCGGACAGTTCGGAGTACAGATCGCATTTACGAGTATCTCACATCTGTCATGATCGTTTATCAAGGCAAGTTTTTCATAATCGTTATTAAAATCGTAATCCAAAACCACAAGATCGTAGGGCTTGGACAGTTCTTCATTTACCCGGTCGATCTGAGTAAGTCTCTTGCAAGTGGAAGAAACTATCTTCAGGTTCGGATGTTTCTTTCTGATATATTCCTCGAGTATGGGGGAGAATAAGATAACCGCATTTCTGTCGTCCTTGGCAAGTTCATCCAGACAGAAATTACAATACGGATCCTCACACTCAAACTCTGTTAAAGTCATATTCGTGTAGGTCAGTCTCACTGATATTCCATGAGAATTAAGTGTCTTAATTACATTTACAATATAGTCTGCGGAACACTGATCATCCAGGGATCCTCTTCCGCCGTTCCAAAGTGAGGTAGGAAACTCGCCATAACAACTGGCTATCTTTACACCGTCTCTGAAAAATTCAGGATGAGTCTCATAAAGGTTAATAACCATCATGTTCAACGGATAGTTACTTCTTAATCCGGGAAGATGAAATTTTGCTTCACCCATAAATCGTCTCCGTACTTTTAAAAAAACAGGACGGCGTCTTAAACGCCGCCCTGCATTTATTTAGGTTACCTGTGAGAAACTAATTATTTAGCGTTAGCTTCTTCAACGAAGGTGTTCCACTGAGTAGATGCCTGCTCGATAGCTGCGGACATATCATTGATAGTTCCTTCAGCAACGTTAACACCTACGAGATGTCTGAACTGAGGTCCGATATCAACCTGAGCAACAGACTCAGCGGGCTCATAACCGGAAGTCTTGATGATTCTAACGATGGTCTCATCAACTGCTCTGGTGTCATCAAATGATGCATAGTATCCAGCCTTGATTCCGTCGAGGTTCTCAATGAAATCTTCGTATCCGGGGGTATCTGCATAGAAGCACATGTAAGCGAATGCGCAAGCAAATGCCTTATCTGCATCATAGCATCCGGGGATGTAGTAAAGGTTGTCACCAGCATAAGAGGTGAAGTTGCTTCCTGCGGAAGGTCCAACAGGGAAGGATACGAATCCTACTTCGTCCTCAAGAGATCTTCCGTCATCGCCGATACCTCTTACGTTATCCTTCTCCCATACCTGTCCGATATAGAAAGCGGTGTTTCCGGTAAGCCAATCGGTCTTGTAGAAGTCCCAAGCTGCGTCAGCGGGATAGTAAAGGTGTGCATCGTAGTTAGCGCAGCACTCCTGGAAGAAGTTAAGAGCTTCCTGAGTGTCAGCATCTTCGAATGCAACTCTGAGGCCTGATGCCTCGTTCTTTACGAGAGATGCGCCGTTTGAAAGAACGAACTCTTCTACAGCGTCATCATAGTTACAGGTATATCCGAATACATCGGGAGTACCATCGTTGTCAAGGTCTCTCTGAACCTTCTCCATGATATCGGTCCAAGCGTCCCAAGTCCAGGTTCCGTTAGCCTGCATGTCATAGATGCTCTCAGGATCGATACCTGCATCCTCAAGAACTCTCTTGTTGAAGTAGATTCCTTCACGAGGCTCTGAGAATCCGTTGCTGGTAGCATACATGGTGTAGATGCTGTCGCCTGACTTGAAGAACTCATCAACCTGGTTTCTGGTGAAGATAGGGTTGGAATCGAAGTCAAGGCACTCGATGGTGGAAAGGTCATACATAAGTCCGGAAGCTACAGCGGTGGTAGCTGCTGCACACATACGACCGGTGAATACGTAGTAGTTGTCATCTCCGCCTGAAGTTACATAATCGGAGAACTGCTGGATGCAATCGCCCCAAGTAAGGGATCCGCCTGCATACTCAGTGGTCTCTTTAACGGTGAAGTTGTAGGTCTCCTCGCACCACTCACGATAATCCCAAAGAGCTTCCTCGTAATCATTTACGGGATCTGCGGGATCTCCTGACCACCAGTTAACGATGGAAATCTCAACACCGCCAAGGTCGATGTCTGATCCGTCTGCATGAGTGAGCTTCTCGTAAGGAGCGTCAGCAGTAGTAGGATCTGCCTGTCCGGGATCTACAGGATCTACGGAAGCAGGGGTGTCAGGGCTTGCGACGGGATCGCCTGAATTGCCGTTAGCACAGCCGGCCATTCCCGCAACCATTGCAGCGGAAGCGCCGACAGCAATGATCTGGTTCAAAAACTTTCTCTTCATAATCCTCCTTTTGACCATAATGGTCTGATAAAAAATATATATTTCCCGCATTATTGCGGATATATATCGGGCTTAAAACCCACGTAAAATTATACCACATTTTCACGCGGATTGTCCAATTATTACATCTTGATACCGGTCTGTGAAAGGCTCTCTACGAAACCTCTCTGAGCAAACAGATACAGGATGATAAGAGGCAAAATAATCATGAGTGTACCGGTTGAAAGTATGCAGTTTGAATATGCTACTGAAACGGTACCGGTCTGCAATCCGAGCAGTCTCATAATATATGAAGATAACTCGTCAACAATTACAGAAAGTGCTGTACTTACAAGTTTGAGATTTCCAAGGAACATTCTGGAGTAGAAACCATCTGTCCACTGCCATACGAATGAGAACAGGAAACATGATGTAAGGATGGGCTTTGCATCGGGAAGCATGATGATTACGAAGGTCTTAAAGGTTCCGCAACCGTCAACGTACGCTGCCTCTTCGAGTTCCTTAGGAATATTTCTGAAGAACTGTCTGATCAGATAAATGTACAGACCGTTCTTAAGTCCCATACATCCGGCACTCATCATGTAGTAAGGAAGTACCGAACCTCTCAGGTTGATCGCGTCTCCGGTAATAAGTTTGAAAATTCCGAAGACATCAAAGAACTTGAAGTGCAGATACAGTGATGTGGACATAACCTGAGGAGGAATGATGATCATCAGGAGTACACACATAAACCAGAATTTCTTAAGAGGAAATTCGTATCTTGCAAATCCATATCCAACAAGGGTACAAACAGCAACCTGAAGAGCAGCGATGGTAAACGCTACTATAAAGGAATGTCTGAGAGCAACCTTATAGTCCATGAGCTTAGCAGCAAGCTGATAATTCTCGGTCGTGAAGTGAGCGGGAATATTGATGACAACGGGATCATAAAGGTCACCTTCAGTCATGAAGCTTACTGATATCTTATTAAGGATGGGCTGGATAATAAGGAAGCACAATCCGAATAAGAGTATGAATCTTACTATGCTGATAAAAACCTGCGTAGCAACTTTCTTTCTCTTAAGAGGCGCCATCTTAGGCTTGTCTTTAGCTTTAACTTTAGCCTTGCCAACACCTGCAGGCGCACTCATCACCGCAGCATTACTCATAATAATAAACCCTCCTGGAAATGATGAATGAACTGATGGCGAGGAATACAATGGTTAGAGCGAAATAACACCAGGCCATAGCCGAGGACAAACCGTAATTGAGCTGATCTACCATGGTATCGGTAATCTTCTCCATTACTTCATTGTCCGATCTCATACAATAATCAACGATTGTATATACCCAGTTAACGAGGAAGATGGAGCTTACCATGGGGAAGGTAACCTTCCAAAGGCTTTCCCATGAAGTACATCCCTCGATGGATGCTGCTTCGTACATGCTCTTGGGAATGGTCTGAAGACCCGAGAGGAATACGATGATCTGAATACCGGATGCAAGTGCAATGTCGTAAATGTTATCGATGAGCTCGAAGACTGTCTCGTAAGCTCTGGTACCTACACCTGCCGTTCTGAGGATACTCTCGAGAACCGCGGTGACACTTACGTTCTGCATGGAATCTTCAACAGTTGCATGCATCTGTGCAATAACCGAGTTATCGGTTTCAAGTCCGAGGATAACACCACTGGAGAGGATAACGGGAAGGAAGAAAATAGCTCTTACCAATGCTCTTCCGTGGAATTCCTGATTGAGTATCAATGCTACGAAGAATGAGAAGACCATTATCGCGAAGGAATAAATGATCATTCTGGTAAATCCTTCGATAAGGAGTCTCGAATAATCGGGGTCTACCTTAAATGCATAATTGTAATTGTACAGTCCGTTATAGATCATTTCGAAGCTGCCCGCACCAACCTGGACATCACAGAAACTCATATAAAGAGACTGCATGAAGGGTTTTACCATGAAAAGTAAAAATCCTAAGATAAAGGGAGAGATAAATAAATATCCCGATATTGCCCTTCTTTTTTCAAGTCCGCTAACTTTTCCGTTTAATTTCTTTCTCATCTGAGGCTCTCCGTATCGCCCTTATTTTACAACCACATAATCTCTTGCAGGCACGGTAACTCCGTTTGCTACATAATCGATATATCCGTAATTGACGTAAACCTTGGTTCCGTCTTCGTACTCGGTAACGGATACATACTGATTGAGATTATCATGACCGGTCATCTGCTGATTAAAGGTGTGACCGAGTTCATTATTGTATCTTGTATATGTCTCAACCATCCTGTCGTGTACGGAATTGAAATCTGCTCCGTAGTACTGAGGATAGAGAGTTTTCTGAAGGGCTTCAACGCTTTCCGACATGATGCAGTAGTTAAGTCCTGCACCGTACTCAACACATGCAAGGATTTCGTCAGTCTCGGCTCCGCAGAGGTTTACGGGTTCGCCGGTGTAGTTGACATATCCGTGAAGTGCCAGTTCATAGAAAGGAACAAACTCATCAATAATGGTATATTCGCTTCCTCTGAGATCCATATCGGTAATTGCGTCAGCATAAACCGCTGCATAGATATTACCGGTGCAGATCATAATGTTGTTTCCGTTGTCACGGTAGCTCTGAAGTCTTGCAGCCTGATCGATAAGTGCTTCCTGTCTTGAATAAGGATTCTTACGATAGAAGTCACTGGCAAGGTCGGTTCCTACATCCTGGAATGAAGGTCCTGTTGCTCCGTACTTATCATTAGCTTTCACAAGATTATCCATCATATCAAGGATGAGCTTTTCGTGAAGCAGGTAGTGAGCATCGAGATCATCTCTGTCGCCGTAAGTAATCTGGCTGAAAGGATAAAGTCTGCAAAGCTCACGGCTGATGAATCTTGAGGAATCTCTGTAAGCAAAGAATCCGTCAAAGATGTTTGAATCATAAGCATATTCGCAGATACCGTCGAGGTAGATCTGATTGCCCTGACCCTGAACGGTCTGGCAAAGATCCTTAAGATCTCTTCCGGATCCGAGTGCCCAGATGGTATCGACATCTTTGAGCATCTGCTGCTCAACACCGCCGTTACACCAACCGGTCATTCTGACGATCATGTTATCGACGCCTTCACCGTCAAGCTGGCTGAGCATCGCAGCAGCTTCATCATAAGTGGTAAGCTCAAGAGGTCTGGAGATGGGCATACCGAGAATCTGCTTTACCTTATCTACAGCTCCTACTACTTCTACGAAGCAGGGTGCTGAGGTGTCTTCGTTCTTAACAAGGTACTGTCCGTAATTCTTCAGAAGATAATTCTGATATTCCTTAGCCATGTCCACATAGCTGCCGGAATCGATAAATGTATATCTCTGAGACATTACTTCGTCGGGAAGTTCATCCTGGAAAGCGAAGATACGGCTGTTGGATATGGATCCTACATCATACTCTTCTCTCTCGATAACACCGTACTCGGCATTAACTGAGTTATAGCTGTTAAATCTTCCTGCAATATCAGCTTCAATAGCTGCGTATGCGGAACCGCCTTCTACGGTGCAAATAAAGGAATCATTTCCTGAAGATATTCCGAAAGTTGAAAATGCGGTGCTGGTGGAATGAACAAGTGCATCTCTTGCATGAGCCATATCCCATCCATATACATTCGCATAGTAAACGCTCTGTGCGGTCTTTCCGTTGTTGAAGTTAATAAGAGCTCCGCTTCCTTCAGGAATAAGAAGGAATCCTTCGTCATCCATTCCGCCCGCTCCGAAGAAAGGAAGAACGTCTACAGCAAGAATGGGCTTGTCCTTAGGGAACTCCATTGCCGAATAAGGCATCTCGACGATAAGATCGCCGCCTTCAAGTCTGTAGGTAATATCTACGTTATATACAGCCGCACCGTCAGTGCTTGAAGCTGCAAGATATTCTTTATCTCTGAGGAAATCTTCGTAAGTATATCCGACTGACTCTTCGAAGATCTTCTGAAGCTTTGCCTTAATAGCATCGGTAGCGGTATCACGAAGAACATAGAGAACCTGATCCGCAAGTGCGGGATAAGCCTCAAGGAGTGCCTCGGGATCATCCTTTCTGCCGAGGTCGTTGATATCGTACTTTTTGTAATACTGCTTTACGATATTAAGGTCGCCCTTATCGAGAAGTGCGAGGTAACCTTCCATCTCTTCTACGGTACATGCAAGAGGAATAACATATTCCTTCTGAACCTTACCGATTGAGTAATGAACTGTTATTGACTGTCCGTCAGTTTCAATATCATAGGTCTGATTCTGGATGCTGTAGTCGTAATTGTTGTAAGCGACTTCAGATCCGATCTCACTTGAATATGTAACATTAAGTGTTGATCTGATACGACCCTTCTCGGTACTCATGGCGATGGTGTCATTTTCAACATCATCGGGAACCGAATACCAAACCTTGCCGGATGATTTAACTCTTACGGTAAAGTAGGTGGTTGTAGGATCCATGGTGAAGACCAGCTGGTCACTCTCCAAAACGATCTCTTTTCCGTCACCGGCATACGCATTGACGGGGATGACCGGTGCCTCTTCTTCTTTATTCGTGTAATTTACTACGAATATTATGAATCCGATGATTATAAGAGCAAAGATACCGGGGGCGATCATACTCTTAAGAGTCTTGATCATCTCGTTTCTTGCTTCAGTTTTTTGTTCTGCACTTCTTCTTCTCATACTTACTCCGGTATGGCTGTATTTTTAGGAAAAGGCTAAGCCCTAAACATGAACTCTCTGTAAAGTGAATAGAAATATCCGATACCCTGGGTGATCATACTGAAGAAAAGCATCAATATGAAGACCATGACAAGCATTGCAAAAAGTGAAAATACAAGGAACAGGATATTCTTTGCTCCGGAGAACTCGTGAATCTGTCCCATGGCCGCGATTATCAGTAAGCCGCACCATACCAGTGAGAGCACTGCCAAAACGGAGTAGAACTGTCTTTCATTTACCGTAATGACATTACTGATTATCATCAGCGGAACCTGCATGAGAGGATAAGGAGTAAGAGCATAGCAGGTGCCGATATATACCTGACCAAGTCTTCCTTTACCGTCAAACAGGGTGGTCGTTGCCCAGTTACCTACTACAAAGAGGGCAAGAGGGAAAAGAATACTTGCTATGTAGAGGAAGATGTTGATGTCTTCCCAGTAAACCTGCATAAAGATAAAGCTGGTGTACTTAAGGCTGAGTATTCTGACCAATACCGTTAGGAAAAGTATTGTATTGGCAGCCGCATAGGTTCCTCGTTTCTCATGGGTAAGATCCCAGAAACCGTCGAGGGGATGGGTTATGCAATAAAGTGAAAACTTCATCGAATCCCAGTACTTGGGACCAAAGGTCTTCTTAAACCATCCTGCGACCGATCCGACTATATTTTTTTCTTTAACTGATGTCTGTGCCATGTTTTTTCTCTTATACGTAATTATCTGCTGTTACTGCTGAGCTTTGCTAACTTACGTGCTTCCTTCTTGGCTTTTTCTCTTTCTCTGTATTCCTGACGCTGCTTCTTGTGATATTCCCTGATCTCAGCTCTGGTCATATTGTCCTCGGGATCCGGGAAACGGAATACATCGGAAGTAGCTACCTCGACTCTCATATTTCTGACCTTCTCGATGCTGAGAGGAATCAGGAAAATAAGGAGAAGTACAAATACTGTCAGGAACAAATGGCTCTGAACCCATTCCTTACGATATTCCTTAAAGGCCTTGGACCAGTTATCATCATCATACTTAAGTTCGAAATAGTTCATAGCCTCTCTGTAATTCTCCTGACGGAGACAAGCACGGCCCATTCCGATATAAGCAAGATCATAGTTACCATCTATATCAAGAACCTTCTGCCAAAGAGCAGCTGATTCTTCATAATGTCCGGCATCAAATTCATCGATCGCACCGTAGATACACTTACCGAAATCACTGAGTACGAAATAGGTGATGGAACAGTCTGCGGAGTCAAGAACTACGAGATCGTATCCGATATGGTCGATACCGATGGGACGTCTGAAGTATCCGTCGATGTTACCGTTACCACCGAATCCGAAGACCATACGTCCCTGATCGTCATATCCGAAGAGACGTCCGCGGTTTCTGTCGAGACATACATAAATGTCATTTTCCATTGCGGTTACATCGGAGAACATTGAAGGTCCCGAATATCCGCCTGCGGAGCCCCAGTATATATCACCACAGTTAAGCCAGTTTCCGTTGTTAACCAGAATGTTGTTTCCGAGAAGGTTAAGTCTTCTTACGGAGTCAACCTTAAGGTCATCGAGTGCCTGTGCATCAGCTACGGGAACGCTGGCATAAATGAATCCCTCGTAATCCATGTAGATGTTACTATACTCGGTAGGAACATCAACGGGCATACGGTCGATCTGTTCCTGAGTAGCGAACTTCTTCCAGATATAATCGAGAAGATCGTAAGGAGCCTTGGTAGCTCCGATAAATCCTGCAAAAGTACCATCTGCTTCGTACTTAAGGAGACCTTTGTTAACACCGTCGCAGATGCAATAAACTCTCTCTGCGGTATCAACTACTACCTTATTGGGAAGGAAAATGGTATCTGCAGGTAATGCACTGTCAATGGGAAGAGTGAACTCCATCAGATAGTGAAGTTCGGGATCCACCTTAAGGATACGGTTATTACCCTTATCAGCTATGAAGATGTTTCCGTCTTCCGATACAGCAAGATCGGTAGGTCCGCTTAACTGATTATTATCGGGAGCACCCTTGATGGAATCGAATTCGTCGAGAAGAACAAGACCAACCTGATCGTCTGTTCCGAGAACGATTATGCGGTTATTACCGGTGTCACAGATATAAACCTTATCTCCTGCTACGGTAATTCCGTTGGGGTTATTCATTCTGGTATCCAGTCCTAGTTCTGCGGAGGTGAATACGTTAAATACCTCATACAGATCGGGAGTGTCCTGAACATCACCCCAGTAATCATAGATGTAAGTATAGCTTCTGTGCTCCATAGCATGTGCCTGCATGGGAACAGACATGATTCCCAATGCGGCAGCTGCCATAAGTGCACCTATTCTTTTGATTGTAAAAGTTACGGGCTTTTTCATCAGTGTTAATCCTTCAATCCGGATGATGCCATGGTCTCGAGGATCTGGCTCTCAGAGAATATGAATATTGCTATAGGAACGATCATCAATACGACAAGTACTGCTGCTGCCTCACCGGTTCTTGCAATACCGCCGGCCTGAATCTGTCTCATAGCGAAAGGCAGTGTTTTCATTTCCTCGGAATAGATAACCGTTGATGCGGGGTTATTCCAAAGTGCCTGTACCGAGAAGATGATAAGTGTCAGCCATGCAGGCTTAACATTAGGCATTACGATCTTGGAGAATACACACCACTCGGTAGCTCCGTCAATCTTAGCCGCCTCGATAAGTGAGGTGGGAAGGCCTTCCATGAACTGCTTCATAAGGAAGAGTCCCATCGGCAAAGCGAATGCCGGGATGATGATTGCCCAATACGTATCGATCATGTGAAGCTTACTCATGATGATATAGTTGGGAATACCGGTTACATATCCGGTGAACATCATAGCTACGGTTACGATCTTGAAGAATGTCTTTCCGCCGGGGAACTCATACTTAGCAAGAACGAACGCTGCCATGGATGCTGCAATAAGATGTCCCGCAGTTCCTACACCGGTAATGAATACGGTGTTGAACAGATATCTTGAGAATGATACCCATGACTTACTCATGGTTACGAACAGATCCGAGAAGTTATCGAATGTCGGGTTCTGTGCGAAAATTCTGGGCGGGAACTTATAGAGCTCGTCCAAAGGCTTGAGTGCTGCCTCAACCGCATAGATTATAGGGAAGAACATTACAATCGCAACCAGAACCAGGAAGAGGTACAGGAAAAGGTCTCCCGCTATACTTCTGTTAGGCTTACGACGCTTGATGAGTGGCTTGTGATAAACCTGTTCCTCATCGTCTTTACCCTTTTTTGATTTTTTTGTTTTTTTGACGGAAGGTTCTTTGACAACCGTTGCCTTCAGGACATCTGTTTCCTCATCAATAAGGGATGCCTTTGGAGCAGTTTCAGTCTCTACGACTTCGGTTTCAGCTTCCTGAACTTCCGCGCTGATGTTTTGATTTTCTGCCATATTATTATTCTTCATATCGGACATATCAGGTACCTACCCTGCTTAAGAGTGACTGAATTGCTTTGTTGCAGAGTATCATCATAAGGAACAGGATTGTAGCTATCGAACAAGCGTAACCCATTTCGAATCTGGAGAAACCGTAGTCAAACAGGTGTGTAACTATGGTTCTTGCTGCGTAGTCCGTTGAAGGATATCCGCAGAGTGCCATTGTGACTTCACAGACGCCGAATGCCTGGGTGATTGACATGACCGCACCGAACATGAGCATGGGCTTCATATTAGGAAGAGTGATGAACCAAAGCTCCTGCCATCTGTTCTTGATGCCGTCAACATATCCTGCTTCATACTGGGCTTTATCTATACCCTGAAGACCTGCAACGAATGAAAGGAATCCTGCTCCAAGACTCATCCAGAGAATAACGCCCATACATACGGGAAGCATGTATCTGGGATCGATAAGCCAGAGCTGAGGGGTATCAATGATACCGATGTTCATAAGGAATGCATTTACATATCCGTAAGCATCGCCTCTGAAGAATACCGAGAAGATTACATAACAGTTACCCGCAATGGAAGGTGCGTAGAAAACAACGACCGCAACGCTTCGTACCCATCTCGGAAGTTCATTTATGAGCCATGCAAACAGGAAGCTTCCTATATATCCGAGAGGACCTGTGATAATCGCTATCATGAATGTGTTCTTGATAGAGATCAGGAAGATGTCATCCTCAAGGAACAATGAAATATAGTTCTGAAGACCTACAAATCTGGGAGCTTCGAGGATGTTGTAATACGTAAAGCCGAATACGATTGAGATCACGACGGGAAGTATGTAGAACATCGTGAAGATGATCGCATAGGGGGCAAGAAAGAGGTAGCAGCTCTTGGAGAGTCTGGCCTTCTTCACGCCGATCCTGAAATTATGCTTTTTAACTTTGATGTAGTCTTTTAATAATTGTGACATTGTTTAATATTCTCCGTAAACCGGCATACCGAATTCTCGTCGTTTTCTATCTATCTCATCGTTAATCATTATCGAGTAATCGATGATCGTTTCTCGCGAGTCCGTCTTCTCGTTAATAACCTTTCTGCAGGCATTTGCGATATGACGTCCGGTGTAATATCCGCCGGGCACTTCTCTGATACCTACGGTAGAATCCCACTGCTCATTGAGAACGTTGATATCGTTATAGCTCCATGACAGCTGTGAGAATGCATCTCTGTTTGCGGTAGCATATCTTGCTGATGATCCGAGGAGTGCTTCGATCTCACGACCGAATCTTACCTGTGTATCGGGCTCAGCCCACCACTTCATGAACTCCCAGGAATTTTGCTTAACCTGCTCGTCATCGGTGGCAATCATCATCGTTGCGTTACCGGTAATGAAATCAGATCTGTCGATATATACATTACCGTTCTCATCAACTCGCTCGGTTCCGGGGATTACGGTGAAGTCCCAAAGTCCTCTTATCTCGGGAGCGGAAACCATCAGCGTGTTGTACTGTGCATAAGTGCAGATACCGATAGGCATTTCACCTGAACGGAAACGGCTGACGAAGTCATAAATTACGGGAAGACCATAATCGTTGAAGTATCTGAGATAATCATCGAATGCTCTTACTCCGGCCTCTGTATCAACCGTGGTCTTTGTACCTTCTTCGTTGTACATATCTCCGCCGTACTGGAAGAGAAGTGTGAAGTACAGTGAAAGGTCAGGTACGTTGGAAGCAACTGAAGTAGATGCGGTAGCCATGTTACTTGCGCCGGCTGCGGTGGGAATACCTATTGAAAGGTTATTACCCTGAATGGTAGGAAGCATCTCGATGAGTTCCTTCCAGGTGTTGGGCGGCTCAAGTCCGAGCTCTTCAAGTACATCCTTACGATAGAACATAACATTGAACTGCTGCTGCTCGGGAATCGCGTAAATCGCATCGCCGAGTCTGTACTGTTCATAAGAGCTTTCGGAATAGTGGCTGAGGACTTCTTCCCATCCTTCGAACTGGGTGATATCCTCGGATGCATGTCTAAGCGCGTAGTTTACAGGCTGATCGGCGCCGATTGAAAGAACTACGTCAGGGCCTCTTCCAGCAAGTACGGCATTAAGAAGTGCATTGGGGTCTACTATCTCAACGTTAACCCTTATTCCCGTTTCGGGAGTGAAGGTATCGTCAATCATCGTCTTAAGAATGGTACCCTGGTCACGACCTGTGGTAACCCACACCTTAATGGTATTGCTTCTGTCGGAATCGGTGTATACGTTACCGACGGAATTGTAATCTACTATGAAAGATGCTACGAAGCTCTTTATCTCGTGGAGAGCTTTGCTCCAGAAGTGAGCTTTTTCAACAGGAGGATTGGTACCGGTTCCGGATACTACAATGTAGTCGATATCCATCTTGGTATCACTCATGTTGAGCATCGCAGTTCCGAGTGCGGTGATGTTATCCTTAAAGGTAACGAACTCGTGGGTGATCTTACCGGGCTTAGCACAGAAACGCTCAAGCTGCTGAGCTACGGTCTGGGCTGCTGCGATGTTAACCGCTTTCTGTCCGGTGTACTCTACGTACTCGTCTACGATTCTGTACAGTCTTCTGTACTCAAGTTCCATCGCATCCATAATTTCGGGATAGTTGTCCTGAATACGATAGTCTCTGTACTGGTCGGGATTTGCTCCGGTGAATACAAGGATTCTTCTGTAGATCTGATTAAGTCTGAAGGTTGAATCCTCAAGTTCTTCAATGATAGGTCCTACACTTCCGAGAACAGACTCAACTCTGATGGTGTGAGTTCCCTTGGTAAGGTAGAAATTGTACTGGTTGCCTTCGTCATCTCCGACAGTCAGACAGTTCCAATCATTGGCATAAGGGAATGAAACCTCTCCTGCCTCTGCGAAAGGAATCTCGCCGTCAATGTAGATGGCACGGCTGGATACCTGGCCTCTCTGATAGTTCTGACGGCCCTTGATCATGATGTTGTAATATCCGTCTTCGGGAACTTCGAAATCCCATTCGATCCACTGGCCGTAAGACCTCCAAGCTTCACCGCCTGTGTAGTTAAGAACGGTGTTGGTTACACTGTAAGGCTGAGTGGTGGGTGATGCTCTGTCATACTTGGCATAGAGGGAAGACTCTGAACGAAGAGTTGAATCCTCGCCCTGGATAACAGTCATGAAATCCGAACCTGCTCCGTTGTCTGCAGGAAGAGCTGCAATATAATCATCATAAGGTACGGGATCGTCTACAGGAACAAGAGAAAGTGCCTTGATTGCGATGGGCTCGTTTTCAGCGCCGAGGCTGATGGTTGATGCGCCCTTATCGAAATAGAAAGTATAAGGATGGATGATGTAACCCATATCATCTCTGAAATAGGAAGTCTGCCAATCGAAGACTTCTACCTGAGCGGGTCTGATCTCATTACCCTGGTTATCGGTTCTGACTTCGCCGCCGTCAGTCCAGATACGGCTGAAGGTAAGGTTGCCCGCATCATCAAAAGGAAGCTCTCCGTTAATGTAGATGCTTCTCTCTGCAGCAACACCTCTGGATTCAGGAATCAGATAATCCATCTTGAGGTAATAGAATCCGCTTTCGGGGACGTTTACATCAAAAGTTACTACGGATTCGGTCTCGGTGTATAAAGCCTTAGCCTCATCGTAGTAATCATTGACTACTTCAACTTTTCCGTTATCAACGGAATAATCGAAGATGTTGATATCTACCGTCTTATCGGGATATGCTGCCCCTTCATGTTCGAGCAGGTAGCCGGTATAGGTCCCGGTCCTCTCGAGACCGACTATGTCGGTGGAAAGATCATAACCTGCATACTTCTCTGAGAAGTTGTCTTTACCTCTGAGGTTGAGAAGAACGCAAATGCCTGCGAAAGCTCCGCAGAAAACTACTGTGCCTATAAGTTTTTTAGTTCCGTTTTTCATAGTGTTAATTATATTTTAAGATATGTTAAATAATCTAGTTAAATATTGCTTTTTCGGTATTGATTTTATGCAAATAATCAATGAATCGTCAATTACCTGCAAAACTTTTTGTGCAACATGTATGATTTTAACACGTTTTAACGTATAAGACTATGGTTTTTTTAGCTTTATTTGACCATCTTCGTACGAAACCACCAAACGACCCGTCGCACCGCCGATTTTTTCTATAACATCGGCCGGTAACTGAAGCCTTCCGGTCTTATCAACGACAACGTACTCTTCCTGGGTTTCTTCGTTTCTCCAGTCAACTCCGGACTCCTTGAGACGGTCTGCGTAGCTTTCTTTGAGTATCCTCTCGGAACTGATCCTGCCGTCCCTTATGGCTACTACCCTTCGCACCTTTCGTGAAAGTGCCAGATCGTGGGTTACGACCAGTATCGTCTGTCCCGCTTCGTTAAGTTTGGTGAAGATCTCAAATATCTGGTCTCCCGTTCTCTCATCCACCGAACCCGTAGGCTCATCGGCAAGGAGAAGTCCAGGTGAATTGGCAAGTGCGATAGCTATGGCAATTCTCTGCTGCTCACCACCCGAAAGTGTTCCCAGCCTGCTGTAGCGGTGATCCTGCATTCCGACGGTTTCGAGAAGTTCCTCGGCCCTTTGTTTCTTTCTCTTAACACCGCTGAATCTCATCGGTATACAGATATTGTCAATGGCCGTCAGATACGGGAAGAGGTTTCGTGCGTTGTTCTGCCAGACAAATCCGACAGTTTCGCGTTTATACTTAACCCTCTCGCTTTCCGTCATTCTGAACAAATTCTTGCCTCCGACAAAAAGCTTGCCCGCACTCGGTATATCAAGTCCGCCGATCATATTCAGGAAAGTCGACTTACCCGAGCCGGAATTACCTATCAGTGCCGTAAACTCGCCTTTTTCAACCTTTAAGTCAAGCCCGGACAGTGCAAGGACCTCGGTTTCTTTGGTCTTGTATATTTTGACCAAACCTTCTGCATCTATCATATATTCGGGAGTCTGTAATACTTCTTCAGGCATTTTCTTTGCTCCCTTCTATACGTCCGTTTTTTAACTCTATCAGCTGGTCACCGGCTCCCATCAGTCCCACATCGTGAGTGGTCATTATGATGGTTACTTTCTCTTCTTCGGAAATCCTCTTGAAGAGCTTGGTGACTTCAACCGCCATTCCGGAATCGAGCTCGGCCGTAGGCTCATCGGCAAGGATGATCTTCGGGTGATGCGCAATGGCTCTTGCTATCGCAACTCTCTGTTGCTCACCTCCGGACATTTCCTGCGGCATGTGAGTCATTCTGTTGGATAGTCCGACTATGGACAAACACTCCGCCGCTCTCTTATCCAGATTATCCTTGACGCCCGCCATTCGCATCGCAAACTCAACGTTTTGAATGGCATTCATTGAAGGGATAAGACTTACCGACTGGAATACGAATCCCATGCGGCTCCTTCTCATATTTTCCCTGACTCTGCTGCTCATACCGTGTGACGAAGCACCGTCTATGAGTATCTGTCCGGAAGTGGGATCGTCGAGTGCTCCGATGATGTTCAGGAGCGTTGTCTTACCCGAACCTGACTTACCTCTCAGGATACACATAGTGTCTGCCTGAATCGTGGCATTGATGCCCTTAAGTACAGATACTTTTCCGCCGGGAGTCTGGAAATCCCTTGTGACGTTTTTGATCTCAATAATAGATCCCATATCACTCCTCCCCCAGTTTCAAAGCTCTTATCATGTTCTGTTTTCTGATGATCATTGTCAGGACTACGATACTGACAACCAGCATAAGTCCGATGGACGCAAAAAGCTTGATCATATCCGAGCTGTCTCTGATCATTACGAGAGGAAGGATCTGTGCGGATGATGAATATGCCGTCTGAAGCATGGGCACGTAAAGTGTGTAGGCTATAACACCGACAACTGCGCCTGCTGCCACCGAGTAAAGACCGCATATAGCCTGCTCGATGGAAAGCATACTTATCATCTCCGTTGAATGGAGACCCATCGCTCTGAGTACGCCGAGCATCATTTCTCTGGATTTGATGGAAAGCACCCAGTAGATCAGATATCCTGCGGCACACAATATCAGCATTACGATGAAGCTCATCGTCAGGATTCCGTTCATTCCCTGAAGCAAAGGATCCTCAATTGTTTTCTCAAGATCCTGACTTCTGTCGGACAGGTAAGTCAGCGGTGTTCCGCTCTTTTCAAGCCATTCATAGAAGAACTCGCTGTCGCCGTCTTCTCCTACGCCCATCCATACATAGTAGGGTTGAAGTCCGAACTTCTTTCTGATGAATGAATAGTTAGCAACTATCATGTAGTTGTCTTTGGATGAAATCTCACCTGCACTGCTGAGTTCTCTTGTTACAGGCCTATAACCGGGCCAGTATTCGAAGAATCCGATTACGGTAGCTTCCGCAGATGAATTGTTTTTGTCATTGAATGATATCTTGTCGCCGACGGCAACTCCCTTGAGATCTCTGAAATTAGATGAAAGGAGTACGCCGGTGGGAGCAATGGCAAGATCGTTCAAAAGTTTTCTGTAAGGCTCTGCAAGGAGTGAACTGTCAATGTTTGTAATGGTTCCGAACTCCTTGGTATGAATACCCATTATGCTGACGGAATCTCTCGCACCGCCGCCCGCCTTTACGTAGCCGTCTTCGAGATAAACTCTCGTGTAACCGTCCGAGAACTTGGTAAATTCTGCATAGTCCGTATAATCGGGCTCGAAGTATGTAAGTTCGATGGAAGGATCAAAACGTCTGGTGGCGCTGTTGTCATACCACACTTCACGAAATCTGATATCCGTTCCGTCAATGTATGAAGTGTTCTGAAGTGAATTCTCCAGAATGGTTCTTGCAGATACGGCATCAAACATTCCGAGTGCAACGGTTAAGATAACGAAGAGTGAAATGTACTGCTGTGATCTTGCACTTCTGATACTCTCAAGCATTGCCGCATATGATGCGGGTTTAAAATGCTTCTTTCCCAGGAAGAAGATGAACTTTACGATCAAAGGTCTGAGACGGATAAGGAGCATTCCTGCGCCCAGAATAAAAAGTGAAGATGAAAAATAAAGCAGAGGATCGAGAGCTTCACCCTTAAGAGCGCTCTCAAGAAGGTCCTCGGTATGATGCGAGAAATTGTAAAAACCGTAAAGAGAGATGAGGAGAAAAAGAACATCCAGATAGAATCTCTCCCAAAGAGACTTTTTCTTCTTGGCTCCGCCCCTCTTGGCACCGACGATCGAAAGTCTTGATGCGGGTATTGAAGGAAGAGTCATGATAAGAATACAGATAACTCCCGAAGCAAGAGTGTAAGCAAAAGCTTCGGAGGTAAATACGATATTAAGTTCGCGTCTGATACCGAACTCAAGGAATGAACTTGCACTTCCCAAGCCTCTTGTAACAGCCATTCCGATAGGCACACCGATGCATGCCGCAAGAGCGGATATCATGATGCTCTGCAACAGATACAGAAGGAAGATCTGTATGGATGAAGCGCCTCTGCTCTTATACATGGAGATTTCATTTTCCTCCATGGAATAAAGCTGACCTGAGATCATAAGGATGAATGCTGCAAGAAGCAGTAAAAGAGGAATTTCAAGAAGAAGGAGCGATACGGAAATTCTTTTTCTCATGCTCTCGTGAGCCTCGAGTACATCAAGGAAATCGGGGCGCTTGGTAAGTGCTCCGTAATAGCCGTTTAAAAATCCGTTTGTCGCAGCGGTGATCTCACCTGCCTGTGCGGCATCCACGGTGGTGTAATCAAACTGGCTGTAGATTTCTACATTGATGGGGAATTTGGAACGATCGGGATTATATACGAAATAATCCATGTACGTATCGTAGGGAACGAAAAGCGCACTGGTAAAGAACTTGGAACCATCCTGCCAATAAACCTCGGAAGAATCGGTGATATCAAACACGCCGACAACCTTAAGTCTGATGGGGCTTGAACCCTTTGCGGAAACTGCCTTGATAGAGAACACATCTCCTATCACCATGGATGAAGCAAGAAATGTCTGCTCGCTTACGATTACATCCAAAGTGCCGTCTGAGGGATCGGTATCCTCCCAGAAGGTTCCGTCAACTATGGTAACGTGATCTTCAATCTGAGACATTGCGGCAGCTTTAAGAGAAAGCTCTACATCCTCTCCTCTTGAAAGATCGGGGATTGCCGCATTGTTGATCGATGAATAGTAGTAAATGGTGTTGTATTCGGGAACACCGATCGCAGAATAAATGGAATTAATTCCGACAAGCTTACTGTCGAGTGAATCCATGTTTCCGCTCTTACCGACCTGAAAAGAAAACTTCATCTGCATGGGCCAGTTGCCGGTAGAGGTCATATATTCTTCGAACTGATCGTCCAGCATTCTGTCCAAGACTGCAGTTCTGTACATAGGAAAGCTGACAGCGGACGCAAAGAGAAGCACAGCTCCGAGAAGGAGGCATGCAAACATCCACTTCTTATTCCTGATTTTCTGTAATTCCAAAAGTAGCATCAGTAAACTACAACCATTCCTTCTTCCAGACCTTCTGCGGCCCAGATGTATGCAACATTATCAATCAGAACGCTCTTGGTGGGATTTGCACCGCCTGCAATAAATCCGATCTTAATGTATTTCTCACCGTCGAAAACGGTGACATATGCCTGATCTCCCGAGAAAGTAACAGCCTTTGCAGGAACAAGCACGACATCGGTCTCATATTCTAAGTAACCGGTAAGTGTATAGGACTGCTTTGCCGGAGCATTTGCAGCTTCCTGCTGAAGCATCCACTCCTCATAAGGATTAGTAGCAACGACCGCAACTCCCGATGGAATCTCCGCCGCAATCTCAGCCGTGGGATCATGTGCGCCGCCGGGAAGAGTTACGCCGGTGGGCATGATGTAAACTCTGTCGGAAGTAAGATCCTTGCTGAGGGGACCGAATGATACGCTCGATACGGTGGCAGGGAATGTAACGGTCTCTCCGGTATTGGGATTGGTATATTCACCGGTAAGTTCCATTCCGTAGAGAAGGATCTTGGATTCATTGGTCGCATACAGATATTCCGAAGAATCGGATGCTACCGTAGCGATAAGTTCATTTGCCTTAAGTACCGCACCGTCGGATAGCTCGGTTATATATCCCACAACTCCGTCGCAGGGTGCATAGAATGCGGTAACATTATATGCTTCCTGAATCTCAATGATCTGATCCGATACCGACTGAATCTGTCTGTCATAAGAAGAAATAGCGTTCTTCATCTTCTCCTGAACATCCTTATCCAGATATTCGGTAAGAGGATCGTCGTAATCTTTCTGAGCCTTATCTCTTTTCTCACCCAGTCTGGTGAGTTTCAAAGTAAGTTCTTCGAGAAGCACCGAATTGGGTTCAACGGATACGTAAGCTATGACATCGCCCCTCTTAACTCGCTGTCCCTTAGTAACATTCTTAAGAGTAAGGGTTACGGTTCCGTATTTAACATTATTGGTGATGTTAGAGATATCGGGATAATACAGATATCCGGTACCTTCATATTTAATAAAGAAATCACCTCTGGTAAGTGTTGCCACATTTTCCGGAGCCTCGTTATAACTGTCGAGGAGAAGAACATCGCCTTCATTTACTCCCGAAAGGATCTCGGTAAATACTCCGTCGGTCATTCCCTTTGTGATGTACGCTTTATCACCGGAACTGAGGCTTACGTAATATCCGCCGTCATCTCTGTGAATTGCCGAATTGGATACGGACAGAAGGTTTTCTTTTTTATCCTTGATAACAACAATGTTTGCCTTCTGGCCGACCTTGACAGCGCCTTCCGGGTCTGCGAAGCGGAACACCGAATAAACTTCTGTTCCGGATGCCTTAAGTGCGCTGAGCTCGGTAGTGGAATAAGGAACATATGTGAGCTCGTATCTCTTGCCGTCGATGATTGCGTAATACTCAAGAGCATTTTCAATCTCACGGGTGGAACGGTACTCGGCAAGAATGTTAAGGCTGTGTCCGTCGGTTACTGCCGCAACATTGGTTCCTTCGGAAACAAGAGCTCCGGGAGAAACGTTAGCTACAGCAACCATGGTTCCGTTCATGTGAGATGTAACAAGTCTGTCAGCCTGCTGCTCGGCAAGTCTTGTGAGCAGATAGTTGTAATGCTGAAGATCCAGGTTGTAGATCATGTCATTGTCATTGATCGTATATTCCAAAAGTTCTTTTTCAAAAAGAGCCTTCTGAACAACAACCTGCATGTAGGGATTGTTCTCGAGATTATCGTCCCTGGCATCGATCCAGTATCCGAGTTCTCTTAACTTGATCTCGTTAACCCTTCTGCTCTCCGCATAAGAGATGATCAGTTCATCGAGAGTATCCTGTATGCTCTTCTGCTGATCGTAATAATCCTTCATGTCCCCGTAAAAGAGAACATTTCCGGCAAATACGTTCTGGCCCGGGAAAGCTCCGATGTCGGCCGCCTTCATTCCGGTAGCCGCGGAATATTCCGTAATCACAGGGAAGACTCCCCCATCCAAAACCTCGTAATCATAAATGGTTCTTCTGGCCACGGTCTCGGTTACGTTTGCCGAAGATACGGGATCTATAAGAACGATCTCATCCTCCGGTCCGCCGTTTTGTCCGCAGCCCGAAATAAGCATGACTGAAGAAAGCACCAACGCAAGCGCTCTCTTAGCATTCTTCAATTTAATACCGCCGATATGCATCAATAATTAACCGCCACTATCTCTCCGGCTTCAAGTCCGGATAATATTTCTGTTCTGGTATCGCCTTCAAGGCCGATCGTAACTTCTCTGTACCTTCTGTAGCCGTCTGAGTCAACGACATAGACATATACCTTGTCCCCCGCTCTGTGAACCGCAGTTTTGGGTACGCTTAATACGTTGTCCCTTCTTCCGAGTTCAAGGACAATGTTTCCGCTTGTATTTTCTGCGATCATGGTTGAAGCCGAATCACCGGTGAGAATAAATCTGAGACCGGTTCCGTCTTCCGTAAGTTCGGGGATTGCTTCATATTCGGCTGCGGAAGAACCCGAAACCGTGATGACAACGGAATCCAGACCTTCGAGATACTGAATTGCGTTTCTATCGGAAGCGTAGAAATACATGTCATTTGGATCCTTGATGGTGATAACCGTTCTTCCGATTACAGTCTGTGAACCTTCAAGTCCTTCTCTGACATATTCGACTATGCCGTCCATTCCGGCATAGATATTGTGATCGTTATTGTTGTTCTCGAGATTATAGAGCTTAAGATTGCAGATAGCTATCTTATCGTCGTAATCCTGAAGAGTCCAATAATACTTATCGTCTACAGCCTGAAGAGCCTCTTCAAGCTTTTTCTTCTTCTCATCGGTGATGGGAGTATCCATAGCCGCATTGAACTCCAGAAGCTGCTTTTCGTATGCGATCTGATGCTCAACCTGAAGCTTAAGAAGCTCAAGCCTCTCAATCTGATAAAGAAGATCTTCGCGCTCCGCCTCCGCATCGGTGTCCGTAACAAGAGTGATAAGAAGCTGTCCTGCTCTTACGGTTTCGCCGGGCGTTACAAGAACGGAATCAATCTTGGCTCTTTCCACATCAAAAGAAAGATCCTGCGTAGCCGCGGTGCGGTATTTTACATTAAACGATATGGTCGATACTACATCGGCGTATTCTACGGGAAGATTGCCCGCAACGTCCTCTTCTTCCTCCTCTCCGACTAAAAGCACGGGGCCGTCTTCTTCCGCAGCCCGTGTGCATCCGTACAGATTGGTGGCCATTACTGGTATCAAGCCAAAAAAGAGTACGCCAAAAACGCGTACTCTTTTAAATTTCTTACTTATTTTCATTACCCCGGATCTGATCATAAAACTTAGTACTCCTGGGGATGATAATACCGTTTTTGGACAATTTGTTCAATATCAATAAACGGTGTAAGCAAATATCGACTTGTATTGAGCAATTTTTCCACTAAATAGCAAAAATTGGTCAATCTTTCTTCTTAAGTATAACTTTTGCCGCATAACGGCTGGCTTCAATCATCGGTTTATATGCAACATTTTTGCCGTAATTGATTCTCCAGTCCATTCTTCGAAGGCTGATATCCTGAACCGTACCGAAATAAAACATCAGATCCTGCAAGCGCTTTCTGTTGTCTTCAGATATCTCGGGGCAGGATATAAGGAGCTTGGAGCCTGCTTTTACGATCCTGTTGAGAAGACAGTTTTCGGTATACTCCTCGTAGATGCACACCATCTGCCTCTTATATATGGATCTGTCGCGCAGTGAAGCAGATACGTCCATTCTGCCTTTAATGGCAGTCTCCGTATCAACGCTCGTAACGTAATCCTTGACCAGTCCTCTTTTGACCTGAAGGGTCAAGCCGTCGGCCAGTGTTTTTGCACAGTCATCAAGGGTCATACGATTGAATTCCTCAGCTTATCGCTCCACAGTGCAACGGTTTCGGGTGAATCGAACCAATACTCCTGAAGGAGAGGTACCATCTCATACTCAACGATGTTCTTAAGAGTCTCGTCATCTGCGGACTTAAGATTCGAGAAGTATGAATGTCCTACGCAGAATCCGCCACCGAGTGAGGGATCCTCAGTAATAGCCTGGTTAAGCTGCTTTACACAATTTATGAGGCTCTCGAAAGCGGGGCTTCCGAAAGATCTCATGTAATTAATGAATCCGTCGGACTCGAATCCGGGCTTCATGTCGAAGAATACGAATCTTCTTCTCAAAGCGTAGTCGATCATCGCGATACTTCTGTCGGCGGTATTCATAAGACCGATGATGTAGATATTTCTGGGCACGTTGAACTTCTCGCCTGAATACAGAAGCTGGAGTTCATTACCTCTCTTATCGGGCTCGATCAGCATGAAGAGCTCACCGAAGATTCTGGATACGTTACCACGGTTGATCTCGTCGATGATGAAGAAGTACTTGTTATCAGGATCTTCCTGAGCCATACGGCAGAACTTATAGAAAGCTCCGCGCTTGATGTCGAATCCGGTACCTTTCTCGGAAGGTCTGAATCCTTCGATGAAATCCTCGTAGTTATAGCTCTGGTGGAACTGGATCATCTCTACTCTCTCGGGATCCTTCTCGCCGATGATGGAGTATGCAAGACGCTTAGCGGTGAAGGTTTTACCTACACCGGGAGCACCCTGGATGATGATGTTCATCTTGTTCTTAACGAGTCTTACAAGTCTGTCGTACTGCTCGGGCTGCATGTAAACATCGTTTAAGAACTCTTCCTTGCCGTACTTGGGATAGGTGAGAGCGCTTCCGTCCTCATTTCCTTCCTTCTCAAATCCGAAGAGGGAGTTGAGTTTTACGACATAGTCGGTATAAGGAGTGATGTCCTGAAGCACTTTGATCGCAGACTGAAGAGGAACATCCCATGCTCCGTTCTGTCCCCAGTCAACAAGTCTGAAGTGTTTGTAATCGTCATCGGGTGAATCATCATAGATATAGTCGGATGTTACGACGCCTCGACCGAGAATGGTGTTGTCACCCTTTCTTACGAAGATAACGTCTCCGGGCTTGATACCGTTAACAAACTGCCAAGCAGAGTATGATGAATGCTTGAAAGGCTTGTTGGGGTCGATCTTAGCCATCATGGCCTGTCTGACCTCTTCCTGGGAATCATATGCTCTGAGGTCTCCGAGAGCTCCCCATCTGATGGCCATTATGCCCTTCTTGTAGAACATATCCCATCTTTCGGAGAACTGGCCGGGTGCGAACATCCAGTATTTAACTGTCTTTACGTCGTCATCAGGAAGACCGGTTCCCTTTGAATACTTCTCACCCACCCTGCTCTGTCTGGACTGGTTCTGAGAAGCCTGATAAGCCTGGAAAACAAGCTCGGGGATGTTATGGAAAGGAACCTTACCTTCATTGATAACCGTATATACGATATCGAGGATCTTGAAATAACTTCCGGAAGGAATGTCGTCTACAATCTCGGGGAACTGTGCAACATACTCATCGGGAACTACGCCGGACTTAAGGAGATACCAGATGATGGAATAATCAAGGGGCATGAATACGCTGGGAGCGATCCAGTAGAGACCCTTGGTGATCTTGATATTACCGTTACCCTTAACCTTAAGGCAGGTATCGAAGGAATCTCCCAGCTGCTGGCGGTTAAGAGGAGTAAGAGATGCGGAATAGTTCATCGCATTCTCATAAAGAGTCCAGAGACGATCGATATCGTTCATATCTCTCTGGTCATTGAATCTGTAGAAAGTGGTATCGAGCTCATTAAGGACAGGTATCGCAGTGAAGTCGGTGGGAACCTCTGCATCCTGAGTAAAACCGATACTCATTGCAAGCTGGCCCATGATCTTCATTCTGGTTTCATTGTCCATATGAAGACGGTTGAAAAGACCGAATACGGTAAAGGGATCCAGATCGAAAAGCTCGTTATAGAGCTCCAGGATAGGCATTGTGACATTGGCCTTTGCATAGGCCTTCTTAAGTCTGTCTACCAGTTCCCTTCTGTCATTTTTATATCTGGCAAGGGATCTTGCCATCTCCTGATAATACGGTATCCAACCGAGATTTACACTGTCCATTTGAGACCCTCCTCGAATTATTCTTAAAGTGTAATTATATCATTAGACAAATGCGTTTTCACATTTTTTCAGTGTGTAAGCGCTTTAGTGAATTGCTCAATTTTTGCTGCGTTTCCGAAACCGTTAATACACAACTCGGTTTCTTCCGGCTTCCTTACCCATATAAAGTTTGTCGTCCGCTTCCTTGATGGTTTTGTTAACATCGCCGCTGAAATCATACTCTGCAAGACCGAATGTCATGGTGATGCTTATCTTATTTTCACCGACCTCTATAGGATTCTCCATGATGTGTCTTCTGAGAGCTTCGACATCAGTCAGCGCCTCATCACCGTTTTTACCGATGAAGATAAGCAGGAACTCCTCTCCGCCCCATCTGGTCAGGAAGGATTTGGTTCCGCAGATATCACGCATGGAATCCGCTATGGCCTTAAGAACTTCGTCTCCCACATCATGGCCGTAAGTATCGTTAACCTTCTTAAAGAAATCTATGTCTCCCATTACAACGGTAACAGCCCCGAGATATGAGGACGCCTTGATCTCATCGAGAAGTTCAAGTGCTCTTCTTCTGTTATGAAGTCCGGTGAGCTGATCGGTGTTTGCTTCCTTAACAAGCTTGTCATTGTACTTCATAAGCTTGCTCTCAGCCTCGTTCTCGCGATGACTGAAGATATATGATATTGCAATTACGGACAGGAACACCGCAGCGTTGTTTGTTACGTGAATTATCTTATTGGAAATATCGTCAATATACATTACGGAAGACATGGAACCGTAGACGACGATTACGAAAGATCTTGCGAAGAAGACAATGCCCGCAAGCGCGAACTTAAATGAATTGCTTCCGAGATTTGCAAAGAAGATAAGCATCAGGACTATCAGGAAATAATCCTGCATACCGCCGTTCCAGCCAAAGTACGGGATCATACCGGTTATGAAGGCGAACATGAAGATAAGATATGCTATGTTCGCGGGTCTTGTTTTCATCTTGTACGTCAGTAAAAAGAGTACGGTTATGACAACAAGCGCTCCGATTATTATAAATTTCGAATGGATAAAGGAAGGCAGACCGGCGAAGAATACGTCCAGAAGAAGGACAAATGCCTGAATAATATAAAGAATACGAAGGGTTACTATCCCTTCGCGGCTTTCGTTCTCATATGCCACATCCTTATTTATAAGGCTTAACAGACTCATTCAATGTCCCCCGACACGATTTACATTTCTAACCTTACCCGTAAATTTTGCTACTTTTTTGTCAAACTGTAAAGGGTAAAAAAGAACTCGCAGGCAGAAATTACGGTCTGTAAATCTGCCTGCGTGTAGGGAGGATTATCTTATCAAAAACCCGTTATAGGGAGAATAAGATTGTTATGAACATAAGGAGCTGAAAAATGCTCCTACAAATATCGCGGGTGAGTTCCAATAAATGGCTATCTCATTGGTATCCGCGGAAGGAAGCTCATCCAGGAAATACTTGGCTGAGGGAGTATTCCCGAGCCTTTCCTTGGTCTGAGGGAAATTCATGCCCTTGTTGGGACCGCCGGAGATAAGTCCGGGAACCGGCTCTTCAATGCTGTCGGATCCTGAGGGTCTGTGATGGATATTCATTACCCTTCTTTCGCCGAATCCGGTAACAAAACATATATCAAGAGCATTCAATCCCAGAGCGTAATCCCACTGAAGGAGCGCCGCGGGCCTGAGGGATTCGTCCCCCGTAAGAAGTTCGTACATGATAAGGCTCATGGCATTTCCCATTATCGGAAGGATGCTTCCCCAGATATATCGGTCTGCGGGAAGTGCGGTTCCGTAACCCGATGCGTCCGAAAGCTCTGCAATCTTATGGCACATTTCTATGAATCTGCCCTTTATCTTCGAATAGAAGTCTCCGGCAGCGGATCTTATTTCAAAAAGAATACAGATTACGGCAAGACCCGTAACATCGGCCCATCCGTAAGAGTAAAGATTCATGTCGTCGGAATAAAGACTCTCTGCCCTTGCTAAATACTCTGCTTTGCCGGTTGCGGCATAGAGTTCGCAGGAAGCCCAGAAGAGTTCATCAGTAACATTCTTATCGCCGTACATTCCGGTTCTGACTCCCTCGGGATTAACGAAGGGAATAAACTCGGGATTCTCATCAAGCCAGTCGTAAGCCTTAAGCGCAGTTTCGAGCATTTTATTAGAGAA
Source organism: uncultured Lachnospiraceae bacterium (assembly GCA_902794095.1). Lineage (GTDB taxonomy): Bacteria > Bacillota > Clostridia > Lachnospirales > Lachnospiraceae > AC2028. The sequence goes on along the minus strand of CADBFZ010000002.1, from coordinate 25,611 downwards.
GGCTTCGTCAAACTCTTTGTAAACTCTTGACGCCAGAGCAAGGCATGCACAGGCTGCACCGGTTGCGGTGTGGGATACGGGCATAAGATATTCCGTGTCCTTATCATCCTGAGGCATGATAAAAGGTGCGAAGTGGGACTTGGTCAGCTTGTGATGAAAAGTCCCGTCCTCTCTTTGCATCTTAAGAAGCCATTCAAGTTCATAGCGTGCTTCATTTAAAATATCGGGTACACCGTTTCCCGATTCGGGAATGTTAAGTACATCGATGCATCCCTCGCCGCACAGAAGATATGCATAGAGCATGTGGGCTACGGTTACTGCGCCGGGTCCCACATATTTGCCGTAATCTCCGGCATCATGCCATCCGCCGATTACGGTTTTAGTGATATTGTTATTGTCCCACTCAAGGGCGGGAGCTGTATGACAAGCGGGATGTTTAAACTTTCCCGCATATTTTTCTTCAAGTTCACACCCGCATCTCTGGAAATAAAGTCCTTTGATAAGTGCGTTGGTAACTTCCTGCCAGGGGTTCTTTTTTACAAGGATCTGTCTGGTTTCTTTTCCGCAGGTGATTTTGTATTCGCCGGCGGGAAGTGCGCCAAGGTTTACTACCTTAACATTGTCAGCGGATGCTTCGTCAAAGGGAAGGTCATCTGTTTCAACGGTTTTGATAACATTGCCCTTTGCGTCTTCTACGCTGACAGGGTCAGCGGAAAGAACCGCTACCTGTACGGGGAGCGACTCGGCATAGCCTGTCTGATTTATTCTTATAAGAGGAAGTGATTCAGTCATTTTCTTTTTTTCCTGATGCGAGAACAGGTCTTGCTATGTGCACATTGAAAAACTCGATCAAAGGTCCCATGAAAAATGCGGTGATGATGGTTCCTACTCCTGCGATGGTGGGGATCATTGACAGCTGTCCTCCCGCCATGAGGAAAAGAATACATCCGAGAACGACGCATACCACATCGGTGATGATCCTGACATACTGGAATTTTCCTTTTTTCCAGGTATTGCAGATGATAAGTGCGATGGCATCATAGGTTGATACACCAAGGTCTGCGGTCATGTAAAATGCGGAGCCGAAGCAGATGATGACGACACCGACAACAAGGCAGACAATCCTTACCGGCATGGAAGGATCTACGATCACGGTCTGCAGGAAATCATAAGTAAACTGGGTGATGTATCCCAGAAGGAACAAATTGATAAAGGTTGCTATTCCGATGTAATGTCTGTCGAATACGAGAGCAAATACGAGAAGCACTGCATTTGCGATCACATAAAGAGTTCCGAAATCTATCGGAATAAATGCATCAAGTCCCGCCATGAAAGATTGGAAGGGATCAACGCCCAGTGCGGCTATCTTAAAGATACCTACACTGATTGCACAGATGATTACTCCAAAAAGTGACATTGCTATTCTTTTGACGGGAAGTTTTCTAATCATTTTATCAACTCTATTTTCTGCATTACGATAGGGATCAGACACTGAACCCTGCCTTTGTATTTAATGTTTACATAGTCTGCAAAGTCTTCGGGATCCGCACTGTTTTCAGCAAACATATCCCAATGGCCGGGTATTACAAGTTCTGTATCACATTCGCCCGCAAGGTCCGCAGCTTCCTGATAAGTCATGTTACCGATCAGGTTGTTGCTGAGGCGCTTTGCATCGCGTCCGTTAATGGGAAGAAGCTGCACATCCATCTTGCCGAAACGTCTGAGCTTAAGAAGCATTCCTTCGTATCTGGTGGTATCGCCTGCGTGGTGGATCAAGAATCCGTTTGCTTCGATAACATACTGGAGACAGGAATACTCCCAGGTTTCGGGATCGCGGTCCAGAATTTCGTGAGACGCTGCGATGGCGTGGATCGTGATATCTCCTATGCGGTAAGCTTCGTCATCATCGATACCCAGTGCATTTTCGGGTTCTACGCCGTCTGCAAGAATCTCGGTTCTGAATTTTCTGGGGAAGATAAACTTGGCATCGGGATTTGTCTTAGCCCATATCTTCCATGCTTCATGATCGATGTGATCTATATGGTTGTGTGTTCCTATAAATATATCTACGTCTTTGAGTTCGTCTGCAGGAATAGGGGGAGGAGTTTGTCTTCCTTCCATGGGACTTGCGAAATAATCGATGCAAATCTTCGTATCTCCCGCTTTAATAATAAGTCCCATCTGTCCGAGCCACCAAAGGCCCAGTCTTCCTACCTCGTAAAATTCTTCCATAATCTGTTTGATCTCCAAAAATTTTCAACAGATATGATAATAGAGCAGAGATTACAAGAATACTTCCAAGAAATTGTTGATATTGTCCCATTTTTTGACTTAAACGATTAAATGCGCCAAGGGTCCGTGCCCCCTGACGCATTACATTACGACTATATATTCCCCGGTTTCGTCGGAGAACTTTTTGACTGTGGCACCGAAAACGGACTCTATAATTCCGCTTGAGATGATTTCTTCGGGTGTGCCGGTTGATACGATCTTACGATCGCCCATGACTACGATCCGGTCTGCAATCTCAAGGGCGGTGGACAGTTCATGAAGAACCAGGACTACGGTCTTACCTTCATCACGAAGTCCGGAATAGATCTCTACGATCATTTTCTTACTTGGAAGATCGAGATAGGTTGTGGGTTCGTCGGCTATAATAAAATCACTTTGCTGGGCAAGCTGCATAGCAATGAATGCTCTCTGACGGACGCCGCCGGACAATGTATCTACGCCCTCTCCCGAATATTCATCGACGCCTGCTTTCGACATTGCTTCATTAACTATATGCTTATCATCATCTCCGGATCTTCTGGAAAAACCAAGGTAGGGAAAGCGTCCGTGGGAAACAAGTGTCCTGACAGGTATTGCAGGGATCACAGAATGAACCTGTGGAAGGAAGGATAACTTCTTAGCTCTTTCTTTTGGAGGAAGTGCAAGGTAGTCTTCTCCGTTTAATGTGATACTTCCCTTCGATACTTTACTGCTTCCGTTTAGCGTCTGCAGAAGCGTTGTCTTACCGCAGGCATTGGGACCTATGAAAACAGTGAGCTTCCCTGTTTCAATACTTAAATTGATATCTTTCAAAAGCGCGGTTCCATTTTTGACCACGCTGACATTTTTAAACTCAAGCATTTAACCTGCGTCCTCCTTTCTTAATAATGAGGAGGTACATGAAGAACGGTCCGCCGATAAACGACATGATGATTCCGGTAGGAAGTTCATAAGGTGAAAATAAAACTCTGGATAGAAGGTCGCATATCATCACAAAACTTCCGCCCAAAAGTATGCTGCAGGGAATTAAGATCTTAGCATCATTTCCGAAGATCCTTCTGCAGATGTGAGGAACGATAAGTCCCACAAATCCCAGAACTCCCGCAAAGCTTACAACACTTCCTGCGAGGATACTTGAAACAATCATAAGTAAGAATCTAACAGATGATACTCTCATACCCAAAGACGCCGCAACATCATCACCAAGTCCCAGGATATTAAGTGCTCCCGCAAGAAAGATTGCGATAATTGCTGCCGCTGCAATGAAGATTCCGGGAATGGTTATGTCTTTAAGAGAAACTCCGGATAAAGAACCTATCAGAAATGAATTGATATTAAGTGCGATATCAGTATCAAGTGTCTTAATGAGATTGATGCCTGCTGAGAGAAAACTCGAAACGGTAATTCCGGCAAGTATTATTGTGATACGTGAAGTATCTGCAAAGTATGCAAGTGCAAAGATGGAAAGAGTTGCAAAGAGTGCTCCCGCAAATGCAAAGACAGGCTGAAGCCATACCTTACCGGGAAATAATGCAAGAGATAACATTACGAAAAATCCCGCCCCGGAACCAACACCGATGGTATTGGGACTAGCAAGGGCGTTGTTCATCACACCCTGAAGAATCACTCCGGCAACCGAAAGACCTGCACCTGCCAGAAATCCGGCAAGGACTCTGGGAAAGCGTACGTCTCTGATAATGGTGGTAGATACAGGTGATGTGCTCGGTGATACAAATGCTCCGATAACATCTCCGACCGATACCTTAACACTTCCGAAGGATAAGCTTACGACGAATGATACCGCAAGGATTATCAAAAGCGCTGTGATGTATAAGATTTTCTTATCAGCTTTCTCTTTCATTAATAAGTAACTCTTCTAATTCTCCGGCGGATAGTGTTCTCTTCTCACGAAGACAGATATCCGCGGCACGTTTCAAAATTCTGTGTCTGATCTTAGGATCGTCTACGCGGTTTTTAACAACCGGTCTGATCTCTTCAAGGAAATCCAAAATATCTTCTATGTTATCAGGGATCAGGTTTTCGATTTCTTTACGGAGTGTGATTGCCACCTGCGGACTAGCACCGGAACTTGATACTCCGATGACAAGATTCTTCTTACGGATAACCGAAGGGAAAATAAAATCGCATTTTTCCTTTACGTCGACTACATTGACGGGAATCTTCTGCGCCCTGCACCTTTCAAAGACTTCGTTATCAACATGCTCATCGCATGTAGCCGATATTACAAAATCAGCGCCGGATAAATCCTCCGGCGCATATCTTTTGATGATACAGGTGACTTTCGGAAAATCAAAAATCTCATCTTTGATCTCGGTAGCTATGACTGTTATATCAGCCCCCAGGCCTGCGAGTCTTTCGATTTTCTCGAGAGCGATATTTCCTCCGCCTATGATCGTAATATTCTTATTATCAAGTTCGTGGAAAAACGGAAAGTATGCCATATCATTCTCCGTACAAAATATCTGCGAGTTTCCGGTAAGCCTCAGCCCATCTTGCATTGGGTTTGGAATTATAAAGTTCTTTTTCTATCTCATAGTAGTGACCGTTCTGTACAGCGGAAAGCTGTGACCAAGCGGGATTATTAATGAGAAGGTCTTGAACATTTGCAAGTGCTGCTTCCTTATCATCACCCTGAGTTGTTACGAAGATGTAATCAGGATCTGCCGCAACGATTGCTTCAAGGCTTAAGTCATCAAGGATTGCACTGTCCGAATCTGCGATGTTGATGCATCCGAGATCTGCAAGTATCTCACCGCCCACTGTTCCTTCGCTTCCCTTTGCTTTAACGGAACTTGCTGCAGCTCTGATAAACAAAACGGTGGGGTGAGTGTCCGGAACTGCAGCTTTAATCTCGTCTATCTGCTCTGCAATCTGAGTACCGTACTGTTCATAGAGATCTTTTCTTCCGGTGATATCGGTAAGAGTATCAAGCATTCCAAGATAGTCATTAAAGTCAGATACTTCAAAATACGCTACATTAAGTCCCGCAGATTCAAATGTATCAAGAAGTTCAACCTGAGCATCGGTTCCCGCACTTGCGATTACAAAATCGGGCTGAGCTGCGATAAGCGCTTCCACATTGGGCTCAAGCATTCTTCCCAGGTCAACGGTTCCTTCCGCAAGATCGTAATTTCCGAATGCATCACTTACTGCAGCATCTACGTCTCCGCCTGCTAGCTGCCATACATCAACGAAGCTTCCGAGAAGGACTGCAACATTGTCCGTGCTTGTTACCGTAACTTCTCTTCCGAGAGCGTCGGTGAAAACATACTCTTCGGGAACTTCAGCTTCTGTTACGTCTTCCTGAACAGGTTCTGCTGCCGCGCTAATCTCCACGCCAGATGTTTCGATATCAGTTTCAACATTAACATCCGTTGAAACGTTTACACTTCCGCATCCTGTCAGGAGAAAGATGGATGTGAGTATGGATGATATTTTTAAAAGGTTCTTTTTGAACATAAATACAAATTCACTTTCAATAATAATATTTTTCGGATATGATCCTGAGATCTTCCTTCGTCACCAAGCCATCCTCTACATGAAATGAATTAAGTACAGGATTCTCCGCCATAAGTGACAGGATAAAATAGCTTGCATTCTTATCGTAAGAAAGTCTGATATCTTCTTCGGAAGGTCTTGAAGGAGATTCCGGATGTGAGTGCCAGTTTCCGAGAGGCTTAAGTGAGTTTGCCCTCATATCCTTTACCGCATCAAGCTGCTCTTTGGGATCCAGAGTGAAATGATCCTCGGCATGATCCACATTTGTAAGGAAGTATACCTTCTTAACAAACTTTCCTTCTTCTGTCTCTTCACCTGCGATAAGACCGCAGGCTTCTTCGGGCAAATGCTCCTTGGCGTATTTAACTATGTCATCATATAATTGATAATCAATTCTTACGATTGCCATTTTGTCTCCTAAATCTGTTACGCATGTGACTTGAGTTCACAAGCGGGCTGTTCATAATCGATGGGCTTAAGTATGGTGGGATGATCTCCGCATACAGCACAGTTATGAGTATCCTTTGGCAATTTGATCTTGTGGAACTCCATGGTAAGCGCATCATATGTAAGGAGATATCCGGTGAGAAGATCACCAACTCCTACGATGTACTTGATAGCTTCCATTGCCTGAAGGCTTCCGATCACGCCGCCCATCGCTCCGATAACACCTGCCTGCTTACAGGTGGGAACCGCATCCTTCGGAGGGGGATTCTTGAATACACATCTGTAGCAAGGTCCCTGTCCTGGAACATATGTCATGAGCTGTCCCTTGAATCTGATGATACCTGCGTGTGAGAAAGGTTTCTTCTCAAGGACGCATGCATCATTGATAAGGAACTTTGCGGGGAAGTTATCTGTTCCGTCAATGATGAAATCATAATCGCGGATAAGCTGCTGAATGTTGTCAGAATAAACGAACTCCCTGTATGTGGTAACCTCGACATCGGGATTCATCGCATTCATCGTTTCCTTGGCGGACTGAACCTTTGCTTTGCCCACATCTGCTGTCTGATGAATAATCTGTCTCTGAAGATTTGAAAGATCGACCGCATCAGCATCAACGATTCCGATGTGGCCTACGCCTGCTGCCGCAAGATACATAGCTGCGGGAGCTCCGAGTCCGCCGGCACCGATGATAAGCACCTTTGCGTTAAGGAGCTTCTTCTGTCCCTTAGCGCCTACTTCCTTGAGAATAATATGTCTGGAATATCTCTCAAGCTGTTCATCTGTAAGAGCCATCAGCATCCACCTCCCATGAAGTAAAGGAACTCAACATTGTCTCCGTCCTTAAGAACGGTAGATTCCTTCTTATCGGCTTCAACGAACTCCTCGTTGATGGATACGGTTACATACTCGGGCATCTCAACATTCTCTGCTGCAATAAGCTCGGGAAGTGTAAGTCCGTCTTTGTATTCTTTCTTTTCACCTGCTACTGTAATGATCATTTCCTCATTCTCCTAAATCTGTATTTGTGTGGATCAGTCGCCGACCTTCTTAACATAGAGGGTGTAGGTTCCGTCACCGTTGTCATCAAGCTTTAAAATCTGATGTCCTTCGTCCTTGATGGAGCGGGGTACGTTCTGTACGGGCTCACCGTCGTTCATTCTGATTGCAAGGATCTGTCCGTCATCGAGTTCATCAAGTGTTACCTTGGCTTTTACAAAAGTTAAAGGGCAAACCTTGTCGGTTATATCCACCGATTCATCAAATGCTATATCTGCCATATATGTCACCTTCCTTCGTTTTATTTTCCTTCGTATGCTGCCTGAATTTCTTTTCTAAACTCTTCCTCTCCTACTCTCTGAAGAGTCTTTCTGAATCTCTCTCCGGCATTTGCATGTTTATCAAAAAAGTCGATTGCCGCATCTGCGACTCTGAAAAGTGTTTCCTTATCCTTGATGATGGGAACGATCTGCTCACCCTTATAGATCTGATTTCCGAACAGTCCTCCGAAGGAAACAATGTATCCGGGTTCGTAATCCCAGGAATCTGCGGGACAGCTCTTTACGCAGCGTCCGCAGTTGTTACATTTGGAAGTATCAAGAACGACCTTTCCGTTATCATCAAGTGAAAGTGCTCCTTCGCGGCAAGCCTTGATACATACTCCGCAGGAGATGCACTTATCAGCCTTGTAATCGATGATGTATCCGCCCTTAACTCCGAGGTCGTTTTCTTCGCTCTTAAGGCAGTTGTTCATACATCCTGTAACGCCGAATTTGAATTTGTGAGGAAGCTCTCTTCCGAAATATCTCTCATCAAATTCCTTAGCCAGTTCGTAGCTGTCGATACATCCGCTGGGACATATTGCAGAGCCCTGACAGGCTGTTACGGTTCTTACTCTGGGTCCGCAAACTCCGGGTTTAACTCCTCCCTCAAGAAGTTTTGCTCTGACCTCTTCGATATCGTTGAAGTTGATGAAAGGAATCTCAACGCCCTGACGTGAGGTCATGTGTACATAACCATGTCCGTATTTCTCAGCAACCTCAGCGATGGTCTTAATGTTCTCTGCAGTAAGATTTCCTCCTACGACCGCAAGTCTGAGTGAAAAGAAACCCTTCTGCTTCTGTCTCATGAAGCCGCCCTTTTTAAGTGACGAATAATCAATCTGTTCTGCCATTTCATTCCTCCTACGCATCAAGGCCAATCCCCTTAAATGCTTTATCAAAATCTTCTTTAAGATCGTCTATATCTTCTATTCCGACGCTGATCCTTATCAGATCGTCGAACACTCCCGCGTCTTCTTTTTGCTTCTTGGTTGAATGAAGGCTGATTGTCGAAGAGGGGTGAAGCACAAGTGTCTTCGTATCTCCTATGTTTGAAAGTCTGTAAGCCAGTTCAAGTTCATCCAGGAGTTTAAATGCGTTTTCTTTGGAGCCCACACGGATCGTAACTATCGCTCCGTATCCTCCGTTTAGAAGCTTCTCTCCGATGCCGTGCCACTTGCTTGATTCGAGGCCGGGATAATTGACTATAATGTTCGGGTATCTCTTTTCGAGATGCTCAGCCAGCTTCCCGGCGTTCGTACATTGGCGCTCCATACGCAGTCCCAATGTCTCCAATCCTATCTGATTTAAATAAGCCGTTTGCGGCGCCATACAGGCTCCGGCATTTCTGAAAAGTCCCGCACGGAGTTTTGCAAGATATGCATAAGGTCCGAATTTGATGTAATCCTTCAGGATGGGGAACTTTTCTTTGTTCCATTTGAACTTTCCGCTGTCCGTGAGGACTCCGCCTATTGCATTGCTGCTTCCGTTTATGTACTTCGATGTCGAGTTAATCACTATATCCGCGCCATGCTCAAATACTTTGACCAGATACGGGGTTGCCACCGTGTTATCGATGATAAGAGGTATGCCGTGTGCATGTGCGATCTTAGCAAGTTCATCGATATCCGTAACATCCAGGCACGGATTTCCGATGGTCTCTGCATAGAGGAGCTTGGTGTTTTCGGTTATCGCATTTTCTATCTGCTCGAAATTATTGTTCTCGATATAGTTAGTCTTGATGCCAAATGCTTCCAGATCCCTGAAAAAATCAATCGTGCCGCCGTAGAGGCTTGAGCTTGATACGATCTCATCTCCGCTCTCTAAGATATTGGTCAGTGCACAGAAGATCGCGGACATTCCGGATGATGTTGCCACGCTTCCCACACCACCTTCAAGCTTGGTGATACGGTTTTCAAAAGCCGTAACCGTGGGGTTTGCAACTCTGGTATAACAGTAACCCGGTGTCTTGTTAGAGAAAATCCCCTCAAGATCCTCAGCGCTTTGCTGGTAGAATGCACTGGTCTGATAAATCGGAGTCAAGGTTGATCCGTATTTTTCTTTTTTATCAACTCCGCCGTGGAGAAGTGCTGTATTGAAATTCATCTGCGCTCTTGCCTCTTATATATTAACAATTTGGTCCGATGATCTGTATCAATATAGACAGTATAGGTAAATCCGTAAATTATTGGAAATACCTAAAACAAAGAACAGGTTATAGGTTTTGACTATATCTGATAAAAAAGAGAAATCCGTTTGGGATTTCTCTTTAATCTTCACATCAGATCACATAATCCAGAATACTGTGATTAAAGTAATTAATTATAAGATTTCTGTAGTAAGCGAAATCCTCACCGCTTCTGAGCCTGGGTCTTGGAATCTCGATATCGATAACCTGATCGACCTCCGCAGGCCTCGGTCTCATAACTACAACCTTATCTCCGAGGAAAATAGCCTCATCAATATCATGGGTGACCATGATCATTGTGGTCTTTTCCTCTTCCCAAATCTTACCTATCTCTGTCTGCATATTCATCTTGGTAAGAGCATCGAGCGCACCGAGAGGTTCATCAAGAAGGAGTATTCTCGGATGTCTCATAAGAGCTCTTGCGATTGAAACACGCTGTGCCATACCACCGGATAGCTGTCCGGGATATACCTTTTCAAAATTCTCAAGATCAACCTTCTTCAGATAGGTATTAACAAGTTCTCTGAGCTCTTCCTTAGAGCCTTCGAGTCCCAATGTAAGATTATCTTCAACGGTAAGCCAGGGCAAAAGCCTGTGATCCTGAAAGATCACTCCTCTGTCAAGACCTGCCTTCTCAACTCTCTTCCCGTCAAGAAGGATATCTCCGCCGTAGTTTTTCTCAAGTCCGGCGATCAGTCTGAGCAAAGTGGTCTTTCCGCATCCGCTGGCACCGATTATGGATATGAACTCACCCTCTTTAACATTAAGATCTACCTTTCGGATAGCCTCTACGTCCTTATCGGGAGTGTGAAATACCTTGGAGACGTTTTTTATTTCCAAAATGTTGTTTTCGCTCATAATTACACCTGCCTGATACCTATTGTTTACTTGACGGTCTTTCTCTTCCATTTCAGGGATCTTTGTTCAATCTTACGAAGTATGACATCTATAGCCACACCGATAACGCCGATCACGACCATGAGAGCTATCAGATTATCGGACCACAGGAATTCTCTTGATTTCATAAGAGCATATCCGAGTCCTGTAAGTCCTCCGAGCATCTCGGCTGCAACAACTGCCATCCATGCATTTCCGGCACCCAGTCGTAAGCCGGTGAAAATTGATGATACCGCCGAAGGAAGTACGATCTTTCTTAAGAAAATGCCTCTTTTAAGTTCCAGTACCTCAGCAAGTTCACAATACTCTACCTGAACTCCTTTGATTCCCTGTAATGTATTGAGAAAGATCGGGATCAGTACACCTCTTGCGATGATAAGTTCCTTGGAAAGCTCGCCGATTCCAAACCATAGTATGATAAGCGGCATCCAGGCATAGAGCGGAATCTGTCTGATAACATTGATGATGGGAGAAACAACCCTCTCCACGACCTTATTCAGACCGCTGACCACACCGAGTATAAGTGCAATACCGGCTCCCCAAAGGTAACCTATAAATACTCTTTTTCCGCTTATGGCCAGATCCTTGGCAAGTGTTCCGTCAGAGATCATTTTGATAAGTGCTTTGACGACTTTAAGTGGCGAAGGAAGTATAACCTCCAATAAAAGCCCTGAACCTGAAAGTATCTGCCAGAGAAGCAACAGCAGAATGGGCACTGCCAAAGTATTGATAAGTGCTGCCAGTCTGGGTCCCAGCTTATCACTGCTAAAGTCTCCGGTAAGATTTTTGATTATTTTATTCTGCTTAACGGGTAATTCCGCAGTTATCTCTTTTGCCATTATTAATCCAATCCCGGGAGAGCGCTATGCACTCTCCCGTAATTTTATTTTTACTCAAAGAAGTTGGGATTAAAGAATGTATCCTTATCTACACGTCCTTCAGCAGTAAACTCTTCGGTATTTTCGATGAGCCAGTTCTGATAATTGTCGGTATCATCAACGAGCTGTGAAAGAGGGGCTGAAGCGGAATAGAAGGTCTCTGCGCTTCTATTGTTATACCAAATGGTATTTTCTGCAGGCTCTCTGGTAATAGTCTCAAGTACTGCTGCCGTTTCTTCAGGATTCTGAATGATATATGCATTTACCAGCTGACGAAGCTTAAGAACCGCTTTGATAAGATTTACATGTGAATCTGCAAATTCCGAAGGAGCGAAGGTAACGGATGCACCACCGTAGTTGGTATATACTCCGTCTGCTTTAGCATTTGCTATCTCACGGAAATTACCTGAGATGATCTCGTTATTGATGTTTGCGAAAGGATGAACGGAGATTGCATCAACTTCACCTGCTTCAAGAGCGGTCTTGATATCGTTGTTTGAAACATTTGCGTAAGTCCAATCTACGCCTTCGGTCCATCCGAGATCGATGGTCTGCTCGATAAGTGCAACATACTGGCATCCTGCCTTCCAGCTTGCAATGGTACCGCCCTTAAGATCCTCAAGAGTCTCATAGGGAGAATCCTTAGCAACAAGAATGGTAACAATTCCAGGTGCGGGATCTTCGGAAAGTTCAACCGCTGTAATATCACCACCCTGTGCTCTGTAGAGAAGATAGGGATAAAGCATACGGTTCATAAGGTGAAGTTCATTTCTCTCCATGAGCTGAACCTCATTTCCGACAGCACCTTCAACAATGCTTACCTTAGTATTGTTGTCGCCGAGAAGCTCGGTGAACCAACCGTATTTATCGGAGAGATAAACCCATCCGCCGGAACCAATCTTAAGATCATCAAGTTCCTCAAAATCATACTTTTCCTTAAGCTGTGCGATTGCAGATTCGATAACACCTACGGTGATGACATCATTTGCGGTAACGTTTCTGTCAAGGAGCTCCTTGGCAAGTGCCTCCTCTTCCGCGGTAATCGCTACATCTGATACCTCTGAATTCTGACCACCATTACCGGATTGTCCTCCGCATCCTGCAAGTCCGAGTGCAGCCGAAAGTCCCAGTGCTGCCAACTTTGTTACTAAACTGTTTTTCTTCATAATATTTCTCCTCATTCTTTATTACTTATATAGAAATTCTCCCCACGCTCTTAAGAGGTGTTTATCAAACGGCCTGCTTATTCTCGATATCAAGTTCACTGATTGCTTTGGTAAGGAATGATGAATCAACCCATTCCGAAACATTAACCGGCTTTGCAAGATAACCGTGATCAAGAAGAAAATCCGATTGAATCTGTAATGCATCAAGAGCTTCGGGATCCAGATTAGGTTCAAGTCTGGTATAAAAATCTGCAGGATGCGTAGCTCTGTATTCTTCTACTGTGCTGTATGTCTGCTCTGCAAGAAGCTGTTCTGCTTCATCCTTATGGTCCTTTGCCCATCTTGCTGCGATTATCGTAGCCTTAAGAAATGCAATGACAACCTCAGGCTCTTCCTTGGCAAGCTTTTCACTTACCGTAAGTACATTAGGATAAATGTTGTTTACGGGAGGTACATATCCGGATTGTTTCCATACATCATAGATGACTTTAACTTTAAGTCCGGGCTCTACCTTTCTTATGTCATCTTCCTTAGCGAAAATTGCATCGATTTCACCGCTTGCAAGTGCTTTGATTTCTGAAGAAGCAATGGATTTTGTTCCGGGAAGTCCTTTGTCGGAGTGATATCCTTCGTCATTGATAACTTCAACCCACTCAACTTCATCTTTAGAAATTCCGTTCAATTCCAAAGCTGATTCAAAGCCATGCTCGGTTGTTGCTTTATGGAAGTCAATATGAACACCTGTATGAACGGGGACTGCTACTTTTTTGCCCTTAAGATCTGCTACAGAATTAATATCTGAATCTTCCCTTACAAGAATCGGCTGATATGCATCAATGAGATTAACGGCCAGAAGTACTACACCGGTTCCGTTTGACTTGGTCCAAAGAGGAGGAATGTTACCACCCTCTCTGAAAAGCCTGTCATTATGGAATGTAAAATGAGCTGACCACTCTTTTTGATCCAGCGTCTGAAGCTTTATGGGATCGTAACCGATCTTTGCGAGCTCCTCTTTAAGAAAGCCGTGATTTGCTGCGATATATGTTGCATTCGCAACGGGGCATATTGTGTAATAGATTTTCTTATCTGCCATCTTTATGCCTCCTCTCCAAGTTCCTTAAGAGCTCTTTCAAGGAAGCTCTTGTCTGCCCAAGAATAAACATCCACTACCTTATCGGTAAAGCCGTGATCATAAAGGAACTGCGCTCTTGTCTGAAGAGATTTAAGTCCTTCCTCGGAAAAGTTGGGCTCAAGATGCTTATAAAAATCTTCGGGATATGCTCTGCGATACTGTTCAACAGTTCCGTGAGTCTGTTCGGCAAGAAGCTGTTCTGCTTCATCCTTGTGATCAATTGCCCATCTTGCGGCAAGAATTGTTGCTTTAAGATATTCAACAACCACTTCAGGTTCTTCCTCTGCAAGCTTTCTGCTTACGGTCAGGACATTGGGCCATTCGTTATTCACGGGATCGACAGTGTTCTGATCTGCTACGATGTTGATGATCTTTCTGTACTTTCCGGATTCAAGAACTCTTTCGGATGCAGAAAGCTTTATGAATACCGCATCAACCTTTCCCTCATCAAGAGCTTCGAAATCAAGTCCGGTTTTGAATGTCCAGTTAGGTGTGGATGAAGGATAATCGGGAGTTTCATCTTTTACGAATACCCATTCAACATCATCGTTCTTCAAGCCTGCAGACTTAAGAGCATTTTCAAAGCCTTCGAGAGTAGCAGATTTCTGATGATCGATAGTTACATTTATTCTGTCAGGGACTCCTACTTTCTTACCCTTAAGATCTGCAACGGTCTGAATATCTGAATCTTTACGAACAAGTATTGCCTGCTGTCCGGGAATAAGGTTAAGTCCGATCAGCACGGGCTCTGCTCCTCTTGACTTAGCCCAAATGGGAGGAGTGTTACCGCCCTCGCGGAAGAGTCTGTCATTCGTGTAAGTAAAGTGCTCTACCCAATGTTCTTTCTCAAGTGTCTGGAGCTTTATCGGAGTGTATCCGATCTTCTCGAGTCTTTCTTTAAGAAATCCATGATTAGCTGCGATGTATGATGCATTAGCCACGGGGCAAATTGTGTAATTAAATTCTTTAGCCATTATTTAGTCCTCCTGATCATATGATCATTTTTAAATTACTGTTTAGGGTATCAATGTGATTTTTATGTACCGGCATCAACAGTGCGGAGAACCTCCGGATGATTGTTTATAATGGATCATGTTTCTAATTCCTTGCTCAAAAAACTGTTTACTAACTTGATAGATAAATTATCATGTTGTGTATAGCATGGCTAATACCTCTTGCCTATTGCTTGCTATAGATTTTCTTTATATCAATCTTCCGCCATCCATTCTCAGTATTTCATCTGCGTATTCTTCTGCTTCTTTATCATGTGTAACCATGAGCACAGCAGCACCTGCATCTGCAATCTCTTTAAGAGATGTCAAAACAAGTTTTCTGTTATCGGAATCGAGATCTCCGGTAGGCTCGTCTGCCAGAATAATTTCAGGTTTACCGACAAGAGCTCTTGCTATTGCCACTCTTCGCATCTCTCCTCCGGATAATCCTCCCGCAGATTCGCCTGCAAGTTTTTTTAATCCAAGTTTTTCGATTAGTTCATCCAGGAGTTCGACAGAATATTCAATGCCGTACATAGAAACCGGGAGCAAAATATTTTCAGTGACGGTAAGATGTTTCAGAACAGATTGTCCCTGTGGAATAATTCCGATGTTTTTATTTCTGAATTTGCTTCTTGCTTCATCGGATAGATCATACAGACTTGTATCACCGGCAATAATCTTTCCGGAACTTGGAGTAAGAAGTCCGGCACAGATATTGAGCAGAGTACTTTTTCCGCTGCCGGAATGACCTACTATCTCTGTTATCTTTCCCTCTTTCGCCTCAAAGCTTGTTTCCTGAAGCTCGAATAATAGTTTCTTATCTTTTCTGAAATATTGATATCCCACTTTGTCAGCAATAAGTTTCATATCATGCTCCATCTCTAAAGATCAGACCTGTATCTTTACCTGTGATGCGATATGCACAGAGTGCAGAAGTTATTCCGCATACCAGAATTGACGTTACAAATGTGCCAAGAAACAGGAAGGTGATATATAAGCTACCCGGAAGAAGAACCGGAAGGTTTAGAGAAATCTTAAGTGAGTCTGCAAAAGGAAATATTACAAGTGCAGCCAAAGCATTACCGGATAATCCTCCTATCAAACTCATCAATACCGACTCGCTTATCAGAATTTCAGATATCATCTTCTTACTCGCGCCTGAGATTCTAAGGACAGCAAGTTCCTTTACTCTTTCGTTCACTATCATCGCAAACGCAACTATCAGAATCGTAAAAGAAAACACCCAGATCACAATTACAAGAAGTCCGATGATTCCGGAAATTGTTCCAAGTCCTTCCGAGATACCCGAGATCATATCCTTGGATGAAACTGCTTTGGCATCCGTCAGTTTAAGGTTGATTGCTCTTTGTACATCCGTAACACTGTATCCGTCTTTTACTTTGACCATAAGTGATGACACTGCATGTTCGGGTTCTACTTCATCAAAATATCCGAATCCGATCTGCTCGGAATTTTCCATCATCATTTTGATCGTGTTCATGTTGGCATAAACCGCGCTGTCAAGACCTGTTCCTGTCTTATCGAGCTTCGCAACAACATTACAATCGACATTGTAGAATCTGTATCTGTTGCTGTCGGGAATATTGATATTGCATCCGACAATTACGTCACCGTCGTTGACCGTTTGTCCGTAGCAGTCTCTAATCCACGGCTGTATGGTAAAATCATCTTCAGGATCAAATCCGATTATCTGAACCAAAGTATCGCAGCAGCCTGCAGATGCAGAAGCGAGATAAAACTGCGGTGTGACAATCTCAACTCCTTCGATGTCCTTAACAATTTCTATTACGGAGTCATCCATATAGAAGTATCCCGGAACACCCTGTAAAAGAATCGACTCGAATTTTCCGTCGCTTAAAGCTTCTTCAGAAGCGACTATAATATCCGCACCGAGTCTGTCTTCATAACTGCTCAACCCGTTCTTCAGACTTTTAACGATAAGAGATCCTCCAAATACAGATCCCGATAAAAGTGCTGCCAGAAGAATAAGTGCAATACTTCTTCCCGAATGACCCGTTATATTTTTAATTGCAAGATTGATTTCGAATTTCATATTTGTATTACTTCTTACGAAGTTTGTTAATTCCTACAACAATATCAATAAGTGCAAATACAGCGATAAGAATCGAGAAAACATACACACCTGCTTTGGTATGTGTATGGCATCTCATTGTGTCCATCATGCAAAGACCGATTATTTTATACGGTATGAGAGCACTTGTTACAGCAATTCCAAAAGCCGCAATGGAAAGCCCGATCTTTACACCAGAGTTCTTGATCAGCAAATGTACCAGACTCAGGAAGACTGTGTTGACAGATAAAGCAACTACGGCTCTCCAAGTCCACTGACATTTCATAAAGCTTCCGTCATCCTTAGGTCCGCACGGTGTGAAAACCGTAAACAAAAGAATGAGATAGACGACTGATAAAACTATCAGAGCCACATCGGTAATGTTGATTTTAAATTTTTTGTTTTCCATAGTTATTTCTCCTTTTTTAAAGATCTTGAACGAAGATTATCATAGTGATATTTGCCCGTCTAATACCTCATTACTATCACGCGTTATAGTCGCGGGCTATAACAAAAAGAGGACACAGGATTTATTCCTGTGTCCTCAAAAATAATATTTATTTAAAACAGATCTAAGTTACTGTCGAGATATACTTCTTCTCTTACTTTAAGCCTGCACTCAGGCTTTACCATGTAGTACAAAAGCTCTTCGAAAACCACTGCGCTTCCCAGGCTCCTGCCTTCGATCTTGAAATGTCTGAAACCGTTTGGTGCATATACTTTGCGAATCTCATCAGTTCCAATAAAAGCAGGATTGTCCATGGCATCGGAGAATCGGTATCCGCGAGA
Source organism: uncultured Lachnospiraceae bacterium (assembly GCA_902794095.1). Taxonomy (GTDB): domain Bacteria; phylum Bacillota; class Clostridia; order Lachnospirales; family Lachnospiraceae; genus AC2028. The sequence goes on along the minus strand of CADBFZ010000002.1, from coordinate 7,918 downwards.
AGCCTGCGGCGATGTACATATATGATCTTCGCAATCTTCTCCGAGACTCTTACGGCTTACATTCTCATAACACGCTTTTCTGTCCCTGCATGCAAAGCTGCAACATTCGTTGCACAAGAACTCGACTTTTTCTTTCTGCTCATCAGTCAGTGCATTTAATCTGTCGAGCTTTTTATTTAATCTGAAATCCGGAACTACGAATCTGTATTCTTTTCGACTAAGTTCATCTTCGAACCTGTCAAAGCTTGTTATTACTTTGGTCGTTGTGGAGACGAAGTAAAAGTCCGGATAGTTTTTATGTATGTAATCAAGTAAAAGATCGGAATATATGATCACTCCGTTTTGTACGTTACCGTTTTTCTCAAAGAGTGAGCAGAGCTTGTTACATTTCTTATCGGATAAGTGTTCTTCAGTTATAAGCGAATTGCTGAATGTAAGTCGTGAAGAGATGTTGTACTCTCTCATAAGCTTTGCAACATCAGCAGGATCCGCATCACCGAATCCAACCCGGCCGCCGCCCCAGATGCAGTCCATGGGAGCTCCATAGATTGAACCTATTTCGCACCACTCGTAGAAGTATTCCCTGTGCTCGTTAAACAGAGGAAGGAATACTTTGTAGAGTTCATAGAATTCAAATAATCCGGGAAGGTGGTAATAAATCTTCATCAGTAATACCCGCAGTTACTTCTTTCGGGAGCTTCGATGCCGGACTCGTACTGAGCTCTAAACTCCATGTTGATGTCGCGGATCTCTTTTTTACCGTCGATATAATCCTGATACATCTCGGCAAGACCCGCCATGCAGCCGTCGCAGCTTCCGCTAATGTTACCGATGGACTCCGCAACAATCTGTTCTCTTTCTTCACGTGTTGTGTCTTTGATCAAAATAGAATTCATGTGATTCTCCAATTATTTCTTAGATGCTCTGATAAGCAGGAAATCGGGTTTGTGGAAGAGGTCTTTCTGATCCGGATGCTGTTTAAGCATCTCATCATCGGGCATGGGCTCGATCATCTTCTCTATTATAAAACCTGCATCCACTAAAGTATTGACTATGGTAGAAAACATTCTGTGATACTTCTTAACATTATCAACGAACCATTCGGATTCTCGCTCACCCTCAACTCCGTAATTGGCAAGGTTCAGATGAATCTTGTTTCCGTTTTCATCCCTTGTCCATCTGTCCCCTCCGCTATGGCTGGTATTGATAGGATTTTCCTGGGAGTAAACAAAGAGTCCGCCGGGATTAAGGAGATTATGGATGTTCTTTACAACACCGGCAAAGTCATCGACATAATGGACGGCAAGGGAGCTGACTACAAGGTCAAACTTACCTTCTATCTTATCAAGATCTTCCATGGGCATGTTCAGGTATGTGATCTTGGGAGCTGAGTTTTCTGCCTTTGCAACCTCCAGCATTTTCTCGGAGATATCGATTCCCACAACTTTCGCCGCACCGCGCTCTATAAAGCCTTTGCAGTGCTCGCCAAAACCGCAGCCGAGATCAAGAATTGTCAGACCGGTAAGATCGGGAAGCAGTGAAAATAAAGCGGGTATCTCAAAGAGCTTATTTGCATTAAACTCCCTGTCCCGCAGTTTCTTATAGCCTTCGAAGAAGACCTCGTTGTCGTAGATGTTTTGTTTTGCCATAGTGCCTCCTGTCACAAGAAAAGAGCCCCGAATGAATCGGGGCCCTGATTTCCGGTTTAGCGTAAGTTCATCAGATCTTGTGATCGGATCCGAGAACGTTAACGATCTTGTGAGCAACCATATCCTTAACAGCCTGACGAGCGGGCTTGAGATACTGACGAGGATCGAAGTGATCGGGATGCTCTACGAAATACTTACGGATGTTTGCGGTCATTGCAAGACGGATATCGGAGTCGATATTGATCTTACATACAGCAAGCTTAGCAGCCTCACGAAGCTGATCTTCAGGAATACCGATTGCATCAGGCATGTTTCCGCCATACTGATTAACCATCTTAACGAATTCCTGAGGAACTGAAGATGATCCGTGAAGAACGATGGGGAATCCGGGAAGTCTCTTGATGCACTCCTCGAGAACGTCGAAACGAAGGGGAGGGGGAACAAGGATGCCGTCAGCATTTCTGGTGCACTGAGCAGCGGTGAATTTATAAGCGCCATGGCTGGTTCCGATTGCGATCGCAAGGGAGTCGCATCCGGTTCTGTCTACGAACTCTTCAACTTCTTCAGGTCTGGTGTAAGCTTCTTTTCCGGCCTCAACCTGAACTTCATCCTCGATACCTGCAAGAGTTCCGAGCTCAGCCTCTACGACTACGCCGTGATCGTGAGCGTACTCAACTACCTGCTTGGTAAGAGCGATGTTGTCTTCGAAAGACTTGGAAGAAGCGTCGATCATAACGGAAGTGAATCCGCCGTCGATACAGGACTTGCAGAGCTCAAAGGTATCACCGTGATCAAGGTGAAGAGCGATGGGAATCTGAGGATTCTCCTGAACTGCAGCTTCTACCATCTTTACAAGATAGGTGTGGTTTGCGTATGCACGCGCGCCCTTGGAAACCTGAAGGATAACGGGGCTCTCGAGCTCTCCTGCAGCTTCGGTGATACCCTGTACGATCTCCATGTTGTTGACGTTGAAAGCACCGACTGCGTATCCGCCGTCATAAGCTTTCTTGAACATCTCTTTCGTTGTTACCAATGCCATAACGAAAAACCTCCTTAAAAAAATATAGGGTTTACGAAAAGTCTCGCATACATCAATAATAAGTTGTCGGGGGTTCTAAGTCAATAAAAAAGGGCGTTTCCGAGGCCTAAATGAGTGCTAATTTTCAGGCATTATGTAAACCTGATAAACAAAGATGACACGGGGTCTGTCCCCGTGTCATCACGTTCACTTTATCAAGCTTTGAATAGTCTCATACAGCTCGGGATAGTCCTGCTTCATTCTCACAGGTCTGCCCTCCCGGTTTAAGAAAGCATGCATGGAAGTTGCAGTAAAAACCACAGTTCCTTCCGCATTTTTCATCTCATAAGCGAACTTAAGCTTAACGCCGTTAAACTCCTTAACGGATGCACTTATTGTGATAACATCTGAGAAAGTAGTGGTACGCTTAAAGTCACAGTTAACGTTGATGACGGGGGAGATGATTCCCGACTCTTCAAGCTTGGCATAATTCCATCCTATCTGATCCAGGAAATCAACCCTTGCTTCTTCCATCCATCTGATATAGTTCGAGTGATGGGTTATCCCCATCTTGTCCGTTTCGTAGTACTGAACTGTATGTACGTAATCCCTGACAGGTTCCATTACTTAAACTCCTTTAAAATCCCAATGAATCATTTACGAGAATAACATGAATCCTGCCTTCGTGTCTTGAAAATCTGGTGATAAGGAACTGGCAACAGATGGTGTCGGGGGATTTGCAGTTCATGCAAGATCCGGTCTTTGCGCAGGGAGTGTTAAGGCCGAAACGCTGCGCATTAATGGGAGCAGCAACATTTCTTGCTCTCTTCATGGCAGCATCCACGTCAACGCAGATCTTATTCATTCCAACGATTACCAGAACATGCTTGGGACCCTGTGCAATGGCGGATACTCTGTTGGAGTTGCCGTCGATATTGACCATGACTCCGTCCTCGGTCATTGCATTTGCGCTGGTCAGGAAGTAATCGGCATCGTAAGCCGCAAGCATTGCAGCTCTCTTATCCTCCGCCTTATCCCTGTCAATGAAGTTATAATTTCCTTCTTTAAGTGCATCAACAAGTCCGATCTCATGAGCACTCATGGCACCGCCCATGGTCACTGAGGAATTCTCGGGGATAAGTTCAAGAGCAAGCTTTAATGCTTCTTCCTTACTCTCCGCATAGTATCCCTTCATGTTGCGGGATTCCAATCCCTTGATAACCTTCTGCGCAAGCAGATTGTTTCTCTTGGTAATGTTTTCGTTCATATCAATCTCCCTTTTTCTTAACCACGTTTGTCTTTATCAAAAGTACGGATACTACAAGCACTATCGGAAATACACATGCCGCAAGCATTCCGCTTTTAAGATCATCATTATTAAGCTGAGTTACACATCCTACAACTGCGGGGCCGAAAGCACCGCCGAGGTCCCCTGCCATGGCAAGAAGTGCAAACATCGCAGTTCCTCCCAAAGGCAATCTTTTCGATAAGATGCTGATGGTTCCGGGCCACATGATTCCTACGGAGAATCCGCACATTATGCATCCGATAAGGCTGACGATGGGATTATGTGAGATTGCGGCCAGTATATAACATGCAAGGCAAAGAGTACCGGAGCCCAGCATATATCCCGTCAGTTCTATTTTATCTCCATGCTTACCGTATATAACTCTGCTGATTCCCATGGTCACGGCAAAAAGGCAAGGCCCCGCAAGATCACCCACAGTCTTGGAAAGTCCCAGAGCGGATTCAACAAATGCCGAAGCCCACTGAGCCATGGACATTTCCGAAGCACCTGCGCAGACCATGAGAATAATTCCCAGAAGAAACATGGGAGTCTTAAACAGCGCACCGAATGTCATACCCTTACCGTCCTCGGTAAGAGACTCGATGGGACAGGTCGCGAAATTGAAAATGTTATAAAGCGGAATCAGCGCCCAGATGCAGGAAAGCCATCTCCAATTCCCGACTCCGAATACTGCAAAAAACACCGTGGACAGTAAGATGACGCCAACGCTTCCCCAGCAGTAAAATGAGTGCAGAAGGCTCATGACCGCTTCCTTATGTTCAAAAGGGCATGCCTCAACTATGGGACTGACAAGCACTTCGATAAGTCCGCTTCCTATGGCATATATGATTACGCTGATGATGATTCCGATGAAAGGATCGGGAAGAACAAAAGGAAGAACAGCAAGTCCGATAAGGCCTGCCGCAGAAGTCACCTCGGATGCAACCGCTGCCGCGCGGTATCCTATTTTATCCGCAAGCTTTCCGCAGATGACATCAACAATTAACTGCGTAAAATAAAACGTTGTCGAGATAAGGGCCACCTGTCCGAGAGGTATGCCGAGACTTTTATGAAACGTTAGGAAAAGAAGCGGCGCAAAATTAGCCGCTATCGCCTGTGTGATGAATCCCAGATAGGATGCAATAAGTGTTTTTCTGTATTTATCCAATTTACTTTACACCCGGAATGAAATTAATCGCTTCATCCGCAGGAAGAGGCTTACTGAAATAGAATCCCTGAATGGTGTCCGCACCGAATTCTCTAAGACGGCTGTACTGCCACTCTTCCTCAACGCCTTCGATGGTCATCTCTTTATCAAGATGGTGAACCAGTCTGATAACGTCATTAATGAATGCGTCTTTGCCGTCTATCAGATAATTATCTACAAGTGACTTATCGAGTTTTATCGTATCGACAGGGATGTAGGTCAGATATCCAAGCGATGAATAACCTGTTCCGAAATCATCCATGAGAAGTCTTATGCCCAGTTCTTTAAACTTCTTGAACAGCTCCTCAACCTGTGAAGATCGATCCAGGAAGATCCCTTCGGTGATCTCTATCTCGATATACTTCGAAGGTATGTCGTACTGTTTTAAAAGATCTGCCAGGAAATCCACATATCCCGTATCGCTGAGCTGATTGCTGGAGAAGTTTACGGAGACGGGATGAATCTCATGCCCCTCTTCTCTCCACTGAGCCAGCTGGCGCACAACAAGTTCCGTCGTCATACGTCCGATTCTCCAGATCCATCCGTGCTTTTCCGCAATGGGAATAAACTGACCCGGTCCGAATCCCGGCTCTTTCATTCTGATCAGCGCCTCGTATCCGCAGAGCTTAACCGACTGCGCATCAACCTTCGGCTGGTATACTATATAGAAACCGTCATTTTCAAAAGCATCCACGATTTTCTCGCGAATGATCTTTTCTTCTCTTGCCTTCTCCTGAAGAATCTCCGTATAAAAAACAGTACGGTTATGGCCAAGTTTTTTAGCTTCATGCATCGCTTCCTCAGCATTGTTTATATTTTCTTCAACGCTGAGATGTCCGTCGGTATTGGACACGCCCATACATGCAGACAGCTGAAGTTCGATACTTCCGAGTCTGAAAGGCTGTTCAAATACGCCACGGATAAGGTCCATGTAGGGATGATCTTCAGTCATGGGTTCCGGCAGGCAGATAAGATATTCATCTCCGCCGTATCTTGAAAGAAGCCAGCCCTTATCCTTAGCAAGTTTAAGCAAACCTACCGCAGCATTCATAAGAATCTGGTCTGCAAGTTCATGACCGTATGTCGAATTGATTCCCTTAAATCCGTCAATATCCGCCATGACAAAGGAAGCATTCTTCCAATAATCTCCGTTGATTATAAGAAGATCCATTGCGTAGCTTCTGTTGTAGATTCCGAGAAGTTCATCATGCTGGGCATTATAGATAAGACTCTTATGCTCTGCTTCGATTGCATTCTTCAGATAATGAACACAATTATCACGGTGGTTAAATCCGTTGAAGATAGCCGTAGCCATTTCTTTACAGGAATTGTATCCGCAGGAACCGCAGTTTATCACTCTGGATTCCGGAGTATCCTTATTCATGGTAAGGAAGACATTATCAAGCTCTTCTTCATTCGGAATCCTGATTGCACACCTGGAAGAAAGATCGGTATAGTGACGCAGATAATCGGAAAGATGAAGATTCTCAAACTGCTTATTAAGCTTTTCAAGGCGCTCTTCGGGTGTGAGAGAACGTGACAGTGAAGAATCCCCGTTTTCTTTTTTCAGATCTTCGCGGATCTTTAAGAGATTGAAAAGTGCCTTGTCGGTGAAAGCAAGTTCAGGCTCGGTTGCGGTACCGCAGAGGCATCCGTCCTTGCAGTTAAGTGCATCAACAAACAGGAAAGGATTGTCCTTGCCTGCCAGGTTTGCAGACTGCTTCTTAAGGTAGTCATACATCTGCTTCTCGCCTTCAATCTGGCGAATGAATGCGCTGTCACCGAGGAACCACTTCACATGATCTTTGAGTCCGCCGGGCATGGGATAAATAGAGCCGAGGCCATAATCGATCTCATCCTTTGCAGGCTCTCCGTAGATTCCTCGCTCGCGGACAATCTTCATAAGATGTTTAAATGTAACATTGTAATCAACAAGACCGGAATTCTCGGGATCGTCAATCTCGAGTTTCTTCGCTATACAGGGACTGATGAATGCAAACTTATCCGTGATGCCCAGTTCTTTTCTCGCATAGATTGCGCTGCACATTAAAGGGCTTTGGACAGGGAAAAGTTTCGGAAGAAGTTCCGGAAGATATTTTTCAATATAAGTAACAACGGCGGGGCAAGGCTGTGAAATGCCACCCGTAAAACCGTTCTCCTGAATATACTTAATATAGCCCCAGGTGGTAATGTCCGCACCGAAAGCTACATTAATAATATGTTTGACGCCCAGGGCCTTAAGACCGCCGAGGACTTTTTCGTAATCGTCAGGGTAATTTGCGCGGAAAGAAGGCGCAACCAAAACAGAGATATCTTTGCCGGATTTAAGATCTTCGAAAAATGCATCCGTATCATCGCAGTACTCTCTGGCTCCGTGCTCGCAAACATCAAAGCAAGCGCCGCATCCAACACAACGCGACGGATCGACATTTATTCTGGAGTTGCCTTTGACATCGGCAACCGTAGAAATACAGGCCCCCATTGCACTGCACACTGCAATGCACTTGTTACAGCCTACGCACTTTTCATTTGTATAGACTAAACCTTTTGCCATACCAGTTATCGGAAAACATTTTCCATAAGTTATTATATCTCAAATAATTACATAAAAAAATAAGGATAGGAATATCCTACCCTAATTTTTTTATAAATTGAGTTAATTATTCGTGAATTAAACGTTATCGGTAACGTTTTCCCTGGATATCTTTGCATTGACAGCATTGCATTAATGACTTTTAACTGATTAAGCTCTGCGG
>CADBFZ010000001.1 GCA_902794095.1 uncultured Lachnospiraceae bacterium | reverse complement strand
TAGATAGGAATGGTGTGTAAGAGCAGTAATGCTCTCAGCTGACATTTACTAATAGGTCGAAGGCTTATCCTGTTGTTGCCAAGAGATGGATGATTTGATCTAGTTCGGATTCGGTTTTGAAGGAACAGAGAAAAAAACAGATCCTTTCGGATCTGTTTTTTTGTTATATTCTTTTATTCCCACTCAAGTCCTTTTCCTGTAGTGAAAGCAATGCTTTCTTCAAGAGGCATGGGCTTTGCGAAGTAATAACCCTGAGCTCTGATACATCCTATGAGTTTCAGGAACTCAAAATGTTCTTTGGTCTCAACACCTTCCTGAAGAGGCTCGACATCCATGTCCAATGCACCTTGAACGATATGCCTTATCAGCTCGGCAGCTTTTACGTGCTTGTCATATGTTCTTATGAATTCGAGATCGAGTTTTATTACATCGAATTCATAATCAAGCAGATGGTTAAGAGAAGAGTACCCGCTTCCGAAATCATCGATCCATATATGATATCCGGCATTTCTGAATTCGTTTACTTTTTCATGGAGACAACATGCATCTTCATTAAGTGAACTTTCAGTTATTTCGATATCAAGAAGTTCTCTCGGAAGATTGTATCTGTTTACAAGTTGTTCAGTAAATGAGAACACGTCGCATAATTCGAAATCGATTCTCGAGAGATTTACTGATATGGGAACAATCTTTTTTCCTTCATCCAGCATTCTGCTAAGATCTTCACATACTTTACTGATGACGAAGAGATCGACTTTATGGATCATATGGTACTCTTCCAGCGGCAATATGAAACTTGCGGGAGAGAGCATTCCTTCGATTGGATCCTGCCATCTTGCAAGTGCTTCGTATCCGCATATCTTACCGGTAGATACTCTTATAATAGGCTGGTAGAAGACTTTAAGGTATTCTTTTTCAACTGCTGTATCGATATTATCGACTACATACTGAGCCATACGAAGCTTTGCATGAATGTTTTGCTTGTATGTTTCATAAACTTTGTCGTATCTGTGTTTTATCAGATTACATGCGATTCTTGCCTGGTCACATGCAAGGCCGACTTCTTTGGATTTGCTTTCCATGTGATAGATGCCGGCTTTGATCTCAACTCTGATTCCGTTGAAAACATTTAGGAGTATGTTATGAATATTCTCAACAATGTTCTCAATATCTTCAGCATTTGTCGCAACTACGAAATGGTCATTTGAAAATCTGGCGAAATATCCGTGCTGGAATTCCTGCCGAATGGTAAATGCAACTCTGCAAAGGAGTTCATCACCCTTTTGGAATCCGTATTTTTCGTTGAAGATTTTGAAGTTAACGATATCAAAATGGATAAAAGAAATCTTCTTGGTTTCGTTATCACTGAGTTCGGTTAACCCTGCCTGAACCTGTTCGTAGAAAGATGCCATGTTCAGAAGACCGGTAAGTCTGTCGGAGTCTCTGTTCATCGCAAAGATCTGGCTCTCCGCAAAACTGTTTCGCCCTCTGTTAAAGTACTCGTCTTTATCGAGATCGACGATGAATACATAGAAAATTTTCTCGCCGTTTTTACCGTGCAGGAGATGACCGAAATCCTCTACATATCTGATGTCTCCGGTCTTAGTGATAATTCTGTATCTTATGTAGTCATGCTTTTTATCACTGTTAAAAGTCTGGGCCATGATCTCTGAATCGATTTTTTTGTAATCATCAAAATGGACCATACCCTTAAAGGAGTTATGGGTGAATTTCTGCAATTCTTCAAAAGTTTCGCAACCGAAGAGTTTGATCAGATTTTGATCCGCAAATAGAAGTTCGTTATTTCCCTCGGCATTGTAGATAAAGAAACCGCCGGGTAGACCTTTCGGAACCAGAGACTGACTGTTATTCTCCATAAAACCACACTTTCTGATATATAGTTTTAATGCCCCCAAGAATAAGAAAACGTTATATATAAAACGTATACCAAAATATATTCTTTTGTAAATAACAAAATAATTTTTGAGTGGGATAGAAAAGATTAAAAAAATTAAAGATTATTATATGAATTCTTAATGGTAAAAACGTGAATTGTTAGGCAAATTCTCTTGAATTTCCGTGCTGATTTCATTAAAATATAACTTGAGTTGTTTTGGGAATAAAATACGTTTTATTCAAAACATTTTAGCGGAGGAAACTCATTATGAAGAAACTTATGTTTAAAGGAATTGCCGGCGTTCTTGCCGCTGTTCTGGTAGCTCTTGTCTACCTTCCTTTTAGCGTAAAGGCTGCATCAGTTACACCTGCAGTTAGCCTTGTCGCTGATTGGTACAATACCGAGTCCGGTACTTTTGTAATCCTTACCAACAAGGGTACTCTCGGAACAGGCGTTAATGGACACACCTGGCAGATTTATGAGAAGGTTGTTGATGTAGATAAGGGAACCGCAGTTCTCGACTACACAGAGTCAAGAACCAATATTACAGATCCCATCTATGTTAATACTGATAAGTTCAGAGAGAATGCACCTAACCTTCTTACTCTGATCGTTACCAGCCCTGATCTCGGATATTCTTACACCTGCAACATCACCATCAAAAACAAGAATGCTGTAGGAAAGGATTTCTCAATCGTTACTTCTGCAAGCGGAGTTCTTTACAACGGACAGAGCAACAACACTCTTGACGGATACAGAAACGATCTCGGCGCTCTTGCAAGAGCATCCGTAAACGCATTCATGCCCGCAGGTTATATGTCAGCTTGTGAAGGTGCAATCAGCTTCAACTACACCAAGGATTATAAGAATAAGAACGGTGTTGTTTGCTTTAGAATTCCCGAGGGATATCAGGCAGCAAACAGAGTATTTAAGCTTATGACCATCGGAGAGGGCGGAGCAATTGCCATCCTTGATGACCTTGATGTAAATCCTTCTACCATTTCCGCACTTGTTAATTTCAACGGATTCGCAGTAGTTCTTATTTACACCGAGACTGTTGATGCTGCACTTCCTACCGCAGCTCCTACCGCTGCAACACTTCCTACCGGATCTGCAGGAAACATCAACCAGCTTTACAACTATCTCAATAACTACAGACTTGTTGAGACTCCTCAGGGAGCACAGTGCATGAACGCATTTACCATGAACAAGCCTGCAGGATATACCGCATGGAAGACCTATTCTCTCTATGTAAACAACGTAGCAGATGTTTCTCCCAAGAACGGATATATCACCTTTAACGTATCAAGCGTATTCTCAGATTATAAGCTCATCACCATCGATAAGAACGGAGCAGTTCAGGTTCTCAGTGATTGCGACGCTAATCCCGGAACCGTAACCTTCCTTCTTAACTACAGCGGATATGCTTGTCAGCTTGTAGCAAAATAAAACAGATCTCGATATCTTTTTTCACAAGCCGTGTTCTTCGGAATGCGGCTTGTATTTTTTTAATAAAATTACCAGTCTTGTCAAACTGAATACTTGGTTTTGCCAGATACATTTTTCAGACATTTTAGGCTTTTGTATTTGCACATTTATGATGTAAAATTTATGTAAAAGAAATCTAATAAAAGCTTGAAAGTATATCTCTGACTGACAAAATGTGCTATACTGATGACACAATTGTTAATCAAGAGGTGAATTGTTTTATTTTACCTCTAAATATGTTATAGTAACCATTATAAAAGACACCGAAAAAGGTTGCAGAAAGGGTAATATCGTCTATGGATACTAAGATTTTACTTGATAGCGGCACTAATGAACTTGAAGTACTTGAATTTACTCTCGGTGAATTCTCATACGGCATCAATGTTGCTAAGATCAAAGAAATAATTTCTTATCAGCCGGTTACACCCGTACCTAATTCTCACCCTAGCATTGAAGGTATCTTCATGCCCCGTGAGACTATGATTACTGCTATTGACCTTAAGAACTGCCTTGGAAGAGGACAGTCCGAACCCGGTGGTCTTTTTATCATTACCAATTTCAATAACCTCAACATCGCTTTCCATGTAGAGGCTGTTAAGGGCATTCACAGAGTTTCATGGAGAAACATTATTAAGCCTGATTCCACCATTTCAACTGCTGAAGCATCCGTATCTACCGGATTTATTAAGAATGAGGGCAAGCTTATCATCATTCTTGATTTCGAGAAGATCATTTCCGATATCAATCCCGAGACCGGACTTAAGATCAGTGATATCGAGGAGCTTGGTGAGAGATCAAGAAGCAACGTTCCCATTCTTATTGCAGAGGATTCAGTTCTTCTTAACAAGCTCATCGTTGATTCACTTACTGCTGCAGGATATGATAGAATTATCCATACCGAGAACGGCCAGAAGGCATATGATGTTATCGCTGAGTGCAAGGCTGACGGAACTCTCGATGAGCATGTTAAGCTCGTTATTACCGATATCGAGATGCCTGAGATGGACGGTCACAGATTGACCAAACTCATCAAGGAAGATTCCCGTACGGCGAACATTCCCGTCGTTATCTTCTCATCGCTAGTTAATGAAGAGATGAAGAAGAAAGGTGAATCACTCGGAGCAGATGCTCAGCTTTCAAAGCCTGAGATCGGAAACCTCGTAAAAATCATCGATTCACTTGTTGAAAAGTATCACCTCAACTAAAAATTTTTCAAAGCTCTGCCCAAATCGGGCAGAGCTTTTTTTATTTGTGACACGGGGTCGGACCCTCTGACACAAATGCCTAAAGTGTCGCATTTTTCTATACATTAGTACTATGCTGTGTTAAAATATCTTTGTATGTTTATGTGTTTTAAGCATTAAAACATTTAGAGAAATCGGAGAGAATAAATGGGTTCGTCTGAAGACTATCTTGACAGTTTATTGAAATCCATGGGTGTGCCTGCGGAGCTTGCATCACCTACCAAAAAATCATCTGAACCTGTACAAGAGGCACCCGTTGAGGAGCCTGTAAAAGAGTCACCTATAACCGCAGAAACACCTGCGGCTTCTTCTGATGAAGCGGCTCTTGATGATCTTCTTAAGCAGATGAGTGAACCTGCTGCAGTAGAAGAAACTCCTGTTGTTGAAGAGGCACCTATTGTTGGGAAAGAAGTTGTTGTAGAAGAGACTCCTGCAGTAGAGGAAGAGCCTGTAGTTGAAGAAGCTCCTGCAGTAGAGGAAGAACCTATAGTTGAAGAGGCTCCTGTAGTAGAGGAAGAACCCGTTGCTGAAGAGGCTCCTGTAATTGATGAAACTGTTCTTGATGATTTGATTCTTGACGATTCTCAGACTGTTGAAGATTTAGCTGTTGAGGAGACTCCCGTAGAAGAGACTCCTGTAGAAGAGACTCCGGTAGCCGAGACTCCTGTAGATGATTTTGGGCAGTTATCACTGGATGATGTATTAGCAGACATGGCTTCCGAGCCCATGCCTGAAGAGACACCTGTTGTAGAAATTACAGAAGAGCTTGCTGCAGATGAACCTATTGTTGAAGAACCTGCAGTAGAAGAACCTGTAGCAGAGGAGATTCCTGCTGATGATTTTGCAGGTGATCTTGATCTGGATAAATTACTTTCTGAAGAAGTTGAAGTTGTAGATCATTCTGCAGATATTCCCGATCTTGTTCAGATACTCAATGAGGATCCTGCGGCATCTGACATTCATATCGATTCCGCACCTTCTCTTGATGTGCCTGATGATGATTCTGCTATGGATGCTGATCTTTCTGATCTTATGAGTGATCTCATGAGTAAGATTGAATCTGAAGAGGCGTCTGAAGCTGCTACTATTGAAGAACCTGCTGAAGAACCCGTCGCAGAAGAGCCTGTTGTTGAAGATGCTGTATCTGAAGAACTTGTTTCAGATGAGGCACCTGCTGAAGAAACACCTATCGAAGAAAGCGTTTCTGAGGAAGCGCCTGCCGCAGAAGAATCTGTTTCTGATGATTTAAATCTTGATGAATTACTCTCAGACGTAGCTGCCTTAGATGAAGCTCCTGCGGAGGAAGTTGTTGTAGAAGAATCGGATGCTGAAGAACCTGTAGCAGAAGAAACTGTTATTGAAGAATCAACGTCTGACGAGCCTGTATCGGATGAGACTCCTTCTGATGAACTTAATCTCGATGATCTGGGACTCGGAGATCTTAATCTTGATGATCTTGCGTTAACTGATGAGATGCCTTCCGGAGATGATTTTCCTGCAGATGATGCACCTATCACTGAAGAAGCATCTGTTCCTGAAGAAGCACCTGCTGATGAACACTTCGATATAGATGATTCATTCTCAAGTCTTCTGAGTGAGGCAGAAAGTGTTCTTTCCGAGAACACTGAAGAAGCACTTGTAGAAGAAGCAAGCGCTGAACCTGAAGTTCCAACGGTTTCAACTGAAGAAGATCTCGATGCTCAGCTTGCAGCTCTTCTTGAAGAATCAGGCATGAGTGAAGAGGCTGGAGCTTCTGCTGATAAGGCTGACGATTCAGCGTCCGATTTTGACTTGGATGCAGAACTTGCAGAGCTCATGAAGGAAGAGAACGAATCTGCAGATCTTCCTACTGAAGATGATATTGAAGCAATGCTCAGCAAAGCTAAGTCAGAAGGCCTTGCAGAGGATGAAGACAGATCAGACATGTCACTTGATGATCTCCTTGCAGCTGATAGTTCTGCCGGCGAGATTGGTGATCTGCTGAATAAGAATGATAATAACGAAGCTGTAGATCCCGGAATCGAAGCACTTCTTAACGGAACCGATGAGGAAGGGACTCCCGACGTTCTTGCTGAGGAAGATGCTCCTGTTGATAAAAAGGCTGAGAAGAAGCGTTTAAGAGAAGAGAAGAAAGAAGCCAGAAGAAAAGCTAAGGAAGAAAAAGCAAGACTTCGTAAGGAAGCTAAAGAAGCCAAGAAGGCGAAAAAGAATGCATCCGGTGTCGGCGAAGAAAATGCAAACGCAGTTGAGAGCGCTGAGAATGCTGATATGTCCGACGTAGATGCACTTCTTGCAGGTGCTGCCGAAGCTGCCGCTGAGGTTAAAGCTGCCGCACTTACTTCTGAAGCTTCCACTGCTCCTTTGGAAGTTCCTGTTGAAAATAATGAAGTAGATGAAGCAGATTCACTTCTTGCTGAAATCATGGGTAGTCCTTTTGGCGATGATGAACCTATGATGGGAGCTGATGAGCCTGCAGAACCTGCCGCAGAAGCATCATCCGAAGAAGTTGTTTCTCTTTCTGCCGATGACCTCGACAGTATTCTTGAGAAAGAAGCTGAAGAAAAGAAAGGCAAGAAAGGTCTTCTTGCCAAGATCTTAGACTTCTTTACCGAAACTGATGAGGACGATGAAGGCGAACAGTCCGAGATAAAACTTTCCGAGGAAAATGCGGAAGTTCTCGAACAGCTTGAAGCCGAAGGCGAAGACGGTAAGAAGGGTAAGAAGAAAAAGAAGAAAAAAGGCAAGGACAAGAAAGCTGACGAAGGTGGCGATGAAGGCGGCGAAGAAGGCGAAGGCGGCGAGAAGAAAGAGAAGAAGAAAAAGAAGCCGAAGAAAGAAAAGCCTCCTAAGGAAGAAGGCGAACAGAAGCCTACCAAGAAGCTTAATACCAAGAAAGTTGCCTCAATCTTTGCTCTTTGCATAACCATTCTTGTAGTTGTGCTTATTGTTTCCAATCTTCTCGGTGCTCATGCCGTTAAGAAGGAAGCAAGAGAAGCATATTCACAGGGCGATTACCAAACCGCATACCAGGATCTTTTCGGTCAGGACCTTAATGAGTCCGATGAGATCATATTCAAGAAGTCCGAATGTATTCTCAGGATCAGACTTTGGTATCGTGAGTATGAACTCCTTAAAGACGAGTCTGATGTTAAGGCTCTTGATTCACTCATCCAGTCCGTAAGCAGATATCCCGGACTTTATGATTCAGCAGTCAGATGGCAGTGTCTTGAAGAAGTTGAGCCGGTATATCAGCAGATTCTCGATGCACTCTACAATGACTTCGGTCTTACCGAAGAGCAGGCTGCCGAGATTGCTATGATCAAGAAAGATGTAGACTACACCAGAGCTGTTTATGAGGTTGTTAACGGCCTTTACGGACAGCCTGAAGAGGCGGAGGAGCCCGAGGAAGTTCCCGAAACTCCTGAGCCCCTGGAAGACGTTATTCCCGGTGAGGAAGATCCCGGAGCAGACATAGTATTTGTAAATCCCTGAGGTTAGTAAATGATCGCTGTCGTTGATTATGACGCAGGTAATGTAAAGAGCGTCGAGAAAGCAATTGAAAAGTTAGGAGCAAAGCACATCCTTACATCCGATCCCGCTGAGATAGCAAAGGCTGATGCTGTTATTTTACCCGGTGTCGGAAATTTCGGTGACTGTGTAAGTAAGCTTAAGGAACGCAGACTTGATATAGCGTTAAAAGAGTACGCCGCATCGGGCAAGCCTTTCCTTGGCATCTGTGTCGGACTTCAGCTTCTTTTTGACGAGAGCGAAGAATCTCCCGGAGTTAAAGGTCTTTCCATCCTTCCGGGCAAAATAAAGAAATTTCCCGCATCCGCTGATCTTAAAGTTCCTCAGATCGGTTGGAATGACATTGTAGAAAGCAAAGGCAGACTTCTTGATGGAATCCCTGCCGAAACTTACTTTTACTTCGTGCATTCTTTTTACCTCGAGTGTGAGGATTCCTCGATTGTTACATCCAGAACCGAGTACGGAGTAACTTATGATTCATCCGTAGAAAAAGGCAACGTCTTTGCAACTCAGTTCCATCCGGAAAAGAGTTCGGACGCCGGCCTTAAAGTACTTAGCAATTTCCTTAAGATCGCAGGGGAGGTTTGATATGCTTACTAAGAGAATTATTCCCTGTCTTGATGTTAAGGACGGAAGAGTTGTTAAAGGAATCAATTTCCTGAATTTAAGAGATGCAGGTGATCCCGCCGAAACCGCTGCAGCATATGATGCACAGGGTGCAGATGAAGTAGTGTTCCTTGATATCACTGCATCTGCTGACTCACGTGATACTCAGCTTTCTTGGGTTAGAGATGTTGCATCGACTCTCTTTATTCCCTTTACAGTCGGCGGTGGTATCAGAACCACGGATGATTTCAAAGCTATCTTAAGAGAAGGTGCTGATAAGATTGCTGTCAACTCTGCAGCACTTATGAACCCTGATCTTATATCCGATGCGGCTATGAAATTCGGTTCACAGTGCGTTGTTGTTGCTATGGATGCAAAGCGAATTGAAGGCACGGACCGTTGGACTGTTTATAAAAACGGCGGAAGAGTTGATATGAACATCGATGCCGTTGAATGGGCTATTAAAGCCGAGAAGCTTGGCGCCGGTGAAATCCTTCTTACATCCATGGATGCCGACGGAACCAAGGCAGGATATGATCTTGAACTCACCAAGGCCATCGCATCTTCCGTTAATATCCCTGTCATTGCATCAGGCGGTGCCGGCAAACTTGAAGACTTTTACACTGCAGTAGAGGCAGGAGCTTCCGCAGTTCTTGCAGCCTCTCTTTTCCATTACAAAGAACTTACGATTCGCGAAGTTAAGGAATACATGAAGGAACGCGGCATAAGCGTCAGACTTTGATATGTCACAGATTTCTAACGATTGGCTTCCTGTTTTACAGCAGGAATTCAGCAAACCTTATTACAAAGATCTTTATTCTTTTGTCGTAAAAGAATACGGTTCATACACTGTCTATCCTCCTAAGGATGACGTCTTGAGAGCTTTTAATCTGACACCTTTGTCCGAAGTTAAAGTAGTGATTTTGGGCCAGGACCCTTACCACGAACCCGGACAGGCTCATGGTCTTTCTTTTTCTGTGCCGAAAGGCATTCAGAAGCCACCTTCACTTGAGAACATATACAAGGAATTAAATACAGATCTTGGTTGCTCCATACCTCAAAGCGGAGATCTTACTCATTGGTCCGAGCAGGGAGTGCTTCTTCTGAACACGCTTCTTACCGTAAGAGCACATCAGGCTTTCTCGCATAAGGGAAAGGGCTGGGAAGAATTTACCGATGCTGCAATCAAAGCTGTAGCCGCACTCGACAGACCTGTTGTTTTTATCCTGTGGGGATCTGCAGCAAGAGCCAAGAAGGCATTTATTACAAACCCTAATCACCTTGTTATCGAGTCTGCTCATCCTTCACCTCTTTCGGCATACAGAGGATTCTTCGGTAGCAAACCATTTTCAAAATGTAACGATTTCCTGGTCTCGAAAGGGATCAGTCCGATAGATTGGCAAATAACTGATTGAGGAGAACTATTATGAAAAAAGCATTTATCACCAAAGACAAAGCAGAAGAGATTGCAAAAGTAATCCCTACTCCCTTCCACGTCTATGACGAAGCAGGAATGAGAGCTAACGCAGAAGCAGTTAAGAAGGCATTTGCATGGAATCCCGGATTCAGAGAGTACTTTGCAGTTAAGGCAAATCCCAATCCCTTTATTCTCTCTATTTTAAAAGAATACGATTGCGGAGCAGACTGCTCATCACTTACCGAGCTTCAGATAAGTCATGCTCTTGATTTTGACGGAGCTCACATCATGTTCTCTTCAAACGATACTCCTTTTGAAGAGTATGAGTATGCCAATAAGATCGGAGCCATCATCAATCTTGATGACATCACTCACATTGATTTCTGTGAGAAGGCATGTGGTGGTAAGCTTCCCGAGACCATGAGCTGCAGATTTAATCCCGGAGGGGTATTTACTCTTTCCAATGGAATCATGGATAACCCCGGCGACGCTAAGTACGGCATGACCAGAGAGCAGATCGCAGAGGCTTATAAGATCATGATGAGCAAGGGCGTTAAGCATTTCGGAATTCACGCATTCCTTGCTTCAAACACTGTTACCAACGAATACTACGGCAAGCTTGCAGGACAGCTTTTCGAACTTGCTGTTGAACTTCATAATGAGACCGGAGCAGATATCAAGTTCATCAACCTTTCCGGCGGCGTAGGTATCGCTTACAAGCCCGACCAGACTCCCAATGACATCGCGGTTATCGGTGAGAATGTTCACAAGGTATTTGATGAGATCCTCGTTCCTGCAGGAATGGGCGACATGTCTATTTATACTGAGATGGGCCGTTTCATGATGGCTCCTTACGGTGGTGTTGTTACCAGAGCCGTACACGAAAAGCACATCTACAAAGAGTACATAGGAGCTGATGCATGTGCTGCTAACCTCATGAGACCTGCTATCTACGGCGCATATCATCACATCACCGTCCTCGGAAAAGAAGACGCTCCCTGTGATCACAAGTATGATGTAACCGGTTCTCTTTGCGAGAACTGCGATAAGTTCGCTATCGACAGAATGCTTCCAAAAATCGAGATGGGAGACCTTCTCTTTATCCATGATTCCGGAGCACACGGATATTCCATGGGTTACAACTACAACGGAAGACTCAGAAGCGCAGAAGTTCTTCTTCAGTCCGACGGCTCATTCAAGAAGATCCGCCGTGCAGAGACTCCTATGGATTACTATGCAACCTTCGACGAGTTCGATATCTATAACAAACTTAAAGCAGAGAATTAAAACGTGACACAGAGGGCGGTCCTTCTGTCACATAGGTAAAGATATGCGATATCCAGATTTTATAAAACCGGGCGACACGATAGGCTTCCCTGCTCCATCCTTTGGAGCTAACTGGGAGCCTTATCACAGTTGCTTTTTAAAGGCTCTTGAGTATTTCAAAGCTGAAGGTTTTAAAGTACTTCCCGGCCCCAACTCAACTGCTGGGCTTGGAATAGGTATCAGCAATAAGCCCGAGAAGTGTGCCGAAG
Organism: uncultured Lachnospiraceae bacterium; assembly: GCA_902794095.1. GTDB lineage: Bacteria > Bacillota > Clostridia > Lachnospirales > Lachnospiraceae > AC2028. The sequence goes on along the minus strand of CADBFZ010000001.1, from coordinate 224,243 downwards.
AACTTATGGACATGTATTCTTCTTCGGATAATGATGCGCTTATCTCTGTCGGTGGCGGAGAGTTGATGTGCGAGATTCTTGAGTATCTTGATTTTGACTTGTTCAGAAAAGCGGATCCCAAGTGGTTCATGGGATACTCCGATAATTCCAACTTTATTCTGCCTCTTGTTACCAAGTGCGATACTGCAGCTGTCTACGGACCCTGTGTGGACCACTTTGGTTCAAGTGAGCTTCATGATGCAACGCTTTCCTCTGTCAAACTCCTTACCGGCGAGAGCAGAAGCGTTCATTCATATGACCGTTTTCAGGTAGAGAAATTAAAAAGTGAAGAGAATCCATATGCACCTTTTAATCTTACCGAAAAGTCTTTAAAGACAGTGTTTGATGGAAATACTGTTCATGCTCCCGGAGAATTCAACGGTGATCTTGAGTTTTCAGGCAGACTTATCGGCGGATGTACTGACTGCATTGTTAACCTTATAGGAACTCCTTATGTGGATGTTGAAGGCTTCATGGAAAGGTATACCGAGGATGGTGTTATCTGGTGCCTTGAAAGCTGTGATCTTAACGTCTTTGATGTAAGACGTGCAATGTGGCACTTTGAAAATGCCGGATGGTTTAAGAAGGGTATCGTAAAGGGATTCCTGATCGGCAGACCCGATAATCCCGAGGATATGATCGGACTTGATCATATTAACTCCGTTCTTCCCTATATCGAAAAGCTGGGTGTACCCGCAGTGCTTGATTGTGACCTGGGACATGTGCCTCCCGCCATGCCTTTGGTAATGGGTAGCATAGGAAATGTAAAGGTCTCCGGGAATGACGTAAAAGTCGAAATGGAATTTGCGTAAGCGGGTGTAATGTGATATATTACCAATTGCGTTCGTTTTAAACGGATGTGATATATGTCGGCATGTCGGAATTGGTAGACGAAGCAGACTCAAAATCTGCCGCGGGCGACTGTGTGTGGGTTCGAGTCCCACTGCCGGCAGGAATGAAATAAAAAGAGATAGGATCTATCCTATCTCTTTTTATTTAGTGCCTTTCGGCACTATCCCGAACCCAATGGTTCGTTTCTCGGGGCACTGGGGAGTGCCCCTCGGTCCGCGCAATTCTGACGTCCACCGGACGTCATGCGCCCCACTGCCGGCGTTGGCTAACAAGCAACTCCAAAAACCATGTTTTGTTAACCTCACCCGATTGCAAAAAGGCGGTTTCTGAGAATCGCTACGACACACCGGGTTTACATAAAAATCGCAAGAAAAGAGCGGTTTTTAGCAGGAATTGTAATCATTTACATGCTGTATTTTTAGCCCCTTTTGTAGTAATATAAGTGTGTATGCGAGCATCTAAAAGGAGTGCCTTTTGAACTGTAAGGAATTTGAAAGTCATATACCTGCCTTCATAGATAAGACGCTTGATTATAAGACTATGGAGGAGTTCCGTGAGCATTACGAATCTTGCAGTGAATGCCGCGAGGAACTTAGTATTCAGTTCCTGGTTCGAGTCGGAGTCCAGCACCTGGATAACGACGATGACAATTTCGACCTGAACTCGGAATTGAAGAAGCGCCTTGCCAGCAATGACAAGCAGCTTGAGAGGCATAAGTTTTACAAAGAATCGCAGAGATATGTCATTACCTTGGGATGCATTATATTGGGACTTCTCCTGATATGGCATCTCGGATAAGAGAGAAAAGATGGCTGATAAGCTTGTTCTTATAGATGGACACAGCATAATAAACAGAGCTTTTTACGGAGTGCCGGATCTTACGAATGCTTCAGGCGTTCATACCGGTGCTGTTTACGGGTTCTTAAATATATTTTTCAAACTTCTTGATGAAGAAAAGCCCGATTATGTAGTTGTTGCTTTTGATGAGCACGCACCTACTTTCAGGCATAAGATATTTGCAGAATACAAGGGAACAAGAAAGCCCATGCCTGAGGAGTTAAAGACTCAGGTGCCTCTTCTCAGAAGAGTTCTCGAAGCAATGGGCGTTGCAACACTCTCTGTTCCCGGCCTCGAAGCTGATGATATCATGGGCACTCTTGCCAAGAAATCACAGGCTGAAGGAATGAAGGTTAGCCTTGTATCAGGCGATAGAGATCTGCTTCAGATCGCTGACGAAAATATCCTGATCAGGATTCCCAAGACCAAATCAGGTAAGACCACAGTAGAAGATTACACTCCCGCAAGAGTTGAAGAAGAGTTCGGAGTAGATCCTCAGAAGTTCATTCAGCTCAAAGCACTTATGGGAGATTCATCCGATAATATTCCGGGTGTTCCTAAAGTCGGTCCCAAGACTGCATCTGAACTTATGCAGACCTACGGTTCAATTGACGGTATCTACGAACACCTCGATGACATAAAGGGCAACTCCATAAGAGAGTCCTTAAGAGAGCACAGAGATCTTGCAGACCTTTCACTTGTTCTTGCAACTATCGAGATTAACGCAGACATTACTCTCGATAAGGAGAAGTCCAAGAGGGGAGATTACTTCACCCCCGCAGCTTATGAAATTATCAAAGAGTTGGGGCTTAAATCTCTTTATTCCAGATTCGACGATGCGGCTAAAGCATCCGTTGCAGCTCCTGAAGAGAAAATAAGTCGCCCCGATATTCAGGTTCTCGATAGCGCACTTGATTTTGCCAAGGTTATCTATGATGCCGACTGCGACAGATGCGGACTTCAGTTTGTAATCGATGAAGGCAATGCATTATCAGGTGCATTTGCTACCGCGGACAAGATTTATTACTACTCCGGAACCGACATAGAGTGTGAAGCCCTTCAGAGTTCCATAAGAGTTCTCAGCGCGAAGAACACCGTTCTTTGTTTTACCGATGTTAAGTCACAATACTCCGTAACAGGCTATCTTGATCCTGAGAAGATCTTTGATGCAGGACTTGCAAATTACGTACTCGATCCGCTTTCTGCAGATCACGACATAGAAAATATCGCCAACGCTTATCTTGGTTTTACGCCCCTTTCGGTAAAAGAAAGATTCGGCAAGATGAGCTTTAAAGAGAGCTTTTTTACGGCTCCTGATATTTTAAAAGAATACACCTGCGACGGTGCATTCATATCCCTTGCTTCTTATGAGAAGATTAAGAGTGAACTTGAAGCAACCGGTCAGTGGAATGTATATAGCAAAATAGAACTTCCTCTTTCCTACATTCTTCACGATATGGAGAATCTCGGAATACTTGTTAAAGCAAGAGAACTTGAAGAGTATTCGCAGAGACTTTCAAGTAGGATAGATGAACTTGAAAAGACGATTCACGAAGAATCCGGAGAACCTGATTTCAATATCAATTCTCCCAAACAGCTGGGTGTGATCCTCTTTGAAAAGATGGGACTTGCCGGCGGTAAGAAGACTAAGACGGGTTATTCAACATCTGCTGATGTACTTGAAAAGCTCGCACCCGAAGTTCCTTTTGTAAGAGACATACTTGAGTACAGAGGACTTACAAAACTCAGATCAACTTACGCAGAAGGTCTTAAAGGATTCATAGGAACCGACGGCAGGATCAGATGTAAGTTTAATCAGATGGTTACGGCAACAGGCCGCATTTCATCTTCGGATCCTAACCTTCAGAACATTCCCGTAAGAACGGAACTGGGAAGAGAACTTAGGAAAGTATTTGTCCCTGAAGACGGTTTTCTTTTTACGGATGCGGATTATTCGCAGATCGAGCTTAGGGTTCTTGCTTCACTCTCAGGAGATGAGGCGCTTATAGAAAGTTACAAATCCGGTGAGGATATTCATAAGATCACGGCATCGAAAGTATTCGGAGTTCCGCTGGAAGAAGTTACGGACACTCTGAGACGAAACGCCAAGGCGGTAAACTTCGGTATCGTATACGGAATCTCTTCATTCGGACTTGGCGAAAACATAGGTATCAGTCGTAAGGAAGCCGGCGAATACATCAAGAAGTATTTCGAGACTTTCCCGGGACTTAAGAAATTTTTAGATGGACTTGTCGAGTCTGCGAAGGATAAGGGATATTCCGAGACTTACTTCGGACGCAGAAGACCTATCCCTGAACTTAAAAATTCCAACTTCATGACCAGATCTTTTGGCGAAAGAGTTGCGATGAATGCACCCATACAGGGCACTGCGGCGGACATCATAAAGCTTGCGATGATATCCGTTTGGAAGACTCTCAGAGAGAAGAATCTGAAGTCACGTCTGATACTTCAGGTACACGACGAATTACTTATCGAAGGACCGGAGCAGGAAGCTTCGGAAGTAAATAATATTTTAACCGAATGCATGGAGAAAGCAGCTGACCTTGCGGTTAAACTGGAGATTTCAGTTGACACCGGCAAAAGCTGGTACGAGGCACATTAATGAAGATTATTGGTATTACGGGCGGAATCGGCGGAGGAAAATCAAGCATCCTCAACTTCATCTCATCGCATTATATCGCTGAGATCTATTATGCCGACGACATTGCCAAAGAGCTTGAACAACCCGGAACCATGACCTATGACAGACTCGTTGCTCTGTTTGGCAAGGAAATCCTTACAGCCGGTGAGGGTTCTGAGATAGACAGAAGCAAATTTGCCCATGTCATTTATTCGAATCCTTCAAACCTTGAGAAGGTAGAAGAGATCGTTCATCCTTCGGTTCAGACATATCTCATTGAGAGAATGAGAGCTGCTGCGAAGATGCATGAGACCGAACTCTTTTTCATCGAAGCTGCACTTCTTATTGAAAAGGGATACAGCGACATCGTAGATGAGATGTGGTACATATATTCGGACGATGAGACCCGCATTAAGCGTCTTATGGAGTCCAGAGGATATACACGCAAGAAGGCTTTGTCCATCATGGACAACCAGCTTAACGATGCAGATTTCAGAGAACATTCTGACGTGATAATCGATAACAGCGGAGACCTTGAATCAGCGTTTGCGCAGGTTAAAGCCCGTCTGGAGGGATTTACATGGGTGGAGTAAAAAGCCAGGGCAGTCTGGTTTTCGGACTTGATATCGGTACGAGAAGTATTGTAGGAACCGTCGGATACAAAGCAGATGACGGATTCCATGTCCTTGCCCAGGAGATCAAAGAGCATGAATCAAGAGCAATGCTCGACGGACAGATTCATGATATCGGCAAGGTCGGAAATACCATACTCGAGGTAAAAAAGAACCTTGAAGAAAGACTCGGCAAGCAGCTTGGCGAAGTATGTATCGCAGCCGCAGGTCGAGTTCTTCGTACGGTTACGGTTAATGTCGCAGAAGATTTCGAATCCGAAAAAGAGATCACCGACGAGGACATCTACAACCTGTCCATGTCCGGAATTGAGCAGGCATATACCGAATTCCAGAGTCAGAACGATACCGACATGAAGTTCTATTGTGTCGGTTATACTCCCGTAAGATATTATTTAAACGGTTACCAGATCGGTAATCTTGAAGGACATAAAGCTAAGAAGATCTCTGCAGATCTTATCGCAACTTTTCTTCCCGATGATGTAGTTGACGGTCTTTACAAGGCTGTTGAGCATGCGGGTCTTCATGTTGCAAACCTTACTCTCGAGCCTATCGCAGCAATTCAGGTTGCAATCCCCGATAAGTTCAGACTCTTAAACCTTGCTCTTGTTGACGTAGGAGCAGGTACATCCGATATTTCCATCACCAAGGACGGAAGCATCATTGCTTACGGCATGATTCCCGTTGCAGGTGATTCACTTACCGATGTCATTGTTCAGAAATGCCTTGTTGATTTCGACATGGCTGAGCACATTAAGAGAAGCCTCAGAACAGGTGAGCCCGAGATAGAGTTTACCGATATCATGGGACTTCCTCAGAAAATAAAGGCAGCTGAGATTTCAGAGGCACTTGCTCCTTACATCAATGACATGACCGCTAAGGTTTCAGACGAGATCAAGAGACTTAACGGAGATAAGCCTGTCAGCGCTGTATTCGTAGTAGGCGGTGGCGGAATGGTTCCCGGATATACTGAGAAGCTTTCCGAGAGCCTCGGAATTTTAAAAGAGCGTGTAGCTATCAGAGGAGAGGATGTGATGAAGGACATCATCTTCGAAGATAAGGATGCACACAAGGATTCCCTTATGGTTACTCCCATCGGAATCTGCTTAAGCTTCTATGCACAGAGTAATAACTTCATCTTCGTTTCATTTAACGGAGAGAGATTAAAGCTTTACGATAATGGTCACTTATCCGTATCCGATGCGGCTCTTCAGGTTGCATTCCCCAACGAGGATCTGTTCCCTAAGAGAGGTAAGGCTATTACATTTACCATCGGCGGAAAGTCACGTATCGTAAGAGGTACCGAGGGAGAGTCTTCACAGATCATCATTAACGGTGAGCCTGCAGATCTGTATACTCAGATTCACAGCGGAGACATCATTGAAGTTAAACCTTCAACTCCCGGAAGTGATGCGGCATTCAAACTTGGTGAACTTCCCGAGCTTAAGAATCCCATCAAGATAAGCGTTAACGGTAAGATCTTTGAGTTCCCCAAGAAGGCCCTTGTTAACGGCGAGCTTCAGGAGACATTCTATGAGATCAAAGACGGTGACGACATTAAGGTAAATAATTTCTACACCGTTGAACAGATAACCGAATTCCTTGATACGCCTGCTGCCGGAGATATTAAGGTTAACCAGACCGCAGCCGTTCTTAAGACCAAGGTATACGAAGACTTCACTTTGGATTATACTATCGGAAGTCATAACCATAAGACTGAGAAAAATGAAAAAGCAGCTGATAATTCTTCTGATGACTCTAATGGTTCTTCAGATGAAAGCACTAATTCAGATGTAAATTCTGAAGAAAGTACGGCTAAGGAGTCAGGTGCTGCGCCTGCTGCCGGTGGGGTTTCTTTTGCGGACCTGCCCGATGATGACGGAACCGCAGCCGAGATGAAAGAGAAGATGGCTGAAATGGCCGGCTCCGAAGATGGTGAGAAGACTGAAGAGGAAAAGGACGAAAAGCCCGATCTTTCGATCCCTGTAACCGTTAATGCTAACGGACGCATGATTACCCTTACAGGAAAAGATAACTATGTATACGTCGATGTATTCGACAAATTGAATTTTGACTTAAAGGCAGGTAACGGCCGTAAGATCATCACCAAGCTTAACGGCAAGAATGCCCAGTATCTCGAGCCTATCAAAGACGGAGATGTTATCGAAGTCAGATGGGAGGAGAAATAAATGAGGATGTGTCCTCTTGCCAGCGGTTCTTCGGGTAACTGCATTTACATCGGTTCATCGAATACCCATTTGCTGGTAGATATCGGAGTAAGCGGTAAGAAAGCCGAAGCAGGACTTAACTCAATCGGTCTTACCGGTAAAGATATAAATGGAATTCTGATCACACATGAGCATTCGGATCACATTCAGGGGCTCGGTGTCTTTTCCAGGAAATACGGAATTCCCATGTATGCGACTTGGGCAACGATTGAAGCAATCGGAACTGTTAAGTCCCTTGGAAATATCGATTCAACTCTTTTTAAGATTGTAAGACCCGATGAGATATTTCAGGTCGGAGACATAACCGTTAATCCCATGCGTATATCTCATGATGCCGCAGATCCTGTTGCTTACAGATTCTCTAACGACGGCAAGAACATGGCTGTTTGCACAGATCTGGGCTGTTACAGCGACTACACAATAGATTGTCTCATGGGAATGGACGCGATGCTCATAGAAGCCAATCACGACATCAGGATGCTTGAACAGGGACCTTACCCCTATCCTTTGAAAAGGAGAATCCTCGGGGAATTGGGGCATTTGTCTAATGAAGCATCAGGCAGACTTCTTTCATCGGTTTTAAATGATACAATCAGGAAGATTTATCTCGGTCATCTTTCTCTCGAGAATAATTATCCCGATCTTGCTTTTGAATCAGTCAGAATGGAAATTACAATGGGAGACAATCCCTACAAAGCTTCCGATTTTGACATCAGCGTTGCTAAACGAGATGTACCTTCAGAGTGCATTGAAGTATAAAAGGAGTTTTTAATTATGGAAAAAGTAATCATCACTGTAGTCGGTAAGGATACTGTCGGCATCATCGCCAAGACCTGTACCTTCCTTTCAAACGAGAACGTTAATATCCTCGATATTTCTCAGACTATCGTATCAGGGTATTTCAACATGATGATGGTAGTTGATATTTCGGGAGCAAAAGACTCCTTCGAAAAGATTTCCGGCGGCCTTGAAGAACTCGGAAAGAGTATTGGTGTATCGATTAAATGTCAAAAAGAAGAGATTTTTGATATGATGCACCGCATCTAAATTATTTTATGTCCTTAAAAAGAAAACAGAGGTTTATATATGATCAACAGAATGGAAGTCTCCGAAACGAATGAAATGATCGAGAAGGAAAACCTCGATGTCCGTACCATCACCATGGGCATCAGCCTTCTTGATTGCATCGATTCGGATATAGATAAAACATGTGATAAGGTTTATGACAAGATCACCAAGAGTGCAAAGGATCTTGTTAAGACAGGAGAGGAAATCTCCGGCGAGTTCGGTATTCCCATCGTTAACAAGAGAATCTCCGTAACTCCCATTGCTCTTATCGGAGCAGCAAGTGCTAAGTCAGAAGCTGACTTTGTTAAGCTTGCAAAGACTCTTGATAAGGCTGCTAAAGAAGTCGGTGTTAACTTCCTCGGAGGTTATTCCGCACTTGTAAGTAAGGGAAGTACCAAGGCTGATGAGCTTCTTATGAAGTCCATCCCCGAAGCTCTTGCTTCAACCGACTTTGTATGTTCTTCAATCAATCTCGGTTCAACCAGAACCGGTATCAATATGAATGCTGTTCGCCTTATGGGTGAGACCATTCATAAGACCGCAGAACTTACTGCAGACCGTGATTCTCTTGGCTGTGCTAAGCTCGTTGTTTTCTGTAACGCTCCTGATGATAATCCCTTCATGGCTGGTGCATTCCACGGCGTTACAGAAGCAGACAGAATCATCAATGTAGGTGTCAGCGGACCCGGCGTTGTAAAGTATGCGCTTGAGAAAGTTCGCGGAGAGTCATTTGAGGTTCTCTGTGAGACCATTAAGAAGACTGCATTTAAGGTTACCAGAGTAGGTCAGCTCGTTGCCAAGGAAGCATCCGAAAAGCTCGGTGTTCCTTTCGGTATCGTAGACCTTTCACTTGCTCCCACCCCCGCAATCGGAGATTCTGTTGCTGATATCCTTTGCGAGATCGGACTTGAGAAAGCCGGAGCTCCCGGAACTACCGCAGCACTTGCACTTCTCAATGACCAGGTTAAGAAGGGCGGCGTAATGGCTTCTTCTTATGTAGGCGGACTCAGCGGTGCATTCATTCCTGTATCCGAGGATCAGGGCATGATTGATGCAGCTTCCTGCGGAGCACTTACTCTTGAGAAACTTGAAGCTATGACCTGCGTATGTTCAGTAGGTCTTGATATGATTGCTGTTCCCGGAGATACTTCACCTGCTACCATTTCAGGTATCATCGCTGACGAGATGGCAATCGGTATGGTTAATGCCAAGACTACCGCTGTTCGTCTGATCCCTGTTATCGGCAAGAATGTTGGCGATAAAGTTGAGTTTGGCGGACTACTCGGATGGGCACCTGTTATGCCTGTTAACAAGTATTCCTGCGAAGCTTTCATCAGCCGCGAAGGAAGAATCCCCGCACCCATTCATTCATTCAAGAACTAAATTTGTATATAAAAAGGACGCTTCAGTAATTTCGCGGGTGACGCGAAATTACTGAAGCGTCCTTTTTGTTTTAAGTGTTTAAACTACTACAATCGGTCTTGAAAGATCAGGTTTAGCTACAACACCTGACTTCATAGTCTGAACCGCAAAGTACAGATCCTCAATTCTCGATTCATTCTTAAATACTTTCATGGGCTCGGAATAGAGGCTGTTAGCGGCATCATTGTATCCGCACAGAACAGGTACCGAAGCCTTGGTTTTAATCTCTGAAAGAAGTTCCTCTGAAGATTTCCTAAAACCCAATACCCTGATATAAGGGCATGAATCCGTATAGTCGGAATCTGCTACGGAATCATCAGTCATATCAAGCAGGATGTGGAAGAGTGCTCTGCTGATTCTTGTATAGGTCATGTTCTTGGTCTTAAGAAGATTACTGAAATCTGTTACCGATGTGAACTTATCCAGGTTATTGCAGATACGGTCTGATAACTCTTCGGATACATCAAGGTATTTGGTAAATCCGTGTTCTCTTTCTGACAAGAGTTTATAGATAAGCATTCCGGAGAAATCATTCTCTTCAACAGTCATGTTTTTCTTAACCGCATCTTTGAGACATTTGAATGATTCCTTGGGCATATATGCTTTCAGGTTATCGGTCTCTGATCCATAGCTGATTGCTTCTCTGATAGCCTTAGCTGAGATGCCGGGCTGACCGGGAGCGTAAGGATCATTGTATCCTGCACCGACTCTTTTCATTGTAACTGGTTTGATAGAAGAGTCGGTTGAAATAAGACACTTTAAATATTCGATTGCGAGAATATTGTTGGGAGATGATACAAGGTCAGAAAGATCTGTCATATCCGGGCAATAATCTATAAGAGCCTTAGCCCTTGCTGCAGGAAAGGCATTACCTGCCTTTAAGTATTTCTGAAGGAGCTTTTGATATTTCTCGGGTTCTTCAACAAGGATTCTAGCGATCTTATCAAGTTTCTCGAGGACGCCTGCCTCACTTCCGAATGAGAGATAATCAATAAGCCCTGTATGTTCTAAAAGGGAAATTGCTCCCTTTGCATAATACTCCGCGGAAGAGAGTGAGTATACCGGAGGAATCTGTATTACAAGATCTGCGCCTTCTGCAAGCGCACTTTTAGCTCTTGCATATTTATCGATGATAGCGGGAGCGCCCCTTTGTACAAAGTTTCCGCTCATTGCAACTATGCAATAATCCGCACCTGTTTGTTTCTTGGTTTCTTCGACGTGATATTTATGACCGTTGTGGAACGGATTGTACTCCGCAATGATGCCCGCTGTTTTCATTTAATTCTCCCGATAGATCTTTTTGAATTTCGAATCTAAAAGTCTGCTAAAAAATTAACGAAATACCTGCAGATTGTATGTGAAATAATACAAGAAAAGATGGACGATTTCTTGTCCGTGATATCTGAATACAGTATAATATATTAGTCGATTTATGGCAAAAAAATCATCAATAATTCTGCGCATCGCGCATCTAATTTAAGGAGTCTTTATGGCATATATTGATCAGATCAAAGAAAGAGCGAAGATCGATAAGAAGACAATCGTACTTCCCGAAAGTAATGACAAGAGAACACTTCTTGCAGCTGCCGAGATTATTAAAGATGGCATTGCAAATATTATCATGGTCGGTAACGAAGAGAAGATCCGTGACGGTGCCGGATGGCTTGAGGTTGATCTTGATGACGTAACTGTTATAGATCCCGAAACCACCGACAAGATGGAGACGTATATCAACCTTCTCTATGAGACTCGTAAGTCCAAGGGCATGACTCTTGAGAAGGCTTCCGAGATTCTTCATAAGGATTATCTTACCTTTGGTATTATGATGGTTAAAAACAATGATGCCGACGGAATGGTTGCAGGTGCTTGTCACTCAACTGCAGACACCTTAAGACCTGCACTTCAGATTCTTAAGACCGCACCCGGCGTAAAACTTGTTTCCGCATTCTTCATCGTTGATACCGTATTCAAGGATATGGGAGAAAATGGAGCTTTCGTATTCGCAGACTGCGGACTTAACCAGGATCCGGGTCCTGAAGAACTTGCAGCAATCGCTGATTCTTCCGCAAAGAGCTTTAAGCAGCTCGTAGGACCTAAGCCCGTTATCGCAATGCTCAGCCACTCAACAAAAGGTTCCGCTAAACATGCACTCGTAGATAAAGTTGTCGAAGCAACTAAGCTTGCTCAAGAACAGTATCCTCACCTTGTGATCGACGGTGAGCTTCAGACCGATGCAGCACTTGTTCCTCACGTCGCTAAAAACAAAGCGCCCGGCTCACCCGTTGCAGGTAAGGCAAACGTTCTTATCTTCCCCAACCTTGATGCCGGCAACATCGGATACAAACTCGTTCAGCGTCTCGGTGGAGCAGAGGCTTACGGCCCCATGCTTCAAGGTATCGCAAAACCCGTCAACGACCTTTCCCGTGGCTGCTCATGGGAAGACATCGTAGGTGTTGTTGCCCTCACCGCAGTCCAGGCACAGATCTCTCAATAATTCTTACCTCAATACATTTAGTTTGGCTTAGAATTTGAATTCAACTTTTAAAATAAGCCGAGTATAAGCATTATGATTTTGGTTTTCGGGACCTCCGGAGCGCAGGTACTTAGTGAGAACGAGCTTGCGAAGTTCGAGCTTAGTACCTCTACGCGAGGACGGGGCGATAAGCGAATCCCGAAAACAAAACCATAATGATTATGCTCGGCGTGAATATACCAAAGGAGATATTGGTAATGAAAATCTTAGTAATTAACTGTGGCTCATCATCTTTAAAGTATCAGTTGATTGATTCTGAGACAGAAGAATGGCTCGCTAAAGGCCTCTGCGAAAGAATCGGCATCGACGGCCGTATCGTCTATACCCCCGCAGGCGGCGAAAAAGAAATCAAAGAATCTCCCATGCCCGACCACACCAACGCAATCAAACTCGTTCTCGAGTACCTCACCAACGAAAAGACCGGCGTCCTTGGGAGCCTCGATGAAATCGGTGCTGTAGGACACAGAATCGTACACGGCGGTGAGAAGTTCGCTTCATCCGTTGTTATTAACGACGAAGTAATCAAAGCAATCGAAGAGTGCAATGATCTTGCTCCTCTCCATAACCCCGCTAACCTTATCGGTATCGATGCTTGCAGAAAGCTTATGCCCACCACTCCCATGGTAGCTGTATTCGATACCGCATTCCATCAGACCATGCCCGAGAAGGCATACCTCTATGGGCTTCCCAATTCATATTATGAGAAATACAAGATTCGTCGTTACGGATTCCATGGAACCTCTCATTCATATGTTTCAAAGAGATGTGCTGATGTTCTCGGCAAGAAATATGAAGATCTCAAGATTATCGTTTGTCATCTCGGAAATGGTGCTTCCGTATCTGCCGTTAAGAACGGAAAGTGTGTAGATACTTCAATGGGACTTACTCCTCTTGAAGGACTTATCATGGGAACCAGATCAGGCGACATCGATCCCGCAATCCTTGAGTTCATCGCTAAGAAAGAAAATCTCGACATTGCAGGAGTTATGAATATCCTTAACAAGAAGTCCGGAGTATACGGAATGAGCGGAGAACTTTCATCCGACTTCAGAGATCTTGAGGATGCTCACTATGCAGGAAACAAGCTTGCTACCCAGGCTCTTGAAGCATTCTGCTATAGAACCGCTAAGTATGTGGGAGCATATGTTGCTGCTATGAACGGTGTAGATGCAATCTGCTTTACCGCAGGTATCGGTGAGAACGCAGGAATCGTTAGAAGCATGGTTTGCGAGTATCTCGGATATCTCGGAATCTCCATCGATGAAGAGAAGAACAAGATAAGAGGAGAGGAAGTTATCTTCTCAACTCCCGATTCCAAGGTGAAGACTCTCATTATCCCCACCAACGAAGAGCTTGCAATCGCAAGAGAGACCGTTGCTTTAGTTAAGTAAAAATTTTCTTGACATCATTGCTTTATTGTATTAAAGTGAATAAAAATTCATAGTAAACCGTTGAAGCGGAAATAAAGGCATGATAAGAACCTACAGAGAGACCGGATGCTGAGAAAGGTCGGTAAACTGCTTGTCAAATGGGCCGCTAAGGGCGCAGGGAAAAGGCTAAGTCCTGAGTAATATGCGACGGGAACTCCCGTAACAGAGAAGGGGTATGATGGTACCCGTAAAGAGGAAATCTACGGATTTCGAAGCAAGGTGGCACAGCGTTATATAACGCCCTTGTCTGAGTAAAGTCTCAGGCAAGGGCTTTTATATTTTTACGGAAAGGAGAAAGAAATATGAATCTGTACAGACGATGGCGACTCTACAGACGATGGCGTAGCCAAGATTTAGAACTTGCAAAATGTTTTCTTTTTCCTGAAGGAGTAAAAAATTATGATTAACGAAGCTATTAAGAAACTTTCCAATAAAGAAGATATCGGATATGAGATGTCCAGAGACGTTATGTTTGAGATCATGAAGGGTGAAGCAACCGACGTTCAGAAGAGTGCTTACCTTGTATCTCTTTCAATGAAGGGTGAGACCATCGATGAGATCACCGGCTCAGCTGAAGCTATGAGAGCAATGGCAACCAGGCTCAACACCGGATGCGATACTCTTGAGATCGTAGGAACCGGCGGAGACAGATCTTTCTCTTACAACATTTCTTCAACTTCAGCTTTCGTAATCGCTGCAGGCGGTGTTAAGATAACAAAGCACGGTAACAGATCCGCATCATCCAAGTCAGGTGCGGCTGATGTTCTTGAAGCTCTCGGAGTTAACATCACTCTTGAGCCCGAGAAGAACGAGAAGGTATTTGAGGATACCGGATATTGCTTCCTCTTTGCACAGAAGTATCACAGTGCAATGAAGTATGTTGGTCCTATTAGAAAAGAGCTTGGTATCAGAACCGTATTCAACATCCTTGGACCTCTTACCAATCCTGCATATTCAACCAAGTTCGTTCTTGGTGTTTATGATGAGTCCCTTCTTGAGCCCGTTGCACAGGTTCTTATGAAGCTTGGTGCTAAGCGCGGAATGGTAGTTTTTGGAAAAGAAAAACTTGATGAGATCTCATCCGTAGGACCTACCGAGGTTGTTGAGTTTGATGAGAACGGAAACACCAAGAGATACACCATCACTCCCGAGCAGTTCGGACTTCAGAAGAGCAACCCCGGAGATCTAACCGGCGGAACTCCCGAAGAGAATGCAGAGATAACAAGACGCATCCTTAATGGTGAAGAAAGAGGACCGAAGAGAGACTGCGTGCTTATGAATGCAGGTGCAGGCCTTTACATCGGCGGCGCGGCAGCTTCTCTTGAAGAAGGAATAAAGCTTGCTGCAGAGCTCATCGACAGTGGCAAGGCTTATGAAAAACTTAAAGAAGTAATCAAGGATACAAATGCAGCCTAAAACAGAAAACAATATTTTAAATCAAATAGCGGAAAAGACAATTGAGAGAGTAGCTTCCTATAAGGAACAGATAAGCCTCTCAGACATGAAAGCCAAAGCCTTATCGCTTAACCCCGATACCGGTTTTCCTTTTGAAAATGCTCTTAGAAAAGAGAATATGTCCTTCATTTGCGAGATAAAGAAGGCATCTCCTTCAAAAGGAATCATCGCAGCCGATTTTCCTTTCCTGTCGATCGCAAAACAGTACGAAAGTGCCGGAGCCGATGCAATTTCCGTTTTGACCGAGCCACATTGGTTTTTAGGAAACGATTCGTATTTGACCCAGGTAAAACAGACCGTTACGATCCCTGTTTTAAGGAAGGATTTTACGGTCGATGAGTACATGATCTACCAGGCCAAGGTCATGGGAGCAGACGCTATTTTACTGATAGTTTCGCTCCTTTCGGACGATCAGCTTGCTCAGTATCTCGACATTGCGGATGAGCTTGGATTATCTGCTCTGACAGAGTGCCATGAGGAAACTGAGATTGAAAAAGCTATCGGTTTGGGTGCCAGACTCATAGGTGTAAATAATAGAAATTTAAGAAATTTTTCCGTAGACCCCTTGAATGCTTTGACTCTCCGTGATAAAGTGCCCCTCGGACTACTTTTCGTATCAGAGAGTGGCATTTCAGAGAGAAGTCAGGTAAAAGCTCTCGAAGATGCAGGGGTTAATGCAGTATTGGTTGGTGAGACTCTGATGCGAAGCGACAATAAAAAGTTGTGTTTGAGACAGTTAAGAGGCTTAGAGTAATGAAGATCAAAATCTGCGGACTTAGGACTCCCGGCGATGCAAATGCAGTAAATGATGCAATGCCTGATTTTGTCGGTTTTATTTTAACCGAAGGTTTTAAGAGAACCGTTGACGAAGAGACGGTTCAACTTCTGAATAAATTCATCGATCCCATGATCAGACGTGTGGGCGTTTTCGTAAATGATGACGCAAACAGGATCAAGAGACTCGTATATAACGGACTTATTGATATCATTCAGCTTCACGGTGATGAAGATGACGATTATATTAATGAACTTAAGTCCGGCAAAGGAAGTGTAATCAAGGTATTTAAAGTAGACGATAAATTCGACCTTGCTAAGGCTGAGAAGTCCCCTGCGGATATGATAATGTTTGATACGGGCGAAGGAAGCGGTCAGAAGTTTGACTGGAGCAAGATTAAAGATTGTAAGCGTCCCTTCATCCTTGCAGGCGGTTTAGGCCCCGGTACCATTAAAGAGGCCGTAGATGCTCTCAAGGGTAGTCAGCTTTATGCAGTAGATATGAGTTCATCCGTTGACAAGGGAGGACACAAAGATCCCGACCTTGTAATGGAAGCAGTAAAAGAGGCTCATTCCGCATAATCTTTTCCCGTAAGAGAAAGGAACAAGAATGAACAGTAAAGGCAGATTCGGAGAGTTCGGAGGTCAGTATATTTCCGAAACTCTCATGAATGAGCTTATCAAGCTCGAAGAGTGCTATAACGAGGCCAAGAACGATCCGGCTTTCAATGATGAATTAAACTTTCTGTTAAATGAATACGCAGGCCGTCCTTCTCGCCTGTATTATGCCGCCAAGATGACAGAAGATTTGGGCGGTGCCAAGATCTATCTTAAAAGAGAAGACTTAAATCACACAGGTTCCCACAAGCTTAATAACTGCATAGGTCAGGCTCTTCTTGCAAAAAGAATGGGCAAGACCAGACTCATTGCAGAGACAGGCGCAGGCCAGCACGGCGTTGCGACTGCTACTGTTGCCGCGCTCCTTGGTATGGAGTGTGAGATCTTCATGGGAAAAGAAGACACCATCCGTCAGGCTCTCAATGTCTATCGCATGGAACTTCTCGGAGCCAAGGTTAATGCCGTAACTACCGGAACCATGACTTTAAAAGATGCGGTTAACGATGCCATGAAGGAGTGGGCAAGCAGAGTAGATGATACTCATTACTGCCTCGGCTCTGTTATGGGTCCTCATCCTTTCCCTACCATCGTTCGTGATTTCCAGGCTGTAATTTCAAGAGAAGCACGCGCGCAGATCCTTGAAAAAGAGGGAAAGCTTCCTGCTGCTGTTATTGCATGCGTAGGCGGCGGATCTAATGCAATCGGTGCTTTTTATAATTTCATAGAAGATAAGGATGTAGAGCTCATCGGATGCGAAGCAGGCGGAAGAGGAATTGATACTCCCGAGACAGCAGCTACTATCGCAACCGGTACCATGGGTATATTCCACGGTATGAAGTCTCTCTTTTGCCAGAATGAGTACGGTCAGATTGCACCTGTTTACTCAATCTCGGCAGGACTTGATTATCCCGGCATAGGACCCGAGCATGCATACCTTCATTCCATCGGAAGAGCAAAGTATGTTCCCATTACCGATGATGAAGCTGTTGATGCATTTGAGTACATGTCACGTACCGAGGGTATCATTCCTGCAATCGAAAGCTCACATGCGATCGCATATGCAATCAAGATTGCTAAGAACTATTCAAAGGATCAGTCCATTATCATAAATGTCTCGGGACGCGGAGATAAGGACGTTGCCGCTATAGCAAGATACAGGGGGGTTGATCTTCATGAGTGATAAGATAAGAGAATCATTTGAGAAAAATCCCAATAAGAAAGCATTCATCACATTCATAACAGCAGGTGATCCTGACATCGAATCCACTGAGCAGTTCATTTTAAAAATGGCTGAAGCAGGTGCGGATATCATTGAAGTCGGTATTCCTTTTTCGGATCCCGTTGCTGAGGGCGCCGTAATTCAGAATGCGAATGTCAGAGCACTTAAAGCAGGAACAACAACCGATAAGGTATTTGATATGGTTGAAAGAGTAAGAAGCAAGAGCGATGTAACTCTTTGTTTTATGACCTATGCAAACCTTGTATATCATTACGGATATGATAAGTTCTTTGCTCGTTGCAAGGAACTTGGCGTTAGCGGAGTTATCATTCCCGATATGCCTTACGAAGAAAAAGAAGAGATGGAAAGCATCTCGCTTAAGTACGATGTTAATTTTATCTCCATGGTTGCACCCACTTCCGAAGACAGAGTCAAGATGATTGCCAAGGAAGCTAAGGGATTTATTTATGTTGTAAGTTCAATGGGTGTTACCGGTGTCAGGGACAATATCAGCACCGATCTTAATCCTATCATCGGACATATCAGGGAAGTTACAGATACTCCTTGTGCAATAGGCTTCGGTATCAAAGAGCCCGCTCAGGCTAAGACCATGGCAGGAGTAGCAGACGGTGCCATAGTCGGTTCCGCAATTGTTCGTATCGTTGAGAAGTATGGTAAGGATGCAGGACAGTACATCTACGACTACGTTAAGAGTATGAAAGAAGCTGTTCTGGAAGCATAATATTTACAGACTTGATAAGTGGCATGGGTTGAAACCTGTGTCACTTATTTTTTTGTTCAGAAAGTTTGTGAAAAATCAGCCTTTTCTCTGCATATTTATGCTTGCTTTTTATATCTATATGTTGTATACATTAATACATGGGTACACATGGCTGTGCTTTTTTTGTATATCCGGAGGGTTAGAATGTACGAAGAAAAAGAAAAAATTGAAATGCCGGACCTGCTCGAAATTGATGAGATTAAAGGTGATGCCGAACTTCTTATAGACGAGCTTCATGATGTCCGTAAAATAGATAGCAATCTTTATGTAGAGTACGACGTTAAAAGAGGTCTTCGTGATTCAAACGGAAAGGGTGTCCTTACCGGTCTTACCGAAGTATCTGACGTTGTAGCTTTCGATATTAAAGACGGTGACAAGGTTCCCTGTGACGGCAGACTCTATTACCAGGGAATTAATGTCATGGACATTGTTAATAACCTGGGTGATAGAATCCATGGCTTTGAGGAGGTTTCTTTCCTTCTTTTGTTCGGACATCTTCCCAACAGAGAAGAGCTCGATGCGTACCTTCACGTATCCAGCAACCTTCAGGAGCTTGGTGCAAGATTCGTACGTGACGTTGTTATGAAGGCTTCCAACGGAAACATCATGAACGCTCTTCAGAGATGTGTCCTTACCCTTTATACCTACGACAAGAAGCCCGATGACATCACTCCCGAGAATGTGCTCAGACAGAGCCTTGAACTGATCAATAAGCTTCCCCTCATCGCTGTTTATTCATATCATTCCTACATGCACTTCAGGAAGGATGAGGCTCTTATCATCAGAAATCCCAAGAAGAATCTGTCTCTTTCCGAGAACATCCTTCAGATGCTAAGACCCGACGGTCACTATACACAGCTTGAAGCCAAGGTTCTCGATATTGCGCTTATCGTGCATGCAGATCACGGCGGAGGAAACAACTCGACTTTCACAACTCACGTTGTTACTTCTTCCGGAACAGATACATATTCATCAACCGCAGCATCCATCGGATCTTTAAAGGGACCCAAGCACGGAGGTGCCAACCTCAAAGTTCAGGAGATGTTCAGAAATCTTAAAGAGAACATCGTTAACACTGAGGATGAGGCAGAGGTTGAGGCATATCTGAAGAAGATCCTTGATAAGAAGGCATTTGACGGTGCAGGACTTATCTATGGTATGGGACATGCGGTTTATACACTTTCAGATCCCAGAGAAGTACTTCTTAAAGAGTATGCAAGAACCCTTGCCGTTGAGAAAGGTCTCGTAAAAGAATTCGAGTTCTATGACAGGGTAGAGCGAATTGCTAAGAAACTCATCACTGAGAACAAGGGAATTCTTAAGCCTGTTTGTGCAAATGTAGACTTCTACAGCGGATTTGTATATTCAATGCTCGGTATTCCCGAAGAGCTCTTCACACCTCTTTTTGCAATCGCAAGAATGTCAGGATGGAGTGCTCATCGTCTCGAGGAACTTGTAAACGGCGGCAAGATCGTAAGACCTGCATTTAAGTATGTGGGAGAGCATGTCGATTATAAGTTGATGGATGAGAGATAATTAATTTTTATAAAGCCTGAGAGTTTTGCTCTCGGGCTTTTATTATTCCTTTTTTCCCTATATTGTTATAAAATACTGTCATATATCGAAAAATATCTTACAATGAGTAATTATTCATGAACAAAGCCGATTTCAGAGAATTTACAAGAGACAGAATTATATATTTGGACGGTGCGTGCGGAACGAATCTTGCGAAAGCAGGAATGCCTTCGGGTGTGTGCCCCGAGAAGTGGATATGCGAGCATTCTGATGTAATGCTTGAGCTTCAGAGGAGCTATGTTCAGGCAGGTACCGATATTTTATATGCGCCCACATTCACCGCAAACTCCATCAAGCTTGATGAGTACGGTTTAAAAGATCAGGCAGAAGATCTTATTAAAACTCTTTGCGGAATATCAAGACAGGCAGCGGATGAGTGCAAGGACAGAAAGGTTCTTGTAGCGGGCGATATTACCATGACGGGCCGTCAGCTTAAGCCCATGGGTAACATGGAGCTTGAAGATCTTATCGATGTTTATAAGGAGCAGATTAAGCTTCTTGAGAAATATGGTTGTGACGTTCTTGTAGTTGAGACAATGATGAGTCTTGCAGAAACAAGAGCGGCCCTTATTGCAGCTAAGGAAGTATCAGAGCTTCCTATCATGGTCACACTCACATTCGAAGCTTCGGGACGTACTCTTTTCGGAACGGATGCGGTTACGGGGGCTGTTGTGTGCGAGAGCCTTGGTGCTGATGCAATCGGTGTTAACTGTTCAACCGGTCCCAAGGACATGGTACAGATAGTTGCTGACATGGCAGCTAATACCAGGATTCCCATCATTGCCAAGCCCAATGCGGGACTTCCCGAACTTGATGAAAACAATAAGACCGTTTATAAGATGGGTCCCGAACTCTTTGCTGAGGAGATGGCATCACTTGTAGAAGCAGGTGCACAGATCCTGGGCGGATGCTGTGGAACAGACAGCAGATACATTGATGCGATCGTTAAAGCATTTGGAAGAGGCCCCGTTAAGAGAACTGAAGCCCGTAAGGACGGCATCAGATATCTTTCATCCGAAAGACAGACACTTTCTTTCGGACTGGATGGAAAGTTCATTATCGTAGGCGAGAGAATTAACCCTACGGGTAAAAAAGCACTTCAGGCTGAACTTAGAGAAGGCAATACCGACAGAATTTTGAAATTTGCTGAAGAGCAGGAAGAAAACGGTGCGGGCGTTCTCGATATAAATGTAGGAATGGGCGGCATCGATGAGATGGCAATGATGCTCAGAGTTATTGATGAAGTAACTCAGGCAACCAGCCTTCCCCTTTGCCTCGATTCAAGCTCACCTGAGATTCTTGAAGCAGCTCTCAGACATTATCCCGGAAGGGCTCTTGTAAATTCCGTTTCACTTGAGCCTGCAAAGTTTGAAAATCTGCTTCCCACAGTTGCAAAGTACGGTGCGGTTTTCATTCTTTTACCTCTATCGGAAAAAGGTCTTCCCAAAGATCTTGATGAGAAAAAAGAGATCATTGATATCATCTACAAACGTGCAGTGGAACTGGGACTTTCCAAGGACAATTTAGTCGTTGACGGCCTGGTGCAGACAGTCGGTGCGGATCAAAGCCAGGGCGTTAAGACGCTTGAAACCATCAAGTACGCTCATGATAACGGCTTTGCTACCATAACAGGTTTGTCCAACATTTCATTCGGACTTCCTGAAAGAAGCTATGTAAATGCTGCATTCCTTACTCTTGCGATAGCTAACGGCCTTACAATGGCTATATCAAATCCCGGTCAGGAACTTCTGGTTGCAGCAGCAAGGGCAACTGACCTTCTTCTTAACAAAGAGGGAAGTGACCTTGAATATATAAACACTGCAGGCAGACTAAAGGCTGCTAGGGAAGCCAAGGAAGAACTTCTTAAAAGCGTAGCAGCTTCCGCAGACGGTACTGAGAAGAAAGCCGTGAAATCTGCTGCAGGTTCTGAGGAATCAAATGTTCCCGAAAATCTGCAGGAAGTTTATAAAGCAGTTGTAAGTGGAAACAGAAATGCAGCTCCTCAAGCAGCTAAGGCAGCTCTTGATAAAGGAGTACAGGCTTCCGAAATCTTAAACAATGCACTTATACCTGCCATCAATCAGGTGGGTGTTTACTTCGATAAAGGAAAATACTTCCTGCCCCAGCTTATCTCATCGGCAGAGAGTATGAAGCTGACCATAAGCGTGATTGAGCCGCTCTTGGCAGCGGCTAATGCGGGCGATGATTCACCTTCCGTTGTAATAGCAACAGTTGAAGGCGATATACATGACATCGGTAAGAACCTTGTTGCGATGATGCTTGGAAACTACGGTTTTAACGTCATTGATATGGGCAAGGATATAAAGGCCGAGGATATCGTTAATACGGCAGTTGAGAAGGGTGCAAAGATCATTTGCCTGTCAGCGCTTATGACTACCACTATGATACATATGAAAGAGACCATAGAGCTTGTTAAAGACAAAGGTCTTGATATCAAAGTCATGGTCGGCGGCGCTTGCGTAACCGAAGAGTATGCTCAGGAAATCGGAGCAGACGGTTATTCAAGAGATGCGGCAGAGGCCGTGAGAGTGGCAAAACAGCTTTTAGGCATGGATTCGTGACATAGGGTTCAACTTTGTGTCACATTTGGAGGATATTTAAATGATTGGTGCAGATGCGATAGTTAAATGTCTTGAAATAGAAGGTGTTAAGAACGTTTACGGATATCCCGGAGTTGCTATTTGTCCTTTTTATAACAGCATCCTTCAGTCGGATATCAGAACCATACTTGTAAGAACCGAGCAGAATGCGGCTCATATGGCAAGCGGTGAAGCAAGAATTTCCGGAAAGCCCGGAGTTTGCGCAGTAACCAGCGGCCCGGGTGCAACCAATGTGATCACAGGTATTGCAACCGCTTTTGCCGATTCTATTCCCATGGTCATTATTACCGGTCAGGTTAATTCTGAACTTCTCGGATCCGATGTGTTCCAGGAAGCAGACATTACCGGTGCCGTAGAGTCATTCGTTAAATATTCATATCTCGTTAAGGATGCAAACGACCTTCCCCGTATCATGAAGGAAGCTTTCTATATTGCTTCCACAGGTAGAAAGGGTCCCGTCCTTATCGATATTCCTTTTGATATTCAGAATCAGACTCTTAAGAGCTTCAGATATCCCGAAGAGGTTAATCTCAGAACTTACAAGCCCACTGTTAAGGGTAATACACAGCAGATCAAGAAAGTCATCCGTGAACTTGATAATGCCAAGAAGCCCCTTATCTGTGCAGGTGGCGGAGTCTTCCTTGCAGAGGCGGATGATGAACTTCAGCGCTTCGCGGAAAAGAAAGGCATCCCCGTTGTCTCTACCATGATGGGTATCGGAGTTCTTCCCACTGCTCATCCTCTCTATTTCGGAATGGTGGGAAATAACGGAAAGCCCTATGCAAATAAGGCAATGAACGATGCCGACGTTATCATAATGATAGGTGCCCGAGTTGCGGACCGTGCAGTCAACAGACCCGAGCTTATCAGTAACGGTAACAAGACTCTTATCCATATGGATGTCGATCCTGCAGAAATTGGTAAGAATGCATATTCAACCATTCCCCTTGTAGGTGATGCAGAGGCTATCCTTGAAGAGCTTACCGCATCTGAGATTGACGGAGATTACTCCGATTGGGTTAAAGAACTTACTGCAGCAAGAAAGGCGTTTAAGCCAAGCAGAAAGCCTTCAAGTAAATTCGTTGATCCCGCAGAGTTCGTTAAACAGCTTACTACCGATATGATCGACGGAAGCATCTATGTTGCGGATGTAGGACAGAATCAGATCTGGTCCTGTGCAAATATCGTAATCGGTAAGGGAAGAATGCTTACCAGCGGCGGTATGGGAACTATGGGATATGCAATTCCTGCAGCTCTCGGAGCCAAGATAGCAGCTCCCAAGAGACAGACCGTTGCTGTTTGCGGAGACGGCGGATTCCAGATGTCAATGTGCGAACTTGCAACTTTCGTTCAGCATAACGTCCAGGCTAAGATTGTCGTTCTCAGAAACGGATATTTGGGAATGGTAAGAGAGTATCAGCATTATACATACGCTGACGATTATTCAATGGTTAAGCTGGACGGAGATCCCGACCTTGAACATATCGCTGCAGCTTACGGATTCGATTACCTCAGACTTGATAACATGAAGGATTCCAAGTCAGTGATCAAGAAGTTCTTAAATGATAAAAAGAACGTCCTTCTCGAGTGCATAGTCGATCCCAAAGATGTAGTTAAGCCCGAATGATAAGAGGTGCACAGCATGAATAAAAGAATCTATTCAGTAAATGTTGAAAACAGAGCCGGCGTCCTCTCTAAGGTAAGCGGTCTCTTTTCCCGTAGAAACTTCAATATCGATTCTCTTGCAGTGGGTGAAACAGACGATCCTACCGTTTCGTCCATGACCATCGTATCAAGCGGTGATGAGAGAACTCTCGAGCAGATTGAAAAGCAGCTTAATAAGAAACTTGATGTCATCAAGGTTAAGACATTCTCTGAATCCCAGTGCGTATCCAGAGAGCTTATGCTGATGAAGATCAAGTATAACAAGAACAACCGTGCAGAGATCATGGAGATCTGTGAAGTGATGAAGGCCGAGATTGTGGATATGAGCCTTCACTATATGATGATCCAGATCTGCGCATCTCCCGAGAAAATAAAACTCTTATTAGAGATGTTCCGCAGCATTTCCATCGTGGAAGTTGCACGTACCGGAACCCTCGCCCTTGCAAAATGCTCCGAAAATGAGCAGAATTAAGCAAAAATAGTTACATAAGGAAGTTGACATTAGCGTAGTAAAGCAGTAAAGTATTTGAAGTTACGGTTTTACTAATTAGTAGGTGATTATTTATGCAGAAAATGGTTCTTCAGCTTCTTGCTGACAACAATTCAGGTGTACTCAGCAGAATATCCGGTCTCTTTTCCAGGAGAGGATACAATATCGAGAGCATCACTGCAGGCGTTACCGCAGATCCCAAATATTCAAGGATCACAATTGTAACTTGCGGCGACGAAGAAATCATTGAACAGATCGAGAAGCAGGTTGCAAAGCTTGAGGATGTAAGAGATGTCAAAGAGCTTCCCTACGATTCATCAGTTCACAGAGAGCTCTGCCTTATCAAAGTAAGATGTGCTGCATCAGAGAGAGAAGATATGGTTTCTCTTGCAGGAATATTCAGAGGAAATATCATCGATGTGGGACCTGATTCGATCATAATCGAGATCACAGGTAACCAGTCCAAGATCGATGCATTTATCGGACTCCTCGACGGACATGAGATACTTGAGGTTGCAAGAACCGGTATCGCAGGTCTTTCAAGAGGAAGTGAAAACGTCACTTATCTGCCTTAAAGCAGTTTAAAGTAGAAGCCAATTTTAAAACGGAGGTATTTATCATGGCTAACAAGATTTTTTATCAGGAAGATTGTAATCTTTCCCTTCTCGAGGGCAAGACCATTGCCATTATCGGATACGGCAGCCAGGGTCATGCACACGCTCTTAACCTTAAGGAGTCCGGATGCAACGTCATTATCGGTCTTTACGAGGGTTCCAAGAGCTGGAAGAGAGCTGAGGAGCAGGGATTTACCGTTTATACCGCAGCAGAAGCTGCTAAGAAGGCTGACATTATTATGATCCTCATCAATGATGAGCTTCAGGCTGATATGTACAAGAAGGACATCGAGCCCAACCTCACCGCAGGTAACATGCTCATGTTCGCTCACGGATTCAACATCCACTTCGGATGCATCGTTCCTCCCGCTGATGTTGATGTAGCAATGATCGCTCCCAAGGCTCCCGGACACACCGTTAGAAGTGAGTACCAGGCAGGAAAGGGAACTCCTTGTCTCATCGCTGTATATCAGGATGCTTCAGGTAAGGCTTGGGATATGGCTAAGGCTTACGGACTCGGAATCGGCGGAGCAAGGGCAGGACTTCTTGAGACAACATTCAGAACTGAGACCGAGACCGACCTCTTCGGTGAGCAGGCTGTTCTTTGCGGCGGTGTTTGCGCACTTATGCAGGCAGGCTTCGAGACTCTTGTTGAGGCAGGTTACGATCCCAGAAACGCTTACTTCGAGTGCATCCACGAGATGAAGCTTATCGTTGACCTCATCTATCAGTCAGGTTTCGCAGGAATGAGATATTCAATCTCCAACACTGCTGAGTACGGCGATTACATCACCGGACCTAAGATTGTTACCGAGGATACCAAGAAGGCTATGAAGCAGATCCTTGCTGACATCCAGGATGGTACCTTCGCTTCCGAGTTCCTTCAGGAGATGAGCCCTGCAGGACGTCAGGTACACTTCAAGGCTATGAGAAAGCTTGCTGCTGAGCATCAGTCCGAGAAGGTTGGTGAGGAAGTAAGAAAGCTTTACAGCTGGAACAACGAAGCTGATAAGTTCATCAACAACTAATCCGCAGAATATATTAAATACCCCTGCTTTTTGATATAATCAAAAGCGGGGGTATTTTTATATTTGGAGTACACTATGATTAAAAAGATTTGTTCTCTTATTCTTACTTCTTCTTTACTATTTTCACTTATTGCATGTTCTCCCGAACCTTCACCCGACCTGCCGGTTGATGCTTCCGGAAACAATGATCCCGTAATATGCTGGGATGCTGAGCCTATATGGGACTTTGACGCAGAAGTCAACGGTGATTGGTATGATGAATTGATGGCGGCTGATTCAGGCGTCTCTGATTCGTATTTCCTGGAGTCGGGCGAACTGGCATTAGAACGCATTAAGGATATTTACGATAATGCTGATCTTTCCACTATGGATCCGGAATCCGGTTTGTATAAATCCATAGCCGTATATCGTTCGCTTCTTGAAGAAACTGATCCTGAAGTAGGGCTGGAAGTTGTAAAGGCTTATACGGATAAAATTGATTCTGTAAAAAGTCTTGGCGAACTCTATGAACTGTACTCGAATGAAGAGTATGGCTGTTGTAACTTCCTTCTCAGGTTTACTCCCTGGCATAGTGACTCCGGGTTTTTTGTATCTTGGTTCATTCCCCAGTCTCAAAGAAGTTTTCTTGATTTCCAATTATCCGTAATGGATGATCCTAAGGAATTGAATCTCAGAAGAGCTTTAAACGATCTGGGATATGATGATGATCGTATATCTGAGATGTTTGAGAATGCTTATACAGTATGCGATTGGATAGAAAGCTATCTTGAAATATTTAATCAGGCAGATACTGTATATTTCTATAATGACGTTAATACCGCTGAAATGAACATTTCCGTACCTATGACAGAAATCCTCGGATCTCTTGACGGATTGGGTTCTGCAAATGGATTTATGGCAGAGGAAACTTTTTATGACTTTATAAATGATGTTTTTACAACAGATAATTTACCTCTTATTAAAGATTATCTGCTTGTATCTTCCTTCTGGATACTTCCTTATACCGCATACGAAATACCTTTTGATGAAACCGATCGCGGTTATGATTATTCATATAACATTATGCGCTCGGTTATCGGTTATACACCGGATATGATCGCAGATGAGTATATCAAAAGATACGGCGCAGATATGTCGACGACTGAGATCAATTCATATATTCTCGGTATTAAAACCGCATCCGTTAAGGTTATCGACGGCATCGACTGGCTTAGTGATGAGACCAAAGAACTGGCTAAACAGAAGATTTCCAGAATGGGTCAATATATAGGACAAAACGGTCACAGAAATCTTCTTAACGATTATGAACTGACCGGAGAGCCTGTA
This sequence comes from uncultured Lachnospiraceae bacterium, assembly GCA_902794095.1. Classification (GTDB taxonomy): domain Bacteria; phylum Bacillota; class Clostridia; order Lachnospirales; family Lachnospiraceae; genus AC2028. The sequence goes on along the minus strand of CADBFZ010000001.1, from coordinate 196,398 downwards.
TTCGACCTTCTGGCCCTCAGAGTGAATGCTAAGCATTTCGAGAGGATCCAGACATTTTATGTTCAGGATTCCAGGGCTCCTTTTGGCAATGAACTGATGGCCGGTTCCGCATTCTATATAAAATATATGAATTGTCTTGTCATTACTCCTTATGAGCTTTGTGATCCCATGTTTACAGACGCCTTAACCGATGAGGAAAGACTTGCATATTTCGGCGAGACCCTTGCTCATGAGATCGGTCATTCCAGTGATATGAACGGCATATCTTACAGGTGGGATGGCTTATATGAGCCTATCGTTTCCGAAGATGACATGGAAGCTTATCAGGAGAAGCTTGGTCTGATTTCAGATTTCTTTGACGGAAGAGAGACCTATTTCGGAAATACCATAAACGGAAGCCGGATTGTAAACGAAGCATATGCCGATCTCTTTGCAATTCGAGTATGTCTTAATATCCTTGCGGAAAAAGAAAACGCAGATTACGACCTGTTTTTCAGGACTTATGCCAAGGCCACGAGCGGGTTCTATTTTGAACAGGATGCCGATAGTTTTCTGAATGATACTCATCTCATGGCAAAAGACAGAATCAATCTTATCCTGGGTCAATTTGATGAGTTTTATGAAACTTATGACATCGACGTAACAAGTCCTTATTATGTTCCCGAAGATCAGCGTTTGGACATTTTCTAAGATTGGAATTATTATGCAAAATCTTGTATATTTGCTGATTAATACGCGAAAAGATGCTATAATAGACAGGCTTATGTTGAGCAAATTAAAGGTTTAAGAAAGAGGATTTACAGATGGGAATGACAATGACTCAAAAGATCCTGGCAAGAGCTGCCGGAATGGAATCGGTTAAAGCCGGGGATCTTATCATGGCAGAACTTGATCTGGTTCTTGGTAACGATATTACTTCTCCCGTTGCCATCCACGAGATCGAGAAGATGAAGGTCGACGGAGTATTCAACAAAGACAAGATCGCACTTGTTCCCGATCACTTTGTACCCAACAAGGATATCAAGTCAGCTGAACACTGTAAGTGTGTCAGAGAGTTCGCTCGCAGAAACGAAATTACCAACTATTTCGAAGTAGGCGAGATGGGTATTGAGCATGCACTTCTTCCCGAGAAAGGTCTTACCGTTCCCGGAGATGTTATCATCGGTGCGGATTCCCATACTTGTACATACGGTGCTCTCGGTGCATTTTCAACCGGTGTAGGATCAACCGACATGGCAGCCGGAATGGCTACCGGTAAGGCTTGGTTCAAGGTTCCTTCCGCAATCAAGTTCGTTCTTAAGGGACAGTTCTCTAAGGACGTCAGTGGTAAGGATCTCATCCTTCACATCATCGGAATGATCGGTGTTGACGGCGCTCTCTATAAGTCAATGGAGTTCGTAGGCCCCGGCGTTGCATCCCTTTCAATGGATGACAGATTCACCGTTGCCAACATGGCTATCGAAGCAGGCGGAAAGAACGGAATTTTCCCTGTTGATGATAAGACTATTGAATACCTCAAAGAGCATACCAAGAGAGATTACAAAGTATTTGAAGCTGATGAGGATGCCGAGTACGATGAAGTTTACGAGATAGATCTTTCTGAGCTTCGTCCCACCATTTCATTCCCTCATCTTCCCGAGAATACCCATACCATTGATCAGGTACATAAAGAGGGCGATGTTAAGATCGACCAGGTTGTTATCGGATCATGTACAAACGGACGTATCTCCGATATGAGAATTGCAGCCGAGATCCTTAAGGGCAGACACATTGCCAAGGGAATGAGAGCAATCGTACTTCCCGCAACTCAGGCTGTTTATATGCAGTGCCTTGAAGAAGGTCTTCTTAAGATCTTCATCGAATCAGGATGCGTTGTTTCAACACCTACTTGCGGTCCCTGCCTCGGCGGATACATGGGCGTTATGGCAGCAGGTGAGAGATGCGTATCTACGACCAACAGAAACTTTGTAGGCCGTATGGGACATGTTGATTCCGAAGTATACCTTGCAAGCCCTGCTGTAGCTGCAGCAAGTGCTATCAAAGGTTTCATCGCTTGCCCCGAAGATCTGTAATTTAAGGAGATATATAAAATGGATAACGCTAAAGGCAGAGTATTTAAATACGGTGATAATGTAGACACCGACGTAATAATCCCCGCAAGATATCTTAATTCTTCCGATCCCGCAGAGCTTGCTACTCATTGCATGGAAGATATCGATAAGGACTTTACCAAGAAGGTTAACAAGGGAGATATCATTGTAGCTGCGAAGAATTTCGGATGCGGTTCTTCAAGAGAACATGCTCCTATTTCCATCAAAGCTTCCGGTGTGTCCTGCGTAATCGCTGAGACCTTCGCAAGAATCTTTTACCGCAATGCAATCAATATCGGACTTCCCATTATTGAGTGTCCCGAAGCATCCAAGAACATCGAAGCCGGTGATGAAGTAGAGATTGATTTCAATACCGGTATAATTACCGACATCACCAAGGGAACTTCCTATCAGGGACAGGCATTCCCCGAGTTCATGCAGAAGCTCATTGCTGCAGGCGGACTTGTTAACTTCATCAACGAAGGCAAGTAATAAGAAAGCGGTGTCTTAAGTGTTTGCATTTGTAGAAGGAATCCTTGATCTTCTTGATCCGGATATGTGTGTGATCGACATCGGCGGGCTTGGTATCAACGTTAATATCACCGCCAGATGTTCATCCGAGATCGGATCGGTCGGGGATCATGTAAAACTATATACTTATACTCAGGTTGCCGAAGACACTTTTCAACTTTACGGTTTTTCGGACAGGGATGAGCTTGATATGTTCAAGAAGCTTATTTCTGTATCCGGTGTCGGTCCCAAGAGCGCTCTTTCTCTTTTATCCGTAATGGATGCCGATTCCGTCAGATATGCGGTTATCAGCGATGATATAAAGGCACTTTCCAAGGCTAAAGGAATCTCCGCCAAGACCGCAGGCAAGATCATTATCGAGCTTAAAGGTAAAGTTGATCTGTCCGATGATTCGCTTGCCAAGAAATTTGCGGGAACTCCTACGGTTACTCAGAAACCCGATATGGGAAGAGAAGAGTCCGATGCACTTGCAGCTCTTGTTTCCCTGGGTTATTCGGAATCCGAAGGTACCAAGGCGATCCTTGCCGTGGACGGACATGAGACTCTTGATTCGGGTTCTCTTTTATCCCTTGCACTTAAGACTCTTTACGGAAAATAATTATTTATGCCCAGAAGTATAGAGACAAATATTACAAGTGAAGATAAGCCTGTAGAGCATTCTTTAAGACCCACCAGGTTAAAAGAATACATCGGACAGGAAGCTATTAAAGAAAGACTTATCATCCAGATCGAGGCTGCCAAAGCCAGAGGCGAGGCCCTCGATCATATCCTGTTATACGGACCTCCCGGACTCGGTAAGACGACTCTTGCAGGAATCATTTCTAACGAGATGGGAACTCATATCAGGATTACATCCGGTCCTGCGATAGAGAAGCCTTCGGAGATGGCGGCAATCCTGAATTCTCTTCAGGAACGCGATATGCTTTTTATCGATGAGATACACAGACTTAATCGTCAGGTTGAAGAGGTTCTTTATCCTGCCATGGAGGATTTTGCAATCGATGTAATGATTGGCAAGGATTCTTCATCCTCTGCAAGAAGCGTAAGACTTCCCCTTCCTCACTTTACCCTTATCGGTGCAACCACAAGAGCGGATATGCTCACAGCTCCTTTAAGAGACAGATTCGGAGAGCAGTTCCATATGGAATTCTATACTCCGGAAGAACTTGCCGAGGTATTGATGTTTTCTTCGGGTAAGTTAAACGTTGAGATCAAGAAAGAAGCAGCTCTTGAACTTGCAAGAAGAAGCCGCGGAACCCCCAGAATTGCTAACAGAATGCTTAAGCGTGTAAGAGATTATGCGCTTGTCAGATATGACGGAGTTATCACAAGAGACATAGCTGTTGAAGCCATGGATATGATGTCCATCGATAAGGTTGGTCTGGATAACACCGACAGAAAGATCCTTGAAACCATTATAAAGAAGTTTGACGGAGGCCCCGTAGGCCTTGATACTCTGGCTGCCGCAACAGGTGAAGACGCGGGAACCATCGAAGACGTATACGAGCCTTACCTGTTGAAGAATGGTTTTATCATGAGAACTCCCAAGGGAAGGGTTATAACCGACCTTGCAAGGGAGCATCTTGATATGTGGCTCACCTGATTGATAAATCGTTTTGATTTATATATACTGTTTCTGTGATATTTAGTTTCGGAGGTTTCTTATGGCTGACATGAATGAGACTCAAGTAATTATAGCTGGCAAGGTACTTACCCTTACCGGTTATGAGACTGCAGAGTACACTCAGAAGGTTGCAAATTACATCAATAAGAAGATGGATGAGTGCAGAAATGCTGTTTCATTCAGATCACAGAACAAGGAAACACAGATGCTCCTTGTCGCTCTTAATATTGCAGACGACTATATGAAAATCAATGAAAAGCTTGCCGAGAACGAGCAGCTTATCAGAGACAAGGACAAAGAAATCTATAATCTCAAGCACGATATTGTAACTACTCAGAGCAGACTTGATAAGGCTGATGAGCAGGTTAGAACTCTTCAGGATAAGATGGCTGAAAGCTCCAAGAAGCTTATCCAGCTTGATGCAAAGCTCAGGACCAGAGATAAGAATTCAAAGGCTGACAAAGAGGATAAGGAAGAAAAGAGCGAATCCAAGTCCGAAAAATCTGAAGCTAAATCTGAGCCTAAGTCCGAACCCAAACCTGAGCCTGTAAAAGAAGCTCCCAAGGCTGATGAAAAGCCGGAGCCTGTTAAGGAAGCTCCCAAGCCCGAAGCTCCTAAGGCAGAAGATAAGCCCGAACCTGCTAAGGAGGCTCCCAAAGCTGAGGAAAAGCCTGAGCCCGTAAAGGAAGCTCAAGAGGATACTAAGCCCGGTTCTGCACGTATGGATTCTCAACCCAGACTTGTTAAGGATAAAGATACAGTACCTTTTCCCGTCAAACATTGAGATATGGCAACTGAATTTATCAAATACAATAAAAAGACTGAGCTCCTTGCGCCGGCAGGCAGCAAGGAGTCTTTTTATGCTGCCCTGAGTGCAGGTGCCGATGCTGTTTATATGGCCGCTCAGAAGTTCGGAGCAAGAGCCTACGCAGGTAATTTCACTGATGAAGAAATTCTTGAATGTGCTGACATTGCTCACATGTACGGCAAGAAGATTTATCTTACCGTAAATACTTTGGTTAAAGAAAAAGAGCTAGATGACTTACATAAATTCGCAGAAAGCGGGGTATGCGATGTAAGCGACGGCCTTATTATACAAGATCTTGGAGTGGCTTCTTTTTTCAGGGAAAATAAACCGGACATTCCCATTCATGCAAGTACTCAGATGTCCGTTACGGGTCCTAATGCAGCAGAACTTTTAAGGGAGCGCGGATTTTCCAGAGTTGTTCCCGCAAGAGAGATTTCTTTTGAAGAGATAAGGGATATTTACGACAAAACCGGAATGGAGATTGAATGCTTCATTCACGGTGCAATGTGCTATTCATATTCCGGACAGTGTCTGTTTTCATCAATCCTTGGCGGAAGAAGCGGAAACCGTGGAAGATGTGCCCAGCCCTGCAGACTTCCTTACAGACTTGCGGGAGATAAGTCGGGTGAAGAACTTTATCCTTTAAGCCTCAAGGATATGTGCACCCTTGAGATTCTTCCGGAGATTATTAACTCGGGTGTATGCAGTCTTAAGGTTGAAGGCAGAATGAAGCCGGCAGAGTATGTATACGGAGTAATCTCCATATACAGAAAATATCTAGATCTTATTGAGTCGGGCAAAGAGTACAGGATCGATAAGAAGGACCTTGAGACTCTTTCCGGATTATATGTGAGGGGAAATCTTTCACACGGATATTATGACCGTCACAACAGCAAGGATATGGTTACCGTATCCAGCCACGGTTATAAATCCGATTCCGATGATACTTCTAAACCTGACAATAACAGATTTAAAGGTCCCGATTGCCTTGAACAGATCAAGGTTAATTTCAGTGCTTTCTTCAAAATAGGACAGCATGCGACTCTTAATGCATATTGTGAGATGCCTGACGGAAGGACGGCTTACGGTTATGCTGAGGGAGAAGTTGTTCAGCAGGCTCAGAGAACAGCTATAGGAAGAGAAGATATTATCAAATCTCTTAAAAAGCTTGGAAATACAGTGTTTTCAACCGAAGATGATTTGATAACAGTAGATATTGAAGAAGGAGTTTTTTACTCTTTAAAGGGTATAAATGAACTGAGAAGAGCATGTCTTGAGGACCTTTCATGTAACCTTAAGGTAAATCCTGCAAATAACGATAGTTATCCTTGCAAAAAGCCTGAAAATACCGGCGAGGACAAGAAGGCTCCTATGCTCGCCAATCCCGGCATGTACAGCATATTGATTTCAAATGCTTCTCAGGTAGACATAATACACAAATTATATGATGACGGAGAACTTGCCAAAACATGCAGGATTTATGCGGATGAGAGCCTGTTAACAGACAATAACGAGGCTGTTAGTACTCTTTTTGACATAAAAATCCCTGTTTTTGCAGCCCTTTCATACATCAGAAGAAGGGGTGACGACATCACTTCGATCTGTGCTCTGTATGAAGCAGGTAATGTTAATGGATTTCTTATCAGAAATCTTGAAGATTTGTCTGTGATAAAGGGAAAATACCCTGATGCACAGATCATCACGGATTACAATTTATATACATTTAACTCCAAAGCATCGGATTTTCTGGATGAATATTGTTCGGATCATACTTACCCTTTGGAGCTTTCCAATCCTGAGTGCGGAGAACTTTCAAAATCTTCAGAGACTGTTTCGGAAAAGGTTGTTTACGGTAGAGCACCTCTTATGATAACCGCAAACTGTATTCGAAAGACTCTTAAATCATGTTCGCATAATACGGGTTTTGAGACTATAATAGACAGAAAAGGAATTGCCTTTCCCGTTAAGTGCGATTGCCTTCATTGCATGAATATAATTTATAATTCCGTACCGCTCCTTGTTACCGATGTCCCTAAAGATTTTACGTGTAGGATTGAGCTTACGGATGAATCCGAATCTGTTATCCGTAATATACTTATGTATTATATTAACGGCGGATCGGAGCCTGATATACCGCATACTACCGGATGGCAGAACAGACCTGTAATGTAGCCGTCCTTTTCGAGGAGTTTTAAGGGTGCAGATCACTCTGAAGTTTTATTTAATTGAATTATCGAAATATCTTATTGCCTTTACCATGCTCTTATATACCGGTCTTGCACTGATATGTAATTTTTCCAAGGATAAAAAGGCTGTATCGATATGCTGTTCACTTCAGAGCGGGGTGTTACTCGTTCTGATGTTTTTGTGTTTTCTTGATCTTACTTTTGTATCGGGTAAGGAAGAATACCTATACCTGTTTGCTTTTATAACGCTGTTCCTATTCTTCATGATCACCATCGTGACCATCATCTACGATAATGTGGACAGGGTCTTGCTTAACAATATGTGCCTGCTATCGGGCCTTGGTCTTTGTATCGTTTCAAGACTTTCTTTTGCAAAGTCATTCAGACAGTACATCATCACTCTGGTTTCTTTTGCAATCTGCCTTGCGATTCCTTTTATCATCGACAGATTCAGATTCTTCAGAAAGCTTCTGTGGGTATATGCGGGAGTCGGTATTGTTGCGCTCCTACTGGTACTCGTAAACAGTGCCAAGGTTCACGGCGCTCACATTACATATTCCATCAAAGGATTTACTTTCCAGCCTTCAGAGATAGTAAAGATTCTATTCCTGTTTTTCATTGCAGCTCTTTTATACAAATACAACGACTTTAAATGGATAATCGTATCTGCGATTTTATCCGGATGTTTTGTTATTATCCTTGTTCTGTCAAGGGACCTTGGAAGTGCGCTGATATTCTTTGTTGCATATTTCATGATCCTTGTAATGTCTACTCATAATTACTGGTATTTGCTGACGGGACTTGTGGGCGGAGCACTGGCCAGCATTGTAGCATATAATCTCTTTGATCATGTCAAAGTCAGAGTTGTGGCTTTCCTGGATCCTTGGACTTATATTGACGACCAGGCTTATCAGATCACTCAGTCTCTTTTTGCCATTTCATCCGGCGGATGGTTTGGAAGGGGGCTTATGCAGGGAAGACCCTGGGATATTCCCTATGTGGATCAGGATCTTATTATTGCAGCCATTTGCGAGGAATTCGGTCTTATTTTCGCAATATGTGTACTTATCATATGCCTGTGCTGCTTCTATAGAATGATGATGATCTCATCCAGATGCAGCGATAAGTTCTACCAGATAGTGGTATACGGAATAGGAGTTATGTATATTTTCCAGGTATTTCTGACCGTAGGCGGCGGAATCAAGTTCATCCCCCTGACCGGTGTGACACTTCCTTTCCTAAGCTACGGCGGAAGTTCTGTTTTATCGACGTATATAATGTTCTTTATTGTTCAGGGAATATATATTAAGTCTTTGAAGTACGAAAAGTTATTAGATGAAAAAAATAAAAAGCCTGATACAAAAGTATATTGATGCATCGCCCAGAGCTAAATCGATGTTTCTTATCAACATCACGCTTGTGATATTCTGCGTGCTGTTTCTTTGCATGTTCCTGTATCTTGGAATCTTTGTTTCTACATCCACGGTTGAGCTTTTTGATAACAATTACAACAACCGTCAGGAATTACAGGAGAGTAATGTTCTCAGAGGAACAATCTATGCTTCAGGCGGAGAGGTTCTTGCAGAATCCAGAATCGATGAAAACGGCGTAGAGAGAAGGTATTATCCATACGGTACCGCATTTGCGCACATTGTCGGTTATTCCGTTAACGGACGCATGGGAATAGAAGATTATGCCAATTACTATCTGATGCATTCCGGCGCCACTCTTTCCGAAAGAGTTGAAAACGACCTGGAGAACGTCAAGGATCCCGGATACAATGTCATGAGCACTCTTGATGCAACACTTCAACAGGTTGCTGATGAAAGCCTTGGCATGTACAACGGTGCGGTTATTGTAACCGAGGCAAAAACAGGACGAGTTCTCGCCATGGTTTCACATCCTAATTTCAATCCCGGATCTATTAAAGAGGATTGGGAAGCAATTACTTCGGATCCCAACGGTTCCCAGCTTTTAAACAGAGCAACCCAGGGACTTTATCCTCCCGGATCTACTTTTAAGATCATCACTGCACTTGAATATTACAGAGAAAATCCCACCGACTGGGATGAATATGAATATACCTGTAACGGAAGCATTACTCATGATGACTACCGCATCAGCTGTATTTACGGAACGGTTCATTATGACCTTGATCTTGAGTCTTCATTTGCAAGATCCTGTAACTCTTCATTTGTTAACATAGGTCTTTCACTGGATCTTGATAAATGGTCCGATACCATGGATTCTTTGTATTTCAACAGAAGGCTTCCTACAAATCTTCTTGCCAATTATGGCAGGGCTTATGTGGGACCTCAGTCAACTGATTACGATATCATGCAGACATCCATAGGTCAGGGTAAGACCACAATCACGCCTCTTCATCTTAACATGATCACTCAGGCCATTGCCAACGGCGGAGAGATGTTAAGGCCTTATGTTATAGACAGGATTGTAGATGAAAACGGAAAGGTAATACTTGCATATACTCCTCAAAGTGCCGGTATGGTTATGTCTCACAATGAATCAGTGTTCCTTACTGACCTGATGACTGCTGTATGTGAATACGGAACTGCAAGAGTTCTTTTAAATGATAACTATACTGTTGCGGGCAAGACCGGAACCGCAGAGTTTGCTAATGACATTAATGAGTCCCATGCATGGTTTACATGTTTTGCACCTGTGGATGATCCCGAGATATGTGTTACGGTAATTATCGAGAAAGCCGGAACCGGTGTTGAATACGCCGTACCTCTTGCCAAGAGAATACTTGATGTTTACTTTGATGTATAAATAGGACATAAGAAAATCTCCCTTTAAAAGGGAGATTTTGTTTTAGATGAGTTTAACGATTTCAAGATCTGTTCTTTCTGCCAGATTCAGTATCATATTTCCCGTATTTCTAAGCATGGGTCTTGAGAAATTGTCTCTGTTTATCAGCATTACTTCCCATTCGGTTCCGTCGCTTAATTCAACAGTGGTACCGATCTGAGCTTCGGAGATTCTTTCAATCAGAGGCATAAGTATCGAGGTGTCATATTTGTGCATGTTCTTTTCGAATTCTCCGATGATCTGGAGAGGAGTAAATGCAAGTCTGAATGTTCTTGCTGATGCCATTGCGATATAGGTATCAACGATTGCCAGATATCTTGCATATTCATTGATCTTTTCACCCTTAACACTGCAAGGGTAACCGGATCCGTCCATTTTCTCATGGTGCATCAGAATGCACATTTTAATATCTTCGGGAAGAGCTGTGTCATGCTTTACAAGCTGAAATCCGAGAAGTGTATGCTGTTTAACAAGAGCATATTCTTCATCGCTTAATCTGCCGGGTTTCCACAGGATTTCTGAAGGGATTTTCCATTTGCCGATATCATAATAGAAACCGCATAGGATAAGCGTTCTCTTTTTATCTTCTGGAAGAGTAAGCCAGTTTGCGAATGCTCCGCAAAGAAGAGCTGCGTTGAAGGACTGTGTATAGGTAAGCTCGTCTTCATTGGGGGCCAGATTATACATAAAATCAAGAAGCTGCTTTTCGTTTTTGACGGTGGAATAGCAGTCTTCGAATATATCTATGAGATTCTGTGAAGGGATTGAAAATTTGGTGCCCAGATAAGAGAGCATTACGCCTTTATATCTGGTAAGACAGTCATTATATTTGACTCTGAAATTCTTGAACTCTTCGTCGAACTGGATTCTTTCGTTATGCGTGGTTGCATAATCGACGTCCTCCATTATGGTAACGGCAATGACGTCGTAATGAGAGAGTTTTGAGATTACGGACTGAGTAACTTTTGTGCCGGCGTTGAATATTACTTTGCCGGCAGCTTCAACAGGCTCGGCAAGTTCCATTCCATCCTGCAATTCCATTCTCGATATTGTTTTCATAGTGTCTCCCCGAATCAGTCTCGATTAACCTAAATTTTAAATTATTTCTAAGGTCCGTGTCAATTTCTGTGGTATATTTATTCATATGAATTTATTTAAAGATTCCATCGAAATAAATTTTAAACCTGTACTATATTTATCGGATTCCATAAGCGAGAAAAAACTTCCCAAGGTCAAAAAGAAGATCCGAAACGGGAAGGGCTCCTATAAGATAATTTTGATATCCGATAAGGCCGAGGAAAACTTCGATATCGTTTCGCCTTCTAATCTTAAATCCCGTATATGGGAGGGCAAGGTTCCCACCGCATGCGGAATTGCTGATGACGAGGACGAAGCCTTTGAACTTGTTGCCAAAATCACCGAAGACTGTCTTAAAACCCGCGGTGACCTGAAGCTTAAAGAATACGTATGCTCGCTGTAATACTCAAAATCTTACAGATAATAGGTATTGTGCTCCTGTCTTTATTGGGGCTTGTTTTGGTGCTTGTTATTTTGGCTCTGGCTCTTCCTGTTACTTACAGACTTACACTTCTTGCCGAAGCCGATAAGCAGCCTGTCGGTAAGCTTAAGATTTTCTATTTTCTTGGACTCCTTAGAGCTAGAGCTGAGTATACCGATGCTTTTTACGTTAAGGTGAAGGTTCTCTTTTTCACCATATTCCAAATGAAGATTCCCGATAAGGATGAGCCTGAAGAGGAAGAATATGACTTAAGCGAGCTTGATGAGGCGCTTGATGCCCTTGATGAGGAAGAAGAGGACGATATCGCGCCCGAAGCAGCCTCTGAAACGGACGAAAGCCTTGAAAATACTGAAGAATTGTCCACGGAAGATGAAATTTCGGCTTGTGACTCCGAAAATCCGACTGAAGAGCCCGAAAATGAGGCTGAAAATGCCTTTGAAACGGATGAAGAAAGTCCTGAAAACCTTGATTCCGACGAATATGAATCCGATGAGGACTCCTTTACGGACAAGATTAAATTCAAAGTAGACGAAATTTGTGATAAAATAAAAAGAGCGCGTTCGGAGATTCGCTACTACAGGAATGTATATAATTCGAACGAAGCCAAGAATGCCGTTTATGTGATCAAGAAGAGATTAATGAGGATCCTTAAGAAAGTGATGCCCGGGCGTGCACACGCAGAAATCACCTTCGGATTCGATTCACCCGATCTTACAGGCAAGGTGTTCGGAATATATACCTTATTTGCTAAGAGGTTTGACCGCACTTCCAAAGTAGTTCCGAATTTTGAACGTAAGATCTTTGAGGGAGAAATCTTCTGTAAAGGGCATTTTAATGTATGGTGCATCCTTTGGAACGGTCTTATGATCATTCTTAATAAGAACGTTCGCAAGATCTATAAGTCTTATAAGCATCATACAAGGACTAAAGATAAAGAAGAAGCAGCATCGGATAAAGCTGCCTGATCTTAAGGGGGACCGTTATGGCCGATTCCAATAAAAAAGAAGTTATCGATTCGCTGCTTGGCGGAATGGATGCGATTCTTTCATCCAAGACTGTTGTAGGTCAGCCGGTAGTAGTCGGTGATACAACCATTATCCCGCTTGTTGACGTCTCATTCGGCGTTGCGGCAGGAAGCGGTAATGAGAGCAGAAATTACAACAAGAATTCCTCTGCAGGCGGAATGGGCGGTAAGGTTTCTCCCAATGCCATCATAGTTATCAAAGACGGTAATACAAGACTTCTTTCTGTTAAGAATCAGGATTCCATTACCAAGATACTTGATATGGTCCCCGAAGTAATCCATCGAATTTCCAAGGATAAAAAGGGCGGCCCCGAAGATGACGAAATCAGAGATGCAGCATTCCCCGAATAAACATTTCAGGTAATACGCATGATCGACTGGGAAACAATAGTTCAAACTGAAGATGAGGAAGAGTTAAAAAAACTCAAATTATTTCTTTTCCAGGAAAATATGCGCCTTGATGCAGAGAAGCAGAAGCTTGATCACGAGAAGAGCGAGCTTAAGAATCTTCAGGAATCTTTCATGAAGGACAGAGTTCTTCTCAGGGACGAACTCAACGAGTTAAACAGGCGCACTACTCAGGAGAGGCAAAGACTCCGTCAGGAAAACATGTTTTTCGATAAGAAGATGGAGATCCTTAAAGACGGTTTCAGAACTCTTGAGGAAGACAGGCGTAAGTTAGAGCGGGAAAAGGAAGAATTTGAGGCCAGCAGAAGATTGGGTATGTCCGATATTTCATCACCGGATCTGTCCCATTTGTCTGAGAATGATTTTGACTCCATTGCCTGCGTGCTGTTTGCGAACATCACGAATCCTTCCATGCTCAGAAAGAGGTACAAGGATCTGGTTAAGATCTTTCATCCTGATAACCTCTGTGGGGATGAGAGACTTTCTCGTGCAATCAACAAAGAGTACCACCGCAGAAAAACATGATAAATACTCCTTGCCAAAAGCGGGGAGTATTTTTTTATACAAAAAAAGAACAGGCGATGAAGCCTGTTCTTAAATCGTCTAAGATTAAGCTGCTATTATGCACGCTCAACAGCACCGCTGCGAAGGCATCTTGAGCAGACATGCATTCTCTTGGACTGTCCGTTAACCTTGCACTTAACGCTAAGTACGTTGGACTTCCAGATTGCATTTGATCTTCTGTGAGAGTGACTCACATTATTTCCGAAATGGATTCCCTTTCCGCATACATCACACTTTGCCATATTCTCACCTCCCGGCGTTATAATCTCTAATTTACATAAAATCGCTTGAAACGCAACATATGTATATTATCAGAGCCGTTTTAATAATGCAAGAAATATTTTTCAAGATATTTAACATTTATTTGAAGATATTATGGTATAATTAATCGCAGTTTTGCAGTAAAGGAGGATTTTATATGAAGAGCTCTTCCATGAATACACATATGGGAAACATTGTTGTCGACAATGATGTAATTGCTCAGTATGCCGGCAGTGTTGCCATTGAATGCATAGGAATAGTCGGTATGGCCGGAATCAGTATGAGAGACGGCATCGCCAAGATCCTGCGCACCGAGAATCTTTCCAGAGGTATCAATGTAAGACTTTCATCAGAGAGAAAGCTTATCCTTGATTTCCATGTAATCGTTGCGTACGGCGTCAGCATTTTGACGGTTTCCGACAATCTTATCGAGAGCGTTAAATATAAGGTTGAAGAATTTACAGGACTCGACGTTGAGAAGATTAACATCTTCGTTGAAGGCGTCAGAGTGATCGACTAAGGAGGACCTATTCGTGGCAATCAAAGAGATAGACGTTAAGCTCTTTTCCAAAATGTTCCTTGCCGGAGCAATTTACCTCGACAGGAGCAAAGAGGAGATCAATGAGCTGAATGTATTCCCTGTTCCGGACGGAGATACCGGAACCAATATGACTATGACAATCATGTCTGCAGCCAAGGAAGTCAGAGATCTTGGCGAAGAGCCTGATATGAAGTCACTTTGCAAAGCTATGAGCGGCGGATCACTCAGAGGCGCAAGAGGAAACTCCGGAGTTATTCTTTCCCAGCTTCTCAGAGGTTTGACAAAGGCAGTAAGAGATGAGCAGGTTATTACCGTTCCACTTCTCGGAGCTGCATGTACCAAAGCTGTTGAAACTGCATATAAAGCCGTAATGAAGCCCACCGAGGGAACCATTCTTACCGTTGCAAGAGGAATGGGAGAGAAAGTTACAGAGCTTATCGAGAATGGAGAAGAGGACCTTGCAGTTATTCTTCCCGCAGTTCTTGAGCACGGATATAAAGTACTCGACCAGACTCCCGAACTCCTTCCTGTTCTTAAGCAGGCAGGCGTTGTAGACTCAGGCGGAGCAGGTCTTATGAAGGTTGTTCAGGGTGCCGTTGACATGTTCTCCGGCAAAGAGATCGACCTTACCATTTCAGACGAGCCTATTGCCAAGGTTGATGATTCAAGACCCGGCAAGAAGGAAGATGTTCAGAAGAACATCTACCATACCGAGATGAAGGTAATGCTTTCCAAGAATGTTAACAGCAAGCTTGAAAGCGATGTTAAGTCCTATCTGAACGATATCGGAGATCTTAAGAGCTTTAAGGTAAGCGGATCCGAAGTTGTTATCGATATCAACACCGACGATCCCGGTCTAGTTCTTCAGAAAGCAATCAAGTTTGGTATCCTTACCGATGTAAAGGTTACCTGCAGACTTGAGAATGTTGATGCCAAGGCAGCTGCCGAAGTTGCTTCTGCAGCACCCGCTACAGCTCCCGAACCTAAGGGTGAGCCTTCCGAATTCGGATTCGTAGCAGTATCTGCCGGAGACGGACTTGCTGAGATTTTCAGAAGCCTCGGCGTTGATTACGTAATTGAAGGTGGTCAGACCATGAACCCTTCAACCGCAGACATTCTTGATGCTGTTGAGAAGGTTAATGCCAAGACCGTATTCGTCCTTCCCAATAACAAGAACATCATCATGGCTGCAAACCAGGCAAGAGATCTTACTACCGATAAGGTGGTACTCGTAATCCCTACCAAGACCATTCCTCAGGGAATTACCGCTGCCATCAACTTCAGTGCAGGCAGCAGTGCTGATGAGAATGAGCAGGCTATGATCGAGGCTATCGGCCTTGTTAAGACCGGTGAGATTACCTATGCGGTTCGTGATACCAATATTGATGATCACGACATCAGAAAAGGCGATTACATGGGTATCGGCGATAAGAAGATACTTTCTGTCGGAACCGATATGAACCAGGTAGTTGTTGAGATGATCGGAGAGATGGTAGACGATTCTTCAGAGCTTATCAGCTTGTACTTCGGTGCTGATGTAACTGAGGAAGATGCGAATGTTCTTAAGGATCAGATCGCTGAAAAGTTCTCTACACTTGATGTAGATATTCAGAACGGTGGACAGCCGGTTTACTATTACATCGTTTCCGTAGAATAAACCCTGTCTTATATATGCGTCTGACTCAATAAGTGGTTTGTTTAACTATATACACGTATATATTATATGAAAGAAGGTTCGATTATGAACCTTCTTTTAATTTGTATAAAAATAAGAAATGCTGAATAATTGGAACACTCCGGTTTCCGAGCTTAAAGGCGTCGGACCCAAGACAGCAGAATACTTCAGTAACCTCGGAATTACCAATATTTACGAGCTTTTGAACCATTTTCCGAGGACATATCTTGTATTCGGTGGACTTAAGAAAATCTCCGAACTACAGCATGACGAGATTGCAGCCGTACGTGTAAAAGTCGATATGGTGGGTAATCTCAGGCGTGTGAAGAATAAAATGACCATTCTTCCCATTGAAGTCAGTGATGATACAGGAAGTATGGTTATCAAGTATTTCAACATGCCTTTCATGGCCAAGGCTGTGAGCAAAGGCGGTTATTACGTATTCAGAGGCCGCGTTAA
Source organism: uncultured Lachnospiraceae bacterium (assembly GCA_902794095.1). GTDB lineage: Bacteria > Bacillota > Clostridia > Lachnospirales > Lachnospiraceae > AC2028. Next base: position 179,876 of record CADBFZ010000001.1, on the reverse strand, counting down.
AAAGGCAGGTAAAGAGTTTACTCTGGTTCAGCCACGTAAATATGCCTACGACGAATATACTGAGCTTTCGGGTAAGTTCCAGTGTATGTATCCTCTGACCAAAGGACTGAAGAATTCTTCGGTAGTTAAGGCAGAAGAATCCGCCCTCAAAAAAGCTGATTTTACGGATGATTATTTATCCGATGAATACAGAAATAATTTGAAGCTTGTCACTTCAAGAGAAGCTTACAGGATGATCCATTCGCCTGCAGACGAGAAAGAATCCCTGCTGGGCAGAAGAAGACTTTCATTTGATGAATTGTTCTTTTTTATCCTGTATCTTCGTAAAAATAAAGAGCTTCTTAAAGGCGCACCCAACACATGTCCCATGGTTGAATCCGCCGAAGTCGGAAGACTTTTGGAGCAGCTTCCATATAAGCTTACCAAGGGACAAAACAAAGCTATTAAGGAAATTATCACTGACCTTTGCGGCGACACCGTAATGAACAGACTTGTTCAGGGCGACGTAGGAAGCGGTAAGACGATAGTTGCCATACTTGGTCTTCTTAATACGGTTGCAAACGGATATCAGGGTGCTTTCATGGCTCCCACTGAAGTCCTTGCAACTCAGCATTTTAAGACCATTTCCGATATGACGATCAAGTACGGTCTTCCTTTTAAACCGGTACTTTTGACAGGCTCAGTAAGTGCCGCGGGAAAGCGTAAGATCTACGAAGAGATCGAAAGCGGTGAAGCTAACCTGATAATAGGAACTCACGCATTGATCCAGGACAAGGTTGTATATAAGAATCTTGGACTTGTGGTAACCGATGAGCAACACAGATTTGGTGTAAGGCAAAGAGAAACCCTGGCAGGCAAAGGCGTAGGACCTCACATTCTTGTAATGAGTGCAACGCCAATTCCCAGAACACTTGCAATAGTCCTTTACGGCGACCTTAGCATATCCACCATTAAAGATATGCCCGAGGGAAGAAGCCCCATCAAGAGCTGTGTTGTAGGTGAGTCATTCAGACCCTCTGCCAATAAGTTCATTAAAGATGAAGTCGCCAAGGGTCATCAGGTTTATATCATCTGTCCCATGGTTGAAGCATCTGACGATGAGGACTCCGATACAGAGCTTCGCAATGTAGTCGATTATTCCGACGAGCTCCAATCGGTTCTGGGCGACAGATACAGAATTTCATATCTTCACGGCAAGATGAAACCTTCGGAAAAAGAAAATATTCTGGACCGTTTTTCATCCGGAGATATAGACATATTGATATCAACAACGGTTATAGAAGTAGGAATCAACGTTCCCAACGCTACCGTTATGATGATAGAAAATTCAGAGAGATTCGGTCTTTCTCAGCTGCATCAGCTTAGAGGAAGAGTAGGAAGAGGTAAGGATCAGGGCTATGCGATCTTTATGACTTCCAAGAGCGATGAGAAGACTTCCGAAAGACTGGGAATACTTGCCAAGACCACTGACGGATTTGAGATTGCTTCATATGATCTTAAAACCAGAGGTCCCGGCGAATTGTTCGGGGTAAGACAGAGCGGAGATTTTGCTTTTAAGATTGCCGACGTATTTGCGGATGCGGATCTTCTTAATGAAGCTTCAAATCTTTGTGATGAAATTCTCAAAAAAGACCGTAATCTGCATGCTCCCGAGAATGCTTTGATAAGGGAAGAAGCTGAGTTTTACGGCAAGAATTTCCTGGATTTCAGAACCATTTAATAACGCACAATATTGTTCGAAACCTGTTTGGAGATCGAAATATGACTCCAAAAAGCGGTTTACATAATACATGGTTACATAATGCTTGAAATATTATGTCAACCAACCTTTGGAGGGAGAACTAATGAGCTCAAAAATAGCAGTTGTTACCGATACCAACAGTTCCATGTCTGTTGAGGAAGGAAAAGAACTCGGTATAACCGTTATTCCCATGCCGTTTTTCATCGGCGGTAAAGAATTTCTGGATGGTGTAACACTCACACAGGAAGAGTTTTACGAAAGACTTAAGGGAGGAGAAGAGATTCATACAAGCCAGCCTTCACCTGAAGAAGTTATGAAGACTTGGGATAAACTTCTCGAAGAATATGATGAGATTGTTCACATACCCATGTCCAGCGGACTTTCCGGCTCCTGCGGATCCGCATACCTTCTTGCTCAGCATTACGATGATAAGGTTCAGGTTGTAGATAACCAGAGAATTTCAGTGACCCTCAGACAGTCCTGCCTCGATGCACTTGAACTTATCGATAAGGGATTGAGTGCCAGACAGGTTAAGGATGAACTTGAGAGAGTTAAATTCGAGAGCAGTATCTACATTATGATAGATACTCTTGAATATCTTAAAAAGGGGGGAAGACTTACTCCCGCAGCTGCTGCCATCGGGACACTTCTCAGAATCAAACCCGTTCTTCAGATCCAGGGCGAGAAGCTTGATTCTTACAGCAAGACCCGCACGTTCCAGGGCGGAAAAGAAATCATGATCAAAGCAATCAAGCATGACATGGAGAGCAGATTCGGATGTACCGATAAGTGTCATAATGTTCATCTTGAGATTGCTTACACCGATTCACTTGAGGCAGCTAAGCAGTTTGAACAGGAATTACTTGAAGTATTCCCCGGATATGAAATCGTAATGAGACCGTTGTCGCTTTCCATTTCCTGCCATATCGGACCCGGTGCTCTGGCAGTTGCCGTTTCCAAGAAAATCTGAGCGAAAATTCGTTTAAAAACATAAAAATTTCACGCAAAACAATTGTTATTGAATCAAAAAATTCATATTTCATGCGGCATTAAATCCACTACATGTAGTGGATTTTTTGTTGTCACTTTTCAAAATCTATGATAGAATTTAGAAGTTGCAAACGATTGTTCGGGGGTTTCACGTAAAACACAGTGTTTATCTGCAAGTCTGATTTCACAAGGAGTTTTTATGGCACCTAAAAAAGATAATTATGATGAGCGCAGTATTACGGTACTCGAAGGTCTTGAAGCCGTAAGAGTCCGTCCCGGTATGTACATCGGATCTGTATCTACCAAGGGTCTGAATCATCTTATATATGAAATTGTCGATAATTCCGTGGATGAGCATCTCGCGGGATTTTGCGATACCATCAAAGTCACTTTGGAGAAAGACGGATCATGTACCGTATCCGATAACGGAAGAGGTATTCCCGTAGGACGCCACGAGAAGGGTATATCTGCAGAGCGTCTTGTTCTTACAACCCTTCATGCCGGCGGTAAGTTCGACAACAACGCCTACAAGACCAGTGGTGGTCTTCATGGCGTAGGTTCATCCGTTGTTAATGCTCTTTCTTCCAGATTCGACATTACCATTAAGAGAGACGGTAACATCTACAAGGACAGCTACGAAAAGGGTGAGCCCATCGTAGAGCTTGTAGACGGACTGCTTCCTTCACAGGGTAAGACAAGAGATCACGGAACTACAATCAACTTCCTTCCCGACGATACTATTTTTGACAGAACCAGATTTAAAGAAGACGAGGTTAAGAGCAGACTTCATGAGACTGCATATCTTAATCCCGGTCTTACCATCGAGTATAAAGATGTCAGAGGAGATGAGCCTGACACCGTTACATATCATGAGCCCGAAGGGATCGTCGGATTCTTAAAGGATCTCAATAAGCTGAAGGATCCCGTAACCGAGATCATTTCAATCTCCGGTGAGTCGGAGGGAATCCAGGTTGAGATTGCATTCCAGTATGTTAACGAGTTCCACGAAAACGTACTCGGTTTCTGTAATAATATTTACAACTCCGAAGGGGGTACGCATCTTACCGGATTTAAAACTCAGTTCACCACTGTCATCAATTCCTATGCAAGACAGCTTGGTAATCTGAAGGATAAGGATGCCAACTATTCCGGTACCGAAGTAAGAAACGGTATGACTGCTGTTGTTTCCATCAAGCATCCCGCACCCACTTTCGAAGGCCAGACTAAGACCAAACTTGATAACCAGGATGCATCCAAGGCAGTTGCCAAGGTTACCGGAGATGAGGTGGTCAGATATTTCGACAGACACCTTGATATTCTCAAAGCCGTAATCGAAAGCGCTGACAAAGCTGCGAAGATCAGAAAGGCAGAAGAGAAGGCTAAGACCAATCTTCTTACTAAGCAGAAGTTCTCTTTTGACTCAAACGGAAAACTTGCAAACTGCGTATCCAAGGAAGCAGATAAGTGTGAGATCTTTATCGTAGAGGGAGATTCCGCAGGCGGTTCTGCCAAGACTGCCCGTGACCGTATGTTCCAGGCAATCCTTCCCATCAGAGGTAAGATTCTTAACGTTGAGAAGGCTTCTATTAACAAGATACTTGAAAATGCCGAGATCAAGACAATGATCAATGCTTTCGGATGTGGTTTTTCCGAAGGTTACGGCAACGACTTCGACATCAGCAAGCTTCGTTATGACAAGATCATAATAATGGCCGATGCGGACGTGGACGGTGCTCACATCTCCACGCTGCTCCTTACTCTTTTCTATAGATTTATGCCGGAGCTTATTTTCGAAGGTCATATTTATATCGCAATGCCTCCTCTCTACAAGGCAATGCCTTCAAAGGGAGAAGAGGAATATCTTTATGATGACAAGGCTCTCGAGAAGTACAGAGCTAAACATAAAGGACCTTTCACTCTTCAGAGATACAAAGGTCTCGGTGAGATGGATCCCGATCAGCTCTGGGAGACCACTCTCGATCCCAAGACCAGAAGACTTAAGCTCGTAGAGATTGAAGATGCAAGAATGGCATCCGAGACTACCGAACTTCTTATGGGTACCGACGTGCCTCCCCGTAAGACTTTCATTTATGAGCATGCTACCGCAGCTAATCTTGATATCTGATCGATAAAATAAACATACAGGTAATGTTATGGAAGAAAAGATAATCAAAACAGAATATTCCGAGGAAATGCAAAGGTCCTATGTGGACTATGCCATGAGCGTTATCGTATCAAGAGCACTTCCCGATGTTAGAGACGGACTTAAGCCCGTTCAGAGACGTACTCTTTATGATATGAGAGAACTCGGAATCACATACGATAAGCCTTACAGAAAGAGCGCGAGAATCGTCGGAGATACAATGGGTAAATATCACCCTCACGGTGATTCATCCATTTACGAAGCTCTCGTTGTAATGAGCCAGGATTTTAAGAAGGGACTTCCTCTTGTAGACGGACACGGTAACTTTGGTACCATCGAAGGTGACGGCGCTGCTGCAATGAGATACACCGAGGCTCGTCTTAAGAAGATCACTCAGATGGCTTTCCTGGATGAGCTTGGTAATGATACCGTTAACTTCGTTCCCAATTTCGATGAAACCGAGAAGGAGCCCGAAGTTCTTCCTTGCCGTATCCCTAACCTTTTGATCAACGGATCCGAAGGTATTGCTGTCGGTATGGCAACTAATATCCCTCCTCACAATTTCGGTGAAACAATTGATGCTCTCAAAGCATTCATTATGAATGAAGAGATTTCTACAAGAGAGCTCATGAGATACATCAAAGGACCTGATTTCCCTACCGGCGGAATTATCATCAACAAAGATGATCTTAAGAACATTTATGAGACCGGACAGGGTAAGGTAAGAATCCGTGGTGTTGCTTCCGTTGAGAAGCTTAAGAACGGACATCAGAATGTTGTAATCTCTGAGATTCCCTACACCATGGTAGGAGCAGGAATCGGTAAGTTCCTTCAGGAAGTTGCTAACCTTTCCGAATCCAAGAAGACTCAGGATATCGTAGATATTTCCAATCAATCTTCCAAAGAGGGAATCCGCATCGTAATCGAGCTTAAGAAAGATGCCGATGCAGAGAACTTCATTAACCTTCTGTACAAGAAGACGCATCTGGAAGATACCTTCGGTGTGAATATGCTGGCTATCAAAGACGGAAGACCCGAAACCATGTCTCTCAGAGCCGTCCTTAAAGCTATTGCAGATTTCCAGTACGAGATCAACACCAGAAAATATAACAACCTCCTTTCCAAGGAGCTGGATAAGAAGGAGATTCAGGAAGGCCTTATCAAGGCTTGCAACCTGATTGACCTAATCATTGAGATCATCCGCGGATCCCGTGACCGTAAGATGGCAGAAGACTGTCTTGTTCGCGGTATCACCGACGGAATCAAGTTTAAGACCAAAGAGTCTTCAATCATGGCTTCACAGCTTCTCTTTACCGAGCGTCAGGCTAAGGCCATCCTCGATATGAGACTGTATCGTTTGATCGGACTTGAGATCGATGCTCTTAACAAAGACCATGAGAATACCCTCGCAAACATCTATCGTTACGAGGATATCCTCGATAGAAAAGAGTCCATGACCCAGGTTATCATCACCGATCTTGAGGCTCTTAAGAAGGAATTTACCAGCAAGCGTAAGACTGTAATCGAGAACGCTGAGGAAGCTGTCTACAAGGAAAAAGAATTTGAGGAAATGGACGTATACTTCCTCATGGACAGATTCGGATACTGCAAGATGATCGATACCGCAACCTTCGAAAGAAACAAAGAAGCTATTGCGGAAGAAATTAAGTTCTGCCTGCCTGTTCGTAATAACGGTAGGATTGCTGTATTTACCGAAAACGGTCAGATGCATACCATCAAGATGCTTGACCTGCCCATGTCCAAGTTCCGTGATAAGGGCGTACCCGTTGATAACATCACAAACTTCGATTCATCCGATGACATGATCATTTATGCAGAGGATCTTTCAACGGTTCTTCTCGGAAAGTATCTGTTTGTTACCGCAGCATCAATGTGTAAGATAACCTGTGGTCCCGAATTTGATGTAAGTTCCAGACGTACGGTTACAGCGACCAAGCTTAATGAAGGCGATAAGATTGTAGCCATCCGTAAAGTAAGAACAGAAGAGAATGTAATCCTTCAGTCAGCAGACGGCTATTTCATCCGCTTCAACATCTCCGAAATTCCCGAGATGAAAAAGACTGCGGCCGGTGTTAAAGGCATGAAACTAGGCGATACCGATAAAGTCGAAAATGCATACATTACCGATATCGTATCTGAAAATATGATAGAATACGGTACGAAGACCATTTCCCTTAATTCCATCAAGCTTTTAGGCAGGGGATCTAAAGGAACCAAGATCAAGGCATAGTTACGGACGCATTAAACGTGTAATGTTTTTTTGCTCATGCACCGTCTTCACTAAGCTCGCCTTCGTCGTTCAAAGGCTGATTGCTTCTGCGGAACTCGCGGTGCTCAAACAGTCCTCGAAGCAATCATGAACGACTTGCCTTGCTAAGTGAGACGGTAAATGTCGCAAAAAACACATTACAACGTTCAATACATCCTGAATTAGTTTGAAAGGACCATTTTATGAGAGTAATTGCGGGCGAATGCAGATCTATGCCTTTAAAGACTCCTGCGGGAGAAGACATAACAAGACCGACTCAAGACATAATTAAAGAGACATTGTTCAACATAATTCAGGGTGATGTTCCCGGTTCCGTCTGGATCGACCTCTTTGCAGGAAGCGGCCAGATCGGCATCGAAGCATTAAGCCGCGGTGCTACAAAAGTTTATTTTATTGATAACGGTAAAGAACCCATCAAATGCATCACCGAGAACGTCGCATTTACCAAAATGACCGATAAATCCGTCATCCTCAAACAGGATGCCGTTGCAGGTCTTCAGTCCGTCTACGAGAAACATATCGATATCATCCATATTGATGCACCCTACATGAAGGATTACGAGAAAAACGTCCTCAAACAGCTTTCCTTCATGAAGTACGTTGACAGAGATACACTCATCATAATAGAGGCTGACAAAAAAAGCGATTTCAGCTATACTGAAAGCGTCGGATTTGAAATAGTTCGAAGGAAAGAATACAAAGGCAATATGCATTTGTTCCTTCGTAAAATCGTAAAGGATGAGAGTAAATGAACAGAGCATTATATCCCGGAAGCTTCGATCCCATGACTTTGGGACACCTTGATATCATCAGAAGAGCTTCACTTATGTTCGATGAACTCATAGTCGCAGTCCTTGATAACACCCAAAAGACTCCGTTGTTTTCAACAGATGAACGTGTTAAAATATTGTGCGAAGCGACTAAAGATATGCCCAATGTCAGAGTCGATTCTTTCAGGGGTCTGACAGTAGATTATTGTATGAACAATAGCCTTCATACCATGGTAAGAGGACTGCGTGCGGTCACCGACTTTGAGTATGAACTTCAGATTGCTCAGACCAACAGAAAGATATCGGATAATAAGGTTGATACCGTCTTCCTTACCACCGATCTTCAGTATTCGTATTTAAGCTCTTCAACCGTCAAGGAGATTGCCATGTACGGTGGCGATGTAAGTCATTCCGTTCCTCCTTATGTTGAAAGTGCACTTAAGGAAAAATTCAAAGTTATCAAAAAGTAAGGAACCGGATAATGGAAAGAAAAATGGAAAGTCAGATCTTCGGAGTAATCGATGAGCTTGAACAGTACATTTCCGAATGTAAGCCCAAGCTTCTCTCCAGCACCGAGATCTATGTTGAAAAAGACGTTATTCAGGGATTTATAGACGATCTCAGAAGAAAAGCACCTGAAGAGATCGCAAGATATCAGAAGATCATCAGCAATCAGGACAGCATTCTCGATAATGCAAGAAAGATGGCTGACGGACTTATCGAGAAGGCAACTGCTCAGACCGATGAGATGCTTTCCCAGAACGAGATTCTCAAGAAGGCTTACGAGCAAGCTGATGCAGTAACTCAGCAGACCATGGCTGAGGCTCAGAACATTCTGGATAATGCTACCAACGAAGCAAATGCATGCAGAGAAGCTGCAATGGGATATATGGAAGATGTCATGAACTATGTTGAGGGACTTCTTTCAGCTTCATCAAGAACCGTATCCAATCAGTACGATGAACTTCTCAATGCACTTAATTCAAAGCTTCAGGCTGTTAAGAACGATCACGATTCTCTCAGAGCTTCCAGAAACGGTAAGCCCGAAGAAACCGAAAGTTCAGGCCCCAATGTCAGTACGGTTTATCCCGATACCGATAACGAATGAAAGTAATGATAAACCGGCTTTAAACAAGCCGGTTTTCTTTTTAGAGGACAAGGATAAGTGAAAACCCGCTTCTTTAAAAAGTGTATAAGCATTGTTTTAGCAGTAGCCTTACTTTGCCTTGTCCCTAATTCGGATGTACTTGCTGCGGACAGAGCATATCCTCATGATGACAATCTTGTTATCGTAATCGATCCCGGACACGGTGGTAATGAAACCGGAACACAGGGCGGAAGGATCCAGGAACGTTTTATGAATCTTATCACTGCTCAGGCGCTTGTTGAGAGACTGAATCTCTATGAAGGCGTTACGGTTTACATGACCAGATTTGATAACGATACAACGATGAGCTTAACTGACAGAGCTAAGTTTGCAGAGACAGTTGATGCGGATTTCGTATTCAGTGTTCACTATAATGCCTGCTATGCTCATGACAGGTTCGGAATCGAAGTTTATACTTCCAGAGTTGCACCTTACAATGCATACGGATATCAGTTTGGAAATCTGTTGATGCAAAGATATGAGAGTGAGTTCGGAATTTTCCCCAGAGGTGTTAAGACCAGAAAAGGTCTGAGAACCGAAGGAGATTACTATACCATCATTTCTGCCAATGTATATCGTGAGATTCCTGCAGTTATAATTGAGCATTGTTTTGCTGATGGTCCTATTGATGCAGTATTTACTCAGACAGGGGATCAGCTCAGAAATTATGGATACGCCGATGCAGATGCCATTGCGGAGTTCTTCGGACTTAAGAGTTCTATTTTAGGTTTGGACTATACGGGGTACTCGACAAATCTTATCGAAGTGGACGTTAACGGATTTAATGATGCTACTTATGAGGACAGAACGTCACCCGATTCCGTTAATGTGTCGGTAGTAAATTTAGATCCTTCATCAAATACCGTTACAGTTAGAGTAGAGGCAACGGAAGCTGACGGAATGATGATGTTTTATGCATTATCTACTGACGGCGGATGGACTTGGGAGGAATCGCAGGTTTGGCCCGGCGCAGACACTTATACCGGAACATTTGATTCAAGCTTTGAGCTGACTTTATCTTTTAATTCAGGTGACAGACCGGATATCGTAGTTAAGGCTTTTAACCGCTACGATGCATATACTAAATCAAATCAGATTACATTTATAGACAGATTTAATTCTACGGATAAACCTTTATACAGAGAAGCTTAATCTAAGCGGAGGGTACAAGTTTGAAGTATATTGCCATAGTTACCGGAGCATCTTCCGGAATAGGACGTGAATTTGCTTACGCCATCGATCAGAGCATGAACGGAATCGATGAGATCTGGATTGTTGCCAGGAGAAAAGATCGTCTTGAGGAGCTTTCGGAAAAGCTCAAGCATCATGCACGTATTGTTGCAGGAGACCTTGCTAACAGAAATACCATAAATCGTATTTCCCAGCTTCTTAATGCTGATAAATACAGAGTAAGATTTCTTGTTAACGCTGCAGGTTACGGAGTTCTTGGTGATTTTGCAAAGGGTGACCGTAAGGAAGAAAGCGGAATGTGCGACCTTAACGTAAGAGCACTTACCGAGCTTACTCATGTATGTCTTCCTCATATGGGAAAGAATTCCCGTATTATTAACCTTGCATCAAGTGCTTCATTTGTACCTCAGCCTTCATTTGCCGTATATGCAGCTTCTAAGTCTTATGTTCTGAGTTTCTCAAGAGCATTAAATGCCGAACTTAAGGACAGACAAATTTATGTAACTGCGGTTTGTCCCGGACCTGTAAGAACAGAGTTCTTTGATGTTGCGGAGAAGTACGGAACCAGAACTTTAACTCTTAAGAAGTTTGCTATGACAACTCCCAATGTTGTAGTAAAGGAAGCTCTTAAGGATTCCTATGCTAAGAAAGAAATTTCCGTACCTACCACAGTAATGAAGCTTTTCCATATCATGAGCAAGATCGTTCCCCACAGGATCATTATTGCTTTGACGAATAATTTATATAAATGATCGGGGATTGATAATGACCTTTTCCAGACTTTTTTCAGGCGAATCACATAAAGGAACTTTTGGGTACCTCGATACCCAGCGTAAATATGAGATTGCCAGAACCATAATATATTTCGCTATTTCGTTTTCGATCTTTTTTGCAGGATATATAACAACAGGAACCAGGAAGAATCTTCTTACGGTAGTTGCCGTACTCGGAATGCTTCCCGCATCAAAGAGTCTTGTATCAGTTATCATGTTTTGCAGATTCAAAAGCTTTAAAGAGAAGATTGAGGTAGCAGAAGATGTTCTTAACGCATACGATATGGTATTTACTTCAGAGAAAGTAAATTATCAGATCTGCCATCTGTGCGTATCCGGCGGTTGTGTTATCGGTTATACAGACAAACCTAAATTCGACGAGACCGCTTTCAAAGATCATGTTCAGATCTATTTAAATGCAGAGAAAATCAAAGACGAGACCATTAAAGTCTTTACCGATAAGAAAGCTTATTTAAACCGCATTTCGACTCTTACTACATCCGACGATGCTGATGCTGCTTGTTTAAAAATTTTAAAACAGATCGTTTTATAATATGAAACAGATAACAGTCACAAATGATATGGCATCTCAGCGTCTTGATAAGTATCTTCAAAGACTTCTTCCGTCATGTCCCAAAAGCCTTATATATAAACAACTTCGTAAGAAAAACATCACCCTTAATTCATCCAAAGCAACCGGAAATGAGATAGTTAAGGCAGGTGATGTTATTTCTGTTTTCTTTTCAGACGAGACATATGAGAAGTTTGCTGCGGGAGAAGCGGTTAATACTTCAGTATTTGAAAGAGCATATACAGAAATTAAAGGCATTGAAGCAGTATATGAAGACGACAAGATAGTTGTATTTAATAAGCCTGCAAATGTGCTTTCACAGTCCGCTGATAATAAGGCGCTTTCTTTAAATGAATATTTGGTGGGATACCTGCTTGCAAAAGGAGCAGTAACTGCATCATCACTTCAAAGTTTCAGGCCTTCTGTTTGTAACAGACTGGACCGAAATACATCCGGACTTATTTTATGTGCCAAGACTTTTGAAGGATCCAGGTATCTGTCCGATAAGATCAAAGACAAGGATCTGGAGAAGTATTACCTGGCTATTGTTGCCGGTAATTTTACAGGCCCTTCAATCGATATCAAATACGTAATAAAAGATGAAAAAGAAAACAAGCTTAAGTTCGTCTCTGAAGATGCTCCGGATGCAATGATGATCAAAACAGGATTTGAACCTGTTAAATGCAGTGATGAGATCTCACTTGTTAAGGTAAGACTTTATACCGGCAAATCCCATCAGATCAGAGCTCATTTAGCGAGGCTCGGTTTTCCCATTCTCGGTGACAGAAAGTACGGAAATGAAAAGTCGGCCTCCATGGCTAAGCGTCAGATGCTTCATTCATACAGAACTGTTCTTGAAGAAGGAACAGACATTACTGCACCTATGCCTGCAGATATGATGCGTTTGGCATCCAAAATCGGAATAAGAGAGGAAGATACCTTATGACCACTTGGAAATCAAGAGGTCTCAGAGGTTCAACTCTTGAAGACCTGATAAACAGAAGTAACGAAAAATATGACGAAGCTGGACTTGCGCTTGTCCAGAAGATTCCCACGCCCATAACTCCAATCAATATCGATAAAGCAACAAGGCACATTACACTTGCTTACTTTGATCAGAAAAGTACTGTCGATTACATTGGAGCGGTTCAGGGAATTCCAATCTGCTTTGATGCAAAAGAATGCGCTTCAGATACCTTTGCCTTAAGTAATATACATGCTCACCAGGTTGAGTTCATGAGAAAGTTTGAAAAGCAGGGCGGTATAGCGTTCTTCCTGATCTATTTTACCGGAAGGGAAGAGCTATATTATCTGCCTCTTCAGATGCTTGAATTCTTCTGGGAAAGGGCAGAGAAGGGCGGACGCAAATCCTTCAGGCATGATGAACTTAATCCCGATTATATAATCAAAGAAAACCCCGGGATTCCTGTCCCGTATCTTGATAAGGTTAATTTAGACCTGGCTGACAGGCCGGATGAGAAATAATTTGAGCTCCCTCAAGATCGATGGAGCATTTGATTTCCTGTATAGTCACAAAATTGCTAAATTTTTAAATTGGTATAAAAAGCATAATTTTAGTAAAATATGTTAAGTGGCAATCTATTTTCACCTTGGAGGATAGTATGGGGTTGATCAAGACAAACGACAAATGTATCGGATGTAATAAATGTATCAGAGCCTGTAGCTGTATCGGAGCGAATGTTGCCGTTGAAAAAGAAAGAGGCAACATAATAGAAGTAGATCCTAAAAAGTGCATCGCCTGCGGTGCATGTCTTGATGCGTGTGAGCATCAGGCAAGAGAGTATGAAGATGATGTTGAGCAGTTCTTCGCAGATCTTTCGAAAGGTCAGAAGATCTCCGTTATCATTGCTCCCGCTTTTCTTGCTAATTATCCTCGTGACTATGAGAAATATCTCGGTATGCTCAAAAAGCTGGGAGTTAATCGCTTTATCAGCGTTTCTTTCGGAGCAGATATCACTACCTGGGCATACATCAAATATATTACTGAGCATAAATTCTACGGTGGAATTTCTCAGCCTTGTCCTGCAGTTGTAGGTTATATCGAGAGATACCTACCCGAACTTCTTCCCAAACTCATGCCGGTACACAGTCCCATGATGTGTACTGCAATCTATGCCAAGAAGTATCTTAAGATAAATGACAAGTTTGCATTTATCAGTCCTTGTATTGCCAAAAAGAATGAGATAGACGATCCCAATAATCAGGGATATATCGCATATAATCTTACATTTTCAAAGCTTGTTGCATATCTTAAGACTCATCCCGTAAGCGGAGCTCAGCCTTATAAGGACGAGATTGAATATGGCCTCGGATCAATTTATCCTATGCCCGGCGGTCTGAAAGAGAATGTATATTGGCTTCTGGGAGAGGATGCTCTTGTTCGTCAGATGGAAGGCGAACATCATATGTATGAGTATCTTCGCCGCAACAAAGAAAGAATCAAGAACGGCAGAACAGGTTATCTCTTTATCGATGCACTCAACTGTACCAACGGCTGTCTCTACGGAACAGGAGTTGATAACCGTAAGACCATGGATGAGGAAGTATTCGAGACCATTCAGAAGGTTAAGATAAGTTCCAAGAATGATTCGAAGAGATCCGCATGGGGTAAGAAACTTACTCCCGAGAAGAGACTTGCCGCTCTTAATAAGCAGTTTGCAGATCTTAATCTGAATGACTTTATAAGGAAATATACCGACAGAAGCAAGGATTGTGCTTTCAGGATTCCTTCCGACGCAGAGATCAATCAGATCTTTACCAAGATGAGAAAGGATACCGAAGAGAAGCGTCATATCGACTGCTCATGCTGCGGATATGATTCATGTCGTGAAATGGCAATTGCAATTGCCAACGGATTCAGCCATCGTCATAACTGTGTACACTATATCAAAGACAGAGCATACGAAGAGAAGGATAAGGCAATCGCTCTTACCGAACAGGTTCAGAAAACTCATGATGAACTTGTTGAAAAGAAAGATTCTCTTTCATCCGGAATTAACGAAAACTTCGCAAATCTTCTTAACTCCATCAATCAGATTCAGAAGATAAGTGATGATAACGCTCAGCAGACCTCCAAGATATCCGAGTACATGGCTGAGGTCGATCAGTTTGCAGAGAACCTTCGTAACGTTCTCTCTACAATAGAGGGATATCTTGATAAGCTTGAATCAAATAACGCAGACGTTATAGCAATATCAAACCAGACTAACCTTCTTGCACTTAATGCTTCAATCGAAGCTGCTCGTGCGGGTGAAGCCGGAAGAGGATTTGCGGTTGTTGCTGACGAGATAAAGAATCTTGCAGAGAATTCAAATGTTACTGCAAACGATTCCAATAAGAACAACCAGGATATTAAAGAGACCATCACCAAGCTTATCGAAGAGTCCCAGAGACTTGCAGATATAGTTAAGAAGGTCAATTCAAGAGCTGAGAACCTTGTTGCTTCATCCGAAGAAACAGCTACATCCATCAACATGATGACTACGGTAACCGAGGATGTAGAAGACTCACTTAAGCAGCTTCTTGATTCTTTTTAATAATGACGATAAAAATACTCCCCGTTCATGAACGGGGAGTATTTTATTAAAAGATATAAATCAGTTTATTCTTTTCCGAGAAGTTAATATATAATCTGTAATCTGCGTAGTATGAGTCATATACACTTCCGCCCATAAATATGTGATCGTTTGAGATACTAATACTTTGCCGTGTTCCCTCAAGTTTGTATTTTTGAATCATTTCATCTATGTCGTCAAGTTCCGGAATATCTCCGTCATACAAAGTCCTTATGGCAGTTTTAATGGTATCAATATCTTCATCGTAATTCATGTCATAGAAAAAGCTATATGAATCATCTATGATTTCACCATCTTTGGTTATATCAAAATATACCCTCACAGTATTATTCAGATTATCGGTTTTATCAATAAACTCCAGATATTCATAAGTATGATCGAGATATCCGCTGCTTTCCAAGTATTTGTACCCGATAGGTTCAAGCGCTGCAATTCTCTCATCTCTGTAAGTTTCGAAGCATTCATTAAAAGTATTAAGTCTGCTCTTTCCGATACTGATAAGCCAACACATTATAATTCCATAATATGACAGCTTTATCACCCAAAACAGAAGAGCAAAGCCTATTTTATTCTTATGGTAATCTGCATTTGGTTCGTATTTAATGTACCAGCCGGGAATCTTAAACTCTTCATCGCTTACCGTCTTTTCGTTAAATCCGGTAAAGTATATCCCGTCATCATGGATATTATCCGATTCTTTACAGTCTGTCAGAACCTTGAAGATCCTTAATCCCCTTTTTTCTATCTGTTTATTTATTTTATTAATATATCTTGCGTATTTGGCATGTATGGAACTGTTTGATCTCCCGGTCTTTACCCTGATATTCATTTTAAGAAAATAGAATGTTCCGTTGTCATTTACATAGACTTTTTTACGCCCGCTATTATGGATCAGAAAATATATAATGATAAATAAAATAGCATACAGAACAAAGATGTCTGCGAGAAGAAATTCGTTAACTATAATAAGCTTAAAAACCGGATATGATTTTCTTAAAGTGAAAATGATAGCCGGGTATGCAAAGCCGAATATAAAACCGTCCAATACAGCTGATGCAAGAAGAGCAGATATGAACGCAATAATATCCAGCTTTTTCGTATTCTCATTGGGAAAATAATACTCTCTGGGACCTTTGGGAGCATTTTCCTGAGGCTTTGGCTCAGTTGTAATCTTGTGTAAGTCAGAGTTTTCTTTTCCAAAATAGACAGATTCCATATTGAATCCTTTCGATATCTTTAATGTGTAAAATGCGTTATAATTACTATGTTTTTTGTTATTGACACATAGTAATTTGGTCTGTATAATTCACTGTATTAGCATGTTAGCACATTAGCATAGTAAAGCGTGAAACATAAATTTCGTGAAACATTTACATTGTATCATGAACAATAGGTAAAGTGAGATATATATGAGCAATTTCAAGAACAATTTACTCCATACACCCGACGGCGTCAGGGATATCTACGGCAAGGAATATGACAATATCAAGTTCGTGAGAAAGACGATCTCAGATGTGATTTCTTCCTATGGATATACCGATATCCAGACACCTTCATTCGAATATTTCGATGTCTTTTCCAAGGAAGTCGGAACAATTCCTTCAAGAGAACTTTATAAATTCTTCGATAAAGAAAACGAGACCCTTGCACTTCGTCCTGATTTTACTCCTTCGATAGCAAGATGTGCTGCAAAGTATTTCATGGATGATGACAGAGCTTTGAGATTTTCCTATATCGGATCAACCTTCCAGAATATTTCATCCCTTCAGGGAAAATACTGTGAGGTTACTCAGGAAGGTGCTGAACTCATCGGAGACGGAAGCGTTCAGGCAGATGCCGAGATGGTTTCCCTCTTAATAGAAAGTCTTCTTAAAACAGGACTTGAGAATTTCAGAGTTTCGATAGGAGAAGTTGATTATTTCAAGGGACTTTGCTCAGAGGCTAAGCTTTCCGAAGATGAGGAAAGAGATTTAAGAGACTTGATCTCATCCAAGAATCCCATTGCTGCATCTGATCTTCTCGGACAGTGCGATATAAGCGATGAGATGAGAGATAAGCTCCTTAGGATCACAGATACTTTCGCAGATCATTCTATGCTTTCCGAGCTTGCATCCTCTGCAGGAAATGAAATCTCTAAGAATGCTATTGAAAGACTCAGTAAGCTTTTTGAACTTCTTAAGATCCGTGGATATGAGAAGTATGTTTCATTTGATCTGGGTATGCTTTCCAAGTATCAGTACTATACCGGAATCGTATTTAAAGCATTTGCTCTCGGAGCCGGATCCCCCATTGCCATGGGCGGAAGATATGATCAGCTGCTGTCTTATTTTGGCAAGGATGCGGCTGCAGTCGGCTTTGTAATCCTTCCCGATGAAGTTGAAAAGCTTCTCGAAAGACAGGGATTTGCTTTCCCCGATGCGGCATCAGTTGAGGAAATCTTCTATAAAGCAGGTGATGAGTCTTCATATGAAGAAGCTGTTAAGAAAGCAGCAGAGATCAGAAGTAAGGGCGGAAGAGCCGCCGTATGTGCACAGAAGTGAGGATATTATGAACAGTTACGACGATTATCTTACATTTGCGCTCGGTAAGGGACGCTTATCCAATAAAACAATGGAGCTTTTCGAGAAGATCGGAATCACCTGCGAAGAGATGAAGGATCCTTCTTCAAGAAAGCTTATATTTACAAGTGAAGAGACCAAGACAAGATTTTTCCTTTCCAAAGGTCCCGATGTTCCTACTTATGTAGAATACGGTTCAGCTGATATCGGAGTTGTAGGAAGAGATACAATCCTGGAGGAAAACCGCAATGTCTATGAGATATTGGACCTTGGTTTCGGAAAGTGCAGGATGTGCGTATGCGGTCCACATTCGGCCGCAGAAAAGCTTCTACATCATGAGAGAATCAGAGTTGCCAGTAAATACCCGGTAATTGCCAAGGAGTATTTTAATAATAAGAAAAACCAGACTGTTGATATCATCAAGCTTAACGGAAGCGTAGAGCTGGGACCCATCGTAGGTCTTGCCGATGTCATAGTTGATATAGTAGAAACAGGTTCCACTTTAAGAGAAAACGGACTTGAAGTTCTCGAAGAGATCTGCCCGCTTTCCGCAAGAATGATTGTAAATCCCGTCAGCATGCAACTTAAGGGAGACAGAATCAAGGAACTTGTTCTTAAGCTCAAAGAACAATTATAAATTCAAGCCTTAAGGGCTTTTGGAGGATTATATGAAGATCGTAAACTTAACTCCGGATTCAATCGCAGAGATTCAGAGCGAACTTTTAAAGCGTTCCCCTGCTCAGTACACAGAGTACGAATCCAAAGTAAATGAAATACTTGCAAACATCCGTGAAAACGGAGATAAGGCTCTTTTTGATTACACCACTAAGTTTGACGGATTTGAACTGACTCCCGAAAACATCAAGGTAACAAGAGCTGAGATTGCCGAAGCATATACCAAGCTTGATAAAGAGTATATCGAAGTTATCAAAGAAGCGGCTGCCAATATCAGAGAGTTTCACGAAAAGCAGCTCAGAAACAGCTGGTTTGAGACCAAGCCGGACGGAACTTTACTCGGAATGAAGATAACTGCAATCGAAAGACTGGGTGTATATGTTCCCGGAGGAAAGGCAGCTTATCCTTCATCCGTTCTTATGAATATCATTCCTGCAAAAGTTGCCGGAGTAGACAGGATCATCATGTGCACACCTCCCGGAAAGACCGGAGTCATCGATCCCGGAACTTTAGTTGCCGCTGATATCGCAGGTGCGGATGAAATCTACAGAGCAGGCGGAGCTCAGGCAATCGGTGCAATGGCATTCGGAACCGAGTCCATTCCCAAGGTTTATAAGATCACCGGCCCCGGTAACATCTTCGTAGCTCTTGCCAAGAAAGCTGTTTACGGATTTGTAAGCATCGATTCCATCGCAGGACCTTCCGAGGTTATGGTACTTGCAGATGAAACCGCTAATGCTCACTATGTTGCCGCAGACCTTTTAAGCCAGGCTGAGCACGATGAACTTGCAAGTGCTATACTTGTAACTACCGATAAGAAGATTGCAGATAAAGTAAACGAAGAGATCGAAGGATATCTCAAGACTCTTTCAAGAGCTGATATCATCAGAAAATCCCTTGATAATTACGGATATATCCTTATCGCAAATGATATGGATGAGGCCATTGATACAGTTAATACCGTTGCAAGCGAGCATCTTGAAGTCCTTACAGCAAATCCTTTTGAGGTAATGACCAAGATCAGAAATGCGGGTGCGATTTTCCTCGGTGAGTATTCATCCGAGCCTCTCGGAGATTATTTTGCAGGTCCCAACCACATACTTCCGACTAACGGAACCGCAAGATTCTTCAGCCCCGTAAATGTTGATGATTTCATTAAAAAGAGTTCCGTTATATACTATTCAAAGGAAGCACTTGAGCGCGATTCCAAGAAGATTCAGCTCTTTGCAAATAACGAAGGACTCACCGCTCACGCAAACAGCATTAAAGTCCGTTTTGAGGACTGATAAAGGAGACTTAATATGCCTTCAAAGAAGATTAGAAAAGCAGATGTTTCCAGAAAAACCGGTGAAACAGATATCAAGATAAGCCTTAATATCGACGGAACCGGCAAGAATCAGGTTAAGACCGGAATCGGTTTCTTTGATCACATGCTTACAGCATTTTCAAAGCATGGTTTATTCGATCTTAAATGTTCCGTAGCAGGAGATCTTGAAGTAGACGGACACCACAGCGTGGAAGACTGCGGTATTGTTCTCGGAACTGCAATTAAACAAGCAATCGGAGATAAGAAAGGTATTAACAGATACGGATACTTCGTTCTTCCCATGGATGAGGTTCTTGTTCTTTGCAGTATCGATCTTTGTGACAGACCTTATCTCGGATTCGAATATGAGTACAAAGTTCCCATGATCGGTGAACTTGATACCGAGCTTGTTAAGGAATTCTTCTATGCAGTAAGTTACTCTGCCGGAATGAATCTACATTTTAAAGTTTTATCCGACGGAAATGCTCATCACGTAACCGAGGCTATGTTCAAAGCGTTTGCAAAGGCTCTTGATATGGCTACAACAACCGATCCCAGAATCTCAGGAGTTCTCTCAACGAAAGGAGCTCTGTAATGTACGTTAAGAAATTTCTGCCCTGTATCTATCTTAAGAACGGAAGTGCAGTGGCATCCGATGAAGACGATTCAATAATCGAAGCTGATGCGTATTCCCTTGCCATGAAATTCTGCAGGGATCTTGCAGACGGAATCATAATCTACGATCTTTCCGAAGGCATGGGTGATGAAGCACATGATGAGGCACTCAGGATTATTCGTGCAATTTGCGGAGACAGTGAGGTTCCCATCTATGCAACCGGTAACATCAAGCGACTTGAAGATGTTAAGAAGCTTATATATGCAGGATGTTCCAAGGTTATTCTTGATTACGACAAGGAAGTAAATATCCTTCTTACATCTGCAGCAAGCGGAAGATTCGGAAGAGATAAAGTATATGCAGCGGTTTCATACCCTCAGACTCTTACCACTCAGGTAGAATCCCTGGACAGAAGCCTTCTTATCGGAACCGACACCAATTATCATTCAGGTGATGATAAGGATACCGGCAGCGTATCGGATCTTGCCGTTAAATACTGCTCCGGAATACTTCTTAAGAATATCCATGCACTTGATGTAATCGAAGGAGATGTGGATCTTCCCATCGTTATCAGCGCCAAGGATCTTGCTTTTAATAAGATCATCGAATATCTCAAGAAAGATTCTGTAGCCGGTGTAACCGGAAATGTTATCTCGCTTAACTCAGGAGAGATTTCATCCATTAAGGATATTTGTACCGAAAATGGAATCATCGTTAGAAGACTTGAGAGCAAGATCAAATGGTCCGATCTTAAGAAAGGTCCCAACGATCTTATCCCGGTTATCGTACAGGATTATAAGAACAACGAAGTTCTTATGCTTGCTTATATGAACGAGGAAGCTTTCCTTAACACCATCTCTACCGGACTTATGACTTATTATTCAAGAAGCCGTGAAGAGCAGTGGGTTAAGGGTGAGACCAGCGGTCATTATCAGTATGTAAAATCCCTTACTGCAGACTGCGATAAAGATACAATACTTGCCAAAGTATCCCAGGTGGGTGTAGCATGTCATACCGGTGCGAGATCTTGCTTCTTTAACGAAATCACAGGAAGTGAAGAAGTCGATGAGACAAATCCTCTTCTTGTATTTGAGAAGGTATATGATGTAATCAAGGACCGTAAGGTACATCCCAAGGAAGGTTCCTACACCAATTACCTGCTTGATAAGGGCCTTGATAAGATCCTTAAGAAAGTGGGAGAGGAAGCTACGGAGACTATTATCGCAGCCAAGAATCACTCCAATCAGGAAACCGTTTATGAGATCAGCGATCTTCTATATCATTTAATGGTACTTATGGCTGAGAAAG
This sequence comes from uncultured Lachnospiraceae bacterium, assembly GCA_902794095.1. Classification (GTDB taxonomy): domain Bacteria; phylum Bacillota; class Clostridia; order Lachnospirales; family Lachnospiraceae; genus AC2028. The sequence continues at coordinate 158,201 of CADBFZ010000001.1, read as the reverse complement.
AGATTTCCTGGGAAGAAGTTACAAAGGAATTAGCCGGAAGATAATATGAGTTCAGATAATCTTTTTCTTTCCAACGACATTTTAATGTCTGTTGAGAAACCTGAACGTTATATCGGGCACGAAGTTAATTCATGCATAAAGGACCCTGATTCTGTCAGGGTCCGTTTTGCGATGTGTTTTCCCGATGTATATGAGATAGGAATGAGCCATCTGGGTATCCAGATTATTTACGATATGTTGAATTCTTTCGATGATGTATGGTGCGAAAGAGTTTATTCACCCTGGGTGGATCTGGATAAAGTAATGCGTGAAAAGAACATTCCTCTTTTTATGCTGGAATCCCAGACTCCCGTTAAAAATGCCGATTTTCTGGGTATAACCATCCAATATGAGATGTGCTATACAAACATCTTACAGGTGCTTGACCTTTCCGGAATTCCCCTTGAATCCGGGGATAGAAAAGAAGACGATCCCATCGTTATCGGTGGCGGACCCTGCACTTATAACCCTGAACCCATTGCGGATTTTTTCGATATTTTCTATATCGGAGAAGGTGAAACAAGATATCGTGAACTCATTGATCTTTATGAGAAATGTAAGGACGAAGGATGTACTCGTGATGAGTTCCTTATCAAAGCAGCATCCATTCCCGGATTATATGTGCCCAGATTCTACAATGTGGAATACAACGAAGACGGAACTTTAAAATCGTTTACTCCTGCAGTAGAAGGAGTACCTGCAAAAGTCCGTAAAGAAGTCGTCAAAAATCTTGATGACACCTATTACCCCAAGAAACCCGTGGTTCCTTATATCAGATGCGTACAGGACAGAGTTGTTCTTGAGATAATGCGCGGATGTATCAGAGGATGCCGTTTCTGCCAGGCGGGTGAATTGTACAGACCGGTACGTGAAAGAAGCGTAGATAAGCTACTGGATACCGTATATCAAATGCTTGATTCAACCGGATATGAAGAGGTTTCTCTCAGTTCTCTTTCATCATCCGATTATACTCATTTGCCCGAGCTTCTCGATAATCTTATCGAGGAGTGCAATAAGAGGAAGGTTAACATTACCCTTCCTTCACTTCGTATTGATGCTTTCTCTCTTGATGTCATGAATAAGGTTGAAGACATCAAGAAGTCTTCGGTAACCTTTGCTCCCGAAGCAGGTTCCCAGAGACTCAGAAATGTAATCAACAAAGGCCTTACGGAAGAAGATATCTTATCCGGTGCAGGACAGGCTATTCAGGGCGGATGGACTAAGTTTAAGTTTTATTTTATGCTGGGACATCCTTTTGAAACAGATGAGGATATCGAAGGAATCGGAGATCTTGCAAATAAGGTTGCCGCAGAATTCTTTGAAATGGTCCCTAAGGACAAGAGAACAAACGGTCCTATATCGATTACAGTCAGTACTTCATTCTTTGTTCCCAAGCCTTTTACGGCCTTTCAGTGGGCTCCTCAGTGTACTCAGGATGAATTTATCAGAAAAGCCTATGTATGTCGCGGCGGAATCGCAAATCAGCTTAACCAGAAGCGAATCCACTATAACTGGCACGATGCCGATACCAGCGTAATCGAGGCACTTCTTGCCCGCGGAGACAGGAAGGTTTCTGCTGTCATCAAGAAAGTTTATGAAAAGGGCGGAATCTATGACGCCTGGTCCGATTACTATAAGCATGACCGATGGGTGAAAGCCATCGAAGAATGCGGCCTATCCCTTGATTTCTATGCTTTCAGGGAGAGGAAGGATGATGAGCTCTTCCCCTGGGACTTCATTGATATCGGCGTAAGCAAGGCATTTTTATTAAAAGAATACAAGAAAGCAGCTCGCGGAGAGATCACTTCAAACTGCAGAAATAAGTGTAGCGGATGTGGCGCCGCTTCATTTGGTGCGGGAATTTGTCCCGGTGTTGTCAAGAGTGGTAATTAACCCCCGAAAAACTGTATTTTTTCAGCAATTTCCGATAAAATATAGATGTCGTTATCTTTTCGCATCTGTTTTATATTCGGGGGTTCCAAAATGGATAAGTATAAGATTTTAATCTGCGGCAAACAAAATATCATCATCGATGATTTCTTCCATCATCTTTCAGATGATTTCGATCTTCTTACCACTTCATTCAGGTATGAAGATATCGTCAAACATGTTTCATTGTTCCATCCCGATGTATTTATGCTGTGCTTAAACGGTGAGACCAAAGAAGATCTCAGCGTTATGATGGAACTCAAAAGAATTTTCACCAGAGAAAGTATTTTTGTGTTCATAGCCGGTTCTCGTGAAGACTGTGATTTCTTCAAGAGTACCGTTGTTTATATGGCTGAAGAATCCTTCGAAAAGCCAATTAATATCGTTGCCATCAGGAATCGTATCAACGATTACATGGAAGATAAGAAAAAGAAAGAGATCGAAGACGCCAAGATTCAGGCAGAACTTGAAAAAATCAAAGAAGAGAACCGTCGTAAGCATGTTCTCGTAATTGATGATGACCCCATAATGCTCAAGGTCGTTAAAGAGCATCTCCATGAAAACTATGATGTGGCAACCGCAATCAGCGGAAAGATCGCATATAAATTCCTCGAAAGTAAAACAACCGACATGATCCTTCTGGACTATGAAATGCCCGGAGAGGACGGACCGGATGTTTTGATCAACCTCAGAAAGCGTGAGGAGCTTTCCAATATTCCGATTATCTTCTTAACCGGTGTATCGGATAAGGACAAGATAACTGCAGCGCTTTCACTCAAGCCTCAGGGTTATCTGTTAAAACCCATCGATAAGGATAAGCTTATAGGAACCATTGAAAAATTTATAGGTTGATCATATGGATAATATAACTCTTACAGATTTCATATCCCTGGATATGCTGGAGCAGATGTGTGCTTCCTGTTATCTGTATTCCGGTTTATCCAATTACATAATGGATGCTGAAGGTGCCCCTGTTACCGATAGTACATATTTCTATCAATATATTTCCGTTGCATCAAACGGAAGTGTAGATGATGTTGCGGTTAAAGAGTATGCATCCACCCTGGGATATAATGCCATAAGAACCGGCGATTTTATTTTCTATGAATATCATGGCGGAATTATCATTTTCGCAATCCCTTTTAAATATGACGATGAAGTTCTCGGTTGTATGATGGGTACCGGAGCTGTCAGAACTCCGGAAAATGAAGGTGTTGACGCCGTTCAGTTTTTCACCAAAGATCATATCGAACTTGCTTCCAAATATCTGTTATCAAATATAGATATCGTATCCAAGCTTGCCAACGGCAGGCTTAAAGCTGTTGAAGCAGAGATTAAATCTTATATTTCAGCCGAAGAGATTCAGCATTCCGCAGAAACCATTAAAAAGAATGCAGATATGAGATCTGACTTCCTGGCTAATATGAGCCATGAGATCAGAACCCCTATGAATGCCGTTTTGGGAATGGCAGAGATGTCTTTAAGAGAAGATCTTCCTCCCGCTGCAAGGGATTATATTTCTCAGATCAAAACCAGCGGAATGTCACTGCTTAATATCATTAATGACATTCTCGATTTTTCGAAGATTGATTCGGGAAGAATGGAGATAATGGAAGAGGAGTATACTCCTTTATCCATCTTTAACGATACCTGTAATATCATTACAACAAGGATCGGTACCAAGAAGCTTGAGCTTCTTTTGAATATCAATCCTACATTTCCCTGTAAGGTTATCGGTGACAGCCAGAGGATCAAACAGATTCTTATAAATCTGTCCAATAATGCGATTAAATTCACCAACAAAGGTCGTGTTAAGATAAGCCTCGATTACGAGGATGTATCCGAAGATACGATCAATATGAGGATCAGTGTTTCCGATACCGGTATCGGTATCAAGAAAGCAGATCTTGAGAAAATATTTGAGTCTTTCTCACAGGTTGATTCCAAACGTAACAGAAACGTTGAAGGAACCGGCCTGGGTCTTGCCATTACAAAGAGACTTGTGGAGCTCATGCACGGAACTCTTTCTGTTGAATCTGTATATGAAAAGGGAAGCAAGTTCACCATCATTATTCCTCAGAAAGTTGTGGATCATTCACCCTCAATTTTCGTGCGTGAACCTGACGCATTTATGATAACCGGTCTCTTTTCCAACAGATACATGGCAAGACAGTTCTACAGAGATGCCAAGAATCTGGGTGTATTTCATGCAGCACTTGTTAACCTTGATTCGCTTAATGATATGCTTTCAAATTATGCAAGCGAATTAAAGAATAAGAAGCTTGTTTTATTCTTTGATGAGGAGATGTATCTTCCTGCACTTGAAAGGATCATTAATAAAAATCCGGAGATCAACTTCGTAGAAATTACAGATCTTACCAGTGAATATTCAACTAAGAAGACCAATTTCAGGATTATTAAAAAGCCGTTGTCATCACTGTCTATCGCAATGGCTCTTAATAATGAGGAACTTAAGGTATCCCGTAATGACAGAGCGGTTCAATTTGATTACACAGCTCCTGAAGCTAAGGTTCTTATCGTTGATGACAATGAAGTAAACCTGAATATCGCAGAAGGACTTCTTGAACCTCTCAAGATGCAGATTACAAGGGCTACGGGTGGTAAAGAAGCGATTGAACTTATTGAGAAGAATAAGTTTGACCTGATACTCATGGACCATATGATGCCCGAGATAGACGGTATCGAAACCACCAGAATTATCAGAAGACTTCATAAAGAATATGATGAGGTTCCTATAGTTGCACTTACCGCAAATGCCATGGAAGGCAATAAGGATATGTTCCTGAACGAAGGAATGAATGACTTTATTGCTAAGCCAATTGAAGTTATCAACCTTGTAAATACGGTTAAGAAATGGCTTCCCATCGAAAAGATTAAGAAGGATATCGTTATATCCGAGATATCAGGAAATTCCGATGATATAAGCTATGATGCAGTTTATAATCTCGGTGATCTTGATGCGGAAGCTGCCATAAGGCTGCTGGGTAGTGAGAAGATGTATTATAACCTTCTCAAGGAATATCACAAAGCTATTCCTACGAAAGCGGCGGTTATAAGAGAACATCTGAACAATCAGGATTGGCCCAATTATACTGTCGAGGTACATGCCCTGAAGTCTCTCTCAAGACAGGCAGGAGCTTTGGAACTTGCGGATATGGCTGCAGAGCTTGAAAAAGCAGGTAACGACAGAAACACCGAATTTATCGAGAAATATACAGAGCCCATGCTTCATAAGTATCTTGAATATGAACCTTTGATAGGCAGTATATTTGACGGTAAAGCAGAAGAGAAGAAGAGTAAGAAGAAATCAAAGGCATCCAAGAAAGTAATGACCGAACTCTTCGATATGATGTCCGTAGCACTTGATAATCTTGATATAGACATGATGGAAGAAGTTATGTCCGGACTTGATAAGTTCAGTTTCGATGACGATCAGAATACTCTATATGAGAGATTAAAAGAAGAAGTTGCAAATATCGATATCGATGCCTGCGATAAAACAATCGCCGAATGGATAGATTTAATCTAGGAGGATTCCATGTCTGATAATTCATATACACTTGGAATATTGTTCGATGATGAGGCTAGAAACGGCCTTACCCATGACTTTTTTGCTTCCGTTTTAAACGGATTTAAGAATCAGGCAGAAGAGCAGGGCTATGATATCACTTTTATCAATACTCGCAAGGATAATCCTCATAAAACTTCATATCTAAAGCGCATTCAAGACAGAAATATCCAGGGCGTCGGCATTATCTGTACAAATTTCGAAGATCCCGAGGTTAAAGAACTCATCAGCTCTGATGTGCCCGTTGTAACCATAGATGAGCCTTTAGATGGCGTTATATCGGTTTTATCCGATAATGCCCAGGGTATCAAAAATCTTGTTTATCATATTTCAGGCATGGGACATACCAAAATTGCCTACATTCATGGTAATATGAACAGTGTCACTCAAGTAAGGCTTAAGAACTTCAAAGAAGCATGTGATAAACTCGGAATTACCGTTCCCGAAGAATATATCAGACAGTCGTATTTCAGAGATATTAATAAGACAGCTTTTGAAACCGAAGCACTTTTAAGACTCCCTGATCCGCCTACATGTATTATTTTTCCTGATGATTATGCTGCAATAGGCGGTATAAATATCCTTAAAGCTTACGGTATGGTAGTTCCCGATGATATCTCCGTAGCAGCTTACGACGGAATCGATATTCCTTCAAGATATGATCCTCAGATCACTACCGTTAAACAGGACATGGATGGAATGGGAAGGGCAGCTGCCGAGAAGCTTATAAAGCTCATCGAAACCCCCGAAGAGATCACTGACTTCAGTGATGTTATGATCGAAACCAAGCTTGTTGAGGGACATACTATCAAGCAAATGTTGTGGAAGTAATGCAATGAAAAAGATTCGTGTCAGATTTACCAAACATGGTGCGGTCCGTTATATCGGACATCTGGATGTTATGAGATATTTCCAGAAATGCATCAGAAGAGCCAAGGTCAATGTATCATATTCTGCAGGTTATTCACCTCATCAGATCATGACCTTCGCAGCACCTTTGGGTGTAGGCCTTGAAAGTGAAGGCGAATATATGGACATTGGAGTCGAGGATGAAAATCCCGATTGCGCAGCCATCAAAGATGCTTTAAATGAAGCGAGTGTGGATGGTATCAGAATAAAATCCGTTAAGGTATTGCCTGAAGACGCAGGAAATGCAATGGCATCAGTCTATGCGTCATCATATGAAATTACCTTTTACGATGATAAAAAAGATGATTGTCCCGGTACAGAAAAGGTACGTGAACTTATTGAGAGAATGAATGCAATGGATCATTGCGTTTATCATAAGGAGACTAAGAAAACCTCCAGAGATATAGATCTTAAAGAGTTCATCTATGAATTAAAGGTATCTGATTCTGAAGATAACCCTGTAATTAATATGACGATCAATTCATCAAGTGCCGATTCCATTAAGCCCGGATTCGTAATGGAGTTTATGTGTGGTCTTGATAATATTAAACTTCCTGTTAATGCGCTTAAGATTACCAGACTTGATATGTTTACACAGGATGAAGAAGGTAATCTTAAATCACTTGAGGAAGTCGGAATTTAGTTATGAGCAGATCTGTTTTACAATCTTCGGCCAAAGAAACCGCTCGAAATCTTGAAGAACTCAGAACATCAGAATCCGGCAAACTGATCATCACATCCATCGATCATAAGATAATTGCATTTTTGTCGGTTTCCGGCAAGATGAAATGCATCACGGTTCTCGGAAAAGATTCTGACGGGACCGAAAATGCCGATCTTTCTCCGGAAGATATCGTTATTGCAATTGTTAAAGATGTAAAGAATGATATCGGAGCATGCTTTATTGAATACGCTTCAGGTTGTGACGGATATTTACCTTTAAATAAACTTCCTAAAGGCGTTACTGTCAAACAAGGAGACCTTATTCCCGTAAAGATTACATCCCTGGCTCAAAAGGGAAAACGAGCTTCCTTTACGGCAAAGATAGATTATTCAAAGATTGAAAACGGTGCCGAGTTATCCGAAAAAGCTTCGTATCTTACCAAATATTCATATCTGTATAAATCAAAAACTTCTTATACGGACAGAATAAATAAAGTCTTCAAACAGGGAGAATTTGATGAGATTGTTACCGATATAGAATTGGTTTATGAAATGTTCTCAAAAGATTTTCCCAATGTCAGATTATATGATGATAAATCATTCGGTCTTGATAAACTCTACAGTTTAAAAACTGCACTTGATGAAGCGCAGGACCGTAATGTATGGCTTAAATGCGGTGGCTTTTTAATATTTGATAAAACCGAAGCCATGACTGTTATAGATGTAAACAGCGGTAAGTTTACGCCTTCCAAAGGCACGGACAAAGAGTCAGCTTATATGGCTGTTAATAGCGAAGCTGCCATTGAAATATGCAGGCAGTTAAGGCTGAGAAATATATCCGGTATTGTTATCATTGATTTCATTAATCTTAAATCTGATGAAGACAAGGAACAGCTTCTGAATCTTCTTAAAGAAGAATCTTTGGCAGATACCGAAACCGTAATGGTAATTGATATTACAGAACTTGGACTGGTTGAAGTTACACGTAAGAAAGAATTTCCGCCGCTTTACGAGCAATTAAAATAATATTTAAGATCTGCAAGAGGGGAAATACAGATCTGTGAAGAAGAAAATATTACTCTTAAGCTTAATTTATATCATTACTTTCGGATTGCTCATGGGAGCATATTCTTTGTATGTCAGAAACGAAATTTCAAATCAAAAAAACATTTATCAATATATAGCCAAAGATAAAGCAGATCATATAGCAACAACCGTTAATAATGTTTTGCTCAGAGCCGAAGTATTGAATGCCCTTATCAAGGATCATAATGGTGATACAGGATTCTTTGATTTCATGGCCGGAGATGTTTTTGAAATGATCAAAACCGAATCCGGCATTACTCTTGATTATATTGCCATTGCTCCTGATGGGGTGATTGTCGATATTTATCCCTATGATTCAAATCAGGACATGATCGGATACGATTATCTCGATGTCAGCAGACCCGGAAATGTTCAGTCCAGGAATGCATATGCTGACGGTGAAACTGTACTTACTCATTATTTTGATATTAAAACAAACGGAATAGGATTATCCGCCACAACACCGATTTATATTGATAAAGGGAACGTCCCGGTATTTTGGGGCATAGTCGGTTTAAGTGTCGATTCTAAAAACTTCGTTGACGCATTCAGATTCGAGCCTTTTGATGAAATGGGTGTTAACTACAGGTTATCGTATATAGATTCTCATAACACCAAACATATTATTATAGAAAGTGCCGAACGTGTTGAGGATGAGATCAGTTATGAATTTGCCATTAATAATCTGAATTGGGAATTATCCATCTGTCCCAATGAAGGCTGGTATTCCAATAAGAATTTTGTTTTTCTGATCATTATCTTTTTAGCCATTTCCGCACTTATAACCTTATTTGCAAATATGGTATTTAAGATAAGAGATACCAACCGTGAGCTTTGGATGATTTCCAATATGGATAAGCTGACAGGCTGCTATAACAGAAGGGCTTATGAAGAGAAATTAAAGGAAATCTCTTCCGAAGCTAAAATGTGCAGCAACCTTGTATATGTTGCAGTAGACATTAACGGTCTAAAAAAAGCTAATGATACACTGGGACATAAAGCCGGTGATGAACTGATAATAGGAGCAGCAACCTGTTTGAAGAACTGTTTTAAGGATTACGGTAACGTATTCAGAACAGGCGGTGATGAATTCGTAGCAATAATATGCTGTGATTCAAATAATCTTGAGAAGTCTAAAGAAATACTGGACAGATCCATAAGTAAATGGAAAGGTGAACTTAATATATCCCTTTCAATGTCCAAAGGATATGCACCTCATTATGAATTCCCTGAACTGTCCATACAGGAACTGGCCAAGACCGCAGATCAGAGAATGTACGAAGATAAGCGTAATTTCTATGTAAAATCCGGTCAGGACAGAAGAGGAAGAAGATAATAAAAAGTGAAATAGAAGAGAGACATCCAAGGTCGGATGTCTCTTTTTTATATTCGTTACTCTTCTGTTATTTATTACTTAAGTATTCCGCTGTTATCAACCGCTTTAAGAGCTTCTTCGATAACGGGAACGGTTGCAACAAGAGCCATTCTTACATAGCCTTCACCTGAAGGTCCGAATGATGAACCGGGTGTGCACAGAACTCCGGTTTTCTCAAGAAGTTCCATACAAAACTCCATTGAATTTCCGTGTCCTTCGGGAACAGGTGCCCATACGAACATTGAACCCTTAGCATCGGGAATATTCCATCCGATCTTTCTTGCTCCTCCGCAAAGAGCATCACGTCTTCTCTGATATTCTTTATTCTGTTCTTTAACAGAGTCCATAGGACCTGTAAGAGCTGCAATAGCGGCTTTCTGGATGGGAATAAACATACCGAAGTCAATCTGGCTTCTGAGCTTCTTAACGGCAGCTACGATGTCTTTACGGCCTACAAGGAAGCTTATTCTGGCTCCTGTAACGTCATATGACTTGGATAATGAGAAGAATTCAACACCTACATCAAGAGCGCCATCATACTTAAGGAATGAATTTCCAACATTTCCGTCGTAGATAATGTCGCTATAAGCGTTGTCATGAACGATGATGACATCATTCTTTTTCGCCCAGGCGATTATTTCATCATAAATACCTTCACGAGCAACACTTCCTACGGGATTTGCGGGAAGTGATACGATCATCACCTTAGCCTTCTTAGCAACATCCTCAGGAATGGAATTTACATCCGGAAGGAAGTTATTTTCGGCTACAAGAGGGTAGTAGTAAGGAGTTGCTTCAGCAAGGAATGTTCCTGCCTGGAATACGGGATAACAAGGATCGGGAAGAAGAATCGTGTCACCCTTGTTAAGAAGAGCCAGAGCAAGGTGTCCGCAGCCTTCCTGAGTTCCGTAACAGCTCATAACCATATCCGGAGTAATTCCGTCTACGTCATAACGTTTTTTAAAATATGCACAAACAGCCTCAAGCATTTCAGGCATGTCTCTGAGTGAATATTTCCAGTTTGCGGGATCCTGAGCAGCTTCGATCAAAGCATTCTTAATATGATCCGGTACGGGAAAATCAGGTGTACCTACAGAGAAGTTATAGATCTTTTGACCTTTGGCTTCACATGCGATTTTCTTTTCGTTCAGAGCCGCAAAAATCTCTGCACCAAAATTATCAAGTCTGTCTGCAAATTTCATTTCTTTAAACCTCTGTATTTCTTATTAATATATCAATAGTGCATATATTTGTTTGGATCCTCCAGCATGTTCTGGAAGATCTTACGAGCATTTCTAATTTCTATATATTCATCCCCGATAATAGCTAAAACTATTAACAATGTAAAAATACTCAGTACAATATATAATTGAACATTATATTCGGTGTCCATATTATTAATGCTTTTGGATGCAGGTATAAATATGAGCAAACCAATAATTATTGCGAATATTTTCCCAAATTTAGGGTTTATCAAAGTCCATTCATCATTTATCATTGCAAACTCATAGCAAAAGTAACGGCTCTTGGAATTCTTTGATCCATTACGCCAAATATATACCTTAGCTATTTGTTTTCCTTCGGAATAATCAAAATTAAAATAAGGTGGATGATCCGCTTTAAGTTTCTTTTTATAACAATAATTAAAGAGTAATAAAACTATGATAAATCCAAAGGCAATAGAAATACGAATTATTAGATAAAGTAAGTATTCGTTCATACAACAAAACCCTGTATCTCTATATCTTATTAATCCGGGCACTAACTATTCGTTAAATCCGCATTTTGCGAATAGTTATATATGGATGCCCCACTGCATATTTTGGTAACTGTGGCTTCGATATCAAGATCCGTTTCATCAATTTCAATATCTGCAAAACGTCTGTAAAGCGGTAAACGTTCTTCGTAAATGTCCGCAAGGGTTTGTCCGGGTTTTAAAACGACGCCTCGATTTTGCAGATTGCCTAATCTGTGAGTAAGTTCCTCTAGCCCCAAATGCAGGTATATTATGAGTGAATTCTCACGCAAATGTTCCATGCCTTCGAATCCGTATACGGCGCTACCGCCTGTAGCTATCAAATATCCCTTCTGATTTATGCTTTTCAGCACATTTTCTTCGATTTTAAGGAATCCTTCAATGCCGTCATCTGCAATTATCTGTTTTAGTAATCTGCCTTCATTTGACTGGATCATAAGATCCGTATCTTCAAATTTAAGGCCGAGAGTCTTGGCAGCAATAACTCCGGCGGTGCTTTTGCCGACTCCCGGCATTCCAATCAGGACTATATTATCGTACTCTTTCATCTTGTTAATTAATTAACAGAGTCAACCACGTCTTTGGTCTAACTCTTTATGCTCCATGTAGAATTTTCTCTTATCAGCGTACATCGATTCATCAGCTTCATGGAAAGCTCTCTCTACATCTTTCATACTTGAAACATGGGTATGACCGATTGCAAAGCTTATGGTTCCGTTTGCTGCAATTGCTTCTCTGAGATCTGATACTTTCTTAATGACTTCTTCCTTGGTTACGTCTTTAAGCAGGATAAAGAATTCATCTCCGCCTGCTCTGTATATTTCATAACCCACAAAGACTCCCTGAAGTAAAAGCGCTGCATTCTTTAGAAGAATGTCTCCTGCTTCATGTCCTTTGGTATCATTTACTCTCTTAAGTCCGTTCAGATCGGCAAAGATTACTCCAAGAGGATGCTTCACAGGATCTTTATCATTTGCCATGGAATCGATTCTTGCGTTCATGGCATTACGGTTAAATGCTCCGGTAAGAAGATCTACGGTGCTGAGCATATGAAGTCTGTTCAGCAATCTGAATCTGGATATTTCCGAAGAAAGGAAAAATGTTGTCAGCTCAAGAGTATCTTTAATGCGATCGGTATTATCTACTTCGAAATTGGTTGCCCATATATAACCGATGAGTTCACCCTCAAAACTAAGGGGACAAAGAACAAGATTATATACACGTGCTTTTGTAAGCGATTTATACCATGCCGGATTCTTGGAATTAATCTTCTGAAGTTCAACTACATTTTTAATTATCAGAGTCTTATTGTCGGGAACAATTTGATTCCAGCTTTCAACAAGTCTGAACTGTTCATCTTCATGCCAATCAATGGGTTCTTCAATGACATCATCCAGATATGAATGTGCAAGCATTGAGCACTTACGATTTGCTTTGTCTACAAGAAGCAAACATACATGCTTTGCATCACAAATTCTTCTGATATCGACAATAACTTCATTAATTGCTTCACCGAAATCATCAGCGCCCTGAAGTTTAAAGCATGTTTTTAAAACATCTGCAGCGGTTTCTTTTGACAGATGTTCCATGATCTTATTGCCGGATTCTTCAGCATTTGTCTTAAGATCTTCAGAATCGAGCACAATTGTAAAGGGACCATCATTGGTAAGGTCCACTCTCATATCGGCACCGAACTCTCCTGTCTCGGTCATGAAGCCTGCATTGCGGCACTCTTCTACTATATATTCATATATGGGAATAGCAATCTCAGGCTTAGCGGCATTAATAAACGAAGGTCTGTTGCCGTGACTGCAATCTGCGCAAAGAGTAAACTGAGAAACAATCAGAAGCTCACCGTTTACGGCTTTCAGATCAAGATTAGTTTTACCGTTTTCATCTTCAAATATCCTGAGACCAAGAAGTTTCTTGATCATCTTATCGGCGATCTCTTTGGTATCATGCTCTTCAATGCCGCACAAAACCAGGAATCCTTTTCCAATGAATCCCGATATTCTTTCACTCGTTGTTTTATTTTCCGTAGTTTCAATGATCGATACCGATGCATTCAAAACTCTCTGTATTACAAATCTCATTATTTCTTTTTATCTTTTTTGTTGTTCTTATTGTTTTTGAAATTATCGATTACTGTTGAAATGAAAGCTTTCTTTCCGGGTTTCTTTTCAACGGGAGGAATGGGATTGATGGAACCGTCTTCATTTATGGTACCAACATCAATATAATCAGAAGTCCTGTAAGGGAATCCTTTTTTCTTCAAACGTGTTCTTCCGAACTGTCTGAGTCCTGCATAGATTACGGCAAATACGGGAACACCGATAACCATTCCGAATACTCCGAAGAGTCCGCCAAATAATGTGATGGAGAAGATGATCCAGAATCCTGTAAGACCTGTTGAAGTACTGAGAATTCTGGGGCCCAATACATTTCCGTCAAACTGCTGCAGTGCAAGGATAAAGATAACAAATGCAAGAGCCTTGCCGGGATGCAGCGGGTCAAAAGCAAAGATCAAAATCGTAGAAGGAATCGCTCCGAAATAAGGTCCAAAGAAAGGAATGATATTCGTTACGCCTACGATGATACTGATAAGTATCGCATAAGGGATCTGCATCAAAGTACATCCGATGAAACAGATAAGTCCTACAATGATCGAATCAACGATCTTCCCGAAAAAGAAACCGATGAAAGTTCTGTGAGTAAATCTGAAGCCTTCTACAAGAGCATTTGCGGTCTCTCTGGGGAATAATGCGTAGATGATCTTCTTGCATCTTCCAACATGACGTTCCTTGCTCCAGAGAACATAAATCGAAATGATAAATCCGATTATGAAATTCCAAAGTTTCTTTACGAATACAAGAAAGCCCGCTGATAAGGACTTGATGATATTAGTGGAAAGGGATTTGAAATTATCGGTAACCCAGGTTGAAATATCATCGGAGAATCTGTTCAGATCATCCATGACAAATGCTTTAACCGAAGGGTTATCTTCAAGGAATCTGTCAAACCATGCGGTGATATTATCCAGGTAATTATTGATGTTTGATACGATGCTGATAAGCGAAGGAATAACCTGCTTAATGGTTATCTGAACGATGGCATATATCAAAACAATGGATAATATGATGATACAGATGATGGAAGTACCTCTTGCAAGAGGCATCTTGTTTTCTTCTTTGATGAACTTTATCTTCTTATAGATCGGATACATCACCTTCTTTTCAAGTGAGTTCAAAAGCGGACTGAAAAGGTATGCGATGATAAATCCTACATAAACGGGCGAAAGTATCTTATTAATGTTGCGAATACTTGCTTTAAACTGATCGTGATAAAAGACAATGTAAATAGAAAGAATGCATGCAAGAAACGTAATGAAGAAAGTTAATCCCCACTTGAAATAATGGTTATCAAATTTAGGATTCTTGTTCTTGTTACGAATCCTACCTTCGGCATTTACTGTGATAATATCTTTTTCTTCTTTATCGTCTCTGAAATTGGTCATTGGATTGCCCCCTAAGAACGTCTTGATTATAACATTTAAGGCATGAAATTTCATCACTTTAGCGTAAAGAATTGTGATAAAATCTAACTATGGCAGTACTTAATAACGAAAACTATCATGAAGCTCAGGTAAGGGACAACATCCGCAAAATGCGGCTTGTTCTTGATACCCTTCCCGGCTGGCTTAAGGAATACTTCAGATCCATTGAATCAAACACCTCGGCCAGAACCAGGCTTGCATACGCTTACGACATCAGGATGTTCTTCGAATTCCTTAAAGAGAACAATCCTTCCCTGAAAAATAAAGAGATCAAAGACTTTAACATCTCCATTCTCGAAAGCATTACAAGAAGCGATATCGAGGAATACCTTGAAAACATATCCCTTTATGAGAAAGACGGCAGAACCGTTATAAATGGAGAACGAGGAAAAGCCCGTAAGCTCTCGGCTCTCAGAAGTATGTATAAGTACTTCTTCGAAACGGAAAGAGTCTCTAAGAATACTGCAGAGCTGGTTATTCCTCCCAAGATCCATGAAAAAGAAATCATAAGGCTTGATACCGATGAGGTAGCAAAGCTATTGGATATGGTTGAGACCGGCGAAAACCTTACCGATAAAGAGCTGATTTATCATCAAAGAACGAAGACCAGGGACATAGCAATCCTTACTCTTCTCCTGGGAACCGGAATCCGTGTATCCGAATGCGTGGGCATCAATCTCAATGATGTGGATTTCAAAAACGGAGGCATCAAGGTTACCCGAAAAGGCGGAAACGAAGCAATAGTATATTTCGGTGACGAGGTGGAAGCAGCTCTTCATGATTATCTGGAAGAAAGAGAACGTATCAATGCCGAAAGCGGATCCGAAAACGCACTCTTCCTCTCCTTACAGAATAAAAGGATCAGTGTAAGAGCCGTTGAAAAGCTTGTTAAGAAGTACTCTTCCAGGCTTACCACCCTCAAGAAGATCACTCCCCACAAGCTTAGGAGTACTTACGGTACCGCTCTTTACAGAGAAACCGGTGACATATATCTGGTTGCTGATGTACTTGGACATAAGGATGTTAACACCACCAGAAAACATTACGCGGCACAGTTTGAGGAAAGCCGTAAACACGCCGCAAATGCCGTAACTCTTCGTGAAAAAGCGCCCGAAAAGAAGCCTAAAAAGAAAAATGATGACTGAAAAAATAAAACGGATCCTCAATTTGGGGATCCGTTTTCATGTGATATATATGGTGCATTTTGTGATATATATCTATCACTTATATTCTGTTGAATAATAGCAAATACTGATAAGTTCTCCGGCTTTGATCTCATCCGAAAAGTACATCTGATTCATCTGTCTGATCTCTGAAACATATTCGGATACCGATGAATAGTGAACATCATCCATATACTGCTCTGCTATTGAGGTAAGCGTATCACCGGAACATACTCTGTACATGGTGGTGTATTTATAGTAAACAGTGTCGTCATACTCAGCAGGTGATCCGGCCTTGGATCTGATTGCAAATGCACTTATAAAAAGTACCATGACTGCTGCGAGGATGAATGCACAGACAATCTTTGTTCTCCTGTTCATATTAATAAGTGTTCTCATATACGCCTCCGAATATATGTTCTGAACATTTGTTCTGTTTGTATTCTATCGAACATATTTTCGGTTGTCAACTCTTTTTTTAATACATTTTTATTGTGGTATAATGCAGGTTCTTGCTATATAATCAATTTAGTTATTTAACAAATGTTCGAAAATATAATCCAGGAGGGATATATGTCATTAGGAAAAAACATGATTAAAAAGGTCACATCGCTTGTTATGGCAGCATTGACCGCAGGTGCTCTTATCCTTGCACCTTCATTCAACTCTCAGGCTATTGCCGGAATCAACGAGCTTACAGGACTTCCTACCACAGCTCCCGAGCTTCAGCGTCCCGTTGCCGTTATGATCGATAACGACAAGATCGCATCACCTCACTACGGTCTCAGCGAAGCAGATATCGTTTATGAGATGATCAACTCAACCAGAAACAACAGGGTCACCAGACTCATGGCTATCTACAAGGATTATGCTTCCGTTCCCCGTATCGGAAATATCCGTTCCGCACGCCCTACCAACATCATTCTTGCAAATGAGTATGATGCGGTTCTTATCCACGACGGCGGTCCCGTTTATATCAATCCTTTCATCGCTATGTATGCTCTTCCTCGTCTTTCCGGCGGATTCAGCAGAATCGCTAACGGAAAGCCCAGCTGGTACACCGAGTACTGCCTTGCTGGTGAAGCAACCAGAAGAATGGCTGCAGCAGGCATCTCTCCTTACTACCAGAATGTTGCTTGTGCACAGAACAGATTCAACTTCGGAGTTAACGATCTTCCCGCAGGTGTACCCGCAGGCGTTTGCTCTCTTCCTTTCCCTCATAACTCAACCATGCTCCAGTACAACGCAGCTACCGCTACTTATGACTGGATTGAAGCAGGAGCTCCCGTTAAAGACGGCGATGATTTCAAGCAGGTAACCTTCAAGAACGTTATTATCCAGTGTGCTCCCATTCAGGAGTATGACGGAAACGGATACATGATCTACGGCGTAATCGGAACCGGTGTCGGCTACTATCTTACCAACGGCAAGGCAGTTGCAATCACTTGGTTCAAGGATGTAACCGGACATACCGTTTACTTCAACACCGACGGTACCGTTCTTACCGTTAACCCCGGCAAGACATATATCGGAATCGTTCCCGCAGACAGCTGGCAGCTCGTAACTTTCTGCTAATAACAAGTTAAATTCAGAAAGACCCGGACAATGTTCCGGGTCTTTTTTTATTCGAAAATATGTTTGCTTTTCAGAACAAATGTGCTATATTAAATACAAACAGATGTTTGAAAGGAGTGCACATGCGCGATTTCAGCCAGCTTACACCCAAACAGGAACAGATACTCGAGTATCTTAAAGAGAATATACTTGCAAAGGGCTATCCTCCCACCGTCAGAGAGATTGGTGAGAAGGTATCACTGAAATCAACATCATCGGTCTTCTCACACCTGGAGGCTCTTGAGCGTAAGGGATATATCAAAAGAGACCCTTCCAAGCCCAGGGCAATTGAGATCTGTGACGATTCCTTCCAGATGGTCAGAACAGAGATGACCAGCGTTCCCGTATACGGAAATGTAGCTGCAGGCCAGCCTCTTCTTGCCAATGATAATATCATTGAGTACTTCCCTCTTCCGGCATCCGAGCTTTCAAAGGGTACGACCTTCATGCTCAATGTAAAGGGGGATTCAATGATCAATGCCGGCATCTTCAGCGGAGACCGAATCATTGTACGCCAGCAAAGCACTGCGGAAAACGGCGAAATGGTTGTTGCTCTCATAGATGATTCGGCAACCGTTAAGACTTACTACAAAGAGAAAGATCATATTCGTCTCCAGCCCGAGAACGATACAATGGATCCCATCATCGTAGACAATTGCCAAATCCTCGGTAAGGTATACGGTGTCATAAGAATCTTCAGATAAAGATATTCAAATTAATAAAAGGATCGGTACTGATGTACCGGTCCTATTTATTTAACCTATAACTTTGGGAACGACTTCTGTCAGTTCCGGAAATGAATCTATGTACGGAACATCCGCATCTATGGTACCAAATCCGTATCTTGCGTGGATGAACTTATATCCTGCTTTTATCGTGGCATCATAATCGCCCTGAATATCACCGATATAACAGGCATCATCCAAACCATTTCTATGTGCCAGAAGCTTAATGTTCTCATCCTTTTGAAGAAGGTTATTTCCATAGCATTCAATATCTTCTATAAGTTCATCCGGACTTCCGTAAGGTATCTTATAATGCTCGAGAAAACATTCGATATAACCTGCCTGACAATTACTTACGATGTAATTGTGATAGCCCATATCCTTTAATTTACGCCAGGTACCCTTTATACCATCATAGAGAAGGCCGCCATGCTCTCTAAGATATTCAATCTCATATTCCTGACACGCATAGCGGAGCTTATCCCTTTCAGGGCCTTTTTCGGCAAATGGAAAGAGAATATTCGCAATGACATCCATGGTCTTACCCATAACGTTTTTGATGTCATCCCTTGATATGTTTTTGTCTGTAAAACCTGCCTCATGAACTTTGACAGTCCAGGACTTTGCCACGTTTTCAGCGGAGTCCCAAACGGTTCCGTCCATATCAAAAATAATACCTTTTTTCATATCACAAAAATTTCGGGAATCGATGAACGATTCCCGATAAAATCAAATTTTTACTTTTTCTGCGTCGCCCCATACTCTTTCAAGATCATACATATCTCTTGAATCTTTATCAAAGACATGAACGACAAAATCGCCGTAATCAAGGAGTATCCAATTGGCGGTGTCATATCCTTCGATTCCTCTGTGAAGGATACCTTTTCTGCCAAGTGCTTCTTCAACACCATCGGCAAGTGCCTGGATCTGAGAACGGTTGGTTCCGGAACAGATAACAAAGCAGTCGGTTACATCGGACACTTTGCTAAGATCAAGAACCGAAATATCGATTCCTTTTTTATCTTCTAAAGCATCAACAATAGTTTTGATCTCGTTGGTGATATTTGCTGTCAAAAACTAAATCCTCCCGTTTCTAAGATCTTCGTTAACCTTGATCTGGTTCTTGTAATATTCATATGCTGCAACCGATGAAGGAGCAGGTTCAAGACCTTTCTTCCTGACATATTCGGTTACACTTTCCATGATCCATAAAAGTGCCTGATCGATATCAATAAAAGCAACCTTTCTGACACGTTCCATGATCTCAAGTTCTTTGCGAGTAGGTTCAATAAAATCTGCTATATATACGATCTTCTCAAGAAGACTCATATTAGGTCTGCCGACTGTATGGAATCTAATGGCATTTAAGATGTTATCATCTTCTATTTCATACTTATCGCGTGCAATGATTGCTCCGCATTTGGAATGAAGAAGCGAATGGTTATCAAGCTCTTCTTGAAGCGGAGGCTGTCCGGCTTTCTCCATGATCTTGATCTGATCTTCATGAGGAATGCATTTAGCGCAGTCATGTAAAAGACCCGCAATTCTGGCATCGGTAATATCGCATCCGTGAATAAAAGCAAGACAAGCGGATGTATACTCAACTCCGAGAGAATGCTCAAACCTCTGCTGATCCAGATCCTTCTCAAGGGCTTTTCTGAAATTAATGATATCTTTTTTCATTATTATTTCTTGGAAGCTTTGGGAAGCTCAATCTTAGGATTATCCTTATTGGGTTTGTAGAGAACAATTTTGCGTCCGATAACCTGTACTACGGTTGATCTGGTTCTTCCCGCAATGATCTCTGCAAGTGACTTTGCATCATCCTCACAATTCTTCAAAACTGAAATCTTAAGAAGCTCATTCTTAGCGAAGAACTCATCAAGTGCAGCGATGGTCTCAGGAGTTACGGATGCTTTGCCGAGATTGAATGCGGCATCAATATCCATAGCAAGACCTTTTAAATATGCTCTTTGTTTACTGGTTAATTCCATATCTCACCTATTTATAATATTCAAATGAATGACCGTATAGCCTTACAGTATCACCGTCTTTAATACCAAGATCTTCAAGCTGTTCAAGCATACCGTTGTCTTTAAGGAATCTCTGGAAGAAAGCAAATCCCTTCTCGGAATCAAGATTGGTATATCCGAGCATCTTCTCAATCCTGGGACCTTCAATGACGTATTCATCTTCCTCATCATCAAAGTATACGGTATAAGGATCTTCACTGTTCTTAAGACTTACTTCGGGATCGTATTCCTGCTCGAATGTCATTACTTCATCAGGAAGAGACTTTATAAGTTCAAATGCGGCTCTCAGAAGCTCTTTGATACCGTCTCCCGTAGCAGCAGAAATAGTATAAACCTTGATGCCCTTAGGCTCAAATTCATCCTTAAGAGCCTGTACATAGCTGTCTGCCTCTTCATATGATTCAAAAAGATCGGATTTATTCGCTGCTATAAGCTGGGGCTTTTTGATAAGAGAAGGATTATACTTCTCAAGCTCGAGATTGATCTGTTTTACATCCTCAAGCGGATTTCTTCCCTCGGTCCCTGCAGCGTCTACAACATGAATAAGAACCTTGGTTCTTTCAACATGTCTGAGGAATTCATGACCGAGTCCGAGACCTTCGGAAGCTCCTTCTATAAGTCCGGGAATATCCGAAATTACAAATCCTTCACCGCCAAGATCTACAACTCCGAGATTAGGCATAAGAGTCGTGAACTGATAACCTGCAATCTTGGGCTTTGCATTGGTGCATGCCGCAAGAAGGGATGATTTACCTGCATTGGGGAATCCGACAAGTCCTACATCTGCAACAACCTTAAGCTCAAAAATCGTTTCAAGTTCAAGAGCGGGCTGTCCGGGCTGTGCATACTTGGGAGCCTGCATGGTGGAAGTAGCATAATGCTGATTTCCGCATCCGCCTTTTCCCCCTTTAAGGATGGTATACTCCCTGCAATCACCTGACATATCGACGATTACTTTACCGGATTCGGCTTCCCTTACAACAGTGCCTTCAGGAACTTTAAGGATAATATCGTTACCGTCTTTACCTCGGCAGTTTTTCTTACCGCCGTTTTCTCCGTTGCCTGCAGCATATTTACGAACATTGCGGAAATCAATCAGTGTATTGAGACCTTCATCAACTTTGAGTATGACGTCTCCTCCCCTTCCGCCGTCACCGCCGTCGGGGCCACCGTTAGTTACGTATTTTTCTCTTCTGAAAGAAACGTGTCCGTCTCCTCCCTTACCGCTCTTTAAGATTACGCGGGCCTTATCGCAATACATGTCTTTTCTCCATTAATGTAAACAACACTTTTTAGATATATGTTCGTTCTATAACAAATGGGCATATATCTAAAAACGGCTCCGGTAGTTACCGGAGCCGAAGTTATTACTGCTCTTCTCTGGGATAAACAGAAGCCTGAGTTCTGTCCTTACCTTTTCTCTCGAATCTGAGAACGCCGTCAACCAGCGCATAAAGAGTATCATCTCCGCCGATACCTACATTATTACCGGGGTGGATCTTGGTTCCGCGCTGTCTGTAAAGAATGTTTCCGGCAGTTACAAACTGACCGTCTGCACGCTTTGCGCCAAGTCTCTTGGATTCGGAATCTCTGCCGTTCTTGGTAGAACCGACACCCTTTTTATGAGCAAAGAACTGAAGATTCATTCTAAGCATTGTCGTTAACCTCCTGAATTTTTACCTGCAGGAATTTCTCACTGTATTCATCGGAGAGGTCTTTAACCGAGTTCACAAATGCATCCATAAGTGCAACAGCTTCTGATGAAGGTTTGTCATTAATGATACATCTCATAAAACCGGTACTCTCATCGGTACTTACTGAGATATCCTGCCCTGCCACCTTCTCCAATCCGTTAATCGTATGGATGGAAAGTGCAGAAACAGCTGAACATAAGATATCCGGTTTGCCTTTCTTAGCGAAACCGGCGTGTCCCATACAAGTAAAGCCTTTATAGACTCCTTCATGAGACTTTTCGATCACAATAGTAGTCATGATCAACCTTTGATGGAATCGATCTTAACAGCTGTAAAAGGCTGTCTGTGTCCGTTCTTCTTATGATAGCCGGACTTTCTCTTATAGCGATATACGATAACCTTCTTGGCACGATCCTGCTTTACAACAGTACCGGTAACCTTTGCAGAAGCTACATCCTTACCAGCCTTAAGAGAACCGTCGTTAACAGCAATGACGTCGAAAGTAACTTTATCACCTTCAGCAGCATCAAGCTTCTCGACTCTGATCTCATCTCCCTCGGAAACTTTATACTGCTTTCCTCCGGTTGCGATAATTGCGTACATAAATAGGCACCTCCTTTTCATGAACCATCATGAAGTATGCGTCATGGTCCTTTTCAACGCTGATTCGGCGTTGTTACGCGTTATTGCGCACAAACTTAAAGCCTATTCAAGCGGCATACTCCATAATATTAATAGGAAGTGCCTAAAATGTCAATATTTTTTTGTTACTATTTTAAAACCCGAAGTTTAAGCCTTCTTTGAGGTTTTGGCAGGATCACCGGATACATAAACAAATCCGCAGATCCCGAGTAAAACAAAGATCAGACCGGTAAGTGAAAATACCCATCCGAAAAGACCTTTAATAAGAAGCGGGCATACTATCATCGCAATGGCTCCTGCCACAACATAAATAATTGCCTGAATCTTATCGGATACAGTTTTGATCTCCTGATTAACAGCCTGAACCTCTTCGACAAATTCGTTTTCTTTTTCCAAAATATTCTCCCTCCGGAATCTAAATTATGATCTTGATTCAAAATCTTCTACAAACTGCTTAATGAGTTTGACCGAACCGTCCACACCGAGAACCGAGGAATTAATGCAAAGATCGTATGTATCTGCCTTACCCCACTTCCTGTTGGTGTAGTAATTATAATAGCTCTGTCTCTGCTTATCCTTTTTATTGATCATGTCACGAGCTTTGTTCTCATCAAGATCATAAATATCCATAACTCTCTTGATCTTGAAATCATCATCTGCATAGATGAAGAGATTAATGACATTATCACGTCCGTCGAGAGCATAGTCCGCACATCTGCCGACTATTACGCAGGGACCTTCATCCGCAACCTTTTTAATGGTATCGAACTGTGCCAGAAATACTTTCTGTGAAATAGGCATGTCGACAAATGCAGATGAATTGTATCCGAAACTGTATGTATCGATTACAAGATTATACAGGAATGAATTGGTTGGACGTTCATCATGATTCTGAAGGATCTCTTCACAAAAACCGCTCTCTTTGGCAGCTCTTGCAAGGAGTTCCCTGTCATAGAAATTGATGCCGTAAGCTTTGGAAAGCTTTTCTCCGATCTCTCTTCCACCTGATCCGAATTGTCTTCCGATAGTAATTACGGTCTTCATAGGCACCACCTTCCCGAATACACTTTTAACTTGGAAATCAGTACTTTTGTACTAGTTTTATTATAAACCGATTTCCTCAAAAAACAAAGCAAATACTACTGTTTTAACACTTCCAGAAGATGGGAAAAATAGTCCGGAAGAGGTGCTTTCACTTCGACATATTCTCCCGTGGACGGATGTATGAAACCGAGGGTTTCGGCATGAAGAGTCTGACCTTCTGTTTTAAATCTCTTATTCAGATTGGAGGAAGGATTTCCGTAAACGGTATCGCCCAATAAAGGATGTCCGATATGAGCCATGTGAACTCTTATCTGATGAGTTCTTCCTGTCTCAAGTCTGAATTCGAGATAGGTATAATCGTTAAATCTTTCAAGAACTCTATAATGGGTAACAGCTCTCTTACCACCGGGAACAATACCCATCTTCTTCCTGTCATTAGTCATGCGGGCTATGGGAGCATCTATAACGCCCTCATCATCACATATTACGCCGAGACAGATACCTTTATATACTCTGGTAATGGAATGCTCTTTAAACTGCTCTGAAAGCTTCATATGAGCCTGATCGTTTTTGCAGGCTATGATGGAGCCCGTAGTATCCTTATCGATTCTATGTACGATTCCCGGACGCATAACGCCGTTTATACCGCTGAGCGAATCACCGCAATGATACATAAGCGCATTGACCACAGTTCCCGTATAATGTCCTGCAGCAGGATGTACAACCATATCCTTGGGTTTATTTACGACAATAACATCGGAATCCTCATACAGAATATCCAGAGGGATGTTCTCTGCGGGAATATCGGGGCTCTCAGCTTCGGGAAGGTCTAGTTCAAGAACATCTCCCTCTTTAACCTTAAAAGATGATTTAGCAGCCTTATCATTAACTTTAAGTCCGCCGTCTTTAATAACCTTCTGAAGATAAGATCTGGATACTCCTTCAAGTAAAGAAGGGAGAAGTCTGTCGACTCTCTCCCCTTCATAATCTTCTTCAACATTAAACAGGTAATGTCTCACTAGTTCATCTCCCTGAACTTCTTCTGGTTAAACTTCATGAAGTACAGATCCTTTTCCTTATACTTAAATAGAATTAGAAGGATGAAAAGAGCCGCACCGCATGTAACGAAGATATCAGCTACGTTAAAAACCGGGAAATTAATTGCTTTGAAATAAATAAAATCAATTACGTAAGAATATCTTATTCTGTCGATTCCGTTTCCGATTCCGCCCGCAATGATCATGGAAAGCGAAATGTTAAAAGGAATGAACTTAACATCTTCGGGGCTCTTAAATATCATGAAGATACAAAGAGCTACTATAACTGCGGAGATAAAAAGAATAAGAGCTTTCTGTCCTGCAAGCATTCCCCAGCTTGATCCGATATTAACGATATAGTAAAGTTCAAGAACTTTATCTATAAGCACATAGGCATTCTGATCCTTAAGATTAGAAACAGCCAGGTATTTGGTGTATTGATCAAAAAATACAGCAAGAGCGATCAGAAAAAGACAAAGAACAAGCATCTTGGGCTTTGCTATCTTTTTTCTCTCATGCATACTTACGAGGTTTTTGTTTTCGGATTCCAACTTCAGTCTCCTTCGGCGAAATTAAGTTCATCAAGTGCAGCGGACATTTCTTCATCCGTAACTTCTTCATTGATGAATGCTTTGCCAATCTTCTTAAGTAGAATGAATTTCACATGACCTGAATCCATCTTCTTATCGTTTTTGGTAAGTTCGATGATCTTGGGAATATCCGCAAGATCCATTGAGATGGGAAGTCCGAAAAGAACGAACATATCCCTTATCTCATAAAACTCCTCCTTGGAAAGGAATTCTTTTTTCCAGGATATGAATGCGGCAGCTACACATCCGAGTGATACGCATTCTCCATGAAGGAATTTAAAATCATAATACTTCTCAATAGCATGGCCGAGAGTATGTCCCAGGTTAAGGAGTGCTCTTTCTTTACGCTCAAAAGGGTCCTTCTCCACAATGTATCTCTTGATATCATCGCAGCGATATACCATCTCGGCAAGAACATCTACATCACGGTCTCTGATCTCATATGAGTTATCAATAAGCCATGTATAGAATTTCTCATCCTTCAAAAGAGCGGATTTCATAACCTCGGCAAAACCTGAGCAGAACTGCTTGCCTGAAAGAGATGAAAGGGTTGAAAGATTGGTATATACAAGTGCGGGCATTTTAAATGCACCGACCATATTCTTATATCCGTCAAAATCAACGCCGGTCTTTCCACCGATGGAAGAATCTGCTTGAGCAAGAAGGGTTGTGGGAATCTGAATGAAATCAACTCCCCTTAAAAATGTTGCGGCGATATATCCTGTCATATCACCTACAACACCCCCGCCAAGAGCTACAAGGACTGACTTACGATCCATTTTATTATCGATGAGGTAAGCATATACCTTCTTAACTTCATCGAGATTCTTGTTCTCTTCACCTGCAGGAAGAACGTATTTGATAACGGACTTAGCAACAGGTTCAAGCTTCTTAACAACTTCCTCGCCATAAAGAGGATCAACATTTGAATCTGTGATCACACATATGGAAGGCTTATCGGGATAAAGCTCACCAACCTCTGCGGTAAGTGCTTCAAATGATTTCTTATAGACAATGTCGTATGAAGTCTTGGTTCCGGTTTTAACCGTAAGCCTGGACATGTCTATTGCTTCAACATCTTTCATTATTAAACCTCAAAAAATAACGGACCGATAGCCATTAGCTAAACGGTCCGAAATGATCAATTTAGTGAATCAGAAAATTCCGTTTCCGTCAGGACCCTGTGCCGACAAAAGATCGCCGGAAAGTGTTACGCTCTCGGGAGTGATTACATATACGTAATCTGAAACCTTCTCCATACGGCATCCGAGTGCATAGCAAGCACCGCAAAGGAAATCGTAAATGCTCTGAGCAAGTGAAGAATCAAGTCCCTGAAGATTAAGGACTACACTGTTCATAGACTTAAGATCATCAACCACTTCAGCTGCGTCATTGAGTTCCTTGGGAAATCTCATGCTGACACCGGCATTAATTCCTGCACTCATAGTCTTCCTCCGAGAATCTGTGTTTTTAAACATTCCCTTTGCTGTCTTCTTAGGCTTATCCTGAGAATCATCATCGGTACTCTGATATTTAGCGGGCTGTTCGGTATCATCATCACCGAAGCCGTAATCTTCATCGTCTTCTTCGTCTTTGTTATCAAGTTTCATGAAATTAATAAACTTATCAACAGTACTTCCCATCTTAACTCCCTCTGTATTTTACTTGGAATAATCTCTTTCTCCGAAAATGGCGGTTCCGACTCTTACGAAAGTAGAACCTTCGCTGAGTGCGACTTCATAGTCTCCGCTCATACCCATTGAAAGAAAACCCATACTAACATTATCAATATTTTGGTTTTTTATGTCAATGGATAATTGTTTCAGTTTTTGAAAATATACCCTGTTTTCCTCAGGATTTTCGCATATCGGAGCACTTGTCATAAGGCCTTTTACGCGTACACCGGGAATCTCGGATATTTCCTTTACTCCGTCCAAGATATTTTCGGATGTGAAGCCGAATTTGGACTCTTCTTCGGCAACATTTACTTCAAGCAAAATATCGGTGACTATTCCGGCTTTTTCGGACTGTTTACCGATCTCTTTGGCCAACTTGACAGTATCTACGCTGTGGATCAGATATGTCTTACCGATAAGGTATTTCACCTTGTTGGTCTGGAGATGACCTATCATGTGCCATCTTATATCCTCGGGCATTTGAGGAATCTTATCCACAAGCTCCTGAACATAATTTTCTCCGAAGTCCCTGCAGCCTGCTTCATAAGCCTCTTTGAGAAGTTCCAAAGGTTTTGTTTTGCTGACAGCTACCAATGTGCATTCGGATTCGTCTCTTCCGGCCTTCTTCAAGTCTTCGGAGACAACATCAAGTACTCTAAGGTAATTCTCTTTACAACTCATTTTTAAAACCTGTCATTCATTTATAAACTGATCGTCGGATACGGTATCTGCCTTAAGAGCGATATAATCATAAACTCTGAGTCCGTATGTGGAATTGGGTTTTACAATGGCATACTCATCATTCTGGGCAACTATCGTGATCTCTTTGAAATCCGCATAGCCTTTATTTATGTTATAGACGCCCGTAAGCGTACCTTTATCTTTAATAGCAAATACCTGCTGCGAATTCTCCATATGGAGAGTATCTCCCGCCGTCAGGAAGGTCTCATCAACATAGTAAACATGTGCTTCCTCATCATGGCTGTATACAGAGATTTCTTTACGTATGGTAATGGGCTGACCTGTATCGTCATAACCCGATAAGATAACGTAGTAAATATTGTTTACGGTATCAAATATTACGTAATTCTCATCTATGAGATAGAACTCTTTTTCAATAATCGAAGAATTGGGAACTTTAAGTCCGGTCTCCTCATTAAGGATAAGCTCAACATCAAGGAATCTTTCATTTACAAAAGAAGACATTGAATTGTTAAAATCAAGTCTGCAAAATACATCCTTATCCTTACGGATGATGGTTACCCTACCCCAGGATTCATACTGATTTCTAAGAAATCTGGTAAGAATGTAACCTTGTGCTTCATAACTTTCCGCATCTGCTTCGTTGATGGGGAAAATAATAAACCAGTCTTCGCTTTCGGAAAGCTTATATACAACATCACCCTCTGCTCTGAGCTCATTTGCAGTAATATTGGTCTTCTCGTATTTACGCTCGTCGAAATTGTCCATGGTTAAATTGGCAGGATCGAACGTTTCATATCCGTCCACCCAATAAGAAACAACTCCCGCCTCACTGCTGGTACAATATTTTACGGCAGTGGAAAGACCGCCTTCGTCCTGTGCCATTCTGAGAGATTCAAGGAAGTTGGAATTTGCCAACTTAAGAACAGAATTTTGAAGAGAATACTTGAATGAGTAAACCTCTGAATAAGAAAGGGGATCGTATGAATGTGAGAAGTCCACAAGATCGTTCTTAAAATCATCAAGCTCTTTATCGGACAAAGTATTTTCAAGAAGGGACTGGGATTCAAGAAATTCATTAAGTCTTCCGGTTTCGTCAACAGTATAAACAATGTCGCCAACCGCAACCTTCTGTCCTTCCCTTGCAAGGAAGTTTACATATCCGGAATAGGGACTCTGGATTACGTGTTCATCCCTAAATGCGATTGCCCTGTAGATATTCTGCGAAGAAAGAGAACCTTCAACAACTTCATATCTGACAATCGGGTCCGATGAAAAGTAAATAAACAAAACAATAACAACGTAAATAAAGATCCCGAGGAAAAGGACCGTTCCGAATCCAAAGTTATGCTCTTTGGTAAACTTTCTGATGTTGTTATCGCCTGTATTACTCATATAAATACACCCCGGATGCGGCTGGTAAGAGCCTATCCGGGGTTTCAGTCATATAGATATTAAAGGAAATTGATTGCTATCTTCTCGTTAGCCTGAAGACCTGCCGGGAACTTGCTTCTTTCGATTGATACGGAAAAAACCATATCGACCTTGTACTTATCGGACAGAGCCGCAAGTTTCTCAACATTCTCGGTTATATCTTTATCGACCTGCTGTGAAATCTTAGCATAAGAATCGATAAATACTTCTTGAATATCGTGATTCTGGGAGATGATACCTGCAACGAAGCCATAGAACTGGTCTGAATTGGAAATATCGAATTCACTGACATTGATAAGTCTGATCTTGTTGTTCAGCTCATACATATGAGCGGTGTCCTTATCAAGATATACAATATTGCCTGAGACGTTCTTTACATCGGCATTTACCCTATCCAAAAGCTCCTTAGTCTTACCTTTGCCCTTCTGACCAACTATCAATGAAACCACTAATTTGCCCTCCGATGCTGTTATTTTAGTGTATCAGCTCCTCACCGAAAATCGTTTTCGGATCAAGTCAATCACTAATAAGATTATAGTTTAAAAAGCGTATTTTTTCAATCGCTTTTTAACTGTTTAGTATTAGGCTCATGAGCGCTTTTTGGTGCGCGTAGAGCGTGTCGGTATCGGTCGTTCCCATGACACAGGATATGTACGGATTACCGGCAGAATCCTTGCAAAGAACGATAAGACAATGTCCTGCTTTTCCTGTGGTTCCGGTCTTTCCGCCGATAACGGTAATACCCGCAGGAGCGTTTACATCCTTATCGGTTCTGATAAAAAGATCGGTACTTCTGACAGTCTTATCAACGTTCTTTCCCTGTGCGTTGTAATATACGGTTGAGTATTCCGAGCTGGAAACTATCTCAACAAATTTCTCGTATTTGATGCATTCACTTAAGATCAGATACAGATCATATGCGGTGGTTAGATGATCGTCCGCATCAAGTCCGTGAGGATTGGAGAAATGGGTATTTGTAGCACCGATTTCTCTTGCCTTCTCATTCATCATTTCACAGAAATTGCTTATGTTTCCGCCGACATGAACTGCAATTGCATTGGCAATATCATTGGCTGAATACATGAGCATGAAATGAAGAGCCTGATCCATGGTCATGGTATCTCCCACTTTGCCGGGAAGTACGGTCTCATCATATGCAAAACCCGTAACCTCATCACCGAGAACAAGTTTTTCATCCATTGAGCAGTTCTCAAGAGCAACCAACGCTGTCATAAGCTTGGTCGTGGATGCGGGATGAATCTGTCTGTTTGCGTCATAGGAAGCAAGAACGGATTGATTATTGATATCAACAAGAAGATAAGATTCAACGGAAGTTGATAACTCGATACCTTCCACCGGAACATTCTCGGTAACTATACAAAGATCCGATGCAAAAGAGTCCGCTTTAAGATCCGCAGTAAAGCCTCTTCCGGCCATCTCGGATGCCAAAACGGACGCAGAATAAGGGGATGCAAAATCGGAACCGCATCCCGTTATGATAAGCGCTACAACTATAAAAAGTGATACTAATCTGAACTTTGATTTGCCGAAAAGACGGATCATTTATACATCTCTCTCCATTCAAGATCACCTCTGTCGAGTGATTTTATAAGGAGTTCTGCGCTCGCAAGATTGGTAGCAAGCGGAATATTATGAAGATCGCAATCCCTGAATACGTTCTCGACATTTGGCTCGTGAACTGTAGTATTTACGGGATCTCTGAGGAATATAACAAGATCGATCAGGTTCTGCTCGATCTGTGCGGCAAGCTGCTGCTCTCCTCCCAAATGTCCTGCCAGGAATTTATGAATCGAGAGATTGGTTACCTCTTCGATAAGTCTTCCTGTGGTTCCTGTGGCGTATAGATCGTGCTTGGTCAGGATTCCACGATAAGCAACGCAGAAATTCTGCATGAGCTTTTTCTTGGAATCATGAGCGATAAGTGCAATGTTCATTATCCCCTAATACGGCCCCTTTCCATTAAAATTTAGTGTGAATTCATCCAGCGGATTGACTGAATGCTTCACCTGAAGCCTAACATTCAGAACTACCCCAAGTCCTAAATAAAGCGTAACAAGTGATGTAAGACCGTAACTTACAAACGGCAGCGGAATACCGGTATTAGGCATCAGGAACGTAGCAACGGCTATATTCATAAAGCCCTGTATACCGATAAAAGTACCCATTCCGGCACATATCACGGCCCCTGCAGTATCTTTTGCCCGTATTCCCACGCTCAAACAGCTCAGGGATATCAAAAACAGTAAAACAATCGTGACCGAAGCTCCCCTAAATCCGAATTCCTCACCTATTACGGCGAAAATGAAATCGGTTTCGGCCTCCGAAAGAAAATTGCTGTTCTTGACCGATGTTATCTGATTATTCTTGTAGCCTTTGCCTTCAAGCATTCCGGAACCTATTGCGGTTACGGAATTATTCTGCTGATAAGCGATATCGGGATAATCTTCCGGATACAGGAATCCGTAAATTCTCTTTAACTGATATCCCTCCAAAACGCCGTTATCCGGGTTAAGCATATAACTTACAAAAGCCACACCCACAGGTATAACGATCAGCATAACGATCAGGATAACTCTCTTCTTGATACCGCT
This sequence comes from uncultured Lachnospiraceae bacterium, assembly GCA_902794095.1. Taxonomy (GTDB): domain Bacteria; phylum Bacillota; class Clostridia; order Lachnospirales; family Lachnospiraceae; genus AC2028. The sequence goes on along the minus strand of CADBFZ010000001.1, from coordinate 126,336 downwards.
GGAAAACATGATGGCGGTAAAGATGAAAATCAGAACTATACTGGTCGAAAGATCGGGCTGTTTAAAAATCAGAAAAAACGGAACCAAAAACAGCGCTGAACATACCAAAAGCAAATGAAAACTGCTGATTTTATCCTTGTATTTCATAATAAACGAAGCCAAAAATAAAATCAATAATAGCTTGGCAAGTTCGGACGGCTGGAAGGTGATTGCACCGATATTCAGCCATCTTTGAGCGTTGTGAGACGAATGTCCGCCCACAAGAACCCAAACCAGCATAACAATATTAAAAATATATATAGGTATTCTGAATTTCAGGATGAAATGATAATCGATAAGGGAAGTGATTATCATAAGTACAGACCCGAAGATGATACCTCCGATCTGTTTTTTGACGTTCTCGGCACCCGCAGTCGTCTCTCCCATTGCTGATGAGATGGCAAAAACTCCGATAACGGATAAAAGAACGGCAAACAATATTATCTTGAAATCATAATCTCGAATCCTATAATTTCTTAGACTCATAAATCTTCTCCATTACGACCCTGTTTAAAGGCCCTATGGTAAGTTCTCCGTCACATACTCTGGCAACCTTGGGAGCGGGTTTAAGCATGGCAGACCAGATAGGTTTGCTGTCGGGTGTATACTTCTTATCCCCTATTATCAGGCTCTCGGGCTCCATCTCAATAGCGCACACAAAAGCAGTTTCATCTCCGGCAGATCCTGCATATGCAGAACCGTATAGTCCGCCGAGAACGATGATATTTCCGCAGCTCTTGATCTGACTTCCGGGATTTACGTCCCCGAGTACAAGTACGCTGTCTTCTACATCAATGACCTGCTTATTCATTACAGAGGACTGTAAAATAATACATTTATCAAGCGAATTGATCTTATCGTTTAAGATCTCTCCCACTTTCCTGATGTGCTCCTGATCGTTCTCATTCTTGCCTACGATACAGGCAACATCGACATCACAGCTTGCATTGATGGCATCCACAATAAGGGATTCTTCAAAATCGGATAGTTTTCTGCCCTCAATATCAAGGATTATGGATGAAGAACCAAGGAAAGCTTTGGAAGAATAAAACTTATCCCTGACAAGGCCGAGAAGTTCGTTGAAATTCATCTCGGGATCAAGAATGAGCTTAATTGCACCGTTATAGCTTTTTAAAGTCACTCCCTGACTCATATAATCCTCCGTAAATTTAGTCTCTTCTTTCGTCCGTAGCATAAGCTGACTGATCGACTTCGGGTTCTACATGATAGTAAGCCTGCAGGCATTCGTGAGCCAGCTGAGCGGCATAATCAGAATAAAATCCGAAAGGAATTCTGCAGCAAAGAGCCACTTCCGGTTCTCCGATTGCAGGTGCAAATGCAATATAAAGAGCGTGGTCGGGTTTAGATCTGGACTGCTGAGCCGTACCTGTTTTACCCGCTACAACAACGGGAATATCAGAGAAATACGGCTTATTGTTAACACCGTCGATCATACCGTTAATGATTGCATTCCATTGATAATCTTCAAGGGTAACGGTGTTGTAAATAACAGGTTCATGTTCCCAAACGGTTCTGCCGTATGAGTCTTCTATATGATCAAGAAGTGTCAGATCATAGGTTGTTCCGCCGTTTGCAATACTTGATACATATCTGGCAAGCTGCGTTGTCGTATATGCGTTAGTACCCTGTCCTATATAAGATCGAACCGAGTCCTTATCGGATACATCGGGTTCATACTCCGTTATCTCCACTCCGGACCTTTGAGTAAGACCATACATATCGGCATATTTATACAGGTATTCCAAACCTGCAGCATCGTCGTAATATCCGTTTTGTGTAGCAAGTCTGTAACCTACGTTGAAGAAATATAGGTTACATGAATCTCTTATGGCGGTTCTTACGGTTTCATTACCATGAACTGCCGTACACTTTGAAGGCGGTTCAATGTCTGTGAATATACCGTTACAATTGATCAGAGTCGATGTGCTGATAACCCCTTCACCGAAACCTGCCGTAGCGGATACAATCTTAAATGTGGATCCGGGAGCCGCTTTATACTGGGTGGCAAAGTTCAAAAGAGGCGATGAATCGTCGTTAAGGAGTCTGTTCCAATAATCGGTATCTACGGAATTTGCAAGAAGGTTGTTATCATATCCGGGATATGAAACAAGAGCAATTACCTGACCGTTATTTGGATTGGTCATTACAACGGAACCGTTACAAGGCTCAAGAGCAAGCTGTGCAGGGGTAATATCAAGATTGGAAATCCTGTTTACCATGAAATTATAAGCACTGATTGCTCCTGCATTGAGACGGTTGATCTCTGACTCGGGAACATTGATTGCTTCCTGCTCGATAAGAAGCTTGCATACCTGATATCCGCTGATCTTACCGTTTAAGATCATATACTTATAAAATCTGGTCTGATATTCATCATCAGAGTCACAGAGTTTAAATATCTTAACGATAAGAGCATCGAAGATTTCGGAAGAACTTGCATATTTGGACTCAAGATCAAGTTTGGAAATATCAACCCAGCCCATGGAAATGGCGTGATCCAGCAACTCTCCAAGGGATACGTCTCCGCCGTTATCCCATGCTTTATATATAGGATCTTCGGTATCTATCTCGGATGTCATAAAGACATTGTTATTCATAAGGAGCTTAACAATGTAATATTGATAGATCTTATATTCATCAGAAAGCTTCTCATAAGGTGTTCTGGTAGTTCTCATACCGATTTCAAGAGTAGAATATGCTGTTTCCTTATAAGCCAGGAATTTCTCGTAAATATCCTGCTCAGTCGGCATCGCATCTTCAGCAGAAAAATGAGAAATATCAAGAACGTTATTTCTAAAGACTGCATAATAAACATCCGCGATAGGTATTGTTTTAACGGAATCGGTGGTTCTTACAGCGTAGTTGGCGTTCTGAAGCTTCTGGAGAAGGATATATGCGATCTTACGCTCGGTTATGTCATAAAGTTCCATGGTAAGATCCATATCAATGGACAAATAAACATCCTGTCCTCTGACGGCATCCTTATGCTCAAGGACGGACAATACCTTACCGGTATTATCTACCATAACCTTTTCATAACCCTTTGTTCCCTGAAGAGTTGTTTCAAGATAGCTTTCGATACCGCTCTTTCCTACAACATCCTCAGAGGTATAAGATCCTTCTGTTGCACCTTCATCGATCATTCTCTGGTTGAGAAGTTCAATCTCTTCTGCGGAGATTCTTCCGGTATAGCCGAGAATATGCGCAAAATATACAGAGTTTACATATCTTCTAACCGTAGCTTCCTGAATTGAAACACCCGGTAAGATATCGGAATTTTCCATGATAAGAGCAACGGTCTCAGGTTTAACATCGGTGGAGATAGTTGTTCCGATATATTTACGATAAGAGGTAAGACTCATGGCATAACGGATTTCTACAATCTCTAGCCACTCTATATTCGTATAGCCTTTACCCTCGACAAATTCTGATTTTGTATCTTCGGGATCAAGATAATCACCCACAGCAAAATGGAATCCTTTACCGGATTTTCTGCTGAGATAGATCATTACCTGTAAAGGAGTAGAAATCTTCTCATCATCGGTCAGATCCTTGGGATCCGCATGATCGTAAACGTCTGCCAGGAATCTGCTAAGAGCTGAACCTGTTACGGTATATTCAAAGTCACCGTCTTCATTGAGACCAATCTTGAAATCAGAATCGATGGTGTCTCCGTTTTTCTCGATGAGTTTAATGAGAGTATAAACAAGCTCATTAAGCTTCTTATCCTTGGTTGAAGAAGTTTCAAAAGTATCCTCAATATTGATGGAATAAGCAAGTTCGTTATATGCAAGAAGGTTGCCGTTACGATCATAGATATTGCCCCTTGTGGGCATGATATCCCTGACCTTCTCCTGCTCCAGAATGAAATTATCCAGGTACTCCTGACCGTTTATTATCTGAAGAGAGAAACATCTGTACAACAAAACAAAGCAAAGTCCGATCATGATCAAATAAATGATCGTAACCCTGCTGGTAAAGATATTTATTATTCTCTCACGAAGTCCGTCAAACATCCTGTTTTTCTCTTTCCTTCTTGATTCTCAGATTCCTGAAAAACGTATCGATACCCAGAAGGATGGGATAAATTACAAGTGAAACAAGTATCGTATAGAAAATCTCAGGGAGAATTACTCCCGTAAGATAATATCCAATTGACAACTTTCCTCTCATGAGGAATGTAAAGATATAGATCATCAATCCGTAAGTAGCATCGCTGAGAGTCAGAAGGATCATTGGAAGTCTGATATCCTCAGCGTAAAACAGATCGCTGAATCCTCCGTTTATGTAACCGATAAACATGATGATAAGCGCATTCATCCCCAGCATATTTCCAAAGAAAATATCTATCAGGAGTCCGCAAAAGAAACCGACAACGCATCCGAACTTTTCACCATAAAAAAATCCGTAGATACACGCTATCAGAACCATCAGATTAGGGATACAGTTACCAAGCTTCAGGTATGTGAAAACACCGGTTTGAAGCAGGAAAAAGAAAGGTATTGAAATTGCGATGAGAATTCGCTGAATCATTCGTAATCGTAATCTTTTAAATCAGTGATCACCAGAACAACCGAAAGGTGATCAAAATCCGTAGCTACAGAAATAGTTCCCGATTTAGTCAGGTTATTTGCATCGTTCTGGACAGTATCGATATAACCGATCAAAAGTCCGGGCAAATATTTATCACTGATATTACTGGTAACAACCTTATCGCCTTTAACAACAAGTCCATCGGGATCGGACAATAAGGAGAAGCTTACAAGTCCTCTGTCGATCAGTTTAAGATCTCCGGTAACCATAAGCGTAAGATCCGAAGATGCAACCTGACCGCTTACATTAACCCCGTCTGAAATAATGGATGTAACTCTTGCCCAGTTGGGACCGATCTTAGTGATACGGCCTACAAGTCCACCGCCCGCGATAACATTCATATCAAGTGCAAGGCCGTCGTCAGTACCCTTATCGATGATAAATGAACTGTACCAGTTGCCTGCATCCTTGAAGATAACCCTGGCACCGACCTTTTCATATGAATAATAAACTTCCGATAATCCCAGAAGAGCCTGCATATCGGTGAGTTCATATCTCTCCTGAGTAAGAATGATGTTTTCTTCGGTCAGGGCATCAATCTGTTCTCTGAGTCTCTGGTTTTCTTCAAGAAGACTTCTGACTGATGTAAGCTCATCTTTTCTGTTTCTGAGCCATTCTCCCGCTCTGGATACACCTTTCTCAAAAGGCACAATAACGCTGCCGACAGCGGAATTAACAGGGACATCGAAGATGTTGGTTCCGTAGGTCAGCACCATTAAAAGAATACATATACAAGTTAAAATAAGGAGGAGATATTTACTTGGCAGTGTAAATCTCTCCCCCTTTGGTTTTACAACAGGACTCATTTACCCATGCCCTCGGCACTCTGTGCCAGACCGGAAAATTCCGGATCCTGAATTATTTTTCCAAGACCATATGCTGTGGATGTAAGAGGCTCATCCGTAACATTAACCTTAAGGCCTGTTCCGTCTGCGATTCTCTCTACCAGATGGGATACCTGGCTTGCTCCGCCCGTAAGATAAATACCGTTTCTGAAGATATCGGCGGAAAGTTCGGGGGGAGTTCTCTCGAGAATGAACTTAATGTTATCGATAATGGTCTTAAAGTCACTTTCAAGTGAATCTACGATAAGTTTGGTAGGAATCTCTCTCTGAACGGGAAGTCCGGTTACGATATCTCTTCCGTATACGGTTGCTCCCTTGTTGTTCTTCTCAAGGTCCTTGAGGTTCTTCTTAACTTCCTCTGCAGTCTTTCCTCCGATCATAAGACCGAATTCATTTCTGACAGCGGCTCTGATGGAATCATCAAATTTAAGTCCGCCCTCTTTAATAAGCTTGGACAATACGATTCCGCCAAGTGAAAGAACCGAGATCTCGGTGGTCTCAAATCCTACATTAACTACGAGAACACCTACAGAGTTCTTAACATCGATACCCATTCCAACACCGTCTGCGATAGCCATCTGGGTAACGTAGATCTTGTGAGCCTTGATTCCGGCTTCCTTAAGAAGGTCATAGAACGCTCTCTTCTCTACATCGGTGATATCGTAAGGAACAGCGATAAGGAAATCTGCATTCTTGGGGCTTCCTCCCTGAAGATCGCTGATGATGTACTTAACAAGAAGCTCGACATTGTGAAGGTCGGAAATAACGCCGCAGCTTAAGGGATATGAAATCTGAATATTTGCGGGTGCTTTCTCATGCATTTCATATGCGGAATCACCGTATGCAAAGAATTCACTCTCGTCCTTGATAGCGATCATATTCTTCTGAATAGTGATCGTATTGTCGTTGTTGTTAAAAATCTTGATGTGATTGGTACCAAGGTCGATACCGTAAGCATTAGCCGGCATAATATTTCCTTTCTTTACCGTAAAACTCCTGATTCGTTATAACTGTAATACAGGTTATCACCGATTATTATATGATCCAAAAGAGGTATTTCCATGAGCTTGCAGCTTTCGGAAAGCTTTGATGTAAGCTCGTTATCATCTCTTGAGGGAGTCGGATCACCGCTGGGATGATTATGCATAAGGATCAGATTGACCGCCTCCGCATTCAAAGCTTCCATCATTATGGATCTTACGGAAACCAGGGATTTATTGACACTGCCTTTTGAAATCTCCGATTCCCTAAGGATCTTACCCTTTGAATCAATGCTTAGAAGAATCACCTTCTCGCATTTATTATGTCTCATCCGCTCCATATAATACTCAGCAACGGATGAAGCATTTTTAACATTTAAGCCTTCTGACAGCCTTGCTTCATGCATCCTTCTGGATACCTCCGCAAGTGCCTTAAGCTTAATCGCTTTTACCTTACCGATACCGGATATCTTCTCAAGGGTTTCGATATCAGTATCATAGATTCCCAGAAAACCCGTTCTCGGATATTTACCGAGTTCCAGTACCTTCCTGGATAACTCAACTGCATCGCACCCTTGGGTTCCGGTTCTTAGGATAATAGCCAAGAGCTCTGCATCCGTCAGGCTCTCCGCTCCTAAAGTAACAAATCTTTCGTACGGTTTCTCATTACTGAATTCTGTTTTATTACTCATATGCGCCTTTCCCCTTCTCCGGGACAACGCATATCAGATCTTCATAAACTTGTAAGCAACAAATGCAAGTACCATTCCGATAATTCCGGCAATGGTGATGTTAAATGTAAGACCGAAAGTAAGGATCATAAAACCGAGATTAAGTTCAAGCGGAGAAGTAAGACCGAATTGTCCGCCATAGGACAAAAACTCGATACTGCTATGTGCTCCGATAAGATTACCGAGAATAAAACCGATAATTACCAGAAAAAATAAAACCCATCCCTTATATCGCATTTATATGTCTCCAAAAATAACAATTGGTTGCAAATAAGTCACTTATCCGCAATCTTTGATATTTTAACACAAAATCAGGCCTTTATCTACCAGAGTTTGGAATGCCTTAATTATGCCGAATTTACCGTGTGACCAGGTAAGACCGCCCTGGAAATAAGCAGTGTAAGGATCTCTTAAAGGACCGTCTGCGGAAAGTTCAATGGAAGAACCGGATATAAAAGCTCCGGCTGCCATAATAACCTTGGAGTCATATCCGGGCATATCCCAAGGCTCGGGAGCAAATGAAGAATCAACAGGAGCCGCTGCCTGAATTCCTTCGCAGAATGCAATAAGTCCCTCAGGCTTGCCGAAAGTAATTGCCTGGATAATATCGTGTCTTTCTTCGTTTCCTGCGGGGAAACTTTCAAATCCGTACTTTTCAAAGAGATTGGCTGCAAAAATTGCACTTTTTAATGCAGAAGCGGCTACTGTAGGTCCCATAAAGAATCCCTGATACATTCTGGGAAGAGCTTCGAGAGAAGGGCCTACTTCTCTTCCGAGTCCGGGTGCAGTAAGTCTGTAAGAAGCTTTTTCAATGCATTCTTTTGTACCTGCTATGTATCCGCCAACTTGTGCAAGGCCGCCACCGGGATTCTTAATAAGTGATCCCACAACCATATCGGCACCCACATCGGTGGGCTCTATGGGCTCAACAAATTCACCGTAGCAGTTATCCACCATGCAGATAATATCGGAGCGAACGCTCTTTACTGTCTTTATGATCTCCCCAATGGTTGCAACAGAAAGGGAGGGTCTTGTCTGATAACCCTTAGATCTTTGAATGGTAACCAGTTTGGTCCTTTCGTTAATAGCATTTTTGATATTCTCGAGATTGGGAGTTCCGTCATCATTGAGATCTGCCTGTGCATAGGTAATTCCGTATTCAGCCAAAGATCCTACGGAAGGTCTGATACCGATAACTTCCTCAAGAGTATCGTAGGGCTTTCCTACGGCACTCATAAGTTCATCACCGGGTCTTAAATTACTCATAAGAGCAAGTGCCAATGCATGAGTTCCGCATGTAATCTGGGGCCTTACAAGACAATCCTCGGTATGAAAATAATCCGCATACACTTTCTCCAGCGTGTCTCTACCCAAATCGTTATATCCGTATCCTGTGGTACCCATAAGGCAACTTTCATTAACATTGTTTTTCTGGAAAGCTTTCAAAACCCTTAATGTGCAGTAATCGGCATTTTCATCTATCTTATCGAATCTGTCTTTAAGAGAAGCAAGTACTTCTTCTGATACATCGATAACCTTATCGTTTATTCCAAGTTCTTTATAAATCTGTCTTGTAATGCTGTTCATAAAATTCCTCTCTTCATGCACTCTTCGTACATAAACTCCGACATTTTCTTGCTGTCCTGATCAAAATCCTTACGATTTATATATATGACATCAGGTTCTCTTTTATACCATGTTATCTGTCTTTTGGCAAAATGCCTTGTACGAAGCTTAATCTGATATATGGCTTCATCAAGTGAATAGTCACCCTTAATGTAAGGGATCATTTCTTTATAACCGATTGCCTGCATAGCAACAGAAGTAGGGTCTGCCCCTTTTTCCAGCAGGGTTCTTACTTCCTTCTCAAGTCCTGCTTCGATCATCTTATCGACTCTTTTCTCAATACGTTCATACATAACATCCCTGTCATCGATAAGAACGAAATATGCAGCATTGAAATTCGGTTCTTTAACGCTTTCCTCTGAATTATGCTCGGAAATCTTCTTGCATGTAAGATGATGATATTCAAGTGCTCTGATCACTCTTTTAACATTACCTGCCGGAATCTTCTCAGCACTTTCAGGGTCGATTTCTTTTAACAGATCATGAAGGTGCGAAGCACCCTTTTCATCTGCAAGCTTTTGAAGCTCAGCTCTGTATTCATCATCAGGACCCTCATCATCAAACTCAACGTCTTTAAGGAGTGCCTGAATATAAAATCCGGTACCGCCAACCACAAGAGGAACCTTCCCTCTTTTATAGATATCCGCAATTGCATTATCAGCCATTTCTTTAAAAAGGAAAGCGGAATAGTCTTCATCAATCTCGCACACATCTATGAGATGATGGGGGACACCTTGCTTTTCTTCCTCAGTGATCTTGGCGCTGCCGATATCCATTCCCTTATAAACCTGTGCGGAATCCGCAGAGATTATTTCCAGATCATGCTGCTTTGCAAATAAAACAGACAGGTCTGTTTTACCTGTTGCGGTAGGTCCGGATAAAATTATAAGGGGTGGTTTATTGTTCATCAGTTAACTATTCTCTGGAATTTCTTTTCCATTTCATTCTTTGTAATGGAGATGATGGTAGGTCTTCCGTGAGGGCAGTTATAGGGATTATCAAGAGTCAGAAGTTCATCAATAAGTTTCTGAGCCTGCTCGATTCCGATGCGGTCTCCGCCCTTTACGGATGCTTTACAAGCCATACCGGCAATCTTCTCATCTATTGTCTTAAAGCTTCCAAGTCCGGGATTTTCTGCAAGTTCATCCAGGATAGCAAGGAACAACTCCTTCTCTGAATGTCTGAACAGATCGGTAGGAACGCCTCTTAATGCATATTCATTACCACCAAAGTTCTCAATCTCAAAACCGATATTTCTAAAGCTTTCGATATTGTCATTAAGAACTGCTTCCTCGGCTCCTGTAAGAGTAACGATTATGGGAGGCATAAGCATCTGTGTGGGATGCTCTCCGGCGTGAATTCTTTTAACGAATCTCTCGTAATTTACTTTCTCGTGAGCTGCATGCTGATCGATAATGAACATCTGCTGCTCGTATTGTACGATCCAATATGTGTCAAATACCTGACCGATAATCTTATATGATGCTCTCTTATCACGGTCCAGAAGATGGTCTTCAAAAAGCTGTGACTGTTTAAATGAAGTATTCTCAAGGAAGACTTCCGCATCGGATTTTTCTACAGCGGCCGCCTCAGTTTCTGTTTCAGGAACAGGGACAGGTTTTACATCTTTGCGATCATCTTCGAAGAATGAATCCTCTGAAACATTTTCTGCCTTTGATACTTCGGATTCAAAATCATAATTAAAGGTCGTGACGGAAGGCTTGGATACGGTCTGAGAAAATGCTTTAACGGCACTTTCCACACCCGATAAACCGGTTCGCTTAAGTTCAAAGGGTTCAGGATTTTTACCTGATGCAACCTCAGCTGCACTTTCTTTGGATGCAGCCTTCTTATCCGCATCGCTTGTAAGAATGTTCTCGGGGATCATCTCAGCCTTTGTCATAACATCATGAATGGATGATGAAACAAAAGCAAAGAACATCTGTTGGTCGGAAATTCTTACATCAAGCTTTGCCGGATGTACATTTACATCAACTTTTGAAGGATCGATAGTAAAGTTTAAAAACACAACAGGGAACTTATGAAGCATAAGGTATTCCCTGTATCCTTCTTCCAAAGCAGTTGAGATAAAGTTATTTTTAACATATCTGCCGTTTAGGAAATAGATTTCCATGTTACGGTTGGATCTGATTATCTCAGGCTTTCCCAAGAATCCGGAGACTTTAAATCTGTCATTTTCCGCACTTATGGGCACAAGACTTCCCGCAGTCTCTCTTCCGAATACTCTAAAGATTACTTCCATAAGATCTCCGTTTCCGGATGTATGGAATCTGGAACGGTTATCCATTGAATACTGGAATGAAATCTCAGGATGGGACAGAGCGATCTTTTCCATAAGTTCAGCAACATAAGAACCTTCAGTAGAATTGGTCTTAAGGAACTTCTTTCTTGCAGGTGTGTTGTAGAAAAGATTTCTGACGATGACTGTTGTTCCGGATGGAGCACCTATCTCTTCAAAAGAAATCTCATCACCCCCGCGGATGATGAGTCTGTTTCCTGTAAGTGATCCGGGAAGTGCGGATATCATTTCAGTTTCTGATACCGCACATATACTTGCCAAAGCCTCGCCTCTGAATCCAAGTGTTGTGATGGAGTCAAGGTCCGATGCTTCTTCTATCTTACTGGTTGCATGTCTTAAGAATGCGGTCTTCATTTGATCAGGTTCAATACCTGATCCGTTATCTGTTACTCTTATAAGATCAAGGCCGCCTGCTTTGATCTCAACAGTGATAGCCGTAGCACCTGAATCGATTGCATTTTCAACAAGCTCTTTAACAACATTCGAAGGGCGCTCTACAACTTCTCCTGCAGAGATTCTGTCAATTGTTTCTTTACTTAAAACTTTGATCATACTTTGTACCTGTTCTTGATCTTGTTCTGTAATCTGTGAAGAGTATTAAGAGCATCAAGAGGAGTCAAGTTTTGAATATCAATATCCTCGATTTCTTTTAACAGATCTTCATCGGATACAAGATCAAAGAATGAAAGTTGTCCGCTGTCTACTTCATCGGGCTTGGTAACTTTCTTAACCTTACCGGATGACTGTTCTCCTGCGGCTATTGATTCAACTATGGTTGATATATCCTGAAGAGCAAGGGATGATGCTATTTCCTTGGCTCTGTCTATTACTATGTCGGGAACACCTGCAAGTTTAGCAACCTGGATACCGTAGCTTCTGTCTGCACCGCCTTTGATGATCTTTCTGAGGAAAACAATATCATCTCCGGATTCTTTAACGGCTATGCAGTAGTTATGTACATTATCGATCTTACCTTCAAGTTCGGTAAGTTCATGATAATGAGTTGCAAACAAAGTCTTGGCACCCAGTATTCTCTTATTGCTTATATGCTCAATAACAGCCCACGCAATTGCAAGACCGTCGAATGTAGAAGTTCCTCTTCCAATCTCATCGAGAATAAGAAGGCTCTTTGAAGTAGCATTCCTGAGGATATTGGAAACTTCATTCATCTCGATCATAAATGTGGACTGACCGGAAGCAAGGTCATCGGATGCACCGACTCTGGTAAATATCCTATCCACTACGCAAAGGTCCGCACTTGTTGCAGGAACATAGGAACCAATCTGAGACATTAAGACAATAAGAGCAGTCTGTCTCATATAAGTTGATTTACCTGCCATGTTGGGACCGGTAATAACACTTACAAGATTGGATGAGTTATCAAGATAAGTATCATTTGATACAAAGAGTTCTCCGCCCAGCATCTTCTCGACAACGGGATGTCTTCCCTCTTTGATATTGATGATACCCTTGCTGTTTATATGGGGCTTAACATATCTGTTAACTTCAGCGATATAGGCAAGGTCTGTATATACGTCAAGGAAAGCAATACACTTCGCGGTCTTAAGTATTCTCTCGCTCTCTGCACCGACAGTATTTCTGATCCGGCAATATAGATCGTACTCGAGATTTCTGATCTTTTCTTCAGCATTAAGAACGGAGTCTTCAAGCTCTTTTAACTTAACGGAAGTAAATCTTTCACATGTAGTAAGAGTCTGTCTTCTGATGAAGTCATCGGGAACTTTATCAAGATAGGAATTGGTTACTTCAAAGAAATATCCGAAGGACTTATGGAACTTGATCTTAAGTCCCTTGATACCTGTTCTTTCTTTTTCTGCTTCTTCAAGCTGAGCAAGCCATCCCTTACCCTCGGTCTTGGCAGATCTTAATCTGTCGACCTCTTCATTGAAACCGTCTTTAATAATATTTCCGTCTCTGATGGTTGTCTCCGGTTCTTCTTTGATGGAATTGGTAATAAGAGATTCAATATCGGCAAGAACATCAAATCTTTCTTTGATACCGTCGATTTCTTCGGAATGAATATCCTCAAGTACTGTTTTGATATGAGGAAGCATCTGAAGAGATGATGCAAGTGAAAGCAGATCCGGAGGAGTTGCCGTTCCGAAACTTACTCTTGCAAGAAGTCTTTCAAGATCATAAACGGGAGTAAGATATTCTCTTAATTCATCCCTGGCAATAGTATTGGAATTAAAAGCAGAAATTGCATCCTGCCTTTTTATGATCTCTGATTCATCGATAAGAGGCTGCTCTAAGAAGGTTCTGAGAAGTCTTCCACCCATGGCAGTCTTAGTACGATCAAGAACTCCGAGAAGTGAACCCTTCTTCTGCTTATCCCTAATAGTCTCCGTAAGTTCAAGATTTCTTCTGGATGAAGAATCAAGCATCATGAACTTATCTGCGATGTAAGGATGAATCTCAGAAAGGTTGCTGAGATCTGTTTTCTGGGTATCATGGAGATAAATAAGAGATGCACCCGCAGCAAGCACTCCGGGAATCATGGAATCAAGTCCCAGACCAATCAGGCTCTTAACCTTAAACTGTCTGAGCACTTCTCCCGTTGCGGTCTTTTCTTCAAATACCGCATTATCAAGAACGGTTACGGGAATGCTGTAGCGTTCCTTGATAGAATTAAGAAGGTCACTCTGAACAGAAAATGCATTATTGCATATAATCTCGGAAGGATCGAATCTGCCGAGATAATCATTTATCTGATTTACAGAAGAAAGCTCTGATACAAGGAACTCACCTGTTGATACATCTACAACACTGATACCGATACCGTTGTCCTGATAACAGATGCACATCAGGTAATTGTTCTTACCTGAATCAAGAGTAAGGGAATTGATGTTGGTTCCGGGAGTAACGACTTTGATTACTTCACGTTTAACAAGTCCCTTGGCAAGCTTGGGATCTTCAACCTGTTCGCAAACAGCTACCTTATATCCCTTGGAAACAAGCCTTGAGATATAAGTATCTGCCGCATGAAAAGGAACGCCGCACATGGGCGCTCTTTCTTCCATGCCACAGGATTTACCGGTTAAAACGAGTTCAAGTTCTCTTGATACCTGAACGGCATCGTCAAAGAACATCTCATAGAAATCGCCTATCCTGTAGAAAAGTATTGAATCCGGATACTCTTTCTTAGTCTCCAGATAGTTTTGCATCATAGGTGAAACATCATTTATATCAGGCATCGTAAAGCTCCTTTAAGCCCTGCTTCCCATATAATAAAAGCCTCTGCATTCATCAAGTCTGACAGGAACAATACTTCCGATCAGATCCTTGCAGCCTTCGAAATGAACAATCATATTATTGGAAAGTCTGCCGGTAACAAATCCGTTCATGGATGTGTTTTCTTCTTCAACCATTGCATCAAGAACCTGTCCCTGCCATCTGAGACTCTGCTCCTTAGCTGTATCCTGAACAACCTTTAAAACTCTGTCAAAGTTTTCTTTTACAAGAGCTTCGGGAACCTGGTCCTCTCTGACCGCGGCAGGTGTTCCCATTCTCTTGGAATATATAAAAGTAAATGCATTGTCGTATTTGACTTTATTGATAACATCAATGGTATCATCCACATCCGCTGCGGTTTCTCCGGGGAATCCGACCATGATATCTGTAGTCATTGCAAGATCAGGGATTTCACTGCGGATCTTAAGAGCAAGGTCAATATACTGTTCCTTGGTATATCTTCTGTTCATCTCTTTCAGAACCTTTGTAGAACCGCTCTGAAGAGGAAGGTGAAGATGTCTGCAGATCTTTTCGTTTTCTTTTATAGTCTTAATGAGTTCATCAGACAGATCCTTGGGATGGGAAGTCATGAATCTGACTCTTTCAATTCCGGGAATGTCGCAGGTTCTCTTAAGAAGTTCCGGAAAAGAAATCTCATCTGTAAGACCGTTTCCGTATGAGTTAACGTTCTGGCCAAGAAGCATAACTTCTTTAACGCCGGAATCTGCAAGCTTTTTGATCTCGGCAAGAATATCAGCACTCTCCCTGCTTCTTTCTCTTCCTCTAACGTGAGGTACGATACAGTAGGTGCAGAAATTATTACATCCGAACATTATATTAACGCCGGATTTAAAAGGATATTTTCTAAGTACGGGAAGGTCTTCGACTATATTATCCGAGTGATCCATGATCTCATAGATATGTCTTTCTCCGGATAAGAGTCTGTTGAGATACTCCGGAAAAGCATAGAGATTATGTGTTCCGAATATTAGATCTACAAAAGAATACGACTTTTTGAGAAGTTCGAATGCAGAAGGTTCCTGGGGAACACATCCGCAGATGCCGACCATCATGGAAGGATTTTTCTTCTTTCTCGAATGAACTTCTCCGAGATGACCGTAGAGTTTCTGATTGGCATTATCCCTTACGGTACAGGTATTATACAAAACAAAGTCGGCATCCTCGGTATCTTCGAGAAGTTCAAATCCCGCAGATACAAGGATACCGGCTAATTTTTCGGAATCACGTGCATTCATCTGACATCCGAAGGTAACTACGGATGCAGTGAGTTTACGTCCTTTATTTTCCTCGGCTTTCTTTAAAGCTTCTGAAGAATCTTTAATAAAGCCAAGTTGTTTTTCTGTTGCCAAAATGTCTGACTGTTTCATTAACACTCCATCAGGAGCGTGTTTCACCAAAATATCCGGCCAGACAAATAGTAGGTCCTGTATGAGTTCCGATCATGGGTCCCATACTGTTAACCATAAATTTCTTAAAGCCTAAACGCTCCTCAATTAAATTTTTAAGGTATTCGGCATCCTCGGGACAGTTTCCGTGACCGATCATGATTGTATCGTTCATATCACGGCAATTTCCCATATGCTCTTCCATATAATCAACGATATGATCAAGGCTCTTCTTTCTGCCTCTGATCTTACCGCCTGCATCAAGTGAACCGTTATCGTTAACGGTAATAAAAGGCTTAATTGAAGCAACGGTACCGATAACTGCACTTGTCTTGCTGACTCTTCCGCCTCTCCAAAGATCCATGAGATTATCAACAGTGATTGCAAGGCTTGCATGAATTGCATTCTCTTTACAGAAAGCTACAACTTCATCAAAGCTCTTACCTGCGGCTCTCATATCAACAGCCTTGGTCACAAGAAGCATCTCACCAAGTGATCCGGTAAGGGAATCAACAACTTCAATCCTCTTTCCGGGATGCTTTTCCATAACCTGATTAGCAGCAAGCTGTACGCTCTGAACAGTTCCTGAAAGACCGGAGGAAAGTCCGATATAAAGGAACTCATCGGCCTGATCGATTCTCTCTTCAAAAAACTGCTTAGCCTGTTCGGGAGTAACCTGAGATGTTGAAGGCTTAGCACCTTCAGCCAGTCTCTTATAGAACTCCTCTTTGGTGAGCTCAACACCCTGATTATAAACCACTCCGTCAATTATAGTTGCAAGATTAATGGTTTCAATACCATGCTCCGCAGCATAATCCTCGGGAATATCAGAGCCGTTATCAGTGAAGATCTTGAACATATTATACCTCCGGAAAAAAATACATTAGTAAGTTTTGACTTACACCGAGAGATATAATACATCAAACAGGTATGGAAAAACAATTAAAATATTATTAAAAAACACTACATATAGTATTTGATTCTACATAAGTGCTTTTTCTTTATTTTCCGGTACTTCCGAAGCCGCCGTTTCTGGATGCGGTTACGTTATCATCTTCAGTAATTCCGTAAGGAAGGAAGATTCCCTGTGCAAAAGCATCGCCTTCTTTAAGAGCTACTGTCTTGCCTTCATTTGAATCGTTGGTAAGCTTTACGAAGATATGTCCCTCGTTATCAGAGAAATAGTAATCGCTGTCGATGATTCCGACGGTATTGTTAAGCTGAAGTCTGAATTTGAATCCGAGGCCGCTTCTGGGGAATACGGCAAGCATCCAGTCTTCAAGCATGGTAACTCTGATGCCGGTAGGGATCTTGATGGTCTGACCGGGCTCAAGGTTAATATCCACTGTGGTTCTAATATCGTAACCTGCGCTTCCGGTAGTAGCTCTCTGGGGAAGCTGTATGCGGTCATACTTCTCTTTAAGGGTATTATCATCAAGTCCGAAGTCTTCCATTCCGGCCTTGAACTGATCAAAACTTACTTTTTCAAATCTTCCTACTCTAGTCATTGTGTTCTCCTTAAATCTCAGGGTATGCATGAGTTTCTTGTCTGAGTTTTTTGCGACATTTACCGACTCACTTAATGAGCGGAGTTACGCTGGATTGCTT
Source organism: uncultured Lachnospiraceae bacterium (assembly GCA_902794095.1). Taxonomy (GTDB): domain Bacteria; phylum Bacillota; class Clostridia; order Lachnospirales; family Lachnospiraceae; genus AC2028. Next base: position 108,915 of record CADBFZ010000001.1, on the reverse strand, counting down.
CGAGGACTGTTTGAGCGTAGCGAGTTCCGCAGAAGCAATCCGATTTGCGGAACGAACGCGAATTTAGTGAGTACGGTGCATGAGCGAAAAATCAGACAAACTCATGCGTGCCCGTGACGATATTTAGTACATACAAGGGACTCCGGATTTAGAACTACCATATACACTATTAGGATCGAGCACCGAATAATGATCCGGACAATGAATCTTCACCTCACCGGTAGCAAGTGACTCCTTAACATCAATAACTCTCTGATTAGAACTTCCCTTCCAGAGGAGTGTTACATCACGAAGATTCTTGTCATATTTTCCGTCGACGACTACATCCACATACTTCATAAGAGGGAGTGATTTGATTTCTTCCCAGGTGTATCCCGTATAAAGCCATACATCCTTTTTAGGGAACTTATCTTTAAAGGTCTTAAGAAGTGAAGCAATCTCGTCTCTGTTTCCGGGATAAAGAGGATCTCCTCCGCTTAATGTAAGTCCGGAAATGTAGTCACGGCCAAGAAGATCAAAGAGTTCCTTACGTGCATTATCATCGAAATAAATACCGCCGTCCGGATCCCACGTCTGAGGATTCTGACACTGACTGCACATATGTGAACATCCGGACACCCACAGAACAATGCGGAGTCCGTCTCCGTTTTTCATGTCATCTTTTGTAATATCGTGATATCTCATTACATCGATCTTCTTTCGGAAATTTCGATCATTTTGGCGTCATTAAGTCTTGTGTCGCCATGAGTCCTTGAATAGGACAGGTATCCGTTCATGCGGTCAATCTTGGTAAGGTTTCTGCTTCCGCATACCGGACAGACATCCATGGATAGTTCTTCGTGTCCGCAATCATCACAATATGAAAGCGACAGATTAACTCCTTCATAGAATCCCATCTTCATGGCTCTTCTGATAAGAGTCTTAATGGCTACCAGATTGTAGTCAACGGGATACTTAACATACTGAATCTTACCGCCGTTAAACAGATCCCAGAATCTCTTCTCATAGTCCTGTTTTTCGATGGGAGAAATATCCTCCGTTACGTGACAATGGAATGAGTTGGATACATATTCCCTGTCGGATACACCTTCAACTATACCGAACTTATTTCTGAACTGCTTAACCTGAAGTCCGCAAAGATTCTCTGCAGGAGTACCGTAAATCGCATAAAGCTTATGGTCTTCTTTTTTAAACTGAGCGATCTTCTCATTGATGTGTCTCATGACTTCAAGAGAAAACTCCGCATCTTCTACAAGAGACTTGTGATTGTAAAGCTGCTGAAGCTCGTTTAATGCAGTAATTCCGAATGATGCCGTTGCGGAATCAAGAAGGGGCTTGATCTTATCGGACAGTTCAAGATTTCCGCCTCTGAATCCACCCATACAATACGCAAGAGGATTGGTGGAAGCCTTCATCTCACCAAGGTACGAATAAGTCCTTAAGTGAAGATTTCTTATAAGCTCAAGGTAGTAATCAAGAATCTCATAGAAGTCCCTGTTTTCTTTTCTTGCCCTGGCAAGGATCATGGGAAGATGAAGTGAGACTACGCCGATATTGAATCGTCCGATATATACGGGCTCATCTTTATCATCAGCAGGTTCTATGCCGCCTCTTTCATACCAAGGTGAAAGGAAAGCTCTGCAGCCCATGGGTGAAATGATCTTGCCGTACTTTTTATAAATTGAAGGTACGTATCCTTCACCCGTAAGTGAGAGGTAGTCGGGATACATGGTCTTGGAAGAACATTTAACCGCAAGGTCAAAAATGTCTTCAAGCTCTCCGCCTTCTCCGTGAAGTTTCTCGTCATAGAGGAATACGATCTTAGGGAAAAGAACGGGCTTCTTTCTGCCTTTCTTGCCCTGGCCTTCCATGTGCACCTTAAGAAGTGCTCTCGTAGCCATCTTCTGGAAATCGGAAGTTCCGGTTCCTGCGGTTACGGTTATGAAGGGATAATCGCCGCGGCTTGATGCAACGGTATTGAATTTATATTCCCATCCCTGAAAGCCCTGTTCAAACTCTCTCTCAACACCCTTAAGAGCAGCCTCAGCAGCTTTCTCTTCGGGAACACCCAGTTCCATATATTTCTTCTTAGCCTTCTCGTATGAAAGCTTTGCATAAGGCTCGAGAGTATATTCCACCGAAGGAATGGTAAATCCGCCGTACTGCTGAGATGCTGCAGACAGAACAATATCTCCCATTACATCAAAAGCGGTATCAAGACTCTTGGGTTCGTTGTACCAGATGTTGCCCATTTCGAAACCGCCCTTTAGAACCGAGGCGATATCAAAGAGACAGCAGTTCATGGTATCACGTCTTGATGACATGTCATGAATATAGATATATCCGTCACGACAAGCCTGAATCTCCTCTGTCGTAAGGAAGAACTTCTGATAGAGCTCTTTATTCAGCTGGTTGAAAATAAGACTTCTCTTGGTGGAAACAAGTGCCGAATCGGTGTTGGAATTTTCCTTGTCTCCGATATACATGATTGACTGGGACTTCTTGTAAACATCATCAAGCATTCTGACAAAGTCCTGCTTGTAGTTACGATAATCCCTGTAGCTCTTGGCAACAATGGGTTTAACCTTCTCGAGAACTTCCTCAACGATGTTGTGCATCTTGGGAATGGGGATTTCTTTTTCGGGAAGGGAATCGACTTTGGAAATAATAAGCTCGCAGATCTGCCTGTTTTCCTCATCGGAAAATTCGGTAAGAGCTCTGTATGCACTCTTTCCTACTGCATTAATTACCTTCTGCACATTAAAAGGCTCTTTTGATCCGTCCTTTTTAATGACAAATACATCAGACGAAGGTTTATAGATCTGTCCGTAATCGATTTTGTCTGCCACCTTTATTCCTCCGGTCACATATTATTCAAAAGGTTTTTCAGATAATCTTTGTAAGCGGCAACCGCCGTATCGGGACCTGCCAGTTTAACATCAGGGCCAAGTCCGGTGAGCCAACCGTAGAACTGGTTTGAAACATAGCATTTTGTTCTTACTATGATCCTTCCCTTGTCACCCTTTCTCTGAGTAACTTCGGTTCCGAATCTGTCATATGCAATACCGATAAGTTCCTCGGGAAAATCCAGGATTACAGTCTCCTGTTTTCCACCGTACATCGAAAAGGTTTCTTCAATGTATGAGGATATATCGATCTTTTTATACTCTTCCGCTCCCTGACGTCCTTCATCAAGTTCAAGGATTCGTCTCATCTTATCTACGCGGAAATGTTTCATCTTCCCCGCTGCGGAATCAAATGCAAGAAGGTAGTAATTCTGATCCTGCCAGATAAGTGACCAGGGACTAAGAATCCTTTTCTTCTCTCCCTTGGTTACAAGCTTTTTATCGGGACCCCAGACAAGATATTCAAACTGCACCTGTTTATCATTCTGAATAGCTCTTGACAGGGTATCAACGTTATAGAGTACATCCTCATTAGGAGTCTTTGAATCAGATGAATATATATTTCTTATCATGGTGGATGCCATGTAAGTGCTTGTCAGGGATTTAAGCTTCTCTGCAAGAGTTTTGGTCTTGACCGTTGAAATAAACTTTGAAGAATAAACGGCATCCGCAAGAAGTTTTAGCTCTGCATCTTCAAAATCCCTTGATACGAGTTTATATCCACCGCCCTGTTCATGAAGAATATCAAAACCCGCATCATTCAAAGACTTTATATCATCATACAAAGTCTTCCTGTCACACTTAAGTCCTTCGTTTTGAATCATCTCAAGAAGATCCGATGCTTTAAGTGCGTGCTCGTCGTCTGTTTTATTTTTCAAAAGATCAAGGATCAATAAGATCCTTGTCTTGTTGTTATATGTATTCATGAATTAAACGATTAAGACCTTGCGAAAAAATAAAGGATACGAACATGCCGTATCCTTTTAAAACTTTTTGATCAATTATCGGATCCGGATGCAGCTTCCGCAGGTGAAACTTCCTGAACCGATTTTGAGTCTTTTCTGTTCCTGAGGATCCTGCCTACGGTAAAGCCTAATGCTGCTACCGCAACGATTATGATCATGAGAAGCAGATATGACAAAAATGAGTTAGAAAACACAATAAGATTATCCATAGCAAACCTCCGTGGGCTGACTACATATTGTACAGGAAATTTAAGCTAAATCCCTCTAAAACACACTATTTAGTATACATTTTAAACGCCTTTAGAGTCAAGGGAAGCACACAATTTTTCGCTCTTTAAAATGACCTCCTCGGGGAAGCCGTTTTTCCTCAAAAGTGCTATGGCATTAGTGCTTACGGAAGGTCCGGATTCAAGTTTATAGGTAAAGAGAACGTCATCGCCCTCTATTTTCTCGGAAAAATGAACATTTTCATAGTAATCCGCAGCCAGAGTCGTAAGTTCATGGTCATGGGTTGCTGCGAATACAAGAACTCCCCTGTCTCTGAGGTAATGGAGAACAGCATTTGCCGCTGCTATTCTCTCTGCGGTGTTGGTTCCCTTAAAAATCTCATCAATAAAGCAAATAACGGGCCTTTGTGAGGCCTCTGAAGCATCAACTATCCTCTTAAGACTTCGAATTTCGGCCATAAAGTAGCTCTCACCCTTTAAGATGGAGTCATTTACCGCAATAGATGAAAAAATAGCGGAAAGGGAGGCCTTATACTCCTTGGAAGGACAGGTTGATACGGTCTGAGCCAAAATGGCATTAACGGCGATCATCCTCATATATGTGGATTTACCGCTGGCATTGGATCCGGTAATAAGAATTCCGCCTTTATTATCTACGTCATTAGCTACAGGTGCATCAAGGAGGGGATTAAAGCCTTCTTTGACGGAAATACCTGACTCATCGGTAAATACAGGTCGGCAAAATCCGCCTTTAGTATCAAGAAATGCCCTGTAAGACGAAACCGTAAGACACATATCAAGGTAGCCGGTCATGTCATAAGCTCTGAGCACGGTTTCCTTGGATGATGCAATCTTTCTAAGAAGAAATTCCGCAGCAATAAGGTCGAAATGGAATAACAGATTTATATATGTGAAAAGCATTGAGAAGATTCCGCCCGTTGCATTGGAGCCGGAATTGATCACAAGTGCCGAAAATGTCGTCTTAAGCCTTATCTTCTTAAGCTCATCCGAAAGCTCATTGATAAGTTTGCCGGTTTCGGTATCTATGCCCGATGGGAGAAGCTTGCCCATGGAGGCAAGGCCCATGATCATGGAAAAACCGCAAAGGCATTCGTCCGCTTTTCTCTTAAATGAAAAATAGGACGAAACCTGAAAAATCATGATTGCGAAGATAAAAAACGCACCGACAACAGGTTTAATAAAAACCAAAACAATGGCAAGGATATATAAAATATCCGCAAAAATATGGAAAAAGGGATTGAGTATATGATCCGTTGAAAGGATCTTTTCAAGGTATTCGGGTAATGATCTGTCTTTGACAAATCCCAGTTCGTTAAGAGAAGTTCCGAGAGTTAATCTGAGATTCTCGTCTTCTCCGAATTCGCTGATAATCTTGTCAGTACGTGCAATATCCTCAGCTGTAAGGGATAGATCGTGAAGCTGTCTGTAGAGGTATTCTTCACCTGCAGAACTGAGACAATTGTCCATCTGAAGGAATATATCTTCCATTCCCGTATCGGACCAGGTCAGATCATCGATGTACTCTCCTTCTTTTTTACCCTCAAGGAACATTTCAAGATTTCTCTTAAGGGAATCGCGTCTTGCCTCGGTAAGTTTTCTGCGTGAAGGTTTTCCGAAGGAATCACGAATAAAAGAGGCAATCCTTGCAGATTCCTCTTTGGACGTTCTGATACCTGTAATGATCAGAAGTATTAAGATTATTAAAACAAATATTATTCCGTACATTTAACCAAAAAAGCCCTGCAGAAAGAAAACTCTCTGCAGGGCATAAGAATTAAAGGAATGCGTACTTGAGAATGAACAGAATGGCAAGTACGTACATAAGGGGCTTAATCTTCTTAGCGTTGCCGGTGCAAAGATTAATAACAACGTAAGAGATAACTCCGATGCAGATACCGTCAGAGATACTGTAAACAAGAGGCATTACGAGAAGTGCAAGGAAAGCAGGGATTGCTTCGGTAGGATCCTTGAGATCAATACCGGTGATTGCACTCATCATAAGGAATCCAACGAATACAAGCGCGGGAGCGGTTGCAAATCCGGGGATTGAAATGAAGAGAGGGGAAAGAATCAGGGAAACGAGGAAAAGAAGTCCGGTTACAACTGATGCAAGACCGGTACGTCCGCCTGCGGATACACCTGAAGAGCTCTCTACGAAAGTGGTGGTGGTTGAAGTTCCGAGAACTGCACCTGCGCTGGTTGCGATAGCGTCAGCAAGAAGTGCGGGACGAATTCTGGGAAGCTTTCCATCTTTATCAAGCATGTCTGCCTTATCAGCACATCCGATGAGGGTTCCGAGAGTATCGAAAACGTCAACGAAAAGGAAAGCAAACATGATAACAACGAAGTCAAGAGCATTGAAAGTTTCGAATGCCGCAGATGAGAAGCAGGCACCGAAAGTCTCTCCGATGGAAGCAAAGCTGAAATCAGCAAAGCTTGAAGGAATAGTTGAGTAGAATCCGAGATCTGCATTGGGAGTATAGATTCCGGCAAGCTCGCAGAGGATTCCGAGAATCCATGTTGCAAAGATACCGATAAGGATTGCTCCCTTAACCTTCTTAACATAAAGGATAGCAATAATAAGAACACCGATAATGGTAAGAAGTGCCCAGATACCGGTTGTGTGAATCTCGTTCTTAAAAGGAACTATGGTAACAAGAGTTGCACCGTCTACAACAACTTTACCATTCTGAAGTCCGATGAAAGCAACGAAAAGTCCGATACCTACAGAAACACCCTTTTTAAGCTGAAGAGGAATGGCATTGAAAATTGCTTCTCTTACGGGAGTTACAGAGAGAACAATGAAAATAAGTCCCTCGATAAATACTGCAAAAAGAGCAAACTGCCAAGAATAGCCCATGGAACCGCAAACGGTGTATGCAAAATAAGCATTAAGTCCGAGTCCGGGAGCAAGGGCAAAAGGATAATTGGCCATTAAAGCCATGCACATGGTTCCGATAAATGCGGAAAGTGCGGTAGCGATGAGAATAGCCTGAGGATTCATACCCGAAGCACCAAGGATGTTTGGATTGACAGCCAGGATATAAGCCATCGCCATGAAGGTTGTGATACCGGCAATTACTTCTGTCTTGACGTCAGTACCATTCTCCTTCAGTTTAAAAGTTTTTTCTAACATATGATCTCCTTCCTCTCTATGAGAGTGAAATTTTCCGGTTTTCACCGGTTTATTATCATCGGTTTAACAACCGACAATTCTCAAACCCCATTAATGATACGCCTTGTTCTGGTCCCGCATCTGTAGATTATTTCCTCGGGATCGAAACCAAGATCATATTCACCCTTATAAAAGAGAACTCTCCCCGCGACAACAGTCATTATAACATTAGATGAGCTTCCTGAATAAACAATATTTTTAACAATATTATTTACAGGCTGCATATTAGGTTTGTTAAGGTCCAAAAGAACAAGATCGGCAGGATTTCCCTCTTTAACAAGACCGGAATCCTCCAGTCCCATACATGCTGCGGAACCCTTAACAGCCATATCAAGGATCAGGGATGCATCAAGACATGATGCGTCTTCTTCACGCAATTTGCAAAGAACGCTTGTAAGATACATCTCTTTGAACATATTCAGAGAATTATTGCTGGCCGGTCCGTCCGTACCCATGGCAAGCGGAACTTTTTTATCATAAAGTTTTTTAAGAGGAGCAATTCCGCTTGCAAGCTTACAATTAGATCCGGAATTGATGACTGCACAGATGTTCTTATCAGCCATAAGACCTATCTCTTCGTCGGTCAGCCAAACTCCGTGGTATATTCCTCCGCCTTTATCAAAAAGGCCGAGAGAATCAAGATACATAAGAGGCGTCTTACCGTATCTTCCCAAGCACTCTTCCACTTCTGACTTCGTCTCGGACAAATGACAATAAAACGGACAATCCAGAGCTTTGATAACACCGGACAATTCTTCAAGAAGTTCCTTTGAACAGGTATATTCCGCATGGATACCTGCTTTAAAAGTGATCAGAGGATCATAGGAATTAAGAACCTTGTATGCCTCTTCCAGCTCTTTTATGGAAAAAGTAAAATCATTAAGTCCCGATACGATCGCACACCTCATACCGGCCTGCGAAAAAACTTCCGCAGTTACATATGGACGAAGATACATATCCATTACGGAGACGGTTCCTCCGGATACATATTCCATTATTGCAAGGCTTTGGAAATCGGCTATATCCTCATCCGTAAGTTTGGCTTCGTTTGGAAAAATATCCTCTTTCAGCCAATTGGGAGTGGGCTTATCGTCAGCAAGGGATCTTAAAAATGTCATAGCGGAATGAGTATGGGCATTATTAAAGCCCCTCATCAGAAGATTACCTTCACAATCTATCGATCTGTCAAAGACAATTCCTGCATTCTGATGGGACAGTTCATCATTTTCATAGTAAATAACATTCGAAATAATGCCGTCGGAAATAACTACTTCACCCTTCTTAAGTGAAGCGCTTCCGTCAAGATCCAAAATTACGGCATTATACAGTCGAATGTTCATAATAATCTCACTTTATGGAATCAGCAGAAAAACTTTCGGGAAGAAGTTCCCCAAGTGTAAAGATCTTCTTATCGTCAATGCTTCTGGCAACTATTACAGTCATATCGGATGATCCGAACTCTGACAAAAACTGTCTGCAAACGCCACAGGGATATGCATAGTCCTTAAGTTCCTTGGCATCTCTCATGCCACCGACTATGGCAATAGCTTTAAATTCGTTACTGCCTTCACTGACTGCTTTAAGAGCTGCACATCTTTCGGCACAGATTGTTGCTCCGTATGATGAATTCTCTACATTGCATCCTCTGTAGATTTCTCCGTCAGAGGTAAGAAGTGCTGCACCTACGGCATATCCCGAATATCTGCAATAGCTTTTGGTTCTGGCTTCAAAAGCATTGATTATAAGTGTCTGGATTAATTCTTCATCCATACCTGTCACCTCAGAATGCGGCAATGGAGCCTCTTACAAGAGCTACAAATCTCTCCGCAACGGAATTCGCCGCTTTCTGTACCTCTTCATGATTAAGCTCTTCACCGGTAATTCCCGCAGCCATGTTACTGATACAAGAAATTCCGCAGACTCTCATACCCATATGTCTGGCAGCAATTGCCTCGATAGCTGTGCTCATTCCAACAGCACTTCCGCCAAGTAGCCTCAGAGCCTTAACATCAGAGGGTGATTCATAAGAAGGTCCGCTGAGCTGTACATATACACCCTTAAAGAGTTCACTGTTTTGCTCAGCCGCCTTATCTGTGATTATCTTACAAAGATCCTGATCGTAAATCCTGGTCATATCGGGGAACCTGGTACCGAGTTCTTCGATATTGGGTCCGATAAGAGGATTTCTCACAAGGAATGAAATCTGGTCTTCAATAAGCATGAGACATCCGGGATGGAAGGTCTCATTTATGCCGCCTGCGGCATTGGTGAGGAAAAGAATCTTAGCTCCGAGAAGTCCCATGAGCCTGATGGGCATAACAACATCCGAAGGTTCATAGCCTTCATACATATGAACTCTGCCCTTCATACATACGATCTTCTTATCTCCGTCATATCCGAAGATAAACTTGCCGGAATGACCCTGCACGGTTGATACAGGGAATCCGGGAAGATCCGAATAGGGAATTTCACAAACAGGTTTAATGGAGTCTGCATAACCGCCGAGACCCGAACCGAGAACCAAAGCAATGTCGGGTACAAAATCGGTTATCTTACGTACAGCTTCTACGGCCTTTTGGAGCTTTTCGTATTCTTTACTCATGAAGTCACCTTTTTGTATGCTTTTTTACCGCGTCTTACAAGTTTTCCGTCCTTAAGATCTTCAGCACTGTAGAGAGTCTTAATGTCAGTAACCTTCTCATCGTCAACGGTTACGCCGCCCTGCTCAACAGCACGACGAGCTTCGTTTCTGGTGGGGCAAAGACCTGCTTTAACGAGGATTCCGAGAATATCGATCTTACCGTCTCTGTAATCAGCTTCCTCGATCTTAACGGTAGGGATATCAGCATTTGAAAGATCACCGCCTCCGAAGAGTGCTGCGGAACCTGCTTCTGCCTTATCAGCCTCTTCCTTACCGTGTACAAGCTCGGTAAGTTCATGAGCAAGGATCTTCTTTGCTTCGTTGATTCTGGAATCATCCCACTTCTCCATCTCCTGAATCTGTTCGATGGGAAGGAATGTGAGCATCTTGATGCACTTCATTACATCGGCATCACCGACATTTCTCCAGTACTGATAGAAATCGAAAGGAGAAGTCTTGTTGGGATCAAGCCATACGGCATTACCTGCGGTCTTACCCATCTTTTTACCGTTGGAATCGGTAAGAAGGGTAATGGTCATGGCATGTGCGTCCTTGCCGAGTTTACGTCTGATGAGCTCGGTTCCGCCAAGCATGTTGCTCCACTGATCGTCACCGCCGAACTCAAGATTACAATTGTACTTCTGGAACATGTAATAGAAGTCGTAAGACTGCATTATCATGTAGTTAAACTCAAGGAAAGAAAGTCCCTTTTCCATACGCTGCTTGTAGCACTCTGCTCTAAGCATGTTGTTTACAGAAAAGCAAGCGCCAACCTCACGAAGTAGATCAATGTAGTTAAGGTTCATAAGCCAGTCGGCGTTATTAACCATCATTGCCTTGCCTTCACCGAAATCGATGAACTTCTCCATCTGCTTCTTAAAGCACTCGGCATTGTGATCGATATCTTCTCTGGTAAGCATCTTTCTCATATCGGTTCTTCCGGAAGGATCGCCAATCATGGTGGTTCCGCCTCCGATAAGAGCGATGGGCTTGTTTCCGGCCATCTGAAGTCTCTTCATAAGAGTAAGAGCCATAAAGTGTCCTGCGGTAAGTGAATCTGCAGTGCAGTCAAAGCCTATATAGAAGGTTGCTTTACCATTATTAATAAGATCTCTGATCTCGTTTTCGTCAGTAGTCTGAGCAATAAGGCCTCTCGCCTGCAGCTCTTCATAAATACCCATTTCAAAAAATCTCCTTTTATCAAAATATAACTTATTATACTAAAATCCGAACGGATTCTCATCAGTCAGATTAATATTTTTATCTGGTTTCCATAAGTTTGCTCATAGCCTTATCAAGACCGCTTACAGTAAGCTTATACATAGGAAACATCTGCTTAAGAACGGTCTCAATCTCTCTCCAAGGCGCATTTCCGGGTGCCATCTTGGGATTGAGCCACACAACCTTCTTATAGTGGCGTTTAAGGGATTTAAGCCACTCTTCCCCGCTGTATCCGTCATTGGGGCCGCGGTAGTTACCCGTATCGGAATAGAATTCTTCAGGTGCCATGGCGGCATCACCGACTATTATAACCTTATAATCCTTATCCGTGTTACGGAAAAGCCAATTTGTTTCAACCCAGTCTCCGTTTTCGCATTCCGGAGTCTTATATACATGGGAATAAATGCAATTATGGAAATAATAACATTTTACTTCCTTGTAGTGATTACTTTTGTTAACGGACTGGAACAACTCGTTCAAAAGAGATGAATAAGGAATCATTGTTCCTCCCGAATCCATCAAAAGAAGGAGCTTGACGGAGTTTTTCCTGGGCTTTCTCATCTCTATCTTAAGAACGCCTCCCTGATTACAGGTTTCATCGACAGTCTTATCGATATCAAGTTCTCTTTCCGTAGTATCAAGTCTTGATGAGAACTGCCTGAGTCTTCTGAAAGCCAGTTGGAACTGACGGTTTGTCATGACTCTGTCGTCTCTGAAGTCGCGGTACTTTCTTGCACCCATGACCGCAAATGCGGACTGGTAACCTGTCATTCCGCCTACTCTTACACCACCGATATTACCTCCGGTATTACCAAAGGAAGTCTTACCCATGGTTCCGATCCAGAAGGATCCGCCGTTATGTTCGGAATCCTGGTCTTTAAGACGCTGCTTAAACTTCTGCTCAACATCTTCTTTGTCGATTATGATGCCTTCGCCTTCCATCTTGTTAAGGTGGTCTTTGGCTTCCATCTCAGCAAGCTGCATCATATCGGATTTATCAAGCCATCTGAGCATTTCGGCACCGATCTCGGGATCTGACTGAGCTGCCTTAAAGCACTCATCAAATGCTTCGTCATACTTATCGAAATCGGTCTCGCTCTTAACAAGGATCATCCTTGCACCATAATAGAACCTAGAAAGCGAACCGCCTATCAGTCCGCTGTCCAGGGCATTCATAAGATCAAGCCACTCCCCTAACGTGACATTGATCCCATGCTTTCTTAAACTTTCAAAGAAATTCAAAAACATAATTTATAAAAAGTAAAGATGCTTAAAAGTTTTAAAAGTTCTGGTGAGTGGCCAGATCCATATCCTCATCTTTCTTAACCACAACTCCGATGAAAGGAAGCTTAGCCTTAATCTGACCGTAAGGAATTCCCCCGATCTGAAGTGCATTGATCCAGTCAATGAGCTCGGATGTTGAAGGCTTCTTACGAATGTCTCTTATATCACGAATCTGATAGAACACATCCATTGCCTCGTTAAGAAGATTCTCCTCAACATCAGGGAAATGAACCTTAACTATCTCACTCATGAGTTCTCTTCCGGGGAACTCGATATAGTGGAAAATACATCTTCTTAAGAACGCATCGGGAAGTTCCTTCTCTGCATTTGAAGTGATGATTACGATGGGTCTTGTCTTAGCTTTAACGGTTCTCTTAGTCTCGTTAATATAAAACTCCATCTGATCAAGCTCCCAGAGAAGGTCGTTGGGGAACTCAAGATCTGCTTTATCGATCTCGTCTATAAGAAGTACAACCTGCTCATCGGACTCAAAAGCTTCACCCAGCTTTCCGAGCTTAATGTAATGAGCAATATCATCAACTCCGCCTTCGCCGAACTGTCCGTCATAAAGTCTCTGAATGGTATCGTACATATAAAGACCGTCCTGAGCTTTTGTGGTGGACTTGATATTCCAGATGATAAGCTTCTTTCCGAGCGCATCGGCAACGGACTGTGCAAGCATGGTCTTACCGGTGCCGGGTTCTCCTTTTACAAGAAGGGGCTTCTGAAGAGCTATTGCAATATTAACCGAGTCCATAAGTTCGGGACTTGCTACATATCCTTTTGTTCCGTCGAATTTGTTCATGTCAGATTTTCTCCGTTAAAAAATTTTTCAAGTTCACTTCTGAGCACAGCCATATTGATTGATTTCAGAAGATATCCTTCAGGTTTAAGATGCATAACCGATTTGACCGTTTCCATATCGGATTTGCCGGTGAGGAATATTACAGGAATATCCTTGGAAAAATCCTCGCTCCTAAGCATCTCGAGAATTTCCTTGCCCGTTGTAACAGGCATCATATAATCCAGCAGGATCAGATCGGCATGGTTTTTGGCAAGCCAGGTTAGTGCCTGGATTCCGGAATTGGCCATATAAACTTTATAAGTGTCTTTGAGCCAATCACGTACAGTTCTTAAATAGGTCGCATCATCATCTACGATAAGAATGCTCTTTTTATCATCATCATTTACGGTCGTTGATTGAAGTCCGATGAGTATGGTAATAAGTTCATTGATATCAAAGGGTCTTTCAAGCTTTCCTGCCAGGAAATTATCGGATATGTAATTCGATATTCCCGTAAACTCTGAAGGCGAACCGATGAGTATAAGCTTCTTGTCATCATCGTTACATTTATCCTTCAGATATATTAAGAGATCAGGCTTTTCAAATATGGAATCATCCACGTACAAAACGATGACTCTCTTATCGTCAATGCTTTTGTTGATATTGGGCGAATCGGTGGATACAAAAGCACACACAAATCCCGACGATTCAAGTTTAACCTTGATCGCATTGACCATAAAACTATCAACTTTACTTATTATCAGAACGGAATCCGTCATAATGACTCCTTAACAGCCGCAAGTACGCCTTCCCAGTTCAGTTCATCCATGGCGGCCTTAATCGCAGCGAGTTTGTTACGGTCTTTCTCTTCAAAAGAATACGATTTAAGCGATTCAAATATCAGCTCCAAACTGTCGTAATCCATCATTAACGCAAGTTCATATATAGTACTGTAGGCATCCTTAAGTTTCTCCGGAGAAATGATTTCTTTTGCATCATCATTCTTATCTTCAAAAGCAGCCTTTAAGATATTTCCGAGATTTCTGAACTCTTCTACAGTCTCAAATGTGTGTGCGGTTATATATTCTCTGTCCTTATTCTTACCCGATTCTTCAAGAAGCCTTGCTTTTTCGGACAGATTCACAGCTCCTATAATCCTTGCAGAACTCTTAAGGGCATGAACACGTATGGTGTAATCTTCAATACTGTCTGACCTGTAAAAATCTTCTATCTCATCAGCTTTGATATTGGCATTTCCCGCAAAAATATCCAAAGCCCTGAGAAGTCCTTCTTCGGATCCGCAATTTTCAATACCGAGTTCTACATCAAGACCCGGTATATTACGTATCTCTTCGGGAATCTGAACCTCTTCTTCAACAGGTGCTGACATATTGACCGAATCGGATACGGTAACGATGTTTTCGACCGCACCTTTTTCTGCTGTATCTTCATTCATAGCCTGTTCGGAGCCTATAACTCCTACTTTGCTCTTGGGAAGATACAGTAAAAGGATTGCATCAATTGTCTCAGGTCCGACATTCAGATCCACATAATCCGTGTAACTCTCATAAATAACGGAAGGATCATGAGCCTTAGAGATATCGGTTATGAGAATACTCGGAACATTAACATAGTTCCAGATATAGGTCTTAAGAAGCCTGCCGGATGAATCACTCATACCGTCTTCAACGAATATGATATCATACTCATTCTCAGAAATATGACTGATACATTCGTCACCGTCATATACAATATCGACTTTTCCCATGGTAGTGGAAAAAAGTCTTGCAATTCTGTTTATATTATCAGAATCTGTGCCCGAAATCAAAAATCTGGCCAAAGGGCATACAAGAGGTCTTGAAAAAGTGGAAGCGAGCATAAATCTGGAAATACCCGCTTTATCATTTACCTTAACCAGCGTATCCATGGTAGCGATAGGAAGGAATTTACCGATTACTCGTAAAATAGAACCGTTGGAAAAAGGCTTCGGGATATACGAATCAAATCCCTCTTTCAAATACTTCTCTTTTTCCCCTCTGACGGCATTTGCCGTAACCACAATAATGGGAGTAAGGTCGCATAACCCTTCATCCCTCATAATATGCATGGCTTCAACACCGTCTATGATAGGCATCATATGATCCATGAATATAAGATCGTATGAATTCTTTTTGACCAGTTCAATGGCATCCTTACCGTTAACGGCAGAATCCACCGCAAATCCGAATGACTTAACTATTCTTACCAGAAGATCGATATTCAGTTCATTATCATCCACGCAAAGTATCTTGTACTGAGCCGAGTCACGTCTGAAATTATACCTTCTGTTTTCGTGTAAGCTTTTGGCAACAGCTTTAATATCTGACGGTCTGAGTTCCCCGTAAAGCTCTCTTCCGGTCTTATCGTATTCCGCATAATAGGGCATCATGGTATCGGAGAGACGATTTCGATCCGAGGCATAATCGGTAAGTTCATCCATAAACTGATTAAGCCTCTTAGCTCCCTTAAATACATTGGTTGCATTTTCTTTTACATCATCGGATACGTCGGACTTCATAATGGCTTCGCTGTATCCGAGAATGGCATTTACGGGAGTTTTCATCTCATGGGACAGATGAACCAAAAGTCTGCTGTTTGTCTCATCGGATGCTTTGATCTTATCCAGCGCATTCTTTTCACCTGTTCTGGCTTCCTCAAGTTCATCAACGGTTTTCAAAAGCCTTAGGTGATCCGGAGTTTCAAGGGTAAGAAACAGAATAAGCATACCAACGGAACCGATGTAATAGATCATCAGAGTGCTTTCGTTTCTACCGGACTGAAACAGGAAAATAGCAAGAATCTCAAGGAGTCCTGCAGTTATAAATATTCTCTGAACCTTTGTAAATTTCTTCTTCTGCCAAAAGACAACAAAGGTACCCATAATTACATAGAACAAGGGAACCATATATACTACGATAACAAAAAGCGGTCCATGAACTGCATCTCCCGCTTCATCATAGGAGTATGCAATTCCCGTAAAGATATTAATGAACAGAAGAATTAAATAAATCGAATTTACGATATAGCTGAGTATGAGCAATCCTTTTCGCTGAGTAAATTTTGAAAAGGCGCACATATAGAGGTAATAAGCCATACCCGCACATACGGACAAGAAATTGACATAAGTATAGAAGAACATCCTGAACCAGTTGGGAATGGGTTCCATACTGCAGATGATTGCAGTGACAATATCAAGAACGCATCCTACGGTAACAAAAGATGCAAAGATCTTAAACCTGAAATTTGCCTCCTCTTCGTTCTTGTAATTGCCCAGCACAAAGAAAAGCACTATCAGATCAACAGGTAGTGTCGCCAGTTCGAAATATATATTGTAATCAAGCTGAAGAAGCATTCACATCCTCCGCTTAGAATTAACAGTTACTTTTCTTTGTATGCTTTGGATCTTTTATATATCTTTACTGCATTTTCGTAGAGATCTTCATATCCTTCAGCATATTTCCTAATATCCTCAGCACTTCGGATACCCGGGAACAATCCGTAATCGGCTATAATTTCCATCTTTGAAGAAGGCATATATTCTATCAGGATCTTCTCCAGTTCTTCAGGATCGATGGGATTAAGAATATATGTATCAAATTTCATATGGCTTTGTGTTTCGGATAGAGAAGTTCTGATATCCGAAGTGACGGCAATACTCGGGATTCTTGAATTGGCCATTCCGAATTCACCGCCCTTTATTTTATCGATGAGATATTTTCCGTCATCTCCCTTTATGGAATCATGTAACATGAGAAGATCATAATCATTCTTGGCCAGTTTGGTCGCAGCTTCTGTAGCATCACTTGCATGATCCATGAAGATGCCGGTATTTTGAAGAAGTTCTCCGACATAAGCAATCGAAGTCTCCTTCTCATCAATAAACAAAATCCTTGCATCCTGAGCTATAAACTTCATACTCGTATCGGTACGACGAACATTACGGGCTCTGTAAGCATTTCTGATATCTCCGATAACAGTATCATCTATTATTTTCGAATTAATGCTGAACGTAATATCATATGCATCATTTTCGGGATTTCTTATCTCAAGTACAGAACCGATGATACTCAAATATTTCTGAGTTAGATAAAGATCAAGAAGATCAAGCTCGCTGTGGGAAAAGATCATATCGTTAGCGGCTTCTTCATGTGTAAGAAGATATTCTATGTTCTCAAAATTTATATCAAGACTTGTGGCATGAAGTTTAAAAGTTATATCGCATCTTCCCTCGGACGAATCATCAAGATAAACCGCAAGCTTAAGTGATCCATCTTTGTTTTTCTTGCATGCAAAAGAAAGCAGATAGATAATGCTTCTTCTGAGTTTATATGTGTCTCCTGTAATTTTCCTGGGAAGATCTTTATCAACTGACAGATCAAGAACAAGGTCATTGGACCTGAAAAGAGGTGCTGTTGAGGTTACGGAATCGATAATAAGTGAAGCAAGATCGAATTCCTCCGTGACCATATCAAAAAGATTTCTTTCAAGAAGAGAATAATCCTGTACCCCCTGCATGAGGGCAAGGATATCATCAACGGAACTTCTGATCTCAGAAGTTCTTTCTCTGGTAACATTATCCGTACTTTCGCGGAAAATAAGTTCATTCATTCCCACAACACGGATCATCTGATTTCTGATAAGACGGGAAACATTGGATAAAACCAGATTTTTATTTTCTACGGCTATTCCGACTTCCTCGCGTGATTTGGTCAGAGCAGCCATATATTTATTCTTGTATTTGACAAAGATGTAGCATGACGCGATCAATAAGTTAACCGCAATCAGTAAAAAGACCGACAGTATTATGATGTATACGGAATAATCACCACTGAGTATCGGATACTTCATCCTTCTTTTCCCTAAGCATTAATTCCTTAACGGCCGTACCTGCATCTTTTCCTTCGAATAAAATCAGATTAACCTGTTCAATGATGGGAAGTGACACTTCGTATTTCTTACCGAGTTCGATGGCAGCCTTGGCTGAGTAAATTCCCTCAACTACCATTCCGACTTCTTTCTGAGCTTCCTCAAGGCTCTTGCCCTGACCGAGTAAAATACCGCATCTTCTGTTTCTGGAATGCATGCTGGCACAGGTTACTATTAAGTCGCCCATGCCTGTAAGTCCGCTGAAGGTTTCGGGTCTGCATCCCATCTTTACTCCGAGTCTTGAAATCTCGGCAATACCTCTGGTAATGATTGCTGCCTTTGCATTATCTCCGTAGCCGAGTCCGTCAGCGATACCTGCGGCCAAAGCAACGACATTTTTAAGAGATCCTCCAAGCTCAACTCCTTTAATATCGGAGCTGGTATAAACTCTCAGGGTGTCCGTCATGAAGATGTCCTGAATGTACTTTGCAATTTCCTTATCCGGTGATGAAGCAACAATGGTGGTGGGCATAAATCTGCTGACTTCCTCTGCATGAGTAGGTCCCGACAATGCTACTACTTTTGCTCCCGGAATCTCATCCTCTATCTGTTCCGAAAGAGTCTTGAGAGTTCCTTCTTCAATTCCCTTGGCTACGTCAACGATTATCTGACCCTGCTTAACCAAAGGAGCTATTCTCTTAGCTGTTTTTCTGGTGAAAGAACTTGCGACTGCCATTACAAGGATATCTTTATCCGTAACGGCTTCTTTATCATCGAGAGTGTATTTGACCGATTCGGGGATGGTAGCTCCGGGGAGATTTACATGTGCATGCGTGGATGAAAGCATCTCAATCTCGGATTCAAGTGCGGACCAAACCGTTACGTCATGACCTGCAGTAGCAAGCTGAATAGTAAGTCCGATTGCCCAAGTACCACCGCCAAGAACAGAAATCTTTGCCATATCAAATACCTCACAGAAATTTTTACTTGTTTTCGGTTACAGAAAGATTTTCCGAACTCTTTTTACCAAGATAGGTCTTTCTCTCCTCACCTTTGATAAGTCTTAAGATGTTGGCTTTGTGCTGCCAATAAGCAAGTGCCATTAGACAGATTGCTATGATATACATTTCGTTCAGATAAGCCTGAGGAATCTCAGCAAATATTCCGAAGGGATGGAACTGACCGGATACGATAAGCTGAATTACAAAACCCGCATACAGGATAAGGGATCCCAGGCTTACATAGTGTGTTAAGAAAAAGGGAACGAAGAAATACGCAAGTCCGGTAAAAAAGAACGAAAAGTGATAGCAAAGTATTGTTCCGCCGGTTGCCGCAATTCCTTTACCGCCCTTAAAGTGCATGTAAAAAGGAAAATCATGGGAAAGAACGCATCCGGCACCGCCCCAGAGTAAAAGAAGATACTTCATATCGGGATACATCTGACCGAATGTAAATCTGATAATGAGAGATGTAGCCATTGCCTTAAGCATATCTCCGGCAAAAACGATAAGTCCGTATTTCTTACCGAGTACACGTAATGCATTAGTAGTTCCGGCATTACCGCTTCCGTAATTTCTGATATCAATGCCCTTGTGCTTACCGACTATAAATGCAGTCTGGATAAGACCGAATGCATATCCAATCAAAAAACACCATAACCTGGCCATATTACTCCCCATTTCTCTCTCTGACTATAAACTTCAGAGGTGTGCCTTTGAATCCGAACGTTTCTCTTACCTGATTTTCGATATATCTGATATATGAAAAATGGGCAAGTTCTTTATCGTTAACGAAAATAACGAACGTAGGCGGTCTGTTTGCAACCTGTGTAATGTAGTAAAGCTTAAGGAATCTTCCCTTATCGTTGGGAGGCTGCTGCATTGCAACCGCTTCGGCAAGTATCTCGTTAAGAGCACCTGTTCCGACTCTTCTGTCCTGGCTTTCTCTTACGATATCAATGGTCTCAAACAACTTATTGAGTCTCTGGCCCGTAAGGGCTGAGATGAAAACTATCTCGGCATAGGGCATGAATGAGAGAATGTTTCTTACATTTTCGGTAAACTTATAAATGGTCTTATCGTCTTTTTCTACTGCATCCCATTTATTAACGGCGATTACTACCGCCTTACCTCTGTCGTGAGCGATACCTGCAATCTTGGCATCCTGCTCGGTTACACCTTCTTTGGCATCTATTACAAGGACTGCGATATCAGCTCTTTCAACAGCACCGACAGTTCTGACAATCATGAAGTGTTCAAGTTCGTCCTTGATCTTGTTCTTCCTTCTAAGACCTGCGGTATCGATGAAGATGTATTCTTTTTCACCGAATTTAACCCTGGTATCAACCGCATCTCTGGTAGTACCTGCGATATCGGATACTATAAGTCTGTTTTCACCCAGAAGCTTGTTGATAAGGGATGATTTCCCCGTATTGGGTTTTCCGATAACAGCAACCTTGGGGATATCCTCCTCTTCGGGTGCTGCGGTGTCTTCGGGGAAATAACTGACTACCTTATCGAGAAGTTCACCGAATCCCAGCATTCCCACAGCGGATACAGGGAAGGGCTCGCCAATTCCGAGATTATAGAACTCGAAAACATCAGCCTGCTGCTTCTCAAAAGAATCAACCTTGTTTACACACAAAACAACGGGCTTCTTGGATTTTCTGAGCATAGCGGCAACACCCGCATCAGCATCCTGAAGTCCGGTTTTAACATCACATACAAATACAATAACATCAGCGGTGTCAATCGCAATCTGAGCCTGCTCCCTCATGGAAGAAAGGATAAGGTCCTTGGATTCGGGTTCGATTCCGCCGGTATCAATCAATATAAAGTTGTAGTTCAGCCATGAGACATCCGCGTAAATCCTGTCTCTTGTGATTCCGGGAGTATCTTTGACAATTGATATCCTCTCACCGGCAAGAGCATTAAAAAGTGTGGATTTACCCACATTGGGACGTCCTACAACGGCCACTATAGGTCTGCTCATATTTATACCATTCCGATCAATGAATCGACATAGTCGTAACCATTAGATTTTATCGTAACTACGCGTACTTGTAAAGCATCCGAGACCTGTGAAACCGTGTAATCATCGAGAAAAACGTCGGTTCCTGCCCTCACAACGCTCTCGGGTAATTTAAGCTCCGATCCCAAATCTTTGCCCTTTAACTGAGCGATAATATCCTGCCCCGTTATAAGTCCGGAAACGGTGATCCTCTCACCGAAAAAGTCGTTACGAATACATATTACATCAATTTGAAGCCCGGGCATTTCGGCCATAACCCTTTCAGCCGAAGATTTGATAACCGGATATGCGAGTTTTCCGGTGACCATGGAAAAATGTCTTTCCTTTGCATATTTTACAAAGGATCCGTCTTTACGCCTCTTTTCGATCTGTTCGTCAATCTCGTCCATAAAAGAACGCATCATGCCTACGCCGTTATCAAGTTGAAGATATCCGTCATAGCGCTCGGCCTCGGGAAGTTCCCTTTCCGCAACCAGATACCATTCGTCGCTTGCGTGAACGAAATGGATACCGAACTTCTCCATACAGATCTTCTGATACTTCTCGATAATATCGATAACTTCCGCAGAGTCTTCTTTTTCGAAAGGCTCAAGAGGATAAAGTCCATCGCGGTATTTGGAAAGGCCTACGGGAACAACGGAAAGGGATTTAAAAGCAGGAATATACTTCATCAGCTCGGAAATCGTAAATTCCAGCTCTTTGCCGTCATTAATGCCTTTACAACAGACAACCTGGCCATTCATTTCAATCCCGGCTTCTGCCAAAATATCGAGTTTTTTGAGTGAAGTACCCGCAAACCTGTTACCGAGCATCTTGCATCTGAGCTCGGGATTCATGGTATGTATGGAGACATTAACGGGTGACAGATTATAGCGAATGATCCTGTCGAGATCTTTCTGCGACAGATTCGTAAGAGTTATGTAATTACCCTGAAGGAAAGAAAGTCTGGAATCGTCATCTTTGAAATAGAGAGTATCTCTCATTCCGGGAGGCATCTGATCTATAAAGCAGAAAATACAATTATTACTGCATCTTCTGTAGTCTCCCATCATTCCGTTTTCAAAGACAAGGCCGAGATCTTCGTTATCACCCTTTTCAATCTCATATTCCCACTCTTCCCCGCCTCTCAAAACGGTCAGAACGAGATAATCTGTGAGGGTAAAAAACTGATAATCGAAGATATCTTCAATCTCATTATCGTCTATCTTAATTACAACATCGCCGGGCAATATGCCCAGCGAGTCCGCAATAGAACCTTTATTTACGCTTTTTACAATATGACCCTTATTCAAAAGGAGTCTCCTAACACTTAAAGTTCAATATTTCTGCGTGCATTGTAGTTCTCAAGAACCGCATGCATCTTCTGGGTGTTATCCATAACATTGGACATTGAAGAATCATGATTCATGAAATCAATGATGGATGCAATGAACTTACACATATCAGCCTCAATGAAATAAGGCTTGTCGTAGATTTCGGGAGGCAGATAAGTAAGGTTTGTGGTAATTACCCTGTCAAAGTATCCCTTCTCATATGCATCATCGAACATCTTAAGGCCCTCGGTAAAGAGACCGAATGTGGTACAGATGAATACGCGTCTTGCGTTCATCTCCTTAAGCTGTCTTGCTGTATCGACCATACTTCCGCCGGATGAGATCATGTCATCGATGATGACTACATCCTTGCTGTCGATATTGTCGCCAAGGAACTCATGAGCAACGATGGGGTTCTTGCCGTTTACGATCTTGGTATAGTCCCTTCTCTTATAAAAAGTACCGGTGTTAAGGCCGAGAACGTTTGCAAAATAAATCGCTCTGTCGAGAGCACCCTCATCAGGTGAAATTACCACCATATGGTCCTCATCTACGATAAGGTCATCCTCATTGCAAAGGAGTGCCTTAATGAACTGATAAGGAGGCATGAAGTTATCAAATCCGTTAAGAGGGATTGAATTGGATACTCGAGGATCGTGTGCATCGAAGGTAATGAAGTTATACATACCCATGTCGTGAAGCTCTTTGAGCATGTAAGCACAGTCCATGGATTCTCTTCCGGTTCTTCTATGCTGTCTTCCCTCATACATGAAAGGCATGATTACATTGATTCTGGATGCCTTTCCGTCGATGGATGCGATGATTCTCTTAAGATCCTGATAGATATCATCGGGTGACATATGATTCTCATATCCGTTCATATTGTATGTGATCGAATGGTTACATACGTCTACGAGGATATAAACATCCATTCCTCTGGTGGATTCGTTGAGCTTACATTTAGCTTCTCCGCTTCCGAATCTGGGAATCTCAAAAGAAAGCCTGTAGTCATCCATCTGATATCCCTGAAATGCGGGATCGTTCTTAACAAGGTCGTTATGAATGTCCTTACGGAAAAGAGCAAGATAATCATTGATCTTGTCTCCCTTGCTTCCGAAAGAAGGATGAACGATAAGCTTAAGCTTACCAACGGGCATTGAATTTTCGAGTTCAACAATATTAGGCATAAATCATTTCCTGTCCTGTTTATTTATTAAAGCGCTTTATTATAACACCGCAACCCTTTTACGACAAATCGTCCCCGTAAATGTAGTCCCAATCGGTGTTGTCGGAGCCAAGTTCCTTCATGGTAATGATGGTTGTAAACTGGTCTCCGTCTACAACAACCTCAAATTTACCGTTATGAGCCTCAATAAGGCTCTTTGCTATGAAAAGACCAAGTCCCGAACCTTCACCGGACCTGCTCTGGTCTCCTCTTATGAATCTTTCCGTAAGCTCATAACCCTGAAATTCAGGTTTTGCCCTGGAAACGTTCTTAACCTTGATCTCAACTTCACCGTTGAATGCTATGAGTTCGAAGTAAACTCTGGTTCCACTCATGGCATATTTACAGATATTCTCGAAGAGATTATCCAGAACTCTCCACATACATGCCGCATCGGCAAAAACAAGGACTCTGGGAAAGACATTGGTAACAACATCAAGGTTCTTTTCCTTAAACCTTCCCTCATACTCGCCGAGAGCCTGGTTTATGAGCTCTGTCAGGTTGGTTCTTGCCTTGATTATCTCGATCTTGCCGGATGAAAGTTTGGATGCCTCAAGAAGGTCTTCAAGAAGCTTCTTTAACTTAATGGATTTATCGGTAATGACCTTAAGGTACTCTTTTTTCTGCTCCTCGGTAAGATTCTCTCTCTTAAGAAGATCGGAATAATTGATTATAGAAGTAAGAGGAGTTTTAAGGTCGTGGGAAACATTGGTAATAAGCTCGGTTCTAAGGTGCTCCTCAACGATGGAATCTTCAACCGCCTGTTTGATACCTTCACCGATATTATTAATGCTCTCCGCAAGATTTCTGTTCTCTGCTCTGAGGTTTTTAACATTGATCTTATAATCCGTCTCGCCGCCCCTGATCCTTGCAATACCATCAAGAAGCTGTTTTTTCTCAGCTGTAATCAGGAACATGGTTATACCCACGGACACATCCAGGAATAACAGCAATCCTCCGACAAGAATTGCAGATACAATAACCTTGGATTTAATAAGGTGAAGAATAAGGAATATTCCACCGAAGTTTGACCCCAGGAAAAGCACATAAGGAAGAAGCACGGTAGCCGCAGCACCGGTTCCACCGGAAAGCGAAAGCGCAAACCACTCAAAGAGCTGTCTTATCTTCCTGGTAAAAGAATACTCGTACAAAACGCCGGCTCTGATTCTTCGTACGATGGAGAAGATTACAAAAGAAAGCGCCATGCTGACGGACAATCCGAACAGTCCGAACACAACATAGGAAGATATTCCGGAATCCTTAAGAAGTTTATCGCTTATGGATGAAAACTCCGAGAAGTTATTATCAAGCAATCCTCCCAGGTAATTGGTGTAATACCTGAAGAGAACAAAGAATGCATATGTGAGAAGGATCAAAAGTTCGATCCAGACTTTATCCTGAGGAAGCAGGATATACTCTTCTTTTCCGTCCCTTTCCACAACGCCGGTGATAAATACCAAGTATGAGAAAGAAAGAAGCCATAAAAGTGCAAAGACTGTTATCAAAAGTGCATAGAGTCTCGAAAGCTGTTTTACGTCATTATATTTAAAGCTGACATTATAGTAGATATCCTCTGCCTGAGAGAAATTATCATCAAGACACATCCATACACAGGTCTGATCCGGATATACGGTGGGGAAGGCTTTAATGACATCCGTAATAACGGACTCATTGATATCGGAGAGCGTGGAATATTCAAGATCGTCGTAATAACAGAT
This sequence comes from uncultured Lachnospiraceae bacterium, assembly GCA_902794095.1. Classification (GTDB taxonomy): domain Bacteria; phylum Bacillota; class Clostridia; order Lachnospirales; family Lachnospiraceae; genus AC2028. The sequence continues at coordinate 83,500 of CADBFZ010000001.1, read as the reverse complement.
CAGATAATGCTTATGTCCCGAATAGATATCGGTAAGCTCCGTATCGTCGAATTTCTTGGAGTCAAGATCATTGGTATATACATGGGAAATACCGAGAGAATCGGTAGTTCTGATATGATAGGAAAGATTCATCTTGTCCGAATCATAGATGGTCTGGCCTTCACGATAAATGTCGTAACAGGATGAAAACAAAGTAGCCGCAGCTTTAAGTTCATCGATTGCAATAAAGTAAGAATCCCAGTTTCTGATAAGTTCTTCGTCTTCAAGTTCTTTGCCTGAATCACCTTCCATATTGGGTTCTTTAACGGTAACATAAACCATACCGTCATCCCAAACGGTCATGCTTACATCTTCGGGATAATGTCTGATGCAGTACTCCACAATAAGATGCATAATATCCGCAGGTTCAAGTTCGGACATTGCATCAAGAATCTTCTTATCTCCGTCTCCGACGATAAGGTCATCGCCTTCGGGAGTATAGGAATCGGAACCACGGTTTTTATTAACGCTTTCAAATCCCTTAAAATACAGATTACCGTATTCATCCAGATCGAAATTCTGAACATTTATAGGATCTCCGTAATGATATACGAAGTCTGTAATACTGTAGTTTTTCTCAACATAAGAAACACCGCGCCTTCCGAAATTGATCAGGTCAGATACGGAATATCTGATCTTAATTTTGGAAGCCCCGGTATAATAGTCGGAAATATCCACCATTCTGTTAACTTCGATACCGTTTGAAACTCTTAAGATCCTACAGGCTGCGGTATATCTCATGATATCGCTTGCCTGATGTGCGAAGATATCAGTAACGATTTTATCGAGTTCATCTTCGGACATAGGGAACGGATCGAGGATATACTTCTCGGAATCCCCGATATAATCAACAGAAACATAGCTTCCGAACAAAATATCGGCAGCCAATATAAAGGCCATAAAAGCGCACAGATGAACGCTTATATGTAATAAGATTTTTCTAACAAGTACTCTGTTCATTATCAGATATCTTCTATCTTATAACCTACGCCCCATACAACTTTTAAGAACTTGGGCTGTCCGGGATTAATCTCAATCTTCTCTCTGATATGTCTTATATGAACCGCAACGGTATTGTCCGTAGCGATGGGAGTCTCATTCCAAATGGACTGAAATATCTTATCCGTTGAAAAAACAGTACCCTTATTCTTAAGAAGAAGGAACAGGATATTATATTCAATGGGTGTAAGCTTAACAGGCTCACCGTCCACGGTTACGCTCTTACTTTCATCATTGATGCAAAGAGCTCCGGCAGAGTATACGTGATTGTTGTTGTTATCATTATTATTACCGAACTGAGTATAACGTCTTAAGTTAGATCTGACTCTTGCGGTAAGCTCTGCGGGTGAGAAAGGTTTGGTTACATAGTCGTCTCCGCCGGCATTAAGTCCGTCGACTTTATCGGACTCTTCGGATTTAGCAGACAGGAAAATAATGGGAACTTCGCTCTTCTCCCTGATCTTGCCGGCAACCTCGATACCGCTCATTTCAGGCATCATAATATCTAAGATAACAAGCTGAATGTCCTCTTTTTCGAGAATATCGAGAGCCTGGTATCCGTCATATGCCTTATAGATGACATGGGAATCTTCGAGCAGATATATTTCTATTGCGGAAACTATATCTTTGTCATCATCACAAACGAGTATATTAGCCATGATCAAACCTCATAATAAAACGCATTTTCAATGTGCTTAATTTCGTTATTCTCATATACCCCGATAACATCATATCTGACCTGATAATCGGAATATTCACGGTGGTAATTAATGTATGCCGCAGACGCTTTGCATATCTTACGAATCTTTCTCGCATCAACTGCTTCAAGGGGATCCCCGGCTTTATCGGAACTTCGGAATTTCACTTCCGCAAAGACAAGTTCATTTTTATCCGACAAACATATTATATCTATTTCACCGCATTTGTTTAAAACGTTTCTGTCTATTATCTTATAACCTTTGCGGGTAAGATATTCAATTGCCACGGTTTCATGATAGGAACCGGTCTTTCTGTTATTCATCATTTAAGCTTATTCTTGATCTTATCCATAGAATCAACGAATATCAGAATCTCTGCAACGACCTCATACAGTTCCGGCGGGATCATCTCACCTATCTCGAGTTTGGAAAGAGTCTGTGCCAGCTTATCATCCTCATGGATGGGGACATTACTTTCCTTAGCCTTCTCGATTATCTTCTCAGCAAGGATTCCCGTTCCTGAAGCTATGACTCTGGGTGCATCATCGGAAGGATCGTATTCGAGAGCTACGGCAGTCTTTACTTTTTTATTCTTATCCTCCGCCATTATGCCCTCACATCAAAAGATCTCATGGAGCCCTTGTAAGAACCTGCAGTGCCTGCATGAACCAAAAGCAGGTTAACACCGCCCTTATCAAGCGCATTCTCTTCAGGGTCTTCCTCTTCGCCTTTAACATTCATGGAAGCCTGCAGATCGTAGCCGCGCTTTGCAAGTCTATCCGTAAGCAGATGCATGTTGTCATTAAGAAAATCCAGGATTTCATCATCAGCTACGGTAAAATTGGTGGATACCTTACCACCAGCATTTACATCCATTGATACGTACACATCAACGGGACCAAGATTGTCCATATCAAGATGCATGAACGCTGTAACAACGGAATCATCGGAGCTCATATTCTTCTTGTTGGAAAAAACATAGAGATCTCCGTGTGCGGATTCCCCTCCCGACAGTTTTATCGGAAGCTGTATATAGGCATACATCTGATTGATCTGCTGAAGGAAATCTATATTCGAACTCATATTGTTAGTCGCATTAAACGCCGGAGTATTCTGGGCATTTGCAGAGACAAGTCCGTCTTTTAACATATTAAGCTGAGAAGAAAGTCTTCTGTAAAGTGACTCAACCTTCTCTTTGTCTGCAACTTCCGAAGGAGAAATGCTCCACATATCCTTAAGAGTTCCAAGGGAAAGCTTCTTAAGAGGATCTGAATCAACAAGCTTGTTTAAAGTCTGAGAATCTCCGTCTGCTATGGCTTTCTGAGTAAGCATGGATATCCTTGAAAACAGATCCTTCATATCGTTAGGAACATATTCAGAATCCCCACTTATCTCTTTATATAAAGATACGACTTTATCAAAATTCTCAATCAGGTTATCCGATGACGTATTTAAAACAGAACCGGCATTTGCACTTGTTTCGGCAATAGGCACCTGAGTCTGAGAAACAGTATTACCTGATGCTGTATCCGGTTTAGCCGTTGATTCTGTCGAATTAAGATTCTTCAGAAGTTCCAGCGCTCTTGATGCGGCGTCACCGGATGCCTTATCTGCCGCCCGGGATTCAGAAGATGTGGCAGCAGGCGTCCCTTCCTTTGATGCGACAGCTTCAGCTTCTTCAGGCGTCTGAGCAACCTCACCTGCATTTTCTGAATTTACAACAGTAGCTTCTTCTCCAAGCTCAGAATCCAGGGGATTAACATTTCCCGATACGAATTCCTCAATTGATACGCCTTCCTCCAGATAGGATAAAGATGCATCCACGATTGAATTCATAAGCTTAGCGGCGTTTGTTACATCACCGCCTTTAACCATATCAAGGAGGGCCTGATCTGTTTTCTCGGCAAGAGTCTGAAGGCCGGAATCAATCTGATATGAGAGGTTCTTATAGCTCTCAATATTGCTCAAATTTTCTTCGTTAACGGGAAGACCAAGCTTGGACAGATCGACAATGTCCGAAACATTTGCAGAAGGATTATTCATCACCTTTTCGTACATACCAAGAAGTGATGCTCTGTCTATGGAAAGCCCTGCTTTCATCATCTCTGTGGTCATGCCGACGGATGCTTCGTTAACGGGAAGCCGGGCTTGGTTTAACGCTTTTAAAACGCTGATATCCGCTGAAGTATTTGTAAGCAGAGGTGTGATAGAAACAGTGGATCCTCCGTTTTTTACTTCAAAAGAAATCGTCTGGCCTTCGGATATATTCATATCTGACGAAAGCTTTGCGTTAACGGTTCCTCCGCTTGGAAGTTTAAGCGTCACATCGGAGCCGGATACATCTACTACTTTCGCAGTGAACTTATCGCCGTTTTTAAGAGATGACAGGTAAGATAAACCGTCTCCCGATACATTGGAAGAAGGAAGATCAGATACAGGTCTTATTCCGTTTAAGAATATATCGCTGATTCCCGTCATAATCCTAAGCCGTCACGAATTAAACGTAATTATGTATAAAACTTCTTCGGTGTATGGGACAGGGACCGTATTTTTGAAGAGCTTCGATATGGGCTGCGGTTCCGTATCCTACATTTGCAACAAATCCGTACTCGGGATAGATCGCGTCATATTCCTTCATCATCCTGTCTCTGGTAACCTTGGCATATATACTTGCCGCACCGATTGAAATGCTCTTGGCATCACCCTTGATGATCGGAACCTGCTTGATATCGACTCCCGGTATAGTAACGGCGTCATTTAAGAGAAGCTGGGGTTGAGGCGCAAGCTTTGAAATCGCCTGTCTCATAGCCTCGTATGTAGCCTGCAGAATATTGATTTCATCGATCCTTTCGGCATCAACTATTCCGACTGCGGCAGATACTGCCTTTTCACTTATCTCGTCATAAAGCCTGTCTCTTACTTTTTCGGAGAGTTTCTTGGAATCGTTTATATATAATATCTCGCAATCTTTAGGTAAAATGACCGCTCCCGCAACAACAGGTCCGGCAAAGGGGCCTCTTCCTACTTCATCGATGCCGCATATAAACTCAAGATCAGGGTATTGCCTTTCAAATTCCCCAAGCGCATATATACGCTTTTTCTCCGCAAGGAGTTTGTCGTATCTCTTGCGTGCCCCGTCTACGAGCTTGATGACTCCGCCTCTTTCATCTTCGGCATAAATTGAAATGATCTCGGGAAGATTCTCATCCGGAGTAGCGGCAATCTTAGCTTTAATATCTCCGATACTTTCCATCAGTAAATACCTCCGAAAGATTTAAGCGGGAAAAGTCTGAATACGGCTTTACCGATTATCCTGTCACGGGATATGTTACCGACATTGTTATATCTGGAATCCATGGAATTGTTTCGATTGTCGCCGAGTACAAAGTATTCGTTTTCACCTACCACAATTTCCTCGGCAGCAAGACCTCTGTTTTCAGGTCTGATAACTTCATAACCGTAATCTTCTTCAAGGACTTCACCATTTATATAGATCTTTCCTTCTTCATCGATATAAACGGTCTCACCGGGAAGTCCGATTATTCTCTTAATAAAATATGTATCTGCCTGATACTCGTAAGGGAATACGATAATATCGAATCTCTCGGGATCGGAGAATCTGTATTTGTATTTATTGACCCATACGCTCTCTCCGTTATAGAGAGTTCCGTACATCGAATCACCGTCTACAACGGATCTTTGACCGACATACTTTAGAACAAAAGCGGTAAGTGCAAATACGATCAGAAAATAGACCGCAGTGTTAAACGATTCCTTAAGTACTTTATTTTTATTCTTTCTGTCCATTATAAAGAAGGCTCCTCTAATGTGATCCTTCCGAGCTTTCCGCTCCTCAGGTCTGTAAGTATAAGATCCGCTGCTCTTTGAATATCGGGTTCGCCTCCCTTTAACAGGATTCCGTTCTTGGCAGCCGCAGCTTTAAATACCTCTTCGGGCTTGGTAAGATCGTCTATTCCATACTTTTCCATAACACGATCGGGGTAAAGTTCATTCATGAGAAGGACGACTTCACCTGCAAGCTGCACGGTGTTGATAACCTGATCGTTAACTGAGCCGATGGCTGCAAGCTTAAAACCGACGGTCTTATCTTCAAATTTAGGCCACAAAAGTCCCGGAGTATCAAGAAGGTCTATTCCGGCGTTTGTTTTAACCCACTGATTGCTCCTGGTAACACCGGGCTTATTACCCGTCTGTGCCTTGGATTTACCCGTTATCGTATTGATAAGGGTGGATTTACCTACATTGGGTATACCGCACACCATGGCTCTTATGGGCCTGTTTAAAATACCGCGCTTTTTATCTCTTTCGATCTTTTCCTTACAAACGTTTAAAGCAGCCTTTTTTACAAGATCGGAAGCTTTTCTTTCTTTGGCGCAAAGCTGAAGTGTCTCAATTCCGATTGATTTGAAATACTCAGCCCATGCAGTACTTTTCTTATCATCCGCCAGATCGGACTTATTTAATATGATCAGCCTGAACTTATCCTTGGCCAATTCGTCAATATCGGGATTTCTGCTGGAAAGAGGAATCCTGGCATCGATCACTTCGATGCACAGATCTACCAGACCGAGTTCTCCGCGTATAGCTCTTATTGATTTTGTCATGTGGCCGGGATACCAGCCGTAATCATTACCTGCCATTTAATCTACCAAGTGCATTTTCGAGTCATCCTTCGCAAATGCAAACCAAACCTTACCTTCTATATATCTGTTCTCAACCGGGCCGATATTCGCATTTCTGGAGTCATCGGAATCCGATACATCATCACTCATAACGAAATACGTTCCCTGAGCAATGGTTATCTCATTGGCGAGAATTCCGGGATCGACTATTCTGCCTTTTACAACTTCGGATACAACGTCATTAACGTACAGATTGCCATCAGCTACATATACACGGTCTCCGGGTACGGCAACCACCGTTTTGACGTAATAATTCAGATTACTGTTTCCATTGGGGAGAAATACGACCACATCACCGGGCTTGGGCTGAGTAAATTTATAAATAAGCCCGTTTACCAGGACCTTTTGTCCGTCCACCAGCCCGGGGGACATGGAATCTCCGGATACAACGAAGCTCACTCCCAGAAAATAGACCAAAACGAGCGCCAAAATAACACTGATAAAAACTCCCAGGATCCAGTGAATCACTTCGTGTACAAGATCGTCCGAAAATCTCTTTCTTTTCTTATAAAAATAATATCCGTCCTGCTTCATTTATATACCGTTCTATATATACGCATACCTTAAAATATTATAGCATTTTTAAGGCTTTTAGACCACAAAAAATAACCGGTGCATAAGCACCGGTTATCATAAAAACAGATCAAATTACTTAACAGCTTCCTTAACCTTAGCAGCCTTACCGACTCTGTCTCTAAGGTAGTTAAGCTTAGCTCTTCTAACCTTACCTTTTCTAACGATCTCAATCTTCTCAACATTAGGAGAATGAAGGGGCCAGGTCTTCTCTACGCCTACGCCGTTTGAAATCTTACGAACGGTAAAGGTCTCACGGTTAGAACCATTCTGTCTCTTGATAACGGTTCCCTCGAAGATCTGAATTCTGGACTTCTCGCCCTCTACGATACGGTTGTGAACCTTAACGGTATCACCTACGTTAAACTCGGGAACTTCGCTCTTGAGCTGCTCTTTTTCAATTTCCTTAATAATGTCTGACATATTCTACTCCTTTTCGAAAGGATGTTCTTAATACCTCTAATGGGTAACAGCGGACCACCTTTTTAACGCAACATTGGTAATTTAACATAATGCAATGCAAAATGCAAGTTTTTTCTTCAAAAGTACACTATTTTCTGAAGACCTTGATCTTGATATAGGACATATAAAAGCCCATTCCCTTGGCCATCTGGGCATGCTCCTTGTCCTTGGCCTCTACGAATACATAATAGGTTTTGCCCAAAAGAAGGGCTTTTGCGACGTTTTCTTTAAGATACTGGCCGAATTCGCCGAATTCCTTGACCCTCTGGGTGGATAACGGATTTCTCTCGGTAAATACGAGCAGATATCCGTCCTTATAGTCCTTATCCGTGATAATATCCGGAAGATTCAGCTGAACGCATTTATCTCCGGGCTTTGCATGCTTTTTGATCTCGTTATTTACGACTCTGGACTCGTAACCGTCGATCAAAAGGTTCTTTTTTTCAAAGCATCCTGTATAAAAGGTCTTGGCGTCATTATCATAAAGCAGGTAATAGGAATTACCGGAAAAGATTATATCCGTGTCGTCAAAAGAAAGCGCTTCGGATGCAGGGATATTCTGTATCTTGGCTTTCTTCATCTTATTGACCAGGGCGGTCTTTTCGGTATAGATCCTAAAGAGGTCTGCTCTGTTTCTCTGAGTCCTTTCGATGGACTTTTCAAGTCGCCAGTCTTCGATATCCTTATGATTACCCGTTAACAGAACCGCTGGCACTTCCTTATCGTGCCAGTTTTCGGGTCTGGTATATTGAGGATACTCAAGAAGGTCCCTGTAGAAAGATTCTATATCAGGGGACGAATCGTTTCCGAGAACGCCCGGAAGAAGTCTTGATACGGCGTCCATAACCATAAGTGCGGGAAGTTCACCGCCCGTAAGGATATAATCGCCTGCAGAGACAAAATCGGTAACAATCTCTTCAAGAACTCTCTCATCCACGCCTTCGTAGTGACCGCATAAGAAGACAAGTTCCTCATCACCGGCAAATTCCTTGGCCATTCTCTGGTCAAATTTTCTGCCCTGGGGTGAGAGGTAAATAACTCTTCTCTTTACGCCGTCATCCGAATTGGGAACGACCGACTTAAAAGCATCAAATACGGGCTGTGCCTGAATAACCTGACCTGCCCCGCCGCCGTAAGGATAATCATCCACCTGGGCTCTGTTATTATCCGCAAAATCACGGATATTAACGGTTTGGAATGATATGGTTTCATTTTTAACAGCTCTCCCGATAATGCCGGTTTCCATTACCGACGAGATCATCTCGGGAAAAAGAGTAAGTACTTTAAAGATCAATCCAGTAAGCCCTCCAGGATATGAATAAGCATTTTGTTTTCTTCGGTATCGACCTTAATGATACAATCCTTTATCGCAGGAAGCAAAAAGGAAGTTCCGTCTTCAGCGGTAATCTCATAAACATCATTTGCACCGGTCTGAAGAATATCGGTGATCTTACCGCGATTAACCCCGGTATCATCCTCTACTTCCATTCCGATAATATCCGCAAAATAATACTCGCCCTCGGCAAGAGGTGATGCATCTTCCCTGAGAATATAGATATCCCTTTGTCTGTAGGCGCGAATATCCTCGGGAGTATCAATACCTTTAAGTTTGAGGATAACAAGAGGAAGAGCCATTCTGGCACTCTCCAGCTCGTACTCCTCATAGGTGCCGTTCTTTTCCATGAAGACCTTTTTAATCTTCTTAAAGATTGCGGGATCATCGGTGTGAGGATATACCTTGGTTTCGCCCTTGATTCCAAAAGGCTGTGTAATTGTTCCTGCTTTAAGATATTTTTTCATATGCAAACTGATTTAAAAATACGGACCACCTTAAGCGGCGGTCCGTTCGATTTTTAGTCGGTTATTTCAACATCGGCTCTTGCATTTTCCCTTGATGCCGCTGCTTTTACTACGGAACGGATCGACTTTGCTATCCTTCCCTGCTTACCGATAACTTTACCCATGTCGGATGAAGCTACACAGAGCTTGACAACATAATCATTGCCTTCCTTGGTTTCTGTTACGACAACCTCTTCGGGATGTTCTACGAGAGCCTTTGCAATAACTTCAACGAGTTCTTTCATAAGGCCTCCTAAGATCAAAATGCAAGATTATTTAATGATGCCTGCTACCTTGAAAAGCTTGCCGACAACTTCGGTAGGCTGAGCGCCGTTTGCAATCCACTTCTTAGCTGCCTCTTCATCGATATGGAACTCGCTGGGATCCTTGGAAGGATCATAGGTTCCGATCTCATCGATAAATCTTCCGTTTCTGGGGCTTCTTGAATCTGCAACGATGATGCGATAAAAAGGAGCCTTCTTCTCTCCGATTCTTCTAAGTCTGATCTTTACTGCCATTTTAAAATTCCTCCAAAAATTAATTAACGTGTTTATATATGAAAACGGATCATTCCGGATTCAAACTAAATTATTTAAAAGGAAAACCTTTGCGTCCGCCGGGGAAACCACCCATTCCGGGGAACATTCCCTTTCCGCGTTTGCCCATTCCGGACATCTGCTTCATCATCTTCTGGCTCTGTTCGAACTGTTTGATGAATCTGTTTACCTCTGCGATATCAAGTCCCGCTCCCTTTGCAATCCTGAATTTTCTTCTGGGATTAAGGATCTTTGGATTTGATCTTTCTTCGGGTGTCATCGAGTAGATGATAGCCTCGGTTCTCTTAAGCTTGCTTTCATCAATCGCAGCTTCAAGTTCCGCTGAACCCATTCCGAGTCCGGGCATCATGGAAAGGATTGAAGCAAGACCTCCCATATTCTTCATCTGTTTCATGCTCTCAAGGTAATCGTTAAAATCGAACTTACCCTTCTGCATGCGGTTCATCATTCCGCGGCCTTCTTCTTCGGTTGTGGTAACCGAAGCCTGAGCCTTCTCGATAAGGGTAAGTACATCACCCATGCCGAGGATTCTGGATGCCATACGGTCGGGATAGAACTGCTCAAGATCCGTAAGCTTCTCACCCATTCCCACATAGAGTATGGGTTTACCGGTTACAGCCTTGATTGAAAGCGCAGCACCGCCTCTGGTATCACCGTCAAGCTTGGATAAGATGACGCCGTCGATTCCGATCTGTTCGTCAAACGTCTGAGATACGGTTACCGCACTCTGACCGGTCATTGCATCGACTACAAGTATTGTCTGGAATACATTGGTCTTTGCTTTGATCTCTTTAAGCTCATTCATGAGCTCCTCATCTATGTGAAGTCGACCTGCGGTATCGAGGATTACAACATTGAAGTTTTCCTTCTGAGCTTTTTCGTAAGCTTTGGTTGCAATCTCTGCAGGAGGAGTATCGGTTCCCATGTCGAAAACCTCTACGCCGACTTTCTCACCGTTAACCTTGAGCTGTTCGATAGCTGCGGGTCTGTAAACGTCACAAGCTACCAGCAAAGGTTTCTTACCCTTCTTGATGAACTGACCTGCCATCTTGGCGGATGCGGTGGTCTTACCTGCACCCTGAAGACCTGCCATCATAATGACGGTGATCTCTTTACCCGGGCGGAAAGCAACTTCCGTGGTCTCGCTTCCCATAAGGGATGTAAGTTCATCATTAACAATCTTGATGACTGTCTGTGAGGGATTAAGTCCGTTTAATACTTCTGATCCGATGCATTTCTCTTCTACGGTCTTTACAAAACTCTTAACGACTTTGAAGTTAACATCGGCCTCAAGGAGAGCCATCTTGACTTCTTTGAGAGCTTCTTTTACGTCGTCTTCGGTAAGTTTTCCTTTACCGCGGAGATTCTTAAATGCATTTTGCAGTTTTTCGCTGAGTCCTTCAAAAGCCATTAAAGTTCTCCGATTATGGTATCCGCAATGCGGCTTATTTCCTTAAGTTTCTCTGCATCATCGCCTTCCGAAACGGAAAGCTTCTTGATTTCTTCGATCTCACCCTTCATCTTGAGGAACCTTTCCACCAGATGAAGTTTGGATTCGTATTCATTCAGTGCTTTATCGCAATGTCTTAATGCGTCATGAACTGCCTGTCTTGATATTCCCTCAGTCTCCGCTATTTCTCCCAGAGACAGATCTTCAAATAACGAAGCTTCATAAATCTTTCTTCTGTGCTCGCTAAGGAGCTCGCCGTAAAAATCATACAGAAGTGATTGTTCAAGGATTTTGTCCATAATGCACCTTCATACGCTTTTTGCGCACCTTACGTATAATATTACAAACCAAAACAAGTGTCAAGCAATTTTACTTGACACTTGCAAAGTTTTATTTTTTCTTAGTTTTTCCGTTTTTATTGTTGTTCTTATTATTGTTCTTACCGTTGTTGTTCTTCTTGTTATCCGGCTTTTTGGTCTTTGAAGGCGCATCATCCTCTTCAGGCTCTTCTTTTTCTTTTCTGGTTCTTACCAGGAAATGAACCAAACCGGCATTCATAAGAAGAAATGTTGCTATGGGCCAGACAAAAACAGTGATAAAGGTAAGAAATTCGGGAACAAGGTTTTTATTTAATCCGATCAGCAAAAGGGAAGCAAAAACCAGCGCTATAACCATGGCGAAGCAAAATACGAATGAGATCATAAAATGCATGATCACAACGCTTGCTCGTCTCAAAGGGTAATCGGAATATTTCAGCTTCAGGAACCACCGAAAATAATATACCAGACAGCCTGCATATATAAGGATTCCGACGGCATATGCAAAACCGTTGTATTTCATATCGATAAAAATAGGATCAAGCAGCAGGCTCTCGGCAGTCGGCTTAAGACCGATACATTGGATAAGCGAACATAAAACCGCTATGATCACTAACGCAATCGAAAAGAAAACATCCAAACCTAAAAATTTAAGGCGCTTGTTCATATAAAACTCAACTTTCGTACGTCAGATATTGGTCTTAACAACCTTAGGTCTGTATCCGTCTTTTTCAAGAGCTGCGATAATTTCTGCCTTGTGTTCGGTACCGAATGCCTCAAGAGTGATCCTAAGTTCAACAGCTGCATTTCTGTTAATGGATACAAACTGGTTATGCTCGAGTTTAATTACATTACCGCCCTGCTCTGCAAGAAGTGCGGAAACCTTGGCAAGCATACCGGGCTTGTCGGGCAAGAGTACGGATACGGTAAAGATTCTGTCTCTTGCGATAAGACCGTTCTGAACAACGGAACTCATGGTGATGACATCCATGTTACCGCCGGAAAGAATAGATACTACTTTCTTGCCTTCAGCTTTCATGTGCTTAAGTGCGGCCACGGTAAGAAGTCCTGAGTTCTCAACAACCATCTTGTGATTCTCAACCATGTCGAGGAAGCATACAACAAGTTCGGAATCCTCAACGGTGATGATATCATCAAGGTTTTCTTTCAGATAAGGGAAAAGATTACTTCCGGGAGTCTTTACTGCAGTACCGTCTGCAATGGTATTTACTCCGTCCAGAGTAACAACTTTGCCTGCATCAAATGATGCCTTAAGACAAGCAGCGCCTGCAGGTTCAACACCGATAACCTTGATCTTGGGATTAAGGAGCTTTGCAAGTGTTGAAACACCTGTTGCAAGTCCGCCTCCCCCGATGGGAACAAGGATATAATCCACAAGGGGAAGTTCTCTTACTATTTCCATAGCGATGGAGCCCTGTCCTGTCGCTACTCTGAGATCGTCAAAAGGATGGATGAAGGTATAGCCCTTCTCCTGAGCCAGTTCAAGAGCTTTGGTACAAGCCTCATCATAAACGTCACCGTAGAGAATAACCTCAGCGCCGTAGCTCTTGGTACGGTTAACTTTGATGAGAGGTGTGGTGGTAGGCATTACGATAACAGCCTTTGCACCATATGCCTTGGCGGCATATGCAACGCCCTGGGCATGGTTTCCTGCTGATGCGGTAATAAGACCTTTGGATCTTTCCTCATCGGTAAGTGTACTTATCGTATAGTAAGAACCTCTGATCTTATAAGCACCGGTAACCTGCATATTCTCAGGCTTAAGGTAAACCTTATTACCGGTCTGATTAGAAAAATATTCGGAATAGATAAGCTTGGTATCTCTTGTAACTTTCGAAACTATTTCGGAAGCTTCCTCAAAGGCATCCAAGGTAAGCATTTCCTTTGCCATATTACTCCTCCGCATCAAATATCGCTCTTACGAACGAATCTGCATCAAACTTCTGTAAATCTTCTATCTTCTCGCCTACACCGATGTATTTTACGGGAATACCCATCTGTGCCTGAATGGCGATTGCAATTCCGCCCTTTGCCGTTCCGTCCATCTTGGTAAGGATAATTCCGGAAAGCTTGGCTGCTTCATTAAATTCTCTTGCCTGGTTAAGTGCATTCTGCCCTGTTGTGGCATCAAGGACAAGAAGGTTTTCTCTGTGAGCCGCTTCGAATTCCTTATCGATTACGCGGTTCATCTTGGCAAGCTCATCCATCAGATTCTTCTTGTTATGAAGTCTTCCTGCGGTATCGATTATAAGGACATCAGTATTACGAGCCCTTGCTGCGGAACATGCATCATATACAACTGATGCGGGATCCTGTCCGTCTTTACCGGTAACGATCTGAACTCCGCTTCTTTCAGCCCATACCTTAAGCTGATCCTCGGCCGCCGCTCTGAATGTATCCGCACCTGCAACAAGAACTTTTCTGCCCATGGCATTGAGCTTGGCAGAGAGCTTACCGATAGTTGTGGTCTTACCGACACCGTTGACTCCGATTACGAATACTACGGAAGTCTTATGTTCAAAATCGTATGCGTTCTCTTCAGTCTCCATACGGGTTCTGATGGATTCAATAAGAAGTGAACGGCATTCGCTTCTGGACTTAAGATGTTTTTCCTTAACCTTATCACGAAGTTCATCGAGAATGTCTTCAGTGATAACCGCACCGACATCAGCCCCTATAAGGAACTCTTCAAGCTCATCATAGAAATCATCATCAATCTCGGAAGCCGTAAAGATAGATGCAAGACCTGCAGAGAAGTTCTCCCTGGTACGTGTCATACCGGTCTTAAGTCTGTCAAAGAGTGCTTCCTTGTCTTCCTGATAAGCCCTGCCGTCTACGGGTACTTCTTCATGAAGTTCTCTGGCAATGGGGTCTTTTTCAGCTTCATCTGCAATCTTGCTGAGTTTGGCAAGAGCTTCGCTGAAATCATTATCCTGTTGTTCGTTCTTTTTTCTGCCGAAAAGAGCCATTAATCATCCAATTCCGACTCAATCATGTTGACCGCTACCTGAGAAGATACGCCTTTCTCCTGCATGGTAATACCGTAGAGTCTGTCAACCTGTTCCATGGTACCTCTTCTGTGAGTGATACAGATGAACTGGGTATTCTTGGTAAGTTTATGAAGATACTTAGCGAATCTTCCGACGTTGTTATCATCAAGCGCAGCTTCGATCTCGTCCAGGAGACAGAAGGGTGAAGGCTTGAGGTTCTGAATTGCAAAGAGAAGTGCAATCGCAGAAAGTGCCTTCTCACCACCGGAGAGCTGCATCATGTTCTGAAGCTTCTTTCCGGGGGGCTGTGCCGAAATGTTAATTCCGCATTCAAGAATATCTTCATCATCCTGAAGTGAAAGCGAACCGGATCCGCCTCCGAAAAGTTCCTTGAATACCTTGTCATATTCTTCGTTGATGAGTTTGAACTTCTCTGAGAACTGAGTTCTCATATTCTCATCAAGTTCTTCAATAATCTTCTTGAGAGTATCTGCAGCTTCAATGAGATCGTCATGCTGAGTCTTCATGGACTCGTAACGCTCGGAAACATTCTTATACTCTTCAATAGCACCGACGTTAACATCGCCGAGCTTCTTGATCTTATCCCTTACTTCAGCGGCATCACGCTTAAGTACGGTAAGATCGTTAAGAGATTCGTCTCTCATCTCTGCGGCCTGGCTTAAGGTAATCTCGTACTCCTGCCACATGTAATTGATACGGATCTCCATGGTCTCGTTAGCCTTATCGCGCTGTGCGGTAAGACGGTTGACCTCTTTATCAAGTGAAGACATCTTCTCCTGAAGCTTTTCGGTATTCTCAAAGAATCCTTTCTGCTTCTCGGTAAGAGCTTCTTTTCTGGAAAGTGAATTCTTGAGGAGATCTGCTGACTTCTCCTGCTCCTCGTAAGAAGCATCGATGGTCTTTCTGATCTCTTCGATCTGAACTTCCTTCTCTGAGATTGCAGTGTTGTTTGTCTCGATGGAATTGTTCAGGCTTTCAAGTTCGTTATTTGCACCTGCCAGGGATTCCTCAACACGGTTCAGGTTAGCCTGCTTGAAGTCCTTAGCCTGTTTCATCTTCTGGACTTCAACTTCCCACTCATTTACGCGGGCTGCAGCTTCAGATTCAACTGCCTGCTTATCTCTGAGCATTTCATTGAGATCTGCTTCTTCTTCACGAAGACGCTTTTCATTGGATTCACTGCTCTTAAGAACTTCAGCAGCCTCATCACGTGCATTTGCTGCATCCACCATTTCCTTCTCGATGTCCTGCTGCTCCTGCTTGAGGTTTACTGCATTCTCACTCTCTTCATCAAATCTGTCGCGTTCTGCCTGAAGAGTAAGTCTTGCGGTATTCTGCTCGATAACCTTGTTCTGGATATCAAGCTTCATCTTATCGAGTTCGGCACGGGAAATATTTCTGTTTTCCCTGGTCTCGTCGATCTCTGCTTTGAGCTTTTCTATGTCTGCAGAAAGCTTTGCAACCTTCTTCTTCAGATCACCGATCTCACGGCTCTTTCCGAGGAAGTTGTTGTTATTCTTAAATGCACCACCGGTAATGGATCCGCCGGGCATAAGAAGTTCTCCCTCGAGAGTTACTACTCTGAGAGTATAGTTAAACTTTCTGGCTGCCTTAGTGGCATTGTCCATGTTATCTGCAACAATGAATCTTCCGAGAAGACTCTTGATAACATTTCTGTATTCGTCATCGGTCTCAACAAGATCGCTTGCAAGGCCGATCATTCCCTTTTCATTGAGAGCATCCTTAGCCTTAAGTTCCTGAGGATCCTTAACGCTGTCGAGAGGAAGAAATGTAGCTCTTCCGAGTCTGCCCTCTTTGAGGAAGCCTATCATCTTCTTAGCGGTTGCTTCATCCTTGGTAACGATGTTCTGGATGTTTCCGCCGAGAGCCATTTCGATAGCGGTCTCGTACTTTTTATCAACCTTGATGATATCCGCAACAACACCGATAATGCCGGGAACGGATTTCTTCTGCTCCATTATCTTCTTAACGGAATTACCGTAGCCTTCATATGCCTCGGCAATATCTTCAAGAGCCTGATATCTGGAGTTTTCCTTATGATATTCTTCCTGGAGACTTCTGAGCTGTTCATCCTTGGATGAAAGTGAAGATCTGAGCTCTGCAACCTTAGCTTCCAGTTCGGTTGCATTCTTATTCATCTCAGCTATCTCGGCACTTACTTTCTCAAATGCCTCTTCATACTGCTTGATGGAATCTTCTCTTGCTTCCTCATCGGAACGTGCTCTTAAGAGCTTGCTCTGAAGTTCTGCTTTTCTGAGTTCGATCTGCTGAATAACCGCGGTATAGTGGCTGATACGTCCCTGAATCTCGGAACGCTTCTTGAGCTCATCCATGATACCGGTTGCGGTTTCTTCAATTCTGGTATTGAGATCCTGGATCTCTTCCTGTGCCTTATCGAGAGCTTCTTTTCTCGCGGTAGCTTCGGTCTCTACCTTCTGAGCCTGCTCTTCTTCGGATTCGGAATCCTGAAGGATGGAATCTTTCTCGGCATTGTACTTCTCGATCTCACCGAGAAGGGCTTCTTTTCTCTCACTGAAATGAGTGATATTGTCCTTGCTGGATTTGATCTGCTCTTTAAGAAGTTCGATGGAGCTTTCGAGTTTTTGTCTGTTGGAATCTGCACCGGAGACAAGTTCTCTTGCCTTCTCGATTGCTTCCTCTAGATCTTCCATCTCCATCTGAACGGAATTGTAATCTTCCTTAACCTTATTGTATTCACCGGATGCGGTATCAAGGTCTGCGCTTGCCACATCAAGTCTACCCTGAAGGTCAGTAACAGCCTTCTTGAGAGTTTCATTTTCAAGAAGGAAGGAGTTTACATCGATGGTCTTTAATTCTTCTTTATACTTGAGCCACTCCTTAGCCTTGGCAGACTGTCTCTCCAAAGGTCCGATCTGACGTTCAAGCTCAGCCAGAATATCATTTACTCTGACAAGATTGTTCTGCTCGTTATCAAGCTTTTTGAGAGCTGCGGATTTACGATACTTGAATTTAACGATACCTGCAGCTTCATCAAAGAGTTCTCTTCTCTCTTCGGGTTTACCGGAAAGGATCTTATCGATCTGGCCCTGTCCGATAATGGAATAACCCTCTTTACCGATACCGGTATCAAAGAAGAGCTCGTTAACATCCTTAAGTCTGCAAGGTGAACCGTTTAAGAGATACTCACTCTCACCCGATCTGTAAAGTCTTCTTGCAACCGTTACTTCTTCGTAAGAAATATTCAGTGCGTGATCGGAGTTGTCGAGTGTGATCGCAACATATGCGTAAGAAAGAGGCTTTCTTGTCTGGGTACCCGAAAAGATGACGTCCTGCATGGATCCGCCTCGGAGCTGCTTAACGCTCTGCTCACCGAGAACCCATCTGACGGCATCGGCGATATTACTTTTTCCGGAACCATTGGGTCCTACGATACCCGTAACGCCTTCATGAAACAGAAGAACGGTTTTGACCGCAAATGATTTAAATCCTTGTATTTCTATACTTTTAAGAAACATCTGTACTCCTGATCTTGAGCAAAGCGTTGTATGCAGCTTCCTGCTGAGAAGCCTTCTTGCTTCTTCCGCTGCCTTCGGCTGTAAATTCTCCTCCGATCAATACCTTGGAACGGAAGATCTTTTCATTTCCTTCGCCAAGCTCTTCTTCGGTGATATATTCAAGCTCTTTCTTAATATTCCTTGCAACGTATTCCTGAAGGTTGCTCTTGGAATCAAAAAAGAGTTGTTTGTTCTCGAGATCCGATAAAATAAATCTGTGGATGAATTCTTTGGCTTTATCAAAACCGCCGTCAAGAAAAATTGCTCCGACAATGGCTTCCATTACATCGGAAATAATGCTGTCCCTTTCTCTTCCTCCGGTTCTCTCCTCGCCCTTACCGAGTCTGATAAAAGAACCGAGCTTAAGATCCCTTGCACAAAATGCCAGGGAAGGTTCGCATACCATCGATGCTCTGATCTTGGATAATTCGCCTTCTTTTTTGTCGGGATAAGTCTGAAACAAAAACTCGCTGCTTACGGTTTCGAGAACGGCATCTCCAAGAAACTCAAGCCTTTCATAGTCACCCGTCTTATTGATCAGCTGTTCATTACAATAAGAAGAATGAGTCAGGGCTCTTACCAAAAGATCGCCGTTTTCGAAGCTGTACCCTATGAGCTTTTGCAATTCGCCTACATCGGTACCGTTCATATTCTTATCTCCAAAAAATCCCGAAGGTGAGCGGTTTTAACAAAATCAAGGCATCCCGGCCGCAGTCACATAAATGAAGAGCCGGAATGCACCAGTTAACCGTATCAATTAATACCCTTCGGGAAAAATATACTAACGATCAATCGTTGCCTGAAAGTGCAGCCTTGATCATCTCAACTGCCTCACCGACGGTAGAGATCTTCTCAGCACTCTCTTCGGGGATCTTGATATCGAATGCATCCTCAAGACCCATGATGATCTGATATACATCAAGAGAATCTGCTCCGAGGTCATCGGTAAAAGTTGACTGAGGAGTGATCTCCTCGGGATCAACGTTAAGAACCTCAGCAATGATTGTTTTTAATTTTTCGAATTCCATTAAAGGCCTCCTTAGATATCTGTGGAAATACTGAACATTTCCTTAATGTCGTCATTAATATTGTTATCGGCAAATGTCTTACACTGAAGAATCGAATTGGTTATCGAAACTGCTTTGCTCGATCCGTGTGTCTTAACGAGAAGTCCGTTACATCCGAGCAAGGGAGCTCCGCCGTACTGATTGACATCATATGCCTTGAGAGTTTTCTTAAGAGCGGGCTTTGCGAGAGCTGCTCCAATCTTACTTCTCGTGCTTGACATGAATGCTTCCTTCATAGATTTAAGAAGAGCCGTTCCGACACCTTCATACATCTTAAGGATAACATTACCGACAAATGCTTCGCAGACAACTACATCGGCTCCGCCGTAAGGGATATCCCTGGCTTCAACGCTTCCGATAAAGTTGATCTCGGGTGTTGCCTTGAGAAGAGGGAAAGTCTCTTTAACAAGTGCATTACCCTTCTCTTCCTCAGCTCCGATATTGACAATACCGACTCTGGGATTATCAATTCCGCAAACCTTCTTAACATATGCAGAACCGATCTTGGCAAACTGAACCAGCTGTGAAGGTCTGGCATCGACATTGGCACCGCAATCCAGAAGAAGACATCTTCCGTTAACGGTAGGGATAAAGGGAGCAAGAGGTGGTCTTTCAACTCCTTTGATCCTTCCGACAATTATCTGTCCGCCGACAAGGAATGCTCCGGTTGAACCTGCGGTTACAAGTGCATCACACTTGCCTTCCTTAACAAGATACATGCACTTTACAAGGGACGAATCCCTCTTGTTCCTGACAGCCATTACGGGAGGCTCAGCCATCTCGATGACTTCTGATGCATGGATCACATCGATACGATTGGGATCGTATGTATATTTGGAAAGTTCAGCACGAACATCATCTTCTCTTCCGACTAAAGTAACCTTAAGATTCTTAGCCTTATCGAGAGATTCGACAGCACCTTTTACGATCTCGGCAGGGGCATTGTCCCCACCCATAGCATCGACCGCTATATTAACCAGTTCAGCCATATAAACTCCTTATACTAACAACATAGTTTAATATACAAGGCAAAGATTCAAAAATCAACATATTATATATAAGAAAACGTTTGTATTTTGCCATTTCGGGTAAGAGTTTTAGAGACAACAAAAATAGAGCATGACAAACATGCTCTATTGATAAAATACAACTATTCAGGTACTATCAGTCAGCCTCTACGATCTGCTTCTTGTTGTAAGAACCACAGTTCTTGCAAACTCTGTGAGGTACCATAAGAGCTCCACACTTGCTGCACTTTACGAGAGTGGGTGCGGACATCTTCCAGTTAGCTCTTCTCTGGTCTCTGTGACCTTTGGATGATTTATTCTTAGGACAAATGGACATTTGAAACACCTCCTTATCCATTAAATTTTCTATAATTCAGGGTATGTCGTCATCAATTGTGCGACACACAATTAGAGATTATATATAGTCGGTCTTATTATGTCAAGTAATTATCAAAAATATTTTTGTGAAACGGGGTCGGCCCCTCTGTCTCATTTCCGCTCCTTACTTGACGCTTAATTCTAATATTGTTAGGATGATTAGGATCAAAATACATGGAGCATTATATTATGAAGATCCGTATAAATGCAATATCATTAATACTCGCTGCAGCGCTCCTTGCTGCATGTTCCCATAATTCAGAACCTGATTCTTCAGAAGAAATGACTCAGTTCAGAACTACGGTAGATACGTTCTGTCAGACAATAGCCGAAATCGATACCAAGATCAACTCGGTAAACACTTCAGATCCGGCTAACTATACCACAGAGCTCTTGACCGATTTAAATTCCCTCAATACCGCATTTTCAGACTTTGCCAATGTGGATTTTCCGGCAGAATTCGATTATCTGGAGCATCTTGCCGACGAAGCATCGGATTATATGAATACCGCGGTATCCGGATACACCAAGGTTTACACCGACAATACTCTTACCGCAGATCAGATGCAGACGGAATTTGACCACGCTACCGAATACTACGACAGCGCATTTAAGAGGATCAAGGTAATCATGACATTCCTCAACGGTGAAACCTCTGAAGATGCAAACGTCACATCCGGTGAAAGCGGAACCCTCACGGATCCCGAACCCTAAAACCGATAATTAACGATATACAAAAGTATATTCTTAATGATCCAGTTGCCGAAAAGAACAACTATTCCGGCATATATATATCCGTATCTGAACTTCAACCCTTTTATATGAGGAACATGTAAGATCTCAAGCAAATGGGATCCTTCATATAAGATCCAGATAACCATACAGTACAGCACTGTGGGATTGTACAGGAATGAAGCAATAAAATGACCGTGTGTCATTGCCCTGACCGCTCTCGTACAACCGCAACCGGGGCAATAGAATCCGGTAACCGACAGGAATCTGCATTGATCAGGTCCTATGAACGGAGCAAGATAAGGATATATAAATACAAGGATGATTGCGGGCAAGCCGAAAACAAGTCCGTATACAAACATCCTTCTGTCAATTGTGAGACCAAAAAGCCATTCTCTTATAGAGAATGGCTTTTTATTATTAAAAGTCTTCAAGATCTTCAATCCACTGGTTGAGGTCGTTTATATTTCTGGGAAGAGATATAAATGTGAAATAACTGAATGCAAAAAGAATTACAGCAAGTACAAGTCCGATAATGGAACATGCAAGTCCTCCGGTACCTAC
The DNA here is from genome assembly GCA_902794095.1 of uncultured Lachnospiraceae bacterium. GTDB lineage: Bacteria > Bacillota > Clostridia > Lachnospirales > Lachnospiraceae > AC2028. Next base: position 61,526 of record CADBFZ010000001.1, on the reverse strand, counting down.
ACCGTGCTTACCCTTCTTGTTTCCTACAATCGCAAGGATAATACCTGCTATAGCAAGTATGATGCTGAAAAGTCCCCAGCAACAACATACGATTGAAAGAATACCTACGATAAGTGAAGCAATCTGGAAACCGTTGGGGCCGGGCTTCTGTACAGGTGCATTATAAGGGCTGTTAAACTGTCCCTGAGGCTGATATGCATAAGGATCGGAATAATTGCCCTTCTGTGAAGACATGTGAGGCTGCTGAGGTCCGAACTGCTGTGAGCTGTACTGACCTGCTCCCTGCTGATTGTAATTAGGCTGTGAGTACTGAGGCTGTCCGTACTGCTGAGAATACTGAGGTGAAGCGGGCTGTGAATACTGATTGCTGTACTGGCCTACTGTGGACTGCTGATTAGCGTCATTATTTGAGTTCTGATTGTTGTAATCCATTTCTGTCTCCTATCTGTTTAATTACGAGAGCATCATTCTGTCATTGGCAAATTCAGAGCCGCTGATTTCTTCGAACTTAGCAAGAAGATCCTTAACGTGCAGATTCTTCTTCTCCTCGCCACGAACATCATATATTATACGGCCTTCATTCATCATTATAAGACGATTTCCGTGAACAATGGCATCTTTCATATTATGTGTAACCATCATAGCCGTAAGATGATATTCGTTTATTATTTGATCGGAGATCTCAAGAACCTTTGCTGCCGTCTTGGGATCCAGTGCTGCGGTATGCTCATCAAGAAGAAGCAGTTCAGGCTTTTTAAGTGAAGCCATGAGAAGTGTTACCGCCTGTCTCTGACCGCCCGACAATAAACCAACCTTTGTAGTCATTCTGTCTTCAAGTCCGAGATCAAGAGTCGCAAGCTTTTCTCTGAACAAATCACGCTCTTCATTGGTAAGACCGCGCTTAAGAGTACGCTTCCTTCCTCTTCTGTACGCAAGAGCCATATTCTCTTCGATATCCATGGTAGCAGCGGTTCCGGTCATGGGATCCTGGAATACTCTGCCCAGATATGTAGCTCTCTTATGCTCAGGAAGCATTGTGATATCTTCACCGTTAACAATGATCTGGCCTGAATCAACGGGCCATACACCTGCAACGGCATTAAGCATTGTGGATTTACCGGCACCGTTACCACCGATGATGGTCACGAAATCGCCGGGTTCAAGTTCAAGCGAAAGGCCGTTAAGAGCAACTTTTTCATTAACGGTTCCCTTATTGAATACCTTATGAATATCTCTAAGTTCAAGTGCCTTATTCATGTTTAGCTGCTCCTTTCTTAACGGAACTCTTCTCCTTAAGATAAGGAATTGCAAGGAACGCAGCAACAACCGCTGCGGTAAGTATCTTCATATCGTCTGAAGGGAACTTGAGCCAAAGTACAAACTGATAAACCATGTAATAGATAATGGAGCCACATACAACAGCGCCCATGGTCCATGCAAAAGCAGCTTTTCTCTTGGATGCAAACTTACCGAAGATAACTTCTCCGATAATAACCGCCGCAAGACCGATAACAATGGCACCACGTCCCATATTAACATCGGCAGCTCCGGAAAACTGTCCGCAAAGTGCCCCCGAAAGACCTACAAGTCCGTTGGCAATTCCGAGAGTAAGTACCTTAATGTAATTGGTATTTATTCCCTGAGCTCTTGCCATATTGGGATTGCATCCTGTAGCTCTGATGGATGCACCGACTTCTGTTCCGAAGAAGTTATAAAGTACTCCTATAAGAAGGAATATGAATATGATCATTCCTACGAAAAAGAGAACAGCCGACTGAGTGGAGTCCGTAACATATCTGAGAGATACAAGTAAGGGATACTTATCAACGGATACGGGCATATTGGACTGTCCCATAATATGCAGGTTGATCGAATAAAGTGAAATCTGCGTAAGAATCGAAGCCAATATTCCCGGTATTCCGAGAAGTGTCGTAAGAAGTCCTGTTATAATACCTGCAACCATTCCGGCAAAAAACGAAACGATTGTCGCTACAATGGGGGAAATGCCGGCTCTGATAAGCATAACGCAAACAGCTCCGCCGAATGCAATGGAACCGTCAACGGTAAGATCCGCAAAATCAAGGATCCTGAATGTGATATATACACCGAGAGCCAGAACGCACCATACCATCCCCTGGGCTATGGATCCGGGAAATGACTTTAATAGTGTTATAGGATCTAGAGATGAAAAATACTGAACCATAAATATTTACTCCGTAACCTAATTTAATAATAGGCTGTGCTTAAAAAACACAGCCTACATACTAACACATTTTTGCCGAATCGGTCTACAAATTATTCGCCGATGGCAACATAATCGGAAGGAACGCCGACACCGAGCTGCTCACAGAGCTCTGCATTGTATTCCTTGGTAACAGAAGGAGCATACTGGATCTCCATGGTGGAGATGTCCTTGCCCTCAAGAAGAATCTCTGCTGCCATAAGTCCGGTAGCATATCCGAGATCATAGTAGCTGATGGAAAGAGTTGCTACACCGCAAACAGCGCAAATTCCTTCTTCACCCGCAACAACAGGGATACCTGCAGGAACAACGATGTTTCTGATGGTCTCGGTTGAGTTAGCAAGAGTGTTGTCGGTGGGGATGTAAAGAACATCACACTCGGTTACTGCAGTTGAGAATACAGAAACGATATCGTTAGAGTCTGCAACTGAGTACTCTTTGTAAGCAATTCCGTCAGCATCAAGCTCAGCCTCGATAAGCTGGATCTGATACTTGGAGTTAGCTTCTGCGCTGCAGTACATAAGACCTACAGTCTGAACATTGGGGAAGAGCTCAAGGATCATGTTCTCCTGCTCATCAATGGGAGCAAGGTCGCTGGTTCCTGAAATGTTTCTTCCGGTAGTTCCGGTCCACTCTTCTACGGGAACCTCAAGAGCGGTTGCGTAATCGGTGATTGAAGTTCCGAGAACGGGAATGGTACTGGTAGCTGCTGCTGCACACTGAAGAGGTGTGGTTGCATTTGCAAGGATAAGATCAACGTTTGCAGATACGAATCCGTTGCAGATGGTTGCTGCTGCAGGCTGCTCACCCTGAGCGTTCTGAACATCAAAAGTAACTTTGTCTTCTCCGAGCTTCTCTTTGAGAGCATCTTCAAATCCCTGAGTTGCTGCATCAAGTGCGGGATGCTCTACAATCTGGCATACACCGACTTTGTAGGTTCCGTCGGATGCTGCCTCTCCGCATCCTGCAAGGCTCATTGCAAGAACTGCGGTCAGCATTAGGCTTACGATCTTCTTTTTCATAATTTTCCTCCAAAATAAAACATTTGGTTTAACACTTTAAACGGTTAAAGTATTAAACTGTATACAATAATACAATAGGGCAAGTCTCCTGTCAACGGAAAACTTGCCCTATATTCACTGTGCATATTAAATTTTTTTAGTCTATTCTTGGAACCATCTCACCGGATTTCTTAAAGATATGATTCTCGGGAAGAACTCCTCTGAAACAACTGGTGGGATATACTATGCAATCTCTTCCGAGAACACTTCCGGGATTAAGAACGCTGTTGCATCCGACTTCTACTCTGTCGCCCAGCATTGCTCCGAACTTCTTAAGTCCGGTCTCGTAATTCTCTTCACCCTTTACAACAACGAGCTTTTTATCAGACTTAACATTGGATGTAATGGAACCCGCTCCCATATGGGATTTAAATCCGAGGATTGAATCACCCACATAATTGTAATGAGGAACCTGTACGTTATTAAACAGGATTACATTCTTAAGCTCGGTTGAGTTACCGACAACGCTGTTCTTGCCGACAATCGCAGATCCTCTTACAAATGCGCAATGACGAATTTCAGCATCCTCATCAACTATAAGAGGTCCGTTAAGGCAAGCTGTGGGAGCAACCTTTGCAGACTTTGCAATCCAGATATCCTCTCCCTTTTTCTCAAACTTCTCTTCGGAAAGAGTCGCACCCAGTTTAAGAATAAATTCCTTGATACCTGCAAGTGCTTCCCAGGGATATTCAAATCCTTTAAGGTAATCAGCAGCTATTGTTTCATTAAGATCGTAGAGATCTGTAATCTTTATCTTATCGCTCATTTCTTCCCTTTCGCTGTCTCTTTCTTATAATACGGGCTGACTGCGGCATATACCGCATCAAGTCCCGAGACATTAAACTTACTCTTTACTTCATTGGTTTTAACGGTAACGAAATTATTAAGCTTCTGCTTATAATCATCGCTTGTAATAGAACCGTCAGCAACTCCGGATAATCCCTTCTCCCAGCTTGCGGTAAGCTTTGCATCAAGAAGTGCGGGAATCGAACCGTTGACAATATAGTAGATCATTTCTCCGAGGATCGTGGGCGTTATGATCTGTGTTTTCTTATTGAGATTCAGATAATTGATATTCTGAAGTTTGGTAAGTATCTCAGCTCTGGTAGCACTGGTTCCGATACCGCTTCCTTTTATCTGAGCCCTTAATTCCTCATCTTCAATAAACTGTCCCGCATTTTCCATTGTAAGGATAATGCTACCTGAAGTATATCTCTTGGGTGGAGCGGTTTCTCCTTCCTTTATCTCGTGAGATGCTACTTCTATGATATCTCCCTTTTTAAGGGTTTCAAGCGCTTGGCCCAAGGAGTCATCAGCTGCCTGATCTTCATCGCCTTCAGCTTCACCTTCGGATTTACCCTCCTGGCCTTCCTGAGTCTCCTGTTCATCCTTCTTATTCTGGAACGAGCAGTTAAAGACTTTCATATAACCTTCATCCTGAAGAACCTTATAGGATGCGGTAAAAAGCTCCTTTCCTTCCATTGCCGAAATAAGAGTTTTCTTATATACGGCTGCAGGATAAAAGATGGATAGAAATCGTCTGCAGATAAGCTCATACACATCAACCGAGAGCTTATTAAGTGAAGAGAGATTTCCCAACCCCTGTCCGGTAGGAATAATCGCATAGTGATCTGTGATTGCTTTATCATTGCAATATTTTGTCTTGGCTATTGTCTTCCAGGAATCTCCCGCAAGAACCTGAGCAGCCTCGGCAGATACGACATTATATCCCTTAAGACCGTTTATGTTCTTATTGATTTCTTTACAAACTGCTGTTGATAAAACTCTCGCATCCGTTCTGGGATAGGTGGTGAGTTTTTTCTCATACAGTTCCTGAGCAATGTTTAAAGTCTCCGCAGGGCTTATCTTAAACAGCTTAGAGCAGACATTCTGGAGCTCTGCAAGGTTGAATAAAAGCGGAGGATTTTTCTTCTCAGTTTTACGTGAGATCTCAATAATCTCAGCTTTCTTATCGCCGGTACTTTCAAGATCTGAAATCAGCTTTTCTGCGATTTCTTTTTCCTTAAAGCCATTGTCCTTATAAAGCTTGGGAGATCCGGCATAGGCTGATGTATCACATACTTTCCAAAGAAGTTGAGCCGATGCATCTCCGATATTGGTATTCATCAAAACTTTATAGAAAGGAGTTTTGACGAAGTTTCTTATCTCCTGTTCACGTCTTACAACAATTCCGAGAACGCAGGTCATAACACGTCCGACGGTTACGGTAAGGCGATCCATTCCGAGAAGCTCCGCGCATTTCTTGGAATACTTAAGGGTAAGTGCACGGGTGAAATTGATACCCATCAGATAATCTTCCTGCGCTCTTAAGTATGCTGCGCTGGAAAGATTATCATAAGCTGACCAGTCCTTGGCTTCCCTTATTCCTCTTGCAATCTCTTCCTCGGTCTGGGAATCGATCCAGACTCTTTTACGCTGTCTGTCTTCGGGAACCTGAGCTTGCATATCAACAAGCCTGTATATATATTCTCCTTCTCGTCCCGAGTCGGTGCATATATAGATACAGGATATGTCTTCCCTTGATAACAGTCTCTTAACTATCTCGAACTGTTTTTTTACATCAGCAATAACCTGATATTTGTAAGTATCGGGAATAAAAGGGATTGTGTCATATCTCCACATTTTAAGAGCCGGATCGTACTCTTCGGGATAACTCATTGAAACAAGATGACCTACGCACCATGTGATCACACTGTTATCACCTTCGAAGAATCCGTCCCCTCTTTTCATGTTCTCATGAAGAGCCTGGGAGAACTGAGCAGCCACAGATGGTTTTTCGGTTATGTATAGATTTTTAGACAATATAAAGTCCTTTATCTTTTCATGAATGAAAGAAGCTCATCTATCTTCTCGGCGGGGATGGGTTTTCCGAGATAGAATCCCTGAATCACATCGCAGCCCGCCTCGCATAGATAATTATACTGCTTCTCGTTCTCAACACCCTCGGCTATGGTTTCAAATCCCATTGCATGAGACATATTGAGAATTGATTCGGTAATGATCCTGGTGGATGCATCATCGAGTACGGTATCGATAAAACTCTTATCTACTTTAAGAGTATCGATGGGGAACTTCTTAAGGTATGAAAGGGACGAGTAACCGGTTCCGAAATCATCAAGTGAAATGCTGACTCCGAAATTTCTAATCCTGGTAAGTTTAGCGGTAACCGCTTCAAAGTCATCTATCAGGATGCTCTCGGTTATCTCGAGTTCAACCTCAGAAGGGTCGACACAGTACTTGTCTATTATGGACATGATACTGTCGACGAAATCATCTTTTTTATATTGAAGTGATGAGATGTTTATGGAGATTTTGAATTGTACTCCGTAAAAATCGCACCATTTTTTATACTGTTTAATAGACTCTTCTACAACGAACTGACCGATTGAATCGATAAGTCCGTTCTTCTCCGCAATGGGGATAAATATTGAGGGAGGAATAAGCATTCCCTTACCGTCTCTCCAGCGGATGAGAGCTTCCACGCCTCTGAGCTTTCTGTCGGATGCATAATACTGAGGCTGGTAATACATTACAAAGTTATTGTTAAATGCAGCTTCCTTGAGTTTGTTTTCGATGTCGACATTCTTAAGGAAGTCATCAAGAATGGGCGCTTCGAAATACTGAAGTATGTTCTTGCCCATCTTCTTACAGTTATATACAACAATGTCGGCACAGTTAATAAGATCAAGTGCCGAACCGCCTGCATCGGGGAACTCAGCAACACCTACTGATGCAGTAATGCTGATCTCCTGGCCGGTACTCATTAAGAAAGAATCGGCAAATCTTTTCTTAATAGTCTGATAGAAATTCTCTACCGAATATTTGCCGACAGGATCGTAAATCGCAACACAGAAAATGTCGTTGTTTACATGCGAGCAAATGACCTTATCCTTGACCATGTGGGTCTTGAGATAAGAACCTACCTGCTGCAAGAGTTCATCGCCCACAATAATACCCTGGACATCGTTGATTTTCTTAAAATCATCGATGTCTATCATCATAAGTGAAACTCTGCACTTTTCACGATCGGCTCTTGCCAGGAATTCGGTCAGAAGTGAGACGAAATAATTACGGTTATAGATTCCCGTAGTGATGTCATAATAAGCCATATAGAGAAGGTCCGAATGTTGGGCCTTCTCTTTGGTTATATTCATGATGGTAATGATCTTATCGACGGCTCCCGTATCTTCTTCAGTTGCAATACGGGTTATGATCCTGTACCAGACGTGGTCGTTGATCGACCTGCATTCACATGTCGCAAAATTATTGTTTTCTTTTTCGGGAAAGAACGTATCGGCAACGATATGTCTGTCTTCTTCAAAGATCTTGTCATAAAGAAGATCGAAATCCCTGGTGCGCTGCATCTTAATACCGAAAAGGTTTTCAAATGCACCGAATGTCTGAATCTCATCACATGTCAGATTCTGATAGATATATCCAAAATCCGACGACTCACAGATCATTCTGTAGATGCGTTCACTCTTGGTTAATTTTGCGTTTTGTGCTTCAAGCAGATCAATACGGTAACTTTTTTCTTCCATTACGTCCTCGACAGGCTTCAAAAGCAAAACTATTGATTATTTCTTATCGATATATCCCTTAGCCTTGAGGAGCTCTGCACAAAGAACAGCACCTCCTGCGGCACCTCTTACGGTATTATGTGAAAGTCCTACGAACTTCCAATCGAAAAGGGTATCCTCACGAAGTCTTCCGATGCTGATGCCCATTCCGTTTTCGAAATCTACATCAAGCTTAACCTGAGGTCTGTTGTCATCCTCAAGGTACTGGATGAACTGCTTGGGAGCGCTGGGAAGACCAAGCTTCTGAGGCTCGCCTGAGAAAGTAACCATCTTCTCGATGAGCTGTTCCTTGGTAGCTTTCTTGCCAAGGTTTACAAATACGGAAGCGGTATGTCCGTTAAGAACGGGAACTCTGATGCACTGTGAAGTGATAAGAGGAGCGGTCTCGGGAACGATAACGCCGTTCTCAATCTTACCCCAAAGTCTGAGGGGCTCCTTCTCACTCTTCTCTTCCTCACCACCGATGTAAGGAATTACGTTCTCAACCATCTCGGGCCAATCCTTGAAGGTCTTTCCTGCACCGGAGATTGCCTGATAGGTGGATACTACAACCTGGGTAGGCTCGAACTCTTTCCATGCGGTAAGAACAGGAGCATAGGACTGGATTGAGCAGTTAGGCTTAACTGCGATAAATCCTCTCTTGGTTCCGAGTCTCTTCTTCTGGAACTCGATCACATCAGCGTGTGCTGCGTTGATCTCGGGAACAATCATGGGAACGTCGGGAGTCCAACGATGTGCGCTGTTATTGGAAACAACGGGGATTTCTGCCTTAGCATACTTCTCCTCGATAGCTTTGATCTCGTCCTTGGTCATATCAACTGCGCTGAATACGAAATCAACATCAGCGATTACGTCTTCAACATTTGATACATCCTTTACGACTATCTTCTTAACGGCTTCGGGCATGGGAGTGGTCATCTTCCATCTGTCACCGATTGCTTCTTCATAAGTCTTACCTGCACTGCGGGGTGATGCAGCGATGGTAACAACCTCAAACCAAGGATGGTTCTCAAGAAGAGAGATGAATCTCTGTCCAACCATTCCGGTTCCGCCCAGAATACCTACTTTTAACTTATCACTCATAATATCTCCTCCTACACCGGCTTTATTAACCGGAAAATATCATTTCAAAAAATCATCAAGGGGATCGACCAAAGCTTTGGTATCCGATATGAATTTCTCACAGCTCTTAATCTCTTCAGCCATGGCATCGGGTCCGGGAGCTCCCTTTGTGGAACGCTTAAGAACACATGTCTCAATGCTGACGGCTTCATAGAAATCTTCTTCGATGATATCCGAAAGCTTCTTAAGATCGTCAAGGCTCATCTCATCAATGGTGATTCCCTTATCGATACATTCAAGAACCATTCTTCCGACTACGGAATGAGCATCTCTGAAAGGCATTCCCTTTCCTACGAGATAATCAGCGGCATCTGTAGCGTTAGTGAATCCGCCGGCTGCGCTCTTTTCCATGATCTCGTTGTTGAACTTCATGCTGCGAAGCATTCCTTCGTAAAGATCAAGGCATGAACAAGCGGTATCCATTGCATCGAAAGCACCTTCTTTGTCTTCCTGCATATCCTTGTTATATGCAAGGGGAAGACCCTTCATGGTGGTGAGAAGTCCCATCAGGCTTCCGTATACTCTTCCGGTCTTTCCTCTGATAAGTTCCGCAATATCAGGATTCTTCTTCTGAGGCATGATGCTGGATCCGGTTGAATATGCATCATCTATCTCGACGAATCTGTATTCATTGGTATTCCATGTGATTATCTCTTCACAGGATCTGGACATATGCATCATGATGATGCAAAGTGCATCCAGGAATTCAATAAGATAATCTCTGTCGGATACGGAATCCATGGAATTATCGGTAGCTCTGTCAAATCCGAGCTGCCCGGCTGTAAATTCTCTGTCGAGAGGATAAGTGGTTCCCGCAAGTGCTCCGGAACCCAGAGGACATTCATTCATTCTGGTATAGATGTCATGAAGTCTCTTTCTGTCTCTCTTAAACATCTCGAAGTATGCGCCCATGTGGTGAGCCAGTGTTACGGGCTGTGCCTTCTGGAGATGTGTGAAACCGGGCATAAAGGTCTTGGTGTTTGCCTTCATGATATCGAGGATAGTGACAAGGAGCTTATCAAGAAGCGCATCTGCGATGCAAACCTCACCTCTTACATACATCCTCATATCAAGAGCAACCTGGTCGTTACGGCTTCTTCCGGTGTGAAGTCTCTTACCGGCGTCTCCGACTCTTTCTGTCAGAACTGCTTCGCAAAAAGAATGAATATCTTCATACTGATCGGTGATCTCAAGCTTTCCGGAGGTTACATCGGCATAAATGCCTTTAAGTCCCTCGGCGATAGCTTTGCCATCAGCTTCGGATATAATTCCCTGCTTTGCAAGCATTGCAGAGTGTGCAATACTTCCGCAGACATCCTGCTTAAGCATCCTCTTATCGAAATTAACAGATGCATTAAAAGCGTATACTTTTTCATCGGTAGGCTTGGTAAATCTTCCGCCCCATAATTGTGCCATAAAGCCACCTGCCCCTTTTAATATAATCCTATTTATTTTCGGCAATTTGACACTCATTGTCAACACAAAAATTTGCCTTAAACCCTTAGGAAAACGTTATATTTTTACATATTTGCCACAAGGCTCATATCCGGATAAAAAAAGACCCGAAATCAGATTTCCGATTTCGGGTCTTTAAGCCGGAAAGGGGACTCGAACCCCTGACCTACGCATTACGAATGCGTCGCTCTACCAACTGAGCCATTCCGGCGTTTTCAGTAACTGTGAGTCAAGAGAATTCTCTCCTGACTCACTTGTCTGATTATATAGATTAGGGCCTTAAAAATCAAGTCAGAGTTTGACCGTCATTTCTTGGTTTTCTTGATGGGAGTATAATTCCTGATCCTCTGCTCGATAACCTTCTCAAGTTCAGCTTCGGTATAAGGAATAAACTTCATGATAATCATGCTCAAAGGTCTGATCTTAACCGCGATGGACTGTGTTCTTCCGTCCAATCTCTTATCGGTTGCTTTTCTTACGGTCTTTGATACGGATGAAGTTCCGCCGTAAGCCTTATCATCGGTGGTGAAGATCTCTTTGTATTTACCTTCGTAAGGAACACCGGTCTGGAATGACTGCTCGATTCCTGAGAAGTTTGCTATGAAAACAAGCATATCTTCGGGATCGTCCGTTTTTCTCACAAAAGAAACACAGGCCTGATCCTCGTTCATGTTGCTGAGCCACTCGAAGTTCTCAGGATCGTTCTCGTTACGGTTAAGAGCAGGTTCCTTAGCATACAGTTCGTTAAGATCCTTGAGAAGCTTGCCCGTGATCTCATCCGCAGCCCCGATAACTTTCTTACCCGGATGTGCAAATAGATATCCTGCAGCAAGTTTCATCTGAGCCTTCTTCATCCCCTCATCACCGGGAAGAAGGTCATAGAGCCTTCCAATCTCCGCAGTTTTTTCTTTTCCTGCAAAGGGAAGAATGAAATCCTCTACGAATGCATAGGTAAGTTCATCGGGAAGGAGGTGAAGATTTCTGCCTCTGAACAAAGGATCCATGCAGATAAAGTTTCTGAAATCATCGAAGAATACTTCGTTCCACTTATAGTCAAATCCGAGACCGTTATCACTCACGCTGTCGGTGATTCCCTGATGAAGTGAGGAATCCTCGGCAATCAGAAGCATTCCGGGATATTTGGATTTGATCTGAGTATTTAAATCTCTGATAAAAGAAATCGCATCAAGGTTCTCATTTCCGCCATAGATATTGGGAACCCATTCCGTCTTGCTGTAATCAAGATAAAGCATTCTTGCGATGCCGCATACTCTGATTCCGTCAGCAGCAAATTCATCAGCATATCTGAAAGCGGATGACATTAAGAAATTGCTGACGGTCTTCGAAGAATAGTTAAACAGGCACGCATCGATATCCGCAGCATAACCCTGTCTGGGATCGATATGCTCATAGAGTCCGGTTCCGTCAAAGAGAGCAAGTCCTCCCTCATCATGGGCAAAATAAGACGGGATCCAGTCAAAGACCACGCCTACACCTGCGTCATGGAGCTTATTTACAAATATCTTTAACTCATCGGAAGAACCGAGTCTTTTATCGATTGCATAGTAAGATACTGTTTTATCGATAACACCGAATGATGAAGTAAGAACATTTCCGATGCATACATGAGTATAACCTGATGCTTCACAAGCTGCGGGAATCTCTGCTGCCATCTTTGCAAATGCCGATGACTCTTCATTTACATAATCGAAAGGATTAACCTGCCAGATACAAAGAGCAGAGTTTTTATCTACATTCTTCTTAGTCAGGATGGTCTTACATTTAACAGAACCTGCTTCTGCAACAACGGATACTCCGCTGTTTTCGGTAAGAAGCTCTGATGCGTAAGGATCTGCTTTTCTGCAGATATCGTAATTCTTGAACTTGATCTCGTATTGATACTTATCGCCGGGCTTAACTCCGGGAATGAATAATTCAAAGACTCCGGAATCCTCTCTCTTACACATCTGAGCAAGTCTTCCGTCCCAGGAATTGAAATCACCGACTACGCTGATCCTCATTGCATTAGGTGCATATACTGCAAAAAGAGTACCTTCCTCACCGTCATGCTCCATATAATGAGAACCGAGAATATCTGCAGCATTAAGACACTTGCCTTCTATGAATTTTGCAATGTCCTTATCATTTAAAACATTAATATGTCTGTAGGGGTCCCCACATCTTAAGACTTTTTTCTTGAGTGTCTTTCCGCCTGCCTGTCTTTCCTCATAAGTTACAACGTATGAATAGACACCGGGATCTTGGGTGGGAAGGAGCTGTGCGAAAAATCCGTCATCATCCGCAACTTCCATTTCAGTCTCTGAAGGCTTACCGGGTTCTCCCCTGTCTTTCCACTTTACAACTACGGACTGAGCTCCGGGAAAATATGCCTGGAGCAACATGGTCTGACCTTTGACATGAGGTCCGAGAAGATCCTGAGGATGTGAGCACTCGGAATAGATAACCTCTTCGATAAAGGCCCAATCCATAAGCTTATAAAGTCTCTTATTCATATCATCAATCCCCTCTTATATATGATTTAATCGATCTTATGTAAGAATAATCCGCTGCGAAGCTTGGGCTCGAACCAAGTGGACTTTGGAGGCATAAGAAGTCCTTCATCGGCTACTTTGAAGAGCTCTTCAATCGAAGTAGGGAACATTGAGAAAGCAACCTGCATATCTTCGCTGCATCTCTTCTCAAGTTCGCCCAATCCTCTGATACCGCCGACAAAGTCGATTCTCTTATCGGTTCTGGGATCTCCGATTCCGAGAACAGGTCCGAGAAGTCCGTCCTGAAGAACGGATACATCAAGTCCCTTTACGGGATCATCGGATTTAATATCGTGGTGAGCTCTGAGCTTATACCACTTACCGCTTATATACATACCGAAGAGACCTTTGTCTTCCGGTGAATAATGCTTCTTTGCATCACATACTTCAAATCTGTCGATGACTTCATTGAAGAACTGCACCTCTGTAAGACCGTTAAGATCTTTGACAACTCTGTTGTAATCAAGAATCTTAAGTTCGTCTCCAGGGAAAATTACACTGAGGAAATAGTTAAACTCTTCATCTCCCGTGTACCCGGGATTTTCCTCTCTTCTCTTAAGTCCGACTTTAACAGCGGACGCGCATCTGTGATGGCCGTCTGCAATATAAAGTGCATCAGTTCCGGAGAACTCGTCTCTGATTGTTTTTACTTTATCGGGATCATTTATTGAGAAGACTCTGTGTCTGATTCCGTCATCGGAAGTGAAGTCGCAGTCTGCCGTATTCTTTTTAACGGACTCGATAACGGATGCAAGAACATCATTATGTCTGTATGCGAGGAAAATAGGACCGGTCTGAAACCCTGTTTTATCAACGTGATTAATACGGTCAACTTCTTTATCTGCACGGGTGTTTTCATGCTTCTTGATAACACCGTTCATGTAGTCATCGATTGAAGCACATGCAACGATTCCGTTCTGAACACGTCCGTCCATTGTAAGCTCGTAGAGATAATATCCGGGTTCGCCTTCATCCTGAACAAATCTTCCGTCTTCGATCCTCTCACGGATCATATCTCTTGCTTTGTCATAAACTCTGGGATCGTATGTATCGACATCATCGGAGAACTGAGTCTCTGCTCTGTCAATGGCAAGAAACGATTCGGGATTGCCTTTGACAACCTCCACGCTCTCAGCTCTGTTATAAACATCATAGGGAAGTGCCGCAATCACAGACTCCATTCCCTTGCGGGGTCTGTATGCGTTAAAAGGTCTTACATCTGCCATTTTTTTACTCCAATTTTATAATATGCGTTATAAGAATATCCGCAAAATTTTAAAATTATTTTAGCATTATCAGCTTATACAAACAAGTTTCATGTGTGCTATAATGCACTCGGTGGGAACGCAAATATGCGTAGATGAAGAGGTTATTATGACAGACGAACAAAGAGCAATGCTCAAAAGAATAAACGATTATGCAGAGGCTGTAATGCCGGATATCGATCCCCAGCATACACCCATTTCATATCAGCTCGAGAAGCTTACTCCGATCATGAAAGAAATCGGTGAAGAGCAGGATAAATCCCTCAGCGATATCTTTATCGAGTACATGGATCTTGCAAGTGAAGCTGCTACCGAGATGGAGCAAAAGCTTCAGGATTCACTCAAAGATCTCGATGATACAGATAAAAAGTGAATTACCGAGAGCAGTCATATTTGTCTGCTCTTTCTTTATACTAAAAAACGGGTGTACATCATGTACACCCGTTTTATATTGCTCAAATCATCCCTTTACTACTCTTACGCGAAGAACGCCTTCAGCAGCTGAAAGCTTCTCAACGAGCTGAGCAGTGGGAGCATCATCAAGATCAAGCATGGTTACTGCATAATCTCCTCTGGACTTGTTCATCATGTCGGAGATGTTGATCTTCTCTGCACCGATAACTGCGGTGAACTGAGTGATCATGTTAGCCTGATTCTTGTGGAATACTTCAATTCTTCCTGCCTTGTCGCATACGCCCATATCAAGTGCGGGATAGTTAACGGAATTTCTGATGTTTCCGTTGTTGAGGTAATCCATGATCTCCTCAACTGCCATCTTAGCGCAGTTGTCTTCGGACTCTTCGGTGCTTGCTCCAAGGTGAGGAGTAAGGATAACTCCGGGCTGTCCTGCGGTGGTAGGATTAGGGAAATCGGTTACGTATCTTGCTACCTTACCGTTCTTGAGAGCCTCAAGCATATCGGTCTCTGATACAAGAAGGTCACGAGCATAGTTAAGAACTACAACACCGTCCTTCATCATGGAGATAGCTTCACGATTGATGGTTCCCTTGGTTGAATCAAGAAGAGGTACATGGATGGTGATGTAATCACACTCTTTGTAGATATCCTCTACCTTCTCTACGTGATGTACGCTTCTGGAAAGATTCCATGCAGCATTTACGGAAAGGTAAGGATCGTATCCGTAAACTTCCATTCCGAGATTGTGAGCTGCGTTAGCTACCTTAACACCGATAGCTCCGAGTCCGATAACACCAAGCTTCTTGCCTGCAATCTCGGTTCCTGCATAGTTTTTCTTCTGCTTCTCAGCAGTCTTTGCAATATCTGCATCGGATGCATTCTCTTTACACCACTCGATACCGCCTACGACATCTCTTGCTGCAAGAAGCATACCTGCGATAACAAGCTCTTTAACACCGTTTGCATTTGCACCGGGGGTATTGAATACAACGATACCTTTCTCAGCACATTTATCAAGAGGGATATTGTTAACACCGGCTCCTGCTCTTGCTACTGCAAGGAGTGAATCGGGAAGATCCATGTCGTGCATTGCAGCACTTCTTACAAGGATACCTTCAGCCTCTTCGGTCTTGTCGGTTATCTGGAAATCATCGGTAAGACCTGCAAGGCCTACCTGAGAAATGGGATTAAGGCAATTGATCTTAAACATCTGAAAACTCCTTTCAAAGAGGCGACTTACGCGTTCTCTGCCTCGAACTTCTTCATGAACTCAACAAGCTTCTCAACGCCTTCCTTAGGCATAGCATTGTAGATGGATGCTCTCATACCGCCAACGGTTCTGTGACCCTTAAGGTTAACAAATCCAGCCTCGGTAGCTTCTTTAACGAACTTAGCATCAAGCTCTTCGTTGCCGGTTACGAAAGGAACGTTCATAAGGGATCTGTCTTCTTTTACGACAGTGCCCTTGAAAAGCTTTGAAGAATCAAGGAAATCATAGAGAATCTTAGCCTTCTCTTCGTTTCTCTTCTTCATCTCCTCAAGTCCGCCCATCTTCTTAAGCCACTTGAATACCTTGCCACAGATGTAGATAGTGTAGCAGGGAGGAGTGTTGTAGAGTGAATCGTTGTCAGCCTGAGTCTTCCACTTAAGCATGGTGGGAGTTCCGGGAAGGCACTCGTCGGTGATGAGGTCTTCTCTGATGATTGCGATTACGCAGCCTGCAGGTCCGACATTCTTCTGAACGCCGCCGTAGATTACGCCGTACTTGGTTACATCAACGGGCTCTGAAAGGAAACAGGAGGAAACATCGGAAACAAGAATCTTGCCCTTGGTGTTGGGAAGAGTCTTATACTTGGTTCCGTAGATGGTATTGTTCTCACAGATGTAGACATAGTCCATATCATCGGTGATAGGAAGATCGGAGCAATCAGGGATATAGCTGAAGGTCTTATCAGCGGATGAAGCAAGTTCAACAGCCTCACCATAGATCTTAGCTTCCTGAAATGCCTTCTTAGCCCACTGACCGGTGATGATGTATCCGGCTTTCTTATTCTTCATCATGTTCATGGGAACTTCTGCGAAGAACTGGGAAGCACCGCCCTGAAGGAACAGTACCTTGTAGTTGTCAGGAATATTCATGAGTTCGCGAAGATCGGCTTCAGCTTCCTTGATAATGGTGTCATACACCTTGGATCTGTGGCTCATCTCCATTACTGACTGGCCTGATCCCTTATAATCAAGCATCTCCTCTGCAGCTTCCTTCAGTACTTCTTCGGGCAGTACAGCAGGTCCTGCCGAAAAATTGTAAACTCTGGACATTTCTAATTCTCCTCCTGGTAAATTAATAAGAACTTAAAAAATAAAATAAACTTTTGAGACCTTTAAGTCAACTCAATAATCGTAAACGACTACGGGTGTACCTATCTCAATGTTTTCGAAAATAATGCGGGCAGGATCCTTATCCATATTGATACATCCGTGTGATCCGTCGTATGTATATATGTCGCCGCCCCATTCATCTCTCCAGTCCGAATCGTGGAGTCCGTATCCTCTGAAATAAGGCATCCAGTATGATACGAAATCAATGTAATCCTTACCGTAGAGATATTGATCCGTGTACTTACCGTAGATTGCAAATACTCCTCTGGGAGTGGTCCAACCTTTGGGTATATCTCCGGATACTATATCTGTCTCAACGATCAGTTCACCGTTTTTGTAATAGTACATGTACTGATCGGAAAGATCGACTTCAACGAATGTATCGCCGATATCATTAAGGCCTCTTACGGTAGCTTCCACATTATATTCGGGAATGTGTTCATCAGCCGTTCCGTCCCAAGGCTCTTCAGAATGAAGATAATTACTCAGGAATCTGAGCTCGGCATCGTGATTTAATTCCGTACCGTAATTGCTGTATGTGGCAGGTATGATAACTGTCTTACCTGTTGTAGAAACAAATTCTCTGTCGAGTCCGTAGGTATTGTAAGCTGCGCAAAGATCATCAACCCATTTTGCAACGGCTTCATCATCAATGATGTATGAACCGTCTTCGTCTTTAACGGGAGTATGATCTCTTTCCGTTACTATCAGAAAACTCATTACCTCGGAATCAAAAGCAATCTTCTCAGCACCCATATCATACACAAGGTCTGTGGTGAGGAATGAATTAAGCTTATTCCACTCTGCTATATCCGCATTTTCTTCTGTGGTATAGGGTGCATCGTAATAAAACGATTCATCAAGAGTTAATGAGAGTCTTCCCTTTGTAAGCGAATCGCTGAGGGCCTGAAGCGCTTTCTCGGTATCCAGTCTGCCTGCATGGTTATCATATACGTAATAACCGGTCTCATAATCGAACTTGATGGAATACTCGGGAGCCTGAGCAGTTTCTGTTCTGACTCTTTCAAGCTGAGAAAAATGTCTTCTCAAAAGTTCCTGATCAAAATCAATAACAGGTTCAAGCTGAAGGGACTGCTTGGTAAACAGACATGCGGGCCATGAGAAGATATTCTGTGACTCAACCGCTTTAACAACTGAGGAAGTCAGGTTATAGCTGTAGGAAATATCTTCGGGCTTAATGAAGGAATCTTCGTATCCCTCTTCACCCCAGCTTATCCTGATCTCGGGCATTACTATTTTTTCTTTAAGATCGTAAGCAACTGCCTGGGTACTTCTGCCGGTACAATACACATCCCCGATCCACGTATTTGGAAGGAATCTGTTTCTAAAATAAAACGCCGTACCTAAGTAAACAGCAAGAAGTATTATCAGAACAACGCAGGTGCATATGACCTTCTTTTTATTCTGTATTAGCTTTTCTTTGAGGGAGGACATAATTACTCTTCTTTCATATCCTTTTCGTCAAATACTTCGCTGAGAGGCTTTCCTGCAGGAACCATAGGGAATACCTTATCGTCCTCTTCAATGATGCACTCGAGAAGAACGGGGCACTTCGCAGCGATAGCTTCTTTAAGTGCGGGCTCAACCTCTTCCTTCTTGGTGATCTTAATAGCCTTACATCCGAGACCTTCTGCAACTTTGCAGAAATCAACCGCATCATTGAGAACGGTCTGGGAATATCTCTTTCCATAGAAAAGAGTCTGCCACTGACGAACCATTCCGAGTACATGGTTGTTGATAACAACCTGGATGATGGGAATGTTATATCTGGAAGCTGTTGCCAGCTCATTCATGTTCATTCTGAAACATCCGTCACCTGCAATATTGATGCAGATATCATCGGGACGTCCTACCTGAGCACCGATACAAGCACCGAGGCCATATCCCATTGTTCCGAGTCCGCCGGATGAAAGGAATGTTCTGGGCTTTGAATAGAGATAATGCTGAGCAGCCCACATCTGATGCTGACCTACATCGGTAGAGATAACTGCTTTACCTTCGGTAATACGGTCAATCTCAGAAATTATGTAAGGACAGGTAAGCTTACTGTCATCATATCCGAGAGGATACTTTGCTTTAAGCTCTTCGATATGTTTCATCCAATCGGTATGGTTCTGCTTGGTGATAAGAGGATTAAGCTTCTGAAGGGTAACTTTAAGGTCACCTACCAAAGAAGCATCAACACAAATATTCTTGCTGATTTCGGCAGCATCTACATCGATATGAACGATCTTTGCGCCTTCAGCGAATTTCTTAGGGTTACCGATAACTCGGTCAGAGAATCTTGCTCCGAGTGCAACAAGAAGATCACACTCAGTTACACCGAGGTTGGAAGCCTTTGTTCCATGCATACCTATCATTCCGGTATAACGCTTGGAGTGTCCGTCAAATGCGCCCTTACCCATAAGAGTGTCACATACAGGTGCATCAAGGAGTTCTGCAAGTTCTGCAACTTCTGCGGATGCATCGGAAATGATCGCACCGCCGCCCACATAAATAAAAGGCTTCTTAGCTTTGCAGAGCATCTCAGCAACTTCAGTAAGATCCTTATCGTTAAACTTGATAACCTTCTCAGGCTCTGCAGGGTTTACGGGCTCGTAATCACAAACGGCTGCGGTTACATCCTTTGTAATATCTACGAGAACAGGGCCGGGACGACCGGTCTTGGCAATCTTAAATGCCTTACGGATGGTGGGTGCAAGATCGTTAATGTTCTTTACGATAAAACCATGCTTGGTAATTGGCATAGTAACACCAACAATATCGATCTCCTGGAATGAATCTTTTCCGAGAGCGGGAAGATTAACATTTGCAGTGATTGCAACAAGAGGAACAGAGTCCATATATGCGGTTGCAATACCGGTTACGAGATTGGTTGCTCCGGGGCCTGAAGTAGCCATACAAACTCCGACCTTGCCGGTAGCTCTTGCATATCCGTCAGCAGCATGTGCAGCACCCTGCTCATGGCTGGTAAGCACGTGTCTGATCTCATCCTGATGCTTGTAAAGTGCATCATAGATATTAAGGATGGTACCGCCGGGATATCCGAATACGGTATCAACTCCCTGCTCTTTGAGACAGGCGATTACTATTTCAGAACCGTTCATTTCCATAGTCCGTAATTCTCCTACTTACTTTCTAATAAGATATTCTTCCGTTCCCGATTATTTCTTTCCGGGAATCTCAAGAACTGCGCCACGGTTTCCGCTGGTTACGAGTTCTCTGTAACGAGCAAGATATCCGGTGGTAATCTTAGGCTCTCTGGGAGTCCAAGCTTCGCGGCGCTTAGCCATCTCTTCATCTGATACCTTAACATCAAGCTTTCTGTTAGGGATATCGATTGAAATGATGTCGCCTTCCTGAACAAGTGCAATAGGTCCGCCTACCGCAGCTTCAGGGGATACATGTCCGATGGATGCACCTCTGGATGCACCGGAGAAACGTCCGTCGGTAATAAGTGCTACGGTTGATCCGAGACCCATACCTGCGATTGCAGAAGTAGGATTGAGCATCTCTCTCATTCCGGGACCGCCCTTAGGTCCTTCGTATCTGATGACTACAACGTCTCCTGCAACGATTTTGCCGCCCTTGATAGCTGCGATTGCATCTTCCTCACA
This sequence comes from uncultured Lachnospiraceae bacterium, assembly GCA_902794095.1. GTDB lineage: Bacteria > Bacillota > Clostridia > Lachnospirales > Lachnospiraceae > AC2028. The sequence goes on along the minus strand of CADBFZ010000001.1, from coordinate 40,794 downwards.
ATCAAATACTCTTGCGGGTCCTTCGTGTACAAGCATCTCGGGAGCAACGGCTGACTGCTTAACAACGCCGGTGTCGGGAGCAAGGTTACCCTTAAGAACAGCGATGCCGCCGGTTGCCTGATAAGGATTATCGATAGGTCTGATGACCTCGGGATTCTTGTTGATGCAAGCCTTAATATTCTCTCCGATGGTGGTTGCATTTACGGTCATGCAATCTTCTTCGATAAGTCCCTTCTTGGAGAGTTCGTTCATTACGGCATAAACACCTCCCGCCTCATTGAGGTCTTCCATATAAGTAGGACCTGCAGGAGCAAGGTGGCAAAGGTTGGGAGTCTTAGCTGAAAGATCGTTAACCATTTCCATGTTAAGTTCAACTCCTGCTTCTTTAGCGATAGCGGGAATATGAAGCATGGTGTTGGTGGAACATCCGAGAGCCATGTCAACGGTAAGAGCATTCTTAAATGCCTTATCGGTCATGATGTCTCTGGGACAAATGTTCTTCTCAACGAGCTCCATGATTTTCATACCTGCATGTTTAGCAAGTCTGATTCTTTCTGAATATACAGCAGGGATGGTTCCGTTACCCTTAAGTCCCATACCGATTGCTTCGGTAAGGCAATTCATTGAGTTAGCGGTGTACATACCTGAGCATGATCCGCAGGTAGGGCAAACCTTCTCTTCGAACTCGGTGAGTTCTTCCTTGGTTATACTTCCTGCTGCGTAGCTTCCTACTGCTTCAAACATTGAAGAAAGGCTTCTCTTGCATCCGTGAACGTGTCCTGCAAGCATGGGGCCACCGGATACGAATACGGTGGGGATATTTACTCTTGCAGCTGCCATGAGAAGTCCGGGAACGTTCTTATCGCAGTTGGGGATGCAAACAAGTCCGTCAAAACCGTGAGCCATTGCCATACACTCTGTTGAGTCAGCAATAAGATCTCTGGTGACAAGGCTGTATTTCATTCCGATATGTCCCATTGCGATACCGTCGCAAACAGCAATCGCAGGGAAAAGAACGGGAGTACCGCCTGCCATTGCAACACCGAGCTTTACAGCTTCAGCGATCTTATCAAGGTTCATATGGCCGGGTACGATCTCGTTATATGAGGTTACGATACCGATAAGGGGACGCTTTCTCTCCTCTTCGGTAAATCCGAGTGCATTAAAAAGACTTCTGTGGGGCGCCTGTGCGTCACCAACCATTACGGAATCACTTCTCATAGTTTTATCTCCTACACAATTTAATCAGTAATACTGTTTTATTTTATTCTCTCACAGATAAGATCACCCATCTTGGTGCATCCTACCTTGGTGCATCCGTCGGAATAAATATCTCCGGTTCTGAAACCGTCTTTGAGAACCTGCTTTACTGCCGCTTCAATTGCTTCCCCTTCTTTATTAAGGTCAAAAGAGAACTTCAGCATCATTGCAGCTGAAAGAATTGTTGCGATGGGATTTGCAATATCCTGTCCTGCAATATCGGGAGCAGATCCGTGGCTGGGCTCATAGAGTCCGAACTTGGTTTCGTTAAGAGATGCGGATGAAAGCATTCCGATGGATCCTGTGATCATACTTGCTTCATCTGAAAGGATATCTCCGAACATGTTCTCGGTAAGAACTACATCGAACTGAGCGGGATCTTTGACAAGCTGCATTGCACAGTTATCAACGAGCATATTCTCAAGTTCTACATCGGGATAATCCTTAGCAACCTCTGCGGTTACCGCTCTCCAGAGTCTGGAAGAATCAAGTACGTTAGCTTTATCTACGGAAGTAACTTTACCTCTGCGGATTCTTGCAGCTTCGAAAGCCTTGATTGCGATTCTTCTGATCTCTTCTTCATTATATGTAAGTGTATCAACGGCAGTTCTGAGTCCGTTAACAACTTCTGTATGTCTTTCTCCAAAATAGAGTCCGCCGGTGAGTTCTCTCATAATAAGAAGATCAAAGCCCTTATCGGAGGTCTCGCTTGCAAGAGGACAGCTGGCTGCAAGTTCAGGGAATAAATATGCAGGTCTTAAATTTGCAAATAATCCGAGCTCTTTTCTGATCTTAAGAAGACCTGCTTCGGGTCTCTTCTCGGGAGGAAGTTTATACCAGGGGCTGGTGGTTGTGTTGCCGCCGATGGAACCCATAAGAACTGCATCAGCAGCCTTTGCGGTATCGATTGCTTCCTGTGTAAGGGGCTCACCGCATGCATCAATTGATGCACCGCCCATTAATATATCTTTGAATATAATTTCATGTCCGTAAACGGATGCGACTTTCTCAAGAACTTTCTTGGCCTGAGTCACAATTTCAGGGCCGATTCCGTCACCGGGAATGCATACAATATTAAGCTTCATGGCATATCTCCTTCTATTAAAAGTGCGACATTTCTAATTTATACGAATAAATAGCATTTTTCAAGGTTCTAATGTATCTATTTTCATCTAATAATTGCTATTTTCGTATATTTATACATTTATTCATATAAATTTTGCATATCACATATTTTCTTTCTCACGGTTACGTTCGCTAAACTGTTCTAAGGAATACACATATATACTATGGCTACGCACCGCAGGCATTCGACATCCTGTCTCAATGCCTGCTAATTTCACCATCCGGGTGAAATTGTGCTTACAACAATGTATTCCTAAGAACAGCTAATCTCTCTTCACAGTTCGAAATAAACTATGTGATAAGCAAAATCTGAAAAAATAAGCCTACGGAAATATTTCCGTAGGCTTATGTTAGATAAATCTTACTTCTCTTTCTTCTTGGGTTCGGTTTCGGTAGCCTGGCCGGGCTTCTCAACCTTAGCGATTGCGCTCTTCTCCATAGGGATACGGCAGTTGCGGTTGTTTCCGAACTCAACGATTACCATATCGTCCTGGATATCAATGATGGTTCCGTAGAAACCTGAAGTGGTGCAAACGATATCTCCGTTCTCAAGACCGGAAAGCATCTCCTGGGTCTTCTTTCTCTCCTTGCTCTGAGGTCTCATGAAGAAGAACCAGAGTGCGAAGATGATGATACCGTACATGATAACAACAGGAAGTAATCCGCCTACAAGGCTGCCCTCTTCTGCAGCTGCGGCAGCTTCTTCAGCTGTAAGAAGCAAAAATTTCATTATTATATCCTCCGATCATATTTGAAAATTCAAATGTGTCATCACACATTTTCTGATGATACACGATATCGGTCAAAGTATCAAATAAAATATTTATGATGAGAACATCTGAACCCAATAATGTCCGTACATGCTTCCGGGAACATAAACATATCCGACTCCGAGTTTTCTGAAATTCGCGTTAAGGATATTTGCTCTGTGTCCCGAACTGTTCATCCAGGTATTTACAACCTCTTCGGGAGTCCTCTGACCGGCTGCGATGTTCTCTCCGACCCATCCGGGATTGGTAATTGCGGTGAAGCATCTGCTTCCGTCAGGTCTGGTGTGACTGAAATAAACAGTAATTTCCTGCGCTCTTATTGCAGCACCGGGAGCAAGGTTAGTCGCATCCCATGTCAAAGGAGCAAGTCCGTACTTAGCGCGCTCAGCATTGCAAAGATTCAAAACCTGCATTTCAAATGAGTTATCAATGGCGGTAGTTACGGCAGGAGTTACTGAAGTTCCGGTTGCAGCCGCTTCTTCAGCGGCATTTGCAAATCTTCCCTCATTCTTGCCGTAAAGATCATAATGAAGTTTAAGAAGATTAGGATCGTATCCAAGGCAGTTTGCTACATCGGGATATCTTGCTGCATAGTAAGCTGCATCAAATGATCCGGCAGATGCGGTGGGAACTGCTGTTCCGGGAGCTACGGCAAGTCTGCCTTCAGCTTTTCCGAAGAGCACATAGTGCACATACATAATGTCAGCATTGTTTCCGAAAGCAGCTACGACATCAGGGTAAGAAGCAGCATAAAACTCTGCGTCAAAAACAGTACCGTCGGGCATTGTCTTGGGAGCAGCTTCTACTTTGACATCAATTGCAAATATTGCAACTGCGGCCATAAGCGCTGCCGATAATGAGATAAGTGATTTTTTAAGATTCATATTGGTTCCTCCTTGAACTCGTTTTATTTTTCTGATTCGAGTTTTTCAAGCAGATCTTTCTTAAATGATGAATATCTGTCTTCATCAATCGCAAGTCTGATTTCTTCCATGAGATGATTATAGAAATACAGATTATGCAATACGCAAAGCCTTAGTCCCAGCATCTCGCCTGCTTTGTGAAGATGGCGGATATAAGCTCTTGAATATCTTCTGCATGCGGGGCACTGACATCCTTCTTCGATAGGTCTGTCGTCCTCAGCATACTTGGCATTGTTGATATTGATCTTACCAAAGTGTGTATAGAGATGACCGTGTCTTCCGTTTCTTGAAGGATATACGCAGTCGAACATATCAATACCGCGGTCCACGGCTTCAAGAATATTTGCAGGAGTTCCGACTCCCATCAAATATCTGGGCTTATCAGTGGGAAGGAAAGGTGCCGTATGCTCGATAACATCATACATTTCCTCATGAGTCTCACCGACTGCAAGTCCGCCCAGTGCATATCCGGGAAGATCAAGTTCGGAAATCCTCTTGGCATTCTCAATTCGAATATCGTTATAAACCGCACCCTGATTGATGCCGAACAGAAGCTGATTCTTATTGATGGTATCTTCAAGAGAATTAAGTCTATCCATTTCGGCTTTACATCTGACGAGCCATCTTTCGGTTCTCTGTACTGAAGGAAGAACATACTCTCTTGCAGCTTTTGCCGGAGGGCATTCATCAAAAGCCATGGCAATTGTAGATCCCAGATTACTCTGAATCTGCATGCTCTCTTCGGGGCCCATGAAGATCTTGTGTCCATCGATATGACTTCTGAAGGTAACTCCTTCTTCTTTGATTTTTCTCATGGACGCAAGTGAAAACACCTGGAATCCGCCCGAATCTGTAAGGATGGGCTTATGCCAATCCATGAACTTATGGAGTCCGCCGTAGCGTTTGATAAGGTCATCTCCGGTTCTTACATGAAGATGATATGTATTGGAAAGTTCCACCTGACATCCGATGTTTTCCAGGTCTTCCGATGAAACTCCGCCCTTAATGGCTGCAACGGTTCCAACATTCATAAAAAGGGGAGTCTGCACCGTACCATGTACCGTTGTCAGCTCTCCCCTTCTGGCTTCCCCATCTTTTTTAATAAGTTTAAAACATGAACTCAAAATACTGTCTCCCAGAACTCTTCAAGAGTTAAACCCTTTAATGTCATATATGCGGCAGCCTCTCTGCCTACATATCTGAAATGCCAGGGTTCATATTCAATAGTGGTTATATATTCTTTATCTTCAGGATATCTGAGGATAAAGCCATACTTATAGCAATTTTCCGCAAGCCAGATTCCCTCGGGTGTTTCACCGAAGCCTTCTCCAAGATGCGCATATTCGTTATTTACGATATCAAACGCAAGTCCAATCTGATGCTCACTGGTTCCGGGAAGTGTTACTGCTTCTGCGGCAAGCTGGTATGCATCATAATAATTCATACCGGAATTGATATATTTGGTAAGGTCGTAGTTAAAAAGATTCTCCTGCTTCTCGCCGGATCTGTAAGGGGATACGATCCAGATATTCATACCTGCATTTCTGGCATCGCGAAGCATCATGACAAGATCATCGATTACTCTCTCATCACACTGAACATTGGCTGCGAGTTCACCCAGAGGGAACTCATAACCCTCAGGAACGGAATGAGCTTTATTAACGAGAATAAGTCTCCAATCGTTTCTGTCAAAAACAAGACTGTCCAGATCATATTCTTCATAGAGCTCGGAATACATTGTATCTTCATCATTGCCGGCTACTTCATACGATGCCACATCATCGAGAATGTCATCGGTTCTGATGGCGATAACTTCCTGACCTTCGGAGTTAACGCTTACATATCCGGTATAAAGAGAACCGTCCTCTCCTCTGAAATCATCATAGAAAATCTGTCTTGCCTCATCGGCGGTAAGGAAATCATCAGAATCCTCTGCAAGAGAGATTGATTCATCCAGTTCATTAAAGTCAATGATACCGAGGTTGGTAACAGAGCCTGTGAAAAGAGGGAAGGAAAAACTGCAGAATGCAATAAAGCAAAGTCCCGAGGTACACAGAAGCACAAACTTGATCAAATGTCCCAGGCAAAAATCGCAGATTCCTATCCACGCAAACAAGACTCCTTTAATAACCGGAGAGAAAAACTTAAATGCCTTATTCTTTTTTCCACGTCTTCTGATCTCCTCGGAGACCATTTCCTTACGGGAAAGATTAAGCATTGCCATATAAACCTTTCGGATAGATTATTTTAGGCGTTCTCTTGATTAAGCTTATGGATCAGAATGCAGTTAGGGGTATTAACCTTAACAAAATCACCGTTCATGATCATGGTTCCGTTTTCAATGTCCAGTTTAAAGAATGACATCTCATTGGATTCATGATTGAGTGAAACAAGGAACTTATTTCCGGGAAGAATCTCGGCATCCTTGGGATAATCGCCGGATACGGGAAGGATAAGCTTCTTTGTAAGAAGTCCTGTCTTCTCATCGGCCGCAAAGATTGCTACGGAATTATCTCCGGCAACAGTTGTGAGGATGTACTTATAATCGCTTGAGAAAGAAAGCGCGCTGAGTGCAGAAGGAGCACCGTCCTCAAACTTAATTACATCAACGGTCTGGATCTTCTCAAAAGAAGGAGCCTTTCCGTCGAAGGTATATTCATATACGTCAATCTTACATGTTGCCTCAAGGCAAATATAGATAAATCTTCCGTCCTTGGAAAGCTTGATCTGACGGGGGGATGATTCAAGTTCGCATCTGATGATATCAACAAGCTTGATCTTACCGGTCTCCTGATTAAGCTCGTAGACATTAACGTGATCCATTCCCTGATCGGCAACGAGAATGTATCTGTTGTCGTGAGTCATTCTCGCACTTGCGATATGAGGTCTGAAGTTTCTGTCCGCCATGGATCCGAGACCCTTGTGGAATACTTCATCAGTGATCTTACCTACGCCGCCGTTATCCTTGATATGAAGAACGGTAAGCTTACCGTCATGATAACCTGCGACCATAAGATATCTGTCAGTATAGTCGGTAGCAAGATAGCATCCTCTCATCCCGTTGATGGGTGCGAAGTTGATAAGATCGAGTGTTCCGTCGGGAGCAATCTTATAAGACTCAACACCGAGGTCTGTTATGGAATAAAGATATTTGCCGTTGTGAGAAACGGTTACATATGATGAGTTGGAAATATCGACTTCATCCTTCTCCTTGAAGCGTCCTGTTTCCATGTCTACATCATAGATCTTGATTCCATGATTATCTCCTCTGGTGTAGGTGGAAATATAAGCGACATACTTGTCCTGATTTTCCTTTGAAGCCTTAGCTTTCTTTTTTTCTTCTGCCATTTCCGGTTCCCTCACTTATTGTATATTGTGACAAGATTTTCTATCCTGGATGTCATTCCGTTCATAAGAGCATCGAGTATTGTTATTGCACACATGCTCTCCATTACCACTACCGCTCTGGGTACGATTACGGGATCGTGTCTTCCCAAAATCTCGATATCGGTATTGTTACCGTTAACATCTACCGTCTTCTGACTTCTTGCTATGGACGGTGTGGGTTTTACGGAAGCTCTGACGATGATGTCCGACGAATCACTTATGCCTCCGAGGATACCACCCGAATGGTTTGTTTTCTTAACAATACCTTCTTTGGATGACTTGAACTGATCGTTGTTTTTACTTCCGACTGCCTTAGCAACTTTGCATCCGTCACCGATCTCAACTGCTTTGACGGCACCGATGCTCATTACTGCCTGTGCAAGTAAAGCATCCAATTTATCGAATACGGGATCTCCCACACCTGCGGGAACACCGCTTATAATGCATTCCATTACACCGCCGCAGGAATCCGATTTATTTTTCATATCGGCGATATATTCAAGAGCTCTTGCATTGGCGTCTATGTCCGGCATTGCCGTTGCATTTGCAAGAACGGCACTTCTTGAATACTCTGAAAGATCTGCTTCAACAGGTCCGATTGCTCTGGTGTAAGCTTCAACCCTGATTCCGAGTGAGCTTAATACCTTGATGGCAACCGCTCCTGCGATTACCCTTGCTGCGGTTTCTCTTCCTGATGATCTTCCGCCGCCGCGATAATCCCTGAAACCATACTTGGCATCGAATGTGTAATCCGCATGTCCGGGTCTGTAAATATCCTTGATATTGTCATAGTCACGGGAGTGCTGGTCGGAATTTCTGATTATGACAGAGATTGGTGTACCGGTTGTTTTACCTTCGAAAACTCCGGATAAGATCTCGCATATATCGGATTCTTTTCTCGCAGTGGCTACTGCGGGGTTGCCCGGTTTTCTCCTGTCGAGGAAGGGCTGAATGTCAGCTTCCGATAACTCAACGCCTGCAGGGCATCCGTCAATCACACATCCGAGCGCGGGACCGTGGGATTCACCCCAGGTGGTTATTCTAAATATTTTACCGAATGAAGAACCTGCCATATGTTCTTAAATTCCTTTAGTTTGATACGGACCTTTTTGACTTAGGGATGTAGCGTCCGTGTTTCAGCTCGTATTTGATAAGTTTACAGGTCTTTTCCTCACCGTACTTGGCAAGGATCTTGAGATATCTGTAAAGCTTCTTCTTGGTATTCGGATGCATGGGAACCGCCTCGATACCGCTGAGGAAATATTCAAGTGAATCCGAATCTTTGTACGCTTTTCCCTTATAAACCTTGGATGCTGCGATACGGTCCATGACCATCTCTGCAAGATATCTGTCGGGCATCTCAACGGGAATCAATACATCTTCACCCGGCATCTCACCTCTGGTGTTGTAATCGATCCAGTATTCGTAATGATGCTTGTTCCTGCCCTTATGATGGAGCCATGCGGATGAATAACCGATATCCTCACGCTCTGCATTATTGGGACTTCTGGTACCCTGATAATACTTGACGCCTACGAGGAATTCATCCGGAGAATACTTGGAAAGATCGTGGGTCAGTCCCTGGTAATACAAACCGATCTTAAAACATCCTTTGCAGACAAGTATTCTGTGTTTTGTAATGGTCACAAAATGCTGTATGAATCTGTAAAAGTAAGGTGTACTCATTTAACTTTCTTCCCGGTTTTCTTTCCCGAAGGAGTTTTGACCGTTTCGAATATTGTTACGGTCCTGCCGGGAATAGTCTTTTCAAGTTGCTGTGTGAGTGCTTTGCCAAAGGCTTCGGGATCTGTTGAATATTTAATGCTCCAGTCAAATCCTTTGGGCGGTCTGGGAAGCGCAAGACACGTATTCTCCCATCCCATATTTACAGCGGCATACATCAGGGATTCTCCCTTGTCCTCGCAATACATGATTCCAAAGGATCTGGAGTAATACTCGCAGGATACTCTGTATGCGGTGTCGGAATGATAACTCATCTCGGGATATCCGCAATTTTCCGTATCTATCATGTACAGCTCGCGACTGCTCTTAAGGAGCTTATGGTCGCTGCGAAGCTTTACCATCTCTTTAAGATAATCGGTGAGCTCGGAATTCTTCTTGGCATCCTTCCAGTCAAGCCAGGTGACCTGCGAATCGATGCAGTAGGGATTGTTGTTTCCGCTCTGGGAATTTCCGAATTCGTCTCCCATGAATATCAAAGGAGTACCGGCACCGAGCATCAATAAACTGTATGCATTCTTTATCTGTCTGAAACGAAGATCTCTTATCTTCTTCTTACGGGTAGGTCCTTCCTCACCGCAGTTCCAGCTGAAGTTATAATCACTTCCGTCTCTTCCGTCTTCTCCGTTTTCCTCATTATGCTTACGGTCATAACTAACCGTATCCATAAGAGTAAATCCCTGATAATCCGAGAAGAAATTGATTCGTCCGAAATCTTCGGGATTGGATCTTAAGAATGAAAGCGTATCCGATACCTGACCTTCATCACTCTTAAGAAGTCTTCTGAGCGGATATCTGAAATCATCGGTGTATAATCCGATGAATCTTCCGTAACCGGATTCTCTGAGTGCTTCGAAATCCACATTGTCCAGATGGTCGTTCAAAAGCTTGGTTCCCGCAAGGAGTGAATCTGATGAAACAAGTCTCATGGGGATGTTCATTCCCATCAAGTGGAATCCGTCAACGTGGTAATTGATAACCCAATATCTTAAAACCTCAAGAACTTCGGACTCCGGAAAATCAGGAGCAAAATAAAACTGCATGCAAAGCTCCATTCCGCGTTTATGAAGTTCTTTGACAAGGTTTTTAAATTCCCTTGATACATCCTCGGACGATGAATAGCTTTCCTTGGGTGCGTAATAATATCCGGGCTTGTATCCCCAGTAATTAAGCTTGCCGGGAATCACCTGTAAAGGCTTAGATGAACCGTAGCCGTATGAAGGTTCGATTCCGGGTTTGCATTCGGTTTCTATAAACTCGTATGCGGGCTGAAGTTCTATGGTTGTAACACCAAGTGAACTTATGTGATCCAGCTTTTCGGCAATTCCCGCAAAAGTTCCCTTATGCTTAACTCCCGAAGTGGGGGATTTGGTAAATCCCCTTACATGGAGCAGATAAAAGAAACTGTCTTCGAACTTAAGTCGGGGATGTTTATCGGATTCCCAGTCATACTCCGAATCATTTATAACAGCTTTTAAAGGCTCTTTAACTACGCTTCCGTATTCTCTACCGGATAACAGACCAGTAGCCCTTGAATCTGTAATATGTTTGGAGCCTGCGTAATAAAGATATGAAATATCGGATGCATTAAATCCCTGTACTGTTTTACAATACAGATTACCGATACGATCACCCTCTTCAAAAGGGATTTTCTTAAGTTCGCGACCGGACGCTCTGTCATATAGGATAATTCCGCAATCAGAGGCCTTATTTTCAAGGCAAAATCTGATTCCGTCTTCGGTCTCCTGTGTGATGAGTGGGAATATATAATTGGTCCCGATCTTATTCATGCGCAAGGTACTCCATAATCTTATAAATTATATCGCGAAAATGCTTTATTTACAAGGTTTTTTGAGCATTTTGAGCCTATAAATACGGGCTTTTTTTGATGCCGCAGATCATATAAAATTTCGAATTTTGTTTTAATATCTTCGACCGGATGATATTATATGAAAAAGCCCCCGGAGAAGGCTTGTTTTTACATAACTTCCGGAGGCTTTTTTATGTTTGATCCAAGCAAGTTAAACCCTGAACAACTATCTGCAGCTACTCTTACCGGCTGCGACATTCTCTTGGCTGCAGGCCCCGGCTCGGGCAAAACCCACACCATGACTGCAAGAATCCTTTATCTGACTTCCGAATGCGGAGTCGATCCTTCCAAAATCCTTGTCATAACATATACCAAAGATGCTGCAATGGGCATGCAGAGAAGATTTAATGCCGCATCCGAATTACCCATGCCTGTAGCTTTCGGCACCTTCCATTCCGTTTTCTATAACATGATAAGGGAATACAAAAAATCCGCCCCACCCGTAATCTTATACGACAGAAACAAAACCAAGATTACATCAAGCGTAATAAAGAAATTTCTTGGAAGCGAAATCTTTGAAGAAAACGCCTTGATCCATCAGTCATTCATAAAAGCCGTCTCGGTATATAAAAACACCCTGGATTACGAGAAGGCATCCGAAGTTTTCGCTTCGGAAAAAGAAAACAAAGCAGGCGATTTCGAAGATATTACCACCCTATTTCCGGACATGTTCAAATACTATGAAAATATCCGCAGGAAAAGTAATCTGATGGATTTTGACGATATGGTTTACGATTGCAGAAATCTGCTTCTTCATGACCGCGGATTTATCAGAAAATGGTCCGGAAGATTTGCCCATATTTTGATAGATGAATTTCAGGACATCAATCAGGTTCAATATGAAACCGTAAAACTCCTTGCAGGCAGCAGATCCGAAATCTTCGCAGTTGGCGATGACGATCAATCGATATACGGATTCAGAGGATCTGAGCCCGCCGTGCTAAACAGATATCTCGAAGAAAGAAAAGCTGCTCTTCTGCATTTAAATACAAATTACAGGTCGGACAAAGCAATAGTCGAAGCTTCGCTTTCTGTCATATCCGAGAACAAAAACAGGATCGTAAAAAAACTCACAAGCAAAGATGGTGCAAGCGAAGGAAAAATCATCTTACAGGGATTTGACTCCAAACTATCTGAGTACAAAGAAATACTTAAGCTCATCAAAACAGCAGCCTCTTCCCTTGCCGTACTTTTCAGAACAAATATTGATATGCAGTCATTTGCCACATACCTCTCTGCTCAAAACATCAGGTATCGCATCCGAGAAAAGCAAATAAGTATATTCGAGCATTTTATCATCAGGCAAATCTATGCATACCTTACCTGTGCTTACGGAATCCCGGATGAAGAAACTCTCAAAGAGATAACTAACAAGCCTCCGAGATTCATTGACCACGAATACCTCATAGGGACAGACGGAAATTTGGATTCAGTGATTGCAAGAGTCTCAGGCAAGGAATTTAAGACACTTTCAGAACTTAAGAAAGATCTGTCATTTATGAGATCTATGTCCGTTCGAAGTGCCATAACCTATCTCTATAAAAAGATCGGATATGAAAAATACATATTATCAAAAGCAGCAGATGAGGATAAAAAAAGCGAGTATCAAAACATGCTGAATTTGGCCATGTCCATGTTCGGTGATGCTGAAGGCATGGATGATCTCGAACTTATCAAAACAAAATACGAGAAATCCCTCGGAAGATCCAGATCAAAACCTTCCGACGCAAATGTAGATCTGATGACAGTGCATGCATCTAAAGGCCTTGAGTTTAAAACCGTAATAATCCCGAATGTAAACGAGGGAATGTTCCCCCACGGCAAAATGCCTGATGAAGACGCTACCGAAGAAGAAAGACGAATATTTTATGTTGCCATGACCAGAGCCGAGAAATGCCTATATCTGTTTTACTTAAATGGCAGAGAAAACGGAAAGACGCTGCCAAGCAGATTCCTTACCCCTCTCCTAAAGAACAATATGCATAAAAAAGAAAACGGTTTGATTCAATAATATTGGAAAATACAGCTACGAAAGAGTAAAATACTTATGTTAGTCAAATCATTATTTTATTTGAGGGGTTAATAATGAACTTGTTCTGTAAGAAAGTATTCAAACAATTATTATCTGTACTCTTAGTTTCACTTATCGTTCTTTTATCATTTTCCGCATATACCAAAACCGGTACGGTCACTGCTGCAGAAGCGCCTTCCGCAACCAATGTTAAAACCAACATGTGGGGAAACGGCGGCCAGGTTTCTTTTGACCTGAAGAATTGCACGGGATATCTGACCATTACTGTTGTCGTAGAATTCAATTCAGATGTTAAATCTCCTTCAGGTTGGGGATTTGATTCCTACACCGCAAACGGAAAGCAGGTTACCGCTGTTGTTAAAGCAGACGGTCCCAACTCCTGGGGATTTAATTCAAACGTAGGTATCCAGGTTGAAGGTTCCGGTCTTTCATCCGCAGAGGTAATAAGTGTTACAGGTTCGGGAACATATACTGCGCCTGCAAACAACAATAATAACAATAACAACAATAATAATCAGAATAACCAAAACAATCAGAATAACAATTCCGAAGAAAGACCCGAGTTCTCATCTCCCGCTGTTTCAACTTACGGAACCGTAGGTGATGACTGGCTTACAACAGACGGATCAAAGATCGTTGATATGAACGGAAATCAGGTATGGCTCACCGGACTTAACTGGTTCGGATACAACACCGGAACTAACCTCTTCGACGGCCTCTGGAACGCACAGCTTGAATCTTCCATCGTTGCCATTGCAGATCACGGATTCAACCTTATGCGAATCCCCATGTCTGCTGAGCTTCTTCTCGAATGGAAAAGCGGAAGCTACCCTACCGCAAATTACAACCACGCATACAATTCAAATCTGAATTCACTTAACTCCTTGGAGATATTTGATTACGTTTTAACTCTTTGCGAGCAGAACGGAATCAAAGTTATGATTGACATTCACTCGGCAAACACCGATGCATCCGGTCACAACCATCCCGTATGGTACACCGACAGAATCTCTGAGGACCAGTACGTCGAAGCCCTCAAGTGGATTGCCGAAAGATACAAAAACTTCGACACCATCGTTGCATATGACCTTAATAATGAGCCTCACGGAAAAGCAAGCGAAACTCAGCATGCAATCTGGAACAACTCCGATGATAAGGACAACTGGAAAAGAGTTGCCGAGCGTGCAGGTAATGCAATCCTTGATATCAACCCTCATGCACTGATTGTTGTTGAAGGAATTCAGATCTATCCTACAGATATTTCCTCCAACAACTTCACTTCAACCAACGACAATGATTACTACAATACCTGGTGGGGCGGAAACCTCATGGCTGTTAAGGATTTCCCCATCGACTTCGGTGACGAAACCAGAAACAGACAGGTAGTATATTCCCCTCACGATTACGGTCCTCTCGTATATGAACAGCCCTGGTTTACAGGCGGATTCACTTACGACTCTCTCTACAATGATGCATGGCATGATTACTGGCTCTACATTGCAGAGGAAGACATCGCTCCCATACTGATAGGCGAATGGGGCGGATTCATGTCAGGTGACAATCTTAAGTGGATGGAATACTTAAGAGACCTTATCGGAAAAGAAAACCTTAACCACACCTTCTGGTGTTTCAATGCAAACTCAGGTGATACCGGCGGACTTGTTAAGGATGATTTCATCACATGGGATGAAGATAAATACGCACTTGTAGAAACTGTTCTTTGGAAAAATGATGAAGGTAAATTCATCGGCCTGGATCACGAAGTAGCACTCGGAGCAAACGGAATATCCCTTTCAGATCATGCAGGCAACGCTCCCACTCCCGTGCTTAACGAAGGTTCATCAAGTCCGGATACCGTAGTTACCGAAACCGGAAGCGAAACCACAACTGCTACAACCACCGAAACCCAGACAACCACTGCAGGAACGGAAAATCCTACTCAGGCCTCTCCCACAGCCCAGACACCTTCCGGTGACAACGGCAGCAAAGATTCATCCGTCAACTCAGGAACATTAATCGGTCTTCTCGTTGTATCGGTTCTGCTTCTTATCGTGATCATTGTACTGAACGTAAGAAAATATAACAAAAACAAACTGGACAGCGAGTTCGAAGAAAGAATGAAATCTGAAGACGAAGCTTTCAGAGATAATCAAAGCGGTACACAGCAGTAAACAAATAAAGGGTGCAGGATAATCTCCTGCACCCGTTTTTATATCCCGAAATTTTGGTTACATACGGATATGGAAATCGGAAAACGAAAAGAGTATAATCGCGTATTATGCAAGAAAATAACAAATTACATAAAGCTATACTTCATCTTCTGCTCGCAGCCTTCTTTTTCTCACTGATGACCTTCTTTGTAAGGATATCAGGCGATCTGCCGACCATGCAGAAAGCTTTCTTCAGAAACTTCTTTGCACTTCTGATTGCCACAGGATCCATCCTGAAAAACAAAGTGGGATTTTCCATCAGGAAAGGAAACGGCATATCGGTACTGATGAGATGCCTCTTCGGAACCAGCGGAATGATCGCAAACTTCTGGGCAATAGACCGTCTGGGCATTGCTGATGCAAATATGCTCAATAAGCTCTCGCCCTTTTTTGCCATAATAGTCAGTTATTTCATCATGAAGGAGATTCCTTCCAAAACCGACTGGGCATGCGTAATCATGGCTTTTACCGGTTCTCTTTTTATAATAAAGCCGTCAACGGGACTTGCAGTAATCCCGGCGCTTGTCGGACTATACGGAGGATTCGGTGCAGGCGCTGCATATGCTTTTGTACATAAGATGGGAAAAACAGGACAGCCGGGCAAGACCATAGTTTTCTATTTCTCACTATTCTCCTGCCTTGTTACGGGGCCCTTCCTAATCTTCGACTGGCACCCGATGACCCTTGCTCAATGGGGATGCCTCATCGGCGCAGGAGTTGCTGCAAGCGGCGGACAGTTTAATATAACCGCTGCATATCAAAATGCACCGGCCAAAGATATATCCGTATTTGATTACACTCAGGTAATATTTGCGGCGATACTTGGAATGGTATTCTTATGTGAATTCCCCGATATATACAGTATCATAGGCTATGTTGTGATCATCGGTGCCGCAGTCATAAAATGGCATATAGCCAGAAATAAAGCCCCCGCATAAGCGAGGGCTTTAATAATATCAAAGTACTTTTCTCTCCCAGTCCGCACCGTTCTTGGACATCTTAACGACTATGGAATTTACGTTATTTGAAAGTTCTTCATTAATCTCAAATACAAGCACACAATCCATTTCGTCATTGTCTCTCATGGTTGTTCTGAGAGTGGACATATCGTCATCAAGCATCGTAACAAGAGCCGTTGCTGTATTTGAATCATTTACCCTGCACTTGAATGCGATATTGTCTTCAAGGAAATCAATCTGCGCCTCTGCGCCGGAACCGTTATAAATCGAGTACCAAAGAACCAGGAATTTATTTCCGTTTGTAGCATCAACTACGAAATAATCGGAAACATCAGAATCTTCCGGATAGGAAGACTGAATTGTATATCCTCTGTAGGTAAGAAGAACTCCGCTGGGAAGTTCGAGGAAATCCTCCATGGTATCGCTGACATAACCCGCATCATCCTGTGAATTATCGATAACATCAACGGGATTGCCGTTTGCATCGAGGGTCTCACCGTTATTTTGATTCTCTCCGGTTTCGGTCTGTCTGGCCTCCTCAGCAGCAGCTGCAGCCTCAGCAGCACGTCTTAAGGCTTCATCGGCAGCTTCAACTTCCGAATAGTCCACAAGTCTGCTTCTGTGTTCTGCATCATAGCGAAGCATGGCAAAAGCGGCATATTCTCCAACCTGAGCCTGCTGCTCATCGGTCATCTCAGCAATCTCTGAGCCGCACCCTCCAAGAAGAAGCGCTCCTGCCATTGCTAAGGATATAATTTTACGGGATAATCCAGACTTCATATTATGAAGCTCCTTGTTCCGTTTTTTTAAGTGACGCCTTGCTTTCCCTTGATTCGAGGACCATATAGATGGTTCCGATGAGGAGTGCAAAAGCACCGACAATGATATACATGATGGTTTTGGACATAACATCGTCCAATGTAACGAAGTCTATAAAAGCTATTTTAGCACAAACCACGATTGAAAGCACTAATCCATACACTCTAATGGCTTTTTCCTTAAGAATGAATCCGAATACAACGCTGGCAACCGCAACCGCCATGAGGATTATACTGAGCAGGAAGTCTTTATTCAAGGGTGAAATTATAAATGCCCAGGTCAGGTATGCGGGAATTAATATGTACTTGCCGGCAAAAGGCATTCCGTAGTCTTTGTTAAGCATCAGGATCACAAAGCAAAGTCCGAGAAGCAAAGCAATTATATAGATAAGGCTGTCCTGAACAACAAATTGATTATTGTCGATGGCGGTTACATGAATAAAGAGGCACTCCATAACAACAGCAAACCAGTTAAAGAGCTTCTCATTATCGGGTTTAAGTCTGCCTACGTTATTGATAAGGCAGGTGAATAATAAGATTAATCCCATTCCTGCCACCGCACTGAGTTCATCCGGCAGATAAACAGTCATAATACCTATGGTAACGGCAAATGCCGTAACGATCTGAACCACATTTTTGAATCCGGATGATATAAAGAGTCCCGCAATAAAGGATATGGTCATTACTGCGCAGGCAAAATACATCTCGAAAGCGGCTTCCCCGTCCGAGGAACGGAAAAAGTCCGAACTGAAAACAAGTATAAATCCCATAAAGCACTGAATAAGAAGATCAAGTACTTTAAGACCGTTGTCCTCGGGATTTTTAGCAGTAAGAAGTCTTCCGATAAACGCATGTACAGCGAAAACAATCGCAACAACATATCCGTTTCCCGATGCAAAGGATCCTAAAAGTCCGGTGATATTTAATATGAAATAGAAAATAATCCAGTCCTTATTACCGGCCTTATAAAGCATAAATGCAAATATCGCCGAAGGAATAACAAATCCGAAATACAACGCGATTCCGGAGGCAAGAAGTATTCCGGTATCCAGATCGGAGAATATCATTCCCACTAAGCAATAGAATATATAGATGCAGGCTGACACACACATAATAATCTTGTTTGCGACTGATACACCTGTTTCGGGATAGTACTCGATTTCTTTTTTACGGACGGTACCGAAATAGATGAACTGCATTACAAACCATGAGCAAAGGACGAATACAAATCTGCAGGTCTTAACCGTAAGGGGATCGTCGCAGATAATGTAGAAGCATGCACCGATAATAAAGTAGATAAATTCTGCCAAAAGCATGAATGTATCGGCAAGCTTGTACTGTTTTTCTACAGGGAAGATCATCCATATGCAGGAAATAAGGAGCGTTCCGAGGGTGATCACAAGGTATTGTGCGGGCGTCGAATCGGAACCGATCGCTGCAGAGGAAGCAAATGCCGCGAAGAATCCGATTGCGGAATAGAGCCTGCTCTTTCTGTAATAACCGAAGAGACATACCATTACCGCACATAGTGCCAGGATGACAGCCGAGGCGGGCAGGGATATATTTTCCAGGGACCTGTAGTTAACAACGGTAGCCAGGAACAATCCGCTGATTCCGATTGCGGTAAATACGGAGGATAGTTTAACTACAAGCTTTCTGATAACAAGTTCTGAAACAAGCAAAACTCCGATGCAGATAAGATACATCAGCATACCCTGCATAAATGTATCAAGGAAGTTAACTGCAAAATAAACCAGACCGGTCAGCAAAAACACTGCACCGAGTACTGACATGACAATAGCACCGACTGCGTATTCCGCCTTGGGCGCTGCAGGCTTAGCAAAGTATGCAGGCTGAGGCTGAGGAGTAAAAGCAGGCTGAGGATTATAGACAGGCTGCTGAATGAAATCGGGCTGCTGAATAGTCTCAGGCTGCTGTGCGAATTCGGGCTGAGGTGTAAGCTCAGGCTGCTGTGCGAATTCGGGCTGAGGTGTAAGCTCTGGCTGTTGAATAAAATCCTGCTGCTGAATAGTTTCGGGCTGAACATATTCAGGCGCAGGTGCGGGCTGACTTTCATAAACCGGAGCCTGAGTCACTGCGGGCTGAGGCGATAATCCGGCGCCATTTCCGATAACGGGCGAATCCATGCCCTTATAAATCGCACCATAATAATACGGTTCCACAGGCTTTCCGAGGGAAGCCATATTATTTACATAGATGTCATAGTTGGCTACGGCTTTCCTGCGAAGTTCATTTGCTTTTTCAGGGTTGCAGCAAAGTTCGCCGCGAAGCTGATACAGATATCCGGTGAACTTACGATCCTTGGAATGATCGATCAAGAATCCCAACTCGTAATCAAGCTGTTCTTCTTCATTTTCAAACGAAAGCTTCATTCTCCCTCTCCTTCCGATTCAAAGGAATTATTAATTCCCAGTTCTCTCTCGGCCTGTCTTACCGCAGATTCTCTCTCGGTCAGTTCCTGTTCCCAGGTGGCATATTTATCCGTGATCACGGTTTCGTAATTTAGGATGTTTGGATTATCGGTGTGCGTTGCAATCCAGAACATTATTATAACCGCAACGATAAGAGCAATGTTTAATACAATTGATGTAAAAAGAAAACCGACCTTTTCTTTCTTCTTCTCTTCCTTCTTAGGAGCAGATTTTTTGGTCGTATCGTAGAACATGTAAAGAGGAATGGCCCTTACCTCATCCTCAGAATAATCGAGAGTATCGATAAGATATTCCCTCATCTCGGTAAGAAATCCTATTCCCACGGGAGTCTTAAAGAATTTCTCATCAATGGCTTTATCGTACAGAGCCTTTACCGTATCGGCATCACCTCTGTCCAAATGAGCTTTGAGATAATCGATTTTTTTAATCTCCGACTGTGCAAGAATCGCATCATCCACACATGCAAATTCGTAACCCAGTGCCGTAACCCTTTCTTCAGCCATAAAAGCCCCCATGATTCTCATAATATGTGACAAGGGGTCGGACCCTCTGTCACATTAAATATATCGCTTTTTTAAGAGGAGTATCCTGCGAACGCTTTGATTGATACGCTCTTCGGATATGACTCCGTTTTGGACTGCAGTTTCAAGACTGCTTACTGTTACTTCAAGATCCGTGGGCATTAAAAGAATATCGCACCCAGCGGCAACCGCCATTACGGGAATATCCCCTGCTCCGTAGTAATCGGTCATGGCCTTCATCTGAAGTGAATCCGATATGATTACTCCGTTAAAGCCCAGTTCATTTCGAAGGACTCCCGTAAGCAATGGATATGAAAACAAAGCCGGTATATTGCCCTGATCGGCTACAATAAGATGTCCTATCATAACCGCATCGGCACCTGCATTTATTCCGGCTATAAAAGGCTTAAACTCATTTGCTCTGATCTCATCGAGCGTCTTATATACATAAACCGAACCGTAATGTGAATCGGCAGATGTATCTCCGTGCCCCGGGAAATGCTTAATGCAGCACGCCACTCCGCTTGTATGGAATCCTGAAACAGCTGCTGCAACAAGTGTTGCCGCTTCATCGAAATCCGTGCTGTATGCCCTATCCCCTATTACGGTATTTGCGGGATTTGACCAGACATCCGCAACGGGAGCAAGATCCATATTAAAGCCGAATCTCTTAATATCGTTTCCGATAGTCATGGCGTTAAAAGAAGCCACATCGGGGCCGAGTTCGTGATAGTTATACATGGGACCTATCTGAGTGGTTCCAACGGTTCCCATGAGTCTTGTAACTCTTCCGCCCTCTTCATCAAGGGTCATGATCATTGGGATGGTTACGTAGCTCTGTGCGGTTGTTATCATGCCTGACAACTGACCTGCATTTACGATATTGCTTTTATCCAGTATCATGCCACCCACAGGGTATTCCTGAAGGGCCAGGTACATGGTGTTATCTGCGGAAGTAACCTTGGTGCTTCCTGTAAGAACTGCAGGAGTTACTATGATCATCTGACAGATCTTCTCACGAAGTGTCATGGATGCGATCATGGTATCTATATCGTCGGAATAACTCAGAACATGAACTTCCTGAGTCTCAGCGCTGTCATTTCCGCCCACGTCAACGCTGCCTAGATCACTTTCCGATGTATCACCGTCTGCTATTTCTTCATCACCGGAAGCATCTGCTGTCTGATCTTCTTCACCGGGGGTGTTTGCACCATCTTCATCGGGTTCGGGGTCTTCCTGAGTGTTTGTATCAGTTACATTAACTGCAGCATCAGGTTGCTGCGAAACGTTGCTCGTACTATTTTCCGAGACATCCGTAAGCACCTGTTCGGGTACTGTATCAACGGGCTGTTCTCCGTTATTGCGGCCGCATGCGGGCACCGAAAAAATCAACAAAGTAAAGCAAATTATTAAAGATAAAATTCTTACTCTTTTCATACCTGATTATTATAACATAATTGTAAATTTGACGATAAATCAGCAGACTCTGACATGAATTATCTGACAAATAAAGATATAATTGAAAATGTATTCCAAAACACCAATATGGGGGTATTAATATGCTTAGAAGTACAGAGGTAAAAAACGGCAAAATATCAGGTTTGCCGGGAAATGATCCCAGAATTACCGTATTTAAGGGTGTACCTTTTGCTGCTCCTCCTGTCGGGGAAAACAGATGGAGAGCTCCTCAGCTCTGCGAAAACTGGGAAGGCGAACTGCTGGCTCACGAATTCGGACCTATCTCATATCAGGATCAGCCTGCTGTGGGAACCGATATTTATTGCAGAGAATGGCATGTAGATCCCGATATTCCCATGGATGAAGATTGTCTTTATCTGAATATCTGGACTCCTGCCAAAAAGACCGATGAGAAACTTCCTGTTCTCGTATGGTATTTCGGCGGCGGATTCCAGTGGGGATATACCGCAGAGATGGAATTTAACGGTGAAGCTCTTGCCAGAAAGGGAATCATCGTAGTTTCAATCGGCTACAGACTTAATATTTTCGGATTCATGGCTCATAAAGAGATCACTGCCGAGAACCCTTCCGCTCCCGCTAACTTTGGACTTCTCGACCAGCAGGCAGGACTTCACTGGGTTTACGACAACATCGCCGCATTCGGCGGAGATCCCGAGAAGATCACCATCATGGGGCAGTCCGCAGGCGGAGCTTCCGTAATGAACCAGCTTACCTGCCCCGATAATTTCAATATTGTAAAAGGTGCCGTTGTACTCAGCGGTATCATTAAGGTTGAGAATCCCGCAGAGGATATCTTCACTCCCATTTCTTTTGAACAGGCAGAGGATTTCGGTGCAAAGTTCTTTGAGATACTGGGCGTAAAGAGTCTGGAAGAAGCAAGAAAGCTTTCATCCGAAGAAATCTTTGACGGATATAGAAAGTTCCGTGAAAAGTATCGCATGCTCTTCCCCATTACCGACGGAAAGCATTATCTCGGAGACCCTTTCGACAGATTCGTAAACAGAGAATGTCCCAATGTACCCATGATTGCAGGTAACACGTCTGACGAGTTCAGCATTAACGGAGTAAATACCGTTGAGCTCTCGGTTAAATCCGCCCTTGGTCAGGCAGCGAAGAAATCACCGGATCAGAATTTCTACTACTATCGTTTCGATCCCGATATTCCCGGTGACGGACACGAAGGTGACAGCTATCCCGGAACCTTCCATTCATGCGATCTTTGGTTCTTCTTTGATACTCTCGAGAAGTGCCACAGACCTTATACCGGAAGACATTACGATCTTGCTCACCAGATGAGCGATTATATCGCAAACTTTGTTAAGACCGGCAATCCCAACGGCCTGGGATTTGACAGAAAGAAGCTCCCCGAGTGGAAGCCTTTCACCGAAGATGACCGTAACGAAATGGAATTTACAGGAAGCGGTGCTCAGCCTAAGAAAGAAGGCGGTATCAGACAGCACAGCAAGAAGCAGGCTGTTAACCCTTATCTTCCTTCGTGGGAGTATGTTCCCGACGGAGAGCCTTACGTATTCGGTGACAGAGTATATGTCTACGGATCACATGATATCTACGGCGGTGAGACATTCTGTCTCGGCGATTATGTATGCTGGTCAGCTGATATTCATGATCTTGGCAACTGGAAATACGAAGGAATCATTTACCCCAAGGATGTTGATGCACTGAATAAAGACGGTGTCATGGAGCTCTATGCTCCCGATGTAACAGTCGGCCCCGACGGAAGATATTATCTGTACTATGTACTCGATAGAGTAAACGTTGTATCCGTTGCTGTAAGTGATACTCCCGCAGGACCTTACAAATTCTACGGATATGTTCACTACGAAGACGGAACAAAGCTTGGTGATAAGGAAGGCGATGAGCCTCAGTTTGATCCCGGCGTTCTTACCGAAGGTGATACCACTTATCTCTTCACAGGATTCTGCGGACACGGAGACAAATCAAGACACGGATCAATGCTTACCGTTCTTGATAAAGACATGCTCACCATTAAGAAGGCACCCAAGATCGTCGTTCCCGGAGCTCAATACTCGGAAGGATCAGGATTCGAAGGACACGCTTTCTTCGAAGCATCATCCATCAGAAAGCGCGGAGATATTTATTACTTTATTTACTCTTCAGAGGTAATGCACGAACTCTGCTATGCTACATCCAAAGATCCCGAAGGTCCCTATGTATACGGCGGTGTTATCGTAAGTAATAACGATATGCACATCGATTCTTATAAACCTGCAGATCAGTCTTCGGCATACGGCGGAAATAATCACGGAAGTATGGTTCAGATCGGTGATGACTGGTATATCTTCTATCATCGCCACACCAACGGAACCTGGTTCTCAAGACAGGGATGTGCAGAGAAGCTTTCATTTACCGATGACGGACATATCATCCAGGCTGAGATGACATCCTGCGGACTTAACGGCGGACCTCTCTCCGATTTCGGAGAATATCCTTCATACCTTGCATGTAATATCTTCACCAAAGATCACAAGGTATATGTAGAGGACAATGCTCCCAGAGTGGTTCAGGAAGGCAAAGACAATGATAAGTACGATGGCTATATCAAAGCCATAGTCGATTCCACCACCATTGGATTTAAGTACTTTGACATGAAGGATGTAACAGGTCTTAAGATCAAGACCAGGGCATATTTTAACGGAGATTTCGAGATCAGAACATCAATCGACGGAGAAGTACTGGGAACCATCCACGGAGACAACTCCAACGAATGGCAGGAAAGAACCTGTACATTCAATAAGAAAATCACCGGAGTTCTTCCTTTGTATCTTACTTTCAAGGGAACAGGCGGATGCAGTCTCAAGTCAATCGAATTCACACACTGATGTGACAAATATGAAAAAGGAGTAGCTAACTTTTGGGGGTCACCTCATAGCTACTCCTTTTTTATTATTTATGTGTTGCAAAGTATGTATCGATCTTGGATAAAAGCGTATTCTTATCGATGGTCTTAAGAAGGTAATCAACTGGGTTTAATCCAACAACGGATAAAACACTCTCCTTATCACCGTGTCCTGTAAGGAACATTACAGGGATCTGTCCCATAACGGAATCGTTCTTAAGCATTGATAAAACCTGTGGGCCGTTTGCGACAGGCATTTCATAATCAAGAAGGATCATGTCGGCTTTATATTTTGCAAGATACGAAATTGCCTGAACTCCGTTTGATGCCATACCCACGCGGTATTTGTCCTTGAGCCACTCATAGATTGTTCTCATATAAGTGATATCGTCATCGACGATAAGAACAGTCTTCTTACGCATCTCTCCGGTGTTCTCATCCAGATATTTACCGATAGTCTTGATCAGCTTTTCGATATCAAGAGGCCTCTTAAACCATTCCGTAACATCGGTTTCAGGAATTGATTTAATTACCGTTTCATACTGGGGCTGATCACCAATAAGAAGAAGCCCGATACTCTTATCCTCAATTGCATCTTTCAGATAAACAAGCGTCTCGGGAACAGTCCCAAGTTCCTCACTCATAAATAAAACGATCAGTTCGGTACTTGTAGATAATCTTTCCAGATCCTTAATATTGGCAAGTGAAAACTCTGCTTTAATATTCTCCTCTTCAAGCTTGGTAATGAGACTCTTTGCGAGAAAGCTCTCATTCATTCCCACTACCACAACTTTACCAATCTCACGATTAAATTCCATTTTAAAAATCTCCCAATTCCCTCATATTATAAAGTTTTCAGTGCAAGAGCTTTCCTTGCAATTTCACAAATGTCATCCCATTCAAGCTCATTAAACTTCATCTTGATTTCGGAAAGTATCTTCTCGTCTTCTTTAGAAAAACTGTACTTCTGAAGATCGGTAAGAATATTATCCATAAGTGAGAAGTCCATACACTGCGCTATCTCATATATGGTCTGATATGCCTCTTTAAGAACCTTCGAATCAATAGGAGGAAGTGAATCATCCTTCTTATCAAAAGGTGTAAGCTTTTCATCAAGCGAACCATACATTGAAAGCAGTGTATCCGTGTATTCATTAATGAACTCGGAGTTCTTCATCTTACCCGCTTCCTCAAGCTTAGCGGAAAGAGCAGAGATTTCTGATGCTCCGATTATTCTCGAAGAACTCTTAAGAGCATGAACCTTAACGGTGTAGTTTTCTATATCACCTTTTTCATAGAACTCTTTGATCTCCGATGACTTAACGGGATAGGTCTCATGATATACCGTAAGAACACTGATATATCCGTCCACGGAACCGCAATATTTGATTCCGCTGAATACATCGAGTTCGGGAATCTCTTTAAGCCAGCCGGGAAGCTCTGCCGTTTCTATACTCTCGGGAACAGAATCCTCGGACATGGAATCCGATTCCTTAATGGTAACTTTCTCAATCTTATCATCGGGAAGCATTTCCTTGATCATCATCTCAAGCTTAGCTGAATCTATAGGCTTGGACAGATAACTTGTAAAGCCGGCTTCCAGATACATCTCCCTTGCACCCGAGACAGCGTTTGCGGTAAGTGCCACGGCGGGAGTTTCGGTATTAAGGCCTTCTTCTCTCATCTTATGGAGTGTCTCGATACCATCCATCTCGGACATCATGTGATCGATAAACACAATGTCATATTTATTCTTTGCAGCAAGAATAAGTGCTTCTTTACCGGACATGGCGGTATCAATCTGAATCTTGGTTTTCTTAAGAAGCGACATGATAACCGTAAGGTTCATCTCGGTATCATCCACTACAAGAATCTTCGCATCAGGTGCCCTGAACAGTTCGGTGTACGAATAATCTTCCGCCCTAAACATGCTGACCTTTTCGGCGAAGTTTCCGATCTCCTGCATGGAAGAAACTTCCTGCTCAACCGCAAAAGAGAACACTGAGCCCTTTCCGTACTCACTTTCAACTTCAAGTTTAGTACCCATAAGTTCGAGAAGCTGAAGGGTAATACTCATACCAAGGCCGGTGCCTTCGATGTTACGGTTCCTGCCTTCTTCGATACGGCTGTAAGGAGAAAACAGTTTATCCATATCTTCCTGCTTCATACCAATGCCGGTATCGCGAACGGTAAACTTGAGTTTGATCTTATTGTCTCCCGCTTTATCAAATCCGACTGACAAAGATACGGATCCTTTTTCAGTATACTTAACTGCATTAGTCAGTATGTTCATAACACACTGTCTTACACGAATCTCGTCACCGATAAGCATATGCGGAGTATGATTATCGACTTCGAGTTTAAACTCAAGCCCCTTCTTCTCCGCCCTTTCACGGATCATATTTACAAGATCGTTTAACAATGATGAAAGCTCATACTGCACGGGTATGATCTCCATCTTACCTTCTTCAACTTTGGACAGATCCAAAATGTCATTGATAAGTGAAAGGAGGGTTCTTCCTGCAGACATGATGTTGGCGGCATATCCTCGGATATGCTTTTCACCGGATTCTCTTAAGATCATTTCATCCATACCGAGAACTGCATTAATGGGTGTTCTGATCTCATGAGACATATTGGCAAGGAAACGGCTCTTTGCCTTACTTGCACTTTCCGCAATCTCTCTTTGTTCCTTGAGATCTTCCATGTAACGGAAATGCTCGGTTTCATCAACAAGGGTATATACATTACCCAGTCTTTCACCCTTGTAAATGAGTTCTCTTACTTCAGGACGATATATCTTATCTTTGATCCTGATATCCGAATCTGAAGAAACAGCTGTATTAATGGTATTCATAACCAGAACCTGGGATCTGGTGTTTTCTGTTAAATTAATTGAAGAATCTTCTTCTCTTGCTATTCCGGGAAGGATTGATACCGCAGGCTCGTTATAATACTGAATGATACCTTTGTTATCGGTTGCGATAATACCTTCGGATATTCTGTCAATAACATAGTCTTTAACAACATCGCCGGTATCAAGAAGATCGAATGTGAAAATAGCGATAAGCATTATGATGGTTCCGAAGAAATAACCCACCATAGAAATATCATAATAAGATGTAATGCCGGGAATACCCACGATCTGAACCAAGAAAAATACTCCCTGAAATACAAAGGAAATCATTACGGTAAGAATACGGCCGCCGGACTTAGTCTTTTTCTCCTTACGATATGCTCTTACAAGCATACACATTCCGATAAGAGCATAAAAGACTACCATAAGGACCGTCACATGATGGAACACACCGTTTCCGTGATTTAACTTAGGGAACACCCCGTCAGTGCGAAATTCCATTGATGTGTAATAAAGATCATGGTCTTCCAGAGTGAAAATGGAAATATAGATGATCGCATGAACAGCCATGAAGGCCTTGCGGTAAAATTCGGGAATCTTAACATTAACCAGTTCCGCAACGAACATAAACAGGAAAAAGACATACCATATACGTCCCAGATAAGAAAACTTCAGAGCCGCTATGTATGCATCTTCTGTATTTGATTTCAGCTCAAGGAGATATCCGATGTTGTTCGTAAGCGAGCATATGCAGCTTAATAACAGGTAGATATGAAGCGGGTTTTTCAATTTCTTGAAAATAATCCAGCTCTCAATGAAAAGACCGATTATGATCTCAATCTGAACAAACAGTAATATGTTATGCAGACTCATTGCTCTCCTCCTTAACAGTCAGATTCTTAAGCCAGCGTTCCTTTTTAAGCCAAAATGTAAAGACAATTACTTTAACAACATCAAGAAGTTTTACGCAAAGATATATTTCAACAGGTCCGACACTTGTTAAAAAACCGAGTCCGAGAAGCATCGGGATCATTATAAAAATAGTGATAAGTGCATCCGCAATGGCGCCCATCATGGTATCGCCGCCCGCTCTTGCTATGGCAGTCTGGGAGTTCATGTATACCCAAACCGGTGTAAGAATAGCCATTAAGATAACCATTCTGGTGCAGATGGTTATTGCTTCGGCACTGAGTTTTCCGAATACAAAAGGTACGATGAGTACGGTAAGAAATCCGAACAGCATCATAATGACACCGAATATCGCAGATCCTGACAATAGCCATGTCTTCTCTGTACGAGCCTTATCAAGATTGCCCTCACCGAGAGTCTTACCGATAACAACCTGTGTAGCACTGTAAATTCCGCCAAAGGCCACAAAGAAGAGATTTGCGATTGCAAAACCTGCGGACATTCCCGATACAACTTCAGCTCCGCCTCTTCCGTTAAAGATCCAGCTTGTTATTGTCTCTGAAGCAATCCAAACCATCTCACAAAATAAAACAAGGGAGCCCTTCTTAAAGATCTCTTTTATCAGTTTACCGTCAACCTTGAAAAATTCCTTAATCTTAACCGAAAATTCGGGTTTTTTAACAAGGAGTGCTATGGCAAAGATAACAAACTCAAGAGATCTTGCGATAACCGTAGCGATGGCAGCACCCTTTACACCGAGTGCGGGGAATCCGAGATTTCCGTATATAAGGAGCCAGTTAAAAAGAGTGTTGGTAAGTGTTGCGATAATGGTTACTACAAGAGGGAATTTTACTCTTCCCAGATCTCTGAACGAGCTGGCAGCACTCAGTGAAAATGTAAGCTGAGGTCCCATGAAGAACATAAGCCTGATGTAACTTACAGCCTCTGGAAGAATCAGATCCCTTTGAAGATTTCCGTTAAGCATCAGGTATATAACCTGCTTAGGGAAAACAATGCATACCAGAAAATAGGGAATAAACGCAAGGAATCCGAATATGAGTTTAAATCTGAATGCCTGTTGCATTCCGGAAGAATCCTTGGCTCCGAAGAACTGAGTCATAAAGATTCCGCCTGCCATGCAAATGGAATTGATAAATACAAAGAATACAAAAAGAATCTGGCCGGATACATTAACTCCAGCCATAGAAACATCACCCAGGCCCGCAACCATGAAATTATCAACCAGCGAAACAAGGCTCTGAATAAGAGCCTGGAGCATTATGGGTACAGCTATTGAAAGTGCATTTATGTAAAATTTTCCGTTGCCGAATAATTTATTATCTTTAAAAAAAGACATTTTTATAACCAATCCTATTCCTCTAAATAAACGAAGTATATCACAAAAAAGAGGCTGTTGCATCATCATTGCAACAGCCTCTTTAGTGGAGTAGACGGGAGTCGAACCCGTGTCCAAAGAACCATCCCTCTGTCCTTCTACTGTCATAGTCAGTTCTTTCGTCTTCTGCAGACACGTTCCACCGCAAATGAGCGCTCCTGACAAACTCACTCGCGGAGTAGCTTCATAATACGTATGCATGGGCAAAGCTTACCATACACCGTTTCTCACGATGCGACGCCGGAACCCCAAAGCGTGAGTGCAATGGGCCGACGAGCCCTTAAATGGGCGTCACGCGCTACTTATTAGGCAGCGAGTGCGTACTGATTGTTATCAGCGTTTATTTTAGGTTGCGATTAACGGTTCGCACCGGACAGCTTCTCCAGTTTCAAATTCCCTGTCGAAACCTTAACTACCCCATATTTAATTATATATATATTATATCACACAGACCTTTCAGCCGTGTAATACACATATCAAGTTAAAACAAATAAATACCGCAGCGGGTCGTGCGAAGTTATTGTTTTATTCTAACTTTGAAGTCTCTCTCAGCTTCGCGTGCACGATCCTTCTTTGCTATGGTCTCGCGCTTATCATAATTCTTCTTACCCTTGGCAAGACCGATTTTAACCTTAGCACGTCCCTTTGAAAAATATACATCAAGCGGAACAAGTGTATAACCGTCTCTTGATACCGCATTCTCCAGCTTATTGATCTCAGAGCGATGAACAAGTAATTTGCGGACACGCATGGGATCAACGTTGAAAATATTACCTTTCTCATAAGGAGAAATATTCATACCCATGATCCAAAGCTCGCCCTTTTCGATGCGAACCCATGCTTCCTTGATGGAACACTTACCCATACGAAGGGATTTAACCTCGGTTCCCACAAGGACTATTCCGCATTCATACTGCTCTTCGATGAAATAGTCATGAAACGCTTTTTTATTGTTTGCGATGAGCTTTGTATGCTCTTTTTCGTTAGCCATAATAATCTTTTATCACTCTGCGGGTACGAAATCAATAACCCTCTGGTTCAAGTCACAACCGCTTACAGAAACCCGCATTCTTTTGCCGATGGAGTAATATCTTCTCGAGCGTCTGCCGGTAAGTCTGAGCAGTGATTCTTCATAGATATAATCATCCGAAGGAAGGTCGTAAACGCTAATCATTCCTTCGATGGAGTTATCAAGTTTTACGAATACGCCGTATCTGGTAACGCCCGAAACGGTGCCTTCAAACTCTTCTCCCATATGGTCTTCCATGTATCTGATCATCTTAAGACGGTCGACCTGATACTCAGCTTCCTGAGCTCTTCTTTCGCAA
Organism: uncultured Lachnospiraceae bacterium; assembly: GCA_902794095.1. GTDB lineage: Bacteria > Bacillota > Clostridia > Lachnospirales > Lachnospiraceae > AC2028. The sequence goes on along the minus strand of CADBFZ010000001.1, from coordinate 9,879 downwards.
ACGGATGACTTCCTGCATACTTCGGGAAGTATGCTTGCATAATGCTCCTTGGCTTCCGCTTTCATCTTGCCTCTTAAAGTCTGCTTGATGATGCGGTGTATCTGAAGATCGGGATATCTGCGGATGGGCGATGTGAAGTGACAATAATACTTAAACGCAAGTCCGTAATGCCCCAGCGATTCAGGCTTATACTCCGCCCTTTGCATGCTTCTTAAAGTAAGTGTCTTAATAAGCATTTCAAAAGGAGAACCCTTTGCTTCGTCCATGAGCTTAGCAATCTCAAATGAGCTTATGCTTTCATCATCCGATCCGTTAACCTTCTTAAGGATCTTCCTGTCGACGGATAGTCCGAGATTTTTGAAAGTCTCTACCAGGTCTCTGATCTTGGTCATATCGGGATCTTCATGAACTCGGTATGCAAAGGGAATCTTTTTCTTACAAAACTGTTTTGCAACGGTCTTGTTGGCAAGAAGCATGAACTCCTCGATAAGAGATCTGGATGCACTTCTTTCTCTGGTCTTTATATCGGTTACTTTGCCGTTATCATCAACGCTGATCTCGCACTCATCAACATCGAAATCAACGGATCCCTTTGAAAACCTTCTCTTACGAAGTATCTCCGAAACAGCTGCCATATCCTCCAGTTCATCCGCAAATGCTTCGTAGCCTGCAGGAACGGTGCCTTCAAGAACCTTATCTACATTTCCGTAAGTCATTCTCTTAGAAGACCTGATAACCGACTCGGCGATTACATGATCAATGGTCTTACCGTCTCTTCCGAGAAGCATGATTGCGGAAAGGCTTAACCTGTCTTCGTCCGGATTAAGCGAGCAAAGACCGTTTGAAAGCTTCTCGGGAAGCATGGGAATTACCCTTCCCGGAAAATAAACCGAGCATCCTCTCTCCAGCGCTTCAGCATCGAGGGGAGAATCTTCACGGACATATTCCGCAACATCGGCAATATGAACTCCGACGATATATGCACCGCCTTCTTCGGAATCATTACTTAAAACTTCCAAGCTTACCGCATCATCAAAGTCTCCGGAATCATCACCGTCAATGGTAAATGTAACTATATCCCTAAGGTCAAGTCTCTTACCCTTACCGGAAAAAGAATCCTTAAACACATCGGATAAAGCTTCAATCTTATAAAGATCATCAAGTTCAGATGCGGATCTGCTTCCGATAATTGTACCGTCACCGCAGATATCATCGCAGTTACGGATTGCAGCTTCAGGGAAATCAGTCCTTAAGTTAAGAGCACAAATAACGCTGACATCATCTGTTCTTGCATCATCAAGATCACCGATTATCTCTATGATCCTGCCTTCGGGAGACCGTTTGAATTCGCCGTAATCCGAAATTTCTGCCAGGACCTTTTGTCCCGTAACGGCATCCATGGTATTTCCCTTAGGAATATAAAGGTCGGAAGCAAGTGTTCCCTTATCGGGAATTACAAATCCGTAGCCGTTTCTGATCTCTTCAAAGGTTCCCACAATCCTGGTAATGGAGTGTTCAAGAACTTTAATAACCTTGGCTTCGCGGCTCTTTGGAGGTCTTCCGTTACCATCAGATGATCCGTCATATAAGGGGCCGGGAGTGAGTAGTTCGATCAGAACCTTATCTCCGTGGAATGCATAGCCTGTAAATCTCTCGGAGATAAATACATCCCTTGTAAAACCTTCTACATTAACGAATCCGTAGCCCTTATCGGTAGCGCAGAATGTACCTTCATATCTGAAAAGCTTACCCTTGCCGGACTTGGCTTTTCCCAAATGTACCTTGGTCTGCTTCTTGCGTCTTACGGGAGTCTTGGAAGATGCGGAAGGAGCCGTACTTTTCTTATTCAGTTTTCCGTAGTTTCCTTTTTTCTTCATAAGTTACCCGAATCAGACAAAAAAAGGGCGTCCGCATAAACGGACGCCCGAAATCCGCGATATCAAAAAGTGTTAAGGTTCAGCACGATTGCAAGTACCATGAAAAGTACTGCGAGAGCTCTTGTAAGCTTAACAAGAAATCCTTCCATGCTGCGTCCCTTGTTCTTACCCCAATATGTCTCTGCTGCTCCGGCAATTGCTCCCAATCCCTGAGACTTGCCTTCCTGCATAAGAACTACAACTGTAAGAACCAGGCAATCAATTATAAAAAGTATTGTAAGTACTATACGAAGTGCGCCCATTTACTAACCTCTTTAATGCAATTAAATGCTTTATTTTCACATACTTTGATAAGATATCACAAGATTGGAAAAAAAGCAAGTTTTTACATAAAAATCGCGTAAAACTGCCGTTTAACCGGCTTTTTTCTCGTCAAGATAATTCTGAACGAGTACCTGGATCGAAGAAGCTATCTCCTCGGGAGTATCTCCGTTCTCGAATCCCAGATTGATCTCACAAATAATAAGATTTTCGAGGTCGGGATCGGTGAACTCTTCTCTGTCTATACCAAGGATAAATTCTTCCGCAGCCTTGATCTGGTCATCGGTCATGAAGGGGATTGGAATCTCGTTATCTCCACTATAATAAACGGGTTTGTACTCGTATTCTTCTCCGTCTTCATTCTTATAGACATAGGGTGAAGAACAATCTTCCATTCTTACTTCAAATGCATCCTTAAGAACGGGGAAATTAAGAATATTATCCGATGTCTGATAATCGTATTTAAGCAGCTGCTTAATGAAATCCCATGACTCTTTGATCATTATGGAATCAGCCTTTATCGCGTAACTGTTCATTTGAGAAAGCACGGAGCTCCGGGAATTGGGTGAAGGGAATCCTACAAATACCGCATTTCCTTCGCAGGCAGCATAGCTGTCAAAATACGAATCCTTAAAATTACTCATATAGTGAAGATTAACTCTAATCTCACCGGTTGCGGTCATATTATCTGAACCGTCCCAGTAATTCTGCATATGAACGCTTTCATAATCAATGTCTGTAGGAATGGTCTTTGCAAACCCGAGAAGGCGTCCGAATGAAGGATCGTTAAAATCACATGAATAGCCGTCTCTGTCAATCCAGAGATAACCGTTGTATCTGAGCATATCATCGAGGAAGTTTTCCCTGATCTCAAACATACTGAAAGGAATAGCTTCATCGGGATCGAGTGCATTTACATACTCAAGGAAAGTATCAACGTTCCAATTCTCGTATCCGGACAAGAACTCTTCGCTTCCGTAAGCTGTATTTACGGAGAATGAAGGAACAAGACGATAGATCTTTCCGTCAAACTTAAGGGCATCAACAACATTGGGAAGATAATCTTCAAGTGACATTTCGGGATCTTCATCGATAAGTGATCCGATATCTGCCAGTATTCCTTTACGGGAAAGGGTATCATAATCGAAATAGTCATATGATTCAACAAATACGATATCGGGCATGCGACCGTTTATCATATCCTCGTAAAGCTTGGTGATGTCGGCATTATAATCTGTGTATTTCTCGTAGATCTGATAATCCTTATATACGATCCTGGTTCCGGTATTCTTAGTATTGTAATCAATGATAAGATCGGACATTGAACCGTATAAAGATGTTGCGCCAAAAGTAACTACGTTACAATCGGGAACATCCTCGGGTGCAACATGCTTACAAAATGCAATATAAGGACCGCCGTTTCCGTCAGTAAAGGAAAGATAGAATTCATCGGTTCCGTTCATGCATACGAAATTTGCGCATCCGGTTTCCCTGAAATCCGAATTGATGTAGTCAAATAATACTTCAGCCTTTGAGTCTTTTCTACAGATCTCAAGTCCGCTTCCGGTATAGAAAATAAAACCTTCATCATCCGTAGTTCCGAGAGGATAGGTTGAACCGGCACCAAACTGATCAAGAGTATATGATGATACAGGCTCAAAAGTATCAAGATCAATTTCAGATACGGTGGTGCTGTAAGGATCGTCAACGGAACAGTAGATTGCCATAAGCTTATCGCCTGAAGCCATGAACTCTCCTACACTGTTAAGCCATGTGGAAAGATCATCATTTTCGGCAACAACCATATTCTTAGTATCTTCAAATCTGTTCTCGGAAAACACAATTGCTTTTTCAGCGAATGTATTGTCTTCCCACATAGCGCAGTTATATACGCATGCAAGCTTTCCATCGGGAGCATAAGCAAAGCGGTCAATATATCCGTCGCCATATTCAATGGGAAGATATATAAGATCTGTGCATTCTCCGGCATCGTTCCAACGCACGTCAAATATGTATTCTTTGCTGCTCGCTTCATATCCGCCGGTGTATATTCTGAGAAGTCCTTCGAATAAACCGTCTCCCGCGTAATGAAAATACTCGTAGAAAACACCGTCAATGTAATCTACAGAGATATCATACTCATCAAAGAACTGGATGATACTGTTGTAATATATGCCCGAAACATCTTCATCGCGTTCGAAATCATTACTGTCAACAGGCTTGATCAAAGGAGTCTTCTTAATAAGACTTCCCTTATCATCCATGGTAACCAGGTAGTATTCATTGTCATATTCATAACTGCGGTCGCATACTACAAAAAACGCTCCGTCATCTGTCTTTCCGCTTCCCACAGCATAAGAAGATTCAGCAGTAAAACCGAGATCTGTTTCCGAAATATCATATACTCCGACCTTGGCAAGATCGGAATTAACAAATTTAACTACTTCTCCTGTCTCCGGATCGATGTGTACCACCGGTTCATTTGCACCGCTCTCATCGGGAGCCACAACCTCACCTGAGCCTTTACATCCTGCAATTGATACAAGCATTCCGAAAATAAGCAGTACTGATAAATATTTCTTTAAGTTCTTCGTATAAATCACACCTTTCGTATTTTCTTACAACAAACATTATAACAGCAAATTTAGTCAGATTCATTTAAGACTTCTTTAAATAATTTGAGGAAAAATAAAAGAATTTTGCAGTTCGGTAACCGTTTCTTGTAATTCGGTAGCACCTTCGTTGTATGTGCCTTAATCCTGTGTTATTTTGCACTCACAAACATATGAAAAGAGGTAAATCATGAACAAAAAAGAGATTAAAAATCCATTTCTTACAGTACTGATCATTTATCTGATCTGTCTGGCACTTCATATCACAGAATTTCTCTTTCTGAGAACCGATCAGACAATAATCGGTGAAGCCGTAATTCACAAAACACTCGGAATCGTGATCCTGGTGATCTCATGTAAGATATTCGGATTTTCATTAAAAGAAATCGGATTTAGAACCGGCAAACATTTCTACAGCATCCTTAAAGGACTTGCATTCGGAGCAGGTGTATTTTTACTTGCTTATACAGTAGAGGTCATGATTGCAGTATCGGGAGGCAGTTTCAGATCACTGCAGCTCTATGTCAGCGCATATGCAATCGATAAAAATGTAGGAAACAGAACAGAACTTATCTTCTTCGTAATCTGCATTATCGGAAATATAATCAATGTCATCATGGAAGAGGGTAATTTCAGAGGACTGTTCATAAAAGTTCTTGAATCAAAGCATTCATTTACCAAAGCTGCCGTCATTTCATCATGTTTGTTCGGTTTCTGGCATGTGATTGGGCCCATAAGGAACTACATTGACGGTGAACAAAGCTTTAACGGAATGATATTCAGTGCAATATTTATGCTTGTCGCCAGTGCACTTGTTGGTTTAAAGTTTACTATGTTGACAAAGATGTCCGGAAATCTTTATTTTTCCATGGGCGATCATTTCTTCAACAATACAATAGTAAACCTACTCCACGTAGTAACAGATACAGGTGCGGACGAGTTAATGACTGTCAGAGTAACAATTGCGCAGACAGTTTCATTCGCCATCGTACTTATCTGCTACCTCATAAGGCGAAAAAACAATGCGCTTGATAATGAAAGAAAACCCGAACAAGCAGGAACCTGAAGTTACGATTGAGTACAAAGAACTGTCGGCTAACGTAAAAAGAGTTTCTAATTATGTAAGATCCGTTGATAAGGTCATCTCATGTAAAAAAGAGAACGAAGAATACTCCGTTCCCATAAATGAGATCTATTATATGGAAAGCGTGGACAAGAAAGGCTTTATCTACACAGGAACCGATGTATATCAAACTTCCCACCGATTACTCGAACTTGAAAAAATGTTATCCGGTGCGGGATTCGTAAGAGTAAGCAGATCGGTAATCATTAATGTCGATAAGCTAAAGGGGATCAAAAATCTTCCCAATTCGAAACTCGAAGCGATACTGATAAATGATGAAAGAATCTGTGTTAACAGAAATTATTTGAATGATATCAGAGACGTACTGCTTCGGAGGAACTCATTATGAAAAAGACAATAATCAATATATTTGCCATGACCGGAATAACCCTTGTGGCGCTTTCAACCATTGCACTCTTATACAAAGCAACTTTCTTATGTCTTGAAACCGTATTTCAGGCACTTGGAGTAAACATTCTCATATATGCCGGAATCAAGCTTATAAGCAGGATTGAAATCAGTTTAACGCTGGTGGAAACAGGCATTAAATTCGTATACGCTGTAATACTTGTTCTTATATTCGGTAATCTCTTTTCCTGGTATAACAGTTTATCGATACCTGTACTGATAGCATTTACTTTCTTCGTTTTGATCGTGTGCGAATTACTGGATATGCTCAGTATCAAAACCAAAGTAAAAGAAATTAACGACCTGATAAGAAATGACTTTTAAACATAAAAAGCTCCTGCCACATAAGTGGCAAGAGCCTTTTTATTCTAATGTGATCAGATACAGATATCTTTGATATTGTGTCTGACTACGCGGTAAATATCTGATGCTTTTTCATTACGATAGAGTTTTTCTATCTCGTCATGAATGTCGGCAAGTCCCTTTTTACCGCCGCTCTTTTTGATGATATCCGAGATCTGACGAACATTGTCATCGGATTCATCGGGAAGAAATTCCCTGAGCTTATCTTCCGATACATTTACCGAAGCGGGAGCATTTTTGGATGCAGCAGGTTTTGCAGCAGGCTTAGGTGATGCAGTCTTTGCTTTTGTCTGCTTAGACTCGGGCTTAGTTTCCTGTTTTGTCTCAGTCTTAGCTTCCTGTTTGGGTGCTGCCGGTTTTGTAGCAGGCTTAGCTGCAGGTTTAGTGGCTTCTGCCTTGGGTGCCTCTTCTTTAGGTGCTTTTTCTACAGGCTTCTTTTTGGCAGTTGTTCTGGGCTTGACCCCGAACAATGATTTCTTGGGTGCTTTAGCCTGTTTTCCCGATACCTGAAAAGCAGTTTTTCTCGATACTTTAACTTCCCTGCCTTCCCAGAATTTGATAACCGCATCATATCCGTTGTCATCGGAAATTATGCAATAATCCGCATTTTCATTATTTTGGATCAGATATCCGAGATATGAAACAAGCTGGAAATCAAGGCCGTTCTTACCTGTATGGCACTGAATAAGCTCAACATTCTTACCGGACGATATAACGCCGTTTAAGTCCTCATACGATACGTTTCCGGAATTCATCGTATAGAAGACATAAATCTTATCGTTAAGAGTCATCCTGTCAAGAAGAAGGGTCCAAACAGTCCTTACGTTCTCCGTATCGATCAGGTACACCGTATGGTCCTGTAAAGGTTCCTGCACTTCGGTCTTTCTTGAAAAAATAGACATTCGCTTCCTCCTTTCATAATAGTCAGGACTTAATTACATATAAAAAGGAGCTTGCATTAACAAGCTCCCTTATGTCCTGCATATATATAATGCCTTAAATACGGCTGAAAATCAAGCAGGAGGCACTATTTTGAGCATTTTGATGCCATTTGACGCAGATCCTGCCGATAAAATATGGCATCCGAGCAAAACAAAACAAAGATCCTTACGAAGCTCATCCTCCGTCAAAGTTGCATTTACAAGAGAAAAAGTCTCGAAAATTCCGTTGGCACAGAGTAAAACCACCGAAATGAGCAGAAGAACCGCAAGTGCCTTGTTTGTTTTATTTTTGATCTTGACGATAAGATGAAAAACAATCATCAAAACCGAAGGAATGATTGAAAGAGCGATACTGATAACGGTGTGCAAATAACAATCCGCAAGATCCGCATATGCATTGTACGTGTAGTACTTGGTATCGTAATATCCCTTCTTGGAATAAACCACCAAAGCTATAACAATGGCGCAGATTAAAAGCCCTGCTATCGCAAGCTTTCCGGGATCCAGTTTTTCACCCTTGTCATCTATTTCGAATATCTTAGGTAATTTCATGAAAGTTTCTCGATTGCTGCCTTAACACGTTTTACGGACTCTTCCTTGCCGAGAAGCTCAAGAATCTCGGTAGCACCTGCGGGAGTCATAGCCTTACCGGAAAGTGCTATTCTGAGAGGCCACATTACATATCCGTTCTTATATCCCTTGCCCTCAGCATACTTAAGGAGCTCTGCATAAAGTGCATCGTTGCTGTAATCATCCTGAGCCTCAAGGATGGGAAGGAGATCGGTAAGGACAGCCTTGGATCCTGCCTCATCAATCTTATTCTTCTTGTTGGTATAAAGCTCGTTTGAATACTCGGGAACAGCGGTAAGGAAATCAACCTGCTCCTCAATGTCGGGAAAGATCTCAATACGGGTCTTAACCTTGGATGCTACCTTCTTCGCATCGATTCCTGCAGGCAATGCTTTCTCAAGATATGGCTTAGCCATCTCAAAGAACTTCTCATCGTCCATTGCCTTCAGATACTCTCCGTTCATCCACTTAAGCTTCTGAATGTCGAATACTGCGGGGGACTTGGAAATTCTGTGATAATCAAACTCCTTGATAAGCTCATCAAGGCTGAAGATCTCTCTGTTATCCTCAGGTGACCATCCGAGAAGTGCAATGTAGTTAACGATTGCCTCTGAAATAAATCCCTGATCGATAAGATCTTCGAATGATGAATGTCCGCTTCTCTTGGAAAGCTTCTTATGATTCTCATCGGTGATAAGAGGAAGGTGGATGTATACGGGGCTCTCCCATCCGAAAGCATCATAAAGTCTCTGATACTTGGGTGATGAAGAGATATACTCATTTCCTCTTACAACGTGGGTGATGTTCATGGTGTGATCATCAACAACGTTTGCAAAGTTATAAGTAGGATATCCGTCGGACTTGATAAGGATCATGTCATCAAGCTCGGAATTCTCAACGGTAATATCACCGTAAAGCTCATCCTTAAATGTGGTGGTTCCCTCATTGGGAATGTTCTGTCTGATTACGAAAGGCTTGCCCTCAGCAAGGTTCTTCTCAACTTCCTCTTTGGAAAGTCCGAGACAATGCTTATCGTATACGGTAATGGTCTTTCCGTCCTCAGATACTGCAGTCTTAAGTGAAGCAAGTCTTTCCTTATCGCAGAAGCAATAATATGCCTCACCCTTTTCGATAAGCTCCTTGGCATACTTCATGTAGATGCCTTCCTTCTGGCGCACACTCTGGACGTAGGGGCCTACCGGTCCGCCGATATCCGGTCCCTCATCATGAATCAGCCCCGTGCCCTTCAGGGTATTGTAGATGATCTCCTCGGCGCCTTCCACATAGCGTTCCTGGTCCGTATCCTCGATTCGGAGCAGGTAATCGCCGCCCTCATGCTTGGCAATCAGGTAGGCGTAAAGCGCGGTTCTGAGGTTTCCCACATGCATCCGCCCCGTGGGGCTCGGTGCGTATCTCGTTCTGATCTTGTTCATGATTGGTCACTCTTTTCTTTATGATTTAATATTCAAAGACTCCCGCCATCGAAGCGGCGGAAACTTTTCTCACATTGACAGACCTTACGCCGCCAGCCCGAGAATCCAGGTGGCAAACGTAAAGTATATGGTCAGGCTTGCGGCATCCACAATGGTGGTCAGCATCGGCGAAGCGATGAGAGCCGGGTCCAGGTGGACCGCCTTTGCCAGGATCGGCAGCGAACAGCCGAT